>NZ_JBMNUX010000006.1:0-147290 GCF_050946515.1 Tractidigestivibacter sp.
TGTTTTGTTGTGGTCCAGCTTTTTGCGCTTGGTGGTTGTGTGGCGCCCCCCCAACCCCCCCACAACTTGCCACGCCCTTCTCGAGCTGCCACCTTATGCGAGTTCTGATGCCGCAGAAGTCGCTTAACTTGACGCCGTGCCAACTTGCGCGACATTTGCGGCACCTTCCTGCCACCTTGCGCGAGTTCTGCAGCACTATTGCCAACTTGCGCGACTTTTGCGGCTGCAAAACTCGCATAACTTGGCAGGAAGCCATTGTGTGGGACTTCGCGCAGGATGGAGCGCGCCATCGTGTGGGGCTTCTCGGCGTTTGCGCAGGTCGTCGTTGCTGTCGTGTGGGGGTTTCCGGGGCGGGGCGGTCGGCGCCCGTGTTGTGTGGGACACGCGATGGGACGGGCCGCCCAATTCCCACACAATAGTGGCGGCCAACTGGGCAAACGTCTTTGAGCCCCACACGACGGGCGCCCGCCCTTCTCGCCGGTCCCACACAATGGGTCGCGGGTCCGCTTCAGCCCGAGAAGCCCCACACAACGAGAAGGACTACCTGCGGAAACGCCGCCGACTCCCACACAATAGTCGCCGTCGCTCAGAGAGAGCCCCACACGATGGGATCAGTCGCCCTGAGCGCCGGTCGGGGCTGTCAACTTGCGCGAGTTTTGCGTACGCAAAAGTCGCAGAACCTGGCACGGCCATCCTCGGGCGGCCGACTTGTGCGAGAATACCGAATGCACATGAACGCACGAGAGGGGAAATTTACCCATGGCACAGAAGATTCAGGGCACGGAGGACCTCTACGGAGGTTACATGCGTGCTTGGCAGCACATGCAAGACGTCGCTCGCGACCTTTTTGGCGCTTACGGCTTCGACATGATTGAGACCCCCGCAATCGAGCAGGTAGACACCTTCGTCCACGGCATCGGCGAGTCCACCGACGTCGTTCGCAAGGAGATGTTCCGCGTCTTCTCCGGCGCACTTCTCGACGGCCTCTTCGAGTCCGGCTCCGAGAGCCACTTGAAGCCCAAGCAGCGCATGGCCATGCGTCCCGAGGGAACGGCAGGCGTCGTCCGCGCCGCCGTGGAGAACAACTTCGTGCCACAAGGCGCGGCTCCCGCAAAGCTTTGGTACGCCGAGGCGATGTTCCGTGGCGAGCGTCCGCAGAAGGGTCGCCTTCGCCAGTTCCACCAGGTGGGCGTCGAGTGGCTTGGCGCTCCCGACCCCGCGGCCGACGCCGAGTGCATCATCATGCTGATGGAGTTCTACAAGCGCCTCGGCTTTGACCCCTCCAAGCTGCGCCTTTCCATCAACTCGATGGGCGACGCCAATTGCCGTCCCGCCTATCGCGAGAAGGTCCGCCAGTTCATCTACGACCACAAGGACGAGATGTGCGAGGACTGCCTTGAGCGCGCGGAGATCAACCCGCTTCGTAGCTTTGATTGCAAAAATGATCATTGCCGCGAGGTCATGAAGGACGCTCCTCTTGTGACCGACAACCTTTGCGACGAGTGCGCCGAGCACTACGCCGCCGTTAAGCGCTACCTGGACGAGGCCGGCGTTGCCTACGTCGAGGACCCCACCTTGGTCCGCGGCCTTGACTACTACACCCGCACCGTCTTCGAGGTTGAGGCTCTGGACGGCGGCGTCGGCGCCATCGGCGGCGGCGGTCGCTACGACGGCCTTATGGAGCTCGAGGGCGGAAAGCCCACGCCCGGCATCGGCTTTGCCGTCGGCTTCGAGCGCATTGCCCTTGCCCTTGCCGCGCAAGGCGGCTCGCTTGAGACGGCCGAGCCTAGCTGCGTCTATGTTGCCGCGGCGTCCCCCGAGCAGCGCGACGCTGTCTTCCAGGCCACGCTTGCGCTTCGAAACGCCGGCATCCGCACCGAGTCCGACTACCAGGGCCGCTCGCTCAAGAGCCAGTTCAAGCAGGCCGACAAGCTGCACGCTCCGTATTGCGTCGTGATTGGCGCCGACGAGGTCGCCTCGGGCACCGTCACGCTGCGTGACATGTCCACGCACGAGCAGACCAGCGTCACGTTGGACGAACTTCTCGCCCAGATGCCGGAGCTCATGGCAAAGAGCCGGAAGTAAGCGCGCTCGCGCAGACGAAAGAAGAGGGGAGGCCGCACAGCCCAGTGCGACCTCCCCTTTGTTTGAACTCGCTTTGTGCCGCGCCGCTTCGGCCCGCTGCGCCGCCGCCGTCCCTTACTGGTACCTAAGCGACTCCACCGGGTCAAGCTTTGCCGCTCGCCTTGCGGGATACCAGCCAAAGATCATCGCGATGGCAAGGCAGATGGCGCAGGCCAGAAGCGCGGACCTCAAGCTCAGAACCGGCACAAGCCCTTCCACGCCAATCATGGGTCCGGCAACAAGCGTGATGACCCATCCCGCCACGTATCCCAGCGCCATTCCAAAGACGCCGCCAATCAAGCAAAGCACCACGGCCTCAAGAAGGAATTGCGCCACGATGTCTGAACTTCTCGCCCCTAAGGCCTTGCGCAAGCCAATCTCGCGGATGCGCTCCGTCACGTTGGTCAGCATCATGTTCATGATTCCGATGCCGCCAACAAGAAGCGAGACGCCGGCAACGGCAACGGCCATCATGCGGAACACGGCCATCGTCGAGGAGAACTGGTCAATCAGCGATTGCATCGTGTAGACGTCCACGTATCCGCCGCTTCCGTCATACGATTCGCTTTCCATGTCATCTTGGGTCGTCGTGATGGCATAGACGCTTCTGAGGTAGCTTTCCGTGCTGTCGGCAACTTGGTACATGTCGGAGCCCTCGCGTGCAAAGCCGACAACGCTCAATCCAGAGTCTCCTCCGACGCGGGCCTTTGCCGTGGAGTAAGGAATCCAAATGGTTGAGGTGCCGCCAAAGGCGCTTGAGGACTCCATGGTTCCCAAAATCGTGTAGCTGTCGTTTCCGATCTTGATTGACTTGCCCAAGACGTTTGCGTCGTCAGAGCCAAAGAACTCCCTGACGGCATTTTGGTCGAGCACCGCAACGCAAGAGCTTCTCGCCTCGTCCCCATTGTCAAAAAGCGTGCCTGTCTGCGCGCTTAAGCCCATGACCTGGAAGTATTCGGGCTTGCACCCCACGACCGAGGCGTTGCTGTTTCCGCCCTCGACGGTCGGAAAGTAGTAGCTGTAATACGTTATGAGCTCGTAGTCGCTGGAAAGGTCGCGCGACATGCGGTCCACGTCGCTTTCGGTAAGCTGGGTTCCGTCTGGCTTCGTGACATAGATGTTCACAAGCCTTGAGCGGTTAAGGCCAAGCTGGTCAACGAGAAGCGCTTGGACGCCGTCGATGACGGAAGTCAGCGAGATGACGGCGGCAATGCCTATGACGATTCCCAAGATGGTGAGAAAGCTCCTGCCCCTGTTGGCAGAGATTGCCGTCCCCGTTTCAGCGAGAAGGTCGCGTGCCCTCATGAGATCGCCTCCTCGGCCTTTGCCACGCTAGCCGCCTCAAGGGCGCGCTCTTGCTCGTCGGTCAGAAGATGGCCGTCACGAATGTGCACCGTTCGGTCTGCCCAAGCGGCAACCTCGGGGTCATGCGTGATGAGCACGATGGTCTTTCCTGCTTGCTGAAGATGCCTGAACGTCTTCATGACCATCTCGCCCGTGGCGCTGTCAAGGTTTCCGGTCGGCTCGTCCGCAAAGATGATGGCAGGGTCGTTCACCAAGGCGCGAGCAATGGCAACGCGCTGCATTTGGCCGCCGGAAAGCTCGTTCGAGCGGTGCGAGAAAAGGCTCTCGTCCAGCCCGGCGGAGAGAAGCGCTCGCCAAGCGCGCGGCTCTCGCTCGCGCACGGGAACGTCGGTATACAGAAGCGGCAGCATCACGTTTCTCAAGACCGTCGCTCGGGGAAGCAAGTTGAACGACTGGAAGACGAAGCCGATGCGGGTGGCTCGGATAAGGGCGAGGTCGTCGTCCGAAAGCGTCGAGACGTCAAGCCCCTCCAATAGATACGTTCCGGCAGTCGGCTTGTCCAAGCAGCCCAAGATGTTCATGAGCGTCGACTTGCCCGAGCCAGAAGGGCCCATGACGGCAACGAACTCACCGCGCTGGATGCAAAGTGAGACGCCTTTCAGGACCGGCGTCCGCACGGACCCAGTTTCATATATGCGCCAAATTCCTTTGGCGTCGATGACGGCAGACATGGCTAGCCCTCCGCCGTTGTGCTTGCCGCATCGTCTGTGCTGCTGGTCTCGTATGCGACGACGTCGCCGCCGCCTGCCTCGTCAGGCGAGAGGGCAACCTCGTCGCCTTCTTGAAGCTCGCCTTCCACGGCGCTGGTGGAGTTGTCGGATGCAACAACGGTGACGTCGACCCTCTCAAAGCTGACGCCTTGCTCGTCGTAGACGGCGCGCATGACATACGTTGCGCCGTCGGCATCAGTGGCAATGCAAGAGCTGGGAATCGTCAGCGCATTGGGGACGTCTTGAAGCGCAATCTCGACGTTGGCAGTCATGCCAGGCTTAAGTCCCTCGGGCGGCTGCGGTATCAAAAGTTCAACGTCGTACGTCACGGAAGAGCCGGACCCTCCGTAAGACATTGAGTCACCCGACCCGCTTCCTGAAGAAACCGTCGCGATGCGCGTGACTTCTGCCTCGGAGGTGACGTCAGGAAGTGCCGAGAAGGTCACGGTGGCCTTCTGCCCAACGGCAATCTTGGGGATGTCGACTTCGTTTACCTGCACCTTTACGGTCATTTGCGAGACATCGGCAATCTGGATGAGCGGCTGGCCGCTTGTGCTGGTGGACGTGGTGGAAGCGCCGCTCACGGCGTTCATCACGATGACGCTTCCCGAGGCGGGGGCGCGAACGGTCCTCTTGTCAGCGGTGGCGACGGCTTCGTCGTAGCTTTCTTGTGCGCTTTGAAGCGTCGCGTTGGCAGAGTCGACGGCGTTTGCGGCGTCAACCGTCGCGTTGTAGTCGACCTCGCCAGCGTTGTACGCGGTGACAGTTGCGTTATAGGAGTCCCAAGCTTGGCTTACGTCCTTGTTGGCGCTGTCCAGCGCCGTCTTTGCCTCGCGCACGCTCTTGTCCAGCGAGTCGTTCTTGATGGTAAGAAGGACGTCGCCTTCGGTGACGACGGAGCCCTCCGCAACGTTGACCTCCGAGATGATGCCATCTACCTCGGGCGTTACGACAACGGACGAGACGGGCTGCACGTTTCCGGAAGCGGTGACGGCATTCTTGAAGTCTTCGCGCATGACAGAGACGGTCTGCTGCGTGTAGTCGCCGCCGTCAGACGGTTGCGTCATGGAAGGGAAGATGACAAAGATAAGGGCAAGCAGCACGACGGCGGCTGCGACGCAAATGCCTACAATGCGCCTCTTGCGGCGCTTCTTGCGATTTCGCTCCAAGCTCTCGGCAGCAATGCGGTCCTCGATCTCTTGCTCGGAAAGCTGATGGTCAAGCTCGTCTGCGGGCTTCTCGTTCTTGCCTTTTTCGCGAGAAGAGCCTGCCGTAACGGGAAGCGGCTTTGTCGCCGCGCTTGTCTTCTCTTGGGAGCTGTCTTTTGGGCCTGGTGCCTTTGGTGCGTTTGAGCTGGGTTCAGTCATGAGATCCTCCGGTTTGGTGATGCGTTCGTGCGCCATCGCACGTTGAGGTTCTCATCAGTTTTGGTCAACGGACCTTAAATGTGGCCGAGATTGAACGGCTTTTAGAGAGGCGGTCGCTTTGAAGCCGTAAGGTCTCGGGACTTGTGAAGGTTCCTTGCAGGCGCTGCGCGCTTTCGCCTACGCCGCCTTTGCCAGCTGCGTGGTCGCTGCCGGGTTGTAGCTTCTTGCGTTGTCAGCCGGCGTCAGCCCTAGAAGACGGGCTTGCGGAGTCTTTGAGAAGTTGGGGCTGCGGTGGACCCACATGGAAAGACCCAGCGTCCAAAGCGGCAGGAGATAGCAGAAAGCCGCAGCTACAAGGCTTATGCTAGGCGCTCCGACGGAGGCAAGGACGGCAACGTTCGAGACGGACCAAGGGACCAGCGGGGACATGATGACGACGCTGTTCTCAAGGTCGAGGGCAAGGGCCGACCCGGTCTTCTCGGTCTTCTCGCAAAGCGTCTTTGTCAGCATGATGGCAAGCGTCTGGTTGCAAGCGACCATGCAAGAGATGGCACTTGTCGCAAGAACGCCGACAAAGGGAGTGGAGCGCTGGGAAAGCTCGTTCACGACGTCGACGGCTCGGTCGAGAAGTCCGGTGCGCTCGAAGACGCCTGCGTAGCAAGAGGAAATGGCCACTACCAGCATCACGTTGACCATCGAGATGACGCCTCCGCCATTCACCATGCCGGCAATCTGCGGGTCTGCCGCTTGGTAGCCCATAAGAAGGATCTGCGGAAGCTGCGCCGGGTCAACGCCTTGGACTCCAACGCAAATGACGCAAGAGCAAGCAAGGCTGACAAGCATGGTCCGAACGACGCTCACCTTGGCAAGCGAAAGAACAATGACAATCACGGCAGGAAGCGCAGCCACGGCAGTAAGCGAGAAGGCGTGACCAAGCATACCTGAGATGTTAGGGACGGAGCCATGCCCGCTTAGCGCGATGCCAAGGCCAAGGTAAGCGGCGCAAGCAAGCAAGAAGGGGATGGCTCCTGTCTTCAGCATGCGGCGGACGTTCTCAAAGAGGCTGGTCTTGGTGAGCTCGCTTACCAGACTGGCGCTTGTGGACATGGGCGAGCAGCGGTCGCCAAAGTAGCAGCCAGAGAGAATTGCGCCTCCTACCAGCAGCTCATTTGCGCCGGAAGCATGGGCGATGGTCATGCAGATGACGCCCATGGTTGCTGCCGTTCCAAAGGCGGTGCCCATGAGCATCGACATGAGGCAGCACATGAGGAAGGCGGCTATGACCTCGGTGCCGGGGGCAATGAGCTGCGAGCTCCAGCTGACGATTGCCGGGATGGTGCCGGACGCTCTCCAAGCTGCGGTCAAGGCGCCAACCACGGCAAAGAGAAAGAGCATGGACCCGATCGGCCTCAAGGTGCTCCAGGCGGCGCGGGCAAGCTCTTCGGCGGAGATGCCTTGCCTCAAGCCATGCGCAACAAAGAGCGCAAGCCCAGCCAGAAGGATTGCCGGAAGCGGCGCCCCAAGTGCCGTTCCCGCAACAAGCATCAAGGCAAAAGCCCCAAGCGTTGCCATTCCTTCCATGTGCCTTCCCGCTCCTTCGTTCGATTCTCAGCGAGCCCGGCCTCGCCTTTCGACAGCTAGGCTAAAAGCTGTTTGAATCAAAGTCCAACTGTATTTATTAGTTGCAATTACAAAATCTAGCTGTGATATAAAGAGGGAGGTACAAGGCGGTGCAAGCCCGCAGCGCCGCTCTCTTTGACCCTTCTAGCCAAGCGTTTGAGGAGCCTCTGTGAACTTCCAGACCATCGATTACTTCATTGCCGTCGCAGACGAGCGAAGCTTCACGAAGGCGGCCGAGCGCTTGCACGTGAGCCAGCAGACCGTCTCGGCAAACATCGCCTCGGCCGAGCGCGAGCTAGGCGTAAGGCTTCTGGAGCGAAGCGTCCCTTTGCGGCTGACCTATGCCGGCGAGCAGTTCCTTTCTTATGCAATAAAGATTGCGGCGGACCGGCGAGCCATGGGCCAAGAGCTGCGCGACATTGCCAAAAACGAGTCCGGCCGGCTTCGCGTTGGCGTCACGGCCACGCGCGGCCACATCATCATGCCCCGCGCCATCGCCATGTTTCAGCGGGCGCATCCGGGAATCTCGATCTCTCTTTTTGAGGGCGAGAACGACGAGCTTTCCGAGGTGCTGGGAGAAGGCCGCTTGGACATGATCGTGGCTACAGTTGACCGAGAAACGCCTGGTCTTGTTGTGCATGAGCTCTTCCGGGAGCAAGTGGTCCTGCTTGTTTCGCAAGCCCTTCTCGACCGGCTGTATGGCGACCAAGCAGAGGCAGTTGTCTTGCAAGTGGAAGGCGATTGCGACCTCTTTCCGCTTGCTGACTGCCCCTTCTTGATGATGGGCGAGAAGGACGTCTCTGGCGAGTTCTCAAGGCGCGCCCTCGCTCGCGCTGGCATCAAGCCAAACGTGCGCGTGATGTCGACGAACTCCGAGACACTCATGGCGCTGGCGCTTCGCGGCGTCGGCGCTTGCTTTGTGCCTTCGGAGCTTGTCGCGACAAGCTTTGCCGACCCGGAGGCGTCCGGCATGCGCGTGATCAGGCTGGGACCGCAAATGAGCTACCCGCTCTCCGTCGCTTGGAGGGAGTCGGAGCATACCTGGTCCATGATTTCCGCCTTCTACCACGTGCTTTCCGAGCAATTCTCGGACGGCTCGCGCGTCAGCGCATAAGGGCAAGCCTGCCAATTGCCGGCTTGGCGGCGGCAGGCTATATCATTAGTTCTGTAACGAGGTAAGGCGCCAAGAGGGGAGGGCAATCGATGCCGGACATGCCAGCTTTGGCATCAGACGTAACGCTTTCAGGGCGAGAAGTTCGCTGCACCGTGGCAGCGCCTTGCTCCGCTCAAGAGCTTGCCCTTTCGCTGGGCATGTCTCGCCATTCCGCTGCCGCCGCCTTTGCAAGGCACGAGCTTTCGCTTGCTAGCGGCGAGCCCCTTTTGGCGGCAGCGCGGCTTTCTGCTGGCGACGGCGTTGTGATCGCGCTTGCAGCAACCAGCCAAAGCGCGCCCGCGCCGCACGTGGCGCCGGCAAAGATTGTCTATCGCGACCCTATCTTTCTTGCGGCGGACAAGCCGGCGGGGCAGCTCGTGCATGGCGACGGAACGGGGGCAAGCACGCTCACCGATGCCGTTTGCGCAGCTCTGGCAGCTGAAGGGGCAAGCGCGCATCCGCAAGCCGTCCAGCGACTGGACGTACCTACGACGGGGCTCGTGCTCTTCTCGCTGACCGAGGAATTTCAGCCCGCCCTTGACGCTTTGGTCTCTGGTCACGGCATGAAGAAGCGCTACCTTGCCGAGGTCACGGGCTCTTTCAAGGAAGACCAGCTGACGATAGACGAGCCCATCGGCCGCGACCGCCACGACTCGTCGCGCATGCGCGTTTGCCGCCCCGGGCAAGGAAAGCCAGCTGTCACGCGCGTCAAGACGCTTGCCCGAAAGAGCGGAAAGTCGCTTCTCCTTGTTGAGCTGGGAACGGGAAGGCGGCATCAGATTCGCGTCCACCTGGCAGCTGCCGGGCACCCAATTTTGGGAGACACGCTGTACGGGGGCGCACGTGATTCTCGCGGGCTCATGCTTCACGCCTATGAGGAGAGCTTCTTGCACCCCCTGACCGGCGAGCCCATAAAAATTTGTACGGAATTTCCAAAACGGTTCGAAAGCTGGCACGTGCAGTTGCAGCAAGGATAGGCGATACTGTCATTTGACAGGACGGCTTGCCTTTGGCATCCCGCCAGTTGCCACAAGGGAGAGGAACAGTCTTGGCTGACACAATGCGTGGCGTGTACACCAACCTGACCGAT
This sequence comes from Tractidigestivibacter sp., assembly GCF_050946515.1. Classification (GTDB taxonomy): domain Bacteria; phylum Actinomycetota; class Coriobacteriia; order Coriobacteriales; family Atopobiaceae; genus Tractidigestivibacter. The sequence goes on from NZ_JBMNUX010000006.1 coordinate 9,430, forward strand.
ATTCGTCGTCGCGTCTTCTGCGAGGTGGCGAAGATTGCCTATGAAGGCGGAGATGACCAGGCTCGAAAGCTCGACGAGCTTCCTTATAAGATCATTCCCGGCGATGTTGCCACCTACCGCGAGAGCGTCTTTCTCGAGCGCGCCATCGTCAGCGAGCGCATTCGCCTTACGCTTGGCCTGCCCCTTCAAGGCGTCGACCGCCCAGAGCAGCTCTCTGACGGCCTTGCCGCCGCGGCCAAGCCCGAGACCTACTACCAGCCGCCGCTGATCAACGTGATCAAGTTCGCCTGCAACGCGTGCGAGGACAACGTCTACCGCGTGACCAACATGTGCCAAGGCTGCCTCGCGCACCCCTGCCGCGAGATTTGCCCCAAGGGCGCCATCACCTTCGTGGACAAGAAGGCCTACATCGACCAGGACAAGTGCGTCCACTGCGGCCAGTGCTTCAGGGTCTGCCCCTATCATGCCATTGCCCACAAGCAGCGCCCGTGCTCCTCTGCCTGTGGCATGCACGCCATCGGCTCCGACGAGCATGGTCGCGCCGAGATCGACTACGAGAAGTGCGTCTCGTGCGGCCAGTGCCTGATCAACTGCCCGTTCGGCGCCATCGCCGACAAGAGCCAGATCTACCAGGTGATTCAGGCCATCAATGCGGGCGACGAGGTCATTGCGGCCGTGGCGCCGGCCTTCGTCGGCCAGTTTGGCGGCAAGGGCAACGTGGGCAAGCTTCGCGAGGCCTTCCGCCAGCTGGGATTCTCTGGCGTCGAGGAGGTGGCGCTGGGCGCCGACCTCTGCACCGTCCAGGAGGCCGAGGACTACCTTGCCGAGGTTCCCGACAAGCTGCCGTTCATGGGCACCTCGTGCTGCCCGGCCTGGTCGGTCATGGCAAAGCGGGAGTTCCCCGACTATGCCAAGTGCATCTCCATGGCGCTTACGCCGATGACGCTGACGGCGCGCATGATTCGTACGCAGCACCCCAACGCCAAGATCGTCTTCGTGGGGCCTTGCGCCGCCAAGAAGCTCGAGGCCATGCGCAAGTCGATTCGAAGCGAGGTCGACTTCGTGCTGACCTTCGAGGAGATGGCCGGCATGATGCAGGCAAAGGACATCGACTACCTGGCGCTGCACGACGACAACAAGAGCGACTTCGACGTCGCCTCCGCTGACGGCCGCGGGTTTGCCGTCGCTGGTGGCGTGGCGAGCGCCGTTGTGAATGCCATCCATCGTCGCTATCCCGACCGCGAGGTGCCCGTCACCAACGCGGAGGGCCTTGAGGACTGCCGCAAGATGATGAAGGCGGCCGTCAAGGGCAAGTACAACGGCTACCTGCTCGAGGGCATGGCGTGCCCGGGCGGCTGCGTCGCTGGCGCAGGAACGCTTCAGGCCATCAACAAGTCTGCGGCGGCGGTCAAGCGCTACTCGCAGCGCTCGCCCCACAAGAACGCCACCGACAACTCTTACCGCGTGCTGATCCACGCCCTCTCCGAGGACGTCGAGAAGGACGTCGAGGTCGAGGAGACCATGGAGGCGCAGCGGCCCAAGAAGCCGACCGAGTAACGCGCCCCGGGTGGCGAGTCCCCGGCTACGCGCGGCGTATGGAATGGCACGCCCCACACGATAGCCAGCTGCAACAGGGAAAACTTCTCCGACCCCCACACGATAGCCTCCGTAAGAGGAGCGCTTCCTATCGTGTGGGGGTCGCTTGCAATTGAGGCTCCCTATCGTGTGGGGGTCGCTTGCGTTTCCCCAGATAATCCTTCGTGTTGTGCGGCACGCGTCGGCTCGTCAGAGGTGGGGCTTCCATTGTGTGGGACTCGCCGGTGGGCTTGTGCGAGAGGCCCCACACTTCGGCATGCGCCAACTGCGGAAACTCCGCCAATCCCCACACAACGAGGGGCATTCCAAAAAGTGGATCCCACACAATGGGGGTCGCCCTTCTCGCCAGGCGCGCGTACCCACACGATGCGACCAGAGACCTGCGGAAACGCCGCTGAGCCCCACACAAAGTGGCGTGTCAATTAAGGGCGAGCCCACACAATGGGAGAGGCTCGGCGAAGGGCTCAGAGACGGGGCTCGAAATGCGGGGCTGGGAATCCGCTCGGGAGCTTCGGACGGGTTGAGACCCATACGATGATTCCGAGAATGGCGACGATTCCATTGTGCGGGGCGATGTCTCATCTAGGTGCCTCATCTTGTGGGATCTGAGCTCATTTCTCCAGATGAGCCTTCGCGTTGTGGGGGCTCGGCAGGTCCTCGGGAGAGGGGTTCCTATTGTGTGGGACTTGTCGACGCTCTCGACCGAATAGCCCCACACTTCGGCATGCGCCAACTGCGGAAACGCCATCTGGTCCCACACTATACTGTCCCGTGCAGCAATGAGGTCCCACACAATGAAGAGCATCCTTCTCGCCAGGCACCCGGACCCACACAACGAGCCTTGCTACCTGCGAAAACGCTTTCGAGTCCCACACTACAAGAGAGGTCAACTCATCGTGTGCCCCGCACAATGGAGGGGCGGCGCGCTGGAGGGGCGCCGAAGCGGAGGGGCGCCGAAGCGGAGGGGCGGCGCGCTGGAGGGGCGGCGCGCTGGAGGGGCGGCGCGCTGGAGGGGCGCCGAAGCGCACGCAAAAAGCGACCTCCCAAAAGGGGAAGCCGCTCGTTTTCAAGAGAAAGCCCTGCGTACGTGCTGGCTAGTCCTTCTCGCCCTTCTTGGAGGCGTAGAAGGTCGCGTCGTCAAAGACGTCCTTGATGGTCTTGCCGTTGACAAACGGAAGCATCAAAAACTCGTCGACCGTCGGGACAAGCTCGCTGCAGTCAACAAAGTGGTTCTTTGAGTTGCGGCGGGACGTATCCTGCGCGCGCCAAGCCTCGTAGTTCACATCGGTGAGGTAGTAGACGTTGGAGCCTACCTTCATGTACACCGAGTGGTTGGCGTGGAGGTAGTCCGCCAGCTCGTCGTAACTGATATCAAGTGCCTCAGCGGCTTTCTTTCCCATGGCATGTCCTTTCGTCGACCGGCCAAGCCTGCCTTGTACAGACTATAGCCCGCGAGGCATGTTTTTAGACGTTCGTTTTGAAAGCGGCTGCCCATCTTCGGCAAGCGATAGCTTCTTTAAATAAATTGCAGCATATCAAGCTGGCTGAGAAAAACCTGCCGGCATTCGTGCTAGCATTCTCTTAATTCTGTGAGCAGGCTCCCTTTTCGGGCACGAAGGGGTTATGAATCAACTTTTATGCTCCCCTGCGCCTGGCGCCGCCCACTCGCCGCGTCCGGTGCCCTACGCCAGAATCTGGCGTTCCAGCTGTGCCGGCGTGTCAACGATCGTCGTGGCGCCATGTTCCAAAAGCCAGTCCCTGTCGCGAAAGCCCCACGAGCAGATGATGCAGTCGCAGCCGCAGTTCTTGGCGGTCTCGATGTCCACCTCAGAGTCCCCCACGTACACAAGGCCCTCTTGGCTCCTGCCCAGGGTCGCTAGAATCGCGTCAATCATGGCGCGATTGGGCTTTCTGGGCACTCCCTCGCGCTCGCCTGTCACGTAGTCAAAGGTGCCCGGGAAGTAGCGATCAATGATTCCCTGAACGGCGAAGTCGGCCTTGTTCGAGGCGACGGCACAGCTGACGCCCACATGCCTGAGGTCTCCAATCACCTCAGACATGCCTGTGTAGGGGCGCGTGGTGTCAAGCTTGTGCGCGTCATAGTAGCGCTTGAACTCATCGAAGACCTGCGCCTCAAGCTCGGGAGACGTGCCCTCGGGAAGCGATAGGTGAATGAGGCGAGCAATGCCGTTGCCCGTGAACATGCGTACGTCTGCCAAGCTGCGCTCGGGAAGGCCGTAGACCTTAAGCGCGTGGTTGACAGACGTATAGAGGTCGTTGAGGGTGTTCAGAAGCGTTCCATCGAGATCGAATATGGCCGTTGTGTATGCCATTGCAGCTCACTCCAGACAAAATACGGCGCCTGCGGTCAAGTGACGGCCGCATCCAGCGCATATCTCAAGTAAAGTATCAACAGGAACTAGGACAACTGTGTTGAGCAATCGTAGAGCATACACTCAACGCCTCTGGCATGTCGAAGGGCCTTGACAGCAACACGCAATCGCTAAGGTCCAGCCAGGGCACGAGACAGGGGGGTGCACCTAACGGTGGGCGACGACGCGAAGCATATGGGGGAAGATCCGCTTACGCCGCACGCGCGACCTCAGACAGAGCAGGAGAAGCGCGCCATTTTCAACTCGAAGCGCGTCCACTCGAGCGTTCACCGCCAGGACCCCAACGGAATGTACCACTACGACGTTGGCTATCTGCCCGCAAGCACCCCGGGCAGAGTCGGCCTTGACCCCGAGGCGATCCGCAAGCGCGAGAAGACCCACAACATCCTCGTCGCGATAGCGCTCATCGTGGCGGTGGTCGCGTTTCTCATAGGAGCATACGTTTTTGTGGGACCGTCTCTCTTCTCGCTGTCTTGGGGTTCGGAGGGCGACAGCCAGACGACGTCGGGCGACAGCTCGGGCGCAGCGGCCTCGACGGCCTCGACTGCCACGCAGGTCGACGTCTGCATGGTGGGGGACGTGCTGCTTCACCCTTCCGTCTACACCTCGGGCGAGCAGGAGGACGGAACCTACGACTTCACCAACCTCTTTGCGAACGTCTCGGACCAGGTCTCGGCCGCCGACATCGCCATGTGCGACCAAGAGACCGTCCTTGGCGGCACGGAGCTGGGGCTTTCTGGCTATCCCGCCTTCAACGGGCCGCAAGAGGTGGGCGACGCCGAGGCTGCCGCCGGCTTCAACGTGATCCTGCACGCTTCGAACCATACGTTGGACATGGGCTACGAGGGGCTTCATTCCGAGCTCGAGTTCTGGCGCACCAAGCACCCGGACGTCACGGTCTTGGGCTGCATCGACGTGCTTTCCGACGACCCCGGCTCGCTTGACGACATCTACGTCTACGAGAAGGACGGGCTCAAGGTCGCCATCTTGAACTACACCTATGGGCTCGGTGATTACAGCGACACCGAAGGCGCCGTGGCGATGCTGGACGAGGACCGCGTGCGGCAGGACTGCGAGCGCGCGAACCAGCTGGCAGACATCGTGATCGTGTGCCCGCACTGGGGCACCGAGGGCATGTCGGAGCCAGACGACGAGCAGACCCAGTGGGCGCAGGTTTTCCTCGAGTGCGGCGTGGACGTGGTGCTGGGCAACCATCCTCACATGCTCCAGCCCGTCGAGGTGCTTGAAGACGACAACGGCAACCAGATGGTGTGCTTCTGGTCGGTAGGAAACTTCATCAGCGGCATGGCCAACGAGGAGAACATGGTGGGCGGCCTTGCCGAGGTGCGCCTCGAGCGCAGCGAGGATGGCACCTGCCGCGTCTCCGGCTACGGGCTGAAGCCGATCGTCTCGCACATCGATCCCGACAACGAGACCACGTACTTCCTGTCTGACTACACCGACGAGCTCGCCGAGACGAGCAAGTTCCCCGACTACACGCCGGACCAGATCCAGGCGTACTGCGAGGAAGTCCTCGGCGATGCCTATGACAGCGAGAAGTGCGAGCTCTGGGTGGACCTGTAGCGCGTGGCTTGCGCGGCGTCGCTCTCTTGCGCCACTTTCCCGCCATCGCCCGGAATAGCTATTGCTTTCGTGTTAGGTAGGTTAACGGTTTCTGCCGCGGTCCCTTACGAGGCCTGTGCGTAGTACAATCGCGCCTACGTGCGACGATACGCCGTCTACGCAGCGTCGCCGTCTGCTGTGAAGCCGCCCGTCACGGCACGGGGTGGCAGAGACGAAAGGACAGAAACTTGGACTCACACACCATGCACACCCGCACCTGCGGAGAGCTGCGTCCCGAGAACATCGGCGAGGAGGTTACGCTCACGGGCTGGGTGTGGCACCGCCGCGATCACGGTGGCCTCATCTTTGTCGACCTGCGAGACCGCGACGGCGTGACGCAGATCTCCTTCGACCCCGAGCATTCCGGCGGCACGGCCTTCCACACGGCCGAGAACATCCGCTCCGAGTGGCCGATCAAGGTCACCGGCACCGTGCGCGAGCGCCCCGAGGGTCAGGCAAACGAGAAGCTCGACACCGGCGAGGTGGAGGTTCTCGTCTCCGAGATCGTGGTGCTGAACACCTCCAAGACGCCGCCCTTCCAGATCGAGGACCGCGTCGACACCTCCGAGGACGTGCGCCTTCGCTATCGCTACCTTGACCTGCGCCGTCCCAAGATGATGGCCAACCTCAAGATGCGCTCTGACTTCACCTTCGCCATTCGCGAGGCCCTGCACAAGCGCGACTTCATGGAGGTCGAGACGCCGTCGCTCTTCAAGTCCACGCCGGAGGGCGCCCGCGACTTCTTGGTGCCCAGCCGCACGCAGCCGGGCCACTTCTACGCGCTGCCCCAGTCGCCGCAGCTCTTGAAGCAGCTGCTTATGGTCGGTGGCGTCGAGCGCTACTACCAGGTTGCCAAGTGCTTCCGCGACGAGGACCTGCGCGCCGACCGCCAGCCCGAGTTCACGCAGGTGGACATCGAGATGAGCTTTGTCGACGAGGACGACGTGATGGGCGAGCTCGAGGAGGTCTTGGCGGATGCCTTCTCTGCTATGGGCGTCAAGATGGAGCTGCCCCTGCGTCGCATCAACTACTGGGACGCCATGGACACCTATGGCTCCGACAAGCCCGACACCCGCTTTGGCATGGAGCTCCACGACGTCACGTCGATCTTCGCCAACTCCAAGTTCAAGCTCTTCGCCAGCGCCGCTGCAGACGACAAGCTCTTCGTGAAGGCCATCAACGCCAAGGGCGCAGGCAAGTGGCCGCGCGCCAAGATCGACCGCCTTGCCGACGTGGCCGCCACCTTTGGCGCCAAGGGTCTCGCCTACATCGCCTTCCGCGAGGACGGCTCGGTCACGAGCCCTATCGTCAAGTTCTTCTCGGACGAAGAGATGGCCGCGCTGCGCTCCGAGATGGACGTCGAACCAGGCGACCTCGTGATGTTCGCCGTGGCAGAGCGCCTTCAGGCCGACGAGATTCTGGGCGGCATGCGCAACCACATGGCCGACGCGCTCGAGGTCAAGCGCGAGGGCCACGACTTCCTCTGGGTGGTCAACTTCCCGCTCTTCCACTGGGACGAGGACCGCAAGGCCTATGCGGCCGAGCACCAGCCCTTCACGCAGCCCATCGAGGCTGACATCGACCGCCTTGACTCCGACCCGCTCTCCGTTGGCTCTTGGACCTACGACTTCGTCATGGACGGCTTCGAGGCCGGTGGCGGCGGCATGCGTATCCACAATGCCGACCTGCAGATGAAGATCCTCGAGAAGCTCGGCTTCACCGAGGAGCGTGCGGAGGAGCAGTTTGGCTTCCTCATGGAGGCCCTGCGCTTTGGCGCGCCCCCGATGGGCGGCTTTGCGCTCGGCCTTGACCGCGTGTGCATGCTGCTTGCGGGCGCTGACTCCATCCGCGAGGTCATGGCGTTCCCCAAGACCTCAAGCGGCTCCGACCTCATGAGCGGCGCTCCGTCCGAGGTCACGGGCGCCCAGCTGAAGGACGTCTCGTTGAGGCTGCTGTAAGGCTCAGCTCGAAGGTCTCTGCGTGCGGGCCCTCCGCTTTTGGCTTTCTGCCAGGGCGGAGGGCCCTTCTCGTTAGCTCGAAGCTTCGAAGCCGCCCTCTTGCGACTTCGGCCTCCTCTCATCCTCGTATCCTCTCCCATTGTGTGGGGGCCATTGGGCATGCAAAGGAACATAGTGCGGGTCCGCTTGGCGTATGCGCAGGTCGCAGCCTCCGTAGTGTGGGGATTTCTTTCGGTTGACGAGACGGACTCCCACACTACGGGGGACCTCTGCGCGCGGTCCCACACAACGAGTCCGCTCAACAGGGCAGACGTCTCAAAGGTCCTCACTTTGCAGCCGGACGGTCCCACACAACGGAGAGGGACCCCGGCACCAGGTTCTGCAGCTTCTGATGCCTGGTCCCGCCAACCGCCAACCTGCACGACCTCTGATGCCCGTGCTGCCTAGTCGAGCGACTTCTGATGCCGCAGAACTCGCACAACTTGGCAGCAGCTCGTTGTGTGGGGCTCCGCGCCTGTTGCGTGGCTTGCGGCGCGGTTCTTGGGGGGCAAAACGCTGTCGTGGGACAACCCGCCTGCGAAAAAGTGGCTCTGCGGCGCCATCGCGACGCTCGTCTACGGGTAGAGTAGCAATCAAATAACACAAGAAGGGGGCTTACCATGTCTGAAAATAAGCTTGAGCTCTACGTAATGACCGGTTGCCCATACTGTCGGAAGGTTCAAAACTTTATGGACGAGCGCGGCATCAGCGTGCCCATCCACAACATCACCGAGAGCGCTGAGGACAACGACTACCTGATTGAGAACGGCGGAAAGCGCCAGGTTCCCTGCCTCTTCATCGACGGCAAGGCGCTTTACGAGTCCGATGACATCATTGCCTACCTTGATCGCGCATTTGCCTAGGGCAATCGCCCTTCTCCATGTGCTTGGCCCGGCTGGGTACGAGCTCAAATCCTAAGGCTTTCGAAGGGACTGGTGACATATGGGACGTGCCGGCGGCGGAGGCTCAAGCGGCGGAGGTGCGAGCGGAGGCGGCCATAGCCACGGCACCTCGGGCGGCGGCCACAGCTTTGGTGGCGGCGGCCGTGCTGGCATGGGAGGCGGCCGCGCTGGCATGGGCGGCGGCTCGCGAGGCCCAGGAGGTCGCGGTCCCGGCGACCGCGGCCCGGGTGGAGGTCCTCGCATGGGCGGACCTGGCTACATGCCGCCCCGACGCACCTACGTGGGCGGTCCCGGCTATATGGGCGGTCCTCGCAGGGGCGGCTTCTACGGAGGCGGGGGAGGGGGCTTCTTCGGAGGCATTCGGAGCTTTGCGCTCTTCATCGTCATTCTCGTGCTGCTCGCGATCCTCTTCGTGCCAATCTTTGGAGCCCAGGACAGCGTCAGCTCGGCGAGCTCCGAAGACACTTCGTCGATTCCGGCGTCCACTGTCTCGCGCGAGAAGCTCACGGACGTTGCCGCGTTTGACTACGACTGCGTGACCGACGAGCTGGGCTACGTAACAGATCTGAGCGAGGCGGAGAGCAACCTCAAGAACTTCTATGACAAGACAGGCGTGCAGCCCTACGTCTACTTCAAGTCGTATGACTCCTCGCTCACGACAGACGAGGAGAAGGAGCAGTACGCGATCGACTGGTACGACGAGAACATCGGCACCGACAACGGATTTCTCTTCGTCTACTTCGCCAACGAGGACGAGAACTCGTCGATACCGGATTCCGAGAAGTCGGTCGGATATATGGCCTATGCCTGCGGCTCGAGCGCCACGGCGGTCATGGACTCGGAGGCCATCAGCATCTTCTGGGGCTACATCGACCGCTACTGGACAAGCGACCTGAGCACCGAGGACATGCTCGCGAAGGTCTACGACGGCACGGCGGATTCCATCATGTCCGTCACGACTACCACCCAACAGATGATCCTTACGGTGGTGATCGTGGTTGCCGTGATCGTTGCGGTCCTTCTCGTTATCTGGCTCATCAAGACAAAGCGCAAGGCAGAGGCAGAGCGTGCAAAAGAGACGCAGGACATCCTGAACACGCCTCTCGATGATCTGAGCGACAAGGAAGACGGAAGCGGCGGAGGGGGCTCGTCCAACTCGGCGCGCGACGACGAGACGGTAAGCAAGTACCTATAGGCACGGCGGGCGCGACGCGCCCTGAACGGTTGGCTGCGCTGCGCGATAACGCGGGGTGCAAGGCGATGCCGGCGGACATGGTCCGCGGCAAAGGAGGCTCAACATCATGGCAAGCATTCTGAGCAGGTTCAACTCGATCATGAGCGCAAACATCAACGCACTTCTCGATAAGGTCGAGGACCCCGAGAAGATGATCGACCAGAACCTTCGCGAGCTGCGCGAGGAGCTCGCCGAGGTCAAGAAGGAGACCGCGGGCGTCATGGCCGACGACAAGGCCGCCCAGCGCAAGGTGGACGAGTGCCAGCAGAACATCAAGGACTGCGAGACCGCTGCCGAGAACGCCCTGAAGTCTGGTCACGAGGACGACGCTCGCAAGATCCTCGTGAAGAAGCAGACCTACACCGCGAGCCTGGCATCTCTTCAGCAGGCAGCAGACGTTGCCCATGCCAACGCCACGAAGATGCGCCAGATGCACGACAAGCTCGTCTCCGACATCGAGGAGCTCGAGGCCAGAAGCGACGCCATCAAGGCAAAGGCCGCTGTCGCCAAGACCCAGGAGCACATCAACGACATGACCGCGGGCATCGACAAGGCCAACTCGTCGATCTCTGACTTCGAGCGCTACGAGGACAAGGTCAACAAGAAGTTCGACTCCGCGATGGCCGAGGCCGAGCTCAACGAGGGCGACGACTCCGACGACCTCGTGACCAAGTACAACTCCGGCACCGAGGCCGACGTCGACGCAGAGCTCGCCGAGATGAAGAAGAAGCTGGGCCTGTAAGAGACGCCGGGCGCCCCTCAAGCGCAACGTGCGCCCGCCACCAAAGCCGAGAAAGAAAAGCCGGCCGCATCGGATGGTTCCGATGCGGCCGGTCTTCTTCTCGCGCGGTGTTGCTCTTAGCGCCCCTAGTAGCGCTCGAGGCGCTTTCTGATCATGAAGTACTCGGAGAGCAGAAGCACCAAAAGGATGCCCATCACGACCACGGCGCCGACGACCGCGCCGGACAGGCCGGAGAAGCTCACCAACAGGTAAAGGACCGGGATCGAGAACGCAAACGTGATCAGGTAGATGCGCGAGACAACCTTCTGCTCGCGCAGGACGGTGATGATCTGGTAGAGGAAGTCGATGCCGGCGCACATTCCGCCGTTCACTACCATCACGTAGACAAGTGGTCTGAACTGCTCGAAGTCAAGGCCATAGAGGAAGCTCATGATGGGGATGCCAATCCACGCCATCACCAGGCCCATCAAAAGCGTAATGATCGCGATGACGCCAATCATTGCAAGGATGATCAGGTCAAAGCGCTTGTGCTTCTGCGGGTCGTCCCAGATGCTCGCCAGGCGCAGGAGCTGCGGCTTGTAGACCATGGCAGCCACCATTAGGATTGCGTGCGCGGGGAAGTACATGGCGTTGTAGTAGAGCTGGTTGTCGTAGCTCAGCACGCCCTCGATGGCAAACTTTGGCATGGAGTCGACCAGGTTGTAGAGAAACGCCGCCAGAAAGAGCGGGAAGCAATTGACAAAGATCTCCTTCACGCCACGGACGGAGAAGGGCAGCGACTTGTCCGTCTCCATGAGAGCAAGCGGAAGGGTGAGCAGGAAAAACGACGCCGCCGCTCCGATAGTCATGGCAAACGAGGACACGGCCAGGTCGTGCGTGATCAGCAGCAGCACCGTGAAGGCGACAAATGCCAGCGCGCAGCGCACGGCCTGGGAAAGACCCGCCAGATAGAGCTTGTCCTTTTGCTGCAGGCGCCCCTCGTAGACGTCGCCGAGCGCGTCAAAGAAGCGAAAGCCCAGCACCCACATGACGATGGCAGTCATCTGCGAGTCGTAGCCGCGAATCATGCAGTACAGCCAGCCCACAATGAGCATGGCGACGCAGGTGATGATGCGGTTTACCTGGTAGTCGTAGAATGACTCCATCTCGTCGATGTCGGACACCTGGTAGGTGCGGACGCCGTAGTTGCCAAAGAAGAGCAGGACGGTGCCAATGACCATGGCCATCGAGAAGATGCCGGCGTTCTCTGCGCCCACGAGCTGCGTCGTCACGATGGTAAGCAGGGGGAAGAATCCGCCCCAGCATGCCTGGCCGATGGAGTTGCAGACATAGTCGCGCGTCGTCTGGTGCGAGAGGTACTGCTCGGACTGCTCCGAGACCTTGCCCGAGAAGACCGCCGTCAAAAGGCGGTTCCACCAGTTGTTGACTGTTCTGCGGAAAAACCCCTCGGACTTCTGCTTGGCGCGATTTCCCTCTAGGACGCCCGACGAGCGCCTGCTTTTTCCCCGTCGAGCCTGCGCGTTTGCACGCTCGCGCTTTCGTGGTGCCTCTGAGCTGCGTTTCTTGCTTTTGTTGAACATGATGCCCTTCATGGTCGATGGCCTTGGCGCGACGAGCCTTGGCTCTCATGGCTCGTGCCATTGTATCGCGCCCGGGCGGCGCATGCCGTGGGGTCCATGGGCGTTCCATTGCAGCAAGACCGCGTGCCCGTCACGGTCGATTGGCATCATCTTTCAGCTCACGTGTCGGTTGCGTTTCGCTATTTGGGGGATGCTGTGCGGTTCAATATCCCACGGTATGGTTAGGCTGCATGCAGAGACATGCCGCACTGTACGCGATCTTACCGGCGGGACCGGTAGGCAAGGGAGGAATTCGTGTCGGACATCCAGAACGGCCCCGGTGCAGCTTCGAGCCTGAACCAAGAAGAGGTTGAGGCGCGCGCCGCGCTAGCCACGGTCAATGTTCCCGACGAGCTTCGCGAGAACCTGACGCTGTTCTTGCGCTTGGTAAGAAAGGTGCTGAAGGAGTACGACCCTGACCTTCGGCACACCTTTGACGAGCTATTGGGCTATGCAATCCAGGTGACCTATGCCGACGCCGACGCCTGCGCTGACGGTCAGGCCGAAGGCGGCGAGGCTCGCGCGGCCGACAAAGACGCGGACGCCGCATTCGAGTCGGCAGTCGCCATCATCGATGGGCTCCCCATCGAGCGCGCCATCATGCTGACGCGCGCGTTCACGGTCTTCTTCCACCTTGCCAACATCTGCGAGGAGAACTACCGCGTGAACTCCCTGCGCAAGCGCGAGATGGCCGTGCCGGTGAGCGAGGCCGAAGACCCCATCAACGACATCACGGTGGCCTATCACCAGCTGGTGGAGGAGTGCGGGCGCGGTCGTGCGAACGCCCAGCTCAAGCGCCTGGAGTTCCGCCCGGTCTTCACGGCGCATCCCACCGAGGCCCGCCGCAAGGCAATCGAGGGCAAGATCCGCCGCATCTCCGAGCTCCTCGACGAGCGGTCGCGCCTGGGCGGCGCCGCGCTCAAGGAGAACGAGCGCAGGATGCTGCAGGAAATCGACGCCATGATGCGCACGTCTCCCATCGCCCACAAGAAGCCGACCCCCGTCGAGGAGGCCGACACCGTCATTGACATCTTTGACAACACGCTCTTCGACATGGTCCCCGAGGTCTACCGCCGCTTCGACGATTGGGAGCTTGGCGACAAGGCCGGCACGGTGCCTCCCGTCTGCCCGGCGTTCTTCCATCCCGGAAGCTGGATCGGCTCCGACCGCGACGGCAACCCCAACGTGACCGCAAAGGTGAGCCGCAAGGTTGCCGAGAAGTACCGCGTCCATGTGCTGCAGTCCCTCGCCGACCGCACCTACTTCGTGGGCCGCAACCTCACCTTGGACACCGAGTTCACCAAGCCGTCCGAGCAGCTCGTGAACCTGTGGAACCATCAGGTGGAGATGAGCGAGGCGCTCACGTCGAAAGCTGCGGGCATCTCGGCCTCAGAGACCCACCGCGCGGCCATGATCGTGATGTCCAAGCGCCTCGAGGCGACCATCACCCGCACGGCAGACCTCATGTACAACTCTGCTGACGAGTACATCAACGACCTCAAGATCGTGCAGCATTCCCTGGCGGCCGCCGGAGCCGTGCGCACGGCCTATGGTCCGGTCCAGAAGCTCATCTGGCAGGCCCAGACCTTCGGGTTCCACCTTGTTGAGATGGAGTTTCGCCAGCATTCGCTCGTGCACACCCGCGCGCTCGCTGACATTCGCGAGCACGGTCGCTGGGGAGAGCGCGGCGAGCTTGACCCCATGACCCGCGAGGTGCTCGACACCTTCCGCGCCATAGGCTGGATCCAGAAGAGAAACGGCGTGAACGCTGCCCGTCGCTACATCATCTCGTTCACGCAGAGCGCCCAGAACGTTGCCGACGTCTACGAGCTGGCGCGCCTCGCCTTCGCGCACGAGGCAGACGTGCCCACGCTTGACGTGATTCCGCTGTTCGAGCAGGTCGAGGACCTTGAGAACGCCGTCTCGACGCTCGACAAGATCATTCGCATCCCCGACGTCCAGCGCCGCCTTGACCAGACCAACCGTCGCCTTGAGGTCATGCTGGGCTACTCAGACTCGTCCAAGGACGCCGGTCCCACCTCGGCCACGCTCGTGCTTCACAAGGCCCAGGCCGAGATTGCCCAGTGGGCGGAGGACAATGACATCGACCTCGTGCTGATGCACGGTCGCGGAGGCGCCGTCGGCCGAGGGGGAGGCCCCGCAAACCGCGCCGTGCTCTCGCAGCCAAAGGGTTCGGTCAACTGCTGCTTCAAGCTCACCGAGCAGGGCGAGGTCATCTTCGCCCGCTATGGGGACCCCACGCTTGCGCGCCGTCATGTCGAGTCCGTGGCTGGCGCCACGCTCATGCAGTCCGCCCCCTCGATCGAGTACGTCAATACCACCTCCACCGAGAAGTACGCCGATGTGGCAAGCGCTCTCGACAGCGCAAGCCGCGAGAGCTATCTCGACCTTCTCCACACCGACGGCTTTGCCGAATGGTTCTCCACGGTGACCCCGCTTACCGAGATTGGGCTCATGCCCATCGGCAGCCGCCCTGCCAAGCGAGGCCTGGGAGCCAAGTCGCTTGACGACCTGCGCACGATTCCCTGGATCTTCTCGTGGTCCCAGGCAAGGATCAACCTGGCGGCGTGGTATGGCCTTGGGAGCGCCTGCGAAAAGTTCGACAACCTGCCGCGCCTGCGCGAGGCCTACGCCGAGTGGCCGCTCTTCACGACGTTCATCGACAACATCGAGATGTCGCTCTCCAAGACCGACGCGCGCATCGCAAAGATGTATCTGGGGATGGGGGACCGAAAGGACCTGAGCCAGAAGGTCCTCTCGGAGATGGCGCTCACCATGAAGTGGGTGCTCGCCATTACCGGCAACGACTGGCCGCTCGAGAACCGCCGCGTGCTAGGGCCGGTCATCCGCATGCGCCTGCCGTTTGTGAACGTGCTCTCGATGACGCAGGCACGTGCCCTGGCAGCGCTTCGCGACCATGGCCAGGACCTCAGCCCTGAAGATCGCGAGAAGTACACCTACCTGATCCTTTGCACCGTGTCAGGAGTTGCCGCCGGCCTTCAGAACACGGGGTGAGGCATCCTGTCGGCGCCGCTTGGCGTCTGCACAGAGTGCCCTTTCTTTGGTCCCGCACGCCCCAACGCGCGCGGGGCTTTTTTGACAAAAAAGTAAGCCTAGGAAAATTCTCTCTTCACATTAAAAAAGTTATCCTTATACTACTTTTGAGTACGAAAAGGCTAACTTTTGAGGATGTGATGCTCGTGGAGGCGGTCAAGGAGATGTCAACGGCCCAGCTGCCCCTGGCAATGGTGGGTCGGGGAGAAGAAGTCAGCGTCGTGAGGGTAAGCGGCAGGCCAGCTCTCAAGCAGCACCTTGCTGAGATGGGCTTTGTCGAAGGCGCCTCGGTCAAGGTCGTCTCTCGCGTGAACGGAGACGTCCTGATAAGCGTCAAGGGCTCCACGTTCGCGCTTGGAAGGGCCCTGGCCATGCACATCTATACGTGCTAGCGCATCTGCGCTCGTGGGAGATGCTTCATTTGTTTATAAGCCGCCGCGGACGTGGGCTCCGCGGATGTTTGAGAGGAGACGCATGGCAAGTCTGAAGGACGTCAAGGTGGGGGATAGCTGCACGGTCACAAGGCTTTCTGGCACCGGCGCAATCAAGCGCCGCATCATGGACATGGGGATCACCAAGGGCACGAGCATCTACGTGCGCAAGGTGGCGCCGCTCGGCGACCCCATCGAGATCACGGTGCGCGGCTACGAGCTCTCGCTTCGCAAGGACGAGGCCAGCTGCGTTGAAGTGCAGGTGGCATAGGGGCGCCCTTCCAAGGGAGGCTCGGACAGCCCCATTTTTTTCAAGGATAAGTTAGCCCTTTCTAACTAATGGCACCATGCCAGTGGCATTACGGAAGGGCCCCAGAAAGGCAAGGAATGGCAGAACGAATTGACATCGCCCTTGCGGGCAACCCCAACTGCGGGAAGACGACGCTGTTCAACGAGCTTACCGGCTCCAACGGCTACGTCGGCAACTGGCCAGGCGTGACGGTCGAGAAAAAGGAGGCCACGTGGAAGGCGGACAAGAGCGTCACCTTCACTGACCTTCCCGGCGTCTACTCGCTTTCCCCGTACTCGCCCGAGGAGGTCGTCTCGCGCGACTTCATCGTCTCCGGGCAGCCCGACGCGATCATCGACCTTGTGGACGTGACCAACATCGAGCGCAACCTCTACCTGACCACGCAGGTGCTTGAGGCGGGCCGTCCCGTTGTCGTCGGCCTCAACATGATTGACCTGCTTGAGCAGCGCGGCATGAAGATTGACGCGAAGAAGCTCTCGAAGAGGCTTGGCGTGCCTGTGGTGGAGGTCTCCGCGCTGCGCTCCAAGAACTTGGACGAGCTGGTAGACGTCGCGCGAAAGGCCGCAGAGAAGGGGGCGCCGGCCACGGGCGTCAGGTGCTTCTCGCCTGAGGTCGAGGACGTCCTCTCCGCGATTGCCGAGCAGCTTTCCGGAAAATGCAGCCCCAACTTGGTGCGCTGGTACTCCATCAAGGTCTTCGAGCGCGACTCCGAGGCCCTCGATGCGCTCAAGCTTCCCAAGGACGAGCTTGCCGCCATGGAGAAGCTCGTCGAGAAGGTGGAGAAGGACCGCGACGACGACGCCGAGTCAATCATCACCTCGGAGCGCTACGAGTGGATAGCCACAGTCATGGACGAGTGCGTCGTGAAGGCAAAGGGCAAGCTCACCACCTCAGAGAAGATCGACCGCGTGGTCACAAACCGCATCCTTGGCCTTCCAATCTTCATCGCCGTGATGGTCTTCGTCTACTGGGTTGCCATCGGAACCGTCGGCACCGCTGCCACCGACTGGGTGAACGACAACCTGTTCTCTGACGGCTGGTTCATGAGCGCCGACGGTCAGGCCGCCTACGAGCAGGCCGAAGAGACCTGGGCCGACGAGCACACGGGAGACGCCATCTCGGGCTATCTTGCTGCCGCCGAGGAGGCGGGAGTCGACACCGAGGGGGTGCAGGAGGCCATCGATGCCGAAGAGCCCACCGCTGCCGACGAGCAGACCATCGCAGACTTCGAGACTGCGGCCGAGGAGGCGGGCGTCGTCGCGACAAACGTGCCCGTGACCGACGAGGATGGCAACTATCTTGACACCGACGGCGAGGTCATCGCCACGCTCGACGCCGACGGCAACCCCGTGCTCGCCGAAAACCAGGAGCTGCAGGTCCTCTCGACCGTCACCCTCTCCGACTTCGAAGACGCCCTCGACAGCCCCGAGCCCGACCCGCACGACTACGAGGGATTTGTCGACTCCATACCCAACGCGGTGACCGGCTGGCTCACCGAGGCGGGCGCCTCTGACGTGGTCGTCTCGCTCGTGGTCGACGGCGTCGTCGGTGGCGTCGGCTCCGTCCTCGGCTTCATCCCGCAGATCTTCGTCCTGTTCGTGCTGCTCTGCTTCCTCGAGGACTGCGGGTACATGAGCCGCGTGGCCTTCGTCATGGACCGCGTCTTCCGCCGCTTCGGCCTGTCCGGCAAGTCGTTCATCCCGATGATCGTCTCCTCTGGCTGCGGCGTGCCGGGAGTGCTCGCCACCAAGACCATCGAGAACGAGCGCGATCGCCGCATGACCGCTATGCTCACCACCATGATTCCGTGCTCGGCCAAGCTGCCGATCATCGCCCTCGTGATGGGGGTGCTCGTGGGCACCGACAACGGCGCCTGGTGGGTTGCCCCGATGTTCTACTTCATGGGCATCGTCGCCATCATCATCTCCGCCGTGATGCTGAAGAAGACGAGGCCCTTCGCGGGCGAGCCCGTACCGTTTGTGATGGAGCTTCCTGACTATCACTTCCCCTCCATCAAGAGCTGGGCGCTGCACGTGTGGGAGCGCGTCTCCGCCTACGTCAAGAAGGCCAGCACGATCATCTTCGCTGCTGCCGTCGGCATCTGGGTCCTCTCCAACTTTGGCATCGCTGGCTGGGAAGGCGGCAGCGGCTCGTTTGGCTTCCTGCAGAGCATGGAGGGCGCTGGCGACGACTACATGGACTACTCGCTGCTCGCCGGCCTTGGCAGCGCGCTGAGCTTCCTGTTCGTTCCGCTTGGCTTTGGCAGCTGGCAGGCGACCGCCTCTACCTTCGCCGCCCTCATCGCGAAGGAGAATTTGGTCTCCACCTTCGGCGTGCTCTACGGCCTGGGAGACGCAACCGAGAACTCCGTAAGCATGTGGATGGGCTTTGCGAACATGTTCACGATCGCCGGGACGCTTCACGTCGGTGCCATGTGCGCGTTTGTGGCCTTCAACATGCTCTGCGCGCCGTGCTTTGCGGCCATGGGCACCATCCGTCGCCAGATGGACGACCCCAAGTGGTTCTGGTTTGCCATTGGCTATGAGTGCGGCTTCGGCTGGGTCATCGGCCTTCTGATCAACCAGTTCTACGAGCTCATCGTCTTTGGCAGCTTTGGCTTCTGGACCGTCGTCGCGTTCGTGCTGCTTGCGGCAATGCTCTACCAGCTCTTCAAGCCCATGCCAAAGTGGGACGAGAAGGACGGCCACATCCTCGACAGCCTTACCGAGGAGGCAGCGGTCTAGCCTCCTGCAAGCGTCACGTTTACCCACGCCACCGCGAGCGGACCCTCTCCCCGTTCGTGTGGGGCAAAAAACGAGTGCCGTCGATGTCCCCCTATGAGCATCGACGGCACTTTCTTTTCTATCTGTTGGCAGCGCGCAGGGCCAGCTTTGTAACCCTTTGGAAACGGCTGGTCGCGCAGGGCATGCGCAGCCAGCCGTCGCTATAGTGACTTGCCGTTGGGCGACCTAGAGCAGGTCCTTGATGGCAGCCTCAACGGGCTCCAGGCCAACCGTGGGCTCAAAGCGTGCGACGACATTGCCCTTGCGGTCAACGAGGAACTTCGTGAAGTTCCACTTGATGTCGTCGTCGTTCTCCCAGTTGGGGTCAACCTTGGCAACATAGGGAGCCATAAACTCAGCGGAGTCGTTGTCTCCCAGACCTGTAAAGCCCTGCTGCTCCTTCAGGTAGACGAACAGGGGATCGGCGTCAGGCCCGTTGACATCGATCTTTTTGAACTGCGGAAACTCGGTGCCAAACTTCAGGGTGCAGAAGCTGTGGATCTCCTCGTCGGTGCCAGGAGCCTGTCCCAAAAACTGGTTGCACGGGAAGTCAAGGATCTCGAAGCCCTTGTCACGATAGGTCTTGTAGATGCGCTCGAGGTCCTCGTAGGTAGGCGTAAAGCCGCAGCCAGTCGCGGTGTTCACAATGAGCAGGACCTTGCCTGCATAGTCCTTCAGACTCGTGGTGCTGCCGTCGCGGTTTTTGACGCTAAAGTCGTAGACGCTCATAGTCAGTCCAATCTCTCGCGTATGCCCGCTCGTGCGGGCTTGCCTGTATTATTGCCACTAGCCAAACAACAATTACCGAGAATCACGGAATCTGCCCGGCATCCGCACGAGCTCGCATTCGGGCGCTAGTCGCTGATGTCCGCGTCAAGCGTCGCCTGCACGCGGTAGGAGGGAAACTCGGCGCGGACCTCGCCCAAGATCTGCTCGAACTCTGCCTGGCGGTTGGGCGCCTCGAAGGCGATGATCACGTCGAAGGTCATCGCCTTTCGCTCCTCGTCCAGATGGAAGCCGTGAAGCTGCAGAACGTAGTCGTGCGACATCACGATGCGCGCCACGCGGTTGCGCACGCCCGAGACCTCGGGGTTGGAGTTTCTCGAGTAGATGCCGACTGTCGCGATGATCACCTTTCCGCCGGTCTGGGAAAAGACGCGCTGCTGGATGCGCCTGGTCAGCGCATCGATTTGCTCGGCGTTCGTGGTGTCGGGCACCTCGACGTGCACGGACCCCACAAGGCGCTCGGGCCCATAGCTGCTTAAGATCAGGTCGTAGGCCCCAAGCACCCCGTCCTCCTGGCGAACCAGGTCCTTCACGCGCTCGGCAAGTTCTGGGGTGATGCGCTCGCCCAATATCTGGCTCAAGGTCTCTGAGAGAAGCTCAAGGCCAGCCTTGATGATGAACGCCGAGATCACGGCGCCGACCCATGCCTCGAGCGAGACGCCGCAGGCAAGGTAGACGAGCGCGGCTGCGAGCGTCGAGGACGAAAGGATGGCGTCTGAGAGCGCGTCGGAGCCTGACGCCACCAGCGCGTCAGAGCCCGTCTGCTTGCCGACGGCGCTTACGTGCCTGCCGAGAAGCACCTTCGCGATGACGCCGGCGGCTACGACGATGAGGGTTGCGGCGGAGTAGTCCGGCACCTCGGGGGAGACGATCTTCTGCACCGACTCGACCGCCGAGGTGATGCCAGCGTACAGGACGATAACGGAAATGATGGTCGCGGTGAGGTACTCGACTCGCCCGTAGCCAAGCGGGTGCTTCTTGTCGGGGGCCTTTCCGGCGAGCTTCGTGCCCACGATGGTGATCACGGACGAAAGCGCGTCAGAGAGGTTGTTGACCGCGTCGAGCGTGATGGCAATCGAGCTTGCTGCGATGCCCACCAGAGCCTTGAAGGCGGCGAGAAGGACGTTTGTCACAATGCCGAGCACGCTCGTGCGAACGATTCTCTTCTCGCGGTCGCTTGTGGTCGTGTCGTTTGCGAGCGTGGTGTTGGACGTATCGCTCACCGTGCATCATCCTTCCTGTTGCAGGGTCCAAGAGCCTTTGCGAGGAGCCGCTTGAGCTCGGCTGCCTCCTCGCCTGAGATGTCAATGCAGCCTGCCATCGACCTCGGCACGCTGAGTGCTTGCTCGCGCAGCGCCCGGCCCTTCTCGGTCAAGGACACGTTGACCTTGCGCGCATCGGCCTTGCTGCGCGTCCTTGTGACGTAGCCCTTCTTCTCGAGCTTTCGCAGAAGAGGGGTGAGCGTTCCGGAGTCAAGGTAGAGACGCGCTCCAAGGTGATGCACGGTCGCGTGGCCCTCCTCCCAGAGCACCATCATGCAGAGGTACTGGGTGTAGGTAAGGTCAAGCGGCTCCAGAAGCGGCGTGTAGCGCCGCACGATCTCCTTCGCTGCGGCATAGAGCGGAAAGCAGAGCTGGTTGTCAAGAAGCAGCGGGTCGTATTTGTTGGGTGGTTGGGCAGCTGCCATGGCGCTCGCCCCCTTCTCGGGATAATCGATTGCGTACAATTGAATCTCGCAAATCGATTGTACGCAATTGTTTTAAGCGTTGCAATTGTGGCAATCATCTCCATGTGGGTACCAAACATGGGAAGCAGGATGTCCGGACGCTTCTTATGCACAAGGGAAAAGAGACTGCAATGACTGACAAGCTGATTGCGTACTTCTCGTATTCCGGCCATACCAAGGCTGCCGCGGAGGACCTCGCGCGCGTGACGGGCGCGGACCTCTTCAGCATCGAGGCTGCCGAGCCCTACACTGACGACGACCTTGACTGGCACAACGACAAGTGCCGCTCAATGCAGGAGGCCGCCGACCGCGCCTCAAGGCCAGCTCTTGCGGGCGTGCTGCCTGACCTTTCTGCTTACAAGGACGTCTACATCGGCTTTCCCATCTGGTACGGCATCGCGCCGCGCGTGATTGACACCTTTGCGGACGCTGAGGAGTCCGTGCTGTCGGGCAAGCGCGTCGCGCTCTTCTGCACCTCGGGCGGCTCTCCGGCAGACCATGCCGGCGAAAAGTTCTCTGAGGCTCATCCTAACGTGAGCGTTTCTTGCATCAAGCGAATCTCCGGCCCTGTGAGCGCAGACATCCTGTAGGCGCTCGCCGACACGGATTGCTGGCATACAAGAAAGGGCCCCGAGCTCATGCCCGGGGCCCTTCGCAGCAAGCAGGGGAGAGATGTTTACTTCTTGGCCTTGCCCTGGTTGGCGACTGCGTTGATCTTCTTCTCGATGGTCTCGGGGTCGCCAATGTAGTGCTTGTCGACGATGTTCCAGTCCTTGTCGAAGGTGTAGGAGCAAGGAACGCCGGTCGGGATGTTGACCTTCAGGATCTCCTCGGGCGTGAGGTGCTCAAACTGCATGACGAGGGCGCGCAGGGAGTTGCCGTGGGCAGCGATGAGGACGCGCTTGCCGGCCTCCATCTGGGGCTTGATCTCCTGCTCAAAGTACGGCCATGCGCGGGCGATGGTGTCCTTCAGGCACTCAGTGTAAGGCAGGTCCTCCTTGGGGACGTCGCGGAACATGTCCTGGACATGCGGGTCGCGCTCGTCGCCGGGGGTCAGCGCAGGCGGCTGGACGTCGAAGGAACGACGCCAGATGAGGACCTGCTCCTCACCGTGCTCCTCAGCGGCCTTGGCCTTGTTGAGGCCCTGCAGCGCGCCGTAGTGACGCTCGTTCAGGCGCCAAGTCTTGTAGACGGGCAGCCAGTTGCGGTCCATCTGGTCAAGGACGATGTTCAGCGTGTGGATGGCGCGCTTGAGCATAGAGGTGTAGCAAACGTCAAAGTCATAGCCCTGCTCCTTCAGAGCCTTGCCGCCTGCAGCCGCCTCAGCACGGCCGGTGTCGGTGAGGTCGACGTCGGTCCAACCGGTGAAGAGGTTGAGCTTGTTCCACTCGGACTCGCCGTGGCGAATGATGACGAGGTGCATGTTCTGGTCAGTGCTCATCTGCGTCCCTTCTTCTCTCGGACAATGTGTGCGCTTCCTGCGCACGGTCACATATAGTATGACTCAATTGGGTATAGTTGCCTTGAGCTAACTTTACAAAGCTGACGACGTCTCCAAGCAAGGGAGGGCGGGCATGAGTTTTATTGACGTTGTGATTATCGCAGCGGTCGCTCTGGCGGCTGGCTTCTGCGTTCGTTCGCTTGTGCACTCTCGGGAAAATGGCTGCTCTAGCTGCGGAGAAACGGGATGCTCGGCGCGCTACACCGGAGGCCGGTGTCGTGTCGCCGACGATATGGTTCGCCGTGCCGACCAAGCGCTTTCGCAGCAAGGGCTAAACGAGGATAAGTAGCCGCGAGCCCTTCCGGAATTTGTCGGAGTCTTCGGGGTTTGGTCGCGTTTTGGCGTAAGTTCGCCGCTTCTCCATCCACTGAGTAGAGTGAAACAGGTCTGTAACACGCTTGTGGGATTGTATCTCTGTATGTTCCGGTCCCGTGCCCGCTTATTTGGGGGGAGACTTGATGAGTAGCGAGAAGGATATTGACTTTGTGCTCCGTACGGTTGAGGAGCGCGACATCCGGTTCGTGAGGCTTTGGTTCACTGACGTGCTGGGCACCCTTAAGTCGTTTGCTATTTCTCCTGAGGAGCTGGAGGAGGCATTCGAGGAAGGCATCGGCTTCGACGGCTCGTCCATTGACGGCTTTGCCCGCATGGAAGAGTCTGACATGCTCGCGTTCCCCGATGCCGAGACGTTCCAGCTGCTTCCTTGGCGTCCGCGCGAGAGCGGCGTTGCCCGCGTGTTCTGCGACATCCGCACTCCGTCGCGCGAGCCTTTTGAGGGGGACCCGCGTGGCTGCCTCGAGCGCGTTTTTGAGCGTGCTGACAGCATGGGGTACGTTTTCAACGTTGGTCCCAAGATTGAGTATTTCTACTTTGACAACGACCTCGACCCCGTGCCCCTTGACAAGGCAAGCTACTTTGACCTGACGCCCAGCGACGTTGCCAATGACCTGCGCCGACAGACCACGCTGACGCTCGAGAAGATGTCGATTCCCGTACAGTACTCCTTCCATGGAGGCGGTCCGTCTCAGAACGTGATCGAGCTTCGCTACACCGAGGCCGTGAGCTGCGCGGACAACATCATGTCGTCCCGACTGGTCATCAAGCAGCAGGCGGCTGCCAACGGGCTGTTTGCGTCGTTCATGCCAAAGCCGCTTTCCGACGCTCCTGGCTCCGCGCTCTTCCTCTATATGTCGCTTTTCGATCACGACGGGGAGAACTTGTTCTGGGCGCCCAAGAGCGACCATCCCGCGCATCTTTCCGAGCTGGCGCAGCACTTCGTGGCTGGTCTTTTGAAGTATGCGCCTGAGTACATGCTGGTTTCGAACCCCACGGTTAACTCGTATAAGCGTTTCATCACATCGGGCGAGGTTCCCAACTATGCCACGTGGGGTCGCAAGAACCGCTCCGCGCTGGTTCGCGTGCCTACGCATAAGCCTGGAAAGCACGTAGCTACCCGCATCGAGCTGCGCAATCCCGACAGCACGTCCAACCCGTACCTTCTGCTTGCGGCGACGCTCGCTGCTGGTCTTAAGGGCATCGAGGACGAGCTGCCAATGCCGGAAGAGTCTACGAGCGACACCTTCAATCTCAGCGAGCAAGAGCTTGCCGCAAAGGGCGTCGAACGCCTGCCTCGCACCCTTGGAGAGGCTATCGAGCGCTTTGAGCAGTCTGAGCTCATGCGTGAGACCCTTGGCGACCACATCTTCAACTACCTGGTCAAGTACAAGCGCCAGGAGTGGGAGGAGTTCTGCACCACGGTCACCGACTGGGAGCGCGTGCATTATTACGGCGGCGTTTAGCGCGAAAATACCACTTCGCTTTGAAAGAGGGGCGCATGGCAAGCCATGCGCCCCTCTTATTGTTTCCGATTGCACCGAACTCGCCTTAGTGCAGACTTTCCTCGTGTTTCTGCACCGAACTCGCCTTAGTGCAGGCCCTACCTGAGGCCTTCCAAAGAACGCAGCAATTCCATCCCAGAGCTTTGCCTGCTAGATGGGGATGCTCAATTTTGCAGCACAGCCCAGGAGCCTAAGATGGATCGCTGAGGGCCTGCACTAGCGAAGGTTCGGTGCAAAACAACGCTCAGAGTCTGCACTAAGGCGAGTTTGGCGCGGCTATAGCTTTGTACCTGAGTCAAGTCCCCATTCGCTCCTGCTGAGTTGTGAATTGGACGATGGTCGCTCCAAGTAGCTTTGCATAAGAATCGACGGAATCATCGCTATAGCGGAGAATCTTTGCGGGTGATGCGCATGATTGGAACTTGAAACATATGCGAAATAATGAATGCTGATTCAACTAACTAGGCATTTTTCAAAAAATATATACGGAAATACGCTATTTAGTTCTAATTTATACAGCATTAGTTCAATTCTGTGGCATGCATCTTTTTATCATTCTTGTTAAGAAAGCTCAAGACAAGGTCAATTTGCTATTCGTTAGGCCAAACTTCTTGACCAGCGGAGGGGTGGTATCAAGGCCGTAATGTTCCCCTCACGTCATAGAAAGAAGAGCACCATGAAAAAGCTCGTGTCACTTTCGCGCCGTGACTTCATCGCGTGCGCGTTTGCCGCAGTGGGATCGGCAGCGCTTGCTGGCTGCGGCAGCTCGTCGTCCTCAAGCTCAACTGACGCTTCGGACGCTTCTTCTGGCTCCGACAGCTATACCCTCGTGAAGGCTGGCACGCTTACCGTTGCCTCGGACCTTGCGAACCCGCCGCTTGACTATGTCGATACCGACACCAATGAGCCTGCGGGCTTCGAGGTAGAGCTCATGCAGGCCATCGGCGAAAAGCTCGGTCTTACTAGCGAGTATCTCTCGCCCATGAAGTTCGACACCATTATCCCTACCGTCAAGCAGGGCGGTACCGCTGACGTGGGTGTCTCCAACTTCACGATTACCGACGAGCGCAAGGAAGAGATTGACTTCACCGATCCCTACCTTGATTCCAACCAGGGTCTTGTCACCAAGGCGGACTACGACTTTGAGGATCAAGAGCAGCTGAACTCTGAGGACATCAAGATTGCCGCTCAGTCAGGCACTACCGGCGAGTCTTGGGTCCAGGAAAACCTGCCTAACGCAACGCTTGTTTCCCTTGACGACCCCGTTGTTGCGCTGACTGGCGTCTCGTCTGGCCTTTACGTCGCGGCCGTCGCTGACCTTCCCGTTATGCAGTACCTGGTCAACAACTCCTACACCGACTGCAAGGTTGCGCTCGAGATCCCGACCGGCGAGCAGTACGGCATCGTCGTCTCGAAGGACAACCCCAACCTCACGGCAGCCATCAATGATGCCCTCGCCGAGCTTGACTCCGATGGCACGCTCTCTAGCCTCAAGGAAAAGTGGTTCGGTGCCGATATCTAAGCATCAGAAAGCGTCTTCGTCTGTTTGCCACAATGCCCGTTGGGAGCGGGAATGGAAGAAAGGGAACACATTATGAAGAGCTTCATGAGCAGGCGTCAGTTTATCTATGCCGCTGGGGCAATCGCGGGGAGCGCCGTTCTTGCCGGTTGCGGCAGCTCCTCCGATTCAAGCAGCTCTGACTCAACGTCGAGCGACTCAAGCTCCAGCTCGCAGGAAGCAACCGACGATAGCTATACGCTGGTCACCGAGGGCACCATCACCTGCATCGCCGAGATGGGCTTCACGCCGTTCGAGTACATGGACGACCAAACCGGCGAGCCCAAGGGCTTTGACATTGACCTCATGGCCGCCATCGCCGACCACATGGGCCTTACCTCCACGTGGCTGCCGAGCCAGGCCTTCGACACCCTTGTCCCCACGATCAAGCAGGGCGGCAAGGCCGACGTCGCCTGCTCCGGCATCACGATCAACGACGAGCGCAAGCAGGAGATTGACTTTTCTGACCCCTATATGGACTCCAACCAGTCCATCGTCGTCCAGGCCGGCAGCACCGAGACCGAGGAGACCTTGAACGACGCCTCAAAAACCATCGCTTGCCAGGCCGGCACAACTGGCGACGAGTGGATCTCCGAGAACCTCCCCAATGCGCAGAAGGTCTCGCTACAGGACGTCGCTGCTGCCATGGCAGGCGTCGAGACCGGTCTGTACAACGCGTTTGTGATTGACCTGCCGGTCTCCTCCAACCTCATCAGCCAGTCCTTCACCGACCTCGAGATTGCCGAGGAGATCCCAACGGGCGAGCAGTACGGCATCGCCATCTCGAAAGACAACCCCAACCTCACGAAGGCCATCAACCAGGCTCTTCAGGACATGAATGACGATGGAACCATGGCCGAGCTTCAGCAGACCTGGTTCGGCACCGAGCTCTAGCAGGCTATACGCTTGTAGCCTTCCGGCACGGGTGCATCATGGTACGGCGCGTGGGGTCCTTAGGGGCCCCACGTTCAGAAGGGAATATGCAATGCATCGTTCAGGCAGACACGAGATTCGTAGGGGCAAGGGGCAGCGCTCCCTGCTCGTTGCGGTTTGCTGCGCGCTGGTCCTTGCGCTGATGGTCGCACTTCCGACGGCCGCCTTCGCAATGACTACGAACAAGGCCACCGCCCGACCGAACGAGGACGGCGGCGACGGCGTTATCGGCGGCATCGACACGCGCCTAACCTGGGAAGGCACCGTCGGCGACGACGAAGAGGTCACCTCCGTGACCCTGTCGCTTCCCGACGACGCTTCTTTTGATGGCTCGACGACGCGAATCACGGTGCTTGACGGCCTTGACCGCACCAGCATCTCGGGCACTGCCACTTCCAACGGCAACTCCGTCGTCATCACCTTCGACGAGGCCATCCCCTCGGGCTCGCTCGTCCGTCTTGAGATCACCGACATGACCTTCCCGACTGCGGGCGGCGACTACCAGGTGACGGGCACCTACACCACCTCAGACGGTCAGACACACGACCTCGAGGCATCCCCGTCAATCACGATCATCGCCAATACGCCGCTCCAGTCGATCGTGAGCTGGCTTGACCAGCAAGAGTGGGTCGCCGCATGGAACTCTGTGCCATTCCTTGGCATGTTCCTGCGCCCGCAGCTCTTGGTGACCTCGTTCGCCTCGCTGTTCCCCGGCTGGCTCGTCTGCCTAGGCATCGTGCTCTGCGCATACCCGTTTGCCATCATCCTTGGACTTGCGTTCGCCATGCTCAAGATCAGCCGCCATAAGGTCTTGCGTGCCATCGCAATCATCTACATCAACATCCTTCGCGGCACGCCGCTGTTCCTGCAGATCTACATCATGTTCTTCGGCCTGCCGATGATCGGCATCAACATCGACAACAACGTGCTGGGCGTCATCGTCATGGCCATCAACTCCTCGGCCTATCTGGCGGAAATCTTCCGCGCCGGCATCCAGTCGATTCCGCGCGGCCAGTACGAGGCCGCCGCTTCCTTGGGCATGAATAGCTTCCAGACCATGACCTCGGTCATCCTTCCTCAGACCGTGCGCCGCGTGATTCCTACCGTCACCAGCGACTTCATCACCTCCTACAAGGACACCTCGCTGCTCTCCTCGGTTGGCGTCATGGAGCTCATGATGTTCTCCAAGAACCTGACCACCACCACGGGCAACATCACCCCGTACGTGGCCGCGGCCATCTACTACCTGATCGTCACGCTGCCGCTCATCAAGGTCGTCGGCATCGTCGAGAACAACATCGCCCGCGCCGAGCGCGGTGGCGGTCCCAGGCCAAAGCGTCATGCCACGAGCGGCGAAGAGCCTGTGGAGAAGGACGCTTCCAACTCCGTGACCTCAGCGTCCAGCGAGGCCCGCTTCGAGTCTGAGGACGCCAAGCAGGACGAGAAGCTCGAGAACACCCTCAACGCCCTTCTCGCTCCCTTCCGTCCGAACATGAGCCATCTGGGAGGTACCTCTGATGCCCTCTAAGCGCAACAAGAAGTCTGAGCAGCGCGTCATCGTTCCCGACGCCTTGGATTCCGAGGAGGCCGCCCGTCGCGCCTTTGAGACCGACCGCGAGCTCACCAAGCACAACTTCGTCGAGGGCGAGCACCCCATCGTGCGCATCGAGCACCTCAACAAGTCGTTTGACGACACGCTTGTTCTGAAGGACGTCAACATCGACGTCTGGCCGGGCGAGGTCGTCGTTGTGCTGGGGCCGTCCGGCTCTGGCAAGTCGACGATGCTGCGCTGCATCAACTTGCTCGAGACCCCTACGGCCGGCCACATCCTTATTGAGGACCAGGAGATCACCGGCAAGAACAAGACGGATGTCAACAAGCTCCGCCGCGAGGTGGGCATGGTCTTCCAGTCGTTCAACCTCTTCCCGCATCTGACGGCCAAGGAAAACGTCATGATTGGCCAGACGAAGGTCCTCAAGAAGAGCAAGGAGGAAGCCGAGGCCGAGGCCCTAAAGCAGCTCGCTGCCGTCGGACTTGCCGACCGTGCCGACTTCAAGCCGCCCCAACTTTCCGGCGGCCAGCAGCAGCGCGTCGCCATCGCCCGCGCTGTGGCCATGCACCCAAACATCATCTTGTTCGACGAGCCCACCTCTGCCCTTGACCCCGAGCTTGTCCGCGGCGTCCTCGACGTCATGCGCGACCTCGCGGAGAATTCCGGCATGACCATGATCGTCGTGACCCACGAGATGGGCTTTGCGCGCGACGTGGCCGACCGCGTCGTCTTTATGGAAGGCGGGGTGGTGGTTGAGCAGGGCAAGCCCGAGAAGGTCTTTGACCATCCCGAGAACCAGCGCACCGCGGAGTTCCTCGGTTCTATCAAATAGTTTTTCTGTTTCGGAAAAAGATTTTTTATGGAGAAGAATCCAGCTGCCTGCTACTTTTTCGTGGTGGGCGGCTGGTTTATTCCGGTGCACGGCTCTTAGAGGCTGTCCCTATGCTACCCTACTCGTTGAAATATCTACCGCTTTGGAGGTGTCGAGGTGCATCATAAGAATATCCTGCTCGTATCGGGCACCACGCGACTCCATAACCACATGCGCGAGCTCTCGCACGCGATTGACGTCTCAATCGCTCTCGCCAATGAAGAGACCTTCTCACAAGCAGTTTCCTCCGGTCATGAGTTTGACCTTGTCATCCTTGATCCCGCAGGTCTTTCCCAGGACACGCTGAATGCGGTCGACTCCTTTGTGGGGGACAACGGCTTTATCTCGACGCTCGTCGTCGTTGATCCTGATAAGCTTTCGACGCTGCATATGCCTACGCAGGGGAGAAACGACTTCATTCTTTCGACGGCCGGCATCGAAGAGCTGGGCGTCCGCTGCTCGCTTTTGCTGTGGCCTGGTGAGGAGAGCGCGCCGGCTGACATCGTGACGGTTGACAACATGACTATCAACCTCGCGACGTATCAGGTCTATATCAACGAGAAGCCCGTCGACCTCACGCTTATGGAGTACTCGCTGCTGAGCTTTTTGGCAACGCACCCCTCGCGCGCCTATTCGCGCGAGACGCTGCTGCACCGAGTTTGGGGCTTTGAGTACTGCGGCGGCACTCGTACTGTCGACGTTCATATCAGGCGCGTGCGCTCCAAGGTTGGACCTCAGGTGGCTTCCCACATCGTTACCATTCGTGGCGTGGGATACCTCTTCCGCATCTAGGCCGTACGCATGGACCCGCCGCTTTTAGTGGCGGGTTCTTCTCGCTGATTGGCGGCATGGATGCGCGCATTTTCAGCAATCCAAAAGAGTTGTTCCTCGAATGTGACGAAGCCGCCGGCGTGCTTTGACTTCGCACTGTATCTGGGTACAGTCACCAACAGCAATGGTGGATGGCCGCCGTGCCGTCCGAAAGGAGCGTGATGGGCCCATGGCAGATTATCCAGAGCAGAACCAGGGTTCTTGGGGTTCTGGCGAGGGGAATGGATCTGGTCAGAACCAGCAGGGGCAAGGTCAGCAGGGGCAAGGTCCTCAAAATCCGTTGGACTCCGATTCCCAGCAGCCGTATGACTACTCTGGGCTAGGGCAGCGCGGTGCTGCCTACTCTCCGCAGCATGGATACGTATATTCCAACGACGCAAGCGGCACAGGGACGGATTCGGACCAGACGTACTACCAAGCCGCTGACCCTACGCAGCAGCAGACTGCCGTGTCTCCCGACGCTCCCGTAGTTGCAGGTGGCGGCAACGGCAACGGCGGCGATGGCGGCAAGGGCCATAAGGGGCACAAGGGGCTGGGCGGCAACGGCCGCTCTGCGCTCTTTGGCGTTCTTGGCGGCGTGTGCGGCGCTGTCGTGTTGGTGCTCGTGCTGATGGGGACCGGCGTGATAAAGTTCGGCTCGTCCTCCTCGAGCTCAAGCAGCAGCTCTACGTCGGACAACGGCACCATCAACATCACGACGAGCGACGAGGACGCCTCCACCGCCGAGGCTGTCGCTGCCAAGGCGATGGACTCCGTCGTCTCCGTCTACGTGACCACCGATGAGGGCGAAGGCCTCGGCTCCGGCGTCATTCTCGACACCGACGGCGACATCATCACCAACTACCACGTGATTGACGGAGCCACCGACATCTCGGTCACGATCAGCGGCAAGAGCTACTCGGCATCCGTGGTGGGTTCCGACAGCTCTTCTGACATCGCGGTCATCAAGGCGGACCTCCAGGGCGACTCCGTGACCCCCATCGAGGTCGGCGACTCTGACGAGCTCAACGTTGGCTCTTGGGTCATGACCATCGGCAGCCCCTTCGGACTTGACCAGTCCGTCTCGACCGGCGTCGTCTCTGCGCTCTACCGCAACACGATGCTCGAGTCCAGCTCGGGCGAGACCATCTATGCCAACCTGATTCAGGTTGACGCGGCCATCAACCCCGGCAACTCCGGCGGCGCGCTCGTGAACGACCAGGGGCAGCTCGTGGGCATCTGCACGCTCTACTCCTCTGACACCGAGAGCTTCGCGGGCATCGGCTTCGCCATCCCGGGCAACTATGCGGTCAACATTGCGCAGCAGATCATCAATGGCGAGACGGTCACCCACGCCTACATTGGACTCACGATGCAGACCGTGAACGCAACTAACGCCCGCTACAACAACCTGTCCGTGAACCAGGGCGCCTACGTCACGGCCGTCACCGAGGGCAGCCCCGCCGACGAGGCAGGAATCGAGGCCGGCGACATCGTCATCGCCGTCGACGGCGAGGAGATCACCTCTGCAAGCGGAATGATCTTGGAGGTTCGTTCGCACGACATCGGCGACACAATAACCGTTACGGTGATGCGCGGCGACCAACAGATGGACTTCGAGGTGACGCTGGGCTCTGACGAGGCGCTGCAAGAGCAACAAAACTCCTCGACAGTCTCGGACAACAGCACTACCGACAGCACCAACTCTACCAACGGGCTAGACACAAACAGCCAGTTCGAGCAGTGGATTCAGGAGCGCATGCAGAACGACTACAGCAACACCGGCTCGTCCAGCAGCTCCGACAGCAGCACCTCTGCCGTGGCAAGCGCCGACTCGGACCAGCTTGTCTACGTAGGAACCGAGGGCTGGGTCTGCTAAGGGCCTGTGACAGCAAGCAATAATCGATAGCTTTTCCGCCATTGTGGGAGAGGCCTCAACAGGGCCTCTCCCTTTATTTCTCGCGCTTTGCGTGCTTGTGGGAGCATCGGGACCCAATGGGGAGAAGTCCGCCCGCGGTCCTCGGCAATTTGTGTCCGGCCGGGCGTGTAGGCTAGTGAAGAACAAGCAGCAGGCTTTCTGAGGAGGCCAGATGAGAGAGATTAGGTGCCCGCACTGCGGCAAGGTCTTTCAGGTGGACGAGTCCGGCTGGGCGGAGATCATCAAGCAGGTGCGCGACCAGGAGTTCAAGCGCGAGGTCGAAGAGCGCGAGAAGCTCATGGAGCAAAGCAGGAGCTCTGCCGTCTCAGAAGCCTCGGCAAAGGCGACAGCTGCTGCCCAGGAGGAGCTTGCCAAGGCAAAGACCGACGCGGCCAAGGAGATTTCTAAGCGCGATGCCGAGATTGCCCAGCTCCAAGCAAACATCCAAAACGTGCGGGCAAAGGCAGATGCCGAAAAGGCCGCCTCTGAGCAGGCACTCAACAAGCAGATCGCTCAGCTTGGCGCCAAGATCGCTGGGCTGAACGAGCAGCTCAAGTCCCAGGAGCGGGTGTCTAAAAGCGAGCGCGAGCAGGCCGTCATCCAGGCCACCTCAGAGCTCTCGCAGCAGGTCGTTGCACTTAAGAGCCAGGTCGACCAGGCAAAGTCCGAGGGCGAGCGCACGGCGGCGGACTTGCGCCGCGAGTACACTGAGAAGCTGAACGCGAAGGACGTGCTGCTGCGCGACAAGGACGACGAGCTCGAGCGCATCAAGAACCAGCGTTCGCGCCTGTCCGTCAAGCTCATTGGAGAGACGCTCGAGCAGCACTGCGAAGCGGAGTTCAATCGCGTGCGCATGATGGCCTTCCCGAAGGCGGAATTCCACAAGGACAACGACGTCGTCAACGGCACGAAGGGCGACTACATCTTTCGCGAGACCGACGACGACGGCGTCGAGATCGTCTCTATTATGTTCGACATGAAAAACGAGGACGACAACTCAGTCAACCGCAAGAAGAACGAGGACCACCTAAAGAAGCTCGACAAGGACCGTCGCGAGAAGAACTGCGAGTATGCAGTGCTCGTCTCTACGCTCGAGCCAGAAAGCGAGCTCTACAACGCCGGCATCGTGGACGTCTCGTATCTCTATCCCAAGATGTACGTGATTCGCCCGCAGTTCTTCATTCCGCTAATCTCGCTTCTGAGAAATGCAGGCTTGAATGCTGTCTCGGCGCGTCGCGAGCTCGCGAGCATGCGGCAGCAAAACATCGACGTCACAAATTTTGAGGAAAAGCTCACCGCCTTCAAGGACGGCTTTGGGAAAAACTATGCCTCCGCCTGTAAGAAGTACGAGGAGGCAATCAAGAGCATCGACAAGTCCATCTCCGACATGCAGAAGGTCAAAGACGCGCTCCTGTCGTCTGAGCGCCAGCTTCGCTACGCAAACGACAAGGTTGACGGGCTCACCATCAAGAGGCTCACGCGAGGGAACAAGACCATGAAGCAGAAGTTCGCTGAGGCCGAAGAGGCCCGCTCGGCCGAATTGGATCCTAGCAATCCCGAGAAGGGCGACGAGGGGAGCGCCGTGGAGCCAGATTCGGTTGAATAGGCCGCTTTCCCCTCTATCCGCACCGCTCGTTTGTGTTATCGATTCCATATGTCTTGATGTGTCGTATCCTTTGTTCGCGACGGGCAAGATGTGGCCGCGGTGGCGGTCGTGGAAGGGGGATGTTCTATGGCAAGGATTGGAGCCCTTGAGGCTGGTGGCACCAAGATGGTCCTTTCTGTCGGCACGCCCGACGGAAGGGTGCTGGAGCGCGAGGAGATACCCACCCAGGGTCCAGACGATTGCGTTGACAAGATGGTCGACTGGTTTTCCTCTCGCAACATCGATGCGCTGGGCATTGGAGCGTTCGGCCCAACCGACGTGAATCCCAAGTCGAAGACCTACGGCCAGATTCTCGAGACTCCTAAGCTCGCGTGGCGCCACTTTGACTTCCTGGACGCATTCAAGAGCCTGAACGTTCCCATCGGCTATGACACCGACGTTAACGTCGCCTGCTTGGGCGAGGTCACCTATGGCGCAGCGCGCGGGCTTGACACCGTTATCTACATCACGGTCGGCACCGGCGTTGGGATTGGCGCCATGATTGGCGGCAAGCTGCTCCACGGCATGCTGCATCCCGAGGCTGGCCACGTGATCTTGCAGGTCAGGCCCGGCGACGAGGGCAATTGCGTCTGCCCGTACCACGATGCCTGCCTTGAGGGCCTGGCGGCGGGTCCCTCCATCGAGCATCGCTGGGGAGCCAAGGGCTTTGAGCTTGCCGACAAGCCCGAGGTCTGGGAGCTTGAGAGCGACTACCTGGCGCAGGGGCTTACCGACTTCGTGCTCTGCTACTCTCCGCAAAAGATCATCATGGGCGGCGGCGTCATGAAGCAGACTCAGCTCTTCCCGCTGGTTCGCCAGAAGCTCCTGAAGTATCTGAACGGCTATCTTGTCCTTCCTGAGCTCCAGGACATCGACCATTACGTGGTCGAGGCAGGCTGCAAGGGCGACCAAGGCGTACTTGGCTGCATCGAGCTTGGCCGTCGCGTGCTGGAAGGCTAGACGCTAGCCAGTCGGGTCGCTATCGGTTGAAAGCCGAAAGTCTGCTGGCTCAGCTGGCGCGCCAAGCTCTTAGCGGTCCCGAACTGTCCGGGACCGCTTTTTTTCTTGCGAGTCAAGCTGCAGCGCGCCCTCATGCGGGGCTTTAACGGGAGCCTTCTCTGTCGTGTGGCGCTTCTCGTCCGGCCGCCCCGCACGACAGGTCTTTCGACCTGCGCAATCTCTGGCACATCCCGCACGATGGTCCTACACGAGGCGAGCTTGTCCTGTTGTGTGGGGCTCCAGCAGGGAGCAGCCCCTCTCTCCCCACACGACGCTCGGTCGTTCCTGCGCAAACGTCCTCGAGGCCCACACGATGGCGGCTTGATTCTCTCGGTGGCCCCACACATTAGAAAGCGCCTTCCCGAGACGAGCGCGTGCCCCACACGACGTGCCCTGTGACCTGCGCAAACGCTCTTTAGAGCCACACGATGGCTGGGGCGCGGTCCCACACGTTGGGGCGCGGTCCCACACAACGGCGAATGTCGATCGGTCGCCGCGGTCCCGCGCGAGGGTGGGCCTCCAGGCGTCCTTCTCCGATCCCGGCGCGCCTTCTCGAGTGGCTAAATCTTGACAGCATCGTCTTGTCGCGCCGGGGTGGTACTCTGTCTTGGCAAGGAAATTGGCGGTTAAGGCAGGAGAGTCACATGGCAGACGAATTCAACGACAACGCGCAGCTCTCACTCTTTGGAGACGATGGCCAAGCGTCAAAGCAAGCCGCTCCCGCCTCCTCTTCCGCAAAGACGCCTCGCGAGCGAGCGGCCGAGCTCAATCAGATACTCAACCACGCGGCCTACCAGTACTACGCGCTCGACAACCCCGAGATGACGGACGCTCAGTTCGATCGCTACCTGCAGGAGCTTCTCGCCATAGAAGCGGAGCATCCTGAGCTCGTGACGCCTGACAGCTACTCCCAGCGAGTCGGCGGCTATGTAAGCGAGCAGTTTGCTCCCGTCCGCCATGCCCAGCGGATGTATTCCATAGACGACGCCATGAACCTTGACGAGCTCGACGATTGGCTTGCGCGGACTGACGAGGCGCTCGGAGGCACCGCCGAAAGCCCAATCGCCTACACCTGCGAGCTCAAGATTGACGGCTTGGGCATCGCGCTCACGTACCGAGACGGGCAGTTCGTCCGCGCCGCAACGCGCGGCGACGGCACGACTGGAGAAGACGTTACGGCAAACGTCCTGACCATCAAGGACATTCCCCGCACGTTGGCGCCAGCAGGCCTTGCGCGCGTGGCGGATGGCGGCTTTGGCCACTCTATCGAGGTCCGTGGCGAGGTCTACATGCCGCGCCATAGCTTTGTGCGCCTGAACGAGGAGAACGACGAGGCCGGTCGGCCCCCCTTCGCAAACCCCAGAAACGCCGCCGCAGGAAGCCTGCGCCAGAAAGACCCCAAGGTGACGGGCGCTCGCGATCTTGAGACCTTCATCTACGCCGTCGCCGACGAGAGCCCCCTCGCCGTCGCCCAGCAGCACGACTTCCTTGCCTGGCTGAAGGACTGCGGCTTCTCCGTCAACCCGCATGCGCGTCGGTGTGCGAGCGCCGCAGAGGTGCACTCCTATTGCGCAGACGCCTTGGCGCATCGCGCGGACCTTGACTACGACATCGACGGCGTCGTCGTGAAGGTCGACTCCTTCGCAAGCCAGGAGGCGCTTGGCTTCACGGCGCGCGCACCCCGTTGGTCAATCGCGTTCAAGTTTCCGCCCGAGGAAAAGCGCACCATCTTGCGCGAGATTCGCGTGCAGGTCGGTCGCACCGGCGTGCTGACCCCTGTTGCTGAGTTTGACCCGGTGCAGGTCGCGGGGTCCACGATCGCACGAGCGACGCTGCACAACATCGACGAAGTGCATCGCCGCGACGTCCGCGAGGGCGACACTATCGTGGTCCATAAGGCCGGAGACGTAATACCCGAGGTCGTCGGTCCCGTCACCGAGGGGGAAATGAAGGCAGAGCACGAGGCGCGCCCCGTTTGGGAGATGCCGACAAAATGCCCTAGCTGCGGAAGTCCCGTCGTGCGCGAGGAGGGCGAGGTCGCCTACCGCTGCGTTTCGATTGACTGCCCCGCACAGGCTGCTGAGCGCCTAATCCACTGGGGAACCCGCAAGGCCATGGACATTGATGGCTTGGGCGACGAAATCGTAAGCCGGATGGTCGAGCAGGGGCTTCTCCGTGACGTCGCCGACTACTACGACCGCCTGGACGTCGACACATTGGCCTCTGTGGATACAGGCCGCACCTACGAGACGAGCACGAAAGACCACCTAGAGGGCGATTCGATCAAGGTTGGCCGCACTATCGCGAAGAAGATTATGGACCAGGTAGACGAGTCGCGCTCGCGCGGCTTAGCCCGCGTCCTCTTTGGCCTGGGAATCCGCCATGTGGGCGAGTCTGTCGCGCGCGCCCTGGCTGCCCAGTTCGGCTCGATGGAGCGCCTGATGCTCGCAAGCGAGGAGGACATCGCACAGGTTGATGGCGTGGGACCAAAGATTGCCGCTTCAATTGTGGAGTTCTTCTCGGTGCCCGAGAACGTCGCCGTGCTGGAGCGCCTGCGCAAGGCGGGCGTCGTGATGGAAGAGCAAGGCGCCATGCAGGAGCGCCCGCAGACGCTCGCTGGGCTCACGTTCGTCTTGACCGGAGCGCTCGAGAATCATACGCGCGACGAGGCTGGAGCCGCGCTCCGCGCGCTCGGCGCGAAGGTCTCGGGATCCGTTTCGAAAAAGACGAGCTTCGTCGTGGCCGGCTCCGCAGCTGGGTCAAAGCTCACGAAGGCGCAGCAGCTCGGCGTGCCAGTATTGGATGAGGCGGCGCTCGACCACATTTTGGAGACGGGCGAGGCGCCTCAGGCGTAGCGCCTTTCTGGCTGACGGGTCGTTGCTGCTGCCGTCCGCCAGCCTTTGCAAAATTACCGTCGCCTTACCTTTCGATAATATTTAGGGAGCTCCCGTAGAGTGCCATCAGTCACTTGAAAGGAGCTCTCATGATGAAGGCCGAGCAGAATGACGCAACGAAGACGCCGCAGGTCCAGATGGTCTTTAAGCGTACAGAGTGCAAATACCTTCTAAACGACGACCAGCGAGCGCGCCTGGAAAGCCTCATGGAATGTCAAGGCCACATGGTAGGAGACTCGTACGGTCCTTCCACAGTCCGCAACATCTATCTTGACACGCCCACCTACGAGCTTGCCCGTCGTTCCGAAGAGCATCCCTACTACAAGGAAAAGGCCCGTTTGCGCAGCTACCGTCCTGTGACCTTGAAGATGCCCGTATTCGTGGAGCTGAAGAAGAAGTGCAACGGCATCGTCTATAAGCGCCGTTGCACGCTCTCTCAGGACTCTGCAATCGCTCTGGTTCAGGGCGAGCTTGAGCCCAAGACGCAGATCGAGCGGGAAATCTATGCGACGGCCCAGCGCTTGGGAGGCCTTTCTCCTGCTGCGTACGTGGCGTACGACCGCGAGGCCTTCTACGACGCCAACGATCGAGACCTTCGCATGACCTTTGACCGAGCGGTGCGCGTCCGCTGGGACCATCTGAGCCTGGCGTCCGACGAGGGAGAGCGCATCCTGCCTGACGGCCTTAGCATCCTCGAGGTCAAGACGAGCAAGGCCATGCCTCTCTGGCTCGTGACGTTTCTCACTGATGAGCGCCTCTTCAAGACGACCTTCTCGAAGTACGGAACTGCGTTTAGGCGTCGCTATCCACGCGGCTTCCGCGGACTAGAAACTCAGACGGTCTTTGGAATTCGATTTGCCCCGGAAGCGGCAAGCGGAGCGGTTCCGACCGCAAGAACCAAAACCGTCCCTTCCGCTCCCGCGGTCTCTCTGCGCGCTCGCCATGTTCCGGCCCATGCGCTGAGAAACGCCTAGCGCCGATTCCCTTGCACCCCATAGCGCCTGTCGGCACCACTTCTAGCAGCGCGCCACAACCTCTGAAAGGACAAGAACCCCAATGCTCACCTCAATCTTCTCGACGACCGCTACCACGGGCAGCGTGGAGGTCGTTCCGCTCATCATAAGCATCCTCGTCTCGCTTGTGCTCGGCCTGGCGCTTGCGGTGGTCTATTCGTACAAGGCACGCCATACGCGCTCCTTCACGTTGGCGCTATCGGTTCTCCCTGCAATCGTGTGCGTCGTAATTGCGATGGTCAACGGCAACCTAGGCGCTGGCGTCGCGGTTGCAG
The DNA here is from genome assembly GCF_050946515.1 of Tractidigestivibacter sp. Lineage (GTDB taxonomy): Bacteria > Actinomycetota > Coriobacteriia > Coriobacteriales > Atopobiaceae > Tractidigestivibacter. Next base: position 48,454 of record NZ_JBMNUX010000006.1, read on the forward strand.
GAGCCTTTAGCCTCGTGCGCTTTAGGAGCGCCCCTGGCTCTGGCCGTGACATCGCCTACGTGTTTCTCGCCATGGCCATCGGCCTTGTTGCCGGAATGGGATATGTGGGGCTGGCGGTGCTCGTGACCCTCATCATCGGCGGAGCCTGCCTGCTCTTCCAGTCGGTTGGACTTTCGGCAAGGCGATCCGGCCCTTCCGACCGCTCTATCCGCATTACCGTTCCCGAGGACCTCGACTACAACGGAGCCTTTGACGAAGTCCTTGCACGCTACACCACCTACTACGAGCTTGTCTCGGTCAAGACGGTCAACATGGGCAGCCTCTTCAGGCTTGTCTACAACGTTGGGATGGCGCCTGACGCAGACGAGCGAGCAATGATCGACGAGCTTCGCGCTCGCAACGGAAATCTTGAAGTTGCCCTTACCCACCAGGAGGTTGTCACCGATGAGCTCTAGAACACCCAAGCACTTCTCCACCAGACCGGTTGGCTGGCGCGCCCGTGCCTGCGTGGCCGCAGGCCTTGCAGTGGCGGTGATAACAGCCCCTCTCATCGGATGCACGTCCACCACTGGCTCGACCACATCCGCTACGACCTCGACCACGTCAAGCACCACAAGCTCCGACACGTCCGTCTCTCAGGCGACAAGCGACTCTGGCGACGCCGTCAGCTTGCTCGACACATCGAGCGTCTACTCTGACCGTGATCTTGACGCAAGCTACGACGAGTCCTCGGCGACCACGATTACGCTTTCCGACTCTGGATCAAGCGCGTCTGGCTCGGGCGTCACCATTGACGGCTCGACTATCACGATCACCGAGGAGGGCACCTACGTCATCACGGGCTCGCTTTCTGACGGGCAGATCGTTGTGGCTGCGGCAGATGACGCGAAGGTCCAGATCGTCCTTGCGGGAGCGTCTATTACCAGCAGCGACTCCGCGGCAATCTACGTCTCCACTGCAGACAAGGTCTTCCTGACGCTTGCCGACGGCACCGAGAACAGCCTCTCCACCACAGGCGAGTTTGTCTCGACTAACGACGACAACATCGACGGAACGGTCTTCTCGAAATCCGACCTTACGATCAACGGCGATGGCACTCTCAACGTCACAAGCGCCTCGGGACACGGCATCGTCTGCAAGGACGAGCTCGTAATCGTTGGCGGCACGATCAACGTGGACGCAGCCGGACATGCAATCCAGGGGAAGGACTCCGTCGCAATCGGCGGCGGCACGCTCAACCTGACCGCTGGCACCGATGGCATCCACTGCGCAAACGACGAGGACACCAGCCTCGGCTACATCTATGTCTCGGATGGAACCATCAACGTGACCGCGGCCTCCGATGGCTTTGACGCGGGCCTGTTCCTTGAAGTCGATGGCGGAACCATCAACGTCTCCGCGACCGACGACGGTCTGCATGCTGAGTACGGCCTCGTAATCAATGGCGGCACCATCGACGTGACCCAGAGCAACGAGGCGCTCGAAGGCTCCTATGTCACTATTACCGGCGGAACCATCGACGCGACAGCCTCCGACGATGGCGTCAACGCTTCTGGCGACCCTGACACCACGACCTCATCGAGCTCCGGCGGCATGGGCGCTGCAATGGAGTATGACTCAACCGCCAAGCTCACCATCTCGGGCGGCACCCTGACGCTTGACGCCTCGGGCGACGGCCTTGATTCCAATGGCGACATCGAGATTTCTGGCGGCACGACAGTTGTCTCTGGGCCGACCAATTCAGGCAACGGCTCGATCGACTATGGCGGATCGGCCACCATTTCCGGCGGAACCCTGATTGCAGCTGGCTCTTCGGGCATGTTCGAAACGGTTACCTCGACAGGCGAGCAGGGCGTTATCTCCATCTCTGCCAGCGGAAACGCGGGCGATACCATTGAGGTGCTCGACTCTGATGGCAACGTCATCGCCTCGGCGACCGTAGCAAAGCAGTACGAGTGCATCACGCTGAGCAGCCCGGACATCGTCTCTGGAGGCACCTACACGATTCGCTACGGCTCCGAGGAGACAACCGTCACCCTGGACGGAACGTCTTACAGCGACGTGAGCGGCACCATGGGCGGTCAGAGCCAAGGCATGGGCGCGCAAGGTCAGGGTACGGGAAGCGCGCCAACTGGCATGGGCGGCCGCGGCTCCAGCACCATGGGGTCCACTTCATCCACTACCTCCACTGGCACAACAAACCAGTCGGCATAGGGTAGATGGCTGCAGGAGTGGCAAATCGGTCAGAAATGATACAACACACCAATTTCTAATTATCCCACAAAACGAACTCCTTGACCGACTTCGCCCTCCTGCAGCCCACTTCCTACCATCCGCGGTATTGGGAAAAATCGCGCGATTGAATCGCCCGAAAACGGCTATAAACAAAGCAACACAAAACGTCGCCAGAAACCCGGCGACCTACCAAGGAGGTGCATTCCGATGGGCATAGACGATTGCTTTACCCGGCGCCTGCCCGAGGATGCATAAGGCGCTCTGGAGGCGGTAGCTCATCCCTCGCAAGTCTAAGGTCGAGCAGGTGGCACCGCGTATTTGCTGCACGTGGCAGCTAGCAATAATCGGGCAGGCGGTTTTATGGTCGGCGATGAACCGGCACCGTTTGCTTCAAACGTTGGACGATAAGGACACCTCAACAGAACGGAGTTCGAGCTTCCGTTTGAAGCGTCGCAGACGTGCGACAGACCTGTAACCTACGTCGCATCCCACGAGGGAGCGACCTCCTCTAAGGGGGAGAGTCCAAAGTTCTAAGTAGTGGCGGGCGCCCGAGCGGGCGCCCGCCTTTTTTGTTTCCGTTGCTTGAAGGCCCTCAAAGGGGATTCATTTGCTTTCCTCCCAGCTTACGTCTGCCGTTTTCAGTCGCCCGCCCGTTCTATGTCGATTCAATCCATCAAATATTTGCGCACCGTCTTCTGTATGATGGGGGAGCGGGCTGCAGCTAGGCGGCCCTAGGGGATAGGGGATGGACGATAGCGGCAATGATCGTCCAGCAGTTGTTCTACGGAGGATTGCTCATGGGACTGATTGACAGGATACGCGCTACGTTCTACTCGGATGAGGGCACGCCCGTGCCCAAGAAGGCAAGCTTCAAGACTTCGGCAGACACCGTCTACGCACCTGTGTCAGGTCTTCTCGTTAAGCTCGCTGACGTTCGTGACGAAGCTGTCTCGAGCGGTCTTCTCGGCTCTGGCTGTGGCATTGTGCCTGGCGGCTCAACCACGGTTTACTCTCCTGTCTCTGGCAGGGTTTCTTCCACCTCGGTCTCCAACCATGCGATTGGCATTACGACTCCGGATGACATCGAGGTTTTGATCCATATTGGCATCGACACCGTAAACATGAACGGTCGAGGCTTCACGCGCTTTGTCGAGGAGAATGACGAGGTCAAGGCCGGCGATCCGTTGGTTCACTTTGACCCCGAGGCCATCAAGGCCGCTGGCTACGATGACATTGTGGTCGTTGTCGTTTCCAATGACGATGCCTTTGACGGCGTGGACGTTGTCGCAAATTCCGGGACCACCGTCGGGGGCCTTCCTCTTGTCAAGATTGGCGACCCGCTTTTGGGGGTCACGCGCAAATAACCTTTCGTACTAGTGCAGCGCCACTTCGTTTGCGCCGGCAAGAGAGCGACTCTTGTCGGCGCCGCTTTTTTGTTCGGCGACTGTCAAGTTAATCCTATTTGAACGTAATTATTCTTGATTGGCATTAATAAAACGTCATAGAGATGGGAAAAAACTTTAAGGCTTGGCAATTTCCATCGATGAAAGGACTAACAGTGGCGCGCATTTTCATCTCTCCGTCCAAGTACGTTCAGGGCCCCGGCGAGCTCCACAAGCTTGGCGGCTATGCAAAGAATTACGGCAAGAAGGCCCTGGTCATCATCTCCGCCGGCGGTCTCAAGCGCTCAGGCGACACCATCGACGCCAGCTTTGCCGACGCGGGAGTCGAGAAAGTCTATGACAAGTTCAACGGCGAGTGCTCGCAGGATGAGATTGACCGCCTTGTTGGCGTCTACAAGGACGCTGGCACTGACGTCGTGATCGGCGTTGGCGGCGGCAAGATCTTTGATACTGCCAAGGCCGTGGCAGCTAGTGTTGACGCTCCCGTTCTGATCGTGCCCACCATCGCCGCAACGGATGCACCCTGCTCCGCCCTTTCTGTGGTCTATACCCCAGAAGGTCAGTTCAAGGAGTATCAGTACTTCAAGCAGAACCCGAACCTCGTGCTCATGGACACTGAGGTTATCTGCAAGAGCCCGGTGCGCCTGACCGTATCAGGCATGGGCGACGCTCTTGCCACTTACTTCGAGGCCCGCGCATGCAAGCGCTCCGACGCCACCACATGCGCTGGCGACAAGGTTACGGGTGCCGCCATGGCGCTGGCCCGCCTGTGCTACGAGACGCTGATGACTGACGGAGTGGAGGCCAAGATTGCCCTCGAGGCCGGCGTTTGCACCGAATCCGTCGAGAAGATCATCGAGGCCAACACGCTGCTCTCCGGCCTGGGCTTTGAGTCCGCCGGTCTTGCTGGCGCCCACGCCATTCACAATGGTATGACCGCCATGCCCGAGACCCACGCGTTCTACCACGGCGAGAAGGTCGCGTTCGGAACCCTTACACAGCTCGTGCTCGAGGATGCCGACGAGTTCAACGACGTCCTCAACTTCTGCCTGGAGGTCGGTCTTCCCGTGACGTTCGAGCAGCTGGGCGTCAAGGACAAGAGCTACGACCGCGTGCTCGAGGTGGCCAAGCTCGCCTGCGCGCCCAACGACTCCATGGGCAACATGCCCTTCGAGGTCACGCCCGAGAAGCTCGCCAATGCGATGCTTGCGGCGGATGCCTTCGGACACGAGGCGCTTGGCGAGTAAGCGTCAGCAATAACAATCAAGCGAAGCCTGCGGGCGTCCCGGCATCCTGCCGGGACGCCCTTCTCGTCTTTGGTTGCCAGCCTCGCATTCTTGGTCTCGTGCGCTATCATTCCGTCGCAGCAACTAAGAGAAAGCGACGGTGAGCAATGCTTCGCATCAGCAACGCGATTCTTCACGTGTTTGACTTCGAGAGCGGATCCACGTACTTCTCGGAGCGCGAGCTCGACCTGGACAATCGCCAGGCCCACTCCTATGTCACCCGGCGCCTGCGCCGCGTGCTGAACAACGCCGAGAGCAAGCACGGAGAGTTCTCGCCCGACAGCGACTTTATGGGCGGGCTTAAGGAGTACCTGTTGGGGCAGGTCCCCTTCGTTGACTTCTCGACGCAGATTGCGCAGTGGTTCTGGGAGGAGCTGCGCCGTGCCGAGGACCTTGAGCAGTGCGACCTCCTTGTTGCCGACTTTGTCGACACGGGCGACATGCGCGCCAGCAAGGACACGAGCGACGAGGACGTTGACGCAGCGTTCGAGGGGGAGGGGTCGCGCAAGTTTGCCGTGGTGCTTCTGCCGCGCAAGCAGACCTTCATCCACGAGGTAGACGCGGACGGAAACGAGATCGTGCGCGTTGACTCCACGCTCCCAAGCCCCACGCAGAAGGTCGACTCGTACGTGGTGATCGACGCCGAGACCATGGTCATCGACTTCCACGACAAGGAGCGCAGCGTAGCAGGGGAGGGCAAGCTCATCATTCCCGAGCTCTTCTTGCAGTGCACCCAAACCGCCTCGAGCCACGAGGTTGTCAACGAGGTGACTGACATCGTGGCGGACGTGGCGGAAGAGGCGGGGCTGACTCCGGCTGTAGAGATTTCGCGCGCAAAGGCGGCGCTCGCGAAGCGCGCGGATACCGACGAGGCCATCGTCCCCGCGGAGGTTGGGCGTGAGGTCTTTGAGGACCGACCCGAGCTGGCCGAGCGCTACGAGGAGCGCGCCCGCCAGCGCCAGCTTCCCGAAGAGGTGCCCATGCGGCGCGGGGTGGCCAATCGGCTGACAAAGATGCATCGCATCAAGACCGACACGGGCGTCGAGATCTCGTTCCCGTCAGAGCTTACCGACCGTCCGGGCTACATCGAGTTTTCGCGCGAGACCGATGGCAGCATTTCAATTACCATAAAGAACGTTGCAAGAATCGAGAATCGCTAGCGCCTCTCAGAGAGGTTGCGGCAGACCAATGGATTTTGTTGCCCTTTTCTCGTAATCAGTTACCATAGCTCTACGAATCGAAGCTTAACCGCACTGGAGGCCTGATGCAGAACAGTTCTAGAAATCAGGGTGAGGAGGAATACGAAGCCGCAGGTAGCGGTCGTTCCATCACTCGTAGGGATGCGTTCAGGTTCATAGCGGGCGGCGCAGGAGCTGGGCTTTTCGCTTTGGCCACGCCGCTGACTGCCTTTGCAACCTCACAGAGCGACATCGACTCCGCCCAGGCTGAGGCGGATGCGGCTCAGTCCGAGCTCGACAGCATTACAAGCGAGGTAGAGTCAATTTCTTCTCAGCTTTCTGACACCACTGACCAAATTGACTCCGTATCGTCGCAGATCTCTTCGCTGCAGGCCGACATCGACCAGAAGCAGGCCGACATCGAAGACATGCAAGATCAGATCGACGAGAAGCAGCAAGAGATCGAGGCGGATCAAGAGGTGCTCGCCAAGCGCATGTCCTCCGCCTTCAAGGCGGGCAACGCTGGGGTCATCGACATCTTGCTGTCGTCCACGACCTTTGAGGAGTTCACCTCGAACGTCGCCTTCCTCGATCGCCTGACGGAGTCTGACAACGAGATGATTCAAACCGTCAAGGGATTGCAGGAAGAGCTGAAGGCTCAGCAGGAGGAGCTTGAGAACGAAAAGCAGGAGCTCGAGACCCAGAAGAGCGATCTCGAGTCGCAGCAGACTGAGCTTGAAAACCTGAAGGCCGACCAGCAAAGCCAGCTTGCCGACGTTCAGTCAAAGCAGGCAGAGGCCGAGCAGCTGGTCGAGCAGCTGAATTCCGAGGTTCAAGACCTCATCTCCCAGCGCAATGCCGAGCTTCTCGCCGCTCAGGAGGCCGCGCGCCAAGTTCGTGAGACAACGTCGTCCGGCGGTACCACCTCTTCGCCGTCTATTGAGTCTGGCGCGTCGGGCTCGCAGGCGGCCGTGGTGAGCGCTGCATACAGCACGCCTTCCGTAGGGGCTGGCTACTGCGCTGCATGGGTTTCCAACGTCTTTAGAAATGCTGGCATCGGCAGCTTTTCGGGCAATGCGTGCGACATGTATTGGGCATATTGCACGAGCTCCGACCAGTCTGCAATCCAGACGGGCATGATTGTTGCCGTGCCGACTGAGCCCTATAGCGCCGCGGCCATTCTTTATGGTCACATTGGCATCTACGTGGGCAACGGCACCGTGCGCCACAGCGCGAGCGGCGTCGTCAAGTCGCAGAGCCTCAGCTCTTGGATCAGCGAATTTGGCGTCACCTCCACCCCAAGGTGGGGCTGGCTGGGCGGCGTCGTGCTGGCGTAAGGCTCGTCGAATGGCTCAGGCAGACACAACGGAGGTCAACAATCGAGAAGGCGAGCGCGAGGTTACCCCAAGTGATGGGGACCTCACGCAGTCTATCCCTCGTACGCCCGCGCAGGAGGCCTTGAAGTACGTTTCAGTCGTGATGGCGATTCTCGGCGGTCTGGTTCTTCTCGCAGGCGTCCTGCTGCTCTTTGCTGTGGTCACGCTTGGCGTCTCGGGCACCGAGGAGCGCCTTGCCATTGCGGGGGTCGAGCTTTCTGGCTGGTCTCCCCTGGACCTTTCCCTTGTGACGCTTTCGTCGGCGGTGCTTCTTTTAATCACCGCGCGCCTGGGTCTTGCCGCGTCTAGAGACGCGAGTCGCGTGGAGGCGTACCGGTTTCTCTGCTATTTCGTGGGCCTCGTTCTGCTCGTTGTTATCGTGTGGAGCTGGGGCGCGGGAACGATTCTGATTTTCAACCCAATCGTGCTTTTGAGCACGGTCACCTACGTCGTCGTCTGCTCTTCGCTCGGCGACCTCGTGAAGAAGGAGCACGACGAGGGGATGCGTGGCCTCTCCTACACGCTTACTGGCGCGCAGCGCGCGCTGAAGCTCCTCTCTGAGGTGCTTGTCGTCTCGGCAACACTTAACGCCGTGGTGGCGCTTGTCATTTGGTATGCGCTTTCGCAGCTTGACCCGTCGTCCTCGGTTGCCATGGCTGACGTCACGAGCACGGCTGGCGAGCTTACGGTGCCCACGCTTGCAAACGGCCTTGTGTCTGCTGCCGTCAACCTAGTCGTGGGGCTTTTGGGCGTGCGCGGAGCAAACCAGCCCAAGAAGATCGGCCCCTTCCTTGTTGCCTCGGTGATTGGCCTTGCTTCGGGCGTGGCGCAGCTTCTGGGCAACGTGGCCGCGGTGGGCGGCTTTGGCAGCCTGAAGACGAGCGCGCTCACCGACCTTTTGTTCTATGGGGCGTGCCTGTACCTGTCGCTCAAGATTCGAAAGCAGCCCGTCAAGGATGAGGCCGAGGAGGGTCTTGGCGCTGCTGGCGAATAGCGATGAGCGGGGTAACCCTCCAACATGGCTCGACACGAATCAGGCGCCTGCCCTTGCTCGACGGCATGGGCAGGCGCCTTTTTCGGCAAGCGTGCTATGGAGCCTCCTTTGGGCGCTACTCTCCCAAGCTCAGGCGCATCAAGCGCGCAATTGAGACGATGTAGATCTTGAGGGCAACCTTGAGGTCTGCTTCGGCAACGCCCTCGTCGGGACCGTGCTCCATGCCAACCCAGGAGGGAACGGGATTGGCGGGCTCGTGCGGGCCGAATGCGCAGGCGCGCTTGAAGTGGCGCGCATAGGTGCCGCCGCCGATGCACATGGCCTTGGCCTGGCGGCCGGTGTACTCGCTGTAGGTGGAGAGCAGCGTCGAGATCTCGGGGGAGTCGGGGCTGATGTAGAACGGCACCGAGTCGCTGACGTCGCCAAACGTGGCGCCGTACAACTCGGCGACCTTCGAGAGCTTGTCCGCTATGGCGTCGCCCGTCGTGGAGGTGGGATAGCGCGAGTCGATGGTTTGAACAAAGCGATTGCCTGTGGTGCGCACCGTCCCTGCAATCAGCGTGAGCGGTCCGAACTTATCATCCGAGCTCGCGACGCCAAGCGTGGTGCCGTCATAGTCCTCGGTGAGCGTGCGCTCGAGCTCTAGGAACTGACGCTCGCCCTCGCCGCAGACGCCCGCATCAAGAAGATAGCGCGCCAGAAGGCCAATGGCGTTGACGGTGCCCTCGGGAAGCGAGGCGTGGCCGCCCTTGCCCGTCGCAACCACGCGCGCGAGTCCGTCGCCCGCGTCCTCGACCGCGATGTTTTCGCGGGCGGGAAGCGTTGCCGCATCGGCGCGCACGAGCGCCGTGGCCTGGCCAGGGATGGCATTGGGAACGGTGCCGCCGTCCAGCTCCACGATCTTCTCGCCAGCAACGGCCGGGGAGGCGAAGCTGCCGGCAATGCGGCCCTTCTCGCCGCAGATCAGCGGGAAGTCGGCGTCGGGGGAGAAGCAGAAGAGAGGCTCGCCATAGCGCTTGAGGTAGACCTCGACGTCTTTCATCTCGGTCTCCTCGTCGTTGCCGATGATGCAGCGCAGCGTGTAGGGCATGCGCTTGCCCGTGCGCTCGGCCTCGAGGGCAAAGAAGTGAGCCGCCCAAAGCGAGATGGTCAGAGGGCCCTTGTCGTCAATCACGCCGCGGCCGAGAAGGTAGCCGTCACGGCGCGTGACCTCGAGCGGGTTGACGGTCCAGCCAAGACCAATTGGCACGACGTCAGAGTGTGCAATCGTGGCAAGGCAGCCCTCGGACTCGCCGGGAACGTCGCCAAAGCCAAGGTAGCCATCGACGTCGGTCACCTCAAGCCCAAGGCGCTCGGCGATTTTCTCGGCTTGGACCAGCGCCTCGTTTGACTTGGGGCCAAAGGGCTTGCCTGGCTCGGCGGCAGTGGGGTCAAAGACTGACTCGATTCTGACGAGCGAGCGGATGTCGGCGATAACGTCCTCCCAGACCTCGTCCACGTACGCGTCGACGCGCTGCTTGAGCTCTGCGTCGTTCTGCTGTTCCATGCATTCCTCCAATGTCTGATGAATGGCGTGTTCTATCTTAAGGACTTTACGCCGCCTGGCACGACAGGGTTTTCACGCTGGGCCGGCCTTACGCGTCGGAGCGAGAGAAGTGGTTCTTCATGGACATGCTGCGAACGTAGAGAACCTTGCCCAACAGCTCGTCGGTCTTCTCGCGCGCGAGGTCGGCCATGCGCTGGTTTGCCGCCTCGAGCACTGCCGTCGCATTCTTGCCGGTAAGGCCTTCACCTGCAAGCTTGGCGTCGGTTTCGGAGACGATCTTGTGCCCGAGCGAACCAAGCTCAAGCTGGTAGGCCTCGATTGCGCCGGCACAGTCGGCAAAATCGGCGTCCGCCATGGCAGCAATGAGGCGGTTCGCCCAGTAGAAGCTGTCGGTCGAGACCTGCTTGGGGTTGGTGTCGCGCAGGTAGGCGGGGGTATCGTCCACGTTTGCATAGAAGGGGACGATAGCGTTGAAGGCGTTGGAGCCGAAGCTGATCCATTGGAGAGCCCTTCCTGCCTCGGCGCCGTAGGGACGCAGCTGCAGCACGGAAAGCTGCGAGTTGCGGTTGATGCCGATTGGGCGAAGCGAGCCTCGAAGCGCTGGGTCCCCGCCCTTGCCGTAGGGGTCGTATGGAGTGCCCTGGTAGTGAAGCGACAGTACGTACTTGACGTCCTCGATGGTCAGCTTGCGCTCGGGGATGCGTGCCCAAGGGAGCTCGTCCGAAAACGGGCTCATGTCAGAGCGGGGATTGTCCCAGTCCTCGGCGTGCGGGTTCAAGAAGCGCTGCATGGCCCAGGCGCGAGGGGTGTTGTAGACATGGTCCTCGTCGGAATGGCTGCCGAAGGCCTCGCGCGGGTTAAAGCGCTTGGCGTGACCGTCGAGGGTCAGGTCGAGGTGATGGGCGGCCATGAACTCCCCAAGGTCGGCGGAGCACATGTACTTGATCTGCTCGCCCGCGGCGTCGGACAGGTCAAACTCGTCGATGCCTAGCTGGTTGGGCATCGTGACATAGCAGTTGTCTGGCACGCGACGGGCAATCCAGTGGTGGCCGCCAATCGTCTCCATCCACCAGATCTCGTCGGGGTCAGAGAAAGCGATGGCGTTCATCTCGTAGGTGCCATAGCGTTCAAGCAGCTCTCCCATGCGGCGCACACCGTCGCGAGCGGAAGTCATATAGGGAAGAACGAGCGTGACCATGTCTTCCTCGCCGATTCCGCCAGGCTGCTCGGGCTCGTAGCCGTCCTCGCCGGGCTTTCCCTTTGCGGGACGATAGACGACCATGGGGTCAGCGCCCAAGACGCGCTCGTTCGAGGTAATCGTCTCGGTGGCGCTCATGGCAACGCCACGTGCGGATACGCCTGCCTCTTCCCAGAGCCCTTCCTTGAGGTCGGCGTTGGGGACGGCGGTGTAACGAACGCCCTCGCTTTCCGGTAGGGGAATCGTCAAGTGCGAGATGACGCTGGTGTAGCTGCTGCGGCCGGCGGGGTCAACGCTCACAAAACGCTTGGGGCAGAACTCGCCGTTGCTGGAGTCCTCGTTTCTCGCAATGATGGTTGACCCATCGTAGCTGGCCTTTTTGCCAATCAGGATGGTAGTGCAGGGCATGGAGCCTCCTCGGTTGATCGTGACACACGCCCACCATCATAGACGCCAATCAAACAGGGGTGCTTGGCGGGTTGTTTGTAAAGCCCCGCGGAGTTTACGCCCCGCGGGATCGTTTGCGGCATTCGGCGAGGTCTCTCGGGCACGAGTTGGCGCTGTTTGCGACTTTGAATGCGCCAAAGTTCCCCTAGTTACACATTTCTAGAGCTTTTTGCACCGAAACCTCCTTATTCACACTGAGGTTTAGGGAAGACAAAAGTAGCGAGTCTAGATATTGCTGTAGAGCAAAGTCACTGCCACAAGATATGGTACCGACCAACTCGCTGCTACTGGATGGACCCTGCAAGCCCATTGTAACTAAGGCGACTTCGGTGCAGAAATCAAACAATTTGTGTAACTAAGCGCAGTTCAGCGCAGATCAATCATGGCTTTGGCTTGCACTGCGCCTAATGGGCTCCTATTCCGGAATCGGAATGAGCGCGTTCATATGGAAGATGTCGCCGTCCGTACTAAAGGTGACGGTTCCGCCATAGCGCTCGGCAACGTCGCGCATCGAGCGCGTTCCCAGGCCGTGGCCCTTGGGGTCTTCGGCTGTTGTTTGGGGAAGACCGTCAATCATATGGACGTCTCCCGTGTAATAGTTCTCCACATTGATGCTTGCCAGGTCGCCTGACCTGCGAACAACCAGGCCGATGGCATGCTTTTCGGGGTCTTTTACCTTGGTGACTGCGTCGAGCGCATTGTCGATTGCATTGCCTATCAGCGAGTACACGTCCTCTTCGCTCATAAACGAGAGGGCTCCGCCGTCGGCGACGCTCGAGAGCGTGACGCCCTCTTGCTCGCAGACGAGGCCCTTTAGAAGCAGAAGCGCGTCAAGGGCCTCATTCCCAGTCTTTACGCGAACGCCTGGAAGCCGAGTTGCGCTCACGAGCCTGTCGACGGTTGCGGCGTCCGCGCCGCCGTCGGCTATGGCGTCGCTTACCTGCTTGCGAAGCGATTCCAGACGAGCATTCACAGCATTGATGCTCTGCCGCACCAGGCGATAGTTGCGCTTCTGGTCATCGCCAATGCGCTTGAGGGTGGCGACATTGGTTTCAAGCGAGCGCGTGTAGAGCATCTCGAATTGCATGGCCAGAGCCGTCACGCACACGATGTCATGCACCAGGCGAAGCACCAAGACAAGAGGGAGTGCCAGCCCGTTTGTGTAGAGCGTCTTGTTCTCAATATCGAAGAAGATGGCAATGAGGATGACCAGCGCGAACATTAAGAGCATCTTTCGGTCTTCGATTTCAACCAGTCCACCGCGGCGGATGGGTCCTCCAAAGAGATAAGCGCAGATGGGATAGACGACTACAACCCCTAGGATGTTCAGCGGAATGAAGAGCGGGCTTGCCATGCTCGTCCCGGTGCCCTCAAGAATCATGAAGCAGTAGTAGGTAAGCGAGCTTGCCAGATTTTGGATGGTATAGGCTGCAGTCGAACAGAAGATGGCCGTCCAGAGCGAGACGTGGCTGCAGACGAGCGTCATCCCAACCATCATGGCAAGGATGACCACAAAGTCGAGCCCCTCGAGCAGCAATGAAACGGACCGGGGCTTGAATACCGACTGCACCATCAAGTTTCTGTAGAGGAAGAACGAAACTGCGCCGATTGCCGCAGCGCAGAGCGCAAAGCGGAGCACGAAGCGAGAGCGCCGAGGCAATACGGCCTCGAACATCAGCGCGGCGAGGCAAAGCTGAACGGTGATGGTGATGGACAGGAGATATGACGCGCTCGTAAAGGCTGCATAGACGCTCTGGCTCATCGCGCGCCCCCTTTTGCTTGCCGCGCGCCGTCTTCCACGGATGCCCCGGCTCCATTGCCGGGCACGTTGACGTTCGGCACCCCTTCCGGTATCGGGAGGATTGCATCCAGGCGAAAGAGGTCGCCCTCGACGCTCGTGGTGACCGACCCCCCGTAGCGCTCGGCGATGGCACGCATGTGACGCATGCCGTAGCCTCGGCCAACGGTCTTGTCCCCTCGCCTAATGCGCCGATCGATTGCGGGATTGCTTTCGTAATAGTTCTCAACGTGCGCGACGACCATCCCGCCAACGCGCTTGACGGTCACGTCAATAACGCGATGGTCGATCGACCTGAGCTTCTGCACGGCCTCGATGGCGTTGTCGATTGCGTCGCCAAAGAGCGAGTAGACGTCAGCGGGCTCCATGAAGTCAAGCGCGCCGCCATCGGCAACGCAGCCAAGCGCAATGTCGTGCTGCTCGCAGACGAGCCCCTTCTCGGTGAGCACCGTGTCGAGAGCGTCGTTTCCGGTGACGTAGCTCGAGTCGTAGATGTTCAGGCTCTCCATGAGGTCCCGGAGCTCGTCAGGCCCCACGAAGCCAAGCGCGTCAAGGTCGTGCAGGCGGTGGCGGATATCATGCATCTTTACGTTGATTGCGCTCGCGCTGGCCTGCGATATGGCATAGCTTTTCGCCTCGTCGGCGCGCGCCCGGTCAAGGGTCGCGATGTACGTCTTGAGAGACACGTTGTAGAACAGCTCATACTCGCAGCACAGAAGGTAGACGCAGCAGATGCCATGGACCGCGCGCAGAACCAGGCAGTCAAAGAGGGCCACGCCAAGAGAGGGGAGCGCCTTGTTTACGATGTCAAACGCAATGAGAGCCAAAAGCAGGGCGGAGATTCCCGCAACCATCGCCCGGTTCTCGATGCCTGCTGTTGCAAGGCGCGAAAGCGGCCGCGCCACGAGCACGTAGAAGATGGCGTAGATTCCGACGGTCATCAAGAGCGCGGCTACAAAAAACTCCCCGGTCCACTCGCTCTCGCCGACCCTGCCAAGGAGCAGCGCAACAAGCCCGATGACGCTGCTTGCGAGGTTTTCTATCGTGTAGCCTGCGGTAGCAAGGGCAACTGCCGCCCAGCCGTCCACGTCGTAAAGCGCATAGAGGGCAGCTGCGGATAGAAAGAGCACTGCCGAGAAGAACAGAAGCTCTGTCAGGGACCTTGCCGGCAGCTCCATGAGCTGCGGATGCGCGACAAATCCCACCCAAGCGGAAAGGGCGGTCAAGGCGAGGGCCGCCGCAATGACGACGGCAATCCTTGTCGCGAAGCGCCCGCGGCGGGGGAGCGACCACGTCACGAGAAGCATGGCGCAGACGAACTGCGCCAGCGTGAAAAGCGACTCAGAGAAGTCGGCGTTCGCTGGCATCAAATGCTCCCGCCGAGATACTTGGCAATCTTGTCTATGGCAGCATGCCGTTTCGAGCGGCTGAAGTAGTAGACGTCGCCTGTCGTGGTGTGGACCTCGGATCCCTTGACGGTGCGCACGTATGCCATGTTGAGAAGGCAGCTGTTTGAGATGCGCACGAACGGCGCGTCGACGAGCTCGTCCTCGACCTTCGAGAGGCTTCCCCTCACGACGATGGGGTCCTCGTCTCCCGCCAGGTGGTATACGAGGCTGTGGTTAGAGATCTCGACAGCAACGAGCTCGGATGTCAGGATTACTCGAAGCCCGTCATGGGCGCTCACCACGATGCTCTTTCCGGCGCTGCGCTTGATGACGCGCATTGCCTTGTCCATGCGCATCTTGAAGTTGTAATACGAGACGGGCTTCAGCACGAAGTCAAGCGCGTCCACCTCGTAGCCACGCACGGCGTACTGCGCGAGATTGGTTACAAAAATGATAGGCGTCTCGGGGTCATAGGTGCGGATGAGCGTTGCCGCCTCCATGCCATTGATACCAGGAAGCCCAATGTCCATGAAGATCAGGTCGTATTTGGTGCTGTCGGTAGAGATGTCCAGCGCTGTACGGGTCCAAGTTATCTGGAACTCAAGTTTGTTCTCGCGAGCATAGCGTTCAAGGCTGTGGCGCAATGAGTCGGCCTCCGCCTCGTCGTCCTCTACCATCAGAATGCGATACATCCCATTCCTTTCCGATTTCCCTTTGCTTATGGTAAGCGAAGCGAGGCGAGAGCGAGCTGGCGCGGCTGCCGCAGCGGCTTGCATTCTGCGCCGCACTTTTGACAGGTTGCGCCCATTTGTGGAGAAGGCGACTATTTGGCCATACTCTACAGTTCAGTTGCGGATCAAGCTCAGACCATGCCTTTCGATTTGTCCGGAATACTTTGTCTCGCTTGGGCTCGAGGTTGACCATTCGTGGCATGAGGGCAACCAAATGTGCCAAGTGCCTCGCTGAGCTGGCTGCCGGTCGTACAGTTTCAGCTAGAAGAAAAGAAGCCTTATGCCGGGCGCCTGCGCCCAAGCACGGGGCCATGGAAGGGACGGGATCTGACCGATGAAGCACGAAGACATCATCAGCAAGATGACGCTTGAGGAGAAGTGCGCCCTGCTTCAGGGCGCTACGACGTTTGGCTCGTGGGGGTCAAAGCGTCTGGGAATCCCCGAGATGTCCTTCTCCGACGGCCCTAACGGCATGCGCCATCAGGCCGGCGCCGCCGATCACTTGGGAATCAACCCCGCCGAGCCGGCAACCTGCCTCCCCACGGCCGTGACTGTTGCCAACAGCTGGGACGAGAAGATGGCCGAGAAGCTTGGCGAGGTCCTTGGCAACGAGGCTCGCGTGCAGGGCGTTGGCACCGTGCTGGGTCCTGGTCTCTGCATCAAGCGCTCTCCGCTTTGCGGTCGCAACTTCGAGTACTTCTCCGAGGACCCCTACCTTGCTGGCAAGATGGCAGCCGCCTACGTTCGCGGAATCCAGTCAAACGGCGTTGCTGCCTGCCCCAAGCACTTTGCCGTCAACAGCCAGGAGACCCGCCGCCAGGCGTCAGACTC
The DNA here is from genome assembly GCF_050946515.1 of Tractidigestivibacter sp. Lineage (GTDB taxonomy): Bacteria > Actinomycetota > Coriobacteriia > Coriobacteriales > Atopobiaceae > Tractidigestivibacter. The sequence goes on from NZ_JBMNUX010000006.1 coordinate 64,865, forward strand.
CGTGATTGACGAGCGCACGATGCGCGAGATCTATCTAACCGGCTTTGAGACCGTGGTGAAGGAAGCCGCGCCGAAGGCGATTATGAGCTCCTACAACCAGGTCAACGGCACCTACGCAAACGAGAACGAGCACCTTCTGAAGGACATCCTGCGTGACGAGTGGGGCTTTGACGGGGCGGTCGTCACCGACTGGGGCGGATCGAACGATCACGTTGCTGGAGTCCGCGCTGGCTCGGACTTCGAGATGCCTGCGCCCGGCATGGACTCCGCCTGCATCCTGCGCGATGCCGTGAAGGCCGGCAAGCTCTCCGAAGAAGACCTCAACGCTTGCGTGGACGACGCCCTTGAGCTCGTGCTTTCTACTCACAGGGCCGTCGAGTCGGCGCCCAAGGAGTTTGACGTCGAGGGCCACCACGCCATCGCTCGCGCTGCCGCGGCAGAAGGCGCCGTTCTTCTCAAGAACGAGAACAACGCGCTGCCGCTTGCCAAAGGCACCAAGGTCGCGCTCATCGGCGACTTCGCCAAGGAGCCTCGCTACCAGGGCGCGGGGTCTTCCCAGGTCAACTGCACCAAGGTCGACAGCGTGCTTGGCCTTATCGGCCAGACTGACCTTACGCTGGTCGGCTACGAGCCGGGCTTCGAGCGTCACGGTGGCGAAAACGCCTCGAAGCGCGACGCCGCCCTTGACCTTGCCCGCCGGGCCGACGTTGTGCTGATGTGCCTTGCGCTCGACGAGATCGCCGAGTCCGAGGGCGCCGACCGCCAGAACATGCGCCTGAACCAGAACCAGGTCGAGCTGCTGCACGCCGTCGCGGGAGTGAACCCCAACGTCGTGGTGCTTCTGGCCGCCGGCTCCTGCGTCGAGACGGACTGGGTCGTGGACGCCCGAGCGGTTCTCTACCTTGCGCTGGGCGGCCAGGCTGGAGCCGGAGCTGCGCTCGACATCGTGACCGGCGCCGTCAATCCGTCCGGCAAGCTCACCGAGACCTGGCCGCGCGCGCTTGACGACACCCCCACGGCCGGTCGCTTCCCGTCGCAGGAGCGCACGGCCGAGTATCGCGAGGGCATCTATGTGGGCTATCGCTACTACCAGACCGCCGGCGTCAAGGTTGCCTACCCCTTTGGCTACGGTCTTTCCTACACCACGTTCGAGTACGCTAACCCGCGTGCAAACGAGGAGGGCGTCAGCTTCACGCTGACCAACACCGGCGAGGTCACGGGCACCGAGGTCTGCCAGCTCTATGTCGCGCTGCCCAATCACAAGGTGTTCCGCCCTGCCCAGGAGCTCAAGGGCTTTGCTCGCGTCGAGCTTCAGCCCGGCGAGAGCCGCGAGGTCACGATTGGCTTCGACGACAAGACCTTCCGCTACTTCAACGTGAAGACCGCGTCGTGGGAGGTCGAGGGCGGCACCTATGAGCTGCGCGTCGGCGCATCCTCCGAGGACATTCGCCTGAAGACCGCAATCAAGGTCGCCGGAACCGGCGCTCCCAACCCCTACGAGGGCGAGACGCTCGCCTCATACGAGACCGGACACGTGCAGCACGTGAGCGACAAGCAGTTTGAGGCCCTTCTCGGCCATCCCATCCCGCCGACGGCCACTAAGATCGACCGCAACATGTGCTTCCGCGACCTCAACCATGGCCGCTCGCCAATCTTCTGGATAGTGTGGTGCGTGCTCGCGGCCATCAAGCGCTCGTCCGACGCTTCCGGCACGCCTAACCTCAACGTCCTCTTCATCTGGAACATGCCGCTCCGGGCGCTTGCAAAGATGACAAATGGCATGGTCTCGATGGGAATGGTCGACGCTTTGGTGCGTGAGATAAAGTGGTGGGGCCTTGTGGGCATCATCCCCTCCGCTGCCATCAAGTATGCAACTGGCGAGGGCTTCATCCTTACGTGGTTCTTGTGGTTCCTCGCTCCAATCCTTATCGAGTTCATCATCAACCTTGTTCGCAGCAATGGAATGTCTTCCAAGCTCAAGGAGGCATAGCAAGAAATAACGAGAGCTTCTCTCGTGGGTACCGCAGCGTCACTTGTATCAAAGAAGTAATCAAGTTCCGAAGCAGCCTCAGGTAAGGCTCCAACTGGGAAGGAAGGAACGCGCATGAGTTTCAAGTCTTGGACCGAGGAGCACAAGACGCTCTGGCAGTTCATCAAGTTCAACGTCCTGTCAAACATCTCCACCATCACGCGCTTTGTGTGCACCTGGATCGGGACGGCCATCTTCATCAACAGCATGCAGCTGAACACGCCGTTCAAGTTCTGGCTGTTTGACTACACCACGCCCGGCTCCAACTACCTGGGCGGCTTCATCACGTTCCTGATTGCCGAGGTTCTCGCCCAGGTCGTCAACTTCTTCGTCCAGATGTTCTGGGTCTTTGACTCCGACACGTCCTTCAAGGACGCCGCCTGGAAGTATGCCCTGCTCGCCATCCTTATCGTTGTGGTCAACCTTATCCTGCCCAGCTACGTGACTGGCTTCTGCCAGACCACCTTCGGCTGGGACGCCGGCCTTTCCGGCACCGTCGCCTCTGCTGTCAACACCCTTGCCGCCGTCATCGTGAGCTTCCCGCTTCTCAAGTTCTGGATAATGCCCGACAAGAAGGAAGACAAGGACGAGAAGGCCGAGAAGGTCGAGAAGGTCGAGGCTGCAAAGTAGCTCGAGGCTTGCCAACCGCTCCTCCCCTCACTGGGCGACGCATCCTGGTGCGTCGCCCATCTTCTTATGGCGAGCCGGCGACATCGCAGAAGCAAACATGTGTTCGGTGTGAAAGTCTCGCAACGTTGCGTCGCCCAAGCGAGCGGCCATCTTCAGCTCAGCTAGACTTGGATGCTGTTGAACTTTGCAAGAAGGGAAGCCATGGCATCCGATTCAATCGTTATCCGCGGCGCTCGCGAGCACAACTTGCAGAACGTCGACGTCGACATTCCGCGCGACAAGCTTGTCGTGATCACGGGGCTTTCCGGCTCAGGCAAGTCAAGCCTGGCCTTTGACACCATCTACGCCGAAGGCCAGCGCCGCTACGTCGAGAGCCTCTCAAGCTATGCGCGCCAGTTCTTGGGGCAGATGGACAAGCCCGACCTTGACAGCATCGACGGGCTTTCGCCGGCCGTCTCCATAGACCAGAAGACGACCAGCCGAAACCCGCGCTCCACGGTGGGCACGGTCACAGAGATCTATGACTACCTGCGCCTTCTGTTTGCTCGCGTGGGCATCCCGCACTGCCCCGAGTGCGGTCGCGTGATCGAGCGCCAGACCACCGACCAGGTGGCGGACAAGGTGCTTGCCGCGGGTCAGGGGCGTCGCGCGCTCGTGCTTGCCCCCGTGGTCTTGGGCCGCAAGGGGGAGTACACGAAGCTCTTCGAGGACCTTCGAAAGGAAGGCTTCTCGCGCGTGCGCATCGACGGCGAGGTCCGCCAGCTGGACGAGGACATCAGGCTCGAGAAGAAGCTCAAGCACACGGTCGAGGTCGTTGTCGACAGAATCGTGATTCGCGAGAACTCCCTGGGCAGAATTGCCGAGGCGGTCGAGCAGGCGACCAAGCTCGCCGATGGCAAGGTCGGCGTCTACCTGCTGCCCGACCGCGACGACCCCGAGGCCATGCCCGGCGAGCTTCTCCAGTACTCGCTTGCGCTGGCATGCCCCATCCATGGCCACTCGATCGACGACCTGCAGCCGCGCGACTTCTCGTTCAACGCCCCGTACGGCGCCTGCCCCGACTGCGACGGACTGGGCGTCAGAAAGGTGGTCGACGCCGAGGCGCTGATCGATGACCCGTCGCTTTCCGTGGCGGACGGCGTCTTTGGATCGCTCTTCGGCCACTCAAACTACTACCCGCAGATTCTCTCGGCAGTTTGCAAGCACATGGGCTCCTCTGACCAGACTCCCTGGAAGGACCTTCCCAAGAAGACGCAGAGCGCGCTTCTCGACGGCCTTGGGACCACCAAGGTGCGCGTTGACTACCATACGCGCGACGGTCGCGACACCCATTGGTCCACCACGTTCCCGGGCGTGCGGAAGATCCTCTTCGAGAAGTACCAAGAGACGACGTCGGAGACGATGAAGACGCACCTCGAGCGCTACATTCGCGAAGTGCCATGCCCAACCTGCCATGGCGCGCGCCTGAAGCCTGAGATCCTGGCCGTCACTGTGGGCGACAAGAACATCAACCAAGTCTGCGACATGTCCTGCCGCGAGTGCCTCGAGTTCTTTGACAACCTCGAGCTTACGGACCGCCAGCTTGTCATCGCGGGTCCCATCGTCAAGGAGATTCGCGCGCGCCTGCGCTTTCTGGTCAACGTGGGGCTCGACTACCTCACGCTGTCTCGTGCGGCGGCGACGCTTTCCGGCGGCGAGGCCCAGCGCATCCGCCTTGCCACGCAGATCGGCTCGGGCCTCATGGGCGTGCTCTACATTCTGGACGAGCCCTCGATCGGCCTTCATCAGCGTGACAACGACCGCCTGATAGCGACCCTCAAGAACCTGCGCGACATGGGCAACACCGTGATCGTGGTCGAGCACGACGAGGACACTATCCTTGCGGCTGATTACGTTATTGACATGGGGCCCGGCGCCGGCGAGCTGGGCGGTCACGTGGTTGCCCAAGGCACTCCTGCGCAGATTGCCGCCAACCCCGACTCGATCACCGGCGCCTATCTCACCGGCCGGCGGCAGATTCGCCTTCCCGAGGAGCGCCGAAACCCCAAGCGTGGGTGCATAAAGATCGTCGGAGCATCCGCAAACAACCTCAAGAACATCACCGCGAAGATCGAGATTGGCACCTTCACCGTGGTCACGGGCGTCTCGGGCTCGGGCAAGTCGAGCCTGGTCACCGACACGCTGGCGCCGGCGCTCACCAATGCCGTCCACCGCTCCAAGCGCCCGGTCGGCCCGTACAAGCGCCTTGAGGGCATCGAGCTGGTCGACAAGGTCATCGACATCGACCAGTCGCCCATCGGGCGCACCCCGCGCTCGAACCCCGCTACCTACGTGGGGCTTTGGGACGACCTGCGCGCGCTTTTTGCATCCACTCCCGAGAGCCGCGCGCGCGGATACAGCCCCGGCCGCTTCTCGTTCAACGTCCCCGGCGGCCGCTGCGAGGCATGCAAGGGCGATGGCCAGATAAAGATTGAAATGAACTTCCTGCCCGACGTCTACGTTCCCTGCGAGGTCTGCCACGGCAAGCGGTACAACCGCGAGACGCTTGAGGTCACCTATCACGGCAAGTCCATCTCGGACGTGCTCGACATGACCGTCTCCGAGGCGCTGGCGTTCTTTGCGAATATTCCTCGCATAAAGAACAAGCTGCAAACGCTCTACGACGTGGGTCTTGGCTACATTCACCTGGGCCAGCCGGCAACCACGCTCTCTGGCGGCGAGACTCAGCGCGTCAAGCTCGCCAAGGAGCTTCACCGACAGCAGACCGGAAAAACTTTCTATATCTTGGACGAGCCCACCACAGGACTCCACTTTGAGGACGTCCGCCAGCTGATCGACGTGCTCGAGCGCCTGGTCGATGCAGGCAACACGGTGCTGGTAATCGAGCACAACCTCGACGTTATCAAAATGGCCGACCGCGTGCTCGACCTTGGTCCCGAGGGCGGAAACGCGGGCGGATCCGTGGTCGCGTACGGCACGCCCGAGGAGGTCGCAAAGGTGCCCGAAAGCTATACGGGCCAGTTCTTGGCGAAGATCCTTGCGCGCGACCGAGCGCGGATGGCAGCCGAGAAGGAGCAGGCTTAGGGGGCGTCATGGCAAAGCGCGAAAAGATACAAAAGACAAACGCGATGCGCGAGCTCGACACCGCGGGTGTCTCCTACCGGTGCAGGGAACTTCAGGAGGAAGACCTTTCACGAGGTCTTGGGATGCGCATGGCCGAGGAGGCGGGGGAGGACCCTGACTCAACGTTCAAGACGCTCGTTACCGTGTCGCCCTCCGGCGACCACGTGGTCTGCTGCATTCCCGTGGGCGAGGAGCTCGACTTCAAAAAGGCCGCAGCGGCAGCAGGGGAGAAGAGCCTCTCGATGCTACCCACCAAGGAGCTTGAAGCAACGACAGGGTATGTCCGGGGCGGCTGCTCTCCCGTTGGCATGAAGAAGCGCTTTCCTACGCTGATTGACGAGACGGCGCAGCTCTTTGACGAGATTGGCATCTCCGGTGGCAGACGAGGCCTTTCCCTGCGCCTTTCTCCCGACGACTTGGTCTCGTTCACCGGCGCCACGCTCGCTGACATTACCCGCTAGCGCTTCAGCGCCCGCCCACTTTTGCCAGGTCCTGTGACCTCTGATGCCTGCACGATGGGGCGCGCCGCCCCAGCTGTCCCCGCCACCGCTGCCCCCGCCACCCCGTCTGCTCCCGCCGCCCCAGCTGCCCCCGCCACCCCGTCTGCCAAGTTCCGCGACTTCTGATGCTGGGCGCTGCCAACTTGCGCGACTTCTGATGCCCGTTTTGCCAAGTTCTGCGACCTCTGATGCCCGACCTGCCAGGTTGCGCGACCTCTGATGCCGCAGAAGTCGCGGAACCTGGCAGGCGTGCATTGTGTGGGGCTGCCGAAGAAACGGTCGCTCCTCGCTGTCGAAGGGATTTTGCGTTAATGGTGCGGAGACCGGCTGAAGCTCTTGTGTGGGGGAGAGGTGGGCTGGTGCGTGCTGTGGGGCAGAGTGGCACAATCAAGAGATTGATTGCTAACGGAAGGGACCTACGAGGTGAGCGTCAAGCAAAAGCACTTTAAGGTCGAGCAGCCTGAACAGCCTGAGCAGCTCGAAGAGCCAATCCAACCCGAGCAAATCAATCAGCCCGGCCAAGCCAACCAACCTGCCAAGCAGCAGCCCAATGAGCCTTACCAGCAAAATTCCGGAGGCTCGCAAGAGGAGACGCAGGTCGGTCGCTCGGCCGCAATGATGAGCTTCCTCGTCATCGTCAGCCGAATCACGGGATTCTTCCGCACGTGGGGACAGTCCTTCGCGCTCGGCGCCGGAATGGTCGCAAGCTGCTATTCGGTTGCGAACAACCTGCCCAACCAGCTCTACGAAATCGTCGTCGGCGGAATGCTCGTCACCGCGTTCTTGCCAGTCTACATGTCGGTCAAGCGCAAGGAAGGTTCCAAGGGCGCAAGTCGATACACGTCAAATCTTGTATCGATTGTGGTGCTGCTCATGGGCATCGTCGCGGTTCTCGGCTTCATTTTCGCGGCGCAGCTCATCTGGACCCAGTCCTTCTCGGCAACCGAGGAGTTCGACTCGAGCTTTGCCACCTACCTCTTCCGCTTCTTCGTGATCGAAGTCGTGCTCTACTCGCTCTCGTCGATCTTCTCGGGCGTGCTCAACGCCGAGAGGGACTACTTCTGGAGCACGGCATCCTCGATATTCAACAACTTTGTGACCACGGCGTCGTTTCTGCTTTACGCCGCGCTTGTCAACGTAAACCCCGGCCTTGCCACCGTAATCCTCGCCATTGGCAACCCGCTCGGCGTCGCCGTGCAGGTCATCGTACAGATGCCATCGCTCAAGAAGCACGGGATCCACCTCACCTGGCACATTGACTGGCATGACCCCAACTTGAAGGACACCCTCACGATTGGCGTCCCGTCGCTGGTCGTCATGATCACCTCGTTCGTCCAGACCTCGTTTCAGCAGAGCACGGCCCTTTCCGTCACCGTCTCGGGCGCATCGGTGGCCTACTACGCGCGCCTTTGGTACACGCTGCCCTACGCGATCCTGGCGGTGCCCATCACGACGGCCATGTTCACGGAGCTTTCCGACAGCTTTGCGCATAACGACATGACGAGCTATAAGCGCCAGATCTCGAGCGGCGTCTCCGAGATCTTGTTCTTCATGGTGCCGATGAGCGTCCTCTTGATCGTCTTCTCCGTGCCGCTCACCTCCATTGTCGCCGCAGGCAAGTTCACGGAGGAGCAGCTCTATATGACCGTCGTGTATCTCTGCGGCCTGGCGCTCGCCCTTCCGTTCTACGGAACGTGCATGTATCAGCAGAAAATATGCTCGTCGATGCGCCAGATGGTGCTTTATGCGGTCTCCAGCTGCATCGGCACCCTTCTTCAGGTCGTGCTGCTCACGTTCTTCACGCCCTACCAACTGGGAGAGCTCGCCTCGCTTTTCTGGGTGGCGTTCACGTCGTGCTTGTTCTTCGCGGTCGTCGACCTCGTGAACTTCATCAGCATCAGGCACAAGCTCGGTCCCCTTGGGCTTCGCTCGGTGGCCGTGTCGTTTGTGAAGTCGCTCGCGCTCGGCGTCGTGGGCGGACTCGTGGGAGGCCTCATCCTATGGCTTTGCAACGCCTACCTAGGCGATTGCAGCGGTCACGTCCTGCAGTCGATACTGTACTGCGTGCTCGGCGGAATTCCCGCGCTTGTCGTGACGTACGGCCTTGCCATTGCGACGCACATGCCCGAGGCGCGCTTCGTGAAGTCCGCGCTCAAGAGGCTGACGCGCCGCCGCGGCTAGGGGCCGCTCGCTCCCTCGCTGGGACTGCCAGTCCAACGGGCGCAACATTAAGGGACGGTAAATCATGACCTATGCGAGCCTGCGGGAAAGCGCCTGCGCTTTAGTGTGCTAAAGTGACATGACGCGAGAAGAGCGCGATAAGGACCTTGCGCCCGAGCGCAGCGACTGCAATTTCCTGCAGCAAAAGGCTCGCGCCCTTCTTGCCAACCGACCTTTCAGCAGGCATCGCCTGCCTTTTCGAGACGGGAGCACATGTGGTTGTAGGAACGCCAAGCGGGTTTCGTGACATCCTTCCTCAAGAGGCGCTTGCTCGCGAGCGCATCACCGGCACCGTGCGCAAGGTCTTCTCGTCGCACGGGTACCTGCCGGTCGAGACCCCGCTTCTGGAGTCGAAAGACGCGATAGAGCGCGCGGGGCGCGTCAAGGGCGCGCCGTTTCAGCTCTTTGATGTCGACGGCAGCCTGCTGATGCTGCGCCCCGACCTCACCCTGCCAATCGCAAGGCTGGTGGCGACGCGCGTCGACAAGGGCGAGCTGCCCGTCCGCCTGCGCTACGAGGCCCCCGTCGTGCGAGAAGAGTCATCGCTCAAGGGCCAGCCGCGCCAGTTCACGCAGCTGGGCGTCGAGCTCGTGGGCGAGGAGGGCGCCGCTGCGGAGCGCGAGGTCGTCCAGCTTCTGGCCGAGGCCCTCTCCGAGCTCAACGTCCCCGACTGGCGCATCGTGCTTGGCTCTGTCACGCCCATCAAGGCGCTTCTCGACGTCTGCGCGCCCACCCCGGAGTTCCGCGAGAAGGCCCTGTCGCTCGTGCACGACTCTGATCTCGTTTCCTTTGACGAGCTCGTAAACGAGGCCGTCGAGCAGGGCCACCTTGGGAAGTCGCCGGCCGAGGCGCTGCGCCGCATTCCCCGTCTGTCCGGTGGCGCCGAGGTTGTGGACACGCTAGACGACCTGCTCGACAGGGCTGGCGTCGCGCCCGAGCGCCGCGGGACGTCCGAGCTTGCGCGCCTGGTGGACTCGCTCTCGGAGCTCTTCTCGCAAGGTCGCGCGTCCTTTGACTTCTCGATCATCAATTCCTTTGACTACTACACGGGCATCATCTTCAAGGCCTACGCCGAGGGCATCGCGGCATCGCTCGCGTCGGGAGGCCGCTACGACGCAGTGCTGGACAACCTCGGGTGCGCCAACACCGCCGCCTGCGGATTTGCCCTCTCGCTCGAGCGCCTGCAAGAGATCTTGGGCGAGCCCGGCGAGTCCGGCGTCGTCACGCCGGGGGTGCGCCTGGCCGAGCGGCCGCTGCGCATCGCCGTGCCCAAGGGTTCGCTTCTGAAGGACAGCATCCGCGTGCTCGAGGCGGCCGGCCTTCCCGTAGAGGGGCTGCGCGACCCGGGCCGCCAGCTGACGGTGCGCGAAGGCGACTACGAGTACGTGATCGTGCGCGCGCAGGACGCGCCGGCCTTCGTCGGCCACGGCGGCTGCGACTGCGGCATCTGCGGTCGCGACTCGCTCGTCGAGGCCGACATGGACGTGCTCCAGCTTGTTGACCTTGGCTATGGCGGCTGCCGCTTCGTGGTGGCCGAGCCCCGATCGAAGGCTGGCGTTGCCGAGCGCAACTACGCATGGCGCGGCACGGTTCGCGTGGCCACCAAGTACCCGCGCATCACCCAGGCCTACTACGACTCCATCGGCCAGCAGGTAGACATCGTGACCCTGCACGGCAACATCGAGCTTGGCCCGATTGTCGGCATGACCGACCGCATTGTGGACATCACCGCGACGGGCACGACCCTTCGCGAGAACGACCTCGTTGTTGTGGACGAGGTCATGAGCTGCACCGCTCGCTTCTTTGCGGGCCCGGCGGCCTATCGTTGCGACAAGAGAATCCGCGACCTTGCGGCGCGCCTTGCCGAGGTCGTGGGGAGGGAGGACCAGTGAGAACCTGTGACATTAGGGGCGGCCGCAAGCTGACGACTGCCGATATCAACCGTTCGGGATCTTTGCCCAAGGAGGTTCTCGACTCAGCCGCCGCCATCGTGGACGACGTTCGGGCCCGTGGCGACGTGGCCGTGCGCGAGTACTGCGAGAAGTTCGACGGCTTCTGCCCTGATAGCTTCCGCGTCCCCGACGAGCTCGTGCAGGGCGCGCTTCAGATGGTTGACCCCGAGTTTCTCGCCGCGCTGCGCCGTGCGCACGAGCAGATCCTCGAGTTCCACATGCGCCAGCGCGAGAACTCCTGGTTCGAGGCCCGCCCCGACGGCACGATCCTGGGCGTGAAGGTGACGCCTGTCGCCTCCGCCGCCGTCTACGTTCCCGGAGGACGCGCCCAGTACCCCTCGACAGTCCTCATGGACACCATCCCGGCCAAGGTGGCCGGCGTCCCGCGCGTGATCATGGTGACGCCGCCCCAGCGTGACGGGTCGCTATCGGCCTACACGCTGGCCGCCGCTGCCGTCGCCGGCGTGGACGAGGTCTATGCCGTGGGCGGCGCTCAGGCAATCGGCGCCGTAGCCTACGGCACCGAGACCATCCCTGCCGTCGACAAGATCGTGGGACCTGGCAACGCCTACGTGGCTGCCGCCAAGCGCCACGTGTCCGGGGACGTGGGCATCGACATGATCGCCGGCCCCTCCGAGGTCTGCGTGCTTGCCGACGCCACGGCCGACCCCGTGGTGGTCGCTGCCGACCTCATGGCCCAGGCCGAGCACGACCCCATGGCCTCGTGCTACCTCGTGACGCCCGACGACACCCTTCCCGCCCGCGTGCTCGACGCCGTCGAGCGCCTCGTCTCGCAGAGCCCACGCGAGAAGATCACGCGCGATTCCCTCGACAACCGCGGCGTCATCGTGGTGACTGACGACCTCGACTCCGCCGTTGACGCTGTGAACGTGGTTGCCCCCGAGCACCTGGAGCTGCACTGCGCCGACGCCATGGCCCTTCTCGGCAAGGTCAAGAACGCAGGCGCCATCTTTGTGGGGGAGTGGAGCTCCGAGCCGCTCGGAGACTACGTAGCCGGACCCGACCACACGCTTCCAACCGGCGGCACCGCGCGCTTCTCAAACCCCTTGGGCGTCTACGACTTCCAGAAGCACTCGAGCGTGATCTCCTACTCGCAGGAGGGATTCCTCGCCGACGCCCCGTCCGTCCAGGCGATGGCGCAGGCCGAGGGCCTTTGGGCCCACGCGCTTTCCGTGGGCGTTCGCGTGAAGCTGACCGACGAAGGCGCCTCGAGCTTTGCCGACCCGTCGGCTGCCTGCGAGAATGCTGGCAAGACCGCGTGGCCGCGCGACCTCAGCGAGCCTGGCAAGGCAATGCTGGGCGGCTCCGAGAGGCTAGGGTGATCGCGTGGCTATCCAGATTGACGATGACATTCGCGCCCAGATGCGCCCGTCGGCCGCGGCGCTTGAGCCCTACGACCCAAAGTTCTCTCCCGTCGAGGTGAACCTGTCGGCCAACGAGAACAGCTTCGGCATGCCCGACGAGCTGCGCCAAGCAGTGACCCAGGCGGTCTCAGAGGTGGCATTCAACCGCTACCCCCAGGCGCTTGCGCCCGAGCTTCGCGCCGAGCTTGCCTCCTGGCATGGCGTCGATGCCGACCACGTGATCGTGGGCAACGGCGGAGACGAGCTCCTCTTCAACCTGTTTCTCGCCTTTGGCGGCCGCGGCCACGTGCTGGTGAACTGCCCGCCCGCCTTCTCGGTCTACGAGCTCTACGCGAGCCTGGTCGAGACGGGCGTCGCCAACGTGTCTCGCGACCCGGTGAGCTTTGTGCCCGACGTCGACGCGATGGTGCAGGACGCATCGCGCGCGAGCCTTGTCGTGGTGACCTCTCCGAACAACCCCACCGGCGACCTCTTCCCGCGTGACGCGGTGCCCAGGCTCTGCGAGGCCTGCCCGGGCGTCGTCTTGGTGGACGAGGCCTACATCGAGTTTGCCGACCCCGGCTCGACGGTCGAGGACCTGCTCGGCTCCTACAAGAACCTGGCGATTCTCCATACGTTCTCGAAGGCGTTCGCGCTCGCTTCCGCGCGCGTGGGCTACGTCCTTGCTGACCCGTCGGTGATCGGCGCGCTCTCCGCCGTGCGCCAGCCCTATTCGGTCAACTCGCTCTCGCAGGCGGCAGCGCTTGCGGTGCTGCGCCGGCGCGACAAGATGGCGCCTATCGTGCAGCAGATCCGCCGTGGGCGCGAGGAGCTCTTCTCGCAGCTCAAGACGCTGGCGCCGCTTGGTGTTACCGTCTGGCCAAGTCAGTCGAACTTCCTTCTCGTTCGCGTGCCGAACGCTCATCATGTATGGGAGAGGCTGCGCGACGAGCACTCGATTCTCGTGCGCGACTTCTCGTCGGCTCCGGGCCTTTCCGACTGCCTGCGCATCACGGTGGGCACGCCCGAGGAAAACGAGCGCGTCGTCAAGGCGCTTCAGGAGCTTCTGGGAAAGGAGTGACATGGCACGCATCGCCAGCGTTTCGAGGAAGACGTCCGAGACCGCCATCGAGGTGACGGTCAACCTCGACGGGACCGGCGTCGCAGACGTGTCGACGGGCATCGGCTTTTTCGACCACATGCTCACGGCGCTCTCGCGACACTCGCTCATCGACCTCACGATCAGCGTGAAGGGCGACACCTGGGTGGACGACCACCACAGCGTCGAGGACGCGGGCATCGCGCTCGGGCAGGCGCTGAGGAAGGCCTTGGGCGACAAGCGCGGCATCCGTCGCTTTGGCGACGCGCTCGTGCCGCTCGACGAGGCGCTGATCATGGCCGCAGTCGACATCTCTGGTCGCGGCGAGCTCTATTGGGACGTGCCCATAGCCGCCCAGAAGGTAGGCAGCTTTGACACCGAGCTTGGTCGCGAGTTCTTCGGAGGGCTTGCGCGCGAGGCGGGCATCACGCTTCATTTGCGCGAGGTCTCCGGCGAGAACGCGCACCACATCCTTGAGGCCACGTTCAAGTCGTTCGCGCGGGCGCTGCGCACGGCCGTCGAGAGCGACCCGCGCGTCGATGGCATTCCGTCTACGAAGGGGGCGTTGTGATGGCTGGAAAGATCGTCGTTATCGACTACCACCGCGGAAACCTTTTGTCGGTGGTGCATGGGCTTTCGGCTGCAGGTGCGTCCGCAACGATCTCGGACGACCCGGCAGAGATTGCCTCTGCCGATGGCCTCGTGCTTCCCGGCGTCGGCAGCTTTGAGGACGCCATGGCCTACATGGACGAGTCGGGCCAGTCCGACGCCATTCGCGACTCAATTGCGCGCGGCGTGCCGTTTTTGGGCATCTGCCTGGGGCTTCAGCTGCTGTACACCCGTGGAGACGAGCGCTCGGGCGAGCATGGCGCGCCCGTTCAGAACGAGACGCCCGTTGCCGCCGGAACGCCGGGCAACGACCGTTGGGTTGCCGGCCTCGGCATTCTTGAGGGTTCGTGCTCGCGGCTTCGCTCGGGGCGCCTGAAGGTGCCTCATGTGGGCTGGGACCAGGTCTTTGCCACCAAGACGGGTCACAAGAGCCGCATCCTGCGGGGGGTTCCCGTGGGCTCCAACTTCTACTTCACGCACTCCTACGCCGTCGGTGACGACATCGATTCGAGCATCGTCACCGGGCTGACGCACTATGCGCGCAGCTTCCCCTCGGCTGTTGAGAAGGGCAACGTCTTTGGCGTTCAGTTCCATCCCGAGAAGTCGTCCTCGACGGGGCAGATCGTGATGGGCAACTTTGTGGACGTCGTGCGCTCCGGAGGGATCAAATGATTCTCTTTCCCGCGATCGACCTGATAGGGGGTCGCGTCGTTCGCTTGAGAAACGGGGACCGCTCCCAGATGGACGTCTATTCCGACGACCCCGTTGCCGTCGCTCGCGACTTTGCGACGCGAGGGGCAAAGTGGATTCACGTGGTCGACCTCTCGAGCGCGCTTGGCGAGGACGACGCCGCGCGCTCGGCGAACGCTCGGGCGATTCGCGGGATTTGCGGAGTTGAGGGCATAAACGTTGACGCTGGGGGAGGCGTCCGCTCGCTCGATGCGGCGCAGCGGCTGCTTGACCTTGGCGTTTCCCGCGTGGCCATGGGGACGGCACTGGTGAAGGACCCCGCGCTTGCCGAGGCAGCGGTTTCCGAGTTTGGCTCTGCGATCGTGGCTGACGTTGCCGCGCGCGATGGCGTGGTGCGCGTCTCGGGCTGGACCGAGGGCGCTGGCTTAAGCGCCGACGAGCTGGTCGGACGCCTTGCAGGCATGGGCTTTCGCCACCTGGTGTTCACCGACATCGGCCGCGATGGCACCCAAACGGGCATCGACGCCAAGGCCTATCAGCACATCGCTGCCGTTGCGGGCTTTCCGGTCGTGGCGTCAGGCGGCATTGCCAGCTTGGAAGACATCCGCGCGCTGGCGGCGCTTGGTCCCCAGGTGATCGAGGGTGCCATTACGGGTCGAGCCATCTACGAGGGAAGCTTCACGCTGGAAGATGCACTCGCGGCAGCAAAGACCTTATAAGCCGGACAGGCTGGTTAGGCTCCAGTTATCCCAGGTCGCTTGAAAGAAGGAGGATCTACCATGCTTACCAAACGCGTCATTCCCTGCCTGGACGTTCGCGACGGTCGAGTCGTGAAGGGCGTCAATTTTGTTGACCTGCGCGATGCTGGCGACCCCGTCGAGCTCGCGAGCAAGTATGACCGCGAAGGCGCCGACGAGATTGTTTTCCTTGATATCACGGCGACTTCTGACGACCGCAAGACCACGATCGACTTGGCCTCGAGAGCCGCGTCGCAGCTGCACATCCCATATACGGTAGGCGGCGGGTTTCGCGACATCGATGGCTGCCGCACGATGATCTCTGCCGGAGCCGACAAGATTTCTATCAACTCTGCGGCTGTGAAGGACCCCTCGCTGATCACGCGAGCTGCTGCCGCGTTTGGGAGCCAGGCCGTTGTGTGCGCTATCGATGCCAAGCATGTCGGACCGGGCGACAAATGGGAGGTTTATCTTGCAGGCGGTCGTGTTCCGACGGGCATCGATGCCGTCGAGTGGGCGGAGGAGGCAGCCCGGCGCGGCGCCGGCGAGATACTGCTTACCAGCATGGACCGCGACGGCACTAAGGAGGGCTTCGACATCCCGCTGACCCGCGCCGTTGCCCGCGCGGTGCCAATCCCCGTGATCGCTTCCGGTGGCGTCGGCACGCTTGAGCACTTTGCCGAGGGGATTATCGACGGCGAGGCCGACGCGGTTCTCGCTGCGAGCGTCTTCCATTTCGGCACCTATACGATTCGCCAGGTCAAGGAGTACATGGCAAGCCAGGGCATTCCCGTGAGGCTCGACTTCTAGCACCGCTGCCGCTTCGCGCACAAACACGACCCCGTGAAATGCGTTCGCATTTCACGGGGTCGTTGCTCTGCAGGCCAGTGCCAACAATTTCCGTCGCACGTTTCTTCTGCAGTCCCTCGAGACAGGTCTCTGCAGAAAATCTTCGGTTGTAGGTCTTTTTTGCCGATACCCCTAAGTATCACCTCAGTGGTGCCATTTATCTACCTGCGGCGCAGCGTATTGTTAGCCTCTTCGTACTCGGCTATCCCGTGATAAAAGACCTACAACCGAAGATTTTCTGCAGCCAGTCTTCCAGAACCCCCTTGTCGGAGGCCGCTTCGCACCCCCTTTTCGCCATCGTGGCGCAAAATCCGGCTGGTCGTCTCACCGCAAAAGCTCACGAGGCGCGATAGTGCGACCCGAGGCTGTCGGGGCGCGCGAGCATGGCGGCTGTCATGGCGCGCGCCGAGGCAAGCTGCTGGCGCGCGAGCAGCGTGCAGGCGATTGCTCGCATATCGCTTGTTGGCATCAGGTCACCAGCGGCTTGCTGGCAAAGTTCGTCGAGCTCTGCGACCGCTGCTTTCAGCCCCATTTCGGTACGCACGACCATGCAGCGTTCGTCCAAGATGGAGCGCATGGCAGTGATGGCATCGCTTGCGCTTGCATTCGCCTCTTCTGCCAGCTCGACGCCGTCTGCCTTTTCGCTGCGCTCGCGGCCAAGCGCCCACTCGGCTGCGCCTCTGCCTGCAATCTCCCCAAACACGAGGCAGTTTGCGCTTGAAAGACCTCCCAGGCGATTCGCCCCATGCATCCCGCCGGTGCACTCTCCGCAAGCAAAAAGGCCGCTTGGGCCGCCCGCACACCTTGCCGCCGCGTCAATCCTAATGCCGCCGTTTGACGCGTGCGCACTATGCGCGATGCGCAGCTCGTCCGTTGGGGAGATTCCACGCCTCGAAAGCCAGTCGAAGTACGTCCTCACAAACTCGGGAAGCGGGTCGGGGAGCGTCCGGTATCGCACACGAAGCCCCGTGCTCCCAGCCCCGTCAATCGCGAGGTCGACGGCACAAGATGGTCGAGACGCCGTGAAGGGCCCGTATCCCGATCGCATCTCGAGCAAATCTTGCGCGCAGCCGGTTCCCTCTAGGTAGCGGAAAGTCTTTTCATTGAACACTATGCCTGATACAGGAGAGAAAATCGTAGGCATGAGCTGCACAAACTCGACGTTCACAAGGCTTGCGCCATGTGTCGTTGCAACCGCGTGCGCGCTTCCAAGAACGTCCGGTGCCGTGAGCCTGCGACCAAAAAGGCCACCTAGGCCCCCTGTCGCCAGCACTATCGAGCGGCAGCGTATTCCAAATGCGCGCCGCGCGCCCATGCTGTAGAGCACGGCGCCCGCCAGCTGTCCTCCCGACGTTCTCTCGCCGCAAGTCCCTTGCCCAGCTACAACGACGTCGAGGAGCAAGCACCGCTCAAGACGATGCACTCCAGCGCGCTCCAGCCCTTGGGCGATGGCGAGGCGGTATGGCTGGCGTTCGAGACCATGCCAGCTGCGCGTCTTGTGGTCGAAGCAGGGGATGTACTCGCGCTCGCCGGGATTGCTCGGCTTGCGAAGGCTCACGCCCCTTCGCTCCAGCCGCTCGATTGCCGGGGCAATCCCCGTCACGAGCGCGTGGACGAGCGTGGGATTGGCAACTCCGCCGCCCACTTGAAGGATGGTCTTTTCCATGTCCGGCTCGTCTGCCGCTCCGTCCGGTCCTACAACGCCAAGGCCCCAGGTACCGCCATAGAAGCTTGCGCCAGAGAACGTCGCGCCTGCGCTAGCAAGCGTTACGCGCACGCCTCGCTCGGCCGCCGCGAGCGCGGCAGTTGTCCCCGCGATGCCCGCCCCAACGACGAGCACGTCGCAAGCCGTCTCCCACGTTACGCGCATGCTACCTCCCGTCGGCGTCCTTGCGTCTCGTGGTAAGGTTACGGCAACTTTTTCGAGGAGGTCCCATGACTGACGAAATAGCTTCCTATGCCGGCGAGCCCACCCTGCCTTGCAACGGCTTTCCCGACTGCGTGCGCTTCGATGACCGAGGGCTCGTGCCGGTTGTGGTGCAGCAGGAGGGGGCCGGCGAGGTCCTGATGGTTGCGTGGGCAAACGCCGAGGCGCTGAGGAGGACGCTCGATACCCGGACCAGCTGGTTTTGGTCCCGTTCGCGGAAAGAGCTCTGGAACAAGGGAGCTACCAGCGGAAACATGCAGCAGGTGAAGCGCGTCTTGGTTGATTGTGACGCCGACACGCTCATCTACGTGGTCGACTCTCCTGGACCGGCCTGCCATACCGGTCACCGCAGCTGCTTCTTCCGCGAGGTTCCTCTGGGCTAGGTTTTGCCATCGCAACCTGGCGGCGAGGGGATCAAGCCCACATCGAGTGCCATTAGGAGTCCTGGAACTTGGCAGCGAACACCGCCCCTGCACAATCGAAACTCTCTCTTGCCGTACACTAAACAGGCTGAATCAACGGGACAAGGGAGTAAACACATGGGCGTCAGGACCGCTAACGTGCAGGATGGCAACATCGGGGATACGCTCTACGGGCTCGCCGACGTAATCCATGGTCGCCGTGACGCGTCGCCGGATACGAGCTATACCGCTCATCTCCTTCAGCCTGAGATGGGCGACAAGCTGCTCTCCAAGCTCGCGGAGGAGTCTTCGGAAATCATCATGGCCTGCAAGGACAATGACCACGACCACATTCGCTACGAAATGGGCGACCTTCTCTACCACCTGCTCGTTGTCGCCGAGAAGTACGGCATCACGCTCGACGAGCTCGCCGGCGAGCTGAACGCCCGCCGCAAGTAGCGCGTCGCAGCGCTGTCACACTCGCGGCGTGCCCCGCAACCAGAAAAACCAACAGAGACAACTCTGCCAAGAAAGGACCATCGCACGATGCAGCTGACAAAGCTCGACTTTGACCGCTTTGAGGACGAGGCCAGCGCCGCCGGCGTGCTGCTCCCCATCGAGCAGACTCACACATGGGCAACCTACCAGGGCACAATCGAAGGCCGCACGCCGTGGGGCTGCTTCCGCATCGACCGCGAGGATGGAACCCCCGCGGCATTCGTCTCGTTCATGGACCACGAGACGCACGGCTATCACTTCCTGCGCTCGTTCCATGGCCCCGTCTGGGTTTGCGAGCCTACTCCGGAAGAAGAGTCTGAGGCCCTGGCGGCCATATCCTCCTATGTCCACGCGCATGACCACCGCATTCTCTTTGTGCGCCTTGGCGTGAAGGCCGACCTTCCCGAGTGCCAGCCGGTCCTCTCCGGCGTTCCCTATGACCGCACCGTCGTGGTGGACGTCACGGGCGGCGACGACCAGATTCTCGCTCGCATGAAGCCGCGCGGCCGCCGCGACGTGCGCAAGGCCCTGCGCGAGGCTCCCATCACCTGCTCCGTCGAGACCGAGCAGGGTGCCGCCGACTTCTCGCCCTACTACAAGATCATGTGCCAAACCGGCGAGCGAGACGGGTTCACGCCCGCGCCCATGAGCGACTACCAGGACTTCCTTCGCATCCTCGGACCCGAGCACAGCATGCTCGCCGTCGGTCGCGACCAAGACGGCAACGTGGCCGCCTGGTCGATGCTCTCCATCGTGGCCAAGCGCGGCGTTCGCTACTACGCGGCCACCGCCCCTGGCGCCGGCCGCAACCACGCTGCCGACAAGCTCGTCTACTTCGAGTGCTGCGAGCTGGGTCGCCGCGGCTGCGAGGACTACGACCTCATGGCGATCGGCTCCGACTTCTCGCCCTCGCTGAAGGGCCTGAACGAGTTCAAGACCAAGTTCTGCAAGCAGATCGCCGAGGTCGCGCCAGACCGCGACCTGCCCGTTCGCTCGGTTGCGTACAAGGCGCTCCAGCTCGCTCGCACCGTCCGCGACTCAGCGCGCACCGCGCCTGGTGACGACTCAGGCGAGCGCCGCTCGTCCGACAAGTCCGCTGGCGGCGAGAAAGGCGAGAAGGGCGACAAGGGCGAGAAGGGCGACGCGCGCCCTAACCCGAAGGGTGGCGCGGCGCAGGCAGGGGTCGCGGCCGCTCGAAGCGACCTGCTCCCTGTCATCTTGGGCGGCGACGTCTCGTGCTACGCCTATGCGCGCGAGTTCCACGAGGCCTTCGGCGTGCGCTCGGCAGTTGTCTGCACCGGCTTCATTGCCGCGCTCCAGCACTCCCAGATCCTGGACTGCGTGAGCGTGCCGTCTCTGGACGGTCCCTCGCTCAAGGCCGAGATCTGCCGCCTTGCGTCCCAGAGCCCCGCAAAGCGCCTGCCCGTGGTTGCCTCTACCGACGCCCTCGTGCAGACGCTCGAGGAGATTCGCGACGACCTTCCCGAAAACGTCATCCTGCCGATCCCGTCTCGCGAGGCCTTCCGCCGCTCCAGCGACAAGCAGGAGTTTGCCCGCCTGTGCGCCGCGCACGGCCTTCGCACGCCCAAGACGCGCGTCGCGCACCTTGCAGCAGGGGAGCGCCCGCAGCTTGAGGCGGCCGACTTTCCGCTGGTTGCGAAGGCGGCCCGCTCGGCAGACTTCGCGCGCCTCTACGCGCAGGGCTTCAAGAAGGTCTATTGCCTGCGCGATCAGGCGGAGCTCGACGCCCTCCTGGACGCGCTCGCAGACGCCAGCTTCACGGGAGACCTGCTTCTCCAGGAGCTCATCGAGGGCGACGACACGCACATGGGCGCCATCACGCTCTACGTGGACGCTTCGGGAAAGCTCAGGCTCTTCTCGGCTGCCCAGACGCTCCTCGAGGACCACGCTCCCACCATGCGCGGAAACTCGGTGGCCATGCTGCCCCGCCCCATGCCCGACCTGGTCTCCAACGTCGAGGCCCTGCTCAAGGACCTCGGATATGCCGGCTTTGCCGAGATTGACATCAAGCGCGACGCAAAGACGGGGGAGTGGGTCTTCTTCGAGCTCAACCCGCGCGTGGGAAGGAACTCCTACTACGTGGTGGCGGCGGGCGCCAACCCCATGCAGATAATGGTAGAGGACCTCGTGGACGGTCGCGACGCAGACCTTGTGGTGGCGGACGGCAAGGCGCTCTACACGCTGGTCCCTAACTCGCTTCTGTACCGCTACCTGCGCGACCCCCAGCTTTACCAGGAGGTCCGCGAGCTCGTGGCATCCGGTCGCGTCGTCGACCCGCAGCGCTACCAGGCTGACTCCTCCACGCGCCGCAACCTCGACGTGACGCTGACGGAGGAAAACCAGGTGCGCAAGTTCCGTGCCAACTACCCCAAGCCCACGGACAGCTCGTTCTAGCGGCGCGTCCGAACCAGCAAAGTCATGACCATCCGAGACCCCGGCGCGCATCCCGACTTCGGCGATGCGCGCCCGCTTGACGAAAACCTACCAGAGCTTCGCCGCCAGGTGGACCAGGTGCCCACCGACCCTGGCTGCTACCTCTGGAAGGACGCCAAGGGCGAGGTCATCTACGTGGGCAAGGCCAAGAACCTCCGCGCGCGGCTGCGCCAGTACGTGACGCTGCAGGACGACCGCGACAAGATCCCTCTGATGATGCAGGTGGCGCACGGCTTCGACTACATCGTGGTGGGCTCGGAGCACGAGGCCCTGGTGCTGGAGAGAAACCTCATCGCCCAGTACCACCCCTACTTCAACGTGGACTTCAAGGACGACAAGAGCTACCCCTACATCGCGATCACCGAGTCTGACGTCTTCCCGGCCATCAAGTACACGCGCGAGCGACACAAGAAGGGCACGCGCTACTTCGGCCCCTACACCGACGCCCATGCCGCGCGCGACACTATCGACACGCTGCGCAAGGTCGTGCCCATCTGCATCGCTACCTGCGCGGAGTGGAAGCGCTGCCGCCGCGAGCTCGAAAGCCATCCCGACGAGGCCGAGGTCGCAAACATCGCGCTGGCAGCCCGCAAGAACCGCCCCTGCTTTGACTACCACGTGGGGCGCGGCCCCGGCGTGTGCGTGGGCGCCATCAGCCCCGACGACTACGCCGTCCACGTGGCGCAGGTCGAGAAGTTCCTGCGCGGCCAGCGCTCGCAGATCGTGGGCGAGCTCAACGACGAGATGCGCGACGCCGCCGAGAGCCTCGAGTTCGAGCGCGCCGCCCGCATCAAGCAGCGCCTGCAGAACCTCTCCGCGCTCGACGTCAAGCAGCAGGTCATGTTCGCGTCGTCGGTGAGCGCCGACCTGATCGGCTTCTACCGAGAGGAGACCATCTCCGCCGCCTGCGTCTTCGTGGTGCGCGAGGGCCGCACGGTGCGCTCTGTCGAGTTCATTCTCGACAAGGGGGCCGACGTCGACGAGCTCGAGCTGCAAGCGGGCTTTCTCAAGCGCTACTACGACGAGACGGCCGACATCCCAGCGGAGGTCGACCTCTCGGTGGACCTTCCCGACGCCGAGCTGCTCTCCGAGTGGCTCACCGAGAAGCGCGGCCACAACTGCCATCTTCACCGCCCCCAGCGCGGCGAGAAGCGCCACCTGCTGCAGATGGCCGAGGAGAACGCTCACCATGCCCTCGCGCGCTACATGGTGCGCACCGGCTATGCGGACAAGCGCACCAACGAGGCGCTGCTCCAGCTGGAGAGCGCGCTTGCGCTGGACGCGCCGCCCATGCGCATCGAGTGCTTCGACATCTCGACCTTGCATGGCAACTTCACGGTGGCGTCGATGGTGGTCTTCACCAACGGCCGACCCGACAAGTCGCAGTATCGCCGCTTCAAGATCCGCGCGGACCTCGACGAGGCGAACGACTTCGCCAGCATGTCCGAGGTCCTCGGTCGACGCTACGCTCCCGAGCGCATGGCCGACGAGCGCTTTGGGAGCCGCCCGGACCTTCTCGTGGTGGATGGCGGAAAGCCACAGCTCACGGCAGCAATCGAGCAGCTTGACTCGCTCGGGCTCGACATCCCGGTGTGCGGCCTTGCCAAGTCCGACGAGGAGGTCTTCGTCCCCTGGGACGACACGCCCGTGGTGCTGCCGAGCGGCTCGGCGTCGCTCTACCTCATCAAGCAGGTGCGAGACGAGAGCCACCGCTTTGCGATCACCTTCCATCGCGAGCTGCGCGACAAGGCCATGACGGTGTCGGTGCTGGATGACGTGCCTGGGGTCGGGCCCAAGCGCAAGCGCGCCATCATGAAGAGGTTTGGCTCGATGAAGCGCCTCCGTGCGGCAAGCGAGCAGGACATCGCTGCGGTCCCCGGCGTCCCCGACGACGTTGCGCACGAGGTCTGGCAGGCGCTCCG
This sequence comes from Tractidigestivibacter sp., assembly GCF_050946515.1. Lineage (GTDB taxonomy): Bacteria > Actinomycetota > Coriobacteriia > Coriobacteriales > Atopobiaceae > Tractidigestivibacter. The sequence continues at coordinate 87,869 of NZ_JBMNUX010000006.1, forward strand.
CGACTGGGAAAGCGAGGCCGCGGCGGCAAGGGAGCGCATGACAGAGGAGCTTGATGACCAGCATGCCCAGCCGGGCGCGCAGGATGCCCGCGATGGTGGCAAAAAAGACGGCGCCGCAGGCTAGCCCGGCGGTCGCCCCCCTTGTACGCAGCGGCTCCCGCGGCAGGCGCCTCGTCTAAGAATGTGCTCCCATAGTTAGAAAACATGGTGATGGTTTTTGTCCATAGCAGAAACCATCAAAAAAGTCAACAACGCATTTCACGGCCACAGAAGCTACCGTCTGCGGCATTTGGCGCGTAGTCGTAAAGAATCCCAAACTTTTATTAGCCCGCAGTAAATATGCTCGAAATACAGGGCGAGCACCCTAAGAGGTGTTCGTAAGGGAGGATTCTTAGGCGTGAAGAAAGAGGTTGACATGAAGTACAACATGAACCGCCCCGTTTCTCGTCGTACGTTCCTTGGTGGCGCGGCTGGCGTCGCGGCATTGGGACTGGCTGCTTGCGGCGGCTCCTCGGACTCTAGCTCCAGCAGCTCCAGCTCCGACAGCTCTTCCACGGGCACCGAGGGCGGCGGCACCATCACGGCTGGCTCTGCCTACTCTACGCAGAACTACAACCCGTCCAGCACCTCTTCGGCACTTGCTCTTGGCACCAACTGGCACGTCGTCGAGGGCCTCTACGGCATCGACTACCACGACTACAGCACCTTCAACGAGCTGGCATCTGGCGACCCCACGCAGGTCGACGACACCACCTTTGAGGTCACGCTCCGCGATGGCGCAAAGTTCTCCGACGGCACCGACGTCACCCCCGAGGACGTCATCGAGTCCTTCGCTCGCGCCACGGCCGAGGGCAACATCTACGTCTCCATGCTCGCTCCGATTGCCTCCATCGAGAAGAAGGACGACACCACCCTCACGATCACGACTACCGTCCCCAACTTCTCGCTGCTGAAGGAGCGCCTCGCCATCGTCCGCGTCGTGCCCGCTTCCTCCACCGATGACGACATGACCGCCAAGCCCGTCGGCTCTGGTCCTTGGATGTACGACACGATCAGCGACGAGTCCCTCGAGCTCGTCCCGAACCCCAACTACAACGGCGACCACCCCGCCAAGGACGAGAAGATTCACTACGACATCCTCAAGGACGCCACCGCTCGTCTGACCGCCCAGCAGGAGGGCTCCACGCTCGTCATGGAGATGGCTACCGCCGACGCCGTCACCACGCTCGAGAATGTTGGCTGCACCATCGACAACGTTCAGGGCTTCGGCACCCGCTTCATGATGTTCGACGTTGCCAAGGCTCCTTGGGACGACGTCAGGGTCCGCCAGGCCGTCATGTACGCGCTCGACTACGACAAGATGATCGAGAACGCCTTCGCCGGCCTTGCCACCGCTCCTACCTGCTACCTGCCTGAGACCTTCACCAACTATCACAAGGCCTCCACGGTCTACACCCACGACCCCGACAAGGCAAAGTCCCTGATCGAAGAGGCCGGCATCACCCCGGGCGACATCACCCTGCGCACCACCGACAACGAGCAGGTAGAGAACATGGCCGTCCAGGTGAAGGAGGACCTCGACGCCCTCGGCTTCAACACCACCATCCAGACCGACACCTCCTCTGCGACCTACTCCGCCATCGACTCCGGCGACAACTCCTACGACCTGCTGCTGGCCCCTGGCGACCCGTCCTGCTTCGGCGCCGACCCCGACCTGCTCATGAACTGGTGGTATGGCGACAACGTGTGGATGAACACCCGTTGCCCCTGGAGCAGCTCCGACGAGTACAAGCAGCTCTCCGAGCTCATGGCCCAGGCCCTCGAGCAGACCGGCGACGAGCAGCAGAGCACCTGGAACGAGTGCTTCGACATCATCGCCGAGAACTGCGTCCTTTACCCGGTGCTCCAGGTCCAGACCGTGACCGCCTCTTGGCAGGACACCTCCAAGGCCCCCAACGGCGTCGGCATCAAGGACTTCCAGGGCATTGGCACCACGGGCATGTCGTTCATCGACGCCTGCACTGTCAGCGCCTAATCTGCTCCTTCGCATGAGTCGTGCGGCCACGTGGCCTGCACGTTAGCGTGAGATCCGAGGGGCCCGGGCGTCCTTCGTGACGCACGGGCCCCGTTTTTATGTTTCGTACGGTATGGAATCGTTTGTCCGTTCGCTTTCGAGCTAGAGGAGCGGAGACTACGTGAACAACCTTCTGCGACTTATCGGACGCAGGCTGATCGCGCTGCCAATCATGGCAATCGGCGTGACGCTTCTGGTGTTCTTCCTCATGTCTTTCTCAAAGGTGGACCCGGCATACAACGCCCTTGGCGAGGGCGCTACGCCTGAGGCAATTGCCGAGTACCACGCCGAGCACGGCTTGGATGATCCGTGGCCGGTCCGTTACGTCAACTACATGGGCGGTCTGCTTCACGGCGACCTGGGCACCTATGGCGCCGCCGAGTACTCCGTGGGCGAGCGCGTCGGCAAGGCTTTGCCCGTCACCATGCAGCTCACCTTCATCGGCCTCATCATTGGTGCTGTCGTGTCGTTTCTCTTGGGCGTCATCGCGGCCCTGTATCGCGACAGGTGGCCTGACCAGCTCATCCGCGTTCTGTCAATCATAGGGATCGCAACTCCGTCCTTCTGGCTCGCAGTCCTCATGATCCTCGTGTTCTCTTCCTATTTGCACTGGCTTCCCGCATCGGGCTCCCTGCCTGACTTCTTCACCAACCCCGGCGGCTACATGGCCCGCATGATCATGCCCGCCATCGCGCTTGCGTTCCCGCTCACCGGCCAGATGACGCGTATCGTGCGTACCTCCATGGTCGAGGAGCTTGACAAGGACTACGTCAAGACCGCCCGCGGAGGCGGACTGCCTGAGCGCGTTGTCGTTGGCCACAACGTCCTGAGGAACGCCCTTATCACCCCGGTCACCACCCTTGGCCTCAAGATTGGCTACCTCATGGGCGGCGCCGTGGTCATCGAGGTCATCTTCAACCTGCCTGGCATGGGCACGGCAATCCTCGAGGGCATCCAAGGCAATGAGACCATGCTCGTCCAGGGCGTCGTTATCGTGGTCGCCCTTGCGTTCATCATCATCAACATCGTGGTTGACATGCTGTACCTCCTGATCAACCCGCGCATTAGGACGGTGTAGCCATGGTTAAAGTAAGAGAGAAGCAGACCGAGAAGCTCGAGAAGGCCGCCGCTAGCGGCGCCAAGTTTGGCGGCTTCAAGAAGATGAAGACGTCTTCGAAGATCGCATGCATCATGCTGATCGTCGTCGTGTTCGTCTCTGTCTTCGCCAACTTCCTGGCACCCTATGACCCGACCGAGATCTTCACCGCGCGCCAGGCTCCAAGCGCCGAGTTCCTCTTCGGCACCGACGACAAGGGCCGCGACATCCTGTCCCGCATGTTCTACGGCGGTCGCTACTCGCTCGTCATTGGCTTTGGCGCAACCGGCATGGCGCTCGTGCTCGGCTCCATCGTGGGCGCGCTTGCGGCCGTCTCCGGCAAGGTGGTCTCCGAGATCATCATGCGTATCCTCGACATCATCATGTCGATCCCTGGCATCGCCCTTGCCGCCGTCTTCGTAACGATCCTTGGCAACTCCGTGCCGGCAATCATCTTCTCCATCGGCTTTATGTACACGCCGCAGATTGCCCGCATCGTTCGCGCCAACATCGTCTCCGAGTACGGCGAGGACTACGTTCGTGCCGTCATCGTCTCTGGCGCCCGCGCGCCTTGGATCCTGTGGCGCCACGTGCTCCGCAACTGCCTTGCCCCGATCCTGGTCTTCACGGTCACCCTCGTCGCTGACGCAATCATCTTCGAGGCGTCGCTGACCTTCATCGGAGCAGGCATCGTCGAGCCCACGCCTACCTGGGGCAACATCCTCGCCGACGCCCGCGCTGGCGTCCTCGCCGGTCGTTGGTGGCAGGCGCTGTTCCCGGGTCTCGCGATCATGCTCACCTGCCTTGCGCTGAACATCCTCTCCGAGGGCATCACCGACGCAATGGCCGCCGCCCCTGGCGCCCCCGTCGCCTCCGAGAACTCCGAGAGCCGCCGCAAGGACGACATCCTCGCCTCCGACCCCGTCCGCGCCTACAAGGAGCAGGGCCCCGCTCTGGAGCGCAGGCTCTCCGAGCTTCGCAAGGTCGAGCTCAAGCGCACCGACCGCCATGTTCCCGACCTCTCCGTCGAGCCCATCCTGTCTGTCAAGAACCTCTGCATCAGCTTCGAGAGCCACGGCGACGTGCACGTTGTCGACAACGTCTCCTTCGACGTTCGCCCGCACCAGTGCATGGCGCTTGTCGGCGAGTCCGGCTGCGGCAAGTCCATCACCACGAAGGTCATCATGGGCCTCACCGACCCCAACGAGACCGTCACCGGCCAGGTGCTCTACAAGGGCCAGGACCTTCTCAAGCTCACGCACGAGGAGCACCGCAAGCTCCTCGGCCACGAGATCGCAATGGTCTACCAGGACGCTCTGTCGTCGCTCAACCCCTCCATGCTGATCTCTGCCCAGATGAAGCAGCTCACCGACCGCGGCGGAACCCGCTCCGCCGAGGAGCTCCTCGAGCTCGTCGGGCTTGACCCCAAGCGCACCCTCGAGAGCTACCCGCACGAGCTCTCCGGCGGCCAGCGCCAGCGCGTCCTCATCGCCATGGCGCTGACGCGCGACCCGTCGCTGATCATCTGCGACGAGCCCACCACCGCCCTCGACGTCACCGTCCAGAAGCAGGTCATCAAGCTTCTGAACGACCTGCAGGCAAAGCTCGGGTTCGCCATGATCTTCGTGTCCCACGACCTGGCGCTCGTTGCCGAGGTTGCCTCCGAGATTACGGTCATGTACGCCGGCCAGGTGGTGGAGCAGGCGCCCACCAAGGAGCTGCTCACCAACCCGATCCACGAGTACACCCGCGGCCTTCTGGGCTCGGTCCTCTCCATCGAGGAAGGCGCAAAGAACGGCACGCGCCTGCATCAGGTTCCTGGCTCCGTCCCGTCTCCCGAGGACTTCCCCACAGGCGACCGCTTCGCGCCGCGCTCCAGCCACCCGACGCTGGGTCTGGACGTGCACCCCGTCATCAAAGAGCTCCCGGGAGAGGCGCACCACAAGTTCTCCGAGCTGCCGGACGACTATCTCAAGGCAAACGGGCTCACCCCGTACCTCGAGCGCATGGCCAAGCAGCAAGCTTCCACTGGAACGGAGGTGAGGTAGATGGCCGAGACCATGACCACTCCCACGGCCACGACGGCCGAAAAGACCGGGCAGGAACCCATCATCTTCCTCGACGACATCTGTGTCACCTTCAAGACCCGCACGGGGTCGCTCTTCCACCCGAACCTCGTGCATGCGGTCCAGCATGTCTCGCTCAAGCTCATGCCCGGCGAGGTCATCGGCATCGTCGGCGAGTCAGGCTGCGGCAAGTCCACCACGGCAAACGTCATGTGCGGGCTTCAGGCTCCCACCTCAGGGCGCGTCTACTTCATGGGCGAGGACGTCACCAAGCGCACCCCCGAGCTTCGCAAGAAGATCGGCCGCGTCGTCTCTGTCGTGTTCCAGGACCCAGCAACGGCCCTGAACCCGCGCATGATCGTGCACGACCAGCTGCTCGACCCGCTGCTGGTTCACAAGATCGGCACGCCCGAGGAGAACGAGAAGCGCATCGAGGAGCTCGTGAGCCTCGTCGGCCTTCCGCACTCGGCGCTCCGCGCGCTTCCCGGGCAGCTCTCCGGCGGCCAGCGCCAGCGCGTCGCAATCGCCCGCGCCATGTCGCTGAACCCGAAGGCGATCATCGCAGACGAGCCCACCTCGGCGCTCGACGTTTCCGTCCGCGCCCAGATCCTGAACCTGCTGACCGACCTCAAGCACGACCTTGGCCTGTCCATGATCTTCATCAGCCACGACATCCAGACCGTGCGCTACATCTCTGACCGCATCATTGTTATGAACCACGGCCAGATCATGGAAGAGGGCCCGGCCAAGCAGGTCTTCGAGCACCCGCAGGACCCCTACACCAAGACGCTTCTTGGTGCCGCGCCGTCTTTGCTGCATCCCAACTTGGGACAGTAGCGGCAATCTCCCCCAGCCCCGGGGCGCCTTCTGGCGCCCCGGGCCCCGAGAGCGCTGGCGCTGCCCTGGCTTCACGGCAATTCAATCGATGCTCCAACAAAAGGAGAAAGTACACATGTCAGACTTCAAGATCTCTGGAGTCGTACCACCTGTCGTCGTCCCCGACACCCCCGACTACAAGCTGGACGTCCCGTCCTTCGAGCGCCTGATCAATCGTCTGATTGACGCTGGCGTCGATGGCCTGTTCTTCCTGGGCTCCTCGGGCGAGGTCGCGTTCTCCTCCGATGCTCGCCGCGATCACGTGCTGACCGAGGCCGTGCGCATCGTGGACCACCGCGTTCCCGTGCTGGCGGGCATCATCGACACCGAGACCGAGCGCATGGTCGAGCAGGGCAAGCGCGCCCTGAAGATTGGCGTCGACGCGCTCGTCGCCACCGCCCCGTTCTACGCTCTGGGCACCCTGCAGGATGTCGAGAACCACTTCCGCATCCTTCACAAGGAGCTCGATGCCCCCATCTTTGCCTATGACATTCCCGTCTGCGTGCATGTGAAGCTCCCTTGGAAGATGCTCGCCAAGCTCGGCCAGGAGGGCGTGCTCGCCGGCGTTAAGGACTCCTCCGGCGACGACATCGGGTTCCGCTACCTCTGCGAGGCAAATGCCAAGATGGGTCACCCCATGAGCGTGCTCTCTGGCCATGAGATGGTGGTCGACTGCGCCTATCTCTCTGGCGCTGACGGCTCGGTGCCTGGCCTTGCGAACGTCGAGCCCTATGGCTACGTCCGCATGTGGAAGGCCGCGCAGGCGGGCGATTGGGAGAGCGCCCGCAAGGAGCAGGAGCGCATCAACGAGATCAGCCACATCTTCGACGTCACCAAGGGCGTCGCGGGCTACGGCGCGGGCGTCGGCTCGTTCAAGACGGCACTTGCGCTCATGGGCATCTTCTCGTCAAACACCATGCTTCCGCCCGTGAAGCCTCTGGAGGGCGAGAACGTCGAGGCCATCAAGAAGGTCCTCGTCGACAACGGTCTTCTTGAGTCCTAGTCAAATGCTTTGCGGCGCGGCGATGGTCGCGCCGCTCTTATAACTCAATTCTCATAGGGAAGGAGAGATGCTTCCATGTCCGATACCAAAAAGCGCATCGTTGCGCTCGACATCGGAGGCACCAAGATTGCGTCTGCGCTTGTGACCTTGGAGCCCGGCGAGAAGCCCGTCATCGAGTTTGTTGGCAAGGTTCCTACCGAGGCAAAGAAGGGCGGCGAGAAGGTCCTCGCCAATGCCATCGCCTCGGCAAGGCGCGTCGTGGACGCAGCGGGAGGGACCGTCGACGGAATTGGCGTCTCGTCTGCCGGAGTCATTGACCCCAAGACCGGCGACGTCACCTATGCCAACGAGATTATGCCTGGATGGGGCGGCACGCATCTGGGAGCCGAGCTTGAGGCCGCCTTTGGCGTCCCCGCGCGCATCATGAATGACGTGCACGCCCATGCCTTGGGCGAGGCGCGCTGGGGCGGTGGCCGCGAGGCGGGGAGCTGCCTTGTGGTGGCCGTTGGCACCGGCATCGGCGGCGCCTTCGTTAACAACGGCAAGATCTTGCTGGGGGCCCACAACGAGGCCGGTCACATCGGCCACGTGAGCTGCTCAGACGCAATCGGCGTGCCCTGCTCGTGCGGAGCCACCGGCCACCTCGAGCCCATCGCGGCAGGTCCCGGCATCATTGACCGCTACATCGAGCTGGGAGGAAACCCCAGGGCCGATGACGGGTCCGACGTCGACGGGGCCGTCATTGACCAGCGCGCCGCCGCTGGCGACCAGGCCGCCATTGCGGCCGAAGAGCGCTCTGGCCATGCCATCGGCGAGGTCTTGGGCAGCATGTGCAACATGTTCGACCCAGACTGCATCATCTTGTCGGGATCAGTCGCTCAGTGCGGCGATGCGTGGCACAACGCCATGAAACGCGGCTGGGACGAGGCCGTCATGCCGCCCGTCGCCTCCACGCCCGTCGTCTCTGGCGAGCTGGGCGGTGACGCCCCTCTCATTGGCGCTGCAGAAAATGTCGTCTCTTCTGGCTATGCAGAATTCGAGTAGGGGAGCTGTCAATGGATATTTCGCCGCTTGTTCAATCCCTCAAGGGCAAGCTTATCGTGAGCGTCCAAGCCTATCCGGGGGAGCCGCTTCGCCATCCCGAGACCATGGCGCAGATGGCTCGGGCCTGCGAGCTTGGCGGGGCAGCTGCAATCCGCTGCCAGGGACTTTCTGACATCGCCGCCATCAAGGGCCGCGTGGAGATTCCCGTGATCGGCCTTTGGAAGGAAGGCCACGAGGGCGTCTACATCACCCCCACCCTTCGCCATGCCGTCGCCTGCGTGAACGCCGGCGCTGACGTTGTCGCCATCGACGCAACGGACCGTCCGCGCCCCGACGGGCGAACCTTCGAGCAGACCGTGGCAGAACTCCGCGCCCAGTGCGACACCCTGGTCATGGCCGACTGCATGACCATCGAGGACATCCGCCGCGGCGTCGCGTGCGGCTGCGACCTGGTGTCCACGACCCTCTCGCACAACAAGGCGGCCATCGACACGACGATGGACGAAGGCCCCGACATCGCGCTTCTCCAGCAGGCAACCTCTGAGTTCCCGGGGCTTCCCATCGTCTGCGAGGGGCACGTTCACACCCCTGCCGACGGCGCCGCCGCCATTGCCGCAGGGGCATGGGCGGTCGTCGTGGGGACGGGCATCACCCATCCCACGAGCCTCACCAAGTGGTTCAAGGCGGCCATCGAGGGCTAAGGCTGCTCTAACACGTTCTTTCGCCGCCGCCGCTTCCTCCCTTGCAGCGGCGGCGTTTCTTGTGCTGGCGGTCAATTGGGCGCATGGCAGTCAGCCGGCGTAGTGCTGCGGGTCGCGGAGGAGCCGGGCCTACTTCTCGTCGCTTGTGCTCAATAGGGCGTTTACCAGCTCGTTGTCCTCTGGATCTTGCGAGCCAAGCGGAAGGCCGCAAGCCTCGAAGAAGTGGCTTCCAGCAAACTGGCGCGCGCGGAAGGTATCGTGAGACCCATCGTCGAGATAGCGCACGCGCGAGAGGCAGTCCGTCGTCGCGCAGTAGAGGACGCCGTTCTTTGCCGCGTAGTTGAGGTACGTCTCGTCAGCAGACCAAAGCATCACCCCGGCCATGTTCTCCAGCTCGTATGCCACCGCGTATTCACGCCAAGAAAGACGCCGTATCCTTACGTAGCGATCGAGGAGCGACGCCATCCTGGTTACGCGCCTGAGGGTGGCGGACGCGTCAATCAGGCGCGCATCTGCCCTTGGGGGAAAGAGCGTGCGCTCGGAGAGGACTTTGATCGCGTGGTCAAGGTCATCGCCCGTTAGGATCACCGCAGGCACGGAGAGCTTCATCGACTCATCGGGAAAGAGCTCTATGGCAGAGTGCGGGACGATGGTCTCGTCGCGCTGGGCCGTCCTGAAGACGAGGCTGTCGTGGGCATGCTGGACTCGGCACCCAAGCCCTTGCCGCTTGAACGCCTTTCGCATCGCCGTGGCGCACTCGTTTATTTTGGCGCGCGTGCCCACCTCGTCGGACCTGGGGCCCAGCTTGAAGAGGTACAGGTCAAAGAGGGGCAGCGGGTCGTCCACGCCTTCTGTCATAGGGTAGTAGACCGTGCGCTCGCAGAACCGGCGCACGTCGAGCTTGCGTGCCGTGGCGCGGTCATAAAGGTCTACGAGCGCCGTTCCCGCTGCAGGCCCAGAGGACGAGCCCTCGCGAATTTCGACGATGCCGTCTGCCACGTACGGGGGGAAGTCTCCCTCGTCCACGCGTACGATGGCAACGCCCTGATCGGAATTTCTCGGGTCGGGGATGAAGCGAACGTCAAAACGCGGGGCAGGCGAGACGTGACGCCGGCAGAGCTCGCCAATCACTTGGCTGAAGTCCGCGGTCCCCTTGGGGACGGGCGTCACCGCGCGCGTGTCGTCGGCAATGCCAATCACCAGCCAGCCCCCGCGAGAGTTCGAGAACGATGCGATGATCTTGGGAATCTTGCGGCGGACGCTCGGCCCAAAGGTCTGCTTGAACTCCAGAGCAAAGCCCTCCTCAAGGTCGGCGAGCTGCGAAAGGTCGTCCCACGTGACCTCTTCGAGCGTCTTTGGCCTGCCCTGCTCGTCTTGGAATGGGCTGTACATGATGACCCCTTCTAAAAGCGGCTGCATCTAGCCTGAGTGTAGCCCACTCTTGTGGCGGTGCCGTAACCGTTGGGTTTTGTTGTGGTGAGCGTTCCGATCATGCATAGCGCCTGGCCATGCGGAGCGTCTCGGGTATGTAGGCGCCCCCAAACAGCACGCAATGGAGCAGTAACGGCGCCAGCTGGTGAAGCCCCATGCGCTCGCGCCAGCCATTCGCGAGAGGGGAGGCCTCGTCATATCCCGCGAGCACCTCGTCTAGGAATGGAAACCCGAAGAGCGCGAGCATTGCGAGGTCTGTCTCGGCATGCCCGCCGTACGCCATGGGGTCGATGAGAGCTCCGCCGGTGGGTCCTGCGCAATAGAGCACGTTTCCGCCCCACAGGTCTCCGTGCAGGCGCGCGCAGGCTATTGTGGCGGGGTCCTCCTTCATGGCCTGCTCCACAAGCGCAGGCTCTGGCGCGTCGAACGTGCCGGCAAAGACGCGCGACGCAACGCGCTCGAGAAGCGTCGCGTCCTCTCTCCCAAAGCTTCCCTCGTCCCTCAGGATGCGCACGTAGTACATGATGCGGTACTCGGCGAAGAACTCTCCCCACGTCGCCGGCGCGTCCTTGCGGCTTGCGTAGGGCGTGCGTGCGCGACCGGTCCAAAGCCCGCGCCCAAGGCTCTCGCTGGGGAAGGGCTCGCCGTCGGCGGGAGGCCAGCCCTCAGGAGGGCAGCCGAGCCAGGGGGCGCCCGCGGCGTGCATGTGGGCAAGGCCCGTCCCAATGCGCCGCGCTGCCTCTGCGCTTGGCGCGACCTCTGTGATGCGCTCCTCGGAGAGCTTCTCGTCTGTGGCGCTTACTACCTTTGCCACGCGGATGCCGCCGTCCTGCTCGGCGTCGGCGAGCCATTTGAGCCCCGCTGCCTCAAGAAGCAGGCTCGAGCCCCTCTGTCCGCGCCTCTTGGATATCTGCCCCATGGTTTGCTCCTTTGCGGTCGTCCCCATGCACGCCCCTTTGGCTCAAGATGGAGCATGCGCGCCTCGCGTCGGGTGTGTTGCGGGAGCCATTATCGTCTGTGCCCGCGGCTATACTAGCTAAAGTATGCGACGCAAGGAGGCGCTATGGCCGGTCACGAGCAACCAAGGACAGGCGAGAAGGCAACATCGGAACGCGTTATTCCCGACATCATCATCATTACGGGCATGAGCGGCGCCGGCCGCACTGAGGCCATGCATACCTTCGAGGACCTGGGCTACTACGTGATCGACAACTTGCCGCCGCGCCTGATTCCCACGATGGCGCAGCTCACGGGCATCAACTCGGGCATCGGCCGCCACCTCGCCATTGTCTGCGACCTGCGCAGCCAAGGTCTTTTTGACGAGATGCTCGACGTTCTGGACAGCCTTGGCGACCAGGAGCTCTCCTACAGCCTGCTCTTCTTGGACGCCTCTGACGAGGTGCTGCTGCGCCGTTTCTCCGAGCGCCGCCGTCGTCACCCGCTGGCCCATGACGGAGAGTCGACGGTATCCGCCATCAAGCGCGAGCGCCAGCAGCTCTCTGAGGTTCGCGAGCGCGCGGACGTGGTCATTGACACCTCGCACATGCGTACGCAGCGCCTGCGCAAGAAGCTCCTAGAGCACTACTCCGAGCTCTCTGACCAGCAGCTCATGGAGGTCAACGTCTTCTCGTTCGGCTTCAAGTACGGCATGCCGGTGGAGGCTGACCTTCTCATCGACGTGCGCTTTTTGCCCAACCCGTTCTACGACCCCGAGATGCGCGAGCTTACCGGGCTAGACGAGAAGGTCTCGTCATTCGTGCTCGATCGCCCCGAAACCAGGAAGTTTCTGAAGGCTTGGCACTCCCTGCTTGACGCTGTCATGCCCGGCTACGTTGCAGAGGGCAAGCCGCGCCTCTCCATTGCCGTGGGCTGCACGGGAGGCCAGCATCGCTCGGTGGTCCTGGCAACAGAGACGGCGCACTACCTCGCCTCCAACGGCTATCAGGTTCGGCTTTCGCACCGCGACCTTCCGCGGGCGAACGCCAGCTAGGAGAGGGCCATGTCGTTCACGGCGCAGGTGAAAGACGAGCTTTCGCGCGTCGAGCCGCCTACCCGCGAGGCGGAGCTGGCGCAGCTATCGGCTCTTGTGCGCGTCTGCGGCACCCTGAGCTTCCATGGCTCGGGGCGCTACTCAATTCGCATTGCGACAGAGACGGGCGCTGTCGCTCGCACCATCATCAAGCTTACTCACAAGCTCTTCGACCTTGAGACGGCGCTGACCGTTCGCCGCTCCGTCCTCCATAAGACGAGAAACTACCTAATCGAGATTCCAGAGCAGGAGCGCCTAGCAGACGACCTTGAGGGGCTGGGAATTCTCGTGCCTGGCAGGGGCATTGCCTCAGGCGTGCCACGCCAGCTCCTGCGCACCGCTGACGGAAGGCGGGCCTTCGTGCGGGGGGCCTTCATGGCGGGCGGCTTCATCGCGGATCCCAGAGGAGATTTCCACCTTGAGATTGCCGTGACGGGCGAGACCTTTGCCCACGGGCTTGTGGACGTCATGGGCACGTTGGGCGTCTCTGCCCGCCTCAACCATAGGCGCGGCTCGTTTGCCATATACCTCAAGAGCTTCGACGACGTGTCTTGCTTGCTAAGCGCTATGGGGGCGCACAGGATGGCTCAGGTTGTCGAGGTGGCGCGCGTGCGAAAGTCGGTGAAAAACGACGTGAACCGTCGTGTGAACGCCGAGGTCGCAAACCAAGCGCGTTCTTCAAGCGCGGCGGCAGACCAGCTCGACCTCATCGCGCGAGCAGAGCGCGAGATTGGCCTATCGAAGCTGCCGCCCGCCGTGCGCGAGTTTTGCCGCGTAAGGAAGGCAAACCCAGAGCTCTCCCTGGGGGCCCTCGGCCAGAAGCTTGATCCGCCTGCCTCAAAATCAGCAATGTACCACAGGCTCCTGCGCCTGCAACAACTAGTCGGTGAAGTTGAGGAAACCGGGAACGTTCCCACACAAAAAAAGAAATAATTCTGCTGATATAAGGGCAGGTAAAGTGGGGTACATACAACAAAGCTGGGAGGAAATTGCCGACAAATTTGCCAACGACAATTATTAAGCCTTCCTGCAGCGCAAACGTGCGCTAGAATAGCCACTAGCAATGTCATTTCGGCGTTGTTACAGGTTAGGTGGGGGGAGGCCCCATCGACCTCTCGAAAGGAGACAGCATGGCAGTTAAGGTTGCAATTAACGGCTTTGGCCGCATCGGTCGTCTGGCGTTCCGCCAGATGTTCGCCCACGAGGGCTCCGAGATCGTCGCAATCAACGACCTCACGTCCCCCGATATGCTGGCGTACCTCCTGAAGTACGACACCACGCACGGTAACTATGCTCGCGATCACAAGGTCGAGGCTACCGATCACTCCATCATCGTTGATGGCAAGGAGATCACCATTTACAAGGAGCCCGACGCTTCCAAGCTTCCTTGGGGCGAGCTCGGCGTTGACGTCGTCCTCGAGTGCACCGGTTTCTACACCTCCAAGGCCAAGGCCCAGGCTCACATCGACGCCGGCGCCAAGAAGGTCGTCATCTCTGCTCCTGCAGGCAAGGACCTCAAGACCATCGTCTACAACGTCAACCATGAGACGCTGACCGCAGACGACAACATCATCTCCGCTGCCTCCTGCACCACCAACTGCCTGGCTCCTATGGCCAAGGGCCTGAACGACGCGTTCCCCATCAAGTCCGGCATCATGCAGACCATCCACGCCTTCACCGGCGACCAGATGCCGCTCGACGGCCCGCAGCGCAAGGGCAACAAGCGTCGTAGCCGCACCTCCTCTGCCAACATCGTCCCGACCTCCTCGGGTGCCGCCAAGGCAATCGGCCTGGTCCTCCCCGAGCTCGACGGCAAGCTCATCGGCGCCGCTCAGCGCGTGCCCGTGCCCGATGGCTCCACCACGCTGCTCTACGCGGTCGTTGAGTCCGCTGAGCCGCTGACCGTCGACATGGTCAACGCTGCCATGAAGGCTTACGCCGAGAAGATCCCCGAGACCTTCGCCTACAACGAGGACGAGATCGTCTCCTCCGACATCGTGGGCGAGACCCACGGCTCCATCTTCGACGCCACGCAGACCTCCGTCCTGCCCGTCGGTGGCAACGAGTACCTCGTCCAGGTCGTCTCTTGGTACGACAACGAGAACTCCTACACCTCTCAGATGGTCCGCACCATCAAGTACTTCGAGAAGTTCGTCGCCTAGTTTGGCGCACTCGCTCGGTTTCTAAGGGGTGCGGTCGCAGGTCTAAAGGCCGCGGCCGCACCCTTTTTTCTGTTGGAAGCACTATCAGAAGGAGAAGCATCATGGCCTTTACCAAGAAGACCGTCCGCGATGCTGACGTCGACGGCAAGCGCGTCCTCGTCCGCGTCGACTTCAACGTGCCTCTGAAGGATGGCGTCGTCACTGACGATACGCGCGTGCGCGCTGCCATCCCCACCATCAAGTACCTCAAGGAGCACAACGCAAAGATCATCCTGATGAGCCACCTTGGCCGTCCTGACGGAACTGGCTATCAGGAGGAGTTCTCCCTGAAGCCTGTCGCTGGCAAGCTCGCCGAGCTCACCGGCTACGACGTCAAGTTCGTGCCTGACACCTACGGCCAGGTTGCCGCCGACGCCGTTGCCGCCATGAAGCCGGGCGACATCATCCTGCTCGAGAACGTCCGCTTCGACAAGCGCGAGAAGAAGAACGACCCCGAGATCGCCAAGACCCTCGCCTCCTATGGCGACATCTTCGTGCTGGATGCCTTCGGCACCGCCCACCGCTCTCAGGGCTCCGTCGTCGGCCCCGCCGCTTATCTGCCCGCGTACGCCGGCTTCCTGCTTGAGAAGGAGGTCGACACCCTTACGTCGATCTTCGCAGACCCTGCCCGTCCGTTCGTCGCCATCGTCGGCGGCTCCAAGGTGTCCTCCAAGATCGGCGTGCTTGACCACCTGATCGACTCCGCCGACACCCTGATCATCGGCGGCGGCATGGCCTACACCTTCTTCCTGGCCAAGGGCTACAAGGTCGGCACCTCCCTGCAGGAGCCCGACTGGGTCGAGCGTGCTGGCGAGATGCTGAAGAAGGCAGAGGCCAAGGGCTGCAAGGTTCTTCTCCCCGTTGACAACGTCGTTGCCGACCACTTTGGCGAGGACGCCACCGGCGAGGTCGTCGCATCCGACAGCATCCCCGATGACCGCATGGGCATGGACATTGGTCCCAAGACCGTCGAGCTCTACGCCGAGGCCGTCAAGGGCGCCAAGACCGTCTTCTGGAACGGCCCCATGGGCGTCTTCGAGATGGACCAGTTCGCCAAGGGCACCGAGGCCGTCGCTCGTGCGGTTGCCGAGGTCAAGGCCAATGGCGGCACCTCCATCATCGGCGGTGGCGACTCTGTCGCAGCAATCAACAAGTTCGGCCTGGCCGACAAGATGAGCTGGATCTCCACCGGCGGTGGCGCTTCCATGGAGCTCGTCGAGGGCAAGGCTCTTCCTGGAGTGGAGGCGCTTCTCGATGCGTAACAGGATGATCGCTGGCAACTGGAAGATGAACAAGACCTACACCGAGGGCGTCGAGCTCGCGAGCGGTCTTGCTGACGAGCTCAAGGACGGCACTGGCAGCGTCGACGTCGTCGTCTGCCCGCCCGCCGTTGACCTCAAGGGCGTCGCCGAGGTCATCGACCAGAAGAAGGCCCCCTTCGCGCTTGGTGCGCAGAACGTCTATTGGGAGGAGCACGGTGCCTTCACCGGAGAGACCGCTCCCGACATGCTGACCAACATCGGCGCAACGTACTGCATCATTGGCCACTCCGAGCGTCGTGGCTATTTCCACGAGACCGACGAGGAGATCAACAAGAAGGCCAAGGCCCTGATGGCTCACGGCATCGTCCCCATCAGCTGCTGCGGCGAGCCGCTTGAGGTCCGTGAGGCCGGCAAGCACGTCGAGTTTGTCGTCGACCAGATCAAGAAGGACACCGAGGGCCTCGAGATTGCCGATCCCTCCAAGTACGTCATCGCCTACGAGCCCATCTGGGCCATCGGCACCGGCAAGACCGCCACTGCCGACGATGCCCAGGAGGTCTGCGGCGCCATCCGCAAGACCCTGGCAGAGATCTTTGGTCAGAAGACCGCCGACGGCATCCGCATCCTCTACGGTGGCTCCGCCAAGCCTAACAACGTCGCCGGGTTCCTTGAGAAGGACGACGTCGACGGCGCTCTGGTGGGCGGCGCTTCGCTGAAGGCCGACTCCTTCGCCGCCATGGTGAAGGCCGCCATGTAGCCTTTGGTCTCACTTTCCAGACCTTGTGGGCCGCACGCTTATTTGGCGCGCGGCCCTTTTTTGACTGAAGCGGTGGGGGAGCGACGCCACCTTTGGGAAGGTCGACGATTCCCCTTTTCGGGACGTTGCTTCCGGGCCATCAAACTTCTCTCACATGGCCGTTTGCGATACTTCTGCGCTTTGGCAAACGATTGTGGTAATGTAGCAAAGTACATGCGAACTGGGGCAGCGTGCCGATGTGCGCTCAAAGCCCGCACTGTCACCTAGAGGAGACCACAATCGTGAGTGTTTTGAACATCATTCTTACCGTCCTGCTGTTCATTTCGGGACTGCTTTGCATTGCGCTCGTGCTTATGCACTCGGGCAAAGGAACGGGCGTCTCGGATATGATTGCCTCCTCCATGTACAACGCCAACTCTGGCTCTGGCGTCTGGGAGAAGAACCTCGACCGCCTTACCATCATCTCCGCAACCATCTTCGGCGTTTGCGTTCTCGTGATGGCCATCACATTCCCCACCGGCACCATCGGGCTGTAGGCAGGGGAGACAAAGTATCGAATATCTGATGCGGAAGATACACCTTTACGGTCTCTTCCGCATCTTTCTATTTTTAGCCATCTTGCCGCTCAGCTAGTTGAAACGTTTGTTACAGAACGGCACGGTTTCTAGATTATTTCTAACAAGTGTTAGAATTATTTCCGTTGTATTTATCGCGCCCGCGATGAATAGCCTTTCTAAGAGCTGGGGCGATGTCGCCCTGCCTTGCCTTCCATTCCCCTTATGGGCATGGTTTGCACCGCATTATCGGAAGAAGAAGGAGTCCCCATGGCACGATTCGTCTGGTACATTACCAAGCGAGTCCTCAACTACATCGTGATGATTTTCGTCGCGACGTCGCTGACGTATTTCCTTGCGTGCACGTTCATGAACCCACGCTCCAACTACGAGTCCAAGACGCCTCGCCCGCCGCAAGAGTCAATTGAGGCGTCGCTTGACAAGGCGAACCTGAACGACCGCACCCCCATCTTTGAGCGCTATCAGCGTTGGCTTGGCGATGTCCTTCAGGGCAACTGGGGGCTTACCCCCGACGGCGGCTCGGTTAACGACGAGATTGCCTCCCGCATTCCCGCATCCGTGCAGCTCATGCTTCTCTCGACGATCCTTTCGATTGTGATTGGCGTGAGCCTCGGCGTCTACACGGCCCAGCGGCAGTACCAATGGCAAGACCGATTCTGGAGCGGCTTGGCGTCAGTCTTCCTTGTCATTCCGACTGTCGTTCTTGCAATCTTGGTCGTCTTCATCGCCATTGAGATAAACAACGCAACCGGTATGCGCATCTTCTATGTGACCGGGCTTTCAAGCTATGAAGGCAATGACCTGTGGCTCGAGTTCATCGACCTTATGCAGCACCTCTTCTTGCCCACCGTCGTGCTTACCATCATCAGCTCCGTGAGCTATCACCTGAACCAGCGCACCTATCTTCTCGATGAGATGCATGCCGACTACGTGCGCACGGCACGCGCAAAGGGCCTCACCAAGAAGCAGGCCATCCGCAAGCACGCGCTTCGCGCTTCCCTGATTCCCACCTCTGTCAACGTGGCCTTCTCCATCGCCGGCATCTTCACGGGCGCCGTCATGACCGAGAAGATCTTCGCCATCCACGGCTTGGGCGAGTACTTCGTGAACTGCATCAATGACAACAACATCAACGGTGCCGTCGCCGTAGCGGCGTTCTCTGGCGTGTGCACCCTGGCCGGCGCGCTTTTGGCGGACCTCTTCGCCGCTGCGCTCGACCCTCGAATCAAGATGAGCTAAGGAGATGGCCATGGAAGAGCAGAACAAGCAAGAGCAGGAGCAGGGCCAGCAGCTCACCAACGCCCAGCTTGAGCTCGAGGCTGACGCGGCCGGTCCTTCTCAGGTCAAGCGAATCAGCTACGCGGGCCTTATCGCCCGAAGGTTCTTTAGGCAGCCGAGCGCCATCGTGGGCCTCGTCATCCTGGTGTTTTTGGTGCTGGTCGCCATCTTTGGCCCCTTCATCTGCGAGTACGACTACCAGACGCCCGACTTCACGTCTATCAGCCAGCCCCCCAGCGCCAAGCACTGGTTTGGCACGGATGGCGGCGGCTTTGACCTCTTTGCCTGCGTCGTGCACGGCCTTGGCCGCTCGCTCGTGATTGGCATCACCTACGCAGTCCTCACGATGATCATCGCGGCCTTCGTGGGCACAGCCATCGCCTATGCTCGCGGCTGGGGCGAGAAGGTCGGCATGTGGATCCTGGACATGCTCCTTGTTATCCCGAGCTTCCTTCTCGTCGCAATGATCGTTCGGTCTTCCTCTGGCACCACGGGTTGGGTCGTGCTCATCCTGGGTCTGACGGCATTCGGCTGGATTGGCTATGCGCGAGTGCTTCACACCATGGCGCTTTCGCTCCGCGAGCGTGACTACGTGCGCGCCGCCAAGTACATGGGTGTCTCGCCGATCAAGATCATCGTCCGCCACCTGATCCCCAACCTGGGCTCCATCCTGATTATCGAGACGGTGCTGGGCGTCATCAGCGGCATCAACTCCGAGACGGCTTACAGCTTCCTCGGCCTGGGCATCAAGGCCCCTGACACCTCGCTCGGCTACATCCTTTCGCAAGGCTCCTCTGCAATGATCTCCGCCCCATGGATGGTCCTTATCCCGTCCATCGTGCTGATCGTGCTCTGCGTGAGCATGCAGCTCATCGGCGACGGCCTGAGAGACGCCTTCGACCCGTATTCTCGCGCTGCTGGCAAGGTCAGCGACGAGGAGTCCAAGAAGGACGAGCAGGAGACCGCCGAGGTGGCCGAGACAACGGCTGCCGAGAATGTCAACGAGAACGGCAACGAGTAGGTAACGGAGCAGGCACATGTCTGAGACTATTGACAACAAGACCACTGCGGCCGACTCCGCAGGCTCTGGCTTCCAGGAGGATGACGTCCTTCGCTATGAGCTGAACGAGTCGAACGGTCCCAAGGGCGCGCCCAAGGGCAAGCCCGTCATGCAGGTTCGTGACCTGCACGTCTCGTTCAACACCGAGGCGGGCGTCGTCCGCGCTGTTCGTGGCGTCAACTTTGACCTTTGGGGCGGGCGCACGCTGGGCATCGTCGGCGAGTCCGGCTCCGGCAAGTCGGTCACGGCGCTTTCGCTGATTGGGCTTCTGGACGACAACGCGCACGTCACGGGCTCAATCAAGCTGAACGGCGAGGAGCTTCTGGGCAAGACCGACGAGGAGATGTCCAAGTATCGCGGCACCAAGATCTCGATGATCTTCCAGGACCCGCTCTCGGCGCTCACGCCCATGTTCTCCATCGGCGACCAGATTGCCGAGGCGCTTCTCATCCATAACCCCGACATGCCGAAGGACCAAGTGCGCAAGCGCTGCATCGAGCTTCTCACCATGGTTGGCATCACCGATCCCGAGGACCGCCTTGATGCCTATCCGCACGAGTTCTCCGGCGGCATGCGCCAGCGCGTGGTCATCGCAATCGCCATCGCGAACAACCCCGACATCATCATCGCCGACGAGCCCACCACGGCGCTCGACGTCACCATCCAGGCGCAGATCCTGGACATCCTGAAGGTTGCGCAGCGCGAGACCGGCGCTGCCGTCGTGCTGATCACGCACGACCTGGGCGTCGTCGCCGGAACCGCGGACGACGTCATGGTCATGTACGCCGGCCGTGCCGTCGAGCGCGCCAGCATCGACACCGTGTTCGACCGTCCCTCTCACCCCTACACCATGGGCCTTCTCGGCGCTGTTCCTAAGCCGCACGAGAAGGCGACCACGCGCCTCGTCCCCATCAAGGGCAATCCGCCCTCGCTGGCCGCCATTCCCTCTGGCTGCCCGTTCTCGCCGCGCTGCCCGATGGCGCGCCCCGAGTGCCACAAGGTCGAGCCTGACCTGCTGCCTATTGAGGCCTCAGAGGGGCACCTTGTCTCTTGCCATCGCCAGCAGGAGATCAAAGAAAATAGCCTTACCTTTGCCGACGTCTATCCTGGCGTCGAGCCGATTCTTCCCAAATGGGCAGACGTGCCGCGTGAGAAGCGTCCCGTTGTGCTTGAGGTCGAGAACCTTGTCAAGACCTTCCCGGTTCAGGGCAAGGGCCTTATCCGCAGGAAAAAGGGAACGATGACCGCCGTCGACCACGCGTCGTTCAAGATTCACGAAGGCGAGACGCTTGCGCTTGTCGGCGAGTCCGGCTCAGGCAAGTCCACTACGCTGACGCAGATCATGGACCTGGTCAAGCCCGAGGAAGGTCGCATCATCGTTCTGGGCAAGGACGTCGCTGAGCTCAAGAACAACCGCGAGCGCCGCGAGGTGAGGCGCAATCTCCAGGTTATCTTCCAGGACCCCATGAGCTCCCTTGACCCTCGCATGCCCGTCTACGACGTGCTTGCCGAGCCCCTGCGCGCGCAGAAGTGGGACGAGAACAAGATCAACAAGCGCATCGGGGAGCTTATGTATCTGGTTGGCATCAACCCCGACTACGTCGACCGCTTCCCGTCGCAGTTCTCCGGCGGCCAGCGCCAGCGCATCGCCATTGCACGCGCCTTGGCAACAGAGCCCAAGCTGCTGCTTCTGGACGAGCCCATCGCGTCTCTTGACGTGTCCATCCAGGCTGGCATCATCAACCTGCTTGAGGACCTGCAGATCCAGCTGAAGATCTCGTACCTGTTCGTGGCGCACGACCTCGCCGTCATTCGCCACATCTCCGACACCGTTGCAGTCATGCACCTTGGAAAGATCGTCGAGTACGGCGAGACCGAGGACGTCTTCACCAATCCGAAGGACCCCTACACCAAGGCCCTGCTGTCTGCAATCCCCATCCCTGATCCTAAGGTGGAACGCACGCGCGAGCGCCTTGTGTACCAGGATGGCAAGCTTGTGCCCGCTTCCAGCCTGATCCCTGTCAACTACAGGGACGAGAAGTAACGCCTGCGACTGCCGGAGGGTCTCCTGCAAGGATGGGAGTGCCTATAGAAAGCTTTAAGGTTTTGCTCTGGTATCATTTGGTTACTTGTGAGGACCTGGCAATCGCTTCGTCCTCGCTGGTTTGGTAAGTATTGGAAGGAAAGGGAGAGCTTTATGAAGAGTTCTAACCTGTCGCGTCGCTCATTCTTGGGCGTCAGCGGTGCCGCTGCCACGTTGATGGGCCTTGGCCTTGCTGGCTGCGGCGGCTCGTCCGACTCGAGCTCCAGCGACTCGTCGACGACCACGAACGACACCTCCACCACAGGCACCGAGCCTCAGGAGGGCAGCCCGGCCACCACGGCGCTCGACCAGCTGCCGCTGCCCGAGGCAGGCAAGGCCTACAACAACCCGCAGGAGCGCGACAACGTCCAGGATGGCGGCGAGCTCGTCCTTCCGTCCGGCGAGATTGGCCCCAACTGGAACATGCTGTCCGTCGAGGGCAACACCGTCGAGATGAAGACCCTCTGGAGCTACTACATGCCCGTCGACATCTTCATCTCTGACGAGACCGGCTCCACCTGGACGCCCAACCCCGACTTCATCACGAACGTCGACATCCAGGAGAATGGCGATTCCCAGACGGTCACCTTCGACCTGAACCAGGATGCCAAGTTCAACGACGGCACCCCGCTCGACTACCGCGCCTACCAGGCAATCTGGACCGTCATGAACGGCAGCAACACCGACTACACGCCCGCAGCCACCGACGGCTACGACCGCATCACCTCGGTCGAGCGCGGCGACAACGACTTCCAGGTCGTCATCACCGCCTCCTCGCTGGTCTATCCGCCCGAGGCCCTGTTCACGCAGGTCATCCACCCCGACGCCGCCGACCCCGAGGTCTTCAACAGCGGCTGGAACGTCGAGCCGCACGCCGAGTGGGGCTATGGCCCGTACACGATCGACTCCGTGTCCGAGACCGAGGTCGTCTACGTGCCCAACGAGAACTGGTGGGGCGACGCTCCCAAGCTGGACAAGATCACCTACAAGCAGATGGACTCCCAGGCGCTCTTCAACGCCTTCCGCAACGGCGAGATCGACGCCACCGGTACCGCCCAGTCCGGTTCGCAGGAGATGCTCTCCAACTTCAGCTCCATGGAGGACGCCTACGTCCGTCGCGCCAACAGCATCTCCATTGCGTGCATCGAGGTCAACACCACGCGTGACTCTCTGTCTGACATCGCTGTCCGCAAGGCCTTCATGCAGTGCCTCGACCAGGCCACCATCCGCTCCGTCGTCTTCAACGGCGTGAACTGGGACGAGGACCCCTGCGGCTCGCTCATGTATCCGTTCTGGGCCGATGGCATCGAGGACAACCGTCCCGACGACGTCAAGAACATCGCCTCCGCCGATGACGGCATCGCTGCCGCTAAGCAGACCCTCGAGGACGCTGGCTACACGCTGAACGACGACGGCTACTACGAGAAGGACGGTCAGCAGGTCTCGTTCTCCTTCACCACCTTCGGCGACTCCAACATGGTCAAGAACCGCGCCGCTGCCGTCATCCAGATGGCAAAGAGCGCCGGCATGCTGGTCGAGCAGGACGCCAAGGCGTCTTCCGAGTTCTCCGAGACCCTGAGCAGCGGCGAGTGGGACACCGTCCTCTTTGGCTGGAGCGGCACGCCCACCTCGTTCTGGAACCTCCCGCAGATCTACGGCTCCGATTCCTCTTCCAACTTCACCGGCTGGGGCAGCACCGAGCTGGACGAGAAGCTTGCCGAGGCAATCACCAAGTCGACCCACGAGGAGCAGATGGCTGCCGTCAACGAGGCCGAGAAGGAGGCCCTGGAGTCTTACGCCTTCATCCCCCTGTACAACGGCCCCGACGTGGTCGTCACCAAGAAGGGCCTGGCCAACTACGGTCCTGCTCTGTACCACACCGACTACGTCCGTCCCGAGGACATCGGCTGGCAGAAGGACGAGTAGCTTCCCCGTTTGGCTTTAAGCTGCTAGACATGCGGCACCCGGCTTCGCTTTGCGGCCGGGTGCCGTTTTTTGTAGCAGGGGAGAGTAGCGCCGGCCGGCGACCTGCGCTGCTCCGTTGGTCCTTCTTGCCTGGTCCGGAAGCCCTTCTCGCCCGGCTTGGCAGCCCCTTCTCGCCTGGCTCGCCCTTCTCGCCCGGTTCGCCCTGCTCGCCTGGTTCGCCCTGCTCGCCTGGTTCGCCTTCTCGGTCGCCAATATCTGCCTGCTGCCTCAGATTAATAAACACCACTCGGGCATATTGGACTTTGAAACGCATAAATGTCGGATGGTGTTTATTAATCTGGCGCCAGCCTCCGCTTTCACGCCATTCGGCTTTCGCTGGCATCAGATCATGCGGAGATATCCCGCACTTCTCTCCGTGTGGTCCGCACTTTTGCAAGCTGGGTCTCGCCGTGGAAATTAATAAACACGGCAGGGACAACGCTAGACGTTTTCCGAGTTGAGCAATTCAGTCAGCCATTCTGGTGTTTATTAATCTGTCAATCGGTGCGCCTGCTGGCGTCGACCGCCGCCTTTCTCGCACGACCAACCAGAATCTGCTTGTTGAAGCAGATGATTTTTCCGAAGCAGATTAATAAACACCGCTCTGGCAATCAGACCTGGTTCACGCGTCCCAGCCGGTTTGGTGTTTGTTAATCCGGGGCGGGGGAGCTGCTGGCGCGCGATGCGTGGCGTTTACTGCAGCTTGCGTGGCTGTGGGGAAACAATAAACACCGCTCGGGCAATCCGGTCTGGAGCAAGCGGCGCAGCCGTTTTGGTGTTTATTAGTTTGGTGCCGGAGGGCAATCTGCTGAAGCGGGTGCGGGTGCCGCGTGGCGGGCGGACTCCGCCAAAGCGAGAATCAAGAAATCTCGCAAATCACACTTGCCCTGAGGGTCGTCTGTGTTAATATGTTCCTCGCGCTGATGCGCATGTCGGAGTGGCGGAATTGGCAGACGCGCTAGCTTGAGGTGCTAGTGACTGACTAAAAGGTCGTGCGGGTTCAAGTCCCGCCTCCGACACCACGAAATTTAGCGAGCCCCAACCGGGGCTCGTTTTTTATGCCGATTGCCGCCCGTCCTCCCTGGCCCACCGTCTGGCAGCTGTGCCCCGTTCGTATCGCTGTCGAAACCTTCCTGTAGCGAACGAGAACTAGCATCAAACTACTCAATAGTTTTAGGGAAGGGGAGAGCGATGATTGACCAGGTTACTGTTTGCTTGCCCAACGAGCCGGGAAGCCTTGCGAAAGTCTGTCACCTTCTTGGCGAGGTGGACATTCAAATTCATGCCATCATGATTGCCGACACGACCGATTTCAGCACGGTTCGCCTCATTTGCGACCGTCCTGCGGAGGCTGAGAAGCTCCTCGCCTCTAAGGACTATACCGTCATGCTCACGCAGGTCGTCGCCGTCGAAGTCACCAACGAGCCTGGCGGACTTGCCGCATTGCTCGATCATCTCTCGTCTTGCGACCTCAACCTGGAGTACGCTTATACCTGCTCCATTGAGGGTAGGACCATCGATATCATCAAGGTTACGGGAGAGCCGCTTGAGGTCAAGCTGCAAGAAAGCAACCTCGTGATGGTTCCCGCCGATCAGATTTACGCACGCCCAGGCGCATAGCTTCGTCCAGGGAGCTTCCTCTTCCTGATGCGACCGCTGCGTTTGGCTGCGTTCGGGAAGAGGACGAGACGTGGCAAACAACGCACTGAGCGTACGCATGGAAGGACTTGGCGAGAACGGTGCCGTCGGGACGTTGTCCCGCCTCATGCAGCTGGTAAACGAGGCGATTGTCGTATTCGACATGTTCGGTCAGATTCTTCTGGCGAACGACCAGGCGACGCTGCTGTTCTGCCGCGAGGGCGAGAGGCTCGTGAACAAGAACGTTGCCGACCTCTTCGCGCCCGTTGACACCCCGCCGGAGGCGGTGGGGCCAAATCCCGGGACTTTCTCGCCAACCGATCTGCCATTTCCCGTTGACGGCTCATCAAAGCTTGTCAATCGCTCGGCACCGGATGGTACGCCGCTGACGCTCTGGGTTCGCTGCGACCACATTCCCGCTCCTGGCGAGACCTATCTTATGGTGGCGCTTCCCGCAGACGAGAACGAGCAAGCATTCCAGGCTGGCGAGCGCGAGCTTGACGAGCTGCGCCATGCAAACCACCAGCTCTCGGGTGCCTTGAACATCGTTCTCGACACGCTTGACTCGCGTGACGTCAGCACGCTCTTCTCGCGCGTGATTGACGAGATCACCTCAACGATGGAAGCAGATGCAACGATTCTTTATCTGGCCGAGTCCGACGGCTATCACCTGCGCGGAATGTCCGAATCGCTTCGAGGCTCTCGGGTTCCCCGCTTTCTTGAGCCCGGTCGTACGGTGGCGTCTATCGCTATCGAGGTCGGCCACTCGCTGAGCCTGCGCGTTCTGCCCCCTGACTCGCAAGACCTTCGCAGGGGCCGCCTGCAGACGCGCGAGGTCGTGAACCAAGAGACCAAAGAGGTCCTTCGCGTGGGCGTCAGCTCCATGCCGCCCTTCTCTTGCTTCTTTGTCGTGCCGGTGTGGTTCGGCAGCGACGTTATCGCAATCATCGAGGTCGGATGGAACAAGCTCCGCTCCACGTCTCGCGAGGACAGGCGACTGCTTGACGCCGTCGCGCACTATCTGTCCGTCCAGCTTGTCGGCGCTCTTTCCGCCATGCAAACGCAGCGCTCGGAACGCCTTGAGAGCCTTGGGACAACGCTTCGAGAAGAGCTCCTAGACGCGTCCGGCAAAGGGGACGACCTCGTTGAGGCAACGCGCAAGACCGTTTCCGAGGCGGCCGAGAGCCTCGACGCGCGCTACGTGCCCCTGTCGCTCAACACCCATCAGAACGTGCTTGTGGCTGATTTGCCAAACGCTGGCATGCGAGCCATCCCGCTTGACCTGGAGGAGGCCACCTCGGGGCGCTACATCGGCGGCGTGGCGGTAGTGAGCGTCGTGCCGGGCACCAAGGTCTACGACTGCCTTCACGAGCTTGGCGAGCCGTGCGTGGGGGCCCTTCTCGACTTCCTTGACTCAAGCGGCAACCACCGCGCGTGCATGCTCTTGAGGGAGGACGGCGCCGAGCCCCTAGACGAGCTTGAGCTGCGCTTCCTCCGGCGCCTGGGCGAGGACGTCCGTGACATCTCTCAGGGAGAGCTTGCACGCGAGCAGGACAAGCGCATCTCGCAGGCACTTCAGAGCGGCATGCAGAACGTCCTTCAGCGCGTGGACGGCATCACTGCGCATGGCATCTATTCTTCGGCCACGGCTGACGCGTTTGTGGGCGGAGACTTCTATGACCTCATCCGCCTGCCAGGTGGCCGCGCCTGCGTGATCATGGGGGACGTCTCGGGCAAGGGCGTCGAGGCGGCATCGGTCTCTGCGGCCGTCAAGACGGCGCTTGGCGCCTATTCGTGGGAGGGCCTGCCGCCCGCTTCCATGGTTCGCTCGCTGAACGACTTCCTTCTGGGCTTCTCGCGCATCGAGACCTTTGCGACGCTGTTCGTGGGCATCATCGACCTTCCTTCGGCAACGCTTACGTACTGCTCCGCAGGCCACCCGCCCGCGGTCCTTTGGCGTGCAAAGACCGGAGAGATTGACATGCTAGACGTGCAGTCGGGCGTGGTGGGCGCCTTCCATGACATGAACTACCAGGATGGACGCGAGCACCTACACGAAGGCGACGTGCTGTTGCTCTATACCGACGGCACCACTGAGGCGCGCTCGCCCTCGGGGGCGTTCTTCGGGGAGGACGGCCTTCGCGACATGGTGATGGACGAGGTGAGCAAGGACGACTTCGACCACCTTCTCGAGCGGTTCCTGCAGCGCCTTGACGCGTTCACGGGGAGCCGCTTGGATGACGACGTGGCCATGGTCGCCGTGCGCTTTGACTCGCTGGGAGACGCAGGAGAAGACGAGAAATAGGGGCGCCGAGTGGGCAGAACGCTGGCGCGCCCACTGAATTCGTTTGCTCCGATTGAACAAACACGCACGATTTCAGCATAGTTTGGCGGATATGGGGAAGCATTCCAATATGGAGAAGAAGACGCCAAACATAGCTGTAGTCAATGTCTTAGGCGACCTCGATGTGAAAAGCGTGCCTGCCCTCAGGCGCAACATCGAGGCGCTGATTGATGGCGGCTGCCGACGCGTGATCCTGAACATGTCCGATGTTGACTACGTCGACTCTG
Source organism: Tractidigestivibacter sp. (assembly GCF_050946515.1). Taxonomy (GTDB): domain Bacteria; phylum Actinomycetota; class Coriobacteriia; order Coriobacteriales; family Atopobiaceae; genus Tractidigestivibacter. The sequence goes on from NZ_JBMNUX010000006.1 coordinate 115,579, forward strand.
CGGGCATGGGCCTCATTTTGAAAGAGCTTCGGCGCATGCGCAAGATGGGCGGGCTCCTCTCGCTTACCAACGTTCGCCCGCGCGTCTATCGCAGCATGGCCATCATGCGCATGATTGACTACATGCCCGTGATGCAGGAGGGCGGCAAGGGCAAGGTCAGCGAGCTTTCGCCGACCGTGCTGCCAAAGTGGCGCACCACCTTCCCCGTTGACGCTGACGATTTGGGATCGGCGCGCGAGCGGGTGGGGGAGCTAATGCGAGAGCTGCCCTTCTCGGACGACGACGTGTTTGACATGACGCTTGCCTGCGGCGAGGCCATCGGCAACGCCGTCGACCATACCTGCGCGCAAGGCGTGCTGACGACCTTCTCTGCGTACCAAGACCGCGTCGTCGTCGACGTGGTCGATTGCGGCAGCGGCTTTGAGCTGCGGCCGGACGAGGAGCCTCCCGAGACCGGTCCGGAAGCCGAGCGCGGCCGCGGCATCAAGCTGATGCGCATGCTGGCCGACGCCGTCTCCATTGCGCCAAAGCCGTCGGGCGTCGGCACCGTGGTCAGGCTGGTGAAGCTGCTGCCTCATGGCAACGGAACGCTTGGAGTCTCGTAGCGGCTTCTCTCGTGCGGAGCTCCGCAAGTTGAGTTTATTGGCGCCCCTTCGGGCGCTTTTTTGTAACGGATAAGTGCCAGCCCCGAGCGCGCGGGGATCTTGGCTGTCGGATTAGCAAACACCGCGCCCCGAAACTGGGGGTCATCCTCCCGGAATGGCGCCGCCGTGTTTGATAATCTGCCGCGAAGGCTGGGGAGCCGGCGCATGGGCGAGCCGAGCCAAAAAGAAAGCCGGCGCCTCGCGGGGAGAGTCCCCTCGAGGCGCCGGCGGCGTCTTCTGGAGGCGAGACCCGGATTCGAACCGGGGATGGGGGCTTTGCAGGCCCTTGCCTTACCACTTGGCCATCTCGCCGAATTATGGCACGGGCCGGAATCCCTTCCGGCCCGTGGGGTTCGCATGGAGCGGGCTACGGGGTTCGAACCCGCGACCTCCACCTTGGCAAGGTGGCGCGCTACCAACTGCGCCAAGCCCGCGAACGCGTTATTGAGGATACGCGATTAGAGGCGCATCTGCAAGGGTTAAATTGGGCAATTTCCAGCTCGCATGCATTCAATGGGACCAGAAGGCGCATTCGGCAGTGCGTGGGCGCCGTGCTTGCGGGCGAGAAAACTTTCTCCCTGTCATTTCATGCGCTTCTCGCTGACGGATACAATGCAAGCAACGCATAGCAAGAGGGGGTCACTATGGACGTTGAGCAGGTGAGACAGTTTGTCGAGGTCATGCATGTTGGGACGGTCTCCGGCGCCGCGAAGAAGCTGAACATCTCTCAGCCAGCGCTCTCTCGCTCGCTCAAGCGGCTTGAGAGCGAGCTCGGAGGCCCGCTCTTCGAGCGCGGATCAAACAGCCTGCGCCCAAACGAGCAGGCCCGTGCCGCCCTTCCGGCTGCGGAAGAGCTTGTCCGCTCGGCTCAGCGCATGCGCGACGACATTGCGACCTCAAGGCTGAAAAGCGAGATGCTGCGCATCGGCACCGTAGCGCCTGCGCCGCTGTGGTATCTGACCTCGTTTGTCGTGGAGAGCCTGCCAGGCACGATGTTCAGGCAGGAGATGCTCGAGGAGGATGCCCTCGAGCAGCGCGTCTATGACGGTACGCTTGACGTCGCCATAGCGATGCGCAAGGTGCCGGGAATGCGTTGCCGGCTCTTCATGCGCGAGAACCTGTACCTGTCGGCGCCCGAAGGCCATCCGCTTGCTTCAAGGTCGTCAGTCTCCTTTGGCGACCTGGACTATGAGACCTACATCCTTTACGACACCATCGGGTTCTGGAATGGCGTTCACGAGCGCATGATGCCCCACGCGCTTTTCATCCGCCAGTCCGACAGGCAGGTTTTTAGGGAGCTCATGCGCACGACGAGAGCTCTTGGCTTCGCGAGCGACGCTCCAGTGGTGATATACCAGCAACATCTGAAGAGCGAGCAGGACGACCCGGTCAAGCGTGTCGCGGTGCCCATCACCGATCCCGAAGCGCACGCGAGCTTCTATCTTGTGGCACGCCCAGATTTGCTCGAGACGAACGAAGCAGTCGCGACGATCATGGAGGCGGTGCCGTCGCTTGAAGAGGAGAGCGACGGCTCTGACGGCTCTGGGAAGAGCTAGGTCAGGCGTTTTCTAGAATTGGTGTTGCGGCGGTGCCGCTCCACGGCAGCCCAGGGAAGGGGGCGCCGGCGGATTATCAGACACCAGACGCCGCGAAGCTGTTTGAGCTCCCCTGAAATGTCTTGCCGTGTTTGTTAATCCTGGCCTGCGGGCAGGTCGTCGTGGGAGAGTCGGTTGCTACTGCTACGGGGCTGGCCTGTCGCTATAGGAGGATTCGGCAGGGGGGAGCGATGGCTCATTGGCGTTGCGTGGACGCTGGTTTTTCTTTTCGAAGAAAGGATTTCGATTCTCGGATGCGCTATTAGTCGTTTCGAGGCACAAGGCTGGAGGCAGGTTTTGAAAAATTGCGGTTGTAGGTCAAAATTGAGGTTAGCGTAGAGTTTTCTTACTTTAACTTGGCAAAGAATTGCAGGTAGAAAAATGTTACCTTTTCGGTGATACTTAGCCAATGCAATACTTTTGACCTACAACCGCAAATTTCAAGAGCGCAGGCATTAAAGCCCTCCGGAATTTGCACAAAGCCAGAAGAAAAAAGACCGACCGTCCGCAAGGGAAGGTCGGTCATCATTTTCTGGAGGCGAGACCCGGATTCGAACCGGGGATGGGGGCTTTGCAGGCCCTTGCCTTACCACTTGGCCATCTCGCCGAATTAAGGCACGGGCCGGAATCCCTTCCGGCCCGTGGGGTTCGCATGGAGCGGGCTACGGGGTTCGAACCCGCGACCTCCACCTTGGCAAGGTGGCGCGCTACCAACTGCGCCAAGCCCGCAGACATGAGAAATTATTATAGACAGATAACGCCTTATTTGCAAGAAGCGCCGAATAGATTTTCAGCTATCTCACTGCCTTATTGAGCGGGTCGCCTCTGTCTTGCCTGCGCTTAGCGAGAACGTTAGCGCTCCTTGCGCAGCCGCAAAACGTCTAGCTGTGTGGAACTTACGGAAGAGCAGTACAGCGTTAGGTCCCAATCGTCTGCGCCCTTTACCAGAGAGGGGTCATCACTTGCGGAGAGAGTTTCTCCTGAGACGACCTCGTAAGTCTCGGTCGAACCGTCCGCAAGTTGCAATGAAACCTTCTCGCCGTCTGGCACGCGCTCGATGCCCTCAAAGCACCCCTTGAGGTTCGGTCCCGAAATCACGAGATTGCCGCTGGAGACAGAACCAGAGACGACTCCTGGACAGTGCTGACCCTCGCTCCAAGATGCTGTTACGGGGAGGGCTGTATCAAGTGCTGGCAGATTGAGGATGCCAACATAAGAAATGCCATCAACCTGCACTGAAAGCAAATCGGCAGACTGCATGCTGGGGGACGAGCCAGGCAGCTCTCCTTGAAGCTTCTCGACAACCCCCGCGTTCTCAGCCGCCCATTGCCCTGCAAGCACATTCCGGTATGCCATGAGGGCGACACCTGCCACTACCAGCGCTGCCAGTAGGCCGCCTATCACCCACACGACCCTTGCTGCGACGCGGTGGGAAGCGGAAGGCGCCCCTGACCTTGCAGGGGCGCCCTGAGCTCTCGCTTGTGCGTCCGATCGCTTATTCACTAATCTTCCTACGGCCGCGAATGACAAGACCAACGAAGCAGGCTAGCGCAACCAGCAAGCCGAAAGCAAGGATCCTCTCGTTGCCATGCCCGCCAGTCTCGGGTAGCGAATAGCCAGTCTCATCTGTGAAGAATGCGTTGGCCTTATACGAATCCTCTGTCGCCGTCTCGTCATCATCACCATCGCCGCCGGTGCTGGGCAGCTCGCTTCCCTTATTGATGCCAACGTCATACGAGGTGTCCGCGGTGATGATTAGCTCCTTGTTCTTGCCGAGCGTGTACCCCTCCGGCGCCTTGAGCTCCTTTACCAGGTACTTGCTCTCGGTCAGCCCGGTGAACTGCACGAATGCAGGCGGGTAGTCGCCATTAGCGCCATTAGCGGGCTTCAAGAAGCCCGCGCTATACTCTGCCGTCTCTCCAAGGTCCTTCAGGTAGTAGACGGCTCCGTCCTTGCTGATGGTCCTGGGGACGTCACCGGCAAGCAGGCCGTACTCGGCAAGCTTGCTCTCGAGGTCGGAGTCATCGATCTTATCGTCGACGCTGGGCGAGTAGAGCCCAATCACCGCACCAGGAAGCTGGTCGCCCTTCTTAAGGGTTGCCTCGTCGGTGGTCATGGCATGCTCGTCGTCGGTCCCGTCGTAGATCTTTCCAGTCTCGGTTTCTCCAGTCGTGGAGTCCTCGTAGGTGTAGTCCTCTGCGAACTTCACGATGGTGGCATTCCACGATTGCATGACCCTCACGCCCACCTTGAGCGGGGTCGCCTCGAGGTTGTTGCCATTGATGGTGGCCTGATAGCCGAACGAGTTCCATGCGATGGCGCTCTTTCCCGTGGGAATCGTTCCCTTGTTGGCCTTGGCGTCGAAGGTAACGCGAACGATATACCCAGGAGGTATGGTGCCGTTCGCCATGCGGATGCGGAAGGAGCGCGCAGTATCGGGATAACTGTCCCAGCCCGTTGAGGTCTTGCCATCCCAGTCGTCCTGCGTGAACTCTGTCTTCTCGGACCACTCTACGGTGTAGAGCGAAGGATCCAGGAGGGATATGTTGCCCTCATCGTCCACGATCTGAACCGTGACCTTGGGGTTGGTGGCGAAGTCGACGTTGAACTGGCTGTCGCGCTCGTTCGTCGTGTAGAAGGAGTAATGGTCGCCCGTCTCCGGAAGCCCATCGATGATGGTGAACGCGGTCATGTTGTTCTCGCTCACGTTCTTCACGTCCAACGTGTACGTGAACACGTCAGAGGCGTTCTCGAGCGTGACGTAGTTGGGTTCATCCGTGCACAAGGCCGTGACGCTCGACTCGGACCCATCCTCTTCCGTTACGGGGGCAGTCACGCCGATTACCGCGGTGGCGCCTGCATAGTCTCGAATCGGGATGATTGCCTGCGCTCTCACCGAGCGGCGAGAGCTGGTGCTCGAGCCGTCAAAGGCGTCGTAGTCGATGTTGGTGCCAAACTGCACCTTGTCCTCGTTGTAGGTATTGGTGTTCAGCGGCGTGAAGGTGGCGTCGTTGAACAGCGTCATGGAGGACGCCGAGCTCTTGTTGACCGTGCTGAGCTGGAGCACTGCCTGCTGTCCCGGCAGGATTGACTGATCGTCGCTGGACCAGGAGCTGCTGGTCTTGTATCCGGAGTATGCCGTAATGTCCAGCCGGAGCCTACCATCGTCAGTGCGCTTGAGGGCGGCGCGGTAGTAGTAGGACGAGGAATTCAACCCTCTGAATGCCACGTAGCCACCGTTGACGGTGAGGGTCGTCGTGGTTGTCGACCATGTCGCGGGGTTCCTAATGGACACGACAACCGACTTCGCGTTCGCTGCCGTCACGGGCGTGGACCCATCTGTCGACGTCCACTCGCCGAAGCTCATTATCGTACGAGCGGCGCTTCCGTTCAGGGCGAGCTTCACGTCTCCTGTGTACAGATAGGGAGAGCCGACGATGTCGCTGATCGTGTACTTGGAGATTGGCGCGGATCCGTCGTTTCTCGCGGTGACCTCCCAGTTTATGGTGTCTGTTCCTGTCGCAAATGTGGTGTCGGTGTTGGGAGACGAAGACCCCACCTGGGTCCTTGACGCGACGACCTTGGTGATGCCCGGCACGACCTCGGGCGGGTTGAGGCTTACGGAGGAGACGAGCCACTGGCTCGTGGTGGACGAGCCTGTCAGGCCGTTTTCCTTCGCAAACGTCCTGTCCTCGACTGAGGAGTCGCCGTCATTGGCGCTCGCGCTCTCGAAGTCCTTGGACTGTATGTCCGTTTCGGCGACGCTGACGTCAACGCCACGGCTATCGAACGGCATTGCTGCAACGTTCGTCTCGACGTTGGACCCGTCTGCGTCGTTGGTCAGCATCACGTACGAGAATCCGAGATACTCGCCGGGGTTGAGGTAGTACTGGTCGCGGATGCTGTCATAGGAGAGGTTGCCCTGCTCCTTCGGGTCGTTGCCGGCCAAGTTGTTCTCGGGATATGTGTTGTCGATCTTGAAGTAGAGATTCCCTCCCTCGTTTGTTGCGTGGATTCCCGCAATCTTTGCGGTGTAGGAGCTGCGCGAGCCGGTGACCGTGAAGGGGAGTTTGGTAGAGGTCGTCCCCCAGTCGTCAAATCCCCCTGCATAGACGTTGCCGCCGGTGGTGTAGTCGAAGTCGATGTCCCCTTGGGTGAGGCAGCTCAGGATGGAGCCGGCGTGGCCGTTCCAAGAAGCGGTGAGGCTCCTCCCGTTGATGGACGTGTTGCTCCCCACGCCATATCCGCCAAGATACTTGAACCCGTCGGGAACCTTGTCTTGGATGTCGTTGAGGTAGAGGCGGGAGCTGCCGTCGTTCACGATTGTCACGTAATAGACGACGTAGCCAAGGTAATTGCCTGTGTCTGGCGTGTAGGACGTTCGCCCGTCCACTCCCGTCGAAGCGTTGACCGGCATGCAGGCAAGCTTGTAGCCATTGTGACTTGTTGTCGAGAGGCTGTGGCCATCGCTGACCGTGCCGGTCTCCACCACGCCCTTCTGAAGCCTTGCCTTTGCAGGCTCTCCGAGCGCGTGGTAGACGGTCGACTCCTGGTCCCTCACGTGCACGGTGTTCTGGACTCCCGTCGAGGCGTAGGCAGACTCGTACGCACTCCAGAGGTCGTCCGAGGGATACTGAAGCGTCACGTAGACATACGCATCGCCGGTGAGGGTCATGCTGAAGCCGTCGCCCCAAACGAGGTACTGCTGAGTCGAATCGGTCTCCGTGCTCCCCGGTGCGACGTCAGAGACGCTCCACGTGTCGCCTCCGGTGACGGTCACTCCGTCCTGCTGGGGGAACTCGACGGAGACGACGTGCCCGGAATCCGCCCAGGACCACGTCGCGTCTCCCGTCAGGCTCTTGGGCAGCGCGTCATAGAAGTCCTCGCTGGTGAGCGTCTGCGCCGAGCCGTCGCCCGTATACTTGACCTTGATGCGGTAGGTGACCTCGGAGCCATCGCTGAGAATCGAGGTCGAAGTGGTCTCGTCGTCGGACGGGTCGCTCTCGACCATTTTGTCGGTTACGATGCCCTTCTCCGGCGACAGCTTGGAGACCTTGACGTCGGCCTCGTCGAAGAGGCGCTCGCCCTGCATGTCGCCAAGGAAGGCATAGTCTTTCGAGGTATAGGAGTCGCTGTCCGCAGGAACCTTGTAGCCTGTAGAAGTCGGGTCCAGAAGCGTCTGGTAGTCAATCTCAACGACGCCTTCCTTAGGATAGTCGGCGGTATGCAGGTACCAGCGCACGAGGGTGGTCGTGTCGGAGGACTCAGGCGTCACCACGACGCTCGCGGCGGTAAAGGTCGTCCCGCTCCCAGCCGAGACTCCCGAGAACACGACGTTGCTGTATGTGGCGCTTTCCGAGCCGTTCGCAGCGAGCTTGTAGTAAGACTCCCCGTTGTATTCGATTGTCTCGAGACCGGAGGGCTCGAGTCCCGGGTTCAGGCTCACCGGGGCGAGAAGGACCTGGCCGTTGCAAATCTGGTCCTCCAACGGGAGGGCATCGTATTCGGGGCTCGAGTCGGAGCCGCTGCGGCTGACTTGGATCTTGTAGGACGCGACGTCTCCCGCGCCAGTCACGTTCTTGTCTGCGGAGCCTGCATCAAACCAGTCGCCATCCGTCTGTGCCTGCTTGCTGATGGCGTACTCGTTCGTTATGGGAACGCTGTCGGTCCCCGATGCCGTGAGGCTTCCCGCATTTACCGTTGCCTTGTTTGTGCCGTCGCCACCGTCGAGGGACTGCTTCTGCTGGTCGCGATCGGTGGAATCGTCCCTGGCAAGCATGAAGCTGTCCTTCGCAGTCGCCTGGACGTTATCCCAGGTGACGGTGGCGTTTGCCGCAATGGTCCCGTCAGGAATCGTGTAGGTGAGCTTGTAGGTCGTCTCGTATTGGATGACGACTCCGGAGCTGTCGAGAAGTGCTTGCAGGGCGTCCGCGCTGTCGACGGTCGTCGTCGTGCCGTCAATCGTTGCCTGGACCTTGCCGTCGGAGGTACGACTGAACGACATCGTCGCATTCGACTTCTTGACGTTGCCTGGGTCGTAGGGCGGGTTAGAGTAGGTGCCGCCATCGTTTGAGTGCTGGGCGTCGGGCGAGCCGGTTCCACCGCTTGCGGTAGTCACCGAGGATGGCTGCCCGGAATCAGTGCGCTCCACGATGCGAACGTTCTCTGCGGAGATCGTGAGGTTCGGTCCGTCGGTTGTGTCGGTTACGAGCATGCTCCAAATCTGCGAGGACGACACGTAGTAGGCAGTCGGAAGCTCGTCGACCATCGTCGTTGCCGAGATGGGGTCGGTTCCGGAGGCCTTTGCCGTGACCGTGAAGGTGATTGGGTCACCCCTGCTGATTGTCGGATACGCGTCCTCGTCATGCGTCTTCGTGACGGAAAGGGTCGTGGGGCTAACCGTTATCGCCTTGGTGGTGGCGTTCGAGCTCGATGTGGAGTCATCCGTCCAGCTGTAGTCGACGGTCTGGCTCACGTTGTTGGACACGGTTGCCGAGGCGGTCGAGGAGTCCGTGGGAATGTCGGTGACGAAGACGTTGTCACCGTAGCTGATGCTATAGGTCTTCGCCGGGTTGAAGGCGGTTGTCGCCGAAGTCCAGTTGGGATCTTCGAAGTGCCATACCAGCTGGATATTGCCGTCGACGAGCTTCGCCTCGGGCCACGGATGCTGCCCGTTGCTGCCCGTGCCGGTGCTCGACCAAAAGTCCTGAAGCGTGAGGATTCGGTGGGCGACGCCATTCTCGTCGTTCCAATACAGCGATGCGTAGTTGGCGTAGGTCACAGAATCGTTGCCGTATTTCCAATACAGCGTGTGAGCTCCGGGGTTGTATGCATTGGAGCTGATGGTCTTGTCGCCCCAGTCGGCGACGATCTCGGGGTTGAGGCAGACGCCGTCCGGAAGGTCGGTCGTGTCGGTGTAGGTGACCTTCTGCACGTTGTCCTGCCCGAGCGTCTTGGTTGTCGGTGAGGTGCGGGCGGTCTTGTTGTTCGTTGCTTTGAAAGCCACGCCCTTTAGGAAGTAGACGTCCTTGCTGACGCCGTTGTCGGTCACCGTTCCCCTCACGAGGACGGCGTCCGAGTCTGGGGCATCAACCTTGGACGAGAAGTACTCGTCGCGCGAAGTCGCCCAGTCTCCCTCTTGGACCTCTGCGCTCGAGACGAGAGTTCCCGTCTCCTCGGTGTCTGGCACGGTGACCGCCCAGATCTTTGCCCCTCCGCCCGGGGTCGTGGGGGAGGCGTACGTGGTGATTAGGTTGAGGTTGAGGGAAGAGCCGCTTCCGTAATAGGGAAACTCGAGGTAGTAGGTGCTGTCAGTGCCTGTCACCTTGTGGAACGAGTACTCGTGTCCATCGGCGAACGTGTAGGTTCCGCCATCCACGAGGGAGTTGTTCGACGAGGTGAAAATCTCTCCGGGGCAGCTTGCGTCATTCGGGGTGAGCTGGACGTACACGCGCACCTTCGAGGTGTCCTCGACGTTGGTCTCGTTGATGGTGATGTTGGTCGTCAGCACCTCCCCGGTGTAGCGGTAATAGACGCCGTCGGAACCCTGCGTCCGCTCGGTGGAGTCGCTGGTCGTGCCGTTGGAGCCGCTGACGATGGTGGCGCGCCCTGCGGTGATGGAGCCGGTCGTTGCGCTGGTCGCCATCGGGGAGATCCCCATTGACGAGATCGTCAGGGCGAGGGGGCTCGTTTTCCGAACGCTCCCTGATGTTGGGCTCGAGAGGGGGTCTGCAAGGGAGGACGTGTCGGCTGACTGGCTCTCGGAGGCAACCGTCGATATCTCTGACGTGCTGGATTCCTCTGGCACGCTGGACTCGAGGCCTGCCGCGTCGCTCGCCGTGGCGTCCTGCTGCGCGTCGGGAATGGTGGCGTCGGTGTCCTCCACGTCGGTGGCGCTTTCGGTTGCGGAGCCTGTCTCGGCACCGTCCTCGGCGCCCGAGGCGGCTTCGTCCTCCGTCCCCGCGGAGTCGGAGGGCTCCTCCTCGGGGACCTCAGGCAGGACAACGCCCAAGATGCGCGCGTCGTCGGCCCCCATGCTCCAGCGGACGACGGTTCCCGTGTCGTCAACAAGGATCAGCTGCATGCGCTTGGCGCCTGTCGCGTTTGCGTCGCGCTGCGCCGTGTAGGCGCCAAGCGCATCGGCAGCGGCGGCGGGAGCGGAGGCCCCGGGCTGTGCCACAAGCTCCACTATTCCTGCATTGTCGATGGCGCCGTCGCCGTTAGCGTCGAGAAGGACGATGCTCCCTGGCTCGGGCATGGTCCCGTCGGCGGCAAGCAGGAGCTTCTCGTTGGCGTTCGAGACGGCCTTCGACCAGGCGGATAGCGGCGCTTCCACGTCGGGGGAGGGTAGGGTGTCGTTGCCCGCATAATGAAGCACGAAGTTCAGAAGGGCGGCGGGCTGTGCGGCGTACGGGTCCCCCGCGAATGCGCCATAGCGGCTCCATGCGCGGGTGGTGCCGTCAGCGGCCTTGCCAGTCACGTCAGAGCGTTGGACGTTGCCCACCTGGGTCTGCGCGATTGCGACGATGTTCGCTGCGGGATCGTCCCCTAAGGTAACCCCCGCGACGGTCTTCTCCCAGTCTGTCGCCGTCTCAGTCGGAGCAGGCTGCTCAGAGACAGTCTGCTTGGAGGAGGCGTCCGCGGCAGAAGCCGACTGGTCCTTCGTGGAGGAGGCGTCCGAAGCAGAGGCCGATGTGGTCTGAGTGGCGGAGGTATCCTTAGCGGGCGTAGACTGCTCCGCCGCTTGAGAGGAAGCATTGCTATCGCCTTGGTCAGACGCGCTAGCTGCAGCTTCTTCAGTCGATGCAGTTTCCTGAACGGTTTGTGCAGCGTCGTCTGACTCTGGCTCTTGCTCGGTAGCCGCTGTGCCTTCGTCGTCTTTGGCGACGCTCTTCTCAGAGGTCTCCACGATGCCGACCTCAGCGCTGCTGGCATCATTTAGCGTGAAGCCGAACTGCGCAGTGCCAACCAAAACCGTCACAGCAACCACCGCGCAAAGCACGGCAATAACCCTTCCCATGACGCGACGCTGTCCAACGCGTCTCAGAGCCCTGCGAATCTTGTCCTCAAGGTTCGTCATTCCGACTTACCTCCTCTCCCGCTCGCGTGGTGCGCTGGCGGAATCACGCCGCGCGCGCACGACCAGCGCTACGGCAATCAGACTGCAGCCAACGAGCGAAATGAGTGCGATTTGGGTGGGTTGCTCTCCTGTGCCGGGCGTCAACAGCGAGGTCTTGCCTGATGGAGTGCTCGTGCCAGGCTTGGCTGACTTGTGGTTCGTCAGGACGAAGGAGCCGTCGCTTCGCGCGTCAACTGTGAAGGAGTAGCCGGATGGGACGTTCTTCTCCGCAACGGTCCATTCGTGTCCGGTCTCGCAATCCCACTCGTAACGCCAGCCATTGTCGTCTGAGAGCTCGACGGTGGCGAAGGGGCTGCCGTCGCAGCTGATTTGCACGGTTATGCTGTCAGGGCGACCTGAGCCATCGTCATCCCATAGCTTCATCACGCCGCGTCTCTCTGGCTCTGTGAGGCTCTGTCCCTTGGGGGTGATTGTTGCGTCCGGCATCCCGCTTTGGGTCGATACGCTTACGATGGAAGGCGAGAACGACCACGACATTCCGTCCGTGGCGGCGAGCGTCTGGGGAACCACGAGGTAGACGCCGTCATCGAGGCCACTGAGGATTGCGGTGCCGCCGGCATTGGTGACCGCAGCCGCGTCTGCCGGAACGCCTTCGACAATGGCGTAGCAGTAGAGCCCTTCCGCGAGCTGCGACCACTTTTTGGTGCCATCGCCGGGCCACTCGGTCGAGCCGTCGTCGCTTAGGGTTGAGACCCCGGATTCAGAGAACGGCTCAACCAGCGCGCAGTCGCCATCGATGGAGGCAATGCGCCAAGCGCGGACTCTCATTCCGGAAATCGCGGGTGTCCCGTCACCTGCCTGCACAGTTATGCTGCATGCGCCTTCCGCTCGGGCGACTCGAGGCGAAAGGCCGATGGTAGCGGCAAGGGCTAGCAGCAGCGCCATGGGCACTGCAAGCAAACGGTGCCAGTGCGGTGAGAATCCTCTTCTCATCCTTCTTTTCCCTTCCCTATGGTGGAGGCAACCCGACGGGCTGCCTCGCGGGCTTCGCGCTTCTGGCGGCGACGCACGATGAGCGCCACCATCACGGCGACGAATGCCGGGACCGCGAGTATGCAGGCGACGAGGAGGGGATCGACCCTCGTTGCGTCTGCTGCCACATACCCCTGGTCCGGGTAGTCGATCCTGTGCCCGCGAACGAGCAGGCGATGCGTGTTCACTGCGTAGGGCGTGCACGTGACCAGCGTGCAGAGGTCCTCGCCCTGCTGGATTTGAAGGTCGTCGAGCTGGTCGGGCAGGACGATGCGAATCTGGTCGACCTCGTAGGCGAGGTCGCGGTCGAGCACGTGGATGAAGAAGACGTCGCCCACCTGAAGCTGGTCGAGGTTGGTGAAGAGCTCGCTGGTGGGAAGCCCGCGGTGCCCGGAGAGCACCGTGTGCGTTGAGGGACCGCCACCCGGAAGCGACGAGCCCTCAACGTGCCCGACGCCTGCGGTGAGGACGTCGTCGGAGGTGCCGTGGTAGATGGGCAGGTCAATGCCCAGCTTGGGGATCTCGACATGCCCCATCATTGCGATGGCGTCTCCCTGGGGGTTGAGCGCGGCCATGTACTCGGCGTGCATCCCTTCGGGGAAGGACGTCGTAAAGCCAATGCTGGCGACCTCGGCGTTATACGCGTCCACCTTGGCCCACTCGGCGTCGAAGTCCTCCTGCGTCAAGGAGGAGACCGAGGAGTCGTAGCTTGAGACCGCCTTCTCCATTACGTGCGTGGTGTAGATGTTTGAGACCGTTGGATAGAGAAGGACGGCGAGGCCGAAGAGAAAGCCAACGACGAGCAGCGCGTCAACGACGCGCCCGCCCCTGGGCTTGCCAGCTCCGGCCCTCTTGCCCTTGTCCCCGTTTCTTCTCATGGCCTCTCTCCAAAGGCCCCTCCCGCCGGGTATCCCGGCGGGAGGGGATGTGCGAGGGGACGGCGCACGTCTCCCCGCGGCTGTTGGCTATGCGTCCTGGTCCGTCTTGTGATGACGCTTCGCGAGCGCCATTGCAGTGATGGCCATGACGACGACGCCCACCGTCACGTACAGGACGGTGCCCCAGCCGCCCGTGGAGGGCAGCGTGCCAGCCGGGGTGTTGCCCACGCTCTGGGCGACCTTGCCGGCGGTTGTCATGTCAGTGGTCTGATCGACGGCCTTGGCGGGATCTTCGGTAGTGAGCGACAGGCTTTCGATCTTGCCGAGGTTGGTCTGAGTATCAAGACCCGTGGTGGCAGCAATCGTGAACTCGATAGGCGCAGTCAGCTTGTTGTAGCCGGTCGGCGGCACGGTCTCGACCAGGTAGTAGGTTCCCTCGTCCAGACCTTGGACGTTGAATGTGCCGTCCGTCCCGCTGGAGGTAATCTCATCACCGTCGTTGAGGGTGTTCGCGCCTTCGGTATTAAAGCCGGAGACTGCGGTCCAGCCGGTGACCTTGCCGTCGGCGATGCTCGCCACGTCGTATGACTTGGATTCATCCGTGGAGGCGGGGTTCAGGCGGACAAGCTTGAACTTCGCATTGCCAATGGTCTTCGTGCTGTCAGTGCTGTCGACCTTGGTGTTGTCCAGCTCGTAGGTGAACGTGTAGGTCTTGTCATCAGGCGTGGTGCCCGTGGTACCGTGGCTGGACTTGTCGGTAGTATGGGTCAGGTTGACCGTGTTGACCTCGGCCGTTCCGGGCACGGCGTTGGAGTTGAGCTTGGCGGTGTAGGTCACGACGATGGCCTTGCCGGCAAATGTCGTGGAGTTGTCAACGAAGGCCATGGAGCCCTTGTCGGCATCATCGCCGCTGGAATCATTCGCCTTGGCAGAGACCGTGAACTTGTTGTTGGTAGCGTCAACGGCAACGTCCAGGTAGGTGGAGTAGTCGGTAAGTTCGGTTGCCGATGCAAAGTTCGGAGTACCGTCGCTATTCAGCGGAGCCGTGTAGACCTTGAGATTTTCAGGCGCGGTAGTTCCAAGCGTGAAGCCATCATCGAGCGTATCGGTCAGGGTCCAGTCGTAGCCGTCGGTGTACTCGGCAACGTCGGCAGGCACGGTACCCCAGATGCGGAACGGGACGTCGTCGCCGATGTTGTAGTCGTCGGTGTCGCCCCAGGCGGTATCGTTCACCGTGATGTTTGTCGGGGTGGTGACGCCGTCTTTGGTGTCCTTGCCGGACTGGACGGTATTGATCTTGGCCTCAGTCACGGTCACCGTACCAGCCACCTGCAGGACGACGTCCTGCATCTGGTCGTTCTTGAGCGTCGAGGTCGGGGTCTCGTCAATGACGGCCCAGTAGCCGTCTTCTATGCCAGTGACGCCATAATAGGCACTCTGATCGCCAGATTTCGGATGGTACGTCAGAGCTGTGCCATTACCCGTCTTGTTCGCCTTGACGTCCTTTGCAAACGCCTTCGCCATGTCGGCGGTGAAAGCCTCATCATCCATAACGTCGGCTACCTGAGCGGCGGTGGTGCAGTCCTTGAACAGGTTGACCGTCGACCCGTCTTTCGTCACGTTAAAGGCGCTGTCGCCCTGCAGGGTTTTCAAAAGGCTCGTCCCATCCGTGGTGGAATCACTATCGACGTCGTCACCCCACACGATGTCCGCGAGCTTGTAGGGGTCATCGGACGTGCCCGAGCCGCTCAACGTGCCTGAGAACACCTGGTAGGCATTGAGCTGGTGCGTGGTCTCGACCTTGTCGGAGTCCACCTCGATCTTGATGCCGCCGTTGGCTGCGTACGCAATGCCTATGGAGCTCATCGCGAGCAGCACACCAAGCACCATGGCGAGCACGGTCGTGCCGAGTGTCCTTGCCCTCTTCCTGAACTTTCTCATACCTGCTCCTTCTCTCTTCTGCCGCCACTCTGACTGTGGACGGTCATTGCCAGATTTGATGGGGCGAATCGGTTGCCTGCCCTTACGGCCCTGAGCCTCGGATTCCAACCACGGTCACGTCACCGCCCCAAAGTGCTCGAAGGGAAAGACGCAGAACAGCACCTTGCCTATGACCTGCTCCTTGGTGACGGTTCCCACGACGCTCGAGCGGCTGTCCACTGAGACGCTGCGGTGGTCGCCCAAGACGAAGTAGCTGCTGTCTGGAACCTGGTAGGGGAAGGTGATGTCGGTGTTTCCCAGCGCAAGGTCGGAGACGTAGGCCTCCTCCAGGTGTTCGCCGTTCACGAACACGTTGCCTTCGGAGTCGATGTCCACCCAGTCTCCCGGGAAGGCTATTACGCGCTTGAGCAGGATCTTGTTGTTGTAGTAGAAGGCGATGATGTCCCCCTGCCCAAAGTCCTGGGAGCGGTTGGTGACGATGATGTCGCCCTCGGTGATGGTGGGCTCCATGCTGGTGCCGCGCACCTGGAGCACGGAGAACAGCGTGTTGGACATGACGATGGCGATGGCGGCGACCACCACGATCGTCCCAGCCACGACCATGGCGGTGTGGCGGCGCGACATGGCGCGCCCGACGCGCTCGCGTTCCCGTTCGATCTTCTCGGAGTCAATGACTGCAGGGCCGTTGGAGTCAGGAACCTTGTCAGGGCGTGCCTTGGCCTCACTCATTGCGTTCGCCCTCCACGCTCGAGATTTGTGGAGGCGCCGACTGCCCCGCTACCTCTGTAATTCCTGTTCGAGGGGTGTTTCTGATTGCCCTAGCCTCGGACTCGGCCTGGGCGACTATCCTTTCCGCCTGCTTCTGGGCGTCCTCTAGGATGAGCCTTGCATTCTCAACGTATTGGTCGGCTGCCGCCTGGGCGGCAGAGAAGTATCCGTTCACGGCGAGGGCGGCTTCGGCAAGAGACCCTGCGTTCTTAACAGCGAGACGGCGGTCCGCGAGCTCATGGGAGAGCCGTTCGTTCTCGGCACGCAGATCCTCGTTCTCCTTTGTCGCTTGAGCGAGAATGTCAAGCAACTCAAGCCTGCCGAGCTTCCTGAGGTCACGATCATTGCGCCCCGGGGCGTCTCTCCCCGCCATCGATCTCACCTCTGCTCTTAGTGGCGAACCTGAACGACTAATTCAGAAACTTTAACTTGACCTAAACCATAGCAGCATCGATGGGGGTTGACTTCCTGAATGGGTGCAAACGGTGGGATTATTTTTTTGATACTTTTCAGGTATATTAATTTTTAAATCATAAAACTTTCAGTAGTTAAAGTTTTCTTTTCTTAGCTGCCGAGCGAGACAAGAGATAAATCTTTGAAAACATTCGCCCGGTTTTGGCTGAGACGCTTAGGAGAGGCGAGGATTTTCTCCTGCTGCTCGGCGTGGCGCATGCCTTGCTGTATGCGCGAGGCTCCGCCGTCTTGCGCCGAAAAAATAAGCCGGCGCGCCAGCCGAAAGGCCGACGCGCCGGCAAACAAGTCCTGGAGCGGGCTACGGGGTTCGAACCCGCGACCTCCACCTTGGCAAGGTGGCGCGCTACCAACTGCGCCAAGCCCGCGATGCGCGAGGTGCAATATAGGCGAACCGAAAAGCTTTAGCAAGCGAAAACGGAAAATTGACGAAATTGCCTTGAAGCGAAGGGGGCACAAGGCAACGTCTGCTCGATAATGCGCATCCCTGTCGTATGCTAGACGGGCTGAAAAGTTTTGACGCCCGCTCTGGGCACCCGTCAGGGGAGCACAACGCTATGATCATCAGCCTCTTAACGCTTCTTTTTGTCGCCCTTGTGGTAGAGGGCTTCATTCGCGTTATTCGCTACTTCTGGAATTGGCTGCGCAGGGGTCGCAAGCTCGACTCCGAGAAGGTCTACAAGGCACGCAGGGCGCAAAAGGCCGCCCAGACGGTCGCCGAGAAGGACCTACGGGACTTCGAAGAGAAAAGCGCTCCGGAGCAGGTGGTGACCGCGGGCAAGACCGAGGCCGATGCGATCAACGCCTACCTGGACAACATGAAGTTCACCTGGTATCAGGGCGTCATCATCTTCTTTCTTGGCTGCATCGCCGGCCTCTTCGTCGAAGAGGTCTGGATGTTCATCACCGCAGGGCTCACGCAGTGCCGCGTCGGGGTCGTGTGGGGCCCCTTCTCGCCGCTCTATGGATTCGGCTCGCTGTTTTTGACCATCATCTGCTACAACTTGCGTCGCAAGCACGCCAAGGCCTGGCAGATCTTCCTGATCTCGGCGGCTATTGGCGGGGGGCTCGAGCAGCTGACCGGCTGGTCGATGGAGACGCTTTTCAACGCACAGTCGTGGACGTATATGTATCTTCCCGACCACATCACGCAGTGGGTGGCGTGGAGGTTCCTCTTCTTCTGGGGCGTTCTCGGCCTTGTCTGGACAAAGGTGATCATGCCGCCGCTGCTCTACCGCATCGGAATGCCCACCACAAAGCGCCAGGTCTTGTTTGTGACGCTCGTAGCGCTCTACCTGACGGCCGATCTTTTGATGACGCTTGCGTGCTTTGACCGGAAGACGGAGCGGGACGCCGGCATCGCTGCCCAAAACTCCTTCGAAGAATGGATAGACGAGCACTACACTGACGAATTCATAGCTAACCGCTTCCAGAACCTTGTGATTGGGGAAGACCTGTGATGGCGTCCGACAATACCGCCGAGCAGGCGTTTCTTGACTATGCCGCGGCAACGCCCTTGGATGCTCGGGTGCTCAATGCCATGGCGCCGTACCTCACCGAGCGCTTCGAGAATCCCTCGGCGCCCTACGCGCGGGCTCGCGCGGTTCGCGACGACGTTGAGCGCGCCCGGGGCGACATCGCCCGCCTGATGGGGGCTCGTCCCGCAAACGTCACGTTTACGGCAGGCGCGACCGAAGCCAACAACCTTGCGTTTGCTGCCATAGACCAGCGCGCGCATGTGGTCGTTGACGAGATCGAGCACGAAAGCGTCCTTGCCTGCGCAAACGCGCATCCGAACTGCGTCGTGTCGGTTGGTCCTGACGGCCGCGTCGACCCCAAGAGGGTTGCTGCGCTTGTGGAGCCGACCACGCAGCTCGTCTCCGTCGAGCTTGCAAATGGCGAGATTGGCACAATCCAGCCCGTTCGAGAGGTGGCGCGCCAGCTGGACAAGATTCGCGAGAAGCGCCTGGCCGAAGGCTCGAAGGTGCCCCTCTTCCTACATACCGACGCGTCGCAGGCTGCGGGCTCGCTCTCGATTAACGTGACGTCTCTTGGCGCCAACATGGTGACGCTGTCGGCTTCAAAGGTCTATGGTCCCAAGCAGGTCGGCCTGCTCTGGGCGGACGACTCGGTGCGCCTACGCCCGCTTGTCCTGGGGGGCGGGCAAGAGTCCGGCGTTCGGTCCGGCACGGAAAACGTGCCCGGAATCGTCGGGTTTGCGAAGGCCCTCGAGCTTGCTCAGCAGGGGCGCGCCGAGGAGTCTCGGCGCCTCGCGAAGCTTCGAGACAAGCTTGAAGGCGCGCTTGCGGCGGAGTTTCCGGGGATGGTCGTCTCTGGCCCCAGGAGCCGGAAGAACCGTCTGCCAGGGCTCTTGCACGTCTCGTTTCCCGGACTTGAGGCAAGGCGTCTTGTGATCTTGCTAGAGCGACGCGGAGTCTCGGTGGGGACGGGAAGCGCCTGCGCGGCTAGCCGCATGCAGGTGAGCCATGTGCTCGACGCCATAGGGCTCCCGCGCGCGGTTTCGCAGGGGAGCCTGCGCATGACGCTCGGCCGGCCCACCACGGAGCGGCAGATTGGCTATGCCGCCGAGCAGATCGCGGAGGCTGTCCGCTCCGAGATGGAACGTGTGGGATTGGACGATGCAACAATGCTTGAGCTTGCTGGCGATCTTGCCGTCGGCGCATGCAGAAGGGGAGGCGAGCGCTGATGGGCAAGCGTGTTTTTGTGGGGCTTTCCGGCGGCGTTGACTCGGCGCTCGCATGCGCCCTTCTCGTGGAGCGCGGATATGACGTCACGGCCATATACATGAGGAACTGGTCGCGCGACCTCCCGGGATTCAAGTGCCCCTGGGCCGACGAGCTCGCCGATGCCGAGCGCGTTGCCGTGAGCCTGGGCGTCGACCTAGAAGTGTGGGACTTTGAGCAGGAGTACAAAGACACCGTCGTCGACTACCTTGTGGACGCCTATGCGCACGGGCGCACCCCGAACCCCGACGTCATGTGCAACCAGACAATCAAATTTGGAAGCTTTGCCGACCGCGCCTTTGGGCAGGGGGCCGACTTTATAGCCACGGGTCACTATGCGCGGGTAGAGCAGCCAAGCGAGAAGGACGGCCAGGCGCGGCTCTTGCGCGCGGTCGACGAGCACAAGGACCAGACGTACTTTCTTTGGCGCGTCGGCGCCGAGGTCTTCTCGCGCACGCTCTTTCCCGTGGGAGACATCCGTGACAAGGCCGAGGTCCGCCGCATGTGCGCCGAGCGAGGCCTGGGGGTGGCGAACAAGCCCGACTCGGACGGCATCTGCTTTGTGGGGCCCGTGGGGATTCGCACGTTTCTGCTCGACTCGCTCGAGCGCCGTGCGGGCGACATCGTGGAGTGGGAGACTGGCAAGGTATTGGGTCACCACGACGGAGCTTTTCTCTACACGGTCGGGCAGCGCCGCGGGCTTGATCTGGGCGGAGGCCCCGCACGATACGTGGTCTCTACCGACGTGGACGCAAACGTTGTCTACGTGACCGCCGACCGCAACTGCCCGGGGCTTTGGTGCCACGACCTTGAGGTAGAGGATGCTCATTGGGTGAGCGGTCAGCCTCCTCGAAAGGGCGAGCTTCTCGTGCGCACGCGCCATACGGGCGAGCTGAGGCGCGCGGTTGTCGAGCCGCTTGACGCCGGCCGCGCTCGCGTGAGCTTCCCCGAGCCTGTGCGCACGGTCGCTCCTGGGCAGTCTGCTGTGTTTTATGAGGGGCTTGTCTGCCTTGGCGGCGGCATTGTGGCAAAAAGCGTGGCCTTGGGATAAGCTTGGTCACTCTGCCCGCTCCTGTCTGCTTGGCGATTCGCCGCCTTTCGCGAGGAGCTAAGCGGGGCATATAATTGAACAGATTCTTGGAACGATGGCGCCTCGTTGCGTCTTGGATTGGCGGAGGGGGCGTGCATGGCCGAGGGCACCCAACACAAGGACGACGGCACTTCGAAGCAGGTCGGCCAGGTGCCCGCCTCGCAGGCTGGCAGTGGCGCTGGCGCGTCTGGGTCTTCGGCAGGTGTGGGAGTGCCGGGTCCGAAGTCCGGCCACAAGCCAAAGGCACCGAAGCCCACCGTGGTGGGCGCTCCTGTCGTAGAACGTAAGAAGAGCAAAAAGACGAGCGCCGCCGCTTCTGCGAGCACCGCGAAAAGTGCGGCTGTGGCTGGCAGGGCAAGTTCCGGCAGGCCATCTTCTGTCCCATCTCCTAAGGAAGGGGCCTCAGCAACGCCGACGGACAGCCCCAAGGCAAGGGGCACGGTCGCCGCAAGCCCCAAAGTCAAGACTGGCGGCGTTAAGTACAAGGTCCAGGCAGTCAAGACCGTCGCCGCGCAGGATAGGGAAGCCGACAAGAAAAGCATTGGGCAGGCACGCAGGAGCGTGCTTTTCCTTGCTGTTGTCATGGTGGCATACATTCTCTATCTAGTGTTCTCTGGGCAGTTCGACGAGTTTCTCGTCAGCCTTTCGCAGGTAGACCAGACCTGGATCTATCGAGGGATGCTGTGCTACCTGCTGTACTACGTGCTCGGCGTCTCGGCGTACGTCTTCTCTGTCGTCATTGACCCAGACTCGCCGGTCGGCCTGCGAGACCTCATGAGCGTCGAGGCCTCGGGCATCTTCTTCATGAACCTGACCCCAAATGGCGTCGGGGCTGCCCCTGCGCAGATATACCGCCTGACGCGCTCGGGCCTGACCGTGGGCGGCGCCAGCGCGCTGCAATCTACGCGCTTCATCATCTATGAGGCGAGCGAGGGAATCTTTGCGGCTTTGATGCTCGTTTTCCGCATGGACTACTTCGTGGAGACGTTCGACAACGTGTTCTTGCTTGGCGCGATCCTCTTTGGATTCAAGATTCTGGAGTGCGTCGCGCTGATGATTATCTGCTTGTATCCTAAGCTCGTAACCAAGGGAGTCGTCGCGGGCATGAACTTCCTGGGGCGGAAGGGCTGGCTGAAGGACTCCGACAAAAAGCGCGACCAGCTTGTCGAGCAGATCAACGAGTTTGCCCGCGGCTTCAAGCGCGCATCGCAAAACGTCCCTGAGATGATTACGATTTTGATTCTCACGATGCTGCAGCTGGCCTGTCTTTACGCCCTTCCTTGGTTCGTTTTGCAAGCATTCGAGAAGGACGCGGACCTTATCACGTGCATGGCTTCCGGATCGATGCTCGAGCTTTTGACCTCCGCGATTCCGCTTCCTGGCGGAACTGGCGGCGCGGAGGGTGGTTTCGCTCTGCTCTTTGGCGGCATGTTCGAGGGCGAGGCAGCAGCGGGGTACGTGCTGTGGCGCGCAATCGAGTACTTCTTGCCCACGCTGTGTGCAGCGCCGCTTTTGGGCCTGAGGTCGAAGAGCGGCGAGAGCCTGAACCACAGGGCAAATCGCTGGAAGGCGAAGTTCTCAAGGCTGTTCGGGCGCAAAGGAAGGACGTCTTCCGAATCAGGCAATGTGGGCGGATCTATCAAGGTGAAGGTTCGACGCCGCCGCTAGGGCGTGACGCCGCCGGGCGCCGCCGCCAGGTTGCGCTGCCAGGTTGCGCGACTTTTGTGGCATCAGAGGTCGCGCAAGTTGGCAGTTCGGGCATCAGAAGTCGCAAAACCTGGCAGATTCGGCATCAGAACTCGCGGAAGTTGGCATCGCCCAGCATCAGAAGTCGCAGAAGTTGGCAGGCACCCGTTGTGTGGGGCTGACGGTGTCGATATTTTTCCGTCGTGCGGGAATCGAGCTCGTTTCCCCAGTTCGTGAGTCCTGTCGTGTGGGTCTTGAGCGGCTTCTCGAGAGGCGCGCCCCATTGTGTGGGACCGTCGTCGCTGATTCCTCTCCGTCGTGCGGGGCTGCGGCGGGAACCAGCAGGTAAGAGGGCCTGTCGGGTGGGCTTTCGAGGCTTGGGCGCTGCGAGGCTCCCACACAACAGAGGGAGCCCGTCCGCCGCGTGGTGATTTCCGGGCGGCTTTATGGACTTCCAGCGAAGAGGCGCACGGCAGGCTTCAAGAAGCAGCGGGCAGAGAGCAGAGAGGCTGGGCGAGAAGTGCGCCCCTCACGATGCGCGTCATCAATTCTTTTGCAGCCCCACATGACGGCGCGCTGCCAGGTTGCGCGACTTTTGCGGCATCAGAGGTCACGCAAGTTGGCAGTTCGGGCATCAGAAGTCGAAAAACCTGGCAGATTCGGCATCAGAAGTCGCGGAAGTTGGCAGGGGCGAGCATCAGAAGTCGCGGAACTTGGCATCGGGGCGCAGCGCGGGTCGCGCGGGCTAAAAAAGGAGGCGCCGGCCGCGACCGCTCCGACGCCTCGGCATTGCTCTTCGACAGCGCTTGCTACCAGCTCACCTTAGCGATGTTGTCCTGGATGTGCTTGCAGCTGGCCTGCCACTTCTCGACCTCGCGGTCGGTCATCTCGGGGACAAAGACCTTCTCGACGCCGTCCTTGCCAATGACGCAGGGAAGCGAGGCGTAGTGGCCGCTCATGCCGTAGACATTGTCGAGCAGCGTGGAAACCGGGGTGATCAGTTTGGAGTCGTGCACGATCGCGGCCACGATCTTGACGGTGCCATTGGAGATCGAATACTCGGTGCAGCCCTTGCCGGCCATCGTGATGTATCCGCCCTTGACGGCCTTCATCTCGAGGTCGTCGCGGTCAAACGCGATGCCTGCCTGCGACTCGACCTCCTCGGGGGTAAGGCACCCAAAGCGAACGTGCGACCACAGCGCGAACTCCGAGAAGCCATGCTCGCCAAGCATCCAGGCGTTGATGCTCGCCTGGTCGTAGCCCGTAGCGTCGGCAAGCGCGTGCTTGAAGCGCGCGGAGTCGAGCGTGGTGCCAGAGCCTATCACGCGCGTGGGGTCGCAGCCCGTGAGCTGCCAGATCTCGGTGGCAATCACGTCGTTGGGGTTTGCGACGGAGACCCAGA
The DNA here is from genome assembly GCF_050946515.1 of Tractidigestivibacter sp. Classification (GTDB taxonomy): domain Bacteria; phylum Actinomycetota; class Coriobacteriia; order Coriobacteriales; family Atopobiaceae; genus Tractidigestivibacter. Next base: position 138,909 of record NZ_JBMNUX010000006.1, read on the forward strand.
CGCCCTTAAAGCCTGCGTCCGTGATTCGCTTTGCGAACTTCTTTGCCTCGGGAACGGTCAGCTTGAGCTCGCCGTCGCGGTCCGTTGCGGCTGCGGCGACGTGGCCGGCCGCATTCACGATGATGTCGCATCCAGCAAGCTCCTCGTAGCGGTCGTCGCACTCAAAGACTCGTGCCTGCTGAGGATAGAAGCTCATCGCGTCCTGCAGGTCGTTTACCTGCGCGCGGCAAAGCTTGTCGTCGAGGTCGGACAGGTAGATCTCGGTAGCGAGACCCTGGTAGAGGATGGCGTTTGCCACGTGAGCGCCAACGTGGTTGCAGCCAATGATGCCGATTTTTGTGCAAAGTGCCATAAAGGCTCCTCTCGTTTTGCCCCTATCGGGCAAGTGCAAACTCTCAACTACCATAGGTCAGGCATGTTGGATTTCTTTAGAGTACACATGCGGTTAACGTACGTATGTTCCTATTTCTGTCCGGCACCGCTACTATTATTTGAATATAGATAGCTGTCCTCGGATTCGGCTGGGAGGAGGTGCGCCGTGGTTGAGCCAGAGCAAGGCGGCAAGTCTGTGGACGTCGACAAAATCCTCGAGCAGATCATGAAGCAGATATATTCTCGCGAAAACTCGGTCGTCACGGAGCGCACCTACTCTGACCAGCCAATCATTCGCAAGGGAGGCGACTACGCCAAAGATTGGGAGGAGCGCCGCCGCCAACGCGAGGCCGCAAGGCAGGAGCGCGCCGAGCAGCGCTCGCAGCTTCGCCAGCAGAGGCAAGCAGCCTCTCGGGAGCAGGGCGTGCCGCAGCGGCCTGACGGGCCATCGAAGCCGCACAATGCGCATCTGCGTGAAGCGTCGGCAGCCAGCTACAGCTTATTTGACACGGCTTCTTTTGACGACGGCTGGCCGGACTCCCGCTTGCCTCGGGAATCATTCAACGCGCGCCCTCGGTCTTACCAGGTCGAGCTCCCGCCCCTTCTAAAAGAGCTCCGTGCGATGCAGCCAAGCGAGCGCGTGACGACCCAAGAGGCTGGAAAGGTCTTTGCCAAGCAGGCAAGGCTCGCCGAGAGCTACACGGACTCCTACAAGCCCGGTCGAAGCCCGCTTTACTATCTGCCTACCTATGCCAAGCTCACCGACGCTGAGCTGAGGCAGTACTTCGGCTGGCGTACGGCTTGGCGAGAGGGGCGGAAGGTCGACATGCCTTCCGCGTTCGTATCCCTTCTCGCGTTCGAGCTCATCAACGGCGTGGGGTGCACGCCGGGCAATGACGGCCTCGAGAAGCTGAAGGCGTTGCGCGACGCCTATGAGCAGGGCGGCTATGCCCTGTATTGGTCTTCTGACCAAATCGACTTCAAGCGTTGGATTCGCGACTACGCCGTAGTGCACGGCCTCGACCCGAAGGGCGCCTTCTCGGAGCAAGACCTCGCGTTCGATGGTGCCGTAGCCACCCTCCGTGCCGCCGAGCGCGCCAAGCTGGGCGAGCTCATGGCCCAGCCGGTCCGACGCACCAACAAGGACAAGCTTCCGCCGCCACCTCCGCCAGGATCTCCCGATGACGAGAAGGTCTTCGCCGCGCTTGGCCAGATATCCTCGAGCGACGTCAGCCGCTCCCCGTTCTTTCGCCAGAATGAGGAGGCTGCCGCGCATGTCTGCGCGGGCGTGTTCAGGCGGCAGGTGGAGCACTGCGAGAAGCGTCGCAAGGTGGGGTTTCTCGATGGGATTTTTGGCCCTCCAACCAGCGTCGAGTATCGACCGCTTTGGGGAGTTCCCCTTGGCGAAAAGCCGGACCTTGGCACGCCTCGCCTGATTCGCGTGACGCCCGCCGCATCCGTAAGCTGGGTATCGGGGCGGTGGCTCTATCGCGTCCAATGGTCGTACCGGCCCGAGGCGCGCGCCCGGCGGGACGTCTCGAAGCTGCTGCGCGCCATTGACTGCCGAATGCGCCAGCTGTGGGGGTTCAAGCACCTGCTGAAGGAGCAGCCAGTCCCCAAGTACCTCAGCAGGATGATCGAGGAGGAGTGCCAGGCCGAGCTTGCGCGCGAGAAGGCCTCGGAGCGCATCGCCTTCACGGTCGACCTTTCCAAGCTGGGCGGTATTCGCGCCGCAGCAGCCACCACGCGCGAGGCGCTGCTGGTGGACGACGAGCGCGAGGATGCTCCTGACCAGCGGATGGATGCCGAGTCGCTCGCGGTGCCTGCTTCGGCTGCCACCGCTCCGCTCTCCGCGCCCTCGCAGGCTGCCGCCTCGCCACCGCCCGCGTCGCCGAGCGCCGCTGCTGCGCCAGCCGGCTTGACTTCCGACGAGCTTTCGCTGCTTCGCGCGCTTCTCGGCGGAGAGGCGCCTGCCCCTCGAGCCCCCGGCTCGCCTTCGCTTGATATGCTTGTTGATTCGATAAACGAGAAGCTCTTCGACCTCGTGGGCGACACCGTCATAGAATTCGACGGCGAGGACCCCTGCCTGGTTGAAGACTATCTCGACGATTTGAGAGGATTTCTGGGACAATGACCGAGCCCACGACAAGCCCGCGCGTTCCAAAGCGCGTGGCACAGGTGATCATCAACTCGCTCAAGGGCGGCGTCGTGCCGCGCATTGGCCTGCCTTACATCACCGTCGGGCGCGACCGCGAGATTGCGGCGCTCCTGCACGACCTTCAGATGGTCGCCGACGGTGGAGCGAGCTTCCGCTTCATCGTGGGGCGCTACGGTTCGGGCAAGAGCTTTCTCTTACAGGCAATCCGAAACAATGCCATGGGGCGCGGATTTGTGGTCTGCGACGCCGACCTCTCTCCCGAGCGCAAGCTCACAGGAGGCGGAGGGCAGGGCCTTGCCACCTACCGCGAGCTCATCCGCAACCTCTCCACCAAGACCCGCCCTGACGGTGGGGCGCTTAACCTGGTGCTTGACCGCTGGGTCTCCAACGTTCAGTCAGAGGTTGCCACCTCAACCGGCCTTGCGCCCGACGACCCCGCCTTCATGGCGGCCATGGAAGAGCGCATCCAGGTGACGGTGCGCCAGCTCGAGGAGCTGGTCCACGGCTACGACTTCGCGCGGCTGCTCACCATGTACTGGCGGGCCTCCGTCGAGGGGGACGACGACACCAAGGCGGCGGTCACCAAGTGGTTTCGCGGCGAGTATCGCAACAAGACCGAGGCGCGCCAGGAGCTTGGCGTCAACATCTGCATCGGAGACGACGACTGGTACGACTACCTCAAGCTCTTCGCCACGTTTCTGCGCGGTGCCGGCTACCAGGGGCTCATCGTGCTCATCGACGAGCTCGTGAACCTCTATAAGATCCCCAATGCGGTCAGCCGCCAGTACAACTACGAGAAGATCCTCTCGATGTACAACGACACGCTCCAAGGAAAGGCGCACTACCTGGGCATCATCATGAGCGGAACGCCGCAGGCGATCGAGGACCGCAGGCGCGGACTCTACTCCTACGAGGCCCTGCGCAGCCGCCTCGCGCAGGGGCGCTTCTCGCAAGACGGGCTCGTGGACATGCTCGCCCCCGTCATCAGGCTGCAGCCCCTTACGCACGAGGAGCTGCTCGTGTTGGTCGAGAAGCTCGCGGACATCCACGCCGGGCTCTTTGGCTACGAGAGGCGAATAACGCAGGACGAGCTCGTGGCGTTTCTCGAGGCAGAGCTCAACCGCGTTGGCGCCGACACCCATCTGACCCCACGCGAGGTGATTCGAGACTTCATCGAGATGCTCGACATTCTCGCGCAGAACCCCAACGTGTCGGTGGCCGAGCTCCTCTCTGGGGACCTCCTCTCCTCGCCTGTGCAGGCGCCTGCGGCGCAAAAGGACAAACGCAGCGGCGATGGCTCCGACGGCGGCGCGGGCATGGGCGACCAGTTCGCAGAGTTTGACATCTAGGGGCAGCCATGGACGTCTTTGACCGCTATGCCCCCTTCATCCAGGACTACATCTACGAGCATGACTGGCGAAGCCTGCGAGCCGTGCAGGTGGCTGCTGCCGACGCCATCTTCAATACGGACGAGAACGTCCTGCTTACCGCCTCGACGGCTTCAGGGAAGACCGAGGCCGCGTTCTTCCCGATTCTGACCGAGCTTTGGGAGGACCCGCCGGCGTCGGTTGGCTGCGTCTACATCGGGCCCCTGAAGGCCCTGATCAACGACCAGTTCATTCGCCTGGAAGACCTCTGCTCGGAGGCGGGCATTCCCGTCTGGCATTGGCATGGCGACGTTTCCGCAGCTCACAAGGCCAAGATGCTCAAGCATCCATCAGGCATCCTCCAAATTACTCCCGAGTCCCTCGAGGCCATGCTGATGCATCGGCACGCCGCCATCCCGCGCATCTTTGGCGATTTGCGCTACGTGGTGATAGACGAGGTGCACTCGCTTCTGCGCGGAGACCGCGGCGACCAGACGCTCTGCTGCATAGAGCGCATCTCGCGCCTCGCGGGCGTCAATCCGCGCCGCATCGGCCTTTCTGCCACCATCGGAGACCCCGTCGCCACGGGGAACTACCTTTCTGCAGGCACGGGCCGCGGCTGCGTTATTCCGCGCATGGACGCGCCAAAGGCTCGTTGGCGCATCTCCATGGAGCATTTCTACACCACGGGGCCGCAGGCGACCGAGCGCGGAGAGGACGGCCTGGGGCACGGCGCCTCCGTGGAGGAAGAGGACGCAGAGCCCTCCTACGAGATGCCAGCGAATGCGGCGTCTGACCAGCCGATTCCATCTCAGGACAAGCGCGCTGAGGCCGCAAGCCCAGCAGGCGCCACGCCATCAGAGCCGCTTCCGAAAGAGCCCGTGCTCCCCGAGCCCGAGGCTCCAACTGACAGCGCGCCGGTGTTCGCCGACCCTGGCATCGGCTATATCTTTGAGCACACGCGCGGCCGCAAGTGCCTGGTCTTTGCCAACTCTCGCGAGGAGTGCGAGGCGGTCACCACGACGCTTCGCCAGTACTGCGAGGCGGTGGGGGAGCCCGACCGCTTTCTCATCCACCACGGCAACCTCTCGGCGAGCTTCAGGAAGAGCGCCGAGGAGATCATGCGCGACGAGGACGCAAACCTTACGACGGTGACGACGTCCACGCTTGAGCTGGGCATCGACATCGGGCGGCTGGAGCGGGCGTTCCAGATTGACGCCCCCTTCACGGTAAGCTCGTTTCTGCAGCGGCTGGGGCGCACCGGAAGGCGCGGCCAGCCTCAGGAGATGTGGTTTGTGATGCGAGAGGACGAGCCCGAGGCGCGGGCGCTTCTTCCTGAGACCATCCCCTGGAAGCTCTTGCAGGGCATCGCGCTCGTGCAGCTCTATCTTGAGGAGCGCTGGGTTGAGCCTCCACGTCTTGACGGGCTTCCCTACAGCCTGCTCTATCACCAGACCATGGCCACGCTTGCCTCTTCAGGAGAGCTTACGCCTGCCGACCTGGCACGGCGCGTTCTCACGCTCACGCCTTTCCATCGCGTGAGCGCAGACGACTACCGCGTGCTGCTTTGCCACCTTCTCTCGATCGACCACATCCAGAGGACCGACGAGGGCGGGCTTATCGTGGGGCTTGCCGGCGAGCGCGTGACCAACAACTTCAAGTTCTATGCGGTCTTCTCGTCGGACGAGGAGTTCACCGTGCGAAGCGAGTCCCAAGAGCTTGGCACCATCGTGCAGCCGCCGCCGGTAGGGGAGAGAATCGCGATAGCCGGCGCCGTCTGGGTGATCGAAGAGATTGACTACAAGCGCCACCTCATCGAGTGCACGCAGGTCAAAGGCAAGGTCCCCGCGTACTTCGGAATGGTAGCGGGCGACATCAACACGCGCATACTCGAGCGCATGCATCGGGTGCTTCTCGAAAAGCGCGACTATCCCTACTTGGGCGCCAACGCGCGCGCCCGCCTTGCTCAAGCTCGCCACGTGGCGGCAAATGCCCACGTGACCGACGAGCCGCTCGTCTGCTTGGGAGGAACGTCTTGGTGCCTGTTCCCGTGGCTTGGGAGCTATGCCTTCCTCGCTCTTGAGCGCTTCCTCAAGATTCGCTGCGCAGGAGAGCTGGGGCTCAAGGGGCTTGACTCCTCGCGCCCGTACTTCATGCAGTTCACGATGAAGGCGGACGCCCGCGAGTTCTATCGCGTCGTGAAGGAACAGGCGTCGCTGCCGCTCGATCCCATGGAGCTTGTCTACCCTGGTGAAGTGCCGCGCTTCGACAAGTACGACGAGTTCGTCCCTGACGAGCTTGTTCGAAAGGGTTTCGCCTATGGCGTGCTAGACGTTCAGGGCATGCTCGATCGCGTGCTCTCGTGGCCCGACGCTCCTCGCCATGACAGCGCAGACACGCTTGGGGCAGGGCTTTCGGGAATCTTGCAATAAGTTTACCAGAACAAGTGTTCTATCCCGTGCTATACTCTTCTCACGGAAGGCAGAGCCGCCCCGGAGGTCCCCACTGGCACGCAGCGGCATGTCGCTCAATCGCTCTCATCTGCCTTTCGCGCAAAGCGCTCGAGCGTGACCGGTGACGATCGGTCGGCAATTGTTGCTGCGAATCGTTTGGGGGACAAATGTCTGGCTATCAAGAAAGCTTGGTGCGGGTTCAGAGCCTTGCGGAGGCCGCAGGCATCCTGAGGGCGTTCTCAGAGTGGAATGGTGCCTTCTGCTGGGCGCATGGCGTGGAGCAGGCAATAAGGAATGTCAGTCCTGACAGCCCTTCAACGCTGGGGTCCATGCTCCGCCTCCCGAGCATTCCTTTGAAAAGGGGACAGCTCTTTGTCGTCATCTGCGGAGATCGCCATCCCTACCAGTTCTGTAGCGGCAGGTGGCGCTACCTCGATGGCATTGCAGACGAGGTGAAGGATAGCTATCGCTCCTATCTCGTGCCCGTTCCAGACGAGGAAGTGCTTTCCTCTTGGAGCAATGACTCACGGCTTGCGGAGCGCTCGTATTCCGCTTGGAAGGAGTATCTCGAAAACGCTGCCGAAGTTTGGGACCAAGACGTCGTTGACCCGCGGCATCGCTTCTCTGAGGTGGTCTTCGGCATTGGCGTCAACCCGCCTGCGTCGATGGGCATTGACCCAGACCCCATCTTCGCGATTGCGGGGATGCTGCGAGAGAGGGGGATTACCGGGGGAGTCATCAATGGAAAGATTCCAGCCGATGCACTGTTTAGCTAAGGGCTTTTGCTAGGAGCGTCTGGTCTTGAGCCTTTCATGCGTTCACAATGAGGAGTCGAATGACATGCGTGACGCGAGAAAGGCGGAGGCAAGATGAGCAAGACGCCCGTCATCATTGACACGGACCCAGGCACCGATGATGCAGCCGCGCTGGGTATCGCGCTCTTCTCCGAGGAACTGGATGTTAGGCTCATTACGACCGTTGGAGGAAACGTCTCTCTCGACCACGTGACAGACAATGTGCTCAAGCTGCTCAAGTTCTGGAACAAGAAGGTCCCGGTTGCTCGCGGCGCGACCGGTCCTCTTGTGAGGGGGCTTGTGGACGCTAGCGACGTGCACGGCAAAAGTGGCCTGGACGGCTACGTGTTTGCAGGCAGGGCGGACGCCTGTCTGCTTCCAGACGTTGCCGTCGACGCTGCATACAAAACGATCATGGGTGCCCGGGAACCCATGACGCTGATAGCCATAGGTCCGCTCACCAACGTTGCCCTGCTGCTGAAGGTGCACCCAGACGTTCGAGGAAAGATCTCGAGGATTGCGCTGATGGGCGGCGCCTTGGGTAGGGGCAACAAAGGCGTGCTCTCCGAGTTCAACATCGCGACTGACCCAGAGGCAGCAAGCATCGTCTTTTCCGCTGGCGTGCCCGTGACCATGGTTGGGCTTGAGATTGGCAACAAGGCAGCGCTTTCTCTCGAGGACGTCGAGCTCATGCGCCGCTCGGGCAAGACGGGCAAGATGCTCTATTCGCTCTTCGAAGGGCGCCTGAGCCGCGGCGTCAAGCGGGTGCTCTCGATGTATGACCCAACCGCTGTTGCCTACGTAACGTGCCCTCAGATGTTCAAGACCGTCAACACCTACGTTGGGGTCGAGCTCACGGGGGAGTTCACCGCGGGAAGTACCTTGGTCGATCTGGACGGTCTCTTGGGGCAAGACCCCAACGTGACTGTCTGCACCGACATAGACTCGGAAGCCTTCCGCTCTTGGTTCCTAGAGAGCGTCGCTGCCTGCGGATAGGCGGAAGGACCGGTCGTTACTTGTCGCCCTCTGCCTCGTTGACGGTCCAGACATAGCCGCAGCGCTCGCAGCGGTATGTTCTCATGGCGCCTCCAAAGCCGTCGGGCTGCGAGTCTATGAACTGGCTGAGATCCTTCGACACGAACGAGCGTTGGCTAGCGAAAGCCCATGCCTGATGGTGTCCCTATCGTAGTCCTTCTCATCTAGGCTGCCCTCTGGTTGATGCCTGTGTAGTACCAGTC
>NZ_JBMNUX010000007.1:0-126361 GCF_050946515.1 Tractidigestivibacter sp.
CGACTGGTACTACACAGGCATCAACCAGAGGGCAGCCTAGATGAGAAGGACTACGATAGGGACACCATCAGGCATGGGCTTTCGCTAGCCAACGCTCGTTCGTGTCGAAGGATCTCAGCCAGTTCACTCCACGTGGAGGTTTCAATCCACGCGCCCGCGAGGGGCGCGACTTAATGATTAGCAGCAATCCGTCGTCGGTCACATAGGTTTCAATCCACGCGCCCGCGAGGGGCGCGACACGAGCTGCAATATCCCGGTTATCGCCTTCCATGCCATGTTTCAATCCACGCGCCCGCGAGGGGCGCGACCCGAGGCGGAGTTGCTGCTCGACCGCTGGACGCTGTTTCAATCCACGCGCCCGCGAGGGGCGCGACTCGTGCGACACGTGTCGCGCAATTGCTCCAAACAAAGTTTCAATCCACGCGCCCGCGAGGGGCGCGACGAGCTCACGGCCGCAGTGGCGCCAGCGACGATCGGTTTCAATCCACGCGCCCGCGAGGGGCGCGACGCGCGATTCCGGTCGCCCATCTCTGAGGCGTCGTGTTTCAATCCACGCGCCCGCGAGGGGCGCGACATGTAGACGTGTTGACATCCGTGCCGTTGACGAAGTTTCAATCCACGCGCCCGCGAGGGGCGCGACGAGCTGTTCTGCACAATCGAGGTGTGGGACGAGCAGTTTCAATCCACGCGCCCGCGAGGGGCGCGACTCGACGCGAGGTCGGCGGTCTTGGTGTAGGAGCCGTTTCAATCCACGCGCCCGCGAGGGGCGCGACCGGTAGACTTCGCCGCATTCGCCGTGCTGCTTGCAGTTTCAATCCACGCGCCCGCGAGGGGCGCGACGTGAGGGCTATGGAGCATTACGGCTGGACAATTGATGTTTCAATCCACGCGCCCGCGAGGGGCGCGACACGGACTCGGGCTGCTGGCGACGAGCGGGGACATGTTTCAATCCACGCGCCCGCGAGGGGCGCGACAAGAGGACACCCAGAGCCTCAACAACGACTTCCAGTTTCAATCCACGCGCCCGCGAGGGGCGCGACAAGGTCCCGGTCGCGTCCTCTCCCCACGCCTGCTTGTTTCAATCCACGCGCCCGCGAGGGGCGCGACAGGAAATAGCGAGATTGAAGTACGTGGAGGGCGAGGTTTCAATCCACGCGCCCGCGAGGGGCGCGACACGCCCAGGTGCTCGCGCTGCTCTCAAGCATCGCGAAGTTTCAATCCACGCGCCCGCGAGGGGCGCGACACGACCTGTACAGCGCGGCGGCGATCCTGCATAGGTTTCAATCCACGCGCCCGCGAGGGGCGCGACTCGCTCACGAACCCGGACACGGCACCCTGCTGCTTGTTTCAATCCACGCGCCCGCGAGGGGCGCGACGTGGTCCCCTCGTCGATGGTCGAGCGGATCTGCTCGTTTCAATCCACGCGCCCGCGAGGGGCGCGACGGGTTCCCGCCGAGAAGTGCAACATCAGGCAGGGGTTTCAATCCACGCGCCCGCGAGGGGCGCGACGCGACTCGCGCTCGGCGGCGGGGACTGACTAGGAGTTTCAATCCACGCGCCCGCGAGGGGCGCGACCGTACACGCCCAACGGCACTGACGCGCAGCAGTGGTTTCAATCCACGCGCCCGCGAGGGGCGCGACAGACGCCGAAGGACGCCTCGCCGTCCACATCGGCGTTTCAATCCACGCGCCCGCGAGGGGCGCGACACCATCATGTCCTGCATTGCAGACTACTCTCTAGTTTCAATCCACGCGCCCGCGAGGGGCGCGACTAGAACCGCTCCCCGATGAGCACTACCTCGTCGCTCAGTTTCAATCCACGCGCCCGCGAGGGGCGCGACGTTGCACCTCCTTACCAACATTCTTTTACAAGGAGTTTCAATCCACGCGCCCGCGAGGGGCGCGACGCCCTCGACCGCATGGTGAGCGCGACCGGGCGAGGTTTCAATCCACGCGCCCGCGAGGGGCGCGACACCACCACCGAGGTCTACACCAGCAGCGCAGATGTTTCAATCCACGCGCCCGCGAGGGGCGCGACCATGACCGAGCCCTTGTGCCAGTCGTCCGTCTTGTTTCAATCCACGCGCCCGCGAGGGGCGCGACCAGCGTGCGCCCGGGATACCCGCCCTTCTTCCCTGTTTCAATCCACGCGCCCGCGAGGGGCGCGACTTGGGGTTGGTCTCTCGCACCTCGTCATCATCAAGTTTCAATCCACGCGCCCGCGAGGGGCGCGACGAGAGTGAGCAGTCCGACACCGAGACGGACCAGCGGTTTCAATCCACGCGCCCGCGAGGGGCGCGACGAAGAGGAAGAACGGGATGTCGCGCGCCATGTAGTTTCAATCCACGCGCCCGCGAGGGGCGCGACCGCCACAATCGAGAGCCTGAGCGACGTCCCACGGGTTTCAATCCACGCGCCCGCGAGGGGCGCGACTAGAGGATCTTCTCGCCCTCGGCCACGATGCCATAGTTTCAATCCACGCGCCCGCGAGGGGCGCGACAGTACAGCACCAAGGACTGGCAGGGCCCCCAGCCGTTTCAATCCACGCGCCCGCGAGGGGCGCGACTCGGCAGCGAGAAAACGTCACTTGAAGCTGCGTTGTTTCAATCCACGCGCCCGCGAGGGGCGCGACGTGACGAGCGCCTTGTACTGGTCGGACTTAAGTGTTTCAATCCACGCGCCCGCGAGGGGCGCGACCTATGCGGTCGCCATCCAGCGCGACCCGTCGAGGTTTCAATCCACGCGCCCGCGAGGGGCGCGACCCATGACCGAGCCCTTGTGCCAGTCGTCCGTCTTGTTTCAATCCACGCGCCCGCGAGGGGCGCGACCAGCGAGGTCATCAGAGGACGTGCCCATGAGCGAGTTTCAATCCACGCGCCCGCGAGGGGCGCGACGAGGGTTCGTCGCGCTTGGTGCGCCCTTGAGATAGTTTCAATCCACGCGCCCGCGAGGGGCGCGACAAGGAGCACATCATGAGCACCACCACCGCAGATGTTTCAATCCACGCGCCCGCGAGGGGCGCGACTAGCCGCTGGACTCCAGCTCGTCGAAGACAAGCGGTTTCAATCCACGCGCCCGCGAGGGGCGCGACCTGCACCCACTCAGTGCCGCTCCATCGGTAGCTGTTTCAATCCACGCGCCCGCGAGGGGCGCGACCTGCGTTCTGCCAGCACGCTCCCGCGATCATGCGGTTTCAATCCACGCGCCCGCGAGGGGCGCGACCTGCTGCCGAGGAGCTGCATGGGAGACATGAGGTCGTTTCAATCCACGCGCCCGCGAGGGGCGCGACCCAGCACGTCGCGGCACGACAAGTTCTGCACATCGTTTCAATCCACGCGCCCGCGAGGGGCGCGACCCACGAGTCAGTGGCGGGAGAGTCACGCCATGACTTGTTTCAATCCACGCGCCCGCGAGGGGCGCGACCTCGGGTGCGGGTACTGCCTTATCTCGCAGCCGAGTTTCAATCCACGCGCCCGCGAGGGGCGCGACCGTTCGCCCAGAACGTCGCGGTCGCCTTCGTGTAGTTTCAATCCACGCGCCCGCGAGGGGCGCGACCACGTCGGTCTTGGTGGCGTAGGTGGCCTTTGCGGTTTCAATCCACGCGCCCGCGAGGGGCGCGACAAGGCCCAGATGCCCCACGAGCACCACTCGGTAGGAGTTTCAATCCACGCGCCCGCGAGGGGCGCGACTTGAGGCTTACGACCGCATCGAGCGGCTTGAGGCTGAGTTTCAATCCACGCGCCCGCGAGGGGCGCGACGAGCACCACCACCGAGGTCTACAGCAGCGCAGATGTTTCAATCCACGCGCCCGCGAGGGGCGCGACAAGCTTGCGAACGCCGTGAGCGACGGGCAGAACAGGTTTCAATCCACGCGCCCGCGAGGGGCGCGACCTGGTGGAATCAACGTCTACGCATTCGGCGATGACGGTTTCAATCCACGCGCCCGCGAGGGGCGCGACCTCGGCCACGTTCGGAGACGGCAGGGACGTCACGTTTCAATCCACGCGCCCGCGAGGGGCGCGACGCGGCCCGTAGACGTCAAGTCGCTGGGCGCACATGTTTCAATCCACGCGCCCGCGAGGGGCGCGACACGCGGTTCCGGCGAGGGTCGAGAGCTTGTCGAGTTTCAATCCACGCGCCCGCGAGGGGCGCGACAGTAAAAAGATACTATAAATATTTATAATATAGATATATTGATGCAATTTTCAAGGTTCCAAACAAGACCAACTCGATGGGGCGAACTGATTAAGCGTCTTATCAGGAAAATGACAAGCGCGAACCTGCTTGCTATTTGCCACAGCTTGACCTTCGCGCAGTCTCAATCTAGCCAGCGTTACTAAATAATCAATGCCTCTTCAGGATCGTAAGACACATTAAGACCGACGCTCTCGACTCGATGATGCCAGTTGTCTCCCAAGTTATAGAAACGAAGGCTGTCTCGTTGTTCATCAATAATCCTTGTGAGCTTGTGTTTTAGCTCCTCATATTGAGCCGGATTGACCTTACACTCGAAAACCGATTTCTGCACTCGTTGACCAAATTGAGTACAGGTTTTTGCAACTCTTCGAAGCCTCCTAGACCCGCCAATATCGCTGCTGGCTACATCGTATGTAACGAGAACGTACAAGCGGCATCATCTCCAAAGCATTGCGGGATAATCATCTAAATCGCCTCTTAAATATCTTGCAAGAAGCTGCGCTTGCAGAAATGGGATTAGACCGAGTTCAACCCTATCCCCCGTAAATGGGTGCAGAATTTTTTCTTGCTTTTTCTCCTGCCACAAGCCGATGGCTTTTTTCAAAGAGGTCGAAGTAAAGCGAACGTCTTCCCCCTCTTTCTTAAAGTCGCCCGAATCAAGCTGTCTTCTATTAAAGAGTGAGATCACGAAACGATCGACTACCGGCGACCTCAGCTCTTCCATCAAATCGAGCGCCAAACTATATCTTCCAGGTCTGCTCGCGTGTAGGTATCCCCTCTGAGGATCGAGCCCGACTGAGTGACACGCTGTAGCCTCATCTCTACTAAGCAGCGTATAAAACAGAGACAATGCTGCATTAACAGGGTCTCGCGGGGGACGTCGGGACCTTCCGCCAAATGCTATCTCGCTATCGGTTACTCGCAGCAAGTGACCAAATGACGAAAAGTACGACCGAGCAGCCAGTCCTTCTGTTCCTCGGAGGTTTTCTATCGTGCAAGCCGAGATAGCGGCTTGCCTCGCTTGCTCCAATTCATTCAATGTTGAATCTACTCCGACGCTCTTGAGCTCGGGGTAATCGCGCAAATAGTGCTGAAGCACAACCTTGGAGTTGTGAATCTTGGCAACGACGAAACGTCTCGCTAACGACAAGCACCATGAGTCTGAAGCCGCGACTCGATATTGCGCTTCGCGAAGCAGAATATTCCCACTCGTCGGTCCTTCGACACGCGCCTTGTACCGTCCCGCCTCATCAAGAAGCACCACGCTCAGTCCCTTGTCTGCACACGTAGCAAGGAAAGCCGTGCTGCACCCAACGTGCCCAAATAGGACTACGCCATCCAATAAATGGAAGGGGACGCTCATTGCTGTCTTGCCGTCGAGTTTTACCTCGATTGCATCGTCCTTCTTGTGAAGATAGGCCTCAGGGTTAGTGACATACAAGGTATTAAGCAAGCACCTCATAGGCAATCAATCCCCCAAGCTTTCTCCAAATGACATCCAGTATCTTGAGACATCGTTTTGAAAAGCTTCCGGCAAACAAATGTTCTTGAGTGAGCACCTTTTACATCGAGCTTTTCGGTCAGGGGGAGGGGTAAGTCCCAAATCAAACAGTTCGTGCGCCTTTGCTGATAGGCTCCTTACACGTGTCCGCAGTCCTTCGTCGATTTCGACTTTTTCCCTTCGCCTTGTTTCACCATAAAAGAGATATCCAACGGCTATTGACGTGCCGGACATCTCTTCAAGACACATGGCTTGAGCACCGAGTTGAATCCGATCCCAATCTTCCAGCTTCGGAGCTCCGACTTTGTACTCGACGGGCCACAGCTGCAAAGAATCGTTCTCGAGAGACTCGACAATATCCGCTATTCCGTAAAGACCGAGCTCATGGCTCACGAGCGAAACGGCTCGCTCAGAACGGACACCGTCGGCACATGAATAGCCGACGGTGTCCACCCTTTCATGAAACCAGCTACCCCGTAGCGTATCTGCGCTATCCTCCCACGCCTGCTCGACATGTATCAGCGCCCACTGTCTTTCACAGAAGGCAAAATGTTGAAGCCCCGACAATGAGAGAAGATCGTCATCGCTATAGTGGGCAATGCCGGAATTCACGGGATTACCGTTCTAATCAGCAGGGGCAATGTAGTCAAAAGTATTAACAGATACACCAGACGGGACGTTGTCTGTGTCGACTTCAATCTGATAGTCGGAGAAATGGCGCGCATACCCGTCAGTGACTCTTTCAGCCTTCACTAGGTCAAAAAGCTTATGAGCGGGCGCATTGCCAAGACGACTGTCATGTTTGAAAACGATAAGCTCGCGTGACGTCATAAGACCGCGCGAAGCACTCCTGTCATTCTCGAACATGTTCATCAGCGCTTCCCAAAGAATATCAAGGTCCTCTTTAGAGAACCCAGACTTCTCAGCCAAGGGAGCCGAGACAAATCCCTCGAGACGGTAAAGACCGTAAGGAATGTACTCCTTGCGCCCCATGGTCTTTGCCTTTTCGATATCTTTGATGTTCGTGACTGCCATTCTTGTAATGCTCATCTCGGAGGGCATGACGGGCTCAACCGACTGAGAGAAGCAGAGCTGAACCGGCCCGCGAACCTGGCCGCAGTTAACCTCTGTAGTCATTACGGCACCAAAAGTTCTGATGTCATAAAAGTTGTCGCACATGAACTTAGTCACAGCGATCTGGTCTTCAATCTTCTTGGGGAGCTTTTTATCAACGGGCTTCAAATTAAGACCCTCATATGCTTCGCGGTTCAGCTCGTTTAGCACAGAGCCGTTTTGGACATAGATGCGATAGCCAGTTTTGCCAAAGCGCGTAAGGTCGACATAGTTTCTAATCTTCCGCTTGATGCACACGTCGGACACAATGCCGATGCCAGTTTCAGAGTCGATGCGGGGCATATTCCCTGCATCGGGATCGCCGTTGGGATTGCCATTCTCCACATCATAGAAAAACACGAAATCGTAACGGTTGCTAATGGGCTCCATCCTAGTTCCTCTTCTCGTCGCTCGTGGTGCTGACAGGTGCATCCTTCTTCTGGTAAAGCGCCTCTTTTTGCTGGTAGTAGCCTATGTAGAATTCGCCTTGGTCGTCATATGAGAGTGTTCTTGGGAACCCTTGGTCGTTAACGCTTCCCATAACTTGAGCAACTATTCGATCGATGCGTGCACCGTACTCGCTCTTGCTAATATGATGCTGCGCAAGCCTCAATAGCTGAGGAAACACTCGAGCAGGGGTAGTAGAAGCTGCCCCCATGTAACGGTCGCGAATGCCCGCGTTAACAGAGCCAATGGCATCAGCCTGCACCTTCTCCAATAGCGCAAAAAGACGTCCAAGCAGGTAGCCCTGGTTGGTATTGTTTTCATTTAATGCCACGGTGAGTTCCCTCTCTTTCTCTCTCCCCTGCTCTGTCCCCAGAAGCCGGTCTTTTCTAATCAGGCATGCGCGAAGAATGGCCGCGCGGGTCCCCATATCCCAGGACTTTCGTGAAGCATGGTCAACACGAGTTCTCATGACAATGTCACGAAGCAGAGTCTCTGGAAATGCCGTTCCATGTAGCAGCGCCCGCATCGAGGAGGTGATGAGAGACTTCGGGATATTCTTCCCTTCGCCTTGGGCAGCGGTCTGTGCGAGATATTCTCTCAGAGAACAGTAGCGAGCCCCCACCATCTCAGTATCATTCAGGAAGAGCTGGACGTTTTTTTGCAATGATCCCAAGCTGCCAGTCTCGAAGAATCGAACTGAAAGCCTCGCTTGGTATGGGGCAATGCCGAGCATGTAGTACTGCGTATCAGGTGGAATAGTAATGGGAGGCTTCCCTTTTGCGAGAAGGCGAAGAGACTCTTGGACAGCGTCACGAACGCTAACGTCTTCACCTCTTGCAGCAATTACAGAATTGTTCTCATCAATTCCGTCTGGATCCGCATAGAAAGCAAGGCAGTCATCAATCACTGGGTTGGCAGCATTTGTCCAGAAGCAGACGAAGTCGTCTCCCAGCTTTACATAATGCCTGCTGTCCTTGAGAACATACGAAAGGGCGGCTCCTGCTTTCTCAGCCGCTTCCGCAGAGATGGGCCCAGCAGTAGAGACTTTCTGACCGTAGGAGCAGAATGCATCAGCATTGCAGCTAACGAGCGCCGCGCCCGAGCTTTGCGCACCTGGAAGACCAGTGACCTGTGGAAAGAGCTTTGCTCTAGGTGCGATTTTTCCAGTAACAAGACAAACGCCGGACTCCTGTTGCTGCTCTAATGATTCAGCGTAATGATTCCAAGCGGCGCGAATGCCCGGGCGGTCTTGCAAATAGGAGCTATCGCCGAGAAGTCGAAACACCATGTTTGATTTTGGGTCACTCGAAAGAAACTCAGCACAAGGCTCCGGCAACGCACCAGTAGGATACTTCTCAAGCATTGAAAGATATGCACGAGCCCCTTCGTCATCCACTCCTTGGAGAACATGTTTGTGTAAATCTTCATGCATCTTGCGAAGAGTGCTACGGAATTTGTTCTCGCCAATTCCAAAAACATGCTGGGCATCGTCACAAAGGAATCCTGGAGCAGGCTTCTGACCAGACCTAGAAACGTATGCCATAGGGACAACGAGACGCAAGCCGAGTTTTCCAGAGTCATTTGTAAGGGGGATACAGGAAAGAACTTCTCCGTCAGCATTAATGACAAGCTCGTACGCAACGTTCATAGGGCACCAGTGGCGCGGGGGCATCGCGTTTGGGTCCGTTTCCTGCTTAAGGTCATACAGATCGTAGAGGTCACTGAGAATCATGCGACCACCTCTGCGCGAGAAGCAGCAACGTCAATCACTCCGTTATGCATTGAAGCCCTGAAGAAGAGCGGAGTCGGCTGAGATGGAGTGGAGAAATCCATGTCGTAGAGCATGTAGCCCAGCTCATGGTTGTCTTCGTCCGCATAGTACGACTTGGGTATTTTCTCCCCATCATCGACAAGCTCAATCGTCGCGGGAAATTCTCGACAGCCTAAATATGGATGATTGAAGCATTGACCGTTCCGAAGTCGCCTTAATGCAATGTTGTAGTGCTTGGCCTCGGTATCGCTTTCGCCCGCTCGCTCGGGGATAATCTCAAAGTGAGCGTCCACGATATAGTCGACATCGACAAGATAGAGCGTGTTCCGTTGCTGACGATCAGCTGTCGCATCAATGCCCAAGAGACCTTTTTTCTTTGATATTGCAGTTTTTGCGACACGGTAGGACGCTTTTGAAGAAACCTCATTTCTCCTTATGGTGTCGAATTTGATTGGGTTCAATACTTCGATACGATCAATCACCCATCTGATAGCCGGCTTCCAATACACAGCTTCGAGAATTCCCCTTGCTGCTGAAGGAGTAATCACGTCGTAGCTCGTTCGTTCAACATGCATCTCTGGTCTTGTAAAGCAGGCTCTCGATCCACGAATGCGTACTTTTATGCCGTATCCCATATGTCCTCCTTTCGTCATTGCGAAATCTCTAAGCATGACTTAGATAATCGCTGTCTCAATCACCCCCTCATCAACATCAAGAAGTCCGAGGTTGTCGTCGTAGAGGCGACGAGCTCCATTCCGAGTTTCAAGCACGGGAACAGGGAAGGTCCCGATTCTCCTAATACACCCAGCTTCTTCGTACTTCTTGTACTCCCACATCCGGACACTAATTGAATGTCGCTGTATACGCTGATAGAGTGCCTGATCTGAAGAATTGCGGGCTTCGATTTCTTGGAGCAGCGCCTCCCCCGTGGCACCCCATGGGACAAAGATGCTCACAGTTTCTTCGTTAATAAACTTGTAGGAGTCAGAGATTTCCTTGTATGGAAATGCGCCATTGGCAAGGTGATGCTTCAAATAATCTTGCGATGTAATAAGACCGTAGATTGGTCTGCCTTGGAATCCATCAAGAGAATCATCCACATGTCCGCTCGATTGATATCGTCTTTCATAGAAATAATCGATGCCCTCGTCAGAGAACGGGTCTTTCCCAAGGTCTTTGAAGTATTGGATTGTCTCAGTGCCGAGCGCCCTCATTCTGGAGAGCCATCCAGGCTTCTTCGGACGATTAGCGTCAAAGTCTGGGCACTCAAAAACGACAACTCTCCCTGGATGCCCAAGCTTTCCCTCGCGATTGCAGCGACCGGCCGCTTGGAGTATTGAATCAATTCCCGTAATCTCCCTATAGACAGTCGGGAAATCAATGTCCACGCCAGCTTCAATAAGTTGAGTAGAGACAACGTGGCATGGAAGCCTTTCGCTTAGGCGCTGCTTGATATTTGCGATAACAAGGGAGCGATGCTCGGGAACCATCATGGCGCTCAGATGGAAAAGACCCTCAGAATCACCCTGATAGTCGCCAAGAGCCTCATACAGCATTCCAGCAGCTTTTCTTGAACTAACGATGCAAAGTGACTGCTTGGACTCCATCAGCTCTTCGACCAGCTCAGAAAGAGCAAGCCCTTCCCCATTGCCCACGTGTTCGACATTGATGGTTGCCCGTCCGTTGAACACGTCCCTGTGCTGAGCTTTATTGTCTATGATCTGAGTCACAGATGCTGTAAATGGCCAACATTGCTGAAAGCGCGGCTGAGTAGCCGTACAGAGAACCACGCTAACATTTGCCATGGAGACAAGCGCTTCGATCATCGCAAGTGTAGGACGCAAGAGCCTGTCAGGAAGGCTCTGGACCTCGTCGAGAACGATGACGCTTCCGGCAATGTTATGGACCTTTCTGGACTTTGCAGTTCGATTGGAGAATAGGGACTCAAAGAGCTGAACGTTCGTCGTCACGACAACTGGCGCGTCCCAGTTCTGGGTGAGCTCCTTCTCCCGCAAGCTTCTCTCATTGGACTCGTCATCTTGATTAGCAGAAAAGCCATAGTCATAGCTGGAGACGTGTTCGAGTACGTTATCCGCTCCAAGCACATCTTTGAATATCTTTGCATTCTGTTCGACAATGCTCATAAAGGGGATGGCATAGATGACGCGCCTCATCCCGTTGCTTAATGCATGCCTAAGAGAGAAGTCGAGCGATGTCAGAGTCTTTCCGCTACCCGTAGGCATTTCGAGAGAGAAAATCCCTGGTTTCAAGGAAGCCATGGAGCGAGCGTGATTGAGCATGTCAGTCCTAGCGGAGTTGACGGCAGATTGGGGAGCAGAAGAGGTAACGCGGGCAAGATGTTGCTCCAGCCTCTCAAGAAGCTCTTGCAGCGAAAGCTGATGTTTGTGAGCTTCCAGACGTCTGCGATAGTTTTCCGGGCTCATCATGCGTTCTGTGTCGATCCAATCGGCATCAACAAGAGCGCTAAACAATAGATGCTCGAGAAGAAACATGTTGAAGGTTGCTTCTCGATACATCTCTTGAGAATCACGAGAAGTGTTAGGTCTTGTAGCGACCCGTCCATCGCTGCTTTCAGAAGGCAGCAAATGTTTGTAGTCAGCGAAACGATCCTCTAGCTCTTCCAGACTCGTTACGCTGGCATCTTGTTCGCTACGAGCTGTCAAGTCGCCCGAATCCGGCAGTCCAGTATGATGACCAGCAATAATCGGAGCGAGGGGTAAGCCCTCGTTAATTCGATCGTTGGGGTAATAGGCCGCTGCCAGCCTTGCACCGGCAATGGAATGATCGATTGGCGGATGTTTCCCTTCTAGACGCTGTTGAAATTCCGGACACGCTTTTCCCGCATCATGAAGCACACCCGCCGTGCGTGCCCAACTTGAAGCATGAAATGGGGCAGCGAACTTGGCAGCAAGTTCTCCTACGCTAGCAAGATGATCTTCAAGCGTCTGCCAATCGCTTTTGTCAGGCATTGAACCAGAGTGAGCAAAATACATTGGATCCAGCCTCCAATGAGATGCTGATTGTTTGCTGAAACTAAGTATAGTTGTTCACGTTACTTGTTGTAAAAGGAAGAAGGCTCCCATCCGATAAACGGTAGGGAGCCTTCTCCAAGCGTTGCAAAAAATAACCACAAGCAACGTGTTTCAATCCCCGTCGCAGAAATCCTACGACGACGCAACTCATTATCCCTCAGCAACTAGCTGACCTTACTTCACGCAATACAAAGAAGAGAATCTTAAAGAAAAAGACGAGGACAGACAGCTGGAATTCTTCAACCTGAGCTATCAAAGATTGCCGGCCTCGTCCGTTTTCTCGGAGCCCGCCGCTACGACCTTCTCGTAAGCCTCCGAGCGCGGCACGCCATACTGCTTTGACAGGCGCTTGGCCAGGGCGCTCTTCGACTCGCCGGAGGCGAGGCCTTCCGCAATCGCCTCGTCAAGCGGCATGCCTGCCGTTGCGTCTGCACGGCGGCGCGCGGAGAGCTCGCCTTCGCTGGGGGCAGAGATCACGATCACGCACTCGCCCCTTACCTCGTCGCGCTCCGCAATCTGCCTGGCAAGATCCGCCGCGCGGGCGCGCACGACCTCCTCGTGCACCTTGGTGAGCTCGCGCACCAGCGCAACGTCGCGCTCGGGAAGCGCCTCCGCTATCGCGTCGAGGGTCTTTGCCACGCGCTTAGGCGACTCGTAGAGCACGAGCGCGCCGGGGACCGCGGCCAGCTCGGAGAGCCTTGCAATCTGCTGCGAGCGCTTCCGCGGCAGGAAGCCCTCAAAGAAGAAGTGCTCCGACGAGAAGCCCGACGCAACAAGCGCGCAGGTCACGGCACTCGGCCCCGGCACGACCTCGCAGCGAACGCCTGCGTCGAGCGCGGCGTCCACCAGGCGCTGGCCGGGGTCGGAGATTCCCGGCATGCCGGCGTCGGACACAAAGGCAAGGTGTTCGCCCGCAAGCAGGCGCTCTACCAGCACAGGCACGCGAGACAAGATCACGTTCTCGTCGCAGCGCTCAAGCCGCTTTGCTCGCACGCCTAGCGCCGCCAAGAGCTTTCCGGTAACGCGCGTGTCCTCGCAGAGCACCGCGTCCGCCGCCCCTAGCGTCGAAACCATGCGGGGCGAGGCGTCAGAGAGGTTTCCGATGGGCGTGCCGACAACGGAGAGGAGCCCTTCTGTTGGGCGTGGGCAGCTGCTCTCCTCTGCCATCAGACGATCATCCCGCGCTCGAAGGTGGCGAGCGTCACGCGAGCGTCCCAGCTGGCAAGAAGGCCGGACGTCTTCCACGTGTTGAAGAACCATGCCGGGCGCTTCCCATAGAGCGCAATCTGCTCGGACGAATAGATGCGCTCGAGCGCCACGCGCCC
This sequence comes from Tractidigestivibacter sp., assembly GCF_050946515.1. Lineage (GTDB taxonomy): Bacteria > Actinomycetota > Coriobacteriia > Coriobacteriales > Atopobiaceae > Tractidigestivibacter. The sequence continues at coordinate 13,408 of NZ_JBMNUX010000007.1, forward strand.
CTCGGGAGTCATGTCAGAGTCTGCAAGCGGAAGCGCAGACGACCATTTGCCCACCATGACGGGCATGCCCGTGCGCATGGCGGCGCGGATGTGCGCGTTCTGCGCGTCCATGACCTTTCGGATGCCAGAGGGTCCCCCCACGTCCACGCCCTGCGGCGGGTTGTCCAGCTGCACGTCAAGCCACACGTTCTTGTAATGCGTCTGGGCCATGAAGCGACCCCACAGCGCTGGCACGCCGCCATCGGGCAGGATGACCAGCACGTCGTCGCCGCACGCGTTGCGAACGACCTCGTATGCGTCGCGATAGTAGTTGCGAAGCCTGTGTGCCGGAACGCCGTCGGTCACCATCAGACCACGCCTGACCTGTGGCACCACTGCGTCCGCTACCTCTATGCCATAGAAGCCCATCCTGAAGGCATACCGCTTGCAGAAGGTGCCTATCACGCGAAGGATCTCGCTGCGCGGCACGTGGCAGTCGGCAAGGTCGGGCGAGATGCCGTTTCCCGAGTTCGGCGCGCCCGCGTTGATCACAAACGCAAAGATAACGTGCAGGCCAATCTCCTCGGCCCAGTCAAGCGCCTGGTCGACGTAGTCGATGCAGCCTTGGTAGGGACCGGGCTCCGGACCCTTGCGGCCAAACACGTACCACGGGACGGGAAGGCGAACGGCATTGAAGCCTCGCGACGCAATCTGGACGAAGTCGTTGCGCTGGATGAAGCTCGAGCGGTGCGCGGAGACGACGTCGGCATAGCGACGACGGCCGAGGTTTCTGGCAAGGGTCTCCTCATCGAGGGAACCAGACTGGGCGAAAAGCTCGGGGGTGACCCATGGCTCAAGGGTAAGCCAACCTGTCAGGTTTACTCCATGAAGATGACCGTCAGCCATAAGACACCTCCGTCCCGCGGCTTGCGCCGCCAATCAAGCCCAGTTCAGCTACCTAACGAGTATATTCCTTGAATCAAACTGTTAGTCAATCTCGTAGATGGCACAGTTAAGCGGGGTTTCATAAACTTCCACCCGCGAGCAGGGAAGCCCTGCCTCGTGCAGGCGGTCGAAGAAGTAGTGAGCCAAGTTCTCGGAGGTGGTCCTGAAAGGCAGCATGGTGAGCGAGAAGCCCTCCTCCTTCAGGCACTCGATGGTCTTGTCCATGAGCGTTCCCTCTTCGACGAGGAAGGTATGGTCGAGCTCGTCAGCGAGTCCGCGCAGGACGCGCTTGAACTCGCCAAAGTCCATGACCATGTCACGCTCGGTGCCCGAATCGCCCAGCGAGTCCTGGCGCAGATAGGCAACCACCTTCCAGCGGTGACCGTGAAGGTTCTCGCACTTCCCATGGTAATCGGCCAAGAAATGCGCCGAGTCAAAGTATGCCTCGCTCTTCAGTCCGTACATGGTTCTCCCCTCAATAATGAACGTGGCCAATCGCGCCTCAGAGCGATCGACCACGCCTCTCCTACTGTTCGCTCGGAGCGCCTCCGTTGCCCTTGGCGCCCTGGCTATTGTTCTCTTGACCCTGCTGGCCGCCCTTGCCGCGACCGCGCCCTCCGCGATGCCGATGGCGCTTCTTTGGAGCTCCTCCGTCCTGCTGCTTCGTGGAGTCAGCGCTCGCGGCGCCGGTGCCGGCGTCCTTTGGCTGTGCCATATGCGCGGGCGGCTTCTGTTGCCGCTGCTGCTGCGCGGCAGCGCCACCGTGATCTCCCGGATGGCGACGGCGCGTGCGCTTGGGCTGCTGCTGAGCCTGCCGCCTCTCCTCTTGCTGGCGCTCGGCGCCCTGCTCGGCTGCGGTTCCGCTCACAGAGGCCGCGCGGTGATGGCGGCGGCGCGAGTTCTGGCGAGGAGCGGGGGCCGACGTGCCAGCGGAAGGCGCGGACGCGGTCCGGGCAGCGCCAGCGCCACGCGTGGAGGGCTTGCCCTGCTCGCCAGTGGCTTCAGGCGTCGCAGCGGCAACACGGGCGGCGCGACTCTTGTGGCGGCGGCGCTTGCTTACCGGAGCGCTCACCACATTGCCAGAGCCCCTAGCGACTCTCGAGGCAGCCGCAGCGCCATTGCCCTGCTTGGGCGCATCGGCATCTGTGGCCTCGTCGCCATGAGTGGCATGGCGACGGCGCTTGGGCTTCTCGACGAAGATGTCATTCGCGTCGACGCTCTCCTCTTCGGGCACCACGCCGTTCTTGCGGTCGAGCTCGGCAAGCGCCATCTGCACGTCAGGAGAGTCGAGCTTCTCGAGCATCTCGCGCGAGACGGTGTCGGGACGGCAAGGGCAGCCGAGCTCCTCGGACTTCTTGACCGCAGCGTCAGAGGCGGTCATGCCGGCCAGGGGCACACGAATCTGCTTGCCGTTCTCAAGGCGCAGGCACAGCTCCTCCTTGGGCGTGTCGTATTCGACGATCTTGCCCTTGCCGATGGGCGTGTTGATGACGGCGTTGCGCTTGGGGGCACGGCTCTTGAAGTCGCGGTACGCCTCGAACTCGTAGCGCAGGCAGCACATCAGGCGACCGCAGGTGCCCGAGATCTTGGTTGAGTTGAGGGGCAGGTCCTGCTCCTTTGCCATGCGGATTGAGACGGGCTCAAAGGTCAGCCCGAAGCGCGCGCAGCACAGCTCTTGGCCGCAGTGGCCATAGCCGCCCATGATGGCGGTCTCCTCACGAACGCCAATCTGGCGCATGTCGATGCGCTCGTGAAGCTCGCGGGCAAGCTCGCGCACGAGCTGGCGGAAGTCCACGCGCTCCTCGGCAGCGAAGTAGCAGACGACCTTTCCGCCATCGAAGAGGTACTCCACGCCGACGGGCTTCATGTCGAGCCCGCTCTCCTTCACCAAGCGGCGGAAGGTGGGCATGGCGTCCTCGCCCTTCTGGGCAAGCTCCTCGGCCTGGGCCAAGTCCTCGTCGGTCGCCACGCGAAGGACTGGCCTGAGCTGCGCGTTGTTTGTCTCTTCGTCCAGCTCGTCCTGGCTCATCTCGCGGGCGTCGCCCGTCGCGATGCCAATCTCGTGGCCACGCTCTGTGGCGCAGATCACGTGGTCTGCCTCCTGCGCCTCGGTGCCTGCGACGTCAAACCACAGGTCACGGGCTGCATACTTGAATTTCACCGGGATGACGGTGGGCATGTAAGTGCCTCCTTGATACCAAGAAGCATGACCTCAAGGGTCAGCTGGGATGATACGTTTTTTGCAATGCTGCCAGCGGCCTGAGACACTTCGCCAAGCGCCCGCAGGACCCCTGCCGTGCTTGCCTGGGCGGCAATGCGGTCGACGATGTCAGAGGCATCCTCGTTCACGATTGGCTCGTCGACTCCCTCGATGCGCAGCAGGACGTCGCGAAGAAGCGAGTCTGCCGCTGCGAGGACTTCCATGATATCCGAACGGCCACGCGCCGTGAGCTTGCGCTTGTTGGCGCTCTCAAGGCGCTTGCGGGCTGCCGCCGAAAGGTAGTCTGACTGCTCGGCCACTTGGTCGGTCAGGTCCTTCTCGAGCAGGCTCTGCGGGACCTGCACCTGATCGAGCAGCTCTTTGGCCGAGCAGAGCACGTCCCACGAGTCGTCGCGGGCAAGCCCGTCGATGACGCGCAGCATCATGCGGCGAGACTCTCGGCGCGGCGTGGACGCGAGGAAGTCGCAGGCGCTCTTTGGGCTTCCCGTCAAGGCAAGCGCGATGCGCGCGTCTCTTCTTGGCGATCCGCTCTTCTGCATGACCTCCGCCAGAGCGTCGTCAGCGGCAATAGTACGGAAGGGGACCACCTGGCAGCGCGAGACGATCGTGGGAAGCATGGCCTGCACCGAGCGCGCGATGAGGATGAACACCACGCCCTCGGGCGGCTCCTCGATGGTCTTGAGCAGGGCGTTTGCAGAGGCTCCACGCAACAGGCCCGCCTGGCGGATGATATAGACCTTCCCTTTCGCCCGCTGCGGGGTGAGCGCGACGTCGCTCACGAGGTCGCGAATCTGCCCGAACAGGTATCCGCTCACGCCGTCCGGGTCAAGCCAGTGCACGTCGGGATGGGTGTGATGCGTCACGCGGCGGCATTCGTCGCAAGTGCCGTCGCCGCCATTGGGGCAGACGACGCACTTGGCAAGGGCGCTCGCAGCCTCCTCCATGCCAGCTCCCGGCGCGCCTACGAAGAGGTACGCGTGGCTCAAGCGCCCTTCTCGCACGGCACCGCCCAACAGCTCGCGAACGCGAGGCTGGTCGGCAAGCACGTCAAGCGCGGCGGGCACGCCTTCGGCCTTTGCTCGGACGCCCGCGCTAGCCATTTGAGCGCTCCTCCACGCAAGAAAGCGGAAGCACGTCGGCAAGTGCCTGCGAGATGCGCGAGAAGACTTCCTCGACGGTGCCCGAAGCGTCAACGACGCGCACGCGGCTGGGATCTTCGTCTGCAAGCTGCAGGTAGCTTTGGCGGACGCGGTTTTGGAAGGCAAGCCCCTCTCCCTCGAGGCGGTCTGCCCCGCCCTTTGTGGCACGCGCAAACGCGAGCGAGGGCTCGAGGTCAAGCACGATGGTCCTGAGCGGAGATACGCCACAACTGCCAAGCGTGTTTGCCAGGCGGACGAGCTGCGCGTCAATCCCGCGGCCTCCTGCCTGGTAGGCAAGCGTCGAGTCATAGAAGCGGTCGCACAGCACGATGGCGCCGCGCGCCAGAGCAGGGTCAATCACCTGGCGAACGAGCTGAGCCCGAGCGGCCTCGTACAAGAGCAGCTCGCAGTCATCGCTCATGTCGGAGTTTGCAGGGTCAAGGAGAAGGGCGCGGATCTTCTCGCCGATGGGCGTGCCGCCGGGCTCGCGCAAGCGCACGACCTTGCGACCGGTGGACTCAAGCTGTGCGGCGAGAAGCGCCGCCTGCGTTGTCTTTCCGCAGCCGTCGATTCCCTCGAGCGTGACAAAGCAGCCGCGCGATGGCTCCGCCTGCCCCATAGCCTTCCTCTGCACCTCCCGCCATAGCGTTGTCAGATGAACTTTTTTACTCTAGCAGGTTGACATGTCAAGTTGATGCGCAGGTTTCGCAATGGCCAAATCGCAAGACCGCCGCGCGGCGCTTTGCAAGCGTGCAGGGCAAGCAAATGCCCCCACGTCTCTGCTGCTGGCAAATAACGCGGGGGCATGTCAGATGACCTTACTTTTCCTTGCGGCTGCTCGCTGCCTTTCCTGCGGACTTGCGGGCGCCTGAAGACTTCGCAGCCGACTTGCCCGACGCCTTTCGGCTGCCGCTCGTCTTGCTCGCGGCCTTAGAGCTGCTTGCGCTCCTGCCGCGACCACGACCACGCACAGAGGATGCCTTCTTCTCCCTGCTCGGGCAGTCCATGTTCACGCAGATGCGCCACGGACCCCGCTGCGTCACGACCTCAACGATCGGAGCACCGCACTCGGGGCAGGTCTCGCCCGTCGCATGCAGCTCGCCTCGCTGAGGCAGCGGGTAGCTGGTGCCGCACTCCTCGTAGTTGGTGCAGCGGATGAAGCGCTTTCCGGTCTTCTCTGACTTGTGCGCCACGAGGTCGCCATGCTTGCCGGCAGCCTTGCAGGCGGCGCACTCCCCCACGATCACGTCCGGCTCGCGGTTTGTGGGGCATGCCGGGTTGATGCAGGTCTCGTAGGCACGGCTGCGGAACGGATGCACCTTGATGCGCGGGGCTCCGCACTCGGGGCACACGCCTGCGTCGCCCTCCAAGGGCTCGATGCGCCCCTTGGGAAGCGGGTAGGTGACGTCGCAGTCGGGCCAGCCCATGCAGCCGACGAAGCTCCCGCGCGTCTTGGCCGAGGTCTTCACCACCAGGTCCTTGCCGCACTTAGGGCACACGCCAATCTTGGCGTCGGCGGTCACGGCGTCGGCAATCGCATTCGAGAGGTCTTCCTTGTGGTCAATCAGCCCGCCCATCATGCCCGCGAGAAGGGCACGCGAGTGCGTAACGACGTTGGTCTGCGTGTCGGAGCCCTCGGCAACCTTGGACATGTCGTCCTCGAGCTCGGAGGTCATGTCGGGCGTGGTGATGCGCGGCGCGTACTGGGTGAGCGCATCGATGATGGCCATGCCAAGCTGGCTGGGCTCGGCGGGGTCGTTCTTCAGATACTTAACGTCGTACAGGCGCTGGATAATCGACGCGCGCGTGGACTTGGTGCCCAGGCCGCGCTTCTCCATCTCCTGGATCAGCTTGCCCTGGCTGTAGCGCGCTGGCGGCTCGGTCTGCTTGGCGTCAAGGCCAATCTTGTTCACGGCGCAGACGTCACCCTCGGCAAGCTCGGGAAGCTGGTCGTCCTTGCGCAGGCCAAAGGGATAGATGGCGCGAAAGCCGGGCTTGGCAAGCACGTTGCCCGTGGCCGTAAAGGGCTCTCCGTTGATATCGAGCGAGACCTTGGTGCCCTCGATGGTCGCAGGGCCCATGAGCGTGGCAAGGAAGCGGCGCGCAATCAGGTTGTAGAGCTTCCACTCGGCAGGCTGGAGCCTGTCAGGGCTTGCGGCCGCGGTGGGATAGATGGGCGGGTGGTCGGTGGTCTCCTGCTTGCCACGCGTCGCCGTAATCTTCTCCTGACCAAGAATCTGGCGGCAGACGCCGGCATATTGGGGTACCGAGGAGAGCGTGCGCACGCATCCACGCAGGTCAAGTGACTTGGGATAGACCGTGTTGTCAACGCGGGGATACGAAATCAGGCCGTCCATGTAGAGGGACTCGGCAAGGCGCATGGTGCGCGCTGGCGAGATCCCCTCGGAGGCGGCAGCGGCCTGAAGCGACGTCGTGTTGAACGGCGCGGGCGGACGCTGGGTGCGGCTCTTCTTCTCTACTGCCTTGACCGCTGCGGTCTTGGCGCCATCCACGTGCGAGAACGCCGTCTCCGCCGCATCGTGATCGGTAAAGCGGGCCGTGGCGTGCGTAATCTTGAAGGGAGTGTCGTCGTGCTCGGCCTCGCCAGAGATGACCCAATAGTCCTCGGGCACGAAGGCCATCCGCTCGCGCTCTCGCTCGACCACCAGCGCGAGCGTCGGGGTCTGGACGCGACCTGCGGAACGGATGTTGCCAAGGCCGCTGAAGCGCGCCATCGTGAGGTAGCGCGTCAGCACGGCGCCCCAGATGAGGTCGATGTACTGGCGGCTTTCGCCTGCGTCGGCGAGGTCTTGGTCAAGCTCGACCAGGTTGTCAAACGCATGGTCGATCTCCGCCTTCGTGAAGGCCGAATAGCGGGCGCGCGAGACCGGAACGTCCGGGGCCACAGAGCGCACTTGCTTCAAGGCGTCGGAGCCGATGAGCTCGCCCTCGCGGTCGAAGTCCGTCGCGATAACGACGGCGTCGGCCTTTTTGGCAAGGTTCTTGAGCGAGCGGATGATTTCCTTCTCGGCGGGCTGCTTCTCGATGGGTGCCCACACAAGGTATGGCAGGCTGGGAATCTTCCAGCCCTTGATATCGATGCCATTTGCAAGATAGGGCTTGCGCTTGCTCGAGAAGGGCGGCTTCTGGAGGCTGTCCGGCACGTTTGCGGGCAGGTGCTCGCCGTCGGCGGTCAGACCGTACCAGCCCTCCTCCTTGCTGTAGTCAAGCTCGGGCGGAAAGTCGGGTTGCATGATATGACCGCGCAGGCCAATGGTCACCCAATCATCGCCGCCCTTGCGGAAGCGATAGATGGGCGTGTTGTATACCTTGTCCGCCTTCGGCTTGCCCGACTCCGAGAGGAGCCTCGCAATCTGTTGGGCGGCGTCATTTTTCTCGGTGACAACCAGAATCAAAGCAAAAAGCCTTCCTCGTTACTCCTTATTGAGTTCGGCGTTCTCATAGTCCTCGCGAGTCCACTTGAGCGCCTGCTTGCCGTCACGGGCAATGATGATGTAGCGCGCAATGGCAAGCGCGATCTCATACAGGCCGATAAGGGCAGCAAACATGAGCGCCATAGTAACAGGAGAGGCGTCCGGCGTCACCATGGCAGAGAGAATCAGCAGACCGACATAGACGTAGCGCCACTGGGAGCGGAAGGTCTTGTACGGGACAATGTGCAGGATCGAGAGATAGAAAATAACAAGCGGCAGCTGGAAGGCAATCCCAAAGCCAATCTCGAGCAGCATAAAGATATTAAGGAAGTCCTCTGCGTTGTTGAGCTGGTTGGCGAACTCGAAGGTCTGGTCGAGCATCCAGCCGAAGGCTGCCTGCTGAATCACGAAGTAGCAGAAGATCATGCCGAGGAAGAACAGCACGACCATGGCCGCCACCGTCGGGACGACCCACTTGCGCTCATTGGGCTTGAGAGCCGGAAGGATGAAGGCCATGGCCTCCCAAATGATCAGCGGGCTGCAGATGATAATCGCAAAGAAGAACGCCACCTTGAAGCGAATCGTGAAGCCGCCAAGCAGGGTGGTCACCACAAGCTCAGAGTTGCGCATGGCCTCGCGGATGGGGTCGAGCATGATATCGATGAGGGTTGGCGTTGCAAAGTAGACGATGACCGCAACCGTGAGGACGGCAACGATCACGATGGTGAGCCTTCTGCGCAGCTCACCAAGGTGGTCGGTGAGCGGCATGCGTGCTGGTCCGATAGGCATATGTTTGTTGGGAGGCGGGCTCTACGCCTGCGTGCTCCCGTCCTCCTCTCCAGTTTCGTCGGTTGCTTCAGTCGCGGCAGGAGCTGCGGCGGGCTCGGGCTTGGCGGACTCTGCGGCGGGCTCGGGCTTGGCGGACTCTGCGGCGGGCTCGGGCTTGGCGGACTCTGCGGCGGGCTCGGGCTTCTCCTCGGGCTTGTCCTCGACGTTCTTCTTGGGCCTCATGGCATAGAGGTCTGCCGCCGTGGCGGGCTTTGAAGGCTCAGGCTTGGCGGCCTCGGCCGTCTTGGGCGCCTCTGCCTTGGGAGCCTCCGACTCAGAGGCAGCGGCGGACACGTCAGCATCGGAGTCGGCAGCAGCGTCGGCGTCTTCAGCAACGGCTTCCCCGGGCTGGGCATCTTCGCTCTGACCGCTTGCCGCGGCTGCGGCCTCAGCTTCGGCACGCTCGCGCTCAAGGCGCTGCTTTCGCTCGGCAAAGGTCTCGGTCTTGCGAGACTTTGGCGTCGCGGAGCCATCGTCGATATCGGCGTCATCGTCAGACTCGGAAGCGCGGTCTCGGTTGGGCTTCTTGGGCGTGTCGCTCATCGCCTCGGTGGCGGGGTCGACGATCTCAGTCTGGACGACCTTCGTGAATCCCTCCTGTGCATTTCTGAACTGACGAAGGGCGCGACCGACAGTTCTGCCAATTCCAGGCAGCTTGTCGGGCCCGAAGATCAGGAACGCAAAGAGCAGGATGATTACCAGCTCTGTTTCTCCGATGCCAAACACAGGCGATTCCTCCAGTGTCCTAAATTCGATGCGACAAAAACCAAACGAAGCCGCGCGGGCTAGCCACGCGGGCTCGCATTACTGCTGAGGGTCAATGACGTTCAGGTCGGCGCCGACGCCCAAAAGCGAAAGGACGCGTGCGACGTTTCGCTGTGGGCGCTCGACCGAGAAGGCGCAGCCGCCCTCGGCGGCGCGGTGCGCGGCGCCTACGAGCACGCCGATTCCCGTTGAGTCGATGTAGGGGACCTGAGAAAGGTCAATCGCCAGGTTCTTCACTCCCCCGTCAAGCTCTTGCGTGATTGCTTCGCGCAGCGCAGAGGCGTTCGACACGTCCACTTCTCCAGAGACGCTTACGCGCCTGCCCTGCTGAGTGTCTGCCTTCGTAATATCAATGCTCATGGTTCCCCCAATGCTTAAAGAGACGTTCCGGAGATGCTGCCGAGCGTTTCCGACAGACCCTGCGCTCCGCTGCTCGTCGTGCTGGTAGAGGTGGTCGTGCTGGTGTCGGTGCTCGTGGTTGTCGTGGTAGAGGACGAGGAGTTCAAAGAGTCCAGGCGCTCTTGTGCATAGGTCTTAGCGCCATACTCGTCGTCGGGATCGTTGTCGATGGCCTTCTGGTAAGACTCCTTCGCGGCGTCGGTGTCGCCCTGGCTTTCCTGCACCATGCCAAGGTTGGCCCAGCCGGGAGCGTAGTCAGGAGAGTTCGTGGTCAGCTCTTCGAGCTCGGTCAGCGCTTCGGTGGTATCGCCCTCGTAGAACTTGCAGAGCGCGATGTCCACCCTAACCGCATTGGAGTCCTTGAGCTCGAGATACTGGTTGTAGTAGTCAACGGCCTTCTCGAGAAGCTCATTTCCATGCGTGGTGTCTTCGTCGGTCGTCGTGCTATAGAGCACGGTGACGCCCCAGCGCATGTAGTTCTGTCCGAGGTTCAGAAGCGTTGCGAGGTTGTCTGGGTCTTGAGAGTACTTCTCCTCGAGCGAGCTCACGATGCTCTGGTACTCGTCGTCGGCGCTCGACGTGCTGGAGTCGTCGCTGGAGTCGCTGGAGTCGCTGGAGTCAGACGAGCTGTCCGAGGAGCTGCTGCTGTCCGAGCTCGAGGAGCTCTCGTCGGACTGGCTCTCCTCCTGCTGAGCGTTCGACTGGGAAATGGCAGTAGAGAGCGTGGGCAGCATCAGCGAGACCACCATGAGAAACGCGAAAACGATGGCGGCGATTTTGATGGGGGTGGAGACGGTCCCCTTCTTTGCCTTCTCCTTCTTGTCAGCTGCCTGGCTGGCGCGCGCCTTGTCAGCTGCCTTGTTCTTCTTTGCCGCCTTATTCGTAGGCTTCTTAGACATCTGCCTCGTACCTTTCCACTTTCAGCAAGAGCGTTACTCGGTGCCTCTGGTCCCGCGACTCTTTAATGTATGACACATCGCCCATGCGTAGCGAGACCGATGCGCGCGAGATATGATTCTACAAAACTCGCGTGCACAGAGGGCCCACGAGAAGAACGTTCTCGTTCAACTAATGCTAGACGTAGCAGATAGAAAGAAATAATACATTTCAAACCCGGCTTCCATATAAGTTTTATATGTAATGGCGAGAAGTCCGAACACTCTCGATGCTATCTGACGGTCTCCATCCTCCCCAGCGACGCTTCTGCAGAAAAAGCGGCGCCCGAGCAGAGCGCCCAGACGCCGCAGGATGCGTGCTTGTGGGGAAAGGTGGCGCTACTTGCGCTCTTCCATCGCCAGACGGGCGGAGACCAGCTTGACAGCCACGACGAAGACGTCGAGCGCGCTGCCCAGATCGTCGAGCGTGGGATAGGTGGGGGCAATGCGGATGTTGCTGTCGTTGGGGTCCTTTCCATAGGGCCACGTTGCGCCGGCGGGAGTCAGCTTGACGCCCAGCTGCGCAGCCAAGGCGACCGTTGCCTTTGCGGAGCCCTGCGGACCATCAAACGAGACAAAGTATCCGCCGTTCGGGTTGGTCCAAGTGGCGCAGTCAAGGCCATCCAGCCCCTCGTGAAGCTTGGACTGCACGAGGTCAAAGCGCGGTCGGACGATCTCGGCATGCTTGGCCATGTGGGCTTTCACGCCATCGAGGTTGCGCAGGAACTTCACGTGCGCAAGCTGCGAGATCTTCTCGGGAGAGACGCGCATGACCGAGAAGGCGGCGCGGATGTCTGACATGTCTGCGGGGCTCGCCGTCATGAACGCCATGCCTGAGCTGGGGAACGTCACCTTGGCCGTGGAGCCAAACTCGTAGACAAGGTCGTCCTTGCCGGTCTCCTTCAGCGCGTCAAAGATGTTGAGGAGCTCCTCGCCCTCTCCCCTGAAGGTGTGAACAACGTACGCGTTGTCCCAGAAGATGCGGAAGTCAGGCGCAGCGGGCTCAAGCGAAGCGAACTTGCGCACAACGGCATCGGAATAGACCGCGCCGGTGGGGTTGGCGTACTTGGGCACGCACCAAATGCCCTTGACCGAGGGGTCGCCCTCGACAAGGCGCTTGACCATGGCCATATCAGGGCCGTCCTCATTCATGGGGATGGGCACGTTTTCGATGCCATAGTGCGCCGTCACCTTGAAGTGGCGGTCGTAGCCGGGAGAGGGGCACAGGAAGCGGATCTTTCCCTGCTGGCTCCACGGCTTGTTGCCGCCGATGCCGTGCGTGTAGGCATGGCAAATGACATCGTGCATCAGGTTAAGGCTCGAAGACCCAATGACTACCACGTTCTTGGGGTCGACGCCCAAGATCTCTGCAGCCAAGGCCCGCGCAGAGGGAAGACCGTCGGGCGCGCCGTAGTTGTCGACGGCAACGCCTTGGTCAGTGAGGTCAGAAGAGGAGTTCAGCAGGTCAAGCATCGGCTTTGAGAGCGCCGTCTGCTGAGGGCTGGGCTTGCCGCGAGCCATATCAAGCTTGAGTCCCTTGGCGCGAAGCTCGTCGGCTTGGGACTCAAGGGCGGCAATCGCCGCGGATAGTTCTGCGTCAGACATGCGCTCGTATGCGGTTGGCATAGCTCCTCCTATAGGCCACCAGTAACTGTGTGGGAAAGTATAGCGCGCGCAAGTTAGTGAATAACGAACCTGACATCAGCTGTTACCATAGCAACATGATGAAACGACATGACACACACCAAACGCCCCGTTCGGTCACCCATGGCAGCGCTCGCTCCGAGGAGTACGGCGAGCTGCAGCGCTTGGTGAACGAGCTCTACGCGCACAACATGTCTGGGTCTATCTCCAAGATTGACATCCTGACGCGCGCCGAGATGGACGACCTTTGCGACGACCTCATGGAGGTCGTCGAGCTGCTCCCCGCCGGAAGCTACAAGCGCGTACGCCTTTGCGACCAGCTGAACTCCATCATCACGGCCCATGGCTGGGGATACGTGTACGGCACGGTGGAGTAGGCCTCTCGCTCGCGACGCAAGGCGCAAGCACGCGCAAATAGCCAGCTCATACATATATGAAGAGTAGGCCCGCTTTCGCAGACAGCAAAAGCGGGCCTCGTTATGCAAGCCGTAGCTGGCAGCCTCCTTTAGGCTCCGGCAATCTCTTCGGGAGAGCGCTTGCCGTCGTCGTGGCCGCCATCCTTCTCGCCGCCTTTCTTTCCGTTCACAATCGCGCTTGCGACGTGGACAAAGAGGAGCCCCAGGATGGCGCTCGTGACAGAGGCGGAGAGAATGGCCACCTTTGCGGCCATGACCTCCTTGGGGTCAACGAACGCAAGGCCGCTGATCAGGATGGACATCGTGAAGCCAAGGCCGCCCATGATGCCGACGGCAATGATCTGCAGCCAATCGACGTGCTTTGGAAGCTTGGCAAAGCCAATCTTCACCAGAAGGAACGTCACGAGGATGATGCCGATGGGCTTGCCCAGAACGGCGCCAAAGTAGACGCCTCGGGTGACAGGGTCGGCAACGACGGCGCCAAGGTCAACGCCCACAAGCCTGATCTGCGCGTTCACGAACGCAAAGATAGGAAGGATGACAAAGTTAACCGGCACCGAGATGTACTGCTCCATGCGCTGCAGAGGCGGGGTCACGTGGTGCATCACGCGCTCGACGCGCTTTGCGGAGCTGGTGAAGTCGTGCTGGCCAAGAACGTGGCTCTCGTCGTCGTAGTTGTCGTCAAGCTCGCGAGCGCGGGCGTCAAGCCAGCGAGAAAGGCTGGAAAGGCGCACGTCAGAGCGAGAAGGCAGGAAGAACGCCAAGATGACACCTGCCAACGTTGCGTGAATTCCCGAGTTGTACATGCAGACCCAAAGGACAAAGCCCACAAGAACGTACGGCTTCAGAGAGTAAACGCGGGCGCGGGAGATTCCCCAAAGAACGACGACGACGCCAAGCGTTGCCGCGCACCAAGAGATGTTTGGAGTCTGACCGTAGAAGAGCGCAATCACGACGATGGCCAAGATGTCGTCGGCAATGGCCAAGGTCTGGAAGAAGACCTTTGTAGCCGGAGAGATCCTGTCACCCAGAAGCGACATGACGCCCAAGGCAAAGGCGATGTCCGTTGCGATGGGCGTGGCCCAGCCATGCGTGGCGCCGCCCCAGTTGATCAGCAGGTAGATGATGGCGGGCATGGCAACGCCGCCAACGGCAGCCAGCATGGGCAAGGCGGCTTGCCTGGGCTTTCTCAGCTGGCCGACAGTCATCTCGTACTTCAGCTCGATGCCAACCAGCAAGAAGAAGATGGCCATGAGGAAGTCGTTCACAAACGACTCGACGGTAATCGTGGCCACAAACGGCCCGATTCCCACGGAGAGCGGGGTGTGAAGAACTGCCTCGATTGCCTCGTAGGCATCGGAGTTCGCCGTGATTACCGCCAGGATTGCGCCGAGCACCATAACGGCTGCGGCGATGGTGCCGTTGGAGGTCACCTTGCGCAGCGTTCCTCGACGCTCCGCGCGCCTCACGACGACGGGGTCACCGTAAATGCTTGCCATATTTGTTCTCTTTCCAAAGAGAGGTGTGACCCGAATGACGGGCCCTCGTTACCTTGTTGCGCCGCAAGTCAGCCGGCGCTTGTTGCTGCCTTCAATACTACTAAGGCGGCGGACAGTTTCCAACGTTTCCTAGTTGGAGCTGGAGTCGGTGGAGTCGGTGGCCAGAAGCTGGTCGACATAGATCTTTGAGGCAAGGCTTACGACCGAGGCCTCAAGCGTGCGCTCAAGCAAGGTGAGAGACTTTCCCTCATGCTTTGAGACAAGATGGATCTCAGGCTCGACTGCCGGAACCACAAACTCGGGGCTGACGGCAAACTGCTCGGCCAAAGAGCATTCAAGCGCCGAGCAAAGCTCGTCGTAAACCTGAAACTCGTCGACGTCCTCGCGCGAGACCATGTGAACTACCTTGGCAACCTGCGAGATGGAAAAGACGCGCTTGAAAGCGCAGACGCAGATAAGAACTGCCACGTGCTTGCGCGTGTAGCGGTGCTTGATGGGCGCCGGCAGCACATGAAGCTTGACGTAGTTGTTGACCATTGAGCCCGTCACCAACGGTCCCTCGTCGGGGAGCTGCATGAACGAGAGCTCTTGCGAGACAAAGCTCAAAAGCTGGTCAAGGTAGAGGTCAAGACGTGGCAGCTCTGACGAGCGCGAAATGTGAAGCTGGGACATGCGCTCGGCCAGGGCGCGACGACGCTCTTCGGCACGTTGGTCTTCATCGACAGCCTCTGTTCCCTCATCTAGGACGGGCGTTGCGCATTGCTCCTTCATCTGACCTCCTTAAGTATTTTTGAGAATTACATTATCTGGTTTTCAAAACTAGATGCTGTTGTTATAGTAGTACAAAGCTTGCGAGACTGCTACTGTGGTTCTCGTGAAGAAGGGTTTGGAGGGACTGTTGAACAGCCAGCGCATCGCCGTCATCACTGATTCGGGTACCGACACCCCGGCGCAGTTTGCGCGCGAGCACGACGTTCGTATCGTGCCGCTGCGCATCAACTTCTCGGACGGCTCCAGCTATGAAAGTGGCGTCACCATTACTGGTGCTCAGCTGATCGAGCGCCTTCAGCACGAGATTCCTACGACGTCTCTCCCCTCGCCGGCCACCATCCGCCAAACCTTTGACCGCGCAAAGGAAGACGGCTACGAAGGCGCCGTCTTCGTGAGCATCTCGTCTGGGCTTTCTGCCACAAACAACACTGCACGTATGGTTGCCGAGCAGATGGAGAATTTCCCCGTCGTCGTGATTGACACCAAGAGCATCGGCATCGGCGCCGGCATGCTGGTTATGGAGACCGTCCGCGAGATCGAGGCGGGCGTGCCGCTTTCGAACCTTGAGGCAACGGTTTCGCTTGTCGCTAGCAGAAGCTCCATTTTCTTCTCGGTCAAAAGCCTTGACTACCTGCGCGCCGGCGGCCGCATCTCCGAGGCCGTCTACCGCATTGGCTCTGTCCTGAACATCAAGCCTGTCATCACGTGCAACGAGGAAGGCCGCTACGTTGTCGCCAAGAAGTCGCGCGGCTGGGAGCGTTCCATCGACACGCAGGTTTCTCTGATCGAGCAGGAAGCGCGAAAGTACAACAAGGTCCGCATTGCGCTTTGCTGCTCTGACGCTTGCCAGATGTTTGACGAGCTAGAGGCAAAGGTCAGCCGCCAAGTTGACAACGCCGTCGAGTTCGTGCGCTCTGGCGTCTCGCCCGACCTTCTTGTGCACACCGGTCCCTACCTGGTGGGCATTGGCATTCAGCCGGTTGCTTAGCCGGCATTCGCAAGGCCTGACAGCAAAGCGGGACGCACCCTGACGGCTGCGCCCCGCTTTCTTTTTTGATATGGCTTTTAGCTACAGGCTTTCAACCATGCGCTGGACGATGGCAGCGCAATGGTGGGCTGCCTTCTCCTCAAAGACGGCGTACTCCACGGGCGTCGTGCTTCCCACCTTGTCGGAGATTGCCCTGACCACAACAAAAGGCACGTTGTTCAGCCAAGCCGCTTGCGCAACTGCGGCGCCTTCCATCTCGCAGCACATGCCGCCAAACTGGGCTGCCAAGCGGCGCTTGTCATCGTCGGTCGAGATAAATTGATCGCCAGAGACGACCCTTCCCTCAACGGCGTTGACCTCAGGCGCAACCTCATGGGCCGCAGCAAGAGCGGCCTCGACAAGAGTCTGGTCGGCCTCGAAGAAGCGGCGCTTAAGCCCAGGGACCTCGCCCGGCTTGTAGCCAAAGATCGTGGCGTCCACGTCGTGATAGCAAAGGTCGCGAGAGACAACCAAGTCTCCCACGTCAAGCGATGCGTCAAGGGACCCGGCCACGCCCGTGTTGATGACGCGCGTCACGCCAAGGCGGTCTACCAGCACTTGCACGCAAATGCCAGCGTCAACTTTGCCGACGCCGCACTTCACAACGACGACGTCAGTCGAGCCCAGCTTGCCCGAGACAAAGTCCATGTTTGCCACCGTCAGAGTGCTGGGGTCCTTGAGGGCGCTCTTCAGAAGGGCAACCTCAACGTCCATCGCCCCAATGATGCCAACGCGGCCCGCCTTTTCGGGGCGGTCGGCTTCAGTCTTATTGCTCATCAGTTGCCTCCGGATATGTCATGTGAGCCTCGTCGATGTTCTCCAGCGTCTTCGAAAGGTAATGGCGAGCCCACCACTTTGCTTGCACAAGGTCGGAATCGTGCCAGTTGCCACACTCCGCCGGGCGGGCGCCAGGAATCTGACCCTCAAAGTCGCGGATGAACTCGAAGCAGCGACGGACGAGCGGCACGATCTCTTTGGCGGTGCACTCGCCAAAGACAAGCAGGTAGAAGCCGGTGCGGCAGCCCATGGGGCCAAAGTAGACAATGCGGTCTTTCCACTCTTCGTCGGCGCGAAGGAACGTAGCGCCCAAGTGCTCGATTGCGTGCGCCGCTGCCGTGTCCATGACCGGCTCGCGGTTGGGAGCGGTCAAGCGCAGGTCAAAGGTGGTGACGACGGCTCCGCTAGCAGGGTCTTTGTCAATGCGGCTCACGTAGACGCCGGGCTCAAGCAACAAGTGGTTCACCGTAAAGCTTGCAATCTTCTCCATAGCTGGTCCTTCTTTCAAACCTAGCGCCTACTGACGCGCTTCTTCGTCTTGACCCTTGCAGAACCAAGGGCGAGAAGACATGGCGCGAATAAGCTTGTCCTTCTCGACAGAGAAATTTGTCCCATCAACAAGATGCATGTGAGCAGTGCCTTGGATGCCAAAGGCGGTGACTTCGCTGAACTGCACCTCGGTCTCAAAGCCTGGAGCCATCACGGAGCCGCTGACCTTCTTGGCAAGCTCGGCCACCTCTTGGGCGCAAGCGTCCAAGTCTGTCGAGGGGCTCACTAAGAACGAGACAGCGCAGTCTGTGACGGACCAATCGGTCAAGCGCGTGAGAGCCGTCTTGTTCAGAACCGAGTTGGGGATCACTTGGATGCGGCCGTCGCGGTTCTTGACCGTCGTGGAGCGCCAACTGACGTCCTCGACAACGCCATCAAAGCCGCCGACGGAAACTTTGTCGCCCGGCATAACGACATGTCCAGCCATAAGGCCGATGCCTGCCACCACATTCGAGACGGTGTCTTGAAGGCCGAACGAGATGATCACCGAGGTGACGCCCAAGGCTGCCATGAAGGCCGTCGGCTCAATTCCAAAGACGGGCTCCAGCACCGCCAGCAAGGCAAAGAGCCAAATGATGGTTCTGACGATGTTGATGAAGATGGACGCCTTTGGCATGCCGGACGCATCAAGCGCACGGCGCATGGCACGCACCACGATGCGCTGCACCAGAAGCGCGATAAGAACGACCACAACAAGGAAGATGATCTTTCCTACCAGCGCGGACGTGTCGATGTCAGCAAGCAAGTCTTCCATCTAGCCTTCAATCTTCACGATGGGCGCAAAGCCCTTCATGAGCTTCTTCGTCTTTCCCGTGCGCGTAAAGCGAACCTCGATGGTGTCGCCCTTGGCGGCAATCACGACGCCGGGGCCAAAGGTCTTGTGCGAGATGCGGTCGCCGGGCGCAAAGGTTTCTGCTGCCTTTGCGGCGTCGCGCTTTGGCGCTTGGGTGCGCGGGCGGGCGGCAGGTGCCGCAGATCCACCGGTAGAGCGCGTGTGCGAGCCAAAGACGTGACCGCCGTAGACTTCGGAGCCGCGGCCGCTGCCAAAGGTGCCATGGCGGTCGCCGCGCTTCTCCCAGCCCACGCCGCCAAAGCCGGAGGAGCCCACGCCCACAAGCTCGACGTCTGTGGAGGGAATCTCCTCAAGGAAGCGGCTGCGCGGATAGGACTGCACGGAGCCAAACATGTGCCTGGTAGTTGCATACGTCAGGTACAGGCGGCGGCGGGCGCGGGTGATGGCCACGTATGCCAAGCGGCGCTCTTCCTCAAGGTGGCCCGGGTCATCGGATGAGGTCAAGTGCGGGAACACGCCTTCCTCCATGCCCGAGACAAAGACGACGGGGAACTCCAGACCCTTTGCAGAGTGAATCGTCATGAGCGTGACGGCGCTTGAGGAGCCAGCAAGGGAGTCAAGGTCAGAGCGGAGAGCAAGCCACTCAAGGAAGGCGGGGAGCTTCTCGGCAGCGACGGGCGGAAGGTCGTTTGCGGCCGGGGCAGTGGCAGCGGCGGGCTGGCTTGCCGGCTGGCCGTCGGAAGCGACGCCTGCAGCGCGAAGCTGGTCCATGCTCTCAAGGGCCTCGACGGTGTCGTCGTGCGTCTCGTCAAACTCGGCGGCGACGCTGTAGAACTCTTTGATGTTGTCGATGCGGCTGTCCGCCTCAACGGTCTGCTCTGCCTCGAGCGCCTTGATGAGGCCGGTCTTCTCGATGACCATCTCGACTACCTTCGAGAGGTCGCCCGAGAAGTGGCGCCCGGCCTCGATGGCGCCCACAAAGTCGCCAAGGCCGCGGCGGACCCTGGGAGTCAGAAGGCCTTCCTCCCCTATGCAAGACTCGCAAGCCTCAAAGAACGAGAGGCCGTGCTGGCGCGCGAAGCTTGAGATCTTGGCAATTGAGGTGGAGCCGATGCCACGGCGCGGCGTGTTGACAACGCGCATGGCCGAGACGTCGTCGTTCGGGTTCACGACCAGTTTCAAGTACGCCATGACGTCACGGATCTCGGCGCGGTCGAAGAAGCGCGTGCCGCCCACGATCTTGTACGGAACGCCGGCGCGCAAGAACATGTCTTCGAGGATGCGGGACTGGGCGTTGGTGCGGTAGAAGACTGCGATGTCGTCGTAGCTTGTGCCCTTGTCGTGCAGCTTCTCTATCTCGGCGCCAATCCAGCGGCCTTCGTCGCGCTCGTCAGAAGCCTGGAAGACCCTGATCTTCTCGCCATCGCCGGCGTCAGTGAAGAGTCGCTTGGGCTTGCGGTGCGAGTTGTTAGCAACGACGGCGTTGGCCGCCGACAAGATGTGACCGGTGGAGCGATAGTTTTGCTCAAGCTTGACCACGTGGGCGTCGGGATAGTCCTTCTCGAAGGAGAGGATGTTCTTGATGTCGGCGCCACGCCAAGAGTAAATGGACTGGTCGTCATCGCCCACGACCATAAGGTTGCGGTACTTGCTGGCAAGCAAGTTGGTGATTGCGTACTGGACGGCGTTGGTGTCTTGGTACTCGTCCACCGAGATTTGCTTGAAGCGCTCTTGGTAGGCATTCAAGACTTGCGGGTTCTTGTAAAGAAGCTCGTAAGCCTTGATAAGGAGGTCGTCGAAGTCCATGGCGTTGGCTCGCGCAAGGCGAATCTGCAGCTCGCGATAGACCTTGGCGGCCTTTTGGTCCAGCGGAGAAGAGGAGCTTGACAGCTCGTCGGGACCAACCATGGCGTTCTTGGCGGACGAGATGCGTGCGCGGATTGAGCGAGGCGGGAACTGCTTGGGGTCGATGTCCAAGTCGTTCATGATGCTGTTGACCAGGCGCTTTTGGTCGTCCTCGTCATAAATTGAGAAATTCGGCTTGTAGCCAACCAGCTCGGGGTCGTCGCGAAGCATGCGAACGCACATGGCGTGGAACGTGCAGACCCACATGCCGCGAGTGCCGCCAGGAAGAAGCTGCCCCAGACGGTCGCGCATCTCGGCTGCAGCCTTGTTGGTGAAGGTGATGGCCAGAACTTGCCAAGGAGCCACGCCTTCGTCGGCAATCATGTGCGCGATGCGGTACGTAAGCACGCGCGTCTTGCCGGAGCCGGCGCCTGCAAGAACCAGCAAGGGCCCGCGCGTGCAAAGCACGGCGTCTCGCTGAGCAGGGTTCAGACCGTTGAGGTCAATGATGGAGGATGTTGCGTTCTGCTGCGAATCGAATGGCATGCGTCTTCTCCCAAGGGGTCGTTTTGTCCTTCAAGAGTCTAGCCGACCGGAAGGACAACAATCGGCGGTGCGCATAACCCCCATGACACTGGCCGCAAGGCCACGGCTTGCGGGGCAGGCGCTCTACCTGCGGCGATGGAGGTTATGTACGCCAACCTGAAAATGCTGGGGAAGCGCCAGCCAGCCTTGACCTGCGGATTTGCGCTTGGTTTTGCCACACTGCGGCGATATCGAGTGCGCATAACCTCCACGACAAGGCCCTTATTGCCCCCACTCGTGGAGGTTATGCGCACTGACCTTTGCAGCAAACAAGGTCAAGCGGCTCCACGGGATACGAAATGTGCTGCTGATAGATGACTCCGTTGGTCACAAGGTCCTCTTCAAGCGCAAAATGCCTGACTTCGTGCCCGGGGGAAAGGACGTCGACGACCGACCCGGCTGCCGCGCGGTTTCGGCACGCTATTTGCACCAGCCACCCGTCGCCATCGCGCTCGCAAGAGTCCACAACGCCCACCAGGGAGCGACGACGCTCGTAATCAACGCGTCCAGGGTTCTGCTGACCTTTGCCAAAGAAGAACCCCGTCGAATACGGACGGTGGCTTACCAGCTGAAGCTCGTCCAGCCAAGGCTGGACCGGCTCCCCATCAAGAACGTGACGGTACGCATTTGTGACGCAGCCGGCGTAATAGGCGCCTTTCGAGCGACCCTCCAGCTTGATCGCGTCAATGCCCGCGTCGCGCATCTGGTCAAGATGCCCGATCATGCAAAGGTCGTTTGACGAAAGAAGGTAGCTAGCTTGCTGGTCTTGCTCAAGGTCAAGCCGCGCACCGGCCTTTGCGTCCACAAGACCCCAAGCCCAACGGCAAGGTTGCGTGCAGGCGCCTCGCGCGGCGGACCTTTCGGGGCCCACAAGGTCCGCGGAAAGAAGGCAGCGACCGGAATACGCCATGCATTGCGCACCGTGGGCAAACGCCTCAAGCTCAAGATCGCTTCCGACGCGGCGCCTCAGCTCTGCAATCTGGGACAGCGTCATCTCGCGAGCAAGCACGACGCGCCGAGCCCCCAGCCTCTCCCAAGCAAGAGCCGAGGCCGCGTTCATGATGGACGCTTGCGTGGAGATGTGCGGGGCAACGTCCGGCGCGTAGCGCCGAAGCAACGTGAAGGCTCCCAAATCCGCCACGATTACGGCATCTACCTGCAGCTCATTTAAAAGAGCAAAGTAGCTTGGAAGGGCATCGATGTCTTCGTCGCGCATAACGGTATTGGCCGTAACGTGCACGGCCACGCCCCTCTTGTGCGCATACTCCACTGCCTGAGCCAGCTGGTCGTTAGAAAAGTTATCTGACGCAGCACGCATGCCCCAGCGCTTTCCCGCAAGATAGACCGCGTCAGCGCCAAAGTGGATTGCCTCTTTCAGCTGCTCAAAGCCGCCCGCTGGAGCAAGAAGCTCCATGTTCTTGCTGCCGTCAGCGCCCCTCGCCATCACAGCTCCTCGCCAGCTTGAAGCGCTGAGAAGAGTGCTTTGCAACCCGCCATGACATCATCAAATGTTGCATCAAAGTCGCCTGTGTACCAAGGGTCGGCAACGTCTCTGTGGATTCCAGCCCAATCAAGGAGCCTGCTCAGCTTGCCGTTGGGATCTCCCCCAAAGACGCGAAGAAGCGCATGCCGATTTTCGGCGTCCATGTACACGATGTGGTCAAAGCGCTCGTAATCGCCCTTGCTCACCAGCCGCGCCACGTGCTCGCCCACGGAAATCCCCTCTTCGCGCAGCTTGCGCACAGTGCCGTAATGAGGGCCGGAGCCAATCTCGTCAGTATGCGTGGCGGCAGAGTCAATCAGATAACGGTCGCTCTCGCCGGCGCGGCGAGCCATATCTTCAAGAACAAACTGCGCCATCGTTGACCGGCAGATGTTGCCATGGCAAATGAACAGTACGCTTGGCATTACGTCAAACCTCTCGATTGATATCAGTTTTACAAGAGTGTGAATATAACAATAGCAGCGCCAAAATCCCGCAGATTTGGGTCGCCCCCGCTTGCAAACAATAGGGATAATTAACCCGTCCGGGTCTTACCCGCCCCATTCCCATTCTCAAGTTGCGTCTGGAGGTCCGCATATGGCCGAATCAATGCATGCGTCGCAAGCACAGCGCGGCTTTACAACCTCCGAGCGAAAAGTTCTCAGCTTCATCCAAAGAAACAACGACTTGGTGCGGGGCATGGACGTCAGGACCTTGGCAGAGCATGCCGGCACCTCGGCCGCCACGGTCGTCAGGCTTTCGAAGAAGCTAGGCTACGCTGGCTACGCCGAGATGCGCTACTCGCTCTCAAAGTCCTCATCTTCCAACACGCAGCAAGAAGCCCCAGCTCGCAATCGCAATCCTTTCTTTGAGACAAGAACTACCCTCAGTCTTTGCAGCCTTTCCGATATCGAGACGGTCGCCGATTGGTTTGCCGAGGGAAGCGACATTGTCCTGGTAGGCGGCGGTCTCACCCACATTGCGATGGAGTATCTGCACCACTATCTCTTCTCCGCGTCTCGCCCAAACATCTGTAGCCCAAACCACGATTCCGCCATCGACACCGTCAAGTCTTCCGACCCCTCGACCATCGTCGTTTGCGCAAGCGTTTCCGGCTCAGAAAGCACCGTCAAAGTGGCTCGAGAAGCACGCCGCCGCGGAATGCGCGTGGTAAGCATCACAAGCTCCCTCGAAAGCGAGCTTGTAGACCTCTCCGACGTCTGCTTCTTTGCCGTTGCCGCACACCGAGGCGCCGATGCGGACGTTGCTTCACGCCTTGGAATAATCGCCGTGGTCGATGAGCTTGCTCGCACGTATGCGCACCGCCATCCGCACGGAAACGTTGTGAAGGAGGACCTAGCATGATCGAAGGGTTCACCGACGACGTTCTGACAAAGCTCACCCCCGGCGAGCTGGACTTTCTTTATTACACAGAGCTTCACTTAAGCCAGATCGCAAAGTCGACGCTAGACGAGGCGGCGGAAAGCGCCTTGAGCTCGCCAGCCGTCATCGAGCGCGCTTGCAAAAAGCTGGGTCTTTCCGGCTACTCTGACCTCCGTTACCGCATTGCCCGAGAACTGCGCGGAGACCAAAGCCAATCCGTCGCGACGGACGCCACCGTCCCCTTTGACCCGAAAAGCGGAATAGACCAGCTTGAAAAAGAGGCAGCGAGAACAACCTTGTCGCTGAGCGCTGAGGCCATGCTTCAGGCTGGAAGATATCTTGTGCAGGCAAACCGCGTCTTCAGCTTTGGGCGCGGGCTCTCCGAATTTCCTTCCAAGTATCTTTCCGAGTACTTGGAGAGAATCGGTCGTCCTTGTCGCCATTACCTTGACCCGCCGTTTGCCTATCGCGACGCAGCCCAGTTCACGTCAAAGGACGCCGCCGTCATCTTCTCCTCTGGCGGAAGAACTATCCCCGTAGTCAAGGCCGCCATCATTGCAAAGAAAAACGACGTCCCGCTTATTGCCGTCTGCTCGAATGTCGAGAGCCCCTTGGCAAAGCTAGCGACCCTCACCTTCTATGCTGCCAGCTCAAAGCTGCGCATGGACAGCATTGACCTCAATTCCCGATACACCCAGTTCATGGTTGCAGATTTGATGGTTGACGCCGTCATTGCTGCTCGCTCAGAGTCCGATTCGGTCTAAAGCCACCACCAGCGCAGGCAAGAGAAGGGCGGAGGATCCCGAAAGATCCTCCGCCCAATACCTGCGCCGAAGCCATGTGCCAAGAGCTACATCTTCAGCACCGAGTGAAGCTGAGTCGCGATGTTCTCCACTGCGGGGCCGTAAATCACGTGAACGTGCGTGTCGCTCATGCGCTTGATTCCCATGGCTCCAGACTTCTTCAGCATGTCCTCGTCAATCTGGTCCATGTCCTTAACGTCCACACGAAGGCGCGTAATGCAGTTGTTGATGTTCACGATGTTGTCCACGCCGCCAAGACCCTCAATGATGAGCGTGAGCTGCGGGGTAAGGGTGCCTTCTGCAACCTCGGCGGTCGTCTCTACCTGCTGGGAGTCGTCAGGCGCGTCGATAACAACATGCTTGGTCGTCAGGTACTTGTAGAAGACGAAGTAGTACACGAAGAAGTAGACAACGCCAACGGGGATGACCAAGAACCAATTGGAGCCCGGCTGCAGAACGCCCCAGATGAAGAAGTCGATGATGCCGCCGCCAGTGCCGCCGATGGAGACGCCCAGCATGTGGACGATCATGAAGGAGAGGCCGGCCATCACAGAGTGGAAGGCGTAAAGGGCAGGTGCGGCAAAGAGGAACGTGAACTCGAGAGGCTCAGTGATGCCAGAGACGAAGGCGGTCACGGCGCCAGCAATCATGAGGGCCTTGACGCTGTCGCGGCGCTCGGCGGGAGCAGCCTTGTAGATAGCAAGAGCAGCACCAGGAAGACCAAAGAGCATGAACGGGAACTTGCCCTCTGCAAGGTAGCGCGTGTAGTCGGAGAGCGCAGCGGTGCCCATGGTGTCAACGTTCGCATAGAAGATG
Source organism: Tractidigestivibacter sp. (assembly GCF_050946515.1). Taxonomy (GTDB): domain Bacteria; phylum Actinomycetota; class Coriobacteriia; order Coriobacteriales; family Atopobiaceae; genus Tractidigestivibacter. Next base: position 38,444 of record NZ_JBMNUX010000007.1, read on the forward strand.
TTCAGAGCGCCGACGGTATCGCCCAGGGTTCCGCCAATCTCGGTCGTGCGGAACAGCTGGTTGATGATGTGGTGCAAGCCGGTCGGGATAAGGCCGCGCTCCGCAAGACCAAAGAGGAAGACGCCAAAGTTGCCCAAGCTTGCGATGGCAGCGCCAAGAGCGTTGATGGCAACAGAAAGAGGGAGCCACACGAACGGCGAGACAATGCCCAAGAGCAGCATGACGCCAAAGACCACGATGGCGACGGAACGCTTGCCGCCATAGAAAGAGATGGCAACGGGAAGCTTGGTGTCGATAAAGCGGTCGTGAAGCGCTGCGGTCAGGCAGCCAACGATGATGCCGCCAAAAGCGGACATGTTGGGCACGCCCTCAATACCAAGCACGGTAGCGGTGTCAAGAGAGCTGAAGTCAACAAGACCGCTGTTGACCATTGCCGCTCCTGCAGCAAGGAAGGTGTAATAGCCGACAAAGCCAGAGAACGCGGCGATCTCCTTGTCCTTCTTTGCCAGGCCCAAGGCGAGGCAAATGGCAAAGAGCGCAGGAATCTGACTATAGACCGCGCTCGCAACGGACTTGATGGTGGCAAAGACAAAGCCCACCGGCTCCGTTGCCGCAAAAGCGGGAATCGCAGCGACGACGGCGTCCTTCGTGAGAGCGCTCATCAAACCAAGCAAGAGACCAACAACCGAAAGCGCCGCGATCGGCAGCATGAGGCTTTGCCCCAGCTTCGAGAGGTAGTTCGTTACGCTACCCCGCTCCTTCTTCTCTGCCATCTTTTCCTCTCCCTCATTGTTCACATTTACTAGCGCGGCCGCTCGGAAAGTATCCGAGCGGTCGCCTTGCCCTTACCAAGGAGCTGCCCTTCCCGACAGCTCCAAACTTCCGTTAATGAAGCTCTGGCCAGTAATCCTTGTTCTCCTCGATCAAAACGTCGAGAATTTCGCGAGCCTTGTTGGTGTCGTTCACAAGACGGTTGAGCGTAAGTGCCTGCATGACCTTGGAGTAGCTGTGCTCGAAGTAGGCATCCACAAGCAGCTTCTCGCAGGAGACCTGCTGGACGAGAAGACCCAGGTAGAACTGCGGGATGTTGCCAACGCCCATGGGACGAGGGCCATTGGCGGTAAGCTCGGCCACAACCTCAACCATTGCGTCGTCTTGCATGTTGTTGATGAGACCGTTGTTCTCGGTGATGATGATGTAGCGGCGACCGGTGTTGTGAGCGATGGCGGAAGCAACCTCGATCATCATCTCTGCGTGGGCGTCGGAGTGGATGTCGACGATGCCCTTGGTGGTGCCGGCCTCGATGCAGCGGTGGCACTCACCGAACGCGCGAGCCTCCCTGCCCTCGATGACCTCGTCGGCACGGGTCTTGTTGCCAGCGTCCAAGCGAGCCTTGTTCAGATGCTCAAACTTGTAAAGCGGATACAGGTAGTACTGGTCGTAGGTGTTGGGGAGGTAGTCGGGGTAGTCCTCCATCATCATCTGGACGTTGCCGTACGTCTCCAGCCAAGAAGGATCACGCTGCTCGGCGTCTTGCGGGAGGAAGCCCTTCTCGTGAACGAGCTTGCGGATCTTGGGCATAAGGTCCTCGCCCGTCGGCTTGTAATACATGTGCGTGAACCAGCCATAGTGGTTAAGGCCAAAGTAGACAGGCTCAAGGTCGTTCCAGTCAACGTCCAGAAGCCTGCTGGTGGAGCGAACGACGTTTTCGGGCTGGTCGCAGATGTTGAGGATGCGCTTGTCGTCGGGGAACTCGCGGCGAAGAGCCTCGGCAACGATTGCCGCAGGGTTGGAGTAGTTAAGGCACCAAGCGTTCGGCGAGTAGCTGCGGATGGCGTGGATGGCATGGATCATGTCGCCAATCGAGCGCATGCCATATGCCATGCCCCCGGCGCCTACGGTCTCCTGACCAATGATGCCGTGGTCAAAGCAGGTGTGCTCGTCAGACCAACGACCCTGCAGGCCGCCGGAGCGCATCTGCATGAAGATGAAGTCCATGTCCTTGTAGGCCTCGGCCTCGTCAGTCGTATAGCTGATCTTGGCGTCGGGATACATCTCGCGGAAGAGAATCTCGCCAAACTGGCCAACGGGGCGCTGGCGATCGCCGTCGATGTCAAAAAGGACAAGGCGATTGAGAGGGAAGTCCTTCTGCAGGCGCACGAAAGACTTGAGGAAACCAGGGGTATATGTGCTGCCGCCGCCGACGATGCAGACGTTATAACGCTTCTCGCTCATTGATGCTCACACCTTTCCGTTTTGCCGCCAAAGCGCGGGTGACGCGCTTTTGAATCGGCTTTACTTGCTGCTTGCGAATTCACCATACGTGACCGGGAAGGCGTTAAGGAGCACACGAAGGTTTCTGGTTCAGATACCCTGATATGGAATTTGTTTCATTTTATGAAACAGCATTGTATTGCTTTCTACCTGCAATTTCTTTGTATTTGTTAGTATCTGAGCTTCATTTTAAGCCACATTGACGCCAACTTGAGACGAAAAGAGAAACGCCCGGACCAGGCAATGCGGTCCGGGCGCTCCAAACGGCGCATATATAAAAAGTTTTCCTTCAGGCACTACCCCAGAAGAGCGAAGTACGCAATGACGACAATGCCCAGGATGATGCGGTACCAGCCGAAGGGCTTGAAGTCGTGCTTCTTCACAAAGTCCATGAGGAAGCGGATGGCGGCAAGAGACACGAGAAACGCGACGACGCAGCCCACAAGAAGAATGGTCACCTCGTCCATCGTGAAGGTGTTGCCCTTGACGAAGTACTTCACAAGGCGAAGCCCCGAGGCGCCAAACATGACAGGGATGGCCATGTAGAACGTGAACTCGGCAGCAACTGCTCGCGAGCAGCCCAGAAGAAGGCCGCCGATGATCGTGGATCCAGAGCGAGAAGTGCCCGGCACGATGGAAAGCACCTGGAAAAGGCCAATGCCGATGACCGTCTTCCAATCAAGCTCGTCGATGTCCGTCACGCGCGCGTCGGCATCGGCAAGCTGCGAGACGGTAAGAGGCTCAGCAGAATGGGCTACGGCAAGGTGCTTGGGCGTGTAAACAGAGCCTGTAGCTGCGGCTTTGCCCGAAGCGAGAAGCCCTGCCGCCTTGCGCTCTCGCACCGACTCGATAGCGATGAACGCAATGCCGTACGCAATGAGGGCTGCGGCAATCACGAAGGGGCTTCCAAGATGCTCCTCCATCCAGTCGTCCAGCGGGATGCCCACGATGGCTGCAGGAATGCAGCCTACGATGGCCTTTCCCCAAAGCGACCAAGTTTGGCGCTTCTCGGTGGCGTTCTTCTTAGATGAGAACGGGTTCAGCTTGTGGAAGAACAGCACCAGGACGGCGATGATGGCTCCCAGCTGAATCACCACGAGGAACATGTCCCAGAAGTCTTGGCTCACGTCCAGCGGCATGATCTGGTTCAGCAGCAGCATGTGACCAGTTGACGAAATGGGCAGCCATTCGGTGATGCCCTCGACAATGCCGTAAATGACAGTCTTTACTATCTCGATGAGATTCACAAATGCCTCCCTCACGAGGTTCGGTGGAGAAAGTCAGATTGGTCAATCTTCGCGCGAGATGACCATGCTTTCGTCTTCGCGGGCGAGCTTCCAAGGAAAAACTACGCTGACTGACAAAGGCGGTACCGTCCGCCAGTTACGTTTCGCGCTCGGCGGCGCCAAAGGGGTAGACAGAAAGCAATGTAGGTCTCTCTGAAGGGGGCACATCATGGCAGAAACGACTACGACCACTTATCAGGACCTTGGCTACGACAAGATTTTTGTCTCCCTTGACGGCACCGACAAGCAAAACGAGGTGCTGAACCGCGCCATCGTGCTGGCGGCAAATGACAACGCAGAGCTCTACATTGGCCACGTGATTGACTCCACGGCCCTCGAGACGGCCGGGTCATTCCCTGTTGACCTCATCCCCTCTCTGGAGAAGGACTTCAGGAACTCCATCGCCGACCAAGTTGCCGAGGCTGAGTCCGAGCCGCAAATCAAGAAGGTCGAGGTCATCGTTAAGGCCGGACGCATCCGCGAGACCTTGAAGGACGAGATGATCGACGTGATCGAGCCTGACCTTGTCATCTGCGGCGCGCGAGGTCTCTCATCAATTAAGTACGCAATTCTCGGCTCTATTTCTACCTTCTTGACCCGCTCCGTCCCTTGCGACGTGCTGGTTGTGAAGTAAGCGATAAGCCGTTTACCTGCGCGGATATCAAGAAATTTATAAAATAGCCAGTTTTATGCACTCTCGATTTTTACAGTCTTTTTTCGTGCCTAGGTGTTTCGCCGTGTCGCGGAAATATGCTAAAAGCGTGAGGTCATAAACTCTGGTATAAAATACGCTGTCGTAAGAGAGAAGGTGAACGCGGGCCCCTAGGGCACGCCGACAGCGGAGGTATAGCCTTGCAAGCGACTGCCCAAACAAGACCATGCTCAAGGGCGCTGGCCCTTATCGCCTTGGGTCTTGTCGCCACTATGGTGGCTGTACTGGTACGACCCGTAAGCGCGCTGGCAGAGACCATCGACGAGCTGACTCAGCGAGTGACCGAGACGAGCGCCGCCTACGACGAAGCCACTGAGCGCGTCACTGAGATCCAAACTCAGATCGACCAGAACCAGCAGCGCATCCAAGAGATCAAAGAGCAGCTGCCCAGCGTTCGCGAGCAGGCCGCCTCGAGCATCCGTTCGCAGTACAAGCTCGAGCAGAGCTCTCTTGGCATCATTGACCTGCTGCTCTCGACCGATGACTTCTACGACTTCCTCCAGGCAGTCCAATTTCTTGACTCCATCTCGTCTTACAACACCGACCAAATCACTGAGCTTGTCAGCTTGACGAACGAGCTGAACGACACTGAGGCAGAGCTTGACACCGAGCTTGCCGCTGCCCAGCAAGAGCAGCAAAATGCCGCCGACGCCTTGAAGGAAGCCCAGGACGCAAGGACCGCCCTGCAAGAGCAGATTGCAGAAGAGCAGGCTGCCGAGGAAGAGGCCGCAAAGCAGGCCCTTGAGGAAGCCGCCACTGACGCAGGCAGCACCTTCACCACCGAGTCCGGCACCGAGGCCACCGTCGAGGTTCCGGCAAGCTCCTCCGATGACTCCAGCTCTACCAGCACCGACACGAGCTCCGACACTTCGAGCAACTCCGGCAGCTCCTCTTCTGACAGCTCCAACTCTGGCAGCACCGACTACAGCGGCAGCACCGTCAATTGGAACACCGACAAGGCAACGTTTGTCTCAAGCTGGGGCTCTCGCATCAACTCGTTCCTCGCCGGCTCCCCGCTTGCTGGCTACGGCGAGACCTTCGCCGAGGCAGCTTGGACTTACGGCATCGACCCCAGGCTCTCCCCTGCCATCGCAGCCGTCGAGAGCAGCAAGGGCCTGTACTGCTTCAAGTCTCACAACGCTTGGGGCTGGGGAAGCTCAAGCTGGTCCGACTGGAACACCGCCATTTGGGCGCACGTCGCCGGCCTCTCCTCTGGCTACGGCTCGTATCTCACGTGGTCGATGACCCAGAAGTATTGCCCGCCCAACGCGGCAAAGTGGTACTCGTCGGTCGCAGCATACATGGAGCAAATCTAGCGCACAGGGCCTCTTCGGAGGCCCTGTTTCATATGCGCGCGGGCAAGGTGATACAGTCATGAAGTCCAAGTATCAAGGAGGATCACATGAGTGACACCGCATCATCTTTTCAGAAGGACTTCCTGACGCCGGACCCTTCGCTTGCCCCAGGCAGCGTCCACGCCGGGTTTGAGGTTCTTTCCGCAACGCCCGTCCCCGAGGTCTCCGGAACCATCTACGTTATGCGCCACCAAGCAAGCGGCGCTCGCGCCATGTGGATTGCTTGCGCCGACAACAACAAGTCGTTCGCAATTGCCTTCAAGACCCCGCCGGCAGATGACACGGGCGTCTTCCACATCATTGAGCACTCGGTTCTTTGCGGCTCTGACGACTACCCCGTGAAGGAGCCTTTTGTCCATCTGCTGAAGACGTCCATGCAGACGTTTCTGAACGCCCTCACCTTTAGCGACAAGACCATGTACCCCGTGGCCTCTACCAACACTGCCGACCTGGAGAACCTCATGGGCGTCTATCTTGACGCCGTCCTTCACCCGGCAATCTACCAGCGTCCTCGCATCTTCCAGCAGGAAGGCTGGCATTACGAGCTCTCCGAGGACGGCTCTACGCTCAGCAGAAACGGCGTCGTCTTGAACGAGATGCGCGGCGCCCTTTCCGACCCGGACGAGACTCTTTACCTTGAGATCCAGCGTGCGCTCTTCCCCGACACGCCGTACCACTATGAGTCGGGCGGCACTCCCGAGGCCATCCCCACCCTTACGTACCAGGGCTTTATTGACGCGCACGCCCGCCATTACACGCTTGCCAACAGCTACACGATCTTCTATGGCGACATGGACATTGACCGCGAGCTTGCCTTTGTCGACAAGCGTTTCCAAAACGCAGCAGACCGCCAGGCTGGTGCGCCAAACCCGCTTCCCGCGCAGGCGCCGCTTCGCGCAAACGACAAGAGCTTCTCGATGGCAACTACGCCGGACAACGCTTCCGTCGGCCTTGCTTACGTGATCAAGAACCCCACCCGCCAGCGCACCTTGGCAGTGGACGTTCTTCTCGACGCGCTTTGTGGCTCAAACGAAGCGCCGCTCAAGAGGCGTGTTCTGGACGAGGGGCTTGCAAACGACTTCCAGTACGCGCTGGTGGACGACGTTCTGCAGCCTCACGTGGTCTTTGAGCTCAAGGGGGCCCGCGAGGGAGCGGCCCAGCACTTCCGCAGCCTGGTCGAAAAGTACTGCTCGCAGCTGTCCAAGGAGGGGATTCCCAAGGAGAAGCTCTCCGCCTCCCTCGCCCAGGCCGAGTTCAATCTTCGTGAGGGAGACTACGGCTACTATCCCACAGGCGTCGCTCTCTCTATGCGCGCAATGTCCAGCTGGCTTTACGACGACGAGCGCCCGTTTGACTACCTGCGCTACGAGGACGCCCTCTCCCAGCTGAAGGACGGGCTCGACAAGGGCTACTTCGAGAGGCTGCTGAGCGAGCTTGTGCCCGAAAGCGACCACACGGCTCTCGTTGAGCTTGTCGCCTCCGACAAGGAAAATGGAGGAAGCGACACGCGGGAGCTTGCGGAGAAGCTCGCCGCCATGAGCCCCGAGGAGCGCAAGAGAATTTCCGACGACGTCCTGGCGCTCCGCTCAGAGCAGGAGGCTCCCGACAAGCCTGAGGACTTGGCGAAGCTGCCCACGCTGGGAGTCGCTGACATCCTCGAACCCAAGGCCGAGCCCCAGCCCGCCCGCCCCGAGGCGCCGCTCCCCTGCATCGCGCACGAGCTCGACACCCACAAGATCGACTACGTCTACCACTACTTTGACATTCGCCGCGTCGGAGCCGCCGAGCTTCCCTACGTCGGAATCCTGCTTGACCTTCTCGGCAAGCTGGACACCAAGCTCCACACGGCCTCGGAGCTAGACACGCTGATCGAGCAGAACCTAGGCGGGCTCAGCTTCTTCTGCGAGACCTATGGCGACGATGACGACCTCTCGAGCGCGCGCCCGGCGCTTGTGGTATCGGCCTCTGCGCTCTCCGAGAACGTCGAGGCACTGGCCACCATTCCGCAGGAGGTCTGGGGCAAGACGCTCTACTTTGACCTCGACCGCATTCACGACATCCTGATGCAGCGAAAAGTTGCCATGGAGCAGGACTTCATCACCAGCGGCCATGCGGCTGCGCTCGCGCGCGCAACGTCTTGCTTCTCGGCGGCCGCGCTTGTCTCCAACAAGATTGCCGGCATCGACTACTACCTCTTCTTGAAGAAGCTCCTTGCCAACTGGAACTATCGCAAGACCGTGCTGCCTGACATCCTGTGCAACCTTGCCGACCGAATCTTTACCGCCGACGAAGTCACGGTGAGCTTTACGGGATCTGCCGAGGATCGCGAGCGTTTCTGGGCGGCGGGCGGCACCCTTGGCCTTGAGGAGCAGGGCCACAACGTATGCGAGCACCGCTTGGAGATGCCTTCGTGCGAGGTCAAGCGCGAAGGATTTGCGATTCCGTCCGACGTCAGCTACGTCGTGCGTGCGAGCGCACCGGTTGACATCGACAAGGGAAACCTTGGCACCTGGGCGGTTGCGTCAAGCGCACTCTCGCTCGACTACCTGTGGAACAGGGTCCGCGTGAAGGGCGGCGCATATGGCGTCGGCTTCCGCGTCAGCGTCGACGGGCTTCGCCGCTTCTGGTCGTTCCGCGACCCAGGCGTGAGCAGCACGCTTGCCAGCTACGACCAGGCCTCCGCATGGCTTGGGGGCTGGCAGCCGACCGACGACGAGCTCACCGGCTACATCGTCTCGTCCGTCGCGAGCATCGACGCGCCCGTGAAGCCTAGGCAGCTGGCAAGGCGCCAGGACATCGACCTCTTCAACAACCGTGCGCTTGACTGGCGAAACACGATGCGCGAGCAGGTGCTTTCCGTGAGCGCGGCCGACGTGCGAGCGCTTGCTCCTGCCATCGCTCCCGGTGCGTCGCCCGAAGCCGTCTGCGTCTTTGGGCCCAAGGCAGCTCTTGATGCGTCTGACGCCAACCTCGAAGTAACGGAGCTGGTCGGAAAGGAGTAGCTCCCGGCGCACGACGCCGCATGGCGAGCTCCCGCACAATGGGGAGGCGCCCCGCGGACACGAGGCGAGCCCCACGCGACCGGCAGGCACCCCTTACGACAAGAGTCGCCACCTGCGGATGCGCCGGAGGGCCCCAAGCGGCAGGGCGGCAATCCAGAGAGGGCCCCGCGCGGCAGGGCTGGCTGTCGCGCGGGGCCCTCGTCGCCCGTCGTGTGGAGCACGCGGCGAAACTAGATCAGCACGTCCTCAAGGGAGCGCTTCGGGACGTGGTGGACGCTCTCGGCGTCGCGCCAGTAAGCAACGCCGTGCTCATCGTCCACGTCTTCCAGGACGACCTTCTCGGCAGCAACGCCAAACGCAAGGATCAGCTCGGACGAATAGCCCTGCTCCGCCGTTCCCATGATCTCGTCGACGTCCTTGTCAAAGCTGCGCAGCATGCAGCAGCGCACTCCGCGCGTCGTCGCTGCCAGCGACATGGTCTGCGCGGCAATGCCCGTGTCGATCAGGCGAATGGCGTTGTCAGCCATCTTCGTGGGAGCGCAGATGGCGATGTAGCCTTGCGGACGCTCGCCGACAGCGGGCCCGTCCCAATCCTTCAGAAGCGCCGCCCAATGCAGTCGAGCAAAAATCGCTTTCTTCTCAGCCTCGGTCTCGGCAATGTGAAAGCGCAGTAGCTGCAAGTTGTTGCCGCACGGAGCAAAGCGCGCCACGTTCACGAACGCCGTCAGGTCGTCCACGCTTAGCGGCTCGTCCTCCTGGAACCTTCGCACTGTACGCGATGCTTTCACCAGGTCCGAAAAGCTCTTCCCCATACTACATGCCCCCTCGGCATCTCGCTCCCAACGAGACGCCTGGTCACGGCGCTGCCCTACGTGAGCAAACGCCTCTGTCTATATTCCTGCCGCGGCAATCCTCCGGCAGGCCTCACGAAGTTGCTCGGGGGGCATGACCAGCGCAAAGCGCACGTAGCCCTCCCCCGACGGTCCAAAGCTTGAACCCGGCGTGACGACGACGCCGGACTTCTCCATAAGGTCAAGGACAAACTGGACAGAATCGGTGCGACCACCAGGAATCTTTGCCCACACGAACATGGTTCCGGTTCCGGTCGGGCGCTCCCAGCCAGCCTCCTCAAGACCGTCGCAAAGGGCGCGGCGGCGCTCCTCGTATTGATGGCGCTGCGTCTCAACTTGCTCGCGCGGACCAGTCAAGCAAGCGATGGCAGCATCTTGCTCGGGCAAGAACATGCCAAAGTCAACTTGGCTGCGAAGCTTGCGCGTTGCGGCAATGATGTCGGGGCGACCGACCAAGAAGGAAAGGCGCGCGCCCGTCACGTTGAACGACTTGGAGAGCGAGAGGAACTCCACGCCCACCTCGCGAGCCCCCGGATACTGGAAGAAGCTTCCGCCAGGAGTCGGGCCGTCGATGATGTCGGAATAAGCGTTGTCGTGAATGATCACGATGTCGTGAGCCTTGGCAAAGGCGATGACCTGCGCGTAGACCTCGGGCGTTCCGACGGAGCCCACGGGGTTTGCCGGCAGCGAGACAATCATGTACTTGGCGGCGTCGGCAACGTCGTCGGGAATGCCCTCCACCCAAGGCAAGAAGTCATGCTCGGCGGTCAGGGGGTAGAACCAAGGCTTTGCGCCAACGAGAAGTGCGGAGCCTTGGAAGATGGGATAGCAAGGATCGGGGACAAGCACCGTGTCGCCAGGGTTTGCAAGAGCCGAGCAAAGATGGCTCATGCCTTCCTGAGTGCCTCGGCAGCTCATGACCATGTCAGGCGTGATGCCCTCCACTCCAAAGCGGCTTGCGTAGTAATCGCAAACAGCCTTCAGAAGCTCGTCCTTGTCGTGCAAGGCGTACTTCCAGTTGTTCGGGTCAGACGCGCTTTCCCGAAGCGCATCGATCACGTGCTGGGGCGGCCTGAAGTCGGGCGTGCCAACAGAGAGGTCCATAACGTCGCGACCCTTTGCCTCAAGCTCGCGGCGGCGCGCGTTCAAAGACGCAAAGACCTCCGCTCCAAACAGGTCGACTTTCTTCGAGAACTGCATCTGAATCAAATCCCTTCCCGTGAGAGGTGCACAGGAAGAAATCTAGCCCATCCAGAAGCGAGGCAAAAAATAGGCAGCGCAATCGTTACATTCGGGAGCCGCCACGCCCGCCCCATCCCCGCCCGGCGCGCCAGAGCCTCGCCCCGTGGACAGAATGTGAAGCCGACTTGTGGCCAAATCTGGCGGGCACACAATACCTTGTGCCTTATGTGTCCTCTTGCGGTCCGACATGTGTCTTACTTTTGGGGCTGTTGGTTAAGTGCTTGATGTTTAGCCATTTCCTCACCTGCGAGAACGCAGCAATATGGCTCCGTGAAAGCCGCTCACCGAACAACAATATGTGGGGGCGATTCTCAACACAGACCACAATAGGTTGCGGTATAGTTGTCTTCGCCGCACCGCGGATAGGCGTCCCGCGGAGGCAAAAAGTAGCATTACCGCACGTCAGACGCGCTAAAAACTTTGCACGTAAGAAGGATGTGGAACCATGAAGATCATCAAGCGCAATGGCTCAGAAGTCACCTTCGACGTCACGAAGATTGAGAATGCCATCTCCAAGGCCAACCAAGAGGTCCCCGAGGACGAGCGCCTCACCGAGCGTGAGATTCGCTTCGCCTCCCTCAACGTTACCGACGAGTGCATGGAGGCCGGCCACACCGTGACCGTCGAGGAGGTCCAGGACCTCGTTGAGGACCAGCTGATGGCCCTCGATCACTTCTCCGTCGCCCGCAAGTACATCATCTATCGCTATGTCCAGAACCAGAAGCGCCAGAAGAACACGACAGATGACAAGATCCTCTCGCTGATTGAATGCAACAACGAGGAGGTCAAGCAGGAGAACTCCAACAAGAACCCCACCGTCGTCTCCGTCCAGCGCGACTACATGGCTGGCGAGGTCTCCAAGGACCTCACGATGCGCGACCTTCTTCCCGCCGACATCGTGAAGGCTCACGAGGAGGGCATCATCCACTTCCATGATGCCGACTACTACGCGCAGCACATGCACAACTGCGACCTCATCAACCTCGACGACATGCTGCAGAACGGCACGGTCATCTCCGGCACGCTCATCGAGCGCCCGCACAGCTTCTCCACCGCCTGCAACATCGCAACGCAGATCATCGCCCAGGTGGCCTCCTGCCAGTACGGCGGCCAGTCCATCTCGCTGACGCACCTCGCTCCGTTCGTCGACGTCTCCCGCAAGAAGATCCGTCGCCAGGTGTACGCCGAGATGGAGACCATCGGCTTCAAGGCCACGCCCGAGCAGATCGACGAGATCGTCGAGAAGCGCCTTCACGACGAGGTCTCGCGCGGCGTCCAGACCATCCAGTACCAGGTTGTCACCCTTATGACCACCAACGGCCAGGCGCCGTTCATCACGGTCTTCATGTACCTCAACGAGGCGCGCAACCAGCAGGAGAAGCAGGACCTGGCCCTGATCATCGAGGAGATGCTCCGCCAGCGCTACCAGGGCGTCAAGAACGAGAAGGGCGTCTGGATCACGCCGGCATTCCCCAAGCTCATCTACGTGCTTGAGGACGACAACATCCACGAGGGCGACCCGTACTTCTACCTCACCAAGATGGCTGCCAAGTGCACCGCCAAGCGCATGGTGCCTGACTACATCTCCGAGAAGAAGATGCGCGAGTACAAGCTTTCCAAGGGCGAGAAGCCGGGCGAGGGCGACGTCTACACCTGCATGGGCTGCCGCTCCTTCCTGACCCCCGACCGCTCTGGCAACGGCTTTGACAACGTCGCCAAGGCAAAGAACTACGAGCCGGGCAAGCCTAAGTACTACGGCCGCTTCAACCAGGGCGTCGTTACCATCAACCTGCCTGACGTCGCGCTTTCTTCCGGCGGCGACATGGACAAGTTCTGGGAGATCTTCGACGAGCGCCTTGAGCTTTGCCACCGTGCCCTTCGCTGCCGTCACGACCGCCTTTGCGGCACGCTCTCCGACGCTGCTCCCATCCTTTGGCAGTACGGCGCTCTGGCCCGTCTGGACAAGGGCGAGACCATCGACAAGCTTCTGTATGGCGGCTACTCCACCATCAGCCTTGGCTACGCTGGCCTTTACGAGTGCGTGAAGTACATGACCGGCAAGTCTCACACCGACGAGGAGGCCAAGCCCTTCGCCCTGCAGGTCATGCAGCACATGAACGACAAGTGCGGCGAGTGGAAGGCTGCCGAGAACATCGATTACTCGCTGTACGGCACGCCGCTTGAGTCCACCACGTACAAGTTCGCCAAGTGCCTGCAGCGCCGCTTCGGCATCGTCAAGGGCATCACGGACCACGGCTACATCACGAACTCTTACCACGTGAACGTTCGCGAGGACATCGACGCCTTCACGAAGCTCAAGTTTGAGTCCGAGTTCCAGCGCCTGTCCCCTGGCGGAGCAATCTCTTACGTCGAGGTTCCCAACATGCAGGACAACCTGGAGGCCGTCATCCGCGTCATCCAGTACATCTACGACAACATCATGTACGCCGAGCTCAACACCAAGTCTGACTACTGCCAGGTTTGCGGCTACGACGGCGAGATCAAGATCGTGGAGGACGACGGCAAGCTGGTTTGGGAGTGCCCGAAGTGCGGCAACCGTGACCAGTCCAAGCTGAACGTTGCCCGCCGTACCTGCGGCTATATTGGCACCCAGTTCTGGAACCAGGGACGCACCGAGGAGATTCGTGACCGCGTGCTGCACCTGTAGGATTTAGCGTATTTGGGGGTCGCCCCCATGTCCTATGCCGTTAGGCATTCGTGCCTCGCGACTCACGGCTTAAGGACATGGGGGCGACTTCTTGTGACCGCAACGCGCAAGGGCCTCTCTTTGCGCAAAGAGCTTTGAGGTTGGGAAGCATGAATTACGCAAACATCAAATATTGCGACATTGCAAATGGCATTGGAGTCAGGACGACGCTCTTTGTGTCTGGGTGCCGCCTGCATTGCCCCGGATGCTTCAACGAGGAGGCATGGGACTTTCAGGCAGGCGAGCCCTTTACGAGCGAGGTAGAGGACAAGATCGTCGAGTCCCTCAAGCCGGCGCACGTGGACGGCCTTTCCGTCTTGGGCGGCGAGCCCACCGAGCCCGAGAACGCCGCTGCCTTGGCGCCGTTCCTTGAGCGCGTTCGCAAAGAGCTCCCCCAGAAGAACATCTGGATGTACACCGGCCGCACGTGGGAGCAGATCACTGGCTCGGGCGACCATGCCTCCCCCGACATCGACCGCATCTTGGCTTGTTTGGACGTTCTTGTGGATGGCCCTTGGCGCCAGGATCTGTACGACATCACGCTGCGCTTCCGCGGGTCTTCCAACCAGCGCTTGATCGACGTTCCCAAGACGCTTCAGCAAGGAAAGATCGTTCCTTGGGTTGATGACCCGATCTTCTCGTCGCATGAGTGGGAATAGCGCAACGGGCGCCACAAGCTAGCAAGCGATTGAAGCCGACCTTTGGGGTCGGCTTTTTTGCGGCTCTGGGAAGGGAGAAGGGCTACGGCAAGCGCGGAGTCTGGCGAAGCTCAGCCCTGACGCGGCGCCAGTCGGGAAACGAGCGCTCTAGCTGGGCGTAGAAGGCGTCGCTGTGATTGGGCACAAGAAGATGGCAAAGCTCGTGGCAGCAAACGCCCAGAAGGCATTCCTTAGGCCTTGCGGCCAGCTCGGTTGCAAGCCAAATGCGACGGCGCTTGACGGAGCAAGACCCCCAGCGCGTCCGCATGTCGCGAACGTGCCAATCGTCGCAGCTGACGCCCACCAAGGACTGTGCCCGCGCAGAGACCTCGGGCAAGGCGCGGAGAAGCTCTTCCTTCCGCATGTGAGCGACAAGCTGCCGGCGGTATGCCACGCCCTGATCGTCCGCACCTTGGAATTTGGGCGGAACGCAAAGCGTCACAGTGCCGGCGAGAAGATCAAGCTCGTAGCTTGGGCGGCTTGCCTCTTGCAGAAGAATCGTAAGCGGTTGGCCCCAAAGGTACGTGACGTCGCCGGAAAGGTAGCTGCATTGGCTAGCCGGCGCCTCTTGCGACTGAACGCGGGCAAGGCTCTTGGCAATCCAGCCTTCCTTCTGGCGCACGAACTCTTGGGCGCTCTGGCGGGAGCAATGCCAAGGGATGCTGAGCTCAACGCGCCCGTCATGCGTCACGCGAAGGTTCATGTTCTTTACGCGCTTGCGAGAAACCCGCACGTTGGTTCCTGCAGCAGAGATGAAAAAGCCGCCGGACGCTTTGCCGGCGGCTCTTGTTGATGCCATGCAAGCTCCCCTTATGCGCGCGCCACGTGAGAGCAGCCCCAGACAAACGCGCAGATGGCCAAGATGACCGCCAAAGCTGGGACGCCGACGACGCCCAGCAGAAGCGTTCCCAGGAAGAGCCATCCAAAGACGCTGAACGTGACACGGATGGTCCAGCCAATCAGCTTGAAAACAAGACCGACAACCGCGAACAAAAGCCAGATGCCCAGCGCGACGAGCATGGCAGGGGCCAGCAACGCCGCAAGCATAACTGCCAGCAAGGTGAACATCTTTGCTCCTCTCCCCCGCTCGTTAAGCGGACAACGTGGACTGATAATGTGCGTATCCTACCCAAAGCAAGCTTATACGTTACATGTTTCGCGCGTAGAGCTGATGGAGTCCACGAAGCGTCAACGTCTGGTCAACGTGCGCCTCATGCGCAAGAAGCGGCGCCATCTGGGCCGCCAAGCTGCCGGTGAGGACAACGGTGGCCTTCTCGCCAAGCTCGTCAAAAACGCGGTCGATAAGCCCGTCAACGCGCTCGATCTCGCCAAACACCAAGCCCGACTGCATGGCCTCGCGCGTCGAGCGGCCAATCACAGACTTGGGCTCCCTAAGCTCCACGATGGGAAGCCTGGCGGCTGCCAGATGGAGCGCTTGGGCCCCCAGCATGATCCCCGGAGCGATGATGCCGCCCAAAAACGTCCCTTCGCGGTCGATGACCTCGATGTTCATGGTTGTCCCAAAGTCGACGGCGACGGTAGGGGCGCCATACGTGGCGCGAGCGGCCAGCGCGTCGGCAATCCTGTCGGGACCAATTTCGGCGGGGTCTCGATAATGCATCTTGAGCCCCGTCTTCAGCCCCGGGCCAACAACGCTAGGGCGCGTCTTGCAAGCCGCCGCCAAGCCGGCCTTCCAAGCGTCGTTCAGCTGAGGGACCACGCAAGAGAGAATTGCGCCGATTTCGGGAAGAGCAGATCCGCCTTGCTTGAGGTCGCAAGCAAGCATGCGAAGCACTTGCGTCGCTTGCATGCGAGCCTCGTCAGCCGTCAAGCGCTGCGGCGTCGTAAGCTCCCACGTTCCTATGGGCTCGTCCTTCTCGCCTGCACCTGCCGCAAACAAGCCGAAGTTGGTCGAGGTGTTTCCCACGTCGACGGCAAGCACCGGCAAGGCGTGCGCTTGCGTATTTGAGGATGGCATTTCTTTAGCACCTTCTTGTAGCTGGGACTCTGTCCGTAGAGGTCAATGGCTATACTGTACCAAGTCTGCGAGGCTTGTCCGGTCGCGCAGGCACCAGTAACCCGACTTCTCGGCTCGCGAGGCGTGCCAAGGGGAAGCGGATATACGCGAAGGAGTAGAGCATGGACAATCAGCAGGACCGCGCTTCTTGGCGCGGGCAGCTAACGCTGCGCGGAGTCATCATTGGCTGCATAGGCTGCGTCATCATCACGGCGTCTTCAGCCTATACGGCGCTCAAGTTGGGAGCGCTTCCTTGGCCTATCGTCTTTGCGGCCATCGTGTCGCTTTTCTTCCTGAAGCTTGTGAGCAAGGGAAAGACCTCGCTTAACGAGGCAAACGTCACCCACACCATCATGTCCGCTGGCGCCATGGTTGCAGGCGGCCTTGCCTTCACCATCCCTGGCGCTTGGATGCTCGGCCTTGGCGACCAAGTGAGCTTTGGAGAAGTGCTCATCGTTGCCCTTGCAGGCACCGGCCTTGGCCTTGTGGCAACCGCCATCATCCATCGCCACTTCATCATCGACACCGACCTTGAGTTCCCCATGGGCGCCTCTGCAGCAGAGACGCTGCGCGCGACCGAGGCTGGCGGAAAGACGGGCAAGCGCCTCTTTACCTCCATGGGCATCGCTGGCGTCTATGCCGTCTTGCGCGACGCTTTTGGCGTCCTTCCGCAGATGCTTGCGCAGCTTGCCATCCCCGGCGTGACCTTTGGCATCTACAACTCGCCGATGATGATCTGCGTTGGCTTCCTTGTTGGCGGCGTGGCCGTCATCTGGTGGTTTGCCGGCGCCGTCCTTGCCAACTTTGGCATCATCGTGGGAGGCAGCGCCGCTGGTCTTTGGACCGCGGACGCTGCTCAAGGCATCGTGAAGAGCTTGGGCATGGGCCTTATGATGGGCTCTGGCCTTGCCGTCGTGCTTAAGGACATCCTTCCGCAAGTGGCAAGCATTGCTCGCGGCGTCAAGAGCGACGCCTCTAGCCAAGACGGCACCCAGTCCCTTGTCACTGGCTCCGTGCGCACTGACGCAGGCACCTTTGCCGTCATCCTTGCCGCAATCGTCCTTCTCATTTGCATGGGCCTTGGGCTTGGTCCCATCGAGGCGATCGTCGTCGTTCTTCTGACCTTCGTGACCACCGCCATGAGCGCTCAGTCTTGCGGCCAGACCGGCATTGACCCCATGGAGATCTTTGGCCTTATCGTCCTTCTGATTGTTGCCGCCTTCTCCGACGTCCAGCAAGTGCAGCTCTTCTTCATTGCTGGCATCGTGGCCGTTGCCTGCGGCCTTGCAGGCGACGTTATGAACGACTTCAAGGCCGGCCACATCCTGGGCACCAACGCTCGCGCCCAGTGGATTGGCCAGGCAATCGGCGGCATCCTTGGCGCCATCGTTGCCGCTGCCGTCATGATGACCCTTTACCAGGCTTACGGCGCAGACGCCTTTGGTCCTGGCAAGGCGTTCGTCTCCGCCCAAGCAAGCGTCGTCGCCACGATGGTCTCGGGAATCCCCAGCGTCAGCGCCTTTGTGATCGGCCTTGTGGCGGGCATCGCCCTGTATTGGGCAGGGCTTCCCGCAATGATGCTTGGCCTGGGCGTCTACCTGCCGTTCTACATGTCGTTCACCGCTTCGCTCGGCGCACTTCTCGCTTGGATCATGAAGCGTGTCCGTGCCAGCAAGAACGCCAGCCTTCCGGAGGCAGAGCGCGCCGCCAAGGAGGCAGACGCGCAAGAGGCTGGGCTTGTTGTGGCATCCGGCATGCTGGGCGGCGAGTCCATCGTGGGCGTGATCATTGCCCTCATCAGCGTCGTGGCTGGGCTTGCGGCATAGCCTTTTCAAACGCAGCCAACAGCTAGAAAAGCAGACCCCCTTCTCGACCAGCGGGAAGGGGGCCTTTTTGTGCCGGACCTGCCGTGGGTCAGCCGAACGTTTACGCGTTGAAGACGTACTTGTCCAAGCGGCCGAACGCCTCTTGCACGCGCGAGAGCGGCAACGCCAAGTTCATGCGCACGTGGCAAGGACCGTGGAAGGCGCGACCGTCTTGCCAATCAACGCCCACGCGCCAGCCTTCGTGCTCAAGCCAATCGATGTCGCGGCCATGCTCCTGGCACCACTTGGTGCAGTCAAGGAACAGCATGTACGTGCCTTCGGGGCGGAAGACGTCCACGCCCTCGAAGTGCTTCTCGATGTAATCGCAAGCCCAAGCGATGTTTCCGTCCAGAACTTGGAGAAGCTCATCAAGCCACTCCTCGCCCGTCTTGCTGTATGCGCCAATCAAGGCATGCATCGAAAGCACGTTCATCTCGTTGTAATGGCACTTGGAGCTCTTTGCCACAACGCGATCGCGCAGGTAATCGCTATAGATGATGTGGTAGCTGCCGACAAGGCCGGCCAAGTTGAACGTCTTGCTGGGTGCGTACAGCGCCACGGTGCGCTGGCGGGCGTCGTCGCTCACCGACTGCGTGGGAATGTGCTTGTGACCAGGCATGATGAGGTCGGACCAAATCTCGTCCGAAATCACGACGCAATCGTGCTTGCGGTAGATCTCCATGGCGCGCTCAAGCTCCCAGCGCTCCCAGACACGACCGCAAGGGTTGTGCGGCGAGCAGAACACAGCCACGTGGATGTTGTTCTCCTCCAGCTTGCGCTCCATATCGTCAAAGTCCATGCGCCAGACGCCTTGCTCGTCCTTGACCAGCGGAGAAAGCACGATCTTGTAGCCGTTGTTCTCGATGCAGCCGGTAAAGCCAATGTAGGTAGGGCTGTGCAGAAGCACCGGGTCGCCGGGGGCGGCAAACGACGTCAGCGTAGAGATAAGGCCGCCCAAGACGCCGTTCTCATAGCCGATGTGCTTGGGCTCAAGGCCCTCGACGCCGTTTCGGCGGCTATGCCAGTCGATGATCTCTTGGAAGTACTCGTCGCGCGGGGCAAAGTAGCCAAAGGCGGGGTGCTTTGCGCGCTCGATGATGGCGTCGGTGATGGAAGGGGCCGTAGGAAAGTTCATGTCGGCCACCCACATGGGGATAGCGTCAAAGCCCTCCGCAGGAGGCTCGGGGGCCATCCCGCCGGAGCCAAGCGCGTCCACGGCAATGGCGTCCATGCCATGCCGTTCCATAATTGATGTGAAGTCGTACTTCATAATGTGCCCCGCCCTTTCCTAATTGCTGTGTCTACCAGCGTCGCGTTTAGATGTGGCGCTTGCTAGGAAGTAACCTCGTCCACGCTTTGAACTGCATCAAAGCCATGCTCGCCAGTACGGACCTTAACCGCCTCGGCAACGCCAAAGACAAAGATCTTGCCATCGCCAATGTGACCAGTGTAAAGCGCCCGGCGCGCTGCAGTGACAACATCGGCAACAGGCACCTTTGAAACTACGACATCAACCCTAACCTTGGGCACAAGCTTCACGTCCACGGGAACTCCTCGGTACGTTTCGCGAGCCCCTTGCTGCTCGCCGCAGCCGCTCACTTCGCTCACCGTCATTCCCGTTACGCCAACCTCGCTCAAGCGCTCTCGAAGCGCAGAAAGCCGAGCTGGTCGACAGACAATTTGGACAAGCTTCAAGCTGCAACCGTTAGCCCCGCCTTCAAGCACCAAAGGGACCGCCTGGTCTACCGGCAAGTCAGGGACACGCCGAGAAGCGCCGCCACGAGAGCCGCCAACCGCCGGCATGTACGCGACAAAGGCGTTGTTCAACGTAGTGCCTGAAAGCCCAAGGCCTCCTGTCTCCTCGTCGTCCAAGACGCGCAAGTCATGCGATGAACGTACGGCGTAAAGCACCACCCAAGCAAGCGCCGCAGACCAAGCGCAGATGGCTAGGGCGCCGAGAAGCTCCACTCCCAAAAAGCCGGGATTTCCCCAGAAGAGCCCTCCCTCGCCAAAGACTCCAGTAGCGGCAAGACCAAGAAGGCCGCAAAGCCCATGCGTAGCGATGGCGCCAACGGGGTCATCAACGCGAAGGATGCGCTCGATCCACTCGGAGCCAAACACCACGACCAGCCCCGCAAAGACGCCTACCAAAACCGCCTCAAGAGGAAAGATTATGTCTGCTCCGCTTGATACGGCAACGAGCCCGCCAATAAGACCGTTAAGCGACATGGGCACGTCAATGCAGCCATAGCGAAGCTGCGAGACAGCCATAGCCATAAGCGTCGACACGCTTGCCGACACAAGCATGACCAAGTACGCATTGCCCAGCGAGTCATATGAGCTCGTGCCAAAGACAACAAGCGACACTCCCATAAGGCCGAACCAGCCGACAAATACAAGAAGCGTCCCCTCTAGACACAGCGTCATGCTTTGACCGGGAAGGGCGCTGACGCCTCCTTTCTTCTCGGCATCGTACTTTCCGGCACGAGGCCCCATGAGGGCGCAAGCCACCAAGGCGACAACGCCAGCCACAACATTCAGTGACGCGGAGCCGGCAAAGTCATGAAACCCCAGCTGGGCAAGCCATCCCGTCCCCCAGGTCCACCTGCTTACAAACGGATAGACAAGAAGGCCGACAACAATCCCAACGGCAACCATGCACCCCAGGTTGGAACGCTCTGACAAAGCGCCGCAGACCACGTTTGCCAGGACAGCCACGATCACCGCTTCAGAAGCGACAAAGAGCGAGAAGGACACTCCCTCGGGAAGGTCCGGGCCGTAGTTGCCCAGCGTGAAGAAGTCCAGGACGCCAAAGAAGCCTCCTTTGCCACCAAAGAAGAGGCCAAATCCCATAAAAAGAAACGAAAGCACTGCCACAAACGTCACCAGCAAGTGCCGCACAATGGTTCCCGAAGTGTTCTTGCGCCTAACGGACCCAAGGTCAAAGAGGGCATATCCAGGGACCATGAGGGCGGCAAGCGCAGCCATGGCAACCGTCCATACAGTTGCAGAAGTTATCTCTGGCATGGCTACCTCCTAGGACAGCGGCGCCGCGCCGACGCCCATAGGATGCGTAACGCGCTCAAGGAACTTCTGCGTGCGAGCTTCCTTTGGGTGCACCAGAATCTCCGAGGGGGCGCCTTGCTCGACAATCACGCCGCCTTCCATGAAGATCACGCGCGACGCAACCTCGCGAGCAAACGCGATCTCGTGCGTCACGATCACCATCGTGATGCCGGTCATGGCAACGTCTTTGATGGTCGAAAGAACTTCTCCCACAAGCTCCGGGTCAAGGGCGCTGGTAGGCTCGTCGAACAAGATAACGTCAGGGTCCAAGATCAGCGCCCTCGCAATGCCGGCTCGCTGCTGCTGACCACCGGAAAGCTGAATGGGATAGTAGTCGCAGCGCTCGGACAGTCCGACCTTCTCAAGCACTTCTCGAGCTGCCGTCTCGGCGTCTGCCTTGGGCACTTTCTTTACTGTGACAAGACCTTCCATCACGTTCTGAAGGATTGTCTTGTTCTTGAAGAGGTTGTAGTTCTGGAAGACCATAGCGGTCTTTCGTCGCAGCTCAATGACCTCGCGCTTGCGATGGCTCTTTGCGTCAACCGTAAAGCCGTTGATCGAGACGGTTCCCTCGTCAGCGGGGTCAAGAAAGTTGATGGTGCGAAGAAACGTCGTCTTGCCCGATCCGGATGGACCCAGAATGACAACGATCTCGCCTTTCTTGACGCTCAGGTCAACGCCACGAAGAACGTGGTTGTCGCCAAACGACTTGTGAATTCCCTTTAGCTCAAGCATGTACTCTGAATCAGACATAGGACAGACCCCCTACTCCCCAGCTCCAGCAACGGCCGCCGCGGCAGCGCCTGAGCCCGCGTCGGGCTTGGACGTGCCAACGCTTCTGTCCAAGTGACGAGAAGCGCGGCGCTCGATGGAGCGGAAGATCCGGTTGAAGATGTAGCTCAGCACCTCATAGATGATCGTCGCCATGATGTAGGCCTCGATATATGCATAGCTGCTGTTGGCAAGAAGCGTTGAGGTTGCCATGACCTCATAAACGCCAACGAAGTAGGCAAGCGACGTGCCTTGGACAAGGCCGACGAAAAGACCGTTCAAGTTGGGAAGGGCGCTTGTGAATGCTTGCGGCAGGACGATGCGCAAATATGCCGTAGTTGTGGTCATCCCGACGGATTCCGCAGCCTCAAGCTGCCCCTTGTCAACAGCCAAGATGGAAGAGCGAAAGACCTCGGAAGAGTACGCAGCTTGCTCGAGGACAAATGCGGCAATTGCGTAGACCTCGGAGGGAACCCCGCTCACATCAACGGTGCGACCGATAGAGCTTGCGTAGCTGTAGATGACAAGCGGAAGCGTGTAATACGAGGCAAACAGAATCACGATCATGGGCACGGAGCGCATGAACGAGACGAAGACGGTGCAGAGCTGGCTCAGCACCGGAACGCGAGCATTCTTTGCCAGCGCAATCAGAAGCCCCAAGGCCCATCCAATGGGGATTGAGATAAATACGAGAAGCAAAGTCACGGGAACAGAAGCCAATACCTGCGGAAACGCCTGGGCGATAAACGACCAATCAATGCTCATGGCTGCCTCCTTATGCCACCGCTGCGCGACCGTGAGAGCTGGCGCGCTCGATAATCGTTGTCAGCAGCTGCAGAAGCAGGCAGACGGCCCAATAGATAAGAGCGACGGCAACGTAAATCTCAAGGCGGGTAGTGCCGTAATTCGCAGAGGCAAGCGCTTGCGCACGACCCATCAAGTCAAGGGTGCCGATAGTAAAGGCAAGCGACGTCTCTTTGAAGATCGAGATGATGTTGTTTCCCAAGTTAGGAATCGCGATGGCAACAGCTTGCGGAAGGATGATGCGCCAAAGCGCTTGGCGCTCCGTCATGCCTACTGAAAGAGCCGCCTCAGTTTGCCCGTGGTCGACGGCCAAGTAGCTTGAGCGCATCATCTCTCCCAAGTTCGCAGACGAGATAAGCGTCATTGCCGTCACGATGAAGGCGCTCTTAGGCAAGCTTGCCAAACTGGGAAATATTTGCGGCAAGCCCATATACAGCAAAAAGATAAGAACCAGAGACGGCACGCCACGCATCAGCGAGATATAGCCATGCGCAATTTTTGCAAGGGCGGGACCGCCCTTTACCTGGGCAATCGTAAGGAGAAGCCCAATGATGATCCCATACAGAAGCGAGTACACCAGAAGATAGACGGTAACGGGCATTGCCGAGAGGATGCTGACAATGTATCCCGGCACCAGTTCTGGCGAGAACGTAAAGGTATACGAGGTGCCCATCGAACCACCTCGCTACTCATTCATGAGCTCGTTGTCCGAAAGCGAATCGGCGTACGTGGTGAAGACGTCGGTTCCAAGGTCCTGCTCGGCAATCTTGCCAAGAGAGCCGTCAGACTTCATGTCCACAAGCGCATCGTTCACGGCGTTGCAAAGGTCAGTTTGAGACTGATTGAACATGAAGTATGTCGACTCGCACATCACGACATCGGTCTTGTAAAGGCCGGTCTGTGCCTCTTCGTTTACGGTGTCAAAGTTGCCGTCATAGCAAAGGTACGAGTCGCCTTGACCCGTCGCGACCATCTTGAAGGCGTCTGCCGGCGTCAAGTTTGAGACGGTCTGCAGAACCAAGGCCTTGTCTGGGTACTTCTCGTTGTAATTCTCGAGCATGCCGTACTCATAGTTTTGCGGGCTGGTGAGGACGGAGTGTCCGGCCATATCGTCAAGCGTCTTGATGTTGGGGTCAGCAACGGCAAAGACGAGAGGCGACAGCGTGAAGGGCTCTTTGCAGAAGATGAACTTGCTGCGACGCTCGTCGTTGGGGACAAGCTGGCAGGAGACAAGCGGGGCGGAGCCAGACTCGCAAGCGGTGATCATCGCCGAGAAGTCCATTGCCTCAATGCTGAAGCTGTAGTCATCAAGGCGCTCGTCGACTGCCTTCAGGACGTCGACGTCGTAGCCAATGGGCTGCCCGTTGTCATCAACGTAGCAATATGGCGGGTTGCTGTTAGCAACCACGACGCTGATTTGCGTGCCGGAAGAGTCCGAGGCTGTGGTGGAATCGGAGCTTGTCTCGTCAGGCGCGGAGCAGCCAGCTAAGCCGAACCCCAAGAACGTAGCTCCCGCAAAACCAAAGGCGCCACGTACAAAGTCCCTCCTGCTGAAAGAGCGTGCAGCATTTCTCGTAGTCTTCTCGTTCATGGCAGCCTCCTTGTGGATGTCATCTTTGGGGAATAGACCCCGGAATTGACCGCGCATCCCAAGGCAGCAAGCAGCTGCGCCTTGGTCTTGGATGCGTGGCATGACATCATCTTGCGGAGGCTTTATTGCAATAACATGTCGGACAGCAACGCATAACGTAACGTCACTAGCAAACTTACGTGAAAAGAAATAGCAGGTAAATGGCTTCAACGTTACAAAACGATGTCTCGCCACGTCAGCGGCGAGACATCAATTGCCATCATATTGGTGTTTATTTATGCAATAAAAATTGCATCTATCCTAGATAAGCCCCAGCTTCACGCAAGCGTTCCAGATGCCGTCGTTGTCGACGTCGTCGGTCACGATGTCGGCAATCTGCTTCAAGGAGTCCATGCCGTTGCCCATGGCCACGCCCAGGCCGACGCTCCTCAGCATCCCCTCGTCGTTTCCGCCGTCGCCAAAGGCAATTGCTTGCTCGGGGCTCAAGCCCAGCATGCTCAACATGCGCTTGACGGCAGGCTCCTTGCCGCCGCCCTTGGGGATCACGTCGCAGAAGGCGTCCGTCCAGCGAGCAAGCTCCACGTTGTCGGTGGCGTCCGTCAAGATGTGGTCGTCTTTGGGCGGGAAGAACGAGTTGAAGAGATAGATGTCGTTGTCAAGCGCCTGCTCGGGATCGCCAATCTCAAAGAACATGTCAACGCGCTTCTCGTGGTTGGTCACGATGTCGTTCTTGTACGAGATGTAGCAGCGGTCCTTCTCGATGAAAAGACAGGGGTACAGGCCAGCCTCGGTCTGGCGAACGGCAATCTCGACGTCGCGCTTGTCATGCGGATGGCTGTAAAGGACCTCGTCGTGCGTGTAGCAAAGCGCCCCGTTGAACGTGATGAAGACCGAGAAGGGCTTCAAGTCAAGCGAGCCCAGCATGTACGGGGCACGGCCGGTTGCAAGAACGGGCATGATGCCGTTTGCCGCCAGCGCGCGAACTGCTCGCTTTGTTGACTCTGGCTCGCCCTTCTCCTTGAACGAGAAGAGCGTTCCGTCCACGTCGAAGAACGCCACTTTGATGTCTTTGGGGTCAGCAGCCACGCGCAATTCCTTTCTCATAGAAAGCGAGCGCCCCGCCAAGCGGCAGGGCGCTCACAAGACTAGCATTTTGCAGCAGCGCATCAGGGCAGGTAGCAGCCCTACGACAGGGCCTCCACGACCTTATCGCCCATCGCGGCGGTGCCAAGCACGTGGTCGGCAGGAGTTGCGTCGTCTGCGATGTCGGCCGTGCGCCATCCCTCGTCCAGAACGCGCGTGACGGCTGCGGCAACCTCGTCGGCAGCGTCGTCCATCTGGAAGCTGTAGCGAAGCATCAGCTCGACGGAGAGGATCTGCGCAAGCGGGTTGGCAATGCCCTTGCCGGCGATGTCGGGCGCCGAGCCGTGGCTGGGCTCATAGAGGGCCGTGCCAGCGCCAAGGCTTGCGGAGGCAAGCATGCCAAGCGAGCCCGTAAGCATGGAGGCCTCGTCGGACAGGATGTCGCCAAAGGTGTTCTCGGTCACGAGGACGTCAAACTGGGCAGGGTTGGCAACAAGCTGCATGGCGCAGTTGTCCACCAGCATGTCGGAGAAGTCGACGCTGGGGTACTCGGCGGCAACGCGGTGCGCAACCTCGCGCCAAAGGCGAGAGGTCTCAAGCACGTTTGCCTTGTCGACGGAGGTCACGCGATGCTTGGGGCGGCGCTCGGCAGCCTCAAAGGCCCAGCGAACCACGCGCTCGATCTCTGCCTCGGTGTACTCCATGGAGTCGACGGCCTTCTGGCCAGCGCCGCCGTCTGCAGCCGCTCCGGCAACGTCCTTCTGGCGGTCATGCGTGCCAAAGTAAAGGCCGCCGGTGAGCTCGCGAACAATCACCAGGTCAACGCCGTCAAGCAAGTCGCGGCGAAGCGGCGAGGCGTCCAGAAGCGCCGGGTACATGCGCACCGGGCGCAGGTTGAGGTAAAGCCCCAGCTGCTTTCTGATGGCAAGAAGGCCTTGCTCGGGGCGAGGCTTGTCGGGGTCGGTGGTCGTCCACTTAGGGCCGCCAACAGCGGCGAGAAGAACGGCGTCGGAGGCGCGAGCGGCATCGAGCGTCGAGTCGGGAAGCGCCGTGGGCTTCTCGCCGGCCTCGGTCGTCGCGTCGATGGCCGAGCCGCCAATCAGATGGTCCTCGCAGGCAAACTCAACGTCGTGCTTGGAGCCAAGCGCCGCCAGGACCTTCTTGGCCTCGGCCATGATCTCGGGACCGATGCCGTCGCCGGGAAGCGTGCAGATGCGATAAACCTTTGATGCCATTGCCTTACTCCTTTGCAGCCTTCTCGGCCATCACGCGCTTCGTGCGCGCCACAAGGCCGCCGTCGTTGATGATCTCCTGGATGAAGGGCGGGAAGGGCTGCGCCTTGAACGTCTTGCCCGTGGTCTCGTCGGTGATGGTGCCGGAGTCGGCGTCCACCGAGACGATGTCGCCGTCCTTGATGGCGTCGGCGGCCTCGGGGCACTCAAGGATTGGCAGGCCCATGTTGATCGAGTTGCGATAGAAGATGCGCGCGAAGCTCTTGGCGATGACGCAGCTGACGCCCGCAGCCTTGATGGCCACCGGCGCGTGCTCGCGGCTCGAGCCGCAGCCGAAGTTCTCGTCGGCAACGATGATGTCCCCCGGCTTGACGCGCTTCACGAACGTGGAGTCAAGGTCCTCCAAGCAGTGCTTGGCGAGCTCCGCCGGATCGGAGGTGTTGAGGTAGCGCGCAGGAATAATCACGTCGGTATCGATGTCCCTGCCATATCGAAATACGGTTCCTCGGAACTGCATTGTCATCCTTTCTTTCTGGGGGGGGCGATGGCCCTTATCGCCCAGCTGCGAACAGTCCTCGCCGCAAAATACGCGGCTGCGGAACTTGCTGGGCGATAAGGGCCATCGCCCACGCGAGAAACGCTTGCTTGCAGGTGCGTAGAACCGTCTTTCGAGCAGCTCCATCGACGCACCTCCACCATCTCACAAAAAGAGAGCGAGGGGTAAAAGACCATGCTCGGGACGACCGCCCGTAGACGGCCTGTCGCCTAGGCCCGGTCTCTACCTGAAAGGGGTGTGCCTCTTGCTCCGGCGCGAGTTTTTCGCCTCCTGCGAAACTGTCTGAGCGCAGAAGCAAGCGGCCGCCCCCTTCCGCCTAGAGATCCGACGGCAGCGCGATGTGGCCGGCCACGGCAGATGCGGCGGCGACGGCTGGGCTCGCCAGGTAGACCTCGGAGGTGGGGTCTCCCATGCGACCGACGAAGTTGCGGTTGGTGGAGCTCACGCACTTCTCGCCAGCGGCAAGGATGCCCATGTAGCCGCCCAGGCAGGGACCGCAGGTGGGCGTCGACACCACGCAGTGGGCGTTGATGAAGACGTCCATGAGCCCCTCGTGGACGCACTGCAGCCACACGCCCTGCGTCGCGGGAATCACGATGCAGCGGACGTTGGGGTCGACGGTGCGACCGCGCAGCACGTCGGCGGCGGCGCGCATGTCCTCGATGCGCCCGTTGGTGCAGCTGCCAATGACAGCCTGGTCGATCTTCACGTCGCGGCTCTCGGCCACGGGGCGGGTGTTGCTCGGCAGGTGCGGCCAGGCGACCATCGGCACGATGTCCGCGGCGTCGATGTGGATGACCTGCTTGTAGGTGGCGTCCGGGTCGGGGTGGTACTCGCGCGGCTCGCGCTCGGCGCGCTGTCTCACGTACTCGCGGCACTTGTCGTCCACCTCGAAGAGACCTGCCTTGCCGCCGGCCTCGATGGCCATGTTGGCGATGGTCAGGCGACCCTCGACGGAGAGGTTCTCGATCGTGGACCCGCCGAACTCCAGCGCGCAGTAGAGGGCACCGTCCACGCCGATCTTGCCGATCAGGTAGAGGATGATGTCCTTTGCGCTTGAGCCCGCGGGCAGCTCGCCGTCCACGATCACGCGGATGGACTCGGGCACCTTGAACCAGGCGCGGCCAGTCGCCATGCCAACGCCTGCGTCCGTAGAGCCCACGCCCGTGGAGAAGGCTCCGATGCCGCCGTAGGTGCAGGTGTGGGAGTCGGCGCCGATCACGAGGTCGCCGGGCACGACGATGCCCTGCTCGGGAAGCAGCGCATGCTCGATGCCCATGCAGCCCTGCTCGAAGTAGTGCGTGATGCCGTACTCGTGGGCGAAGTCGCGCGTGACCTTGGTCTGCTCGGCGCTCTTGATGTCCTTGTTGGGGCTGTAGTGGTCGGGCACGAGGGCGATCTTGGTGTTGTCAAAGACGCCCGCGCCTATCTCGCGCACGGTCTTGATCGCGATGGGGGCGGTGATGTCGTTGGCAAGCACCAGGTCGAGGTCGCACTCGATCAGCTGGCCAGGGGTCACCTCGTCGAGCCCGGCATGGGCGGCAAGGATCTTCTCGGCCATAGTCATGGGACGGGGCATTACTTTCCTTCCTTCGAGCGGGTGGTCTGGATCATGCGGTTGATGGCGTTGACGTAGGCCTTTGCGCTGGACACGATGATGTCGTTGTCGGCACCGCGGCCGGTATAGATCTTGCCGTCGTCGGCCGTGATGCGCACCGTGACCTCGCCGATGGCGTCGATGCCGCGCGTGACGGCCTTGACGGAGAACTCCGCGAGGTCGCCGTGGACGGCGACGACCTGGTCGATGGCCTTGTAGGCCGCGTCGACAGGGCCGGTGCCCGTAGCGGCAACCACATGCTTGGCGCCAATTTCGTCTGTGATCGTGGCAACGGCGGTCGGCACGAGCGGGTCGCCGCACTGGATCTGCAGCGCGTTCAGCGTGTAGACGGCCGTGACGTCACGCTGGCGCTCCTGGACGATGGACTCGAGGTCCTCGTCGTAGACTTCCTTCTTCTGGTCGGCAATCTCGAGGAAGCGCTGGTAGATCTCGTCGAACTCGTCGTCGGCAAAGGTGTAGCCCAGCTCGCCCAGGCGATGGCGCAGCGCGGCGTGGCCGCTGCGGGCGGAGAGGATGATCTCAGAGCCGGCGGCGCCGACGTCGGCGGGGTCGATGATCTCGTAGGTGTCGCGGGCCTTCAGCACGCCGTCCTGGTGGATGCCCGAGGAGTGGGCGAAGGCGTTGGCGCCCACGATCGCCTTGTTTGCCTGCACGTTCATGCCCGTGATGCGGCTGACCAGGTGCGACGCGCGCGTGAGCTCGGGCGTTACGATGTCGGTGTGCGCGTCCAGCTCGTCGCCGTGCATCTTGATGGCCATGACCACCTCTTCGAGCGCCGTGTTGCCCGCGCGCTCGCCCAGGCCATTGATGGTGCACTCGACCTGCGTGGCGCCGTTCTTGACGCCCGCCAGCGCCAGCGCGGTGGCCATGCCAAGGTCGTTGTGGGTGTGGACGGCGATGGTGACGTTCTCGATGCCGCGGACGTTGTCGCAAAGGCCCTTGATGCGCGCGCCGAAGTCGTCCGGCATCTGGTAGCCAGTGGTGTCGGGGATGTTCACGACGGTGGCGCCTGCATCGACGACGGCCTGAATCACGCGCTCCAGGAACTTCTGGTCGGAGCGGCCGGCGTCCTCGGCGTAGAACTCGACGTCGTCGACATACTTCTTTGCATACTTCACGCAGTGGATGGCGCGCTCGACGCACTCGTCCTCGGAGATGCGCAGCTTCTCGCGCAGGTGCTGGGGAGAGACGCCCAGGCCGGTGTGGATGCGCGGGCGCTTGGCGGTAGAGAGGGCCTCAGCGGCGCGGTCGATGTCCTTGTCAACGGCACGCGTCAGACCGACAACCACGGCGTCGTCCCCTGCCAGCCGACCGATCTCCTGCACCGAGCGGAAGTCGCCCGGGCTTGAGATGGGGAACCCGGCCTCGATGACGTCCACGTGCATGCGCAGCAGCTCCTGGGCGATGACGAGCTTCTCCTCGGTGTTCATCGACGCTCCCGGCGACTGCTCGCCGTCGCGCAGCGTGGTGTCAAAGATGTCGATCTTTCTGGTCATAGCTACCTCCGTCGGACTTGGGACCCTCTGGTTACCCGGATACCCACTTTTGCCTTGGGATGGTGGCACGACACACGACAAGACCCAGCTGCCGCTGTCCCAAGGCGGGACGCGAACGCAAGCTGGGTCTGCTGAAACGAAACCTGCTGTCTCTCGGACCTAGCGTGCGCTCGCGCACGTAAGCTCTAGGGCGAGTAGGTTGAGAGCGAGAAGGTCCATAGGCACGGTCAGCATTTGATGCGAGCTGTATGTCATGCGAACGTCCCCTCCCTATCTAGCCATGGCTGCACCGCGCAGCCGCTGAAGTTAACTTTCGCACACGTGCTGGCTCGCGGCGCGACTTTTTTGCGAGCGGTAGCCTAACGGAAACATTGCGGCTGGCGCTAGCAGCCCCGCCGCGCGGGAGCCTACAGCCCCAGCCCGGCCGCGCCCTTCTGCCGGAACAGCTCTATCATCTCGCCCGTCAGGCTCGCGTGGTCGTTGGAGCGCTCCAGCGGAATCTCGTCCGGTGCAAACCAGCGAGCCTCCGCGAGCTCCTCGTGGTCAGTGTGGATGCGCTTGCTCCCGTCGACATGGCACCAGAACCCAACGAGCAGCGTGTCCGAGAAGGGCCAGGGCTGGCTCTTGTAGAAGCGCAGGTCGCGAACCTTGAGTCCGACCTCCTCCATGACCTCGCGGCGCACCGTGTCCTCGATTGACTCGCCAATCTCGGTGAAGCCGGCGATGAGCGCCCACAGCTTGAGGGCGCGCCCGCGATAGCGTGTGAGCACGATCCTCTCGCCATCCGTCACCCCCGCGATGATGCCCGGCTGGATCTTGGGATAGACGATGCGCGCGCACTCCGGGCACACGATCTCGCGGCTCTTGGGGGCGAGCTGCATCTCGTGACCGCAGCGAGAGCAGTACCGATTGTCACGGTACCAACAGGACAGCTGGCAGCCGACGGCCGCAGCGAACGAAAGGTCCGCGGGGCCCACGCCTCGAAGCCACCCCACGCGCTCGTAGGTATAGCCAGCAGGAGCGTCAACCTCGTCGTCCAACGCGAGGAAGAAGCTGTCGTCGCCGATGCGGAAGAGGTAAATCATGTGATTTGGGGGCGTCGGATAGTCTGCGAGGCGCGGCAAGTCGACCATCTCGCCAGAGGCAAATTCCTCGGCGCTGCGCTTGCCTGCTGCAGTCACGCGCACCAAGCCGGAACGGTCACGATAGTGCAGCACATAGCTTTCGGGCGTGGGCTCCTTGGGCTCAAAGTGGTTGTCGTAGACCTTGCCGATGTCCTGAATCATGGGGCCTCCTTACGAGGTTGTGCCGTCTCTCTGCGCTCAGCACCACTGTACACAGTATGGACAGAGCCTCGCAGAGGAGCGGTCGCAGCGGCCAAAGGATTCTTGCCGAAAGGCTAAGGGGGATGCGCGCCCGCTCCCGAGTCTGCCCTAGCCCTGCTCGAGCGCGCGGCGACGCGCAAGCAGCATGGGACCCAGCTCGCTTACCAGCACGCCGGCAAATACCAGCGCGAACCCTGTAACAAGCTGGACCGTGAGCTGCTCGCCCATAAAGAGCACGCTCGCAATCACGGCAAAGACGCTTTCGAGAGACAGCAGCAGAGCCGACTGCGCGGGCGGCACCACGGTTTGCCCCACGTTTTGAATCAATGTGGTCACAATGGACGAAAGTATTGCCAGATACGCCAGCGACGCCCAGAACGACGGTCCCAACGTAGCGAGGTCTGGCGCTTGCTCGCCCAGCGCCAGCGAGAAGGCCCAGCAGGTCAGTGACATGAACGCCAGCTGGACAATCGAGAGCGTGATCATGTCATGGGCGCGAGCAAACCGGTCGACAAACACAATCTGTATTGAGAAGAACACCGAAGAGAGCAGCGACAGCCACTCGCCTAGCCCAAGAGAGGGACGCAGGTCGTCTCCCAGCGAGATGAACGCGATGCCCACGATGCAGAGAAATGCAGCAACTACGCTGGTCGGTCCCGGTCGCTTTCTCGAGATCGCCCAGTTGGCAAACGGTACGAGCACGCAGTAGGTGGCCGTCAGAAAGGCGTTTCTGCCGGGCGTCGTGTAGGTGAGACCGACGTTCTGCACAGAAAACCCGGCGCCGTAGAGAATGCCAATCAGAGCGCCCGAAAGAAGGTGGCTTCCGTCAAAGTTCTCGCGAAGGCGCTTTCGAAAGATGATGCACATCACAACGGTGGCAATGAGGAAGCGCACGGTCATCAGCCAGCATGCCGGAGCCACGTCGAGCGACCCCTTGATGATGACGAACGATCCGCCCCAAATGATGGCACAGGACAGCATGCCCAGCTGCCAGACCCACATCGGAATGTCGCGAGGATTTTTCATGGGGCCGATTATACGACCATTGCCGAGGACATCGACCTTCTCGATACGTTGGTGAAAAAATCCTTGGCAGGATTTTCTCGCAGTCATGCGGAGAGGGCCTCATCTGACATAAACTAGGGGGTGCTGGAATCGTTCCGGCAAGTATGTCTCTGACCGGCTTTGCCGGCAACTATCGATCTGGCGCAAGGGGCGCCAGCGAGAGAGTTTGGAGAGGAGAACACATGCAGTATTCGGCAGAAGTGGAGCGCATGTGCCCCGTCGCCAAGGGCGCATACCACGGCCCTGCTCCTATCCCCGAGGAGGGCAAGTGGGTACAGGCCAAGGAGATTTCTGATATCTCCGGTTACACGCACGGTGTCGGTTGGTGCGCCCCGCAGCAGGGTGCCTGCAAGCTCAGCCTCAACATCAAGAACGGCGTCATCGAGGAGTGCCTCGTCGAGACCATCGGCTGCTCGGGCATGACTCACTCCGCCGCCATGGCCGCTGAGATCCTTCCGAAGAAGACCATCCTCGAGGCCCTGAACACCGACCTCGTCTGCGACGCAATCAACGTCGCCATGAGGGAGCTCTTCCTCCAGATCGTCTACGGCCGCAGCCAGACCGCATTCTCCGAGGGTGGCCTGCCCATTGGCACTGGCCTCGACGACCTCGGCAAGGGCATGCGCTCCATGGTCGGCACCACCTACGGCACCGCTGCCAAGGGCGCCCGTTACCTCGAGCTCACCCAGGGCTACATCACGCACATGGCTCTGAACGACAAAGACGAAATCATCGGCTTTGAGTTCCTGAACCTCGGCAAGTTCACCGATGCCATCAAGGCCGGAGTCGATCCCAAGGAGGCCGTCGAGAAGGCTATGGGCCGCTACGGCCAGTGGGACAACCCCGCCAAGGTCATCGATCCTCGTACTGAGTAAATGGAAAGGAGCTGAGCATACATGGCAGTTACGTTCGAAGGCTATGAGCGCCGCATCGCCCAAATCGACAAGGCATGCGAGAAGTACGGCATTGCCGACCTCGAAGACGCTCTGAAGATTTGCACCGACCTCGGGTTCAACCCGTATGACATCACCACGGGCATCCAGTCCATCGCGTTCGAGAACGCGAAGTGGGCCTACACGCTCGGCTGCGCTATCGCAGTGAAGAAGGGCTGCAAGACCGCGGCTGAGGCCGCTTCCGCCATTGGCGAGGGCCTGCAGGCATTCTGCGTCCCCGGCTCCGTCGCTGACGACCGCAAGGTCGGTCTTGGCCACGGCAACCTGGGTGCCATGCTTCTTGGCGAGGACACCGAGTGCTTCTGCTTCCTCGCTGGTCACGAGTCCTTCGCAGCCGCTGAGGGCGCTATCGGCATTGCCAACAACGCCAACAAGGCTCGCAAGAAGCCGCTCCGCGTTATCCTGAACGGTCTTGGCAAGGATGCCGCCCAGATCATCTCTCGTATCAACGGCTTCACCTATGTGAAGACCCAGTTTGATTACTACACTGGCGAGCTCAAGGTCGTCGAGACCATCCCGTACTCCGATGGTCCGCGCGCCAAGGTCAACTGCTACGGCGCCGATGACGTCCGCGAGGGCGTTGCCATCATGTGGCACGAGAACGTTGATATCTCCATCACCGGCAACTCCACCAACCCGACGCGCTTCCAGCACCCCGTTGCTGGCACCTACAAGAAGGAGCGCCTGGCGGCCGGCAAGAAGTACTTCTCCGTCGCTTCTGGTGGCGGCACTGGTCGTACCCTGCACCCGGACAACATGGCCGCTGGTCCCGCTTCCTACGGCATGACCGACACCATGGGCCGCATGCACTCCGACGCCCAGTTTGCTGGCTCTTCGTCCGTGCCTGCGCACGTTGACATGATGGGCCTTATCGGCATGGGCAACAACCCGATGGTCGGCTGCACCGTTGCATGCGCAGTCGCCGTCGAGGAGGCCATGAACAAGTAGGTCCATGTGACCCTGCCCG
This sequence comes from Tractidigestivibacter sp., assembly GCF_050946515.1. Lineage (GTDB taxonomy): Bacteria > Actinomycetota > Coriobacteriia > Coriobacteriales > Atopobiaceae > Tractidigestivibacter. The sequence goes on from NZ_JBMNUX010000007.1 coordinate 72,980, forward strand.
TTCATAGCGCCACAAGCAAGTAACAGTGCCGCCGCCCTTCGGGCGGCGGCACTTGTTTTGAATGAAGCCAGCATGCCCAGACCCAAAACCATGCGCCCATCCCGAAAACTATTGGAGCGAATCAGCCTTTATTGCTGCCGATTTCTCTGAAATGCACCATTTTTGGGAGGACGCGCTCGAGCCCTGCAAAAATTTTTCGATTGTAGGTCTTTTTGCACGGTGGGCTTAAGTATCACCTTCAGAGTGACATTTTTCTACCTGCAGTTTCTTTCTTTTATAGCCTCTGGCTACTTTAGGGGTACCGTCAAAAAGACCTACAATCGAAATTTTTCAACAGGCACCGAGCGCGCGTCGCCCGGAAAGAGTTCCAAAAGCACCCACTGCGCGCAATTTCAATGCGAACACTTCGATTTACCTGCTGGTTTTTTTCAGGCGCCATTCCCCTCGGGTGAAGCTCTGTAGCCCATGCGTTGGCGATCCTACACCTCAAGGTCAAAAAGGCGCTCGTACAGTTTGAGCTCCTCCGGCGTGTTGATGCTCGAGCGAAACTCAACAGAGCCTTCCTGGGCTGCCGGCGCAAGAAGCCCCTCTTCTGTTAGACGGCGACGGGTCTCTCGAGCGGTTCCCTCTCCACCGTCATACAGAGGAACGTCGCCGACGACCTCGCGAATCTGCTTGCGAATGAAAGGGTAATGCGTGCATCCAAGCACGACAGAATCGACCTTCCCGCGCCATTGAGCCAGGTATTTGACCAAAAGCTCGTGTATCTGGGGAAGCGAGGGGTCACCCTTCTCGATAAGCTCGGCAAGGCCCACGCAGGCGACCTCAATGACCTCCGAGTCAGAGCCCCATCGGTCCTCAAGTCGCTGGAACTTGTCGAGAGACAGCGTGGCGGCCGTTGCCATAACCAAAATGCGATGATGATGAGGCGCGAGCGTAGCAGGTTTCAGTGCCGGCTCGACGCCGATTATAGGAACGTCTGGGTACTCAGCGCGAAGGGTTTGCGCAGCTGCAGACGTTGCCGTATTGCAGGCAATCACAATTGCCTTGGCGCCGTCAGCCAGAAGCTCCTGCACAATGTGACGAGAAAGGGACAGGACCTCGCTCGGGTCTTTGTCACCATATGGCGCGTTCGCAGAGTCGCCAAAATAGACGAAGCGCTCATGAGGAAGCTCGCGCACGAGGGGGCGCAAGATGGAAATGCCACCGACGCCAGAGTCGAAGACCCCAACGAATCCGTCAGTCGCCACCGCGCTCCTTCCGCCAAAATCACCATTCCTCGCTAGTATGCCACCGCCCGCCTCGTCCGGCAGGCAACACGGCCCGCAAGTGCAATTCCCCACACGATGGCGCAGGGAATCTTTTTCTAGTTCGTGCGACCATTGACGCGCACGCGATGGTGGCGCTGCACGCTGCCAAGTTGCGCGAGTTCTGATGCTCAACCTGGCAGCTGGACAATATGTGGGAATGGCGAAAAATGACATTGTCCATCGTGTGGGACGCACGGGACGCAACTTGGGTACAGTAAGAGGACGGTGCGCACGAGGCGCGCCTCTACATGAAGGAGAATCAATGAGCAACGCAGGCAAGAAGGTAAAGGTCCATTACGTGGGGACTCTGGACGACGGAACCAAGTTCGACTCCTCGCGCGACCGCAACCAGCCGCTTGAGTTTACTTGCATGGCAGGTCAGATGATCAAGGGCTTCGATGCGGCCGTCAACGAGATGGCCGTCGGCGAGATTCGCAACGTCCACATCCCCGCTGCCGAGGCCTATGGCGAGCACCGCGACGACCTCGTCCAGACCGTCGCAATTAAGGACATGCCCGGGTCCGCCAACCTTGAGGTGGGTCAGCAGGTCTACCTGCAGTCCTCCAACGGTCGCCCCTTCCCCGCCAAAGTGGTTGCAAAGGACCAGGGCAAGATTACCTTCGACCTCAACCATGAGATGGCGGGCAAGGACCTCAACTTCGAGATTGAGCTCCTCGAGATCGAGGACTAGCCGGCTCCAAGCAGCCATCCACACGCACAGAAAAGGGCGAGCAGGACTTCTCCCGCTCGCCCTCTTTCTTTCTCCGGCTGCGTTTGACCTGCTTGATGTGGGCCCGACCAGACGATGCCTGTTGCGTAGGATCGCCGCCACGACCCCCCGCGCCGCGCGCTTACTGCAGTCCGGGGATGTGCGGAATGGTGTCAAACCCAGCCTGAAGCTCCTCGTCAGAGGGGATGTGGTCCTCAAGCTCGCCCTTGTTGTACTTGTCGTAGGCAACCATGTCGAAGTAGCCCGTGCCGGTAAGGCCAAACAGAATCGTCTTTGCTTCGCCCGTCTCGCGGCACTTCTCGGCCTCGCGGATGGTCTGGAGGATGGCGTGCGCGCTCTCGGGCGCGGGCAGGATGGTCTCGAGCTTGGCGAACTGCTCGGCCGCGCCGAAGACGTCGGTCTGCTTGACGGCCACAGCTTCCATATAGCCGTCGTGCTTGAGCTTTGAGACGATGGGGCTCATGCCGTGATAGCGCAGGCCGCCGGCGTGATCGGGGCTGGGAATGAAGCCGTTGCCCAGCGTGTACATCTTGCACAGCGGGCAAGTCTGGCCCGTGTCGGCATAGTCGTATGCGTAGACGCCGCGCGTAAGCGAGGGGCAGCTTGCGGGCTCAACGCCAATGAAGCGCGTGTCAGGATGGGTGCCGTTCAGCTTGTCGCGCATAAAGGGAGCAATCAATCCGCCAAAGTTGGACCCGCCGCCGCAGCAGCCGATCACGATGTCGGGATACTCGCCCAGCTCGGAGAGGGCCTCGTAGGACTCCAGGCCGATGATCGACTGGTGCAGCACCACCTGGTTGAGCACGCTTCCCAGCTGGTAGCGGCCCTTGTTGCCTGGCACGTTGAGCGCGCGCTCGACGGCCTCGGAGATCGCGGTGCCAAGCGAGCCCGTGCACTCAGGATCGTCCGCGAGAATCTTGCGACCGGCCTCGGTAGTGCTGGACGGCGACGGCGTGATGGTGGCTCCGAAGGTCTGCATGACGCTGCGGCGGAACGGCTTCTGCTCGTAGGAGCACTTGACCATGAAGACGTCCAGGTCAAGACCGAAGTGTGCTGCGGCCTCGGATAGCGCAGTGCCCCACTGACCGGCGCCCGTCTCGGTCGTGATGTTGGTGATGCCCTGCGCGTAGGCGTAGTAGGCCTGCGCGAGCGCGGAGTTCAGCTTGTGAGAGCCAGAGGTGTTGTTGCCCTCAAACTTGTAGTAGATCTTGGCCGGAGTGCCCAGCGCCCGCTCCAAGTTGTACGCGCGACAAAGGGGGCTCGGACGGTACACGCGATACATCTCCATGACCGGCTCGGGAATCTCAAAGTAGGCGGTGTCGTCGTCCAGCTCCTGCTCGCAGAGGGCGCGCGCGAACACAGGTGCGATGTCATCCACCGTCGCAATCTTGCCATTGGGCAGTCGCATAGGGTCGGGCTTCTCGGGCATGTCGGCGCGCAGGTTGTACCAAGCGGTTGGAATCTGGTCCTCACGCAGGTAGACGCGATAGGGATCCTTGGTTGCAGTTTCGGTCGCGGTCATTGTCTCTTCCTTTCCCTTGTGTCTCTTGTCCAGTTGCCCAACAGTTGATTTCCGCCTCGTGGCATAAAAAATGGCCCCCGGAACATGTCCGAGGGCCAAATATGTGCGCGAGTGAGCGGCCGTCGTCAGTCCGGAATGGTTTCAGTCCTTGTCCACCACCACGCGCCAGCGCATGCGTGCACGCTGAGAAGAGCGTTGTTGTTGGCGAGACGGGACATCCGGAGAGCCTTTCTGTTGCTGACGAACGTTGCCGATAACCATAACAGAACTTTCCCGCGGATTGCCTGAGAAATTCTCGATTGCCGCTCTTTGAGTACTACTTTCCTCATTCGGCGACCAGACCAGACGGAACAATCACCCTATTTAGTGAGACCCTCCCCCATGGCTGGACGTCGGCTGAGTCGTCGGCTCGAAGCTGACCCCGAGCGCGTCGGCAACCGCCTCGAGGATGCTATTGCTGGAATACGTTGCCCCGCTCACCGTGTCGACGTCGAGGGACTGCTCCTCGATGATCTCCGAGATGACCGTCGACTCTGCCCGCGAGAAGTACTGGTCGTCGTCCTCGTAGGAGTCGACCGTAATGTCCGTGATCTGTCCGCCCTCAACCGTCACGGAGACGGTCGTCGTCCCCCTAAGGCCGGTCCCCGAGCCCTGGTACACGCCATCCGCCACGGAAGAGAGGTCAAGGTCGCCCGAAGTGTCGCTCGTTGACTCCGTGTCGCTCGTTGACTCCGTGTCGCTCGTTGACTCCGTGTCGCTCGTTGACTCCGTCTCCTCGGTCGTCGTAGTTGTCGTGGTCGTCTCGTCCGACGTGCCAAGCGCACTCGCCACAGCCTCGATGATCCCCTCGCTCGAGTAGGTGGCCCCGCTGACGGTCGCAACATCGGTGGACTGCGTGGAGAGAATCTCCTCTGTCACGCCGGCAAGGGCCTTGTCAAAGAACTCGTCGTCATCCTCGTAGGAAATCGCCGTGATGTCCGTGATGTAGCCGTTCTCGACGGTCACCTCGACCTCGGTCGTTCCCGAAAAGCCAGTTCCACTGCCTGTATACACGCCGTCGACATAGCTCCCCTGCGTGGAGGTCGCAGCCTGGGTCGTCGAAGAGGCCGATGCGGTCGCAGCCGAAAGCGCATCGCTCGCAACGTTGCCGACCGTAACCAGCCCGCAGATGGCGCCCGCCGCCGCAACCCCCACGACCGACGGCGCGGGGTCGGCCCCAAGGCTGTCGAAGCGGCAGGCGTCCAGGCACTCCATGCAGTCGACGCACTCCCCCGAGTCAACCTCCGCGTCCTCGTGAACATGGATTCCCATGCTGCAGCGAACTGTGCAGCGGCGGCATCCCGTGCAGGAGCGCTTGTCCCTGCGAATCTTGAAGAGCCTATGAGCGGATGTGGCAGCAAAGATCGCGCCAAGCGGGCAGAGGTAGCGGCAGAAGAACCGATTGACCGCCAGCGACGCCACCACAATGGCGATGAGCAGCGCGAATCCCAAGGTGGGAACCGCGGCCGCCATGACCTCGAGGTTGCCCGACACGAGCATCCCAAAGACGCCCCACGGATTGAGCGACTCGTCAATAGGCAGCTGGAGCACCCACAAGAAGATGGCGAGAAGGGCAAGCACTACGTACTTCACATACTTGAGCGCAGCGTCGACGGCGTCTGGAAGCCGCCTCCTCCTGAACATCGCCCTGCGTGCAACCCAAGAGAGAAGGTCTTGCATGGCTCCAAAGGAGCAGAGGTAGCCACAGAAGAACCTGCCCCATACGGCGCTCACAACCAACACAGCCGCTACCGTGATCAGCTGCGAGGAGAGCCCAGCGAACGAGAAGGACCCCGTCACGAGCGCCGTCACGATGTCCCCCAAAGACGCTAGCGTCGTCACGAACAGGCTAGGGAAGAGCAAAAACGCAACTAGCTGCGTGACGTGGCGAACCAGCTGCCTCGTCGACGCTCTGCCCCTCCCGGGCTGCGCGGCATGCGCGCGATACCCACGCGCGCTCATGCGACCATCCCCTCTTCTGCACGAACCGTTCCTCCGCACATCGACAGCCGCCCTGCAATCCCTGGCGTAGCCCTGACGGCTCCATCGGACGAGACGAACACCGCCTCGAGTCCCCGCGCCTGAAGCACGGGCAGCGCCCTCTCCTCGCCAAGGACCAGCGCCGCCGTCGCAATCGCGTCGGCGATGGCTGCGCTCTGCCCGACCACCGTAACCTGCACAACCCCGGATTGCGCAGGCCGCCCGGTCCGCGGGTCGATGATGTGGTGGCAGCGCCTTCCCCCAACGAGGGCAAAGCGCTCGTTGACGCCGCTTGTGACGACGCATTCGTCGCGGACAGCGAAGGAGGCGAGATAGGACCCCGTGGGCCTGAAGGGGTTCTGGATTCCAACGCGCGCCTCGCGCCCAACGGTCGCAACCGTTCCCCCGAAGTTCATGAGCCCCGAGCGCGCCCCGCCCTCACTGACAAGCTCTCGCGCGCAGTCAAGCGCCCAGCCCTTCGCAATGCCACCGAGGTCAAGGCCCATGCCGCCTCGCTCAAGAAACGCTGTCGAGCTGCCGGGGTCAAGCTCAAGCCGCTGCATCCCGCAGAGACCGCGAGCCCGTGCGACGCTCTTCTCCGATGGCTCCTTTCCGGAGCGCATCGCCACGCGCCAGACCCGGCACAGGGGACCCGCCGTCACGTCAAACGAGCCGCCGGTCAGAGTCCAGCACTCCCGGGATAGGGCGAGTATGGAGATCGTCTCGTCCGACACGCGCGCTGGAGCGATGCCAGCGCGGCGGCCAATCAGCGAGACCTCGCTGCCCTCCTCAAAGGCCGACCACATGTTATGAAGGCCGACGACGCGCATGCGCACCATCTCGGCGAGCTCGGCGACCCCTGCCCCAGGCTCTCCGGCGAGCTCGACCTTGTTGACGGTCCCCAAGGACGGAAAGCATTTTCTCACGACCTCCATGCTCATGGCGTCTCCCTCAAATCGGCTTGGGCAATGATACGAGCCCAGACCTAAAGAAATCCTCTGGACCATTGAGCCCAGAGGATTGATGCTTCAGGATTGACCGCGGTCCGATGCCAGGGCCCAGCAAAGATGTCTTCCTCGCTAGGAAGCCATTATCGTCATCCCTTTAGTCCCCCAATGCGTGAGGAGAGAGTGGAGAGCAAACGCTTTGGACCAAGCGCTCCGTCCAAGCCCTTGGAGGCTGCGGGGCGACCAAACCCCGCAGACGGAATTCCGACTGCAAATGCGTTTTCAGGTAGCGTGCCCTCGCGATGTGCAGGCGATGCCGCCTCTTGGGCGAGAGCCGCCAGCTCGTTTGACATGTTTCCCAAGAAAAGCGCTTCGGACAGAGCTCCTTTGGCAGGCGCCCCACCAACGTAGTCCCTGGAAAGCTCGACCTTGCAGCCTGCGCCGTCTCGCTCGAACGAGTACGAGGTAACGACCTCGATGGCAGGTGACTTCACCTTCCACTCAAAAAGCCTGTTGCGCTCAAAGGCAGCGAGACGGACGGACAGAAGAAGGCTGGCGTCTTCGTATCCGGAGCCAACCGTCAGCTCCTCAAAAGCCTCGCCATGCTCGGCACACTCCCTGAGAACTGTCCAAACTCCTTCTCGTAGAGGTGCTTCAGCAGTTTTGCCGTCCCGACGCCGCTTGCGCAGACAATCAGGATGCTCTTCCCCGCTTCGTGGGTCTTCTCCCTTTCGAGCGCTAGGGCGAAAGACATCGCAAGGTAGCCGATTTCGTCATCGGAAGGAGCCCGACCATATGCCTCCACAAGTGACACAGACGACTCCACAGCCATGGACCAAGCGAGGGGATAGCGTTGCTTCATCTCGTCGACCAGCGGGTTCTTCAGGTTCATGTTGTACGTGAGCCGATACGAGAGCGGAACGATGTGCCTAGCCAAGTTCATGCGCAATTCCAGGTTTTCGCGAAAGTCGAAGTGGAAGGAAGAATTGACGCGCTCGAGCATGTCAGAGACGATATTCCAGACCTCATCGCTGATAACGAGGCCTTCGTCTCCTGGGGTAGATGGCACCATCCGCTTGCTGGCAAGGTGGATTGCGATGTACTCGACCTCTTCAGGGGGCATCTTTACGGAGAATTCCTGCTCAAGCGCCAGAGCAATGTCACAGGCGACGGCATATTCGCGCGATGAGCTGATGTCCGAAGCCCCACCCCCATGCGGGACATAATGACCTCCTTTGATGCGGAACAGCGCCACGGTCAGATGGACAAGGAGGTTGCGGTAGGCCAGAGCGCTCATCGAGAACCCGTCACGCTTGACAACCTCGTCCAGCAATGAGCGACGCGCTCGAGAGTTGCCCTCCCGTCATCTCCGTTGGCATCCAGACCCTTGAGAATTCGCTCCAGTTCTCGCATGCAAGGTGATAGCCTCCGCGCTTGAGAGAAATGTGCGCAATGGACCCGAGGAAGCCGTTCAGCCTCCGCACATACTTGCGGATGGTCCGTTCGCTCACCCCTAGATAAGAGGAGAGCGTTTCCGGCGTAACTCCCTGGTGATCTCGAATGTATACCGCAAGCTCAGCGCCCTTCACGGTCCATGACCTCCTCCCGACTCGAATATAAGGAAGCGTTCACAAGGACTCCATCACCATTGCGACCAATAATTTGGAAGCTAGAATGTGCGATTCTTGGGCGAGAGCGCTGTCTTGCAGACCCCGAGCCGGGCAGAGCCCGACCGACGAAAAATCTCGACGTATACTCTTCTAGTTAGGACGTCTAACTCATCAACACACCGAAAGGACTCCCATGAGCCAGAAGAAGGAACCCAAGGATACTTGCGTGCTCGTCACCGGCGGCGCAGGGTTCATTGGCAGCCATACCGTGGTCGAGCTGCTGCAGAACGGCTACAAGGCCGTCATCGCCGACGACCTCTCAAACGCCTCCGAGAAGGTCATCGACCGCATCAAGACGATCGTTGGTCCTGAGGCAGCCTCTAACCTGCGCTTCTACAAGGCCGATGTGAACGACCGCGCGGCGCTCGAGCAGATCTTCTCCGAGAACCCCATCGACCGCGTAATCCACTTTGCCGGCTTCAAGGCCGTGGGAGAGTCCGTCTCCAAGCCCATCGAGTACTACTCCAACAACCTCGGCAACACCCTCACCCTCGTGGACGTCATGCGCAACCACGGTTGCAAGTCCATCATCTTCTCAAGCTCCGCGACCGTCTATGGCAAGCCCGACAGTCTTCCGCTGACCGAGGAGAGCCCCAAGAAGCCGGCCACCAACCCCTATGGCTGGACCAAGTGGATGATCGAGCAGATCCTGACCGACCTTCATACGGCCGACCCCGAGTGGAACGTCGTGCTGCTTCGCTACTTCAACCCCATCGGCGCGCACCCCTCTGGACTCATGGGCGAGGACCCCAAGGGCATCCCCAACAACCTGCTGCCCTACGTGGCGCAGACCGCCATCGGCAAGCGCGAGTACGTCCACGTCTTTGGCAATGACTACGACACCCCCGACGGCACCGGCGTTCGCGACTACATCCACGTCTGCGACCTGGCAACCGGCCACGTGGCGGCTCTCAAGTGGATGAACGGCCGCGAGGGCGTCGAGATCTTCAACCTCGGCACCGGCAAGGGCACCTCGGTGCTCGAAATCATCAAGGCCTTCTCCAAGGCCTGTGGCCACGAGGTTCCCTACAAGATCGAGGCGCGCCGCCCGGGCGACGTCGATGCCAACTACGCTGACTGCTCCAAGGCCAAGCGCGAGATGGGCTGGGAAGCCAAGTTCGACATCAACGACATGTGCCGCGACAGCTGGAACTGGCAGTCCAAGAACCCCAACGGCTACGAGGGCTAAGCCATGACAGAAGCCAGCGGTCGAACAGACACCAAGGGCGCAGCGTTTACGGCATATCTAGCCGAGAAGCGCCCCCTGATTGATGACTACCTCACGAGTCACCTCCCCTCAGCAGGCGAAGGCGAGCCCGCACGGGCAGACCTTGCCCGCTATCTGTACGATCCGCTGGCGCGCTTTACCCGCTCTGGCGGAAAGCGCACGCGTCCGGCGCTGGTCCTTTTGGGCTGCGAGGCCGTGGGCGGCGACGCGAGCCGCGCGCTCGCGCCCGCGACGGCCATCGAAGACTTCCAGTCTGCTGCGCTCATCCATGACGACATCGCCGACGAGGGAGAGATGCGCCGCGGCCAGCCCTGCGTGCACCGCACCGAGGGCGTGGGCGTGGCCATCAACGTCGGCGACCTCGCGCTGGTGGAGGTTATCGAAAAGGTGCTGGCTACCAGCGCCTTTGATGGCGAGCGCCGCCTGCGGGTGCTGCGCGCGCTCGTGAGCATGGAGCGCCGCACCCTTGAGGGGCAGGCGCTCGACCTCGGCTGGGCGCGCGACGAGCGCTGGGACATCACCGTTGCGAGCTACCTCACGATGGCAAGCCACAAGACCGCGTTCTACTCGGCAGCGACTCCCCTTGCCGTGGGCGCCATCGTGGGAGGAGGCAATGACGCACAGGTAGAGGGCCTGCGGGCCTTCGGCATGAGCACGGGCCTTGCGTTCCAGCTCCAAGACGACCTTCTCAACCTCGTGGGAGACGAGAGCAAGCAGGGCAAGGACTTCAGAAGCGACATCACCGAGGGCAAGCGCACCATGATGGTGTGCTGGGCCCTCGAGCATCTTGACGTCGCAAAGCGCGACGAGCTTATCAGCATCCTTTCATCGCATGCGACGGATCGGCAGAGGCTGGCTCGTGCCGTCGAGCTTATGGAGACCGCAGGCGCAATCGATGCGGTTCGAGACTACGCGCACAAGACCGCTGAAGACGCAAAGCGCGAGCTTGCCGACGTGAACCTTGCACAGAGCACGCGTGATGTGCTCGAATCAATGGCAGACTTCTTCGTGGAGCGCGCGGGATAGGATCTCCGCCGCCGCTTTACGGCATCGATAGGAGAAACAGGCATGGATCCGATTAATGAGGGCGCCGAGGGCGTTGCGGTAGAGGATATCCAGGATCGATTGAGCTCTCTGGGCTATGCAATCGAGAAGGACGAGCTGGACGAAAAGCGCTACGGCAAATCGACCGCGTCGGCCGTTGCGCGCTTTAGGCTCGACCATGACCTGCTTCTGGGCGACGAAGTTGACACTGCCACCTGGGCCGCCCTTGTCGACGAGTGCTACCAGCTAGGTGACAGAACGCTCTACCTGCGCCTCCCGAACTTCCACGGCAATGACGTCCGCCAGCTGCAGGAGCGTCTGAACGTGCTGGGCTTCTCTTGCGGCGAGGTGGACGGGCAGTACGGCGCGCACACTGAGGCGGCCGTCAAGCAGTTCCAGGAGAGCATGGGCCTGCTCGCAGATGGCATGGCCTTCCAGGACACCTTTGACGCCATCGATCGCCTGCACCACGTGTGGGAGAGCAAGAACGCCGCGGGGCCACATCCCCAGAGCGGCATTGGCTTTGCTCGAGCGCTCAACGTGCTTGAAAACGTGCGCCTGTGCATCACCGGCGACGACCCCATCTCGAGAAACGTTGCTGGTCGCATCTGGAACCTTGCAAGCGCCACCACCGCGCAGTCCGGCATCGAGCTCGTTGACTCCGCTGACACCGTCGAGCAGGAATCCCCCGATGCCCAAGCGGTCTTCCTGCTTTCCACCTCGCCCCTCCCCGAGGGTTCCACGGTTTCGAACGTGGTGATGGACGACGTCGACAGCCTGCCGCTTCGTCTTCGCGCCGCCGTCGAGGGCTCGAGAGAAGAGCGCCCCCTTGTTCGCATCGAGCTTCCGGTTGGTCCCAACTTTGATGGCACCTTCACGATTGCTGACGCTCAGACCTACGCTGTGCTGCTTCTTGACGCCATCTGCTCAGCGTTCGAGCAGATCATCCCGTAAGCGGTCTGGCGAAGCAGAGACGAGCCAGACCGAAGCATTTTGGACTTATTTAAGTCGTCGCGCTCGCTGAATGGTTCTGATACACTTTTACACGCTGGCAGCGCATCTGTCAGAGCGAGGCACTGGGGTATCGTCCAATGGCTAGGACACGGGTTTTTGGTGCCTGTAATGGGGGTTCGAATCCCTCTGCCCCAGCCAGTTACATAAAGTAGCCGTTGGTCCGGCTTTTGTGATTGACTTCCTTATCGATTTCCCGCACAAAACCCCAGTTGGTGATTTCGCACCTCTCCCCAAATAGTGCTCGGAGTAGTGCACGAATAGTGCTGGCATGACGACGTATCTCAATCAGCCCTTCCAGCAGCTTCCCACGCCACTAGCACGGCACCGCGCCCAAAATCCTTCCTGTAATGCTCCTTAAAAGATGAAATCATGACGCGCGCGAGCAAAGCATGTGCTTAGACAAAGGTCTGAGGTATAGTTTTCCATTGGTTTTGTCAGGCATCGCGAGAGCGGAACAGCGCTGCAGGATTCGCATCAAGCGCACCAGAAGGAAGGACCAACCGGATGTACGAAAACCTGAGCAAGCCCACCACCTACGAGAAGGAAATCAAGCTCTACACGGGGACCGGCAACCCCGACCTGGCGCAGAAGATCGCTGACATCCTCCACCTGCAGCTGCAGGGCCTGAAGCTCGAGAAGTTCGCCAACGGCGAGATCTACGCGCGCTTCGAGGAGTCCGTCCGCGGCGACGAGGTCTTCTTCATCCAGTCCATCGCCGGCAGGAACGTGAACGACCTGCTGATGGAGACCCTGATCGTGGCCGACGCGGCGACCCGCGCCTCCTGCAAGAGCTTCACCGCCGTCATCCCCCACTACGGCTACGCCCGCCAGGACCGCAAGGCCGCATCGCGCGAGCCCATCACCGCGCGCCTCGTCGCCAACCTGCTCGAGGCGGCCGGCGTCGACCGCGTGATCACCCTCGACCTGCACTCCGGCCAGATCCAGGGCTTCTTCGACATCCCCGTCACGCACCTGACGGCGCTCTACCTCTTCGGCGACTACTTCAAGACCAAGGGCTTCGACTGGGAGAACACCGTCGTGGTCTCCCCCGACATGGGCCGCGCGAAGGTCGCCAAGAAGCTCTCCGACTACCTCGGCTGCGAGGTCGCCATCGCCCACAAGAGCCGCCCGAAGCACAACGCGGCCGAGGTCATGGGCATCATCGGCGACATCGTGGGCAAGACCTGCATCATCAACGACGACATGATCGACACCGGCGGCACCCTGGTGGGCTCCATCAACAAGCTCAAGGAGATGGGCGCGGGCGACATCTACGTGTCCGCCACGCACGGCATCTTCTCCGGCGAGGCGGTCCAGCGCCTCGAGGCCGCCCCCATCGAGGAGTGCGTCGTCACCGACGCCATCCCCTGCGCCGTCGCCAACAGGCCCGGCTCCAAGATCAGGCAGATCTCCGTCGCCCAGGAGCTCGCCGACGCCATCTACTGCGTGTACGTGAACAAGTCGGTCAGCAACGTCTTCGGCGGCAACTCGGAGATGTAGTTGAGCGCCGAGAAGGACGACTCGAAACTCGTTATTGACGCCGTGGAGGAGAAGCCCCGCGGCGTCTCCCTATTTCGGGTCACGCTGACAATAATCATTCTTGCGCTTATCGCTGGCTTCGTCGTAGGCGTGGCATGCCTTGCCGTGCTGCGCGGCGTCGACCTCCTGCAGGAGCTCGTGTGGAGCGAGCTTCGCGGCGCGTTTCCCGAGCCGCTGCGCACGATAGCCCCTGTGCTTTTGTGCGTCGTTGGCGGCTTCGCCGTTGGCGCCTGCACCAAGTGGGCTGGGTTTAGCCTCGACACGCTGGGCGTCGTTATCAAGCGTTGCAAAACGGAGGGCGGCTATAGGCTGAAGAGCGTGCCCAAGGCTCTCCTGCTGTTTGCGCTGCCTATCGCCTTTGGCGGATCCGTTGGTCCCGAGGCGGGCGTCTCGGGCTTTACCGCCGCGCTGGTCAGCTCTGCGATGAGGGCCATGCGGCGCGGCGGCGTCGCGGCAGTGTGCGACCCGAATCGTCCGTTCGCCGCCGCCATGGAAGAGATTATGCCGTCACGACCCGGCAGCCCAAACGATGGCGAGACCGCTACCGCAAGCACCGACAGGCACTACAGGAAGAGCGTCCGATCAGCGCTCTGGGGCGTTGCGGGCATTGGCTTTGTGCTGGGCATCATGTGGCTTTCGAGCGTATTGGGCCCTGGGTCTGGCCTTCCCCGCTTTGAGGCCATCAGCTACCTGTCTTCCAACTGGCTTGTTGGCGCTCTCGCCCTGGTAATTGGCTACGCACTGGCCAGGATGTCTCTTGCCGCCGCCAGGCTTGCTAGGCGCCTTGCCCTCGGAAAGGACCATGTCGCGCGAGCCGTTGTATGCGGCCTTCTCCTGGGCGTCGTCGCCATCTTTCTTCCCGACGTGCTGTTTTCCGGACAAGCGGGAACCCGTGAGGTAATCGTTGACTGGCAGCAGCAGGGCGCGCTCATGCTTGCGGCAACCTGCGTCGCCAAGCTCGTGCTTACGCAGGTCTGCGTAGCTTGCGACTGGATTGGCGGAGAGTTCTTCCCGATGATTTTCTGCGGCGTCTGCGCTGGGTACGCAATTTCCCTTGTTACGGGCGTTGACCCGATGCTTCCCGTTGCCGTCGCAACCGCTGCCTTGGTTGCCGGCTGCATTGGCAAGCCGGTGCTCACCACCTGCGTGCTTGCGCTCTGCTTCCCGCTTAAGAGCCTGCCGGTTGTGGCAGCTGCCGCGTTCGTAGCTGCAAAGCTTCACGACCGTGCTGCCTCGCAGCGCACGTAGCGAAGCTTCTCTTTCTATCCGCCTTTTCCAGGGGTCGCTTGGTGATGTTCGCGATTTTATGGTTGCGTATCCGCCGCCAAGCGACCTTTTTCTCTACGATTTGCATTTGGCGCCACGAAAAAGCCGAGTTGGCACGCAAATTGCACTCAACCGCTCTTAGTTACACAATTCGCGAGATTTTTGCACCGAAGTGGGCTTAGTTACACTGAGAAACAGAGCTGCGGAAAGTATCGAATCTATATCTAGATGATATTTTTGATTATCACCACAATATATTGTGGTTGCCCAAGTCCATCTACTTACTGCACTCTTGAATGCCAGTGTAACTAAGACCACTTCGGTGCATTTTCTCAGAAAATAGTGTAACTAAGGCGAGTTTGGTGCAGATTGATGGCTCCGAAGGGGACTTCACCCGCTCCGAAGCCTCCGTAAGTGCTTCTCTGATGACCGCACCCCCCTCCAGCGACGCCATTCCGAGCGTTCGGGATACCGTCACCAGCCCAACACGCTCATAGGCTATCATTTTGCCGCCCAATAACCGAAATCCAGGAGGCACCATGCCCACTACCGCAATCGTCCTTGCCGCCGGCGAGGGAACCCGCATGAAGTCCAAGCATCCCAAGGTCATGCACAAGCTGCTCGATCGCCCGCTGGTCCGTTGGGCTGTTGACTCTGTCCGCAAGGCCGGAGCCGAGCGCGTCGTGGTGGTTGTGGGAAAGGGCGCCGACGAGGTTCGCGCTGAGCTAGCCGACATCCCTGGCCTTGAGTTCGTTGAGCAGAAGGAGCGCTTGGGCACCGGTCACGCCGTTCGCTGCGTGCGCGACGCGCTTGGCGCCTTCGAGGGTCCCGTCGTCGTGACCTACGGCGACTCGCCGCTCGTACGCCCCGAGACCATCAAGGCGCTCATCGACGCAAACGTCTCGGCGCACAACGCCTGCACCGTGCTCACTATGACGCCGCCCGACCCCACCGGCTACGGTCGCATCATCCAGGAGAACGGCCAAGTCACGGCCATCGTCGAGGAGAAGGACTGCACCCCCGAGCAGCGCGCCATTACTGAGTGCAACTCTGGCGTCTACTGCTTCTGCGGGCGTCGTCTCTCCGAGAACCTCGACAAGATCGGCAATGACAACGCCAATGGCGAGTACTACCTCACCGACATGGTGGGCATCTACCACCAGATGGGCGAGCCCGTGGCCGCGCAGCACTGCGACGATTACACCGAGCTTTTGGGCGTCAACTCTCGCACTCAGCTTGCCGACGCAACCAAGCTCATGCAGCGCCGCATCAACGAGCGCCTGATGAGCGAGGGCGTCACGATGCTCGACCCGTCTCTTGTTTGGGTCGGGCCCGACGTTACCGTCGGTCAGGACACCACGCTTCTCCCGATGACGATGCTGTATGGCAAGACCACCGTGGGCGAGGATTGCGTCATCGGTCCAAACAGCCGCCTGACCAACGCCACCGTGGGCAATGGCTGCACCGTGGACGAGACCGTCATCGTCGAGTCCGAGATCGACGACGACGTCAACTGCGGCCCGCGCGCGTACCTGCGCGGCCACACTCACCTGCTGAAGGGCGCCAAGGCCGGCACCCACGTTGAGCTCAAGAACTCCGTCGTGGGCGAGGGCTCCAAGGTCCCCCACCTCTCCTACATCGGCGACACGCAGATGGGCGCAGGCGTCAACATCGGCGGCGGCTCCATTACCTGCAACTACGACGGCGTGCACAAGAACCACACCACCATCGGCGACGGCGCCTTCATCGGGTCCGACACCATGATGGTGGCCCCGGTGAACATTGGCGCAGGCGCCATCACGGGCGCAAGCTCTTGCATCACGGGCGACGTTCCCGCCGACGCGCTTGCCATTGAGCGCAGCAAGCAGGCCAACATCGAGGGCTACGCTGCGAAGCGCCGCGAGCGGCTTGGCATCAAGCCCCGCAAGTAATCGCAGCTCAAAGGGCTAGGACTAGGACGGCAGCGTGAAGAAAATCCTTATCGTGGCTACCGGCGGAACGATTGCCTCGTCCGCCGGCTCCCACGGGCTCACCCCCACGCTTACGGGCGAGGAGCTTGTTGGCTACGTGCCGCAGGTGCGCGATCTGTGCAACTTCGAAATCGTGCAGGCTATGAATATCGACAGTACCAATATGCAGCCCAACGACTGGCTGCGCATTGCCGACACGATAATGGCCGCCTATGACGACTTCGATGGCTTCGTGATCCTGCATGGCACCGACACCATGGCCTACACCGCTGCCGCCCTCTCCTACCTCATTCAGGACAGCCCCAAGCCCATTGTGCTGACAGGCTCCCAGCAGCCGATGTCGAATCCCTTTACCGACGCGAAGCTGAATCTGTACCAGTCGCTGCTCTACGCCTGCCAGGATGACAGCAGCGACGTGTCAGTTGTCTTCGATGGCCGCGTTATTGTGGGAACGCGCGCGCACAAGCAGCGCACTATGAGCTTCAATGCATTTACCAGCGTGAATTATCCACTGCCGGCCATCATCAGAAACGACCGCGTGATTCGCGAGAGCCACATGGGAATGTCCATCGAGAAGGACAACCCTCCTCGCAAAGAGTCTCACCTGCACAGCATCTTGCGACCGCGCCGGCCGCGTGTTTACCACGAGCTCGATGATCACGTGGTCGTGCTTCGCCTCACGCCCGGCCTTGGCCCCGAGGTTCTCGACGCATTGTTCGCTGAGTTTGACGCCGTCATTCTCGAGGTCTTCGGAATCGGAGGCATCCCCGAGACGGACGACGCCCATTTTGAGAAGGCCATCCTCGGCTGGACTTCTGTCGGAAAATACGTTGTCATGACTACCCAAGTCTCGGAAGAGGGGCTTGACCTAGGAGTTTATGAGGTTGGAAGCACGTATCTCAACCGACCTCGCATCCTTTTGGGCGGCGACATGACCACCGAGGCCTTGGTTGCAAAAACCATGTGGGTGCTGGGTCAGTCAAACGATCCGAGGAAGGCCGCGCAGCTCTTCTATCAGCCAATCAACCACGACCGCGCAAGCGACGACTAGCGGCAACCAGGCCGCGGCAATAACAAACACCGCAGCGAGATTCGAAGTCGGCAGCTACCGCTTTGGCGCTGGCGTGTTTATTAAATGAGGGAGCCCCGAAGGGGGTTGAGCCGCTCGCCAGCCGGATCTGGCACGCTCTGTTGCAGTGGTGCCTCACGCAACGAAAACGTCAGCACAATTAATAAACACCGCAGCGGGATATCGGGCTGAAGCCTGCTATTAGCGTGGCGCCGTGTTTGTTGGTCGGCATGGCGCTGGAAGCGAGGCCGAGGCAGGCGGAGCCAAGCGAGAAGAGCGGCAATCGGTGCGACCGTGCGCCACGCAATAGGTACCGGTCGAATTAATAAACACGACGGCGAGATTTGGGGATGTCAGTAACCGTTTTGGCTCTGTCGTGTTTATTAATTGAAGCCGGAGCACCGGACGGGCCTGCAGCACCGGGAATCAACAGTACCGGGGATCAACAGCACCGGCGGGACTCAGCAACGCCGGTCGGCACAGCCTAGTGACCCCGCGCGACCGGCTCAAGGCGCTCCATCGAGACAAGCCCGACCGTGCGCTCCATCTGGTGGCGAGTCAGCCCCACGCCATCCACGCTCATCTCGCCAAGCTGGTTGTCAAACGGGTCCTCGCGCAGAGCTAGGTCAGGCGGATCTAGCTGCGCAAACAGCTGGCAATTGGCCACCATGCGCCACGGGTCGAGGTTGCCAAAGTAGAACTCGCGCCGGTCCTCGTCGCCCTCGCGTCGTGCTGCGGAGCCAAACGAGCAATCCGCCCACAGCCAGCCATGCGGCGCGATGTAAAACATCGCCCAGTCATGGCAGCCAACGCCGTCCGGACGCACAGAAAGGCCGCTCTGCCAGCGCGCGGGAATGCCCGCGATGCGACACATCGTGATGAACAGCGTCGCGAAAACTCCGCAATCGGCGCGCAGGCTCTTAGCAGCACTGTCAGCAAGCGAGTCAAGCAGCAGGTAAGGCGGCTGGAAGCGGTAGTCGACATTTTCGCAAATCCAGTCGTAAATTGCGCGAGCCCGCTCGAGGGGCGTGGAGCAGCCGCTGGTCACGCGCTCCGTGAGCCGGCGCAAGTAAGGCGTAAAGACGATGTGCGGCTCTTCTTCGCCCAAGTCAAACGTGGGCTGCTCGCCCGAGCACGCAATCTGGTCCGGAGAAACGTACTGCGCCCGAATGTCGTAGCGATAGGTCACCTCGAAGCCGCGGCGCCCGGCTCCGCGGCTCTCCCAATGAGCCGTGCGCTGCGGCGCATCTTCCGGAGCGACTCGGACACCCGGAGTTGCATCCAAAATCTCAATCCGCGACTGTTGCGGACAGCTCGCCGGCACGGGCAGCCACGCACGAACGACTCCGTTCCTCTCGACGTCTACCAGCGGCCTTATGTGGGCTCGAAGCGTAATCCTGCGCGCGGCGACGCCGTTTTCGCGCATCTCGGCGAGCAGCGCATCGCGCGCGGCAAGGTTGCGAGACTCAGGCGAATGAATGCCTGGCACCTCCGCAGGATAAAAGCGCAGCGAGTCCATCCAGCTGGGAAGAAAGCGCATCTCCCCGTCGACCATGCGCCAGTCGATCCTCCCCCGATTGACAAGAGCGTCCAGCTCGTCGGTCGAGAAGGACGCAATCTCCTTGCGCATGGCAGCGAGCGCCTGGTCGCGCGTTATGCAGTATTCCTGTGGGGTTCTCATAATGCGGCAGCGCTCGGCACGCAGCAATGGAGCAAGCTCCGCCCGAGCGTCATCGGCAAGCGCCGCGTCTATCAACCGCAGCGCACGCTTCAGATCGCCTGCCTGCTTGGCGCGCTCAATCTCCGGAGGAAGACCGTCGCGAAGATGCAGAAAGTCGGCATTCAAGTCGCAAGCCGTTGAAGTCGTAGATGGCATGACAGCTCCTCTCGACACGAACTAGCCTACCGCAAGCTGGCGTCGCTCACCACTCCTGCAGAGGCATCCCCCACAGCGCGCATCCATTGGTCAGCGAGAGGAACCCACGTGGCCACGTGCGGGTCGACCTTCTCGCCTGCCGCCGAGGATGACTCGTCCGCAAGCGCCATGCCGTGGACGCCCTCGCGATACAGGTGCAGCTCGCAGCTTACGCCCGCACCAAGCAGAAGCCGTGCGAACTCCAGCGTGTCAGACGGGCTGCACGTTGCGTCAGTCGAGGTCTGCCACATGAAGGTCGGCGGCATGCCTGGGCGCACGCCGCGGAGAAGGTCAACCGACGCGCGCTGCTGCGGAGTGGGGCACTCGGTGCCGAAGAGCGCGACGTTGCTCAGCGCCTGCTCGCGAAGCCTCTGCTCATCCCCGCGCAGCTCAAGCGCGCGCAGCATCGGGTAGCACGCGACGATTCCCGCAGGCAGAACCGAGCGCGCCTCCCCCTCTGAAAGGCCCGCGTCGCGGAGAAGGGTCGCGTCATCAAAGCGCTCCGCGAGCGACAGCGCAACGTGGGCGCCTGCCGAGAAGGCGACCACGAACACACGCGACGCGTCAACCAGCAGTTCGTCCGCATGCGAGCGCACATACGCGATGGCCTCCATGAGCTCGGAGACCTGATGGGGATAGCCCTGTGCGCCGGAAAGCAGAGGCGCGCCGTCGCCGGCGCAGTCCACGTTTTCGAAGTACGTCGAGTAGCGCAGCACAAACGCGTCGTAGCCGAGACCCAGAAAACGAGCCGCAACAGGGTCGCCCTCTCGGTGCGCACGGCGCAGGTATGCCCCGCCAGCAAGCACGATGACCGCAGGCCGCGGCTTTGCGCAGCCCGTGGCAACGAGCTTGTCGTGCAGGCAGCACTCCAGCTCGATGCCAGTCTTAGAAAGCGTTGCAACTTCAAACCTCATGAGGTCCTTCCTTCTACGTAGCCCCTAGTGCCGCTGCCGTCTCGTGCGCCCACATCGTCACGCTCGACCGTAGGACGCCTTCTCTCGAAACTCCTTGGGGGTGCAGCCGGCGAATTCTCGAAATCGCTTGTAGAACTGCGTCAGGTTCGAGATGCCGACCGCCCCAGCGACCTCGTTTGCCGGCATGCTCGTCATCTGCAGAAGCACGGTCGCGTGCTGCATGCGCTCCTCGTTCACAAGCTGCTTGAAGGAGCAGCCCGTCCCCTGCCTGATCAGCGAGCTCAGATACGTGCTGTCATACCCGAGGTCTTGGGCCATCTTCTTCAAGCTTCCCTCCGCATAATGCTGGGCGATATATTCACGCATTACGCCCACAAGCTCCGAGCGCCTCTCGTCCTGCTCGAATGCCTCCGAATCGGACTCGAACGTGCGGAACAAGTACGTGAGAAGCGCGGCGACAAAGTCGTCGATGATGTCCGCAGAGCCCACGGTATAGTCAAGGTGCTCGCACAAAATCCTGTCCACGCAGTCGCGAGCGAACTCGTCCCCGTGCGTGCGATAGATGCCAAATCGCCGATGCGGGGCGCCCGCCGTTGCAAGCTCGGTGGCAAAGCGCGTATGCAGCCGCGCGATATCCGACATCATTCGCCGCTCAAAGAATCGGTTGCTCAGAACGATGTTGACCGCCAGCGTGTCAGGGTCGGTCGCCTCAACCTTATGAGGCACATTTCTGTCCATGACCACGCAGTCGCCGGAATCAAGCGTCACGGGGCTGCCATCGATGACCAGCGGAAACACTCCTTTGTAGCAATACGTCACCACAACGTACTGGTAGATGTGCTCGGGAATCTTTGGGCTGCCGCCAAGGTGAAAGCTCACGATGTGCTTCCCCTCGCCAAACTCCCGCTGGTTCGTGAACAGAAAGACCTCGCGGTTGTCATAGGGAACCTGCTGGTACTTCTCTTTAAAATGGGCAAGGACCTCGTCCTCTGAGTAGGTGGCAGCGCCAATGGCATCGAGGGCGCTGGACAGCTCGGAAAGTTTCATCGTCGTCTCCAACTTTTGTTAGTAATAATCCAATACTTAATTATTGTCGCATGTAGATTAAGGTATTTATCATTCAGTTAATAAATAATTATAGTCTAATGCTTCAAGAGCTGCACGCACGCTCTGCTCGCTATGGAGGAACGATGGCTGACAATCTCGAAGACGTGCTCTGGATGAGCGGTCCAGACTATGGCTACGGCGCCGACGGCTCGGGGTATTACTCCGACCATAGAAATCACGTGCTGGAGAGAGACTTTGACATCAACGACCCCTCCGAGCTTGAAGGGGCAACCCTTACGATTGCCGTCCTTGGGTCATGCCGCGTGTTCGTGAACAACGAGCCGGCCGATGGCGGGGCGCCTCTGGGCATCTGGACCAACTACACAAAACGGGTCTACAGCTTTTCTCTTGATGTCTTGCCGCTGCTTCACGAGGGCAGAAACACCCTGCGCGTCGAGCTAGGAAACGGCTGGTACAACCCCTCGCCGCTTCGGCTGTTTGGAAAATACAACCTACGCGAGCGCCTCGCCGAGGTTGGGACCCCGCGCGTGGCGCTGCGCCTTTGCGCAGCTGACTCGGAGCAAACGCCCCACACGCTCGTGGAAAGCGACCGCTCTTGGAGCTGCCGAGAAGGACAGCTCCTCTTCAACAACATCTACCTCGGCGAGCGCCGCGACCTTTCCACCCCTGGTGGAAAGGTCCTTCCTTTGGTCGTGCGCCAAGAGAGCAGGGACGTCAAGCCCTGTCCCTCCCCCCGCTTCGTGCTGGGGCCTCGCGTCACGCCGTCTTCCGTGAAGCAGCGTGAGGACGGGTCGGTCTTCCTTGATTTTGGTCGCATAATAAGCGGATATTTCGACCTTTCCATGCTTGCATCGCAAGGCGACGTGATTACCCTGACCTTTGCCGAGGCGATGGACAAATCTGGCAACCTTTCGTGCGACTCCAACCTCGCCGGGCTGGTGGGCATGGTCACGCCAGAGGGCCTCACGATCACGGGCGGCCCCGACGCGCCCAAGCGCGCCATGGAGCGAGACCAGATTATCTGCGCGGAGGGCGAGAACCGCTTCGTCAACGAATTTACGGTGCACTCCTTCCGCTACGTCCTGCTCGAAGGCGCCCCAGCAAGCGCCATCATCCAAGCAGCCGCAATCTACATGCACGCAGACCTGAAGCGCGTTGGCAGCTTTGAGTGCGACAACCCCGACCTTCAGGCTCTCTACGACGCCGCCCTCGCGACGAAGCTGAACAACGTGCGCGACACCTGGGAGGACTGCTCCCGCGAGCGCTTTGGCTACGGGGGAGACATGGTCGCCCTCGCAATATCAAACCTTTTGACCTTTGATTGCGAGGGGCTCATCGCCAAGGTGGTTGGAGACTTCTCTCGCGACCAGACGGAACGCGGTGGCGTGCCCGAGACGGCGCCGTACATGGGCATCCAGTCAAACGGCACCGGAGCCGGCGAGGGGCCGCTGCTCTGGCAGCTCGCCTTCCCCTACCTCACGCTCAAGTCGTGGCAGCACTATGGCTCAAAGAATCTGCTCTCAGAGGAGTGGCCAGCACTGAAGCGCCAGGCCGACTACCTGCTGTCACAGGACCCGGCATCGCTCAGCACGCGCTGCCTCGGGGACCATGGCTCTGTGGAGACGGGCGACAGCTTCAAGACCGGCACGCCCGACAAGAGCCTCGTGGGCTGGTGCACGATCCTCGCCTTCGCAGACTGCGCCGCCCGCATAGCCCATGCGCTTGGCAAGCCAGAAGAGGAGCGCTACCGCACGACCGCCAACAGCCTGCGAGCCCAGATTGTCGAGCGCTTCAAAAACCCGGACGGCAGCTTTGGGGACGGAACCCAGACCGGCCTTGCCTTTGCCGCGGCATTCGAGCTCGAAAATCCCCAGCGCCTGGCAGACCAGCTCGCGGCCAAGGTGCAGGAAGACGGAGGAGTGCTGGCCACTGGCATCTTTGGCACCACGCTCGCCTTTGAGGTGCTCCACCGCTACGACCACGACAACGTGGTGGAGAGCTGGCTTCTTCGCCGCACGAAGCCAAGCCTGCTTGACATGCTGGCAAGCGGGAACGGAGTGCTGGCAGAGCAGTTCCACACCAACCTCTCGTCGCTCAACCATGCGATGTTCTCGAGCTACGTGGGCTGGCTGATGGAGGCCCCAGGAGGCATCCGCGTCGAGCAAGAGGCCGTCTCCGCGGACAGCATCCAAATAAAGCCGTACTTCGCCGAGAGCTGCAACCACGTGCGCGCGACGCTTGCCACAAAGGCGGGGACGGTCATGGTCGAGTGGTCACGCAGGGGCGGCAGCGTAGAGCTGCGTGCGAGCTACCCCGCCTCCGCGCACGTAAGCGTCGAGGTCCCAGCTGGCTATTGCGCTCTCAGCCGCAAGGCCACAGAGACCTCGCTTGCGCTCACTTGCCGCCGCACTAGAGGCGCAGCTTGAGGCCGCATTGTGCCCATGAGCTAACAACTTTTGTTAGCGATTACTCATTATATTGACATTGTAACAGGTATTTGACCTAATTATTTTGATATTAAAGCGCTTTAAGATAGTTTCCTACAACAGCTATTGAGAGCAAGAGAGGGAAGGTTCCCGCAATGGCAGACAACAAGCAGATTGCCACTGACGTCCTTCAAGCAGTAGGTGGCCCCGAGAACGTCAGCGCAGTGTTTCACTGCATGACCAGGCTCCGCTTTGAGCTGAAGGATCGCTCGGCCGTGAGCGACGACACCGTCAAGGCCGTCGACGGCGTGCTCGGCGTTCAGGAGAAGGGCGGCCAGTACCAGATCATCATTGGCACCAATGTGCCCGAGGTCTATGACGAACTTTGCAAGCAGGGCGGCTTTGAGGCAAAGGAGGCCGTCGACGAGAACCTCGACGCACCCAAGGAGAAGCTCACCTGGAAGAAGGTCGGCAGCAACATCCTTGACTACCTTTCCGGCTCCGTCGTCCCGCTCATCCCAGTGCTTATCACCGGCGCGCTCTTCAAGACGCTCTCCGCTATCTTTGGCTCGACCCTGCTCGGCATCGTCTCCGACGACAGCGACTTCATCTTCATCTGCAACATGGTCTATAACGCAGCGTTCTACTTCCTGCCAATCATGGCTGGCTACTCCGCTGCAAAGAAGCTCGGCGCCAACGCGTTTCTCGGCGCGCTCATGGGCGCAATCCTGATTGAGCCCTCCTTCGTGCAGCTCGCAGCCGACGGCGGCTCGCTCAGCGTCTACGGCATCCCCGCTTCCGTCATGTCCTACGCACAGACCCTGATCCCCGTTCTTCTCTGCGTCTGGGTCATGAGCTACGTCGAGAAGTTCTTCGAGAAGCACATGCCGCAGTCCGTGCGCACCGTGTTTGCTCCCTTCCTGACCTTCGTGGTCATGCTGCCTGTCGCCCTTTGCGCGCTCGCGCCCCTTGGCGGATATCTGGGCACCGGTCTCGCCGCGTTCTTCGAGTGGCTTGCGGCCACTCCGCTTGGCTGGCTGGCGACGGTCCTCATCGCTGCTACCTGGCCAATCCTGGTTCTTACCGGCATGCACGTGGGTATCGCTGCCATCGCCCTTGCGCAGTATGCGCAGGTTGGCACCGATAACCTGGTGCTTCTTGCCGCCACCGTCCAAGCGTTCACCGCGTCCGGCGTCGGCCTTGCCGTGTGGCTGCGCCTGAAGGACCCCGAGCAGAAGTCACTCGCCCTTGGCTACTTCATCACGCAGTTCATCGGCGGCGTCGGCGAGCCCCTTCTCTACGGCGTGTTCCTTCGCTACAAGCGTCCTTGGATCGCATCGATCATCGGCGGCGCCGCGGCTGGCCTGTACGCCTGCATCACCGGCCTGACGCTCTACGTCCCCACGCAGGGTCTGTTCTCGCCCCTGAGCTTTGCCGGAGGCAGCCAGGCGAACCTGATCAACGGCTTCATCGCCTGCGGAATCGGCATGCTCGTCTCCTTCATCGTCGCTTGGTTCGTCGCGCTTACGCCCGAGCAGATTGAAGGAAAGGAGTAGCGCAAAGCATTTGCCCCCTCACGTCGGCGCCACGGACCCCAACCGTGGCGCCGTTTTGTGTGGAGGGGCACTGCGCGGATGCGCGCAACTTAATTGCAAGAATGATGCTCGGCAGCAATCTCCTTGCCAATGCGATAAGGAATTCCGACCACCAATGCGTTGCCCATGCAAAAGGCTCGCTGACCGTCGGTCATCCCCGTATTCGTCCAGCCCTTCGGAAAGCACTGCAGCTGGTCAAGCTCATCGGGAACCAAGCGACGCAAGCGACCATCTGGGCATTTAACGACGTGCTTGAAGCGAGAAGCGCCACGTCCTCCCTCGCCAGTCAGAATGGTGCGAGAAGGACGGTCCGTCGCATCGGGAAATGACATTGCGCCCTCAGAATATCGATACGAGAAGCCCGTCGTCTTATTGACTCGCTCCTCGCTTTTTGAGCCCTTGAGATACTCCCACTTTGAAATCTGCGATTCTGGAACGAAGAACTCTTCTGACACTTCTTCCTCTGGAACAAGAACATCGCCCAGCGTGGAGCGCTCTCCCTCGTAAGCTTCGACAACGCGGCAGGTCAAAGCATTATGTCCCACCATTACGCCGGCATCCGCGAAAGGAGAGAGCTTGCCTCCCAAGTTAAAGCTCTGCGATGTCTCGTAGATGTCTTCTGGAATCGTTACCGACCAGACGGCTTCCGGCTCCTCAATCGGGAACGCTCGAGCAATAACTCCACCAGTCAGGCGTTCCTCCAAATCCCAGTCGGCTCCCCTCTCGGCATATATGTATACGCGTTTCCTACGCTGCGGAAATCCGTACTCGGCACTATTAATCACGCGCCATTCAACGGAATAGCCAAGTGAAGCCAAGCATGAGAGAATGATTGCGAAGTCACGACCACGCTGCTTCGCAGGGCTCTTCAGCAACCGGTCAACGTTCTCGAAAAGGCAGTACTTAGCGTTGTTCTCTGACTTAGCAAGCTGCAAGCGAAGAAAACGATAGATGTCCCACCAGAGAACACCCTTCTTGCCCTCAATTCCGGCAGCCTGTGAAAGCGGTCTTGCCACGGAATAGTCCTGGCAAGGAAAACCTCCGACTACCATATCGACATCTGGTATCCGACGCTCACCCGCATCGTACTCATTGAGAACTGCTTCGATGTCCTCGTTTACAACGGACCCCTTGCCGAAGCGAGCCTCGTAGCAGCGCGCAGCAAACTGTCGCTTGTCAGAGCCTGGCTCCCATTGGTTTGCCCAAACAGTACGAAACGGACCTGCCTTGGGCAAATCCCATCCATTTTCCGAATCGCTGTAGCCTTCAAGCCCCAGCCGAAATCCGCCGACCCCTGCAAAGAGCTCGGCAACTGTAATCTCGTCGTCCACGTTTCTCCGATCGCTGTCTGTGGACCGTTGTCGCAGATCATGATAACCGATCGAGCGGACAGGATTTGAGGAAACACTGTCGCGTCACTTGCCCGACCGAAGTCAAAATCAGCCTGTTCGGGAAATTGAGCTGAAAACGAGAACCAATTGGAAGAACCTGCAGCAATGTCGGTCGCTGAAGGGGCTTCATGGCGAGAAACTACTGGTCTTTTGAAGAGACATCGATAGCGTTTCTTCTCTATCTGACGATTCCCCGCAAGGACTGTGACGACAAGAACATCAGATTCAGAAACATGGCAAAGGCAATCAAGAGAAGTCCCAGTTCTGTTGCTCTCAAGATTTGAAACATCGCGACGCACGATGAAAATCCCCTTCGTGAGGGCAACGTTGGTATGACGAACGGAAACCGACTGGATTCCGAGGGCTGGGACCACTACAGCAGAAGGCGATAACTATCTAAGGCAAGCCATTGCCTGGCTCGAAGAAGCATTAACGCCCATAGAAGAAGTCCTTGAGGAAGAATCTCCCCCCTGCCGATAGGCTTCTCCTCAACGCACAGCATGATAGGACCTTTTACCAAGATCGTATTACGATTGATGAGCAGCACCGGATTCATGTCTCAAAGCTTGTTCACCACAACGAAGCCAACGACAAGTTGATCTGGAGCTTTGCAAGAGCGCCAATCAACGAGCCCAAGTGTTTCCCGCCATCGCCCAATTTCATCGAGAATCACAACGGCGTGATTCTCAAGCCGTCGTAAGAATAAGAATCGTGGCTATCCAAGCACAGAAACCCTAGTCAGCATCCCGGCAATGCTTTCTTCTTGAATGAGATGTGTCCCGACTCATCTGCCGAATACTCAACAAATGTTAGATTGTTCCAGACCCGAGACTCAAGCGGTCTACCTCTTACGTATTCTCTTTTTACCGCTGCCGCGCTATTACCAATTACTGAATCAGGTATTTTTGAGGAGACCAAATAGGCTGTAATCAGCGAATAGTCCCCACTTGCATACTCCGTCGAAATCCATTCGACATACCTCATTACCTGCAAGACGTTTTCGTACTTGAGTGTGTCCTTCTTCAACTCTGCAACTAAGTAGCTGTCGATAATTGGCTTATAGCCCTTTATCCAGCGATACCCAAACACGTCCATCTTGTCCATGTAATCAACTGGCTTAAACGGCGACGCGGGAACCTGATGACTCAAGAAATCCCACCTTCCAAATACCTCAATAGTCTCTGGGTCCTCAATGGTAAGCTGGTGAAGTAGCCCAACTTCAAGAGTCATTTCACTTCTCAGTTCCCTATTGGAATTGCGACGCTGCCTAACAAGACCCGTAATATTTGGACCATCGAATTCGGAATTCACGATAGTTGCATCCTCAATGCGGGGAAGAACATTTGATGCTTCATCGCGATTTGCATGCAATAGTGCGGCATCAAACGCAAGCTGCTCTTCATCATCAAGTTTGATAAAGGACCTTTTCCAGAAAACACGCAGAGAACGAAACGCGGATGGGTTTGATTCAAGCATCTCGTCCATGTCAACACATTTACTGAAGTACCTTGGACACGGATAGAAGGATATCTCCCATCGTTGAATGCGCGGATTATCCTTATTGCTCCGGTCGACCACGAGATTCGGATGAGACATAACGTCAAGATATTTCCCATTAGTAGCTTCTGGAAAGACTTCACGTACGCAGGTTATTCCATCTCCCCAATCGAGAATTCTGCCAATGCCGTAAATCTTTCGCTTTGTAAAAAAGTAAACCTTATCGCCAGGCTTCATGGTTACAAAATCACCGAGGGTTGATTCCGTTGCACTCGACCATTTCGGGCTCATTAGTGGAGAGTACCTGCCCTCCTTCATTGCCTTCTTGCACGAAGCCTCATCCTTGAACGTAATGAGATAGCCGGCCATTATTGAACCTCCGAATCCGAAAGTTTTCGTGCAATCTCTTCCTTTAGATAGCCCTGATTTAGCCAGAAGCACTTCTTAGTAACGGGCTCGCCATGCGGCTGCGGACTAACATCGGCAGCATTTTGCCCATGCGGACGAACGTGGCAACAGCGATTCTCGGTGGATTTCACCGAGATGTCCGCGCGACCATATCGAACGTTTTTCTGCATCTGGTCATAGCAACGCTTCGCCTCGGGAATGTCGCGCTCGGGCATCTGCCAAAGGCAGAGATCCGAAAGACGATACTCGCCATCATTCCCCTCGCGATAAATCACGAAGAGCCACATTTGCTGAAGGTAGCTATAGAAGTCAGACTCGTAAAAAGGTGTCACCTCAAGCTCGAAGTAGTCAAAAGCCGGAAATGACACCGCCTCCTTGGGACGCCCGTTCCGTGTCAGCCGGATGGTCTTCGGCTTGATGCCAGCCTTAACGAATTCATCAATCTCTGCGTCCTTGTCCACGCCCAAAATCCTCTTGGTAACCAAGGCGCAAGCATTTTTTGGAAGTCGCTCCCCAGACTTTCCAACATGGAATCTAGAACACAGCTGCTCTTGAGTGAGACCAATGTAGGGCTCAAAGCGCTTTCTAACCAGCGAAAGCAAATCAAGCTCGCGCTCGCTCTTATCACGCTTGATAGCTTGGCGATTTTGCAGCAGCTTATTCTCCGCTGCCGTCATGTACGATGCCTTCAATGCCCAAGCACGCGGCTTTGCAAGAACATCCGAATAAGGCTGATTTCTGCGAACTGTTGAGTCGGCAGCTTTGGTACATGCTTCCAAGTAAAGCGTGTCAGAGCCAGAGATGTCCTCCGCATGACCAGCTCGCACCTTGTTTACGACAGTCTCCCAGTCTGCCTTGAACTGAGGCATGTCCTCTTTCGGAAGCCCCCAAAGCTCAGCAAGAATTACCTCATAGTCAAGAGGGTCCTTGTTCTTCTCCCAGAGATAGGAGATGAGAAGAACCTTCGATGCCTTGTCCAAGAGGTGGCTGGTCTCAAACGTTTCGTTTACCACGGTCATGTAGTCAATCATGGTAATGACCAGGCGTTCCTTGGCAACCAGGCTCTTGTGGGCACCGCGCTTCATCGGGGTTGTTTTGAGTTCGAGGCCGACCTTGGGAAAGTCGGGTTCAGAATCGCTATTCGGCTTGTACTCGAAGTAGTACTCCTCAATCGCGTTACCAAAGGACCCTCGGCGCTTTTTGGGGCTCTGCAGCTCAGGGGCGTCAGTCTTCTCGCGAAGAGTATGTCCGACGAGCTCTTGCGCGTACTCAACAATTGAATCAATTTTCGAATCATCGTATGGGAGCGATTGGTCAGGCATTGCCCCTCCTCTATTATCTGGGATCAATATAGCCTAACCAATCTGAAAGCCGGATGCCTTGCATGCGTACCTTGGACGTCTTGGCTTGCTATTTGAACGGAAGATGCGACGCACGAGCCTTGAGCAATCAATTCGCTCCCGCACTGTTGCCGCAGTAATAGAAACGGCACTCGCCACAGATTTTCTCCGTGACGAGCGCCTTGATAATAATGAGCCGGACGATTCTTCTAGCTACGCTCCCCAGACGCGCTCAGCGATTCGACGCACCAGCGCAATCTTTGCCCACTGGTCATCCTCCGTCAGGACGTTGCCTTCTTCCGTGGACGAAAAGCCGCACTGCGTGGAGAGCCGCAGGTGGTCGAGTGGAACGTAGCGCTCGGCCTCGTGGATGCGTGCGATGACGTCCTTCTCGTCCTCAAGCTCGCCAGACTTGGACGTGACTAGGCCCAGCACCACAACGCGGTCATGCTCGGCCGCATGGGCAAGCGGCTCGAAGCCGCCGGCGCGGTCGGAGTCGTACTCCAAAAAGAAGCCGTCGTAGTTGGCGCGGAAGAGCTCGGGCGCAACGGGGTCGTATCCGCCTGAGCTGAACCAGGTGCTGCGGAAGTTGCCGCGGCACACGTGCGTGGTGATTGCCATGTCCGCGGGCTTGGCCTCAAGCGCAAGGTTGATGGTGTCGACGTAGCGCCGCTCCAGCGCGTCGAGGTCAATGCCGCGGGCCTGGTAGGCGGCGCGCTTCTCGGCATCGCAGAGCTCTCCCCAGCTGGTGTCATCAAACTGCAGGTAGCGGCAGCCAAGCTCGTAGAAGGCCCTGATGGCGTGCTGATAGGCGATGGCGATGTCGTGAGAGAGGGCATCCTCACCATCCGCGCCGGCGTAGCGTTCAATGGGCTGGTAGGTCTCGCTGCCACGCACGCAGGGGATGAGGTGGAGCATCGACGGCGAGGGAATCGTCAGCTTGGTGGGGTAGCCATCGGCAATGCGTTGCAGGCGAGCGAATGCGTCGAGGAACGGATGGTCCTTGGGAAAGTCGACCTTGCCAGTAAATCGCAGCTGCGCGCCCTTGGGCTTGAGACCCTTGAACTCGACGGACCAAGCGCTTGCGTCCACGCGCTCGACGCCAGACAAGGCCTCGAGAAAGTCAAGGTGCCACATCGCGCGGCGGAACTCGCCGTCGGTCACGGCCTTAAGGCCGGCTTCGCGCTCGCGGGCGACGAGCTCGGCCACGCACTCGTCCTCGACCTGCGTGAGCGCCGCCTTGTCGATGCGACCTGCGGCAAAGTCCGCGCGGGCGGCCTTGAGCCTGTTGGGCCTCAGGAAGCTGCCGACGATGTCGTAGGTGTAGGGCGGCTGCCGAAGTTCGGCAACCTGAGAGCTGGAAGCGGCAGAAGTAGCGTCTCTCTGGGTCATAGTTGGTCTCCTTCGTTGCGTCTTTTGACAACAACGAATGGTGACGCTTCTCTCGTCCCCTCGGTACTACCTATGTTCTATTGATTGCCATAGCCTGCGGCTATGTAATGCGAGACATAGTCAGACAGCAGCTCGAGGTAGCGAGCTCCCAAGTGCGAAAGGGGGCGGCGCGGCTGGTGGATGTAGCCCAGCTCCATTGTCCCTCCGTCAGCAAGCGGCACGGCCACGATTTCCGTCCCGTTGAGGTCGGCGGAGAGGATGCCGCTTGATATGGTGTAGCCATCCAGCCCGATGAGCAGGTTGAAGAGCGTAGCGCGGTCCGTGACAACGATGGACTTGTCGGCGGGCTCTGTGATGTGCGGCTCCTCGGCGAAGAAGAACGAGTTGCGAGAGCCTTGGTCGTAGCTAAGGCGTGGATAGGGAGCAAGGTCGGCAAGCGTGACCGAGGCGCGGGCGGCAAGCGGGCTGGTGCGGCTGACAAAGATGTGCTCGCGTGCGGTGAAAAGCGGCTCGAAGCGCAGCTCCGCGTCGCGCAGGGCGCTTGCGAGGACCTCGCGGTTGAAGTCGTTTCGATAAATGACGCCCAGCTCAGAGCGCTGCAGGCGCACGTCCTCGATTGTGCCGTAGGTGGTTCCCTCGCGCAGCGAGAACTCGTAGCGGTCGGCGCCGTACTCGCGCACTAGGCTCGCGAACGCGTTCACGACGAACGCGTAGTGCTGGCTGGAGACGGCAAAGACGCGGCGCGGCGGCTCGCCGTGCTTGTACTGCTGCTCCAAGATGTCTGCTTGCTCTATCACCTGCCGGGCATACGAGAGGAAGCGGGTTCCGTCCTCGGTGGGCGTGACCCCTCGGCTGGAGCGCTCGAAAATCGTGATGCCCATCTCGGCCTCGAGCTCAGAAATTGCCTTCGAGAGCGACGGCTGCGCAATGAAGAGGCTCGCCGCTGCCGCGGTGATCGAGCCGCTGTCGGCCACTTGGATGGCATATCTCAGCTGTTGAAGCGTCATGGTTCCCCTGTCATCGCACGAGCCATAGCCCAAGGATTTCTCATCTTGATTACCATAGATTAACGCTCTGGTCTACGGCCCGTGCCGGGCAGCCTCGCCGCGATACCCCATTTGGGATACCCTAGGTGGCAGACGCCACTCCAGCAAGAGGAGGAGCCTACCCAATAGACGAAGCGGAGAAAGCCATGCCACAAGCCAACAAGCCCCAGCCCATTGCCCTTATTTGCGGGCTCGGAAACCCTGGCGAGGAGTATGCGCACACGCGGCACAACATAGGCTTCGCAACCGTCGACGTGCTCGCTCGGCGCGCTGGGGTGAGCTACTGGAAGAGCGAGGCGGGATGCATGGTAGCGCACGCCGTCATTGGCGGTCGCCAAGTGCTTCTCGCAAAGCCACAAGATTTTATGAACACCTCAGGCGGTCCGCTTTCAAAGCTGATGCGTCAGGAGCACCTTGCGCCTGCGCAGATCCTCGTCGTGCACGACGAGGTCGACCTTCCCGCCGGACAGGTACGCGCAAAATGGGGAGGCGGCCTCAATGCTCACAACGGACTGAGATCCATTGCCAACAAGCTGGGCACGCGCGACTTCTCGCGCATCCGCTGCGGCATCGGCCGGCCTCCCGGAAAGATGCAAGTCGCAGACTACGTGCTGCGCGAGCTAAAGGGCGGCTTTCTCGAAGAGTTCCAAATCTTGGCGCAAGACGCCGCGAGCCTCTGCGAGCAGGTCGTACGCGATGGGATGCCCACAAACTCATAACAAAATGTGAGCTCCAGCGAGCGTCTGGCAACGTTTGGCATGAAAGCTCTGTTCAACATAATTACTTACGACTTCTAACAGTTAGAATACTGGAGTTGGTAGGTTGTGGGCAGATTGCCCGCAGCCACATTCCGAAGCGGCTTTAGGAGAGGAGTTCGTCTTCATGTACAAGATCCTCGAAAAGACGCAGTTCTCGGAGAAGGTGTTCAAGTTCCGCATCGAGGCACCAGAGATGGCAAAGCATGCTCATGCCGGCCAGTTCCTGATGGTTCGAGCCAACGAGACGGGAGAGCGCGTCCCGTTCACGTTTGCGGATTGGAACCCCGAAGAGGGCTGGGTCGAGTTCATCTTCATGGTGATTGGCAAGACCACCAAGATGCTCTCAACGTACGAGGTTGGTGACTCAATCCTGGACGTCACCGGTCCGCTGGGTCAGCCTACCGAGATGGGCGAGGGCAGCTATGCCGTCATCGGCGGCGGCGTTGGCCTGGCCATCGCCTACCCCGTTGCCCGCGCGCTGGTCAACACCGGCCACGAGGTCCACGCCATCATGGGCGCCCGCACCAAGGAGCTGCTGCTTCTTGAGGACCAGTTCCGTGAGCTGCTCCCCGAGGACCACATCCACATCACCACGGACGATGGCTCCTACTGCGAGAAGGGCGTCGTCACCGCGCCGCTGGAGCGCCTGCTCCAGGCAAAGGCCGTCGACCAAATCTTCTGCGTCGGCCCCGTGCCGATGATGAAGTTCTCGACCCTCACCGCCGAGAAGTACGGCACCCCCATCACCGCGTCGCTCAACCCCATCATGGTCGACGGCACTGGCATGTGCGGTTGCTGCCGCGTCGAGATCGACGGCCAGACGAAGTTCGCCTGCGTCGACGGTCCTGACTTTGACGCAACCAAGGTCAACTGGAACGACCTTCGCGTTCGCCAGGCGGCCTATCGCACCGAGGAGGGCCAGGCCCTCAAGGCCTATGAGGAGGCGAACTGCGCATGCCACAAGTAAACGGTCGTTTCGTTCCTGACATGAAGTCACCGCGCACCCCTGACAACGAGGAGCCGCCAGAGGAGCGTGCGAAGGACTTCCGTCCTGTCGACAAGGGCTTTACCAAGGAGATGGCCATCGCAGAGGCCAATCGTTGCATGAACTGCAAGAAGCCGCTCTGCGTAGAGGGCTGCCCCGTCAACATCAAGATCCCTCAGTTCATCGAGAAGATCCGCGAGGAAGACTTCGGAGGGGCTCTGGACATCATCCACGAGGACTCGATGCTTCCCGCAATCTGCGGCCGCGTCTGCCCGCAGGAGAACCAGTGCGAGGGCAGGTGCGTCCGTGGCAAGAAGGGCGAGCCTGTTGCCATCGGCCAGCTGGAGCGCTTTGTTGGCGACCAGCCCGAGCTTGCCTCCAAGCCCAAGATGGCCCCCAAGAACGGCAAGAAGGTTGCCATCGTTGGCTCCGGCCCGTCCGGAATCACCTGCGCTGGCGAGCTTGCCCGCAAGGGCTTTGACGTCACCGTCTTCGAGGCCTTCTTCCGTGGCGGCGGCGTGCTCGTCTACGGCATCCCCGAGTTCCGTCTGCCCAAGGCAGTCGTCAAGCGCGAGATCGACGGTCTGGAGGACCTCGGCGTCAAGTTTGAGTACAACGCCGTCGTCGGCCGCATCACCGACGCGCAGGAGCTCTTCGACAAGGGCTTCGACGCCATCTATGTCGCTACCGGCGCAGGACTCCCCAAGTTCCTGAACGTCCCCGGCGAGAACCTGCCCAACGTCTTCTTCGCGAACGAGTACCTCACCCGCGTGAACCTGATGAAGGCCAACAAGTTCCCCGAGTATGACACCCCCACCAAGCACGGTAAGAACGTTATCGTCTTCGGCGGCGGCAACGTTGCTATGGACGCTGTTCGTACCGCTAAGCGCCTGGGCGCCGAGCGCGCAATCATCGCGTATCGTCGTACCGAGGCCGAGATGCCCGCCCGTCGCGCTGAGCTTCACCACGCCAAGGCCGAGGGCGTCGAGGTCATGCCGCTCGTCTCGCCCGTCGAGTTCCTCGCCGGCGAGGACGGCAACGTCTGCGCTGTCCGCGTCCAGAAGATGGAGCTTGGCGAGCCCGACGCCTCCGGGCGCCGTCGCCCGATTCCCATCGAGGGCGCCATCGAGGAGATTCCTTGCGACGTCGCAATCTCCGCTATCGGCACCAACGCCAACCCCTTCGCCAAGATGATTGGCGACATCAAGCTCAACAAGTGGGGCTACATTGAGGCCGACGAGGAGGGTCGCACCTCCAACCCGCGCATCTGGGCCGGCGGCGACATCGTCACTGGTTCCGCCACGGTCATCCTGGCCATGGGCGCAGGCAAGACCGCCGCTGCAAGCATCGCAAAGACGCTCGCGTAGCTGGGCTGCTTTCACGCGCTGAGCAAGGCCCCGGAGCTTCGGCTTCGGGGCCTTTTTATGCCGCGACCTTCTCGTCCCCTCGGCGCTTTCCTTTCGGTCCCGCCGCTCGGCCGGCTAGTCCCACACGACGAGGCGCCATTCTGTTGTGTGGGCCCGCCTTGGCCGGGCCGCCCGGAGGGTCCCGCACGACGCGTCGCGCGACCTGCGGGCTCTCCATGGACCCCCGCACGACGGCTGGGCCGCCCCCCGTTGTGTGGGAGTCGCGCGGCGGCCGAGCCCGGCTGCCCCACACGACGGTCTCCCATACCTGCGCGTTCCCGCCACAGCCTCGCACAACGGAGAGGGGCCGGCGCCGCCGGTCCCACACAATGGGGCGGGCCTTTCGAGAAGCCCCTCAAGACCCGCACGACGGGGCTCGCGACCAGGGCAAACGCGCTCGACCCCCACACATCAGCAGCGAGCTAAACCCACACAATGAAAGAGGGCCCTAGAGGAAAGAGGGTCCTAGAGGAAAGAGGGTCCTAGAGGAGACGCAGTCACGTGGAGAGCTCTCGCAACAATGGAGGTCCTAGCCCAAAATCCGTCCCAAGAAGCCCTGAAACCTCCCCCAGCCAACGGAAGACCAAGGAATCTTCTGTGACCGGAGGAGGTTTCCATGGGGCGAGGTGGCTCGCGATCGAGAGGGGGAAGCGACCGCGAGATGGTCACGCTGAAAGACGGGCAGGGCGAGAAGACCTAGAACAGGTGGTAATGCACGGGCGGCTTTGTAAACATGTGACCCACGCACACGGCAAACATGGCTGCGAAGGTCACAATTCCGAGGGCGTAGAGACCCGTCCCCTCCTCGGACATGACAACGACCCATACCATCAGCAGCACCGCGAACAGGACGGCAAGTATAACGCTGACGATGCTCTTGGCACTCATGGCAGCCTCCTTACCGAGAACCCTTCAACTTGATAATCCCCAAGTTAGATAAAGAATCGGTAAAGCAAGCGTCACGATTCGGGCAACTTTTCGCATAAAAACCTGCCGCGCGCCAGCACTAGCCGCCGCGCGCCCCGCACTACTCCAGCGGGGGCATCGGCTTCCAGCTGGGATCATGCAGTACGCGCTTGGAATCGCGATATCCGGCCCAAAGCCTCTTCCAGCCGCTGCCAAAGTTCTTGCGGTCAACCATCAGCAGGCGAAGGACTTCCTTCGCAAACGAGAGGAACGTTCCAAAGCCATAGCCCACAGGGTTGTAGTCGCCGTAAAGCTTGAAGTAACGCGCCATGCACCCACGATTTCGCATGATGTAGAACCGCGTCATGTCAGAGGTCGACGAAATCTGGCGCACGCCAGAAGCCCCTACCTCTTGGTGGCGCACTTCTCGCGTGCGGCGCAAGATGAAGTCAGGGACCAAGACGGGCTGCGTCACCTTGCTGGCGAGATAGCCGTAGATTGCGTCGTCGTAGTAGATGAAGAAGCGGTAGTCGGGCAGGCCGATCTTCTGTACCACGCGGCGGCGGAAAAGCCCGCCTTCAAAGCACATCACGTTGACATCGATGTGGTCGGCGCCGTTGAAGCCCGCGCGCGAAAGCGGGTTGTAGATGCAGAGCGGCACCACAAAATGATGCTGCCAGAAGAAAGGGGTGCCGTCGTAGTCATAGCGCTGCCCTTGGATAACGTCGTAGCGGTCTGTCCAGGCGTCTAGCCGGTCAAGCGCCTCGGGGAGCACCGCAACGTCGTCGTCCATAAGCCAGAACCACTCGGCGCCGAGCTCGTAGGCACGGCGAACGCCCTCGGAAAAGCCGCCGGACCCGCCGGTGTTCTCCTTTTGCGGGTCGTAGCACACGCGAGAAGTGCCGCCATCAGAATCGACCTGGTCGACCGTGCTCCCCCACTGCCCATTCATGCGCTGGGCAAAATCTGAAACCATCTGGGCCGTCTTTGGAGAGTTCTCGTTGTCGACCACCACGACACGCCATGGCGCCTGGGTCAGCTGAAGAATCGAATTAAACAGGACTGAAAGGAGCTCCTGTCGCTTGAAGGTTACGATTACTATTGCAAGACGGTCCATAGGTCCAATCCATACGTTTGGTGCTCTTGCGCATGGCGACCCCGTGACGGGGCAGCCGCTCATTTCACTTATTATAGGGGAGGCCGCTGCCCCATAAGAGGAGCGGGCGGGCAAGGAGGGCATGTGAACACAAACACGAACGTCGTACACAAGGTATCGGTCATCGTTCCCGTCTGCAACGTGGAGCGCTATCTTGACCAGTGCCTCACAAGCATCGAGCTCCAGCCGTTCAAGAACTTGGAAATCATCTGCCTGAATGACGGCTCGAAGGACGGCTCCCTCAAGATCATGCAGCGTCACGCAGTCGCTGACCAGCGCGTTGTCGTGGTCGACAAGGAAAATGAGGGCTACGGCGCAACCTGCAACCGAGGCATCAACATGGCAACCGGAGACTACGTCTCCATCGTCGAGCCGGACGACTACCTGACGGGAGACATGTACGGCGACCTCTTGAGCTTTGCCGACTCCCTCGAAGGACCCGTGGACGTGATTGAGTCTTCCTATTGGCGCATCTTTGAGTCGGGCACCGCCAACGAGCTGCGCGTCCTTTGCCCCTATCATGACCGCGTGAACCCCCCGAGCCAGCCTTTCTCGATTGGGGACGGCCATCAGCTGCTTGAGCACCACCCCTCTATCTGGACGGCCCTCTACCGCAAGGCATGGCTGGA
Source organism: Tractidigestivibacter sp. (assembly GCF_050946515.1). Classification (GTDB taxonomy): domain Bacteria; phylum Actinomycetota; class Coriobacteriia; order Coriobacteriales; family Atopobiaceae; genus Tractidigestivibacter. Next base: position 111,140 of record NZ_JBMNUX010000007.1, read on the forward strand.
CGAGAAGGGCATTCGCTTTAACGAATACCCCGGAGCTGGCTGGGCAGACAACCCGTTCCTGATTGAGACGCTCTGCCAGACCGACCGCATCGCGTACGTGAACAAGCCGTACTACAACTACCGAGAAGACACGGAAGAGAAGGCCATCGCCTACGCGAAGCGCAACCCGCTGATGCCGCTTGAGCGCTGGAACGACATGCAGGACATCGTGGAGCGCCTTGGGGTGACAGACCGCCGCGTGCTTGCCGCGCAAACCAAGCGAGCGATGACGTATTGCGGGACGACAATCGAGTCCGTCGGGCTTGACTACCCGGGCGTCCACGATGCGGTTACCCATATCTACCAGCGGCTCGATTACGACCTAGTGATGGAGCAGCCGCTGGTGACCGTCGAGCAGAAGAAGCTCTACTGCCGGCTCATCGGACGGCCCGAGCCAAACATCTCGAGACTGGGCATGGTCCCGACCCTTCTCAGCGAGGGAGTCTACCGGCTGTCGCACACTAACATGCGCTACACGTGGCTTTCCGTGAAGAGCTTCTTTGGCCACCGCAGGGCGCGCGCCGGGCAGCAAATCACGCAGATTGAGGATTAGCGACCGATAAGGGCGGTCACTTGTCGCAAGGAGCATGGGACGCCGCTCATATACGCCTAGTCGAGAGATCAAAGAGCCGCTGGTCAGACGCATGTCTGGTCAGCGGCTCTTCTCGTTTGCCTCTTGCCCTAGAGCATCGCGCAGAAGGGCGGAGCGGAAGGGCCGCGGCGAACGAGCGCCGCAAGATAACCTTCGGTATACGCAAGGTCAGCATTTCCAGATTTGATGGGCGCCTGCATCGCCTTGGCGCCAACGCCTCGCGGACGGGCAACGTTTGCAGCAAGCTGGGCTCGGTCAGAGGCCACGATCTCGCGAACCACGCGACGGCGCTCGGAGGGAGAAAGGCCCGACCTGTTTGAGCACACGTTCATGATGCAATCGACCAAGCACTCAAAATAACGACTCTGAATCATGCCCATGCTGGCAGCGTCGCCGTCCAGGCCCCAATGGTGATACAGGTCAACGAGTCGCCCGTAGCTGCGCTCAAGAGACTGGTAGTCGCTGGTGAAGAAGCCAAACTTGGCAAAAGCGGAGCTGTCCGCAACGTGATAGTGCACCTGCCCCGTAACTCCTACACGAGAGACGTCGTACAGGTATCCCAAAACGAACGGCAGCTTGTCTCCCTCTTCGGAAGAAAAACGGAGGGAGAGCTGCTCAACCCGATCGCGCAAAAACAGCTTCGCGCAGGGCACAGAGAGCTGATTTGCCTCAAAGAGCTGCCATGCCTCAGCACGGAAATCCTGCTGCGTGGCATACAGACGCTGAGGCTGGTTCACGGTCTTCTCTGAGACGCGGCGCTTATCTCCAGAATCCGAAACGATGGAGAAGCCCGACATCACAAGCTCGAGCTTGCTCTTCTCTGCAGGCTCAACAAGATCCGCCAGCATCGACGCATCCGACCAGCCATCAGCATCGAAGAACATCAGGTACTTGCCTCGCGCGTGGGAGATGCCCAAGTCCATGGCGGCTGCCACGCCTGCGCCATCCGTCCGATACAGCGAAATGGTAAGGTCGCGCTCCGCCATTGACTCAACGAGCCGCATAGTCCCATCGCGCGACCCGTCGTCCACGACGATCGTTTCGTGATCTTTGATGCTCTGGCTCTGGATGCTCTCAATCGCCCTACGAATAGTTGCGGCACTATTGTTCGAGACGATGATCACCGACACCAATGGAGATGTACGCCCATCATACGGCATGCTCGGCTGAAACTCCCCCCAGCAGTTCCCAATGGCAAGACCATGTCGCATTTAGAATATCAACCGTTCGTGGAGCGTCAGTGACGCTTTGACCTGACATGGATTTTACAAAAGAAAGACGCACTTTCCCCGCTCGACGTCCATTCCAGACCATTGAACGAACAAACCGCAGGTCAGACCCACAGTTTTTTGTTTGGTCGACGCAGGTTTGCCGCAGTTGCTAGCTTTGGACCAACGTGCCAACGGAGAGGCCCAGCGAAACTTGGTCAATCAGCTTTCTACCTGTTGATGCTCCGCTGTCATCTACCTCGTCTGTCGTCGGCGCGTCGATGCGCTGCAAATTGTCCGTCCCAGCGGAGTTGACCTTCTCGGCAAGGTCGAGGAGCCCCGTGGAGTCCATGTCGGTATAGATGGACGCCAAGAAATCGGAGGCACGGCTCACAAGCGAGCTCGCCCCCATGCCAGAAAGAGAGGCCACCTCGTCCCAGACGTCGCTTGTCGAGACTATCACGTGCGAGATGGAGATGTTGGTCGCAGACACGACGGGCGAGACGCATGCCTTTGCGCCGGACGCGTTGAAAAGCTCGCCCAGCGTTTGCTCGGTTCCGTTATAGGTAACCGCCGTCTCCACGGGAATCGAAACGAGCGATCCAGTATTTGTTGTCGCGTCAAAGACGAGCAGCTCGGCGGACACAAGCGTCGTTCCGCCGGAGTCGGTGCTGTTCAGAGTGTCGGAGGTCAAGAGGAGCACGTTCGTGAATGTGTCCGACGATGTTTGATAGCCAAGGTCGGAGACGGAGCTGGCCGAGTTGATAGACGAGCTGAGACCCGAGTCTCCAAGGTGGGATTCCGCCTGCGCGCGGCTCCACAGCGAGCTCACGATTATGGCCGTACCGATAAACACGGCCGCGATGACAGCAAGGGCGATCTGGGTGCGGTGCGGGTTTTCCTTTGGGACGTCGGTCCTTTCAAAACGCTCACGCTGATGCGGCATTGCGCTCCCCCTTCCATCTTTGTTGCGCCCGCAGCGAAAAAGGCAGGGAGCGCACTTCTAGAAGAGCATACCTGAAGCGCTCACAACAAGTCCGGCAAGCACGCTGACGGCGTATATCGCAAGGGTAATCGCTATGTTTTCTCGAGGATGAGGGTTCGTGCGATAGAGAACGAGAAGGCCGACGCCTCCGGCAGAGAGAAGCCCCGCCATCATCGGACCAGCCGCCAAGACGCCGTCAAGATAGAGCTCGGCGATGGTGACCGAGGCTCCGCAGTTGGGTATGAGCCCCACAAGCGCCGCGACCAGCGTTGCCCTAACGGGATGCTGTGACACGAGGCTTGCAACCGTGTCCTGCCCCACGCCCTCGATGAGAAGACCGAACAGGAGCGTGATCAGGAAAATGAAGCCGAGCACCTGGACGGTATGGATGGCTGCCGCGCGCACGATTGACAGCTTCCCATGCCCATGACCATGGTCATGGCCTGCGTGGCCCGCGCGGCCGGCTTCCTCTCGACCCTCGCCCTCCTCATCGCAATGGCAGTGAGAGCGCTCGCAGAGGTCGTGGATGTGAGGGTGGATTCCGTCGACCTTGCGCAGGGCGCGCAGGACAAGGTCCACCACAAGCCCCACGACGATGCCCATCACCATCTTGACCGCAAGGATCTTGAGCAGCTGAGGGACCGGCTCTTGGTGAGCGATGAAAACAGGAATCAACTCGTCAGACGTCGAAAGGATCACCGCCATGAGCGTGCCCACCGTCACAATGCCGGCCGAATAGAGCGTCGCCGCCATGGCCGAGAAGCCGCACTGCGGAAGCACGCCGAGAGCGCCGCCGATGAGGGGCCCGTAATGGCCCGCACGCGAAACAAGGCGTTCCATCTTGCCGCTGGTGGTGTGCTCGAGCGCCTCCATCGCCAGATAGGTAAGGAACAGAAATGGCACGAGCTCAAGCGTGTCTATTGCTGAGTCGATTAGAACGTCTACGAACAGGTTCAAGTGTGCATCCTCCGATAAGCGTGAATACTCTCCTCGTATCTATTCCCACGAGCGGAGCAGCCCTTCGGGGAATTCGACACCGACAAAGGTGAGCCCCTTAGCCGGGGCGCACGGACCCGCGGCGCGTCGATCACGTGCCGCGAGCGCAAGGGCTACCCAAGCCGCATCCCTGTGGCCTCGCCCCACCTCCACAAGGGTTCCCGCAATCGTGCGCACCATGTTGTGCAAGAACGCATTTCCACAGACGTCGATCGCAACGAGGGGCTCTCCCGCCTCTTCGACACGAGAGACGTCAACGGAGAGAAGGTCGCGAACGGTCGTCTTTCCCTCCGCAGAGGAAGCCTTGCAGAAGCTCTTGAAGTCATGCTCCCCTACCAAGCACCGAGCAGCTTCGTTCATTGCGTCGACGTCCAAGGAGCCCCGATACCACCAGGCGTGGTCCCACGACAGAACAGGGCGGGCCTCACCCGAAGAGATTCTGTAGCGATACCTGCGAGAGGTGGCGTCAAAGCGCGCCGAGAAGAGGGCGTCCGAGCGCAGCAGCGCACGAATTGAGATGTCGTCGGGCGTGAGCGCGACAAGGGAGCGGAGCAACGACCTTCCAGGTCGCTCAAGTTCCTCTACGCTGACGGGAACGCTCACGTACTGGTCAAGCGCGTGCACGCCCGCATCGGTTCTGCCAGCGCAGACCAGCTCACACGGCCGGCGGAAAATGGTCTCCAAGGCGTGGCGCAGCTCCCCCTCAACCGTGCGCTGCCCTGGCTGCTCGGCAAACCCGCTGAAGCCAGCCCCTCGATAGCCAAGTCGAACCACGAGCGTGCCTGCCGCAGGGGCACCATTGACCAAAGGCATGTCGCGCTCTTCTCGTGAGGGGCGCGAGATGATTTTTTCAATCGGCACGACCTGCCTCCTTATTGCTGGCCGACCTTCTGCTGGAACATATCATGAGCCGCTGTGAGGCGTTTTGCGGGCTCAAATTCAATGTCTCGGTGCCAAACACGCAACAAGCACCCAAGTAACGGCAGAGACGCCCCAACAGCTGCGAGCAGGCAAAAATGAACCACCCAGCGTCTTGGCATGGCAGCCAGGAGCGCACAGCCAGCCCGTCAGCACAGCCGCAGCCTGGGCCAAGGCACTAGAGAAAAAAGGAGACCTCACCGCCTGGGCAAGGCCTCCTTTGACGTACTTGGTGCGTGAGCTACTCGGCTGCGGGAGCCTCGGCGTCAGCAGTCTCCTCAGCGGGAGCCTCCTCCTTGGTCTCAGCATCCTCTGCAGGTGCCTCTTCCTTGGCGGGAGCCTCCTCCACCTTGGTGACGGTGGTCTTCGAAGCCTTCTTCTCCTTCGGCTGGACGGGCTCGGTCACGAGCTCCATGATGACAACCTCAGCGCCATCGCCCTTGCGGGGACCAAGCTTCATGATGCGAGTATAGCCGCCGTTGCGGTCGGCCCACATGCCCTGAGCGGCCTTCTCGAAGACCTCGCGGACGAGCTCGGCGTCGCCGACCTTGGCAATGGCAAGGCGACGGGAGTGAAGATCGCCCTTCTTGGCCCACGTGATAACCCTATCGACGTCGCCACGGATAGCCTTGGCGCGAGAGTCGAGCGTCTTGATGCGGTCGTTCTCGAACAGGGCAGCAACAAGGCTCTTCTTCATGGCCTTGGTGTGGCTGGCATCAGTGCCAAGCTTCATGCCCCTCTTCTTGTTGTGTCTCATGATCAAAATCTCCTATGCGAAAAGAGGCGCTACGCCTTGAGGGACAGGCCCATGGCTTCGAGCTTGTCCTTGACTTCCTCGATGGACTTAACGCCGAAGTTACGGATGTTGAGAAGGTCATTCTCGGAGTACTCGACGAGCTGGCGCACCGAATGGATGCCGGCGCGCTTGAGGCAGTTGTACGAGCGAACCGAAAGGTCGAGGTCCTCGATCTGCTTGTCCAGCTCGGCATTGTCCTCCTCGGTGCCAGTAGCGAAGATGGACTCGTCCTCGACGGGCTCGTCCTCCTCGGCCAGCCCCATAAAGGCGCTCATGTGCTGGTTGATGATGTTTGCAGCCTCGACAACTGCGTCGCGCGGCGAGATGGACCCGTTGGTCTCGACCTCGAGAACCAGACGGTCATAGTCGGTACGACGACCAACGCGGCACGGCTCAACGGTCTTGGCGCAACGACGAACGGGCGAATAGAGAGAGTCGACATGGATAATGCCGATGGGGTCGCTCTCGCGCTCGTTGTCCTCGCCAGAGACATAGCCGCGGCCAACGCCAATGCGCATCTTCATGGAGAGGTGCGCATTCTCGCCGAGAGAGCAGATAACGTGGTCGGGGTTGACCAGCTCAAACTCGGCGGGGATGTCAAAGTCTCCGCCGGTGACGGTCATGGGACCATCGACGTTGATGAAGGCCGTGGCCTCGTCGCCGGTACCCATGTTGCGGAACACGAGACCCTTGACGTTCAGAACGATGTCGGTAACGTCCTCGTAGACGCCTTCGACCGTCGTGAACTCATGCTGCACGCCGTCGATCTGGATGGCCTCCACGGCGGCGCCCTCCAGAGAGGAGAGCAGCACGCGGCGAAGCGAGTTGCCAAGCGTATCGCCATAGCCATGCTCGAGCGGCTCGGCGCTGACACGCGCAAGGTTCTCGTTGATCTCCTCGACCGACACCGTTGGCCGAATGAATTCGGACATTGCTACCTCCAAACTGGCCGAGCTTACTTGGAGTAGAGCTCGACAATGAGCTGGGCATCGATGTCGAGGTCAATCTGGTCGCGCGTGGGAAGCTGAAGGACGGTTCCCTGAAGCTTCTCGATATCGACCTCGAGCCACGCAGGCACAGCCATATGCTCGGAGGAAATGAGGGCCTCCTTGATGGGGAGAAGGTCCTTGGCCTTGGGGGCCACGCTCACAACGTCGCCGGCCTTGACCTGATACGAAGGAATGTCGACGCGGCGGCCATTCACCTGGATGTGACCATGGCGAACAGTCTGGCGAGCCTCCTTGCGGGTGCGGGCAAAGCCAAGACGGAAAACCACGTTATCGAGACGAGACTCGAGAATGGTCATAAGGTTGTCGCCCGTGATGCCCTCACGCTTAAGTGCGAGGTCGTAGTAACCACGGAACTGGTTCTCGAGAACGCCGTAGATGAACTTAGCCTTCTGCTTCTCGCGAAGCTGCTGGCCGTACTCGCTCTCCTGACGCCTGCGCTGCTTAGGCTGGCGATGAGATTCCTTGTTGATTCCCATGACGACGGGATCGATGCCGAGCTGACGGCACCGCTTGAGGACAGGGGTCCTGTCAACTGCCATTAGTGGTGTCCTTCCTAGCTACACGCGACGACGCTTGCACGGACGGCAACCGTTGTGCGGAATGGGGGTCTTGTCCTGGATGCCCGAAACCTCGAGGCCTGCGGCCTGGAGGGAGCGGATGGCGGTCTCGCGACCAGAGCCGGGGCCCTTGACGTACACAGAGACCTTGCGGAGGCCATGCTCCATAGCTGCCTTGGCAGCGGCCTCGGCGGCCAGCTGGGCAGCGAACGGGGTGGACTTACGAGAGCCCTTGAAGCCCACGGTGCCACCGGACTGCCAGGAAATCACGTTGCCCTGGGGATCGGTGATAGAGACAATCGTGTTGTTGAACGTGCTCTTGATGTGAGCCTGCCCCACAGCGATGTTCTTGCGCTCAGCGCGACGGACGCGCGTGGTGCGGGCATTCTTCTTCTGCGGCATTGTCTACTCCCTACGCCTTCTTCTTTGCACCGATCTGGCGACGCTTGCCCTTGCGGGTGCGTGCGTTCGTGTGGGTGCGCTGACCATGGACGGGGAGCCCCTTACGATGACGGAGGCCGCGGTAGCAGCCGATCTCCATCAGACGGGCGGTGTTCTGCCTCACCTCGCGGCGAAGATCGCCCTCGGTGGTGTAGTTAGCATCGATATAGTCACGAATCTTGGTGACCTCATCCTCAGTAAGATCCTTAACGCGGGTAGAGGGGTCAATGCCACACTCTGCGCAGATCTTCGTAGCCCTCGTCTGACCGATGCCGTACAGGTATGTAAGTCCGACCTCAACGCGCTTGTCGCGCGGCAGGTCGACGCCGTTAATACGGGCCAACTTGAAGCTCCTCTCTAGCCCTGGCGCTGCTTGTGGCGCGGGTTCTCGCAAATGACATAGACCTTTCCGTGGCGACGGATGATCTTGCACTTGTCGCACATCTTCTTGACCGAAGGACGTACCTTCATGTGTCTTCCTTCCGGTAGTGCTTCTTACACGTACTGGTAGTACAAAGGTGGACCAGGTGGAGCTAGCCCACGTTTATCTACTCGCCCAGCCGCAGGCGTGAATAACCAAAGAGCGGCTGAAACGCACCCCCTACTTGTAGCGGTAGGTGATGCGTCCCCTTGTAAGGTCATACGGCGAGATCTCGACGATGACCTTGTCTCCGGGAAGGATGCGGATGTAGTTCATCCTGATCTTTCCGGAGATGGTGCAGAGGATTGTCTTACCATTTTCGAGCTCAACGTTGAACATTGCATTGGGCAGCGGCTCAACCACCTTGCCCTCAAGCTCTATTGCATCCTGTTTGCTCAAATTTGACCCTCTCCACGCTGTGACAGCGACCAATAATCATACCGAATTCGTACAAGACTGTCCAAGATGCACTGAATCAGCACATCATGGCTCAGCCTTTTCTCCGCCTTGCATCGGACACCAAGGACCAAGCTCGTCTTGGGTGAGGACAACGGGCCCTTCCTTGGTGATGGCAACCGTATTCTCGTAATGCGCTGCGGGCTTGCCATCCGCGGTGACGACGGTCCACCCATTGTTGAGGACCTTCGTCTCATAGGTTCCCATGGTGATCATTGGCTCGATCGCTATGACCATGCCAATTTGGAGCCTTACTCCACGACCCCGCTTGCCGTAATTGGGAACCTCAGGGTCTTCGTGCATCACGCGACCGACGCCGTGTCCAACATAGTCACGAACAACGCCATAGCCATTGGCCTCGGCCAGCTCCTGAACGGCGGCCCCAACGTCTCCCAAGCGATTACCTGGGATAGCCTCTTTAATGGCAGCCTCCAGGCAGTCACGCGCACACTCGCAAAGGCCCTTGACGTCGTCGCTGACGTTACCAACGTAGAAGGTCCAGGCATTGTCTCCTACCCAGCCGCCAAACGTAGCGCCCGTATCGATAGAGACGATGTCTCCGTCCTTAAGGGTCGTGGCAGGCGAAGGGATGCCATGGACGATCTGCTCGTTGACAGAAGAGCAGATGCTAGCAGGAAAGCCGCCGTAGCCCTTGAAAGTGGGGACGCCACCGCGAGAGCGGATCAGGCTCTCGACTGCTTGGTCAATCTCGATAGTCGAGATGCCGGGCTTGGCAAGATCCCCAGCACGACGAAGAGCCGCCTTCGAAACTGCTCCGGCGGCCTTCATCTGTTCGATCTGGTGAGGAAGCTTGATCTTTAGCATGCGAGCGACAAGAGCTTCCGCACGTCTGCATAGACCTCGTCGACAGGACGATCGCCGTCGACCTCCTTGAGAATCGAGTGACCCTTGTAGTACTCGATGAGCGGAGCGGTCTGAGTGTTGTAGACGTCAAGGCGATGCTGGATCGTCTCAGGCTTGTCGTCGTCGCGCTGGTACATCTCGCCACCGCAGCGTGGGCACACGTCAACGCCGGCAGGCGCGGTATAGCCGCAGTTCCTGCAAGTGCGACGTGAGCTCAGGCGCTTGACGATGACGTCGGGCTCAACGGAAACGAGAAGCGCCGCGTCAAGACGACGGTCCATGGCGGCAAGCTCGGAATCAAGCGTCACGGCCTGGGCGGTGTTGCGGGGAAAACCGTCCAGGATGAAGCCGTTCTTGGCGTCATCTGCGTCAAGACGCTCCTTGACGAGGCTGATAACGAGGTCGTCAGGCACAAGCTTGCCGGCATCCATATAGCTCTTGGCCTGAATGCCGAGCTTGGTCTTGGCGCTAACGGCGGCACGGAGAAGGTCTCCGGTAGAGATATGGGCAAACCCAAACTCCTCAACGAGCTTCTGCGCCTGCGTGCCCTTGCCAGCGCCCGGGGCGCCGAGCAGAACAATGTTCATGAACAACCCCCTTCTCGTCGGTCTAGCCGACTCGTCCGACCAGCCTATCTACCTACTTGAAGAACCCATCGTAATTGTGCATCTTGAGCTGGCTCTCCAGCGAGGAGATGGTGTCCATGGCTACGCCGACCATAATCAAGACAGACGTGCCGCCAAAGGACTGAATCAGGGTATCGTTGGTGAACCAGAAGATGATCGTGGGGACCACGGCCAGCACTGCCATGAACAGGGCACCGGGAAGCGTGATATGGCTAATGGTGCTCTTGATGTAGGCTGCCGTTGCGGCACCGGGCCTTACGCCCGGGATAAAGCCGCCCTGCTTGCGCAGCTGGTCTGCCGTTTCCTCAGGATTGAAGATCATCGACGTATAGAAATACGCGAAGAACACGATGAGGACTACGGACAGAACCCAGTTAAGCCAGCCTGAGGAGAGCGCGTTGGCAACTGCTTGCACCCAACCGACGCTGGGGAAGAAGACTGCAATCTGCGCAGGGAAATACAGTACTGCCGAGGCAAAGATGATCGGCACGACGCCGGCCGTATTGACCTTGATGGGAAGGTAGGTGGCCTGGCCACCCATGACCCTACGGCCGACGACGCGCTTGGCATACTGAATGGGAATGCGGCGCTGGCCACGCTCGACATACACGATGATGGGGATGATCGCGATGATCACGATGAGCGTAACGGCGGTGAGCACAACGCTGCCGCTGTTGGTGACCGAAGAGATAAGCGCCGACGGAAGCCCGGACATGATGTTGACGAAGATGATCAACGACATGCCGTTGCCAATGCCACGCTGCGTGATGACCTCTCCCAGCCACATGATGATGACGGCGCCCACGAGCATCGTGAAAACAATGATGATGTTCTCGAGCCACTCGGGGAAGCCCATGTTGCTGAAGTCGACACCATAGCTCCTGAAATAGAACAGGTAGGCAATGGCGTTGAGCAGAGCAAGGCCAATGGTGAGATAGCGCGTATACTGCGTGATCTTACGCTGACCGGCCTCTCCTTCCTTGGCAAGCTCGCCAAGGGAAGGAATGACCGCTTGGAACAGCTGCAGGATGATCTGCGCAGTAATGTAGGGCATGATGCCCAACGCGAACACGGACATGCGCGAAAGGGCACCGCCCGAGAACAGGTTGAGCACAGCCATGGCGCCGCTCGAGGACAGTCCGAGCTGATAGGCGCTCAGCATGTCCTGGAAAGGAACGCCAGGGACAGGCACGTACGCGCCAACGCGATAAATCAAGAGGATGAGGATAGTGAGTAGGGTCTTCTTCCTCAGCTCAGGCACGCGAAAGGCATTGGCAATTCCGTTTAGCACGCCGGCTCAACCTTTCCTCCGGCCGCCTCAATCTTAGCCTTGGCAGAGGCGGAAACCTTGTCCACCTTGACAGTCAGCTTCTTGGTGAGCTCACCGTCGCCGAGGACCTTGACGGGGATATAGTCGTGCTTAATGACGCCCTTTGCAACGAGGGCATCGGCGTCGACGGTCTCGCCGTCGGCAAACAGCGCCTCAAGACGAGCAACGTTAACGGGTGCGTACTCAACACGGCTGTGATTGGTGAAGCCGGGGAGCTTAGGCAGGCGCATGGCGAGCGGCTGCTGACCGCCCTCGAAGCCGGCGCCCTTGCCGCCGCCGGAGCGGGAGAGCTGACCCTTGGAGCCACGACCAGCGGTGGTGCCGTGACCAGAAGAGTTGCCGCGACCGATGCGCTTGCGGTTCTTCCTCGAGCCCTCAGCGGGCGTGATGTCATTGAGCTGCATTGTTGGTACCCCTAGTTCTCTTCAACGGTCACGAGGTGCTTGACCTTGAAGATCATGCCTCGGACGCTCGGGTTGTCGGGCAGCACGGCAGTGTCGCCGATCTTGCGGAGGCCCATGGCGCGGCAGGTGGCAGTCTGGTCCTTCTTAACGGAGCAGACAGCACTCCTGACGAGCTTGACCGTGAGTGTCTTCTCTGCCATCTCTAGTTCTCCTTCCCGACGAACATCTCGGAAACGGTGAGTCCGCGACGCTCGGCGGTCTCCTCGGGGCTGGAGAGCTCCTTCAGGCCCTCAGCCGCCGCCTTGATGATGTTCATGGCGTTGTCAGTGCCGAGGGACTTGGAGAGCACGTTGGTGATGCCAGCAAGCTCGAACAGCGGACGCACGGGGCCGCCGGCGATGACGCCAGTACCCTCGATAGCCGGCTTGATCAGAACGCGGCCGGCGCCGTAGTGACCCTCGACGGTGTGAGGAACAGAGCCCTCAGCAGTAACGGGAACATGGAACATGTTCTTCTTGGCGTCATCGACGCCCTTCTGGATAGCCAGAGGAACCTCAGTGGAGCGGCCCATGCCAAGGCCGACGTTGCCCTTGCCGTCACCAACGACGACCAGAGCGACGAGGGACATGCGGCGGCCACCCTTGACGGTCTTGGAGACGCGGTGGATGTAGACGACGCGCTCCTGAAGATCGGTGTCCTGCTGGCGCTTACGATCTCGTGCCATTGAATCCTCCTAGAACTTCAGGCCCGCGTTGCGGGCACCGTCTGCCAAAGCCTTGACGCGGCCGTGATAGATATGACCACCGCGGTCAAACGTGACGGCGGTGATGCCCTTCTCCAGCGCGCGCTTGCCAACGAGCTCGCCTACGAACTCAGCGGCCTCCTTGTTGGAGCCGATCTTGCCAGTGGCGCGGAACTCGGGGCTCAGGGTCGAGGCAGAGCAGAGGGTGGTGCCGTCGACGTCATTGATAATCTGCGCGTAGATGTTGGCGTTGGTGCGATGAACAGCGAGGCGAGGACGCTCGGCAGTGCCGAAGACCTTACCGCGGACGCGGCGCTTACGACGCTGAAGACCAGCCCTCTTGGCCTGAGCCTGTGTCTTGTTCATTCCTTCTCCTTTGACGTGCCGTCACCTGACGGGGTGGCGGTCTTTTAACTAGACAGGCTTCCGAAACTACTTAGCAGCCTTGCCGAGCTTCCTGCGGATGTGCTCGCCCTCATAATGGATGCCCTTGCCCTTGTACGGCTCGGGAGGACGCTTCATGCGGATCTCAGCAGCAACCTGACCAACCTGCTCCTTAGAGATGCCCTTCACGGTGATGTGCGTGTTGTCAGGCACCTCGAAGGTGATGTTGTCGGGGCACTTGTAGATCACGGGGTGAGAGTAGCCAAGGGAGAGATCGAGGTCCTTACCCTTCAGCGCGGCACGATAGCCGACGCCGGTGAGCTCGAGCTTCTTCTCAAAGCCCTCGGAGACGCCCATGACCATGTTGTTGATAAGCGTGCGTGCCAGGCCCTGCTGGGCGTTGGACTCGGTGGACTCATCGTCATAGGTAACGACGATCGTATCGCCCTCCTGGGCGATGGTCAGAGAATCAGAGAAGCTGCGGTTGAGCTCCCCCTTGCTGCCCTTGACCGTGACGTTATTTCCGTCGATGGTCACAGTGACTCCAGCCGGAATCTGGACAGGCTTCTTGCCGATACGAGACATTGTCTCCTCCTATCTTGATTCGGCCGACTTACCAGATGTAGGCGATGACCTCGCCGCCGACGCCCATCTTGCGAGCGTCGCGGTCGCACATCATGCCCTTGGAAGTTGAAATGACGGCGGTGCCGAGACCTCCCAGAACGCGCGGAAGCTTGTCCGCGGAGGAGTAAATACGAAGACCCGGCTTAGAGATGCGCTTGATGCCACGAATGATGCGGGCGCGCCTCTGACCGTACTTAAGAGTAATGTAGAGGGTCTTCTGGGGCTTGGTATCCTCGACGGAGTACCCCTCAATGTAGCCCTCCTCGCAAATGACGCGAGCAACCTCAACGAGAACCTTGCTCGAGGGCATGGAGACCTCGGGCTTGCCCGCTGAGTTGGCGTTGCGGATGCGCGTCAGCATATCCGAAATTGGATCGGTAACCTTCATGGATCCTTCTCCTTAGCTCATGATGAACCTGTGCGCTGGTTCGTCCGCACCCTTAGCGCGGACGCCTGGACGCCGGTACCCCAACAGTCCTTACCAGCTAGCCTTGCGGACGCCGGGGAGCTCGCCCTTGCTTGCCAGCTCGCGGAAGCACACACGGCAGAGACCGAACTTGCGATAGACGGAGTGGGGACGCCCACAACGCTGGCAGCGGTTCTGCTTACGCGTCGAGAACTTCGGCTCGCGGTTCGCCTTGACGATCATCGATGTCTTAGCCACAAATCCTCCTTCTTGGCACACCTGCCCGCCCCAGGTGTGGGGCGGGCGCCTGACAAACGTGCGTTATTTACTCCTGCTTGAACGGGAAGTGGAAGGCGTCGAGAAGCGCCTTGCCCTCCTCGTCCGTCTGGGCAGTAGTCACAATGGTGATGTCCATGCCACGGGTGCGGTCAACCTTGTCGAAGTCGATCTCGGGAAAGATCAGCTGCTCGGTGACGCCCATCGAGAAGTTGCCGCGACCGTCGAACGACTTGGGGGAGATACCACGGAAGTCGCGGATACGGGGGATTGCAACAGAGATGAGGCGATCGAGGAACTCCCACATACGGTCGCCGCGGAGGGTGACCTTAGCGCCGATTGCCTGACCCTGGCGCAGGTGGAAGGTTGCGATGGACTTGCGAGCGTGGGTGATGAGCGGCTGCTGGCCGGTGATGGCGCGCAGGTCGGAGACGGCGCCGTCGATGGCCTTGGAGTCGGTAGCGGCCTCGCCGACGCCCATGTTCACGACGATCTTCTCGAACTTCGGAATCTGCATGACGTTGCCGTACCCAAACTGCTTCTGCAGCTGGTCGCGGACCGTGTCGTAGTACTGCTGCTTAAGACGCGGTACGTACTTCTCTTCTGCCATTCTCTCTCCTTAAATCTTGGGGTTCTCAGCACGGGGTTTCCAACCTCGTACCTCCCGGCTTGGCTTACCGGGAGCCATGTTCCTTGCGACAGAGAGTGGGTCGAGACAGAATCCACCCCACACAGAGCCGCAAGTTCAAATAATAGTTGTTCGACGTGCGATGTGCCAGAGGTCATTTTGCCTGCACAATTCTCCGCAGTATCCTCACGTTTCACGCTCCACCGGTCTGGCCTCTGCTGCGTGCGCGTGCTGTCCACACGATGAGACACGCACGGTATGGCTCCTGCCAGGTTGCGCGACTTCTGATGCCCGCACGACGTGCGCTGCCATGTTACGCGAGTTCTGATGCCCGCACGACGTGCGCTGCCAAGTTACGCGAGTTCTGATGCCCGCACGACGTGCGCTGCCAAGTTACGCGAGTTCTGATGCCCGCACGACGTGCGCTGCCATGTTACGCGAGTTCTGATGCCCGACGCCGCCAAGTTCCGCGACTTCTGATGCCCGCACATTGGGGGGCTGCCAGGTTGCGCGACTTCT
>NZ_JBMNUX010000008.1:0-107135 GCF_050946515.1 Tractidigestivibacter sp.
GTTACGCGAGTTCTGATGCCCGCACGACGTGCGCTGCCATGTTACGCGAGTTCTGATGCCCGACGCCGCCAAGTTCCGCGACTTCTGATGCCCGCACATTGGGGGGCTGCCAGGTTGCGCGACTTCTGATGCTGGGCCATGCCAGGTTTTGCGGCTTCTGATGCCCGTTTTGCCAGGTTATGCGACTTCTGATGACCGACATGCCAGGTTGCGCGACTTCTGATGCTGCAAAAGTCGCGCAACCTGGCAGCGCTCTGTTGTGTGGGACCGGAGCCTCGTTGTGTGGGACCGGAGTCTCGTTGTGTGGGACCGGAGCCTCGTTGTGTGGGACCGGAGCCTCGTTGTCTGGAGCTCCAGCCACGTTGTGTGGGGTCTCCCAGCCGTTGCGTGCAGAAGAGCCGTCATTCCGCTATTGCGTGGGGCTCCCGAGGACCGAGAAGAGCCTCCCGCGCGACCAAGCGTCATCCTTCGAAAAAAGCTCCCGATCCGCATGGGGCGAACCGGGAGCTTCAACTCGCTGCAAAAGGTCAAGCCTTTCCAACACGGGCAAAAATTAGAACTTGGCGCCGCACTTCTTGCAGACGCGGACCTTCTTGCCGCTGTCGTCAACGTCGTGACCAACGCGGGTGGGCTTGCCGCAGGACGGGCAAATCAGCATGACGTTGGAGACGTCAATGGGAGCCTCCTGGCTGATAATGCCTCCCTGCTGGTTATTGGCGTTGGGGCGAACGGCCTTCTTGACGATGTTGGCTCCCTCAACGACAACCTTGCCCTCGGACGGGATGGAGCGAAGGATCTCGCCCTCGACGCCCTTGCTCTTGCCGGAAATGACGACGACCTTGTCGCCCTTCTTTACGTTCATCTTCATAGTCGTACTCACTCCCTAGAGCGTCTCAGGCGCGAGCGAGACGATCTTCATGTACTTGCGGTCGCGAAGCTCACGAGCGACAGGCCCGAAGATACGGGTGCCCTTGGGCTCGCCATCCTTGTCGACCAAGACGCAAGCGTTCTGGTCAAACTTGATGTAGCTTCCGTCCTTGCGGCGCGTCTCCTTGACGGTGCGAACGACGACGCAGCGAACGATGTCGCCCTTCTTGACGGAGCCGCCCGGCGTGGCCTCCTGAACTGCGCAGATGATGACGTCACCGATGCCGGCGTACCTGCGCTTGGAGCCACCCAGGACCTTGATGCACTTCACGCGTCGAGCGCCGCTGTTGTCGGCGACGTTGAGCATGGTTTCCATCTGAATCATGGTGTTCCTCCGAGTTTGCCCTCCCAGAGGTGCGCCCTAGGTGCGACGCACATGGGTTGGGCTCGTCATTAATACTTACTTGGCACGCTCGACGATCTCCACGACGCGCCAACGCTTGGTCTTGGAGAGAGGACGAGTTTCCATAACGGTGACGCGGTCGCCAAGGCCACACTCGTTCTTCTCGTCGTGGCAGTGGAGCTTCTTGGAGACGGTCATCATCTTTCCGTACTTGGGGTGGTGCTTGCGGTAGTCAATCCTCACCGTGACGGTCTTGTCGCCGGAGATGGAGACGACAGTCCCGGTGCGGACCTTCCTCGCGTTCCTGCTTTCGGTCTCAGCCATTTCTTATCTCCTGCGATCTAGTTCTGCGCTGCGGACTTCTCCGCGGCGATCTGACGGGCACGAATCTCGGTCTGAACGCGAGCGATGTCGCGCTTCACGGCCTTGACGCGGGCGGTGTTGTCCAGCTGGCTCGTGGCCATCTGGAAACGGAGGTTGAAGAGCTCGGCGCGGCCGTCCTCAAGCTTCTTGGCCAGCTCCTCGTCGCTGAGCTCCTGAATGTCCTTGTACTTCATGGTTACTTGTCCTCCCCGTCCTGAGAAGCGCGGGAAACGATCTTGGTCTTGATGGGCAGCTTGTGCTGGGCAAGGCGCAGGGCCTCCTTGGCCGTGGCCTCGTCGATCTCGCCGACCTCGAACATGATGCGCCCGGGCTTGACGACGGCCACCCAGTCCTCGGGGTTGCCCTTGCCGGAGCCCATGCGGGTCTCAGCCGGCTTCTTGGTGATGGGCTTGTCCGGGAAGATGGTGATCCAGATCTTGCCGCCACGCTTCATCTCACGGGTGATGGCGACACGAGCAGCCTCAATCTGGCGGTTGGTGATCCAGTGAGCCTCCTCGGCCATGAGGCCCCAATCGCCAAAGTGCAGCTCGGTGTTGCCCTTTGCATGGCCCTTCATGGAGCCGCGCTGAACCTTGCGGTGCAGGACACGCTTAGGTGCGAGCATTAGCGAGCCCTCCTCTCGTTACGACCGCGGCGAGGACGAGAAGAGCCCTCGAGTGCGGGGGTCGGCGTGGGCTGACCAGGCAGCTTCTCGCCGTGATAGATCCAAACCTTGACTCCGCAAGCTCCCATGGTGGTGCGAGCGGTGGCCTCGCCGAAGTCGATGACGGCGCGAAGGGTGTGCAGAGGCACGCGACCCTCGCGGTACCACTCACGACGACCCATCTCGGCGCCATTCAGACGACCAGAGCACTGAATACGAATGCCCTTGGCGCCAGCCTTGCGAGCAGACTGGACGGCCTTGCGCATAGCGCGGCGGAAGGCGACGCGCTGCTCGAGCTGCTCGGCGATGGACTGAGCAACCAGGTTTGCATCGAGCTCGGGGCGCTTGACCTCGATGACGTCGACGTTGACCTGACCCTTGCCCACCTTAGCGACCTTCTCGAGGTCGGAGCGCAGGACGTCGATCTCGGCGCCCTTCTTGCCGATGACGATGCCCGGGCGAGCGGTGTAGATGGTGACCTTCACCTTGTCGCCAGCGCGCTCGATGTCGACACGAGAAACGGCTGCCTTCTCAAGGCGCTTGTTCAGGTACTTGCGGATCTCAAGATCGTTGCCGAGCTGCTCGGCATAGTTCTTATCGGCGTACCAACGGGAACGCCAGTCCTCGGTGATGCCGAGACGGAAGCCGGTAGGCTGTACCTTCTGACCCATGCTTTCCCTACGCCTCCTTTCGAGGAGCGACGACGACGGTGATGTGGCTGGTGCGCTTGTTGATGCGGGAAGCGGAGCCCTTGGCGCGAGGACGAATGCGCTTGAGCGTGGGACCCTCGTCGACATAGGCGAACTTCACCATGAGGTCGTCAGCGCGAAGATTGTTGTTGTTCTCGGCATTGGCGATGGCGGAGCGCAGAACCTTGGCGACATCGGTCGCAGCGGCGCGGTTGGTAAACTGAAGAATCTCGAGCGCCTGAGCAACGGACTTGTTGCGGATGAGGGCCACGACGGCGCGCGCCTTGCGCGGTGCGACGCGGACATAGCGGGCAGTAGCCCTGACCTCAGTCGCGTTGGCGTTGTTGTTTGCCATTGACTAACTACCCCCTAATCAACCCTGTGGCCACGGAACGTACGAGTGGGGGCGAACTCGCCCAGCTTGTGACCGACCATGGACTCGGTGATGTACACAGGAACATGCTTGCGGCCATCGTGGACGGCGATGGTGTGACCGACCATCTCCGGGTAGATGGTGGAAGAACGAGACCAAGTCTTGATAACGTCCTTCTTGCCAGACTCGTTCATAGCGGTGACACGCGCGAGGAGGCGAGTCTCCACGAACGGGCCCTTCTTGAGACTTCTGCTCATGCTTTCTATCTCCTACTACTCGTGTGCCGACTACTTGGAGCGGCGACGACGGATGATGAGACGGTTGGATGCCTTCTTGGGGTCACGCGTCTTGTAACCCTTGGTCGGCTTGCCCCACGGGGTGACGGACGGACGGCCGGAGGTGTGGTTCTTGCCCTCGCCGCCGCCGTGCGGGTGGTCGACAGGGTTCATGACGGTACCACGGACGGTCGGACGCACGCCAGCCCAGCGAGAACGGCCAGCCTTGCCGACGACGATGTTGGAGTGATCGGCGTTGCCGACCTCGCCAATCGTTGCGCGGCAGGTCAGAAGGACGCGACGGAGCTCGGAGGACGGAAGACGCAGGATTGCGTAGCCGCCGTCCTTGCCCATGAGCTGCACGGAGGTGCCGGCGGAGCGAGCCATTGCGGCGCCCTTTCCGGGCTGGAACTCGACGGCGTGAACGAGCGTGCCGACGGGAATCTCGGAGAGCGGCATGCAGTTGCCGGGCTTGATGTCGATGCCCTTCTCGCCAGAGACGACGGTGTCGCCAACCTTCAGGCCCTCGGGAGCCAGGATGTAGGCCTTGGCGCCATCAACGTAGTGGAGAAGCGCGATGCGAGCAGAGCGGTTGGGGTCATACTCGATGGTCGCGACCTTGGCCGGGACGTTGTCCTTGCGACGCTTGAAGTCGATGCGACGATACATGCGCTTGTTGCCGCCGCCCTGGTGACGGGTGGTGACGCGACCGTTGTTGTTACGACCGGCCCTCTTGTGCAGAGGCTCGATGAGCGACTTCTCGGGCTTATCCGTCGTGATCTCGGCGAAGTCCGAGACAGTCTGGAAGCGCCTGCCTGCGCTGGTGGGCTTTAGGTGCTTAACTGCCATTTCATTCCCTTCTTCTTCCGTTGGCCGCCCCGCTCAGGGATTGGCGGAGCGACACCGGATACCACGGTACCGCGCGTATCCATTACACGCGGCAAGCAGCCCGGCCTAAGCCGGGCGATGCTGTCTACTCAGAATCAGATGCTGCCTGCTGGTTGGCGAAGATCTCGATCTGCTCGCCAGGAGCGAGCGTCACGATGGCCTTCTTCCAGCTGCGGGTCTTGCCCATCTGATAGCGAACGCGCTTTGACTTGCTGTGCACGTTGATGGTGTTGACCTTGAGGACATGGACGCCGAAGAGCTTCTCGACAGCGTCAGCAATCTCCTCCTTGGGAGCCTTCTTGGCAACCTCGAAGGTGTACTTGCCCTCCTCCATGAGACCATAGGAGCGCTCGGAGACGATGGGGCGGATAATCACATCGTAGGCGGACTGCATTACGCAAGCACCTCCTCGAGCTGCTTCGCGACGTCAGCGGTCATGAGAAGAGCGCCGTTGTCGATCAGGTAACGGGTGGTTGCCTCAGAAACGGCAATGACCGTCACGTTATTGATGTTGCGGAACGACAGGAAGCTGTTGATGTCGTCGTCGTTCAGAACCAAGGTGACGCGCTTGTCGGCAAGTCCGAGGGCGTTGATAACCTGCTGGGCCTGCTTGGTGGACGGCTTCTCGAAGGAAAGGGCGTCGACGAGCACGAGCTCGGAGTCGGCAACCTTGCCGGAGAGGACGGAGCGCATGGCAAGCTTGACCATCTTGTTGTTGATGCGCTTGGAGTGATCGCGGGGCGTAGGCCCGAAGATCACGCCGCCGCCGACCCACTGGCCAGCGCGGATGGAGCCCTGGCGGGCACGGCCAGTGCCCTTCTGGCGCCAAGGCTTGACGCCGCCGCCAGAGACCTCGTGGCGGTTCTTGGTAGAGTGGGTGCCCTGGCGCATGCACGCGTCCTGGCAAGTCACCACCTGGTGGATTACGGGAATGTTCGGCTCGATGCCGAAGACGTCATCGGAGAGATCAGCCGTGCCGGCCGCCTTCCCCTCGACGTTCTTGATGTCGTACTTGGACATGAGTCCTCCTTGTTAGCCTAAGCGACTGCTTGCTCGCGGGCCCTTAGGCCATGCGGACCTGGACGAGAGCGTTCTTGCCGCCCGGCACGGCGCCCTTGATGAGCATGATGTTCTGCTCGGCATCGACGCGGACGAGCTTGAGGTTCTTGACGGTGACGCGCTCGTCACCCATGTGACCATACATGTGCAGGCCCTTGCGGACGCGCGCGGGATAAGCGCACTGGCCGATGGAGCCAGGCTTGCGCTGGTTGCGGGAGCCGTGAGCCATGGGGCCACGAGAGAAGTTCCAGCGCTTAACGGTGCCCTGGAAGCCCTTGCCCTTGGAAGTGCCGGTGACGTCGACGGACTTGACGTCAGCGAAGTCGGCAACGGTGATGACGTCGCCGGTCTTGTGCTCCTCGCCATTCTCGACGCGGACCTCGCGCAGATAGCGCATAGGCTCAACGCCATGGGCGGCGAAGTGACCAGCCATGGGCTTGTTGACATGCTTAGGCTTGATGTCTCCGAAGCCGATCTGGACGGCGTCGTAGCCGTCGGTCGCCTTCGTCTTGACCTGCGAGACAGTGCAGGGGCCAGCCTGGATGACGGTGACAGGGACGACATTGTCGTTCTCGTCCCAAACCTGCGTCATACCGAGCTTACGGCCAAGAATCGTGCTGACCATGCTCTTTCCTTACCCTCGGTGGTCATGGGACCTTAGGTGCAGCTCCTCTGCACTCCCCCAGCGGACCACGTCTTGTATGAACTGCCTGCAGAGACATACCTGCCCCATTCAGCAGCCCTACTAGTTTATACGCGCGAGGGCGGCTTCACAATCTCTTCGCACAATTTTTTAGGCCTTTGAGCTGGGATTCCCATTTCCACCGAGTCGGGCGTATCCATAGCTAGCGAGAAGGGCTAGTTTGAGCCCTTGGAAGGGTCGGTGACCTTCGATGCCTCGGACTTCTTCGGCTGCTTCTTATCGATGATGGTCAGAGCGATAGCCGCCACAGCGGCTGCAATGCCAACGACCAAGCAGGCAAAGCCCAGGCTGTATTCGACAACCATGCTTGCGCTGCTCCCGGTGGACTGAAGAATCAAGATTCCGATGAGCTCAAGCGCCGCATAGCCACCAGATATGCAGGTGAGGACAAAGTCAGCAGGATGCTTTTTCATGATGGTGACGGCAAGAGCCACAATTGCAAAGAGGATCAGCACCACGCCGTCGGATTGCGCCGAGAGCGACACGGTGTATTTGACGTAGCCAAGCAGCTTCTGGTCGACGGAGTCCACGGTGTAGAAGGGCAAGATACCAGAAAGCGCGATAAGCGCCTCGGAGACAATCGACAGCACGAAGATGCTCTTGGCCAACTGAGCCTTGGCAGCCTTGGCTACAGGAGTCGCCTTCTCTGCGGGATGTGCTTCCGCATGAGGCTGAGAGCCCTGAGGCGAGCCTTGCGCCGCAGTCGGATTCTGGGTGACGTTGGGGTTCTGCGGCGCTCCCGCGTTCGATGCGCCAGCATCATGCGGATAGGACTCCCGAGGTTGGTTTGCCTGGTTGGTATTCACGGCAAAGTCGGAAAGGGCAGCACCGCACCGGGGGCAGAATTTGGCCTTGTCTGAGATTCGTGCTCCACAGTTAGGACAATACATTGTTCAATCACCTTCATCAGAAGCGGCTACCTTCGCAATTGTATGCATACCTAACAACGACAGTGTCCCCTTCTAGCGACTCACACCATCCCAAAGAAACCTACAACGCGAAAAATGCTGCAACCCACCAAGCGCGTCGAATCAAGGACCGCCACTCTGCCTTTGCAAAGACAAGGAGCCCCCGTCTCCCGAGGGCAGCTTCGCGCAGCGCGCTGCCCGTAGGAAGACGGGGGCTCCCCCGCTTGTTCGCGTGAGTTAGAGCTTGATCTCGATGTCGACGCCCGCGGGGAGGTCGAGACGCATCAGCGAATCAACCGTCGAGGACGAAGGGTCGAGGATGTCGATGAGGCGCTTGTGGGTGCGCATCTCGAACTGCTCGCGAGAATCCTTGTCCTTATGGGGCGAGCGAATGACCGTGTAAAGATTGCGCTCGGTGGGCAGAGGAATCGGGCCCGAAACGCGGGCGCCCGTCTTCTGAGCGGTGTCCACGATGAGCTTCGCGGACTGGTCGACGACCTCGTGGTCGTAGCCCTTGAGGCGAATCCTGATCTTCTGGCTTGACACTTTGTACCTCCGTATATGAGCTATGGCTCGTGGTCGTTAATTAAGAAGCGCTTCCGCCGGCCTTGGCGACGATCTCGTCGCGGATGGCCTTCGGGACAGGCTCGTACGAATCAAACTGCATGGTGTAGCTTGCACGACCCTGCGTCTGAGAACGGAGGTCGGTAGCGTAGCCGAACATCTCGCCCAGGGGCACCTTGGCGCGAATGACCTTGGTGTCGCGGCGATCCTCCATGCCCTCGATCTTGCCGCGGCGAGAGGACAGGTTGCCCATGACGTCGCCCATGTACTGCTCGGGGGTCTCAACCTCAACGGACTCGACAGGCTCGAGGAGCACTGGATCGGACTTCTTAAGGGCGTCCTTGATTGCCATGGAACCGGCAATCTTGAAGGCGGCCTCGGAGGAGTCGACCTCGTGGTAGGAGCCATCGACCAAGGTCACCTTGATGTCGACGACAGGGTAGCCGGCGATGACGCCGCTCTCCAGGGCCTCCTGGATGCCCTTGTCGATCGAGGGGATGTACTCCTTGGGGACCACGCCGCCGACGATAGCGTTGACGAACTCGTAGCCCTTGCCCTCCTCGTTGGGCTCCATGTCGATGACGGCGTGACCATACTGGCCGCGGCCGCCGGACTGGCGGACGAACTTGCCCTCGGCGTGCTGGACGGCATGGCCAGCGGTCTCGCGGTAGGCAACCTGAGGCTTGCCCACGTTGCAGTCGACGTGGAACTCGCGGCGCAGGCGGTCGACGATAATCTCGAGGTGCAGCTCGCCCATGCCAGCGATGATGGTCTGGCCGGTCTCCTGGTCGGTGTGGACGCGGAAGGTCGGGTCCTCCTCAGCCAGCTTGGCAAGGCCAACGGACATCTTCTCCTGCTCGGCCTTGCTCTTGGGCTCGACGGCGACGTCGATGACGGGGTCGGCGAACTTGATGGACTCGAGCACGATGGGGTGGTTCTCGTCGCAGAGGGTGTCGCCCGTGGAGGTGTTCTTCAGGCCGACGCATGCAACGATGTCGCCAGCAGAGCACTCGTCACGGTCAACACGGTCGTTGGCGTTCATCTCGAGGATGCGGCCCAGGCGCTCCTTGTTGTCCTTGACGGAGTTGTAGACGTAAGAGCCTGCCTCGGCCTGGCCGGAGTACACGCGGATGTAGGTGAGCTTGCCGACGTAGGGGTCGGTCATGATCTTGAACGCCAGAGCGGAGAAGGGCTCCTTGGGATCGGCGTGACGGACCTCGGGCTCACCCTTGAGGTTGGTGCCGTCAATCTCGGGGACGTCGAGCGGGCTGGGCAGGTAGTCGACGACGGCGTCGAGCAGCTCCTGGATGCCCTTGTTCTTGTAGGCAGAGCCCACGAAGACGGGGTTCAGCTCGTTGGCGATGACGCCCTTGCGGATGGCGGCCTTGAGCATGGGGACAGGGATCTCCTTGTCCTCAAGGATGGCCTCCATGAGCTCGTCGGAGAAGTTGGAAGCGGCGTCGAGCAGCTCCTCGCGCTTCTCGTTGGCAAGGTCGACGAACTCGTCAGGGATGGCATCCATGGGCTCGGGGTAGATCATGCCCTTGGCGTCTTCCTTGAAGTCCCACGCGGTCATGGTGACCAGGTCGACAAGGCCCCAGAAGTTGGACTCGGCGCCCATGGGGATCTGCGCGGCCACGGCAGGAGCGGAGAGGCGCTCCTTCATGGTATCGATGGCGTGGAAGAAATCGGCGCCAACGCGGTCGAACTTGTTGATGAAGGCGATGCGGGGGACGTTGTACTTGGCAGCCTGGCGCCAGACGGTCTCGGACTGCGGCTGGACGCCAGCGACGGCGTCGAAGACGGCCACAGCGCCATCGAGGACGCGCAGGCAGCGCTCGACCTCAGCGGTGAAGTCGACGTGACCCGGGGTGTCGATGATCTGGATGACGTGGTCCTTCCAGAAGCACGTGGTGGCAGCGGAAGTGATGGTGACGCCGCGCTCCTGCTCCTGAACCATCCAGTCCATCGTGGCCGCGCCATCGTGGACCTCGCCGATCTTGTGGGTCTTGCCGGTGTAGTAAAGGATTCGCTCGGTGGTCGTCGTCTTACCGGCATCGATATGGGCCATGATGCCGATGTTACGAAGGTCTTCGAGCTTGTATTTCATCTTTGCCATGTAATGCTCTCCCCCGAATTAGAAGCGGTAATGAGAGAATGCGCGGTTAGCCTCTGCCATCTTGAAGAGGTCCTCGCGACGCTTAACGGAAGCGCCAACGCCATTGGAGGCGTCGATGATCTCATTGGCGAGGCGCTCTGCCATGGTCTTCTCCTTGCGAGCACGCGAGAAGTTGACAAGCCAGCGGATTGCCAGCGTGGTTGCACGGCGGGAGTTGACCTCCATAGGGACCTGGTAGGTAGCACCACCGACACGGCGAGGCTTGACCTCGAGGGTCGGGCGGATGTTGTCCATTGCCTTCTTGAAGACAGCCAGCGGATCCTCGCCGGTCTTCTCCTTGACGATGTCAAAGGCGCTATAGACGATGCGCTCAGCGGTGGAACGCTTGCCATCAAGGAGGACCTTGTTGATGAGCTGGGTCACGAGACGGTTGTTGTAGACGGCGTCAGGCTGAACCTCACGACGCACTGCTGCTGCACGACGCGGCATGTTGTATCTCCTCAGAAATCGGTCTTTTGATGCAGGTTTGGCTTACTTGCCGCGCTTGGCGCCGTAGCGAGAACGGGCCTTCTTGCGGTTCTGGACTGCGGCGCAGTCGTAAGCACCACGGATGATCTTGTAACGAACGCCAGGCAGGTCACGGACACGACCGCCACGGATCAGCACGATGGAGTGCTCCTGGAGGTTGTGACCCTCGCCCGGGATGTACGCAGTGACCTCGATGCCGTTGACAAGACGGACACGGGCGACCTTACGAAGGGCAGAGTTAGGCTTCTTGGGGGTGGTGGTGAAGACACGGGTGCAGACACCGCGCTTCTGGGGGTTGTGCTGGAGGGCGGCGTTCTTGGACTTAGCCTTGGCGCTCACGCGACCGTGACGGACAAGCTGGTTGATGGTAGGCAAAGTTCTTCTCCTTCATACCTATCTACGTGCAATTTCGCCTAATATGAAGGGCAACGCAGCACCGCTGCCCTGGATTGGCGCGAGATGAAACATTACGCGCGATAACCGCAGATGTCAAAACGCCACGGTGCCGGGCGTATCCTTCCTACACGTACCTTTCACAGAGGATAGAGCTTTCGCTTTCTGCACGGTTGCTGGGCAGGCGGCTATCTGACGGGCGGTCGTTCGGGCGCGAAGCCGTTCGGGCACCGCTAGGATTTTCACCTTCCCCACAACACAGACCGCTCAGGCCTTGCCTGCTCGCCTGCCAGGTTGTGCGACTTTTGCGGCATCAGAACTCGCGCAAGTTGGCAGGCCGGGCATCAGAGGTCGCACAAAGTGGCAACTGCGGCATCAGAAGTCGCACAACTTGGCAGCGCCGAGCATCAGAGGTCGCAGAATCTGGCAGTGCGCGCGACGTCCCCCGTTGTGTGGGACTGCAAAATAGCGCTCACTTCCATTGTGCGGGGGCTGCGTGAGTTTTTGCTGCT
This sequence comes from Tractidigestivibacter sp., assembly GCF_050946515.1. Taxonomy (GTDB): domain Bacteria; phylum Actinomycetota; class Coriobacteriia; order Coriobacteriales; family Atopobiaceae; genus Tractidigestivibacter. Next base: position 11,309 of record NZ_JBMNUX010000008.1, read on the forward strand.
CGCAAGCAGCATCGTGCGGGACTGCACAGATTACCATATGGACCGCCTCCATCGTGTAGGACCGCTCTAAATGGCATTGCGTATGTGCCATTTTTCTACCTGCGAATTTGTAAAGGTCTTCTCGTCGAGAGCCCATCTTGAGGGCGAGAAGCCCCACACAATGAGACCAGCAGCCATGACCTTTCTCGGCGACCCACACGATGAATGCCAGGCCCAAGAGAAGCACCAGGTAGGAGCTCTGGCGGAAAAGTGCGCTCCACACAATGCGAGGGACTACTTTATCGGCATCCCCACACGATGTCTCTCTTCGGCAGCCCCACACGATGTCTCTTTGCCAACTTGCGCGACTTTTGCGGCATCAGAAGTCGCGCAAGTTGGCAGGTCGAGCATCAGAGGTCGCATAACTAGGCAAAACGGGCATCAGAAGTCGCAAAACCTGGCATGGCCCAGCATCAGAAGTCGCGCAACCTGGCAGCCCCAATGTGCGGGCATCAGAACTCGCGCAACCTGGCAGCCCCCCAATGTGCGGGCATCAGAACTCGCAAAACTTGGTAGGCTGGTTGCAGCGGTCCGTTGTGCGGGCATCAGAAGTCGTGCAAGTTGGCAGAGACAACATGGCGGGGCGGTTTGCGGGCTTATTCCTCGGCAGTTTCGGGGTGAGCGTTCTCGGAAGCGTGCACGAGACCAACTGAGATCAGCGTGGTCACATGTTCGTCGGCGAGAGAGTAAATCACGCGCTGGCCCTCGCGGCGCGCGGTCACAAGGCCGCGATCTCTGAGCAGCCTAAGCTGGTGCGAAATGGCAGACTGGGACACTGAGCAGTATTCCTGCAGCTCCGAGACGCCCTTATCGCCGAGCGAAAGTGCCCCCAAAATCTGGAATCGCGTGAGGTCCGAAAGGGCATCGAATATCTGCGTGGCGTCGTACACCACGTCGTCGTTGCTGAGGTATTGGGTCAAGATCTTCTTGCTACAGCTGTCATTCATGTGCGCTCCACCCGTTGTCTGACTAGAAAAAAATTATACCTGCCGGCGGTTCGAGCACAAAAAACAGCCCCCCACCGCAAATGGGTGGGAGGCTGAACAAAAACTTGCGGGTTGGACACGAGCTCGCTCGGCGCATAGCGCACGCCAAGACGAACAAGCTTTACTCGTTGTCGTCGTCCTTGTTGCTGTCGTCGTCGCTCTCAGACTCCTGCTTCACGACCTGAGAGAGAAGGTCGTCAAGAGAGCCAAGGTCCTCGTTGATGACGTCAGAGTTGTTCGACGTATCGGTAGAGCCGCCAATGAGCTCGTCGTCGTAGTGATGCTTGGCAGGCGCGGCGGTGCCCAGCATGATGTCAGAGTCGGCATCAGGCGAGAAAACCATGTTCAGCAGCTGAGAGAGGTCCTCAGAATCCGCCTCGTCCTCCTCGGGCTCGAGTATGTAGAGAAGGCCGCGAGCCTCAAGGCCGTCGCGAAGTTCCTCGATGGCCTTGGCACCGATGCCATCGATGCGCAGCAGGTCGTCCTCGGTCTTGCCGATAAGGTCGCCGACGGTCTCGATGCCGACCTCGCTGAACTTGTTGGTCCAGCGCTGTGACACTCCGAGGTCATCGAACAGGTACAACTTCGCGTCCTCGCTGGACAGGGTGCGACCGTTCTTGGAGTACACCCCGCCATAGCCATATTCGTCGCCAACCCAGTCAAGCTGCTTGGGCAGCTGTTCCTCGATGCCCTTGAGCTCGTCGGGCGCCCACTCGGGAAGGCTCTTGGCCATGGGGGAGGTGGGACCGTCGATCTTGGTGCCGCGATAGGTGAGCTCGACGTTCTGGTAGGCGGGAAGACCGGTGCCAGCCGGGATCTTCTTGCCCACGATGACGTTGGACTTGAGGTCGAGCAGGTTGTCAACCTCGCCGGCGATAGACGCCTCGGTGAGGACGCCAGCCGTGCGAATGAACGAGGCGCTGGACAGCCAGGAGTCGATGGAGCTTGCAACCTTGAGGGTGCCAAGGATAACAGGCTCGGCCTCGGGCGGCGTGCCGCCAGCCAGCGTGATATTGCGGACCGTCTCGGCAAAGACATAGCGGTCGACGTACTGGCCAAGCAGGTACTGAGAGTCGCCGGGGTTGGTGACCTGGACGCGGCGCAGCATCTGGCGAGCAATGACCTCGATGTGCTTGTCGTTCAGATCAACGCCCTGGGAGGTGTAGACGTCCTTGACCGAAGCGACGAAGGTGTGCATCGTCGACTCGATGTCCGTGAGCTTGCGGAGCTTGCGGAAGTTGACGAAGCCGCGCGTGATCTGGTCGCCAGCGCGAACCTCGGCGCCGTCCTCCATGCCAGGCATGAAGCTGGCGGAGGCAGGGATGCGCCACTCCTCGAGGATGCGGGAGTTGTCGTCTGAATCCAGGATGCGGATGAGGTACTCGGTCTGCTCAGGAGTGATCTGGAGCTTGCCAGAGACAGGCGCAAGGTCGGCCTCGCGGCCCAGGATCTTCTCGTTGACGTTGCCGACGACGTCGAACATACGAGCAACGGTAGGGAGACCCTGCGTAATGTCGTCGGCGCCAGCGACGCCGCCGGAGTGAATGGTACGCATGGTCAGCTGAGTGCCGGGCTCGCCAATCGACTGGGCTGCGATGATGCCCACGGCCGTGCCGATGTTGACAGGGCGACGGGTGGACAGATCCCAGCCGTAGCACTTCTGGCAGACGCCGTACTTTGACTTGCAGGTGAGCAGCGCGCGAAGCTCGACCTTCTTGAGGCCATGCGCCACGAGCATCTTGAGGTCGTCCTTGGACTCGATGTAGCCGTCCTTCGGGATAAGGACCTCGCCCGTCTGCGGGTCAACGATGTCATGAAGCGTGCAGCGGCCAATGAGGTCGGTGTCGACGTCCACCTCGCCCGGCTTGATGAGCGGGTAGGTGACGGCCTCGTCGGTCCCACAGTCCTCCTCGCGGACAATGACGTCCTGGGCAACGTCGACGAGTCGACGGGTCAGGTAGCCAGAGTCAGAGGTGTGCGACGCCGTGTCCACGAGGCCCTTACGGGCGCCGTAGGTCGAGATGAAGTACTCGAGCGGCTGAAGCCCCTCGCGGAAGTTTGCCTTAATGGGCAGGTCGATGGTGTCGCCGGACATATCGGCCATAAGGCCGCGCATGCCAGCGAGCTGGCGAAGCTGCGTCTTAGAGCCACGTGCGCCGGAGTCAGCCATCATGTAAATGGGGTTGTCCTCGGCAAAGCCGGCCAGCATCTCGGTGCCCAGCGTCTCGGTGCAGTTGGTCCACTCTTCGACGACCTCGCGGTGGCGCTCCTTCTCAGCGAGCAGGCCGTTCTCGTAGTTGTCGTTGATGGCGTCGACCCTCTCCTGCGCCTCGTCAAGAAGCAGGGGCTTGTCCTCGGGGATGATTGCATCCCAGACGGAGACAGTCAGGCCAGCCACGGTAGCGTAGTGGAAGCCGACGGACTTGATGGCGTCCAGAATCGGCTCGACGTCCGAGGTGGAGTAACGGTCGCAGCAGTCGTTGACCAGCGTAGCGATGTCGCTCTTGACCATCTTGTAGTTGATGAACGGATAGTCGGGCGGCAGGCACTGACGGTTGAAGATGACGCGTCCGACGGTGGTCTCGAGACGTGCGTAGTGGTCGGTGACGTCGATGTCCTCAAACTCGCCCTTGCCGGTCATGACGCGGAAGATCCTGCGATTTCCTTCGATGGTGTTGGCATCTGCAGCGGAAAGGCGCACGACGACTTTGGCCTGAAGGTTCAGGTCGGGGCTCGAGTCGATGGCGAGAAGGGCGTCCTCAAAGTTTGCGAACACCTTGCCCTCGCCGTTGACGCCATCCTTAGCAGTAGTCAGGAAGTAGACGCCAAAGACCATGTCCTGAGACGGAACCGTGAGGACCTTGCCGGATGCAGGAGAGCGCAGGTTGTTTGCGGACAGCATCAGCACGCGGGCCTCAGTCTGAGCCTGCGTCGACAGGGGCACGTGCACGGACATCTGGTCGCCGTCGAAGTCGGCGTTGAACGGCGCGCACACGAGCGGGTGCAGGTGGATGGCCTTGCCCTCAACGAGGACCGGCTCAAAGGCCTGGATGGACAGACGGTGCAGCGTAGGTGCGCGGTTGAGAAGCACCAGGCGGTCCTGGATGACCTCCTCCAGCACGTCCCAGACCGCAGGCATGCCGCGGTCGATTGCGCGCTTGGCTCCCTTGATGTTGTCAACCTTGCCGAGCTCGACCAGACGACGCATCACGAAGGGCTTGAAGAGCTCGAGCGCCATCTGAGAAGGAAGGCCGCACTGGTGAAGCTTGAGCTGCGGGTCGACGACGATGACGGAACGGCCAGAGTAGTCGACGCGCTTGCCCAGCAGGTTCTGGCGGAAGCGGCCATGCTTGCCCTTGAGGGCCTCAGCGAGCGACTTCAGCGGACGACCGCCACGACCGGTGACCGGACGACCGCGACGACCATTGTCAAACAGGGCGTCGACAGACTCCTGCAGCATGCGCTTCTCGTTGTTGACGATGATTGCGGGAGCGTCGAGGTCGAGCAGGCGCTTCAGGCGGTTGTTGCGGTTGATGACACGGCGATAGAGGTCGTTCAGGTCAGACGCAGCGAAGCGACCGCCGTCGAGCTGGACCATAGGACGCAGGTCGGGCGGGATCACGGGGATGACGTCCAGAATCATGTTGGCGGGGTCGTTGCCGCCCTTCAGGAAGGCGTCGACGATCTCGAGGCGCTTGATGGCCTTCTCGCGCTTCTGCTTCTGCGACTCGTCGGAGGCGATGATGGCGCGCAGCTCGGCGGCCTCCTTCTCGAGGTCGATGCCGCGGAGAAGCTCGCGCACGGCCTCGGCGCCCATGCCGCCCTTGAAGTAGATGCCGTAATAGCGCTTCATCTCGGAGAACAGGCTCTCGTCTGCGATGAGCTGGCCCTTCTCAAGCTGCATGAACTGCTCGTATGCCTCGGTGCGCAGAGCCTTCTCGTCGTCGTACTCTTCTTCGAGGTCGGCAATGCCAGCACGAATCTCCTCCTCGGAGAGCGGCTCGACGTCGCTGAACTCGTCGTCAGCGGGCTTGCCCTGCTCCTTCAGGCGCTCGATCTGGTCGTCGCGCTCGGCGTCCAGCTCCTCGAGGTCGGCAGCGAGCTCCTCTTTGAGGTCTTCCGCGTCGGCCTCGCGTGCCTCGGTGTCAACCGAGGTGATGACGTAGCTCGCGAAGTAGAGGACCTTCTCGAGGTCCTTGCTCTTCATATCGAGCAGGCGGGACATCGGGAAGCTTGCGGGGCTCTTGAAGTACCAGATGTGCGAGACGGGCGCGGCCAGCTCGATGTGGCCCATGCGCTCGCGGCGCACCTTGGCGGTAGTCACCTCAACGCCGCAGCGCTCGCAGACGATGCCCTTGAAGCGGATGCCCTTGTACTTGCCGCAGGCGCACTCCCAGTCCTTGACAGGACCAAAGATCTTCTCGCAGAACAGGCCGTCCTTCTCGGGCTTGAGGGTGCGGTAGTTGATGGTTTCGGGCTTCTTCACCTCGCCGTAGGACCAGCTGCGAATCTGGTCGGCAGAGGCAAGCGAGATCTTGATTGCGTCGAAGTCGGTGGTATCGAAGTCTGCCACAGTCGCTACTCCTTATCGCTGTTCTCGTTGCTCACGAGAGACTCGTCGTCCTCGCCAAGGTCCTTGGCAAGGCCGTGCATGAGGTCGTCGGTCGTGTTGATTTTGGCGAACACGTCCACGGAGTCCTCGGGCTTCTTCTCGTCCTGCTCGGCCTCGGTGGAAGCGGGCTCGACCTTCTCTGCCTTCTTGTGGTAGGAGATCGGCTCGATGTCGAGGGCAAGGGAGCGCATCTCCTTCACGAGAACCTTGAAGGACTCGGGGATGCCCGGCTCGGGCACGTTCTCGCCCTTGACGATGGCCTCGTAGGTCTTGACGCGGCCGTTGGTGTCGTCAGACTTCACGGTCATCATCTCGTGGAGGACGTTGGCTGCGCCGTACGCGTACAGAGCCCAGACCTCCATCTCGCCGAAGCGCTGGCCGCCGAACTGCGCCTTGCCGCCCAGCGGCTGCTGGGTAACCAGGCTGTACGGGCCGGTCGAGCGTGCGTGGATCTTGTCGTCCACCATGTGACCGAGCTTGAGGATGTAGCTCGTTCCCACGGTGATGGGGCTCTTGAAAGCCTCGCCGGTGCGACCGTCGTAGAGGGTGGTCTTTCCGCGCTCGTTCAGCTGCGGCACGAAGGCGGCGTTCATGTGGTCGCCGTAGTCGCGCATGGCCTTGTTCATGAGGTTGATGTTGGTGCGGCGGATGACCTCTGCGACCTCGTCGTCGCTCGCGCCGTCAAAGACGGGCGTCGAGACGTAGACGGGACCGGGCACGTACTCCTTGGAGTTGTCCGTAGTGTCGTCCCAGCCGTGAGCGGCAGCCCAGCCCAGGTGGCACTCGAGCAGCTGGCCGACGTTCATACGGGAGGGCACGCCCAGCGGGTCGAGAAGGACGTCGATGGGGGTGCCGTCAGCCATGTAAGGCATGTCCTCAACGGGCAGAACCTTGCAGACGACGCCCTTGTTGCCGTGGCGACCAGAGATCTTGTCGCCCTGCTGGATCTTGCGGCGCTGAGCGACGAAGACGCGGACGAGCTCGTTGACTCCAGGCGGGAGGTCGTCGCCAGCCTCTCGGCTGAAGCGCACGATGTCGACAACGCGGCCGTAGGCACCGTGAGGCATCTTCAGCGAGGTGTCGCGGACGTCGTGGGCCTTGGCGCCAAAGATTGCGCGGAGCAGGCGCTCCTCTGCGGTAAGCGCAGTCTCGCCCTTAGGCGTGACCTTGCCTACCAGGATGTCGCCAGGACCGACCTCGGCGCCGATGCGGATAATGCCGTCGTCGTCCAGGTTGGCGAGCATCTCCTCGGACTGGTTCGGGATCTCGCGGGTGATCTCCTCGGGACCGAGCTTGGTGTCACGGGCATCGATCTCGTGACGGGAGATGTTGACCGAGGTCAGCAGGTCCTCCTGCACGACGCGCTCGGAGACGATGATGCCGTCCTCGTAGTTGTAGCCCTCCCACGGCATATAGGCCACGGTGAGGTTAGTGCCCAGCGCGAGCTCGGAGTGGTCGATCGAGGTTCCGTCAGCAAGCGGCTGGCCTGCCTCGACATGATCGCCCACGTGCACGATCGGGCGGTGGTTGATGCAGGTGCTCTGGTTGGAGCGCTGGTACTTGGGCAGGTCATAGCGCTCGGCGCCATGCTCGTCGGAGTAGACCACCACGTGAGCGGCGTCGACCTCCTCGATGGTGCCCTCGTGCGCAGCGCAGATGAGCTCGCCGGAGTCAAGGGCGGCGCGAGCCTCCATGCCAGTTCCGACGTAAGGAGCGTGGCTGCGAATCAGAGGAACAGCCTGGCGCTGCATGTTAGCGCCCATGAGGGTACGCTTTGCGTCGTCGTGCTCGAGGAACGGAATCAGGTTAGCCGCCACGGAGAGCATCTGGCGCGGCGAGACGTCCATGTAGTCGACGTCTTCGACGTCTACCTGGGCAGGAGCTCCGAAGGTGCCGTCGAAGTCGCGCGTACGAGCAATGACGCGGTCGGGAGTGAAGAGGTTGCCCTTGGAGTCGCGCGCAACGAACTCCCTGGTCTTGGGGTCGTAGGGCGTGTTGGCAGGGGCGATGTTGTGGTTCTCCTCCTCGTCAGCCGTCATCCACACGATCTCATCGGTAACCTTGCCGTCAGCGACCTTGCGGTACGGGGCCTCGATGAAGCCGTACTTGTTGACGTGGGCATAGAGCGCCAGAGAGCCGATGAGTCCGATGTTGGGGCCCTCTGGGGTCTCGATCGGGCACATGCGAGAGTAGTGGGAGTTGTGGACGTCACGCACGGCCGTCGGGACGTTGGTGCGGCGGCTGGAGCCAGACTTGTGGCCAGCAAGGCCGCCAGGGCCGAGCGCGGACAGACGACGCTTGTGCGTGAGGCCTGCAAGCGGGTTGGACTGGTCCATGAACTGGGAGAGCTGCGAAGAGCCGTAGAACTCCTTGATGGACGCCACAATCGGGCGGATGTTGATCAGCGACTGCGGCGTGATGTCGTCGACGTCCTGAGAGGCCATGCGCTCGCGCACGACGCGCTCCATGCGCGAGAGACCGATGCGGAACTGGTTCTGGACCAGCTCGCCGACAGTGCGGACGCGACGGTTGCCAAAGTGGTCGATGTCGTCGGTGTGCTTGGTGTCGTCGCCCTCGTGGAGCGCCAGCAGGTAGCGCAGCGCGGAGACGATGTCCTCCTCGGTGAGGACGCGGACGTCATCGGCAACATCAAGCTCGAGCTTCTTGTTGACCTTGTAGCGACCAACGCGGGCGAGGTCGTAGCGCTGTGGGTTGAAGTAGAGACCGTCGAGCAGCGAACGAGCGGAGTCGACGGTAGGCGGCTCGCCTGGGCGCTGGCGACGATAGATCTCGAGAAGCGCATCCTCGCGGGTGGTTGCGACGTCGCGCTCGATCGTGGAGCGAACGACCTCGGAATCGCCAAGCAGCGAAAGGATCTCGTCATCGGTCTCGGCAATGCCGAGGGCGCGCAGGAACACCGTTGCGCTCTGGCGACGCTTGCGGTCGATGGAGACCACCAGATGGCCGCGCTTGTCGACCTCGAACTCGAGCCATGCCCCGCGGGCGGGGATGAACTGCGCACGATGAATCTGCACGCCAGAGTCCATCTCCTCGGCGAAGTAGACGCCAGGCGAGCGGACGAGCTGAGAGACAACGACGCGCTCCGTGCCATTGATCACGAAGGTGCCGCGGTCGGTCATAAGCGGGAGGTCGCCCATAAAGACGAGCTGCTCTTTGATCTCGCCCGTCTCCTTGTTGACGAAGCGCACGTCGACAAAGAGAGGAGCCTGGTAGGAAAGGTCCTTGGCGCGGCACTCGGCGAGCGTATGGGACGGATCGCCAAACTGGTGCTCTCCGAAGGTGACGGCCATTGTCCCGGCGGAATTCTCAATGGGAGAGAATTCGGCAAAGGACTCGGCGATGCCCTCGGTCATGAAGCGCTCGAACGACTCCTTCTGGACGGAAATCAGGTTCGGGAGCTCCATAGCAGGCGGAATCTTGCTAAAGCTCTTGCGTTGACGGGTGACTTGCGGTTTAGTGTTGGAAGTCTTTGCGGTAGGCACCGTGCTTTTCCTCCTTAGCGGGTGGAAGGCGGCTTTTGTCGCAAACTAGTAATTTAGACAAGGCGTTTCTTTGCGTCAATAAAAAGCCTTGACTTTTAGGGTGAAAGCCGGTAGAGTTCGTTTTTCTCCACAAAATCGGCGGAATTATTTTTCCTATTTCAAAATTCTCTACAAAATCAGCATATTCCCTCTGAAATGGCGCGTCTCGCCATCAGAAGGGAATTTTTTCTCGGTGCTTTGCGCCTGAAAAATGGTCACTCATCGCTTTCGATAGAGAAAAAGCCCCACGGCCGCATCGCTGCAGGTCATGGGGCCCAGGTCGAGCTTAGCGAACCTGCGGAGCGCGAGCGTTCAGCCAGGCGAGAGCGTCGGCAATCACGGCGTCCTTGTCGTACTCGTTGAATATCTCGTGCATCAGGCCGGAGTAGATGCGCAGGCTCTTGTCCTTCGACGCGATGGTGTCAAAGAGCTCAAGGCTGTCCTTTGGTGAGACAAGCCCGTCTGCTCCACCATGCAGAATGAGAACGGGGTCGACGAATAGCTGCGGGTTCTCGCGCATGAAAACATGACCGTTGTGCAACGCGCGGAAGAGCCCGACCGACATCTGCTTCATGACAAGCGGGTCTGCCATATAGCGCTCCCCCACCGACGGATCCGAGCAGACGCCATCGCCCAGCTGGTTGGGAACGTAGTCCAGATCATCCATGTCCTTGCACTGCTCAATCACGTTCTGGCCGAGCTTGCCGTTGTCGCGCGTCCAGGCGCCTGAGAGCACATATCCTGCCACCTTCTTGGGATGCAGGTGGCCATAGAGAGCTGCGCCGTAGCCTCCCATGCTATGCCCGAGCATGAAAACGGGGATATCGGGGTTCTCGGAAAGCGCGCGATCGACGACGACGTCGGTGTCCTTGGCAATCTCGTCGTATGCGCTGTAGTAGACCTTTGTGCCTTCGCTCTTGCCATGCCCCCTGTGGTCAAAGCGATAGACCGAGTAGCCCTGTGCGTTCAGGCGCATCGTCAGATAGTCATAGCGACCCTGGTGTTCGCAAAGCCCGTGGACAATCACAACGGCAGCACGGGGCTTGGCAACCGCATCGGTCTTTCCATAGAGGTTGATGCCATCAAACGTTTGGAACGTGTACTCCTCAGCCATCTGAGACCCCTTTCGAGAGGCGCCGGAAGCTCCGGCAAGAAGCCGCTGCGCATGCAGCCAGACATCTCTTGTATACCGCGCAGGCGGCGCTTTGCCGCCATTTGCTACGCAGATGGATGAAGCGCCCTCGCAAGCGTACGGATGCACAGAGCTCGAATCTGGAAGACCAAGCTGCGCGCAAAAAAGGGCCGGACCCGAAAGCCCGACCCTTCAGAAGTGCAGCCGAAATGCCTGAAGTTACTTCAGGGTGACGGTGGCGCCAGCCTCCTCGAGCTTGGCCTTGGCAGCCTCGGCGTCCTCCTTCTTGGCACCCTCGAGGATAGCCTTAGGAGCGCTCTCGACGAGGTCCTTGGCCTCCTTGAGGCCCAGGTTGGTCATCGTGCGGACAACCTTGATGACGGCAATCTTGTTGGCGCCGAAGGACTCGAGGACGACGTCGAAGTTCGTCTTCTCCTCCTCAGCGGGGGCCTCTGCGCCAGCTGCAGGAGCAGCGGCGACGGCGACGGGTGCAGCGGCGGAAACGCCAAAGACGTCCTCCAGCTCGTGAACGAGGTCAGCGAGCTCGAGTGCGGGCATCTCCTTGAGGGCCTCAACGATCTCTTCCTTGGTAACGGCCATTTCAATTCTCCTTTTAGGTCGGGGCACGCGCACGCGCCCTTATGAGTTTCTAACGATGCGAAACGCGGACGCGTTACGCTGCTTCCTTCTGGTCCTTGAGCGCGGAAAGCGCGGTGACCAGACCCCTTGCGGGACCAGCGCACACCTGTGCGATGCCGGAAAGCGGGCTTGCCATGACGAACACGAGCTGAGCGATGAGCTGATCGCGAGACGGAAGGTCTGCGTAGGCCTTGGCGGTATCGGCGTCGATGGCCTTGCCCTCGACGATGCCGCCGAGAACCTCCATCTTGTTGAGCTTCTTAGACTCGTCCTTCAAGACCTTAGCGGCCTCGACGGGGTCCTTGTCATAGAACACGTAGGCGCAGGTGCCTGAGAGCATGTCGTCAATGTTGGGCATGTCGGCGTTCTTGAGCGCGATCTTGACGATGTTGTTCTTGTACACCTTCATCTGGGCACCAGCATCGCGAAGCGCGCGGCGAACCTCCTGGGCTTCCTTGACGGACAGGCCGCGGTAGTCGACGACAAAAAGGCCCTGAGCCTGGTCGAGTGAAGCGTTGACCTTCTCGAGCATGTCGATCTTGGACTGTGCGGGCATTGTTACACCTCCTTCATGCTATGGTCGGGCACGAACGCCACGCGGGCGGACCCTTGCATAGCAAAGGCCCCGTCCGGCAAGCCAGGCGGGGCCTCAAGGCGACAAGCTCTGAGTACCACCTCGGCAGGCGGGAAAGCATCCCCTTAGGCTCTTGCGAGCACCGGCTGTCTCTGGCAGCGAACGTGCAATCTATGCTGGACCTGAAGTCCAGCAATTGACTAGTCTATACGAACTCATCATCAGGTCAAGCGTGATGCTCTCCTCCCACAAACCTCCACGTTCTTCCATGGAATGCAAAAAGCCGCGTCCCGGTGAGAGGACGCGGCTTCTATCGATTCACAAAGAGAAATGCCTGTGGCGCTAGTCCATGAAGGCGCGCGTGACGGAGGGGTCAATCTTGACGCCAGGACCCATCGTGCTGGAGACGACGATCGACTTGACGTAACGGCCCTTGGCGCTCGAGGGCTTCACGCGGAGAAGCTCGGTGTAGAGGGCGCCGTAGTTCTCAACGAGGTCCTGGACCTCGAAGGAAGCCTTGCCCATGGGAACATGGCAGATGCCGTAGCGGTCGGCACGGTACTCAACACGACCAGCCTTGAGCTCCTTGACCATCTTCTCGACATCCATGGTGACGGTGCCGAGCTTGGGGTTCGGCATGAGGCCACGAGGACCGAGGATACGACCGAGGCGACCAACCTTGGCCATCATGTTGGGGGTTGCGATGGCAGCGTCGAAGTTAAGCTCGCCATCCTGAATCTGCTTGACGAGGTCATCGGAGCCGACGATGTCAGCGCCAGCAGCCTCGGCCTCACGAGCCTTCTCGCCCTCGGCGAAAACGGCGACGCGGACGGTCTTGCCGGTGCCGTGAGGCAGCGAGATGGAGCCACGGACGTTCTGGTCGGCCTTGCGGGTGTCGACGCCCAGGCGGATGGCGACCTCGACGGTCTCGTCGAACTTAGCGCCGGCGAGCTCCTTGACGAGGGTCATGGCCTCCTTGGGGGTGTAGAGCTTGCTGCTGTCGACCTTGGCGTCAGCTGCGTTGTACTTCTTGCCGTGCTTAGGCATGCTTTCTTACCTCCTGTGGTCAGCGGGCTTGCGCCCTCCCACATATGATTGGCGAATACTCGCCACTTCAGAGAGACGCCCGACGGGTTCGGGCGGTGGTGCCAATGGTGCGTAAAGGCTTTAAGCCTCGGCGATGGTGACGCCCATCGAGCGAGCGGTGCCTGCGACGATCTTCTTGGCGGCCTCGATGTCGTTGGCGTTGAGGTCCGGCATCTTGATCTCAGCGATCTTGGTAAGCTGCTCCTGCGTGAGCTGGCCAACCTTGTCGCGCTGAGGGACGCCAGAGCCGCTCTTAAGGCCAAGCTCCTTCTTGATCAGCTGGGCCGCGGGAGGGGTCTTGGTGATGAAGTCGAAGGAACGATCCTCATAGACCGTGATCTCGACAGGGATGATGTCGCCAGCCTTGTCCTTGGTCGCTGCGTTGAAGGCCTGGCAGAACTGCATGATGTTGACCTGAGCAGCACCCAGGGCAGGACCAACGGGAGGCGCAGGGTTAGCCTGACCGGCAGGAATCTGAAGCTTAATGAAGTGGACAACCTTCTTCTTTGCGGGCATTGTCTCCTCCTGATGCGAACAAATTGAATCGAACTATCTTCGAGCCTGCCCTCGAGAAGCAATCCTCACCGATACGAGAACAGGAAGAAGTCTCTAGCTAATGACGGAAACCTGATCGATCGTGAGCTCGACGGGCGTCTCGCGACCAAAGATGGTGAGCAGGACCTTCACCTTGCCAGACTCGGCATTGACCTCCGACACCTGACCGTCAAAGTCTGCCAGAGGACCCGAGAGCACCTTGACGGACTGCCCGGGCTCAATGTTGGTGGTGGTGCGCTTGGGCATCACATTGGTGGTGGTGCGCTCTCCAGAGCGACGCATGATCTTGTCAAACTCGTCGCGGCGAAGCGGAGTAGGCTTGCCGTCGAGACCGACAAAGCCGGTAACGCCGGGCGTATTGCGAACGACGGCCCAGCTATTATCGTCTACCTCCATGCGCACGAGGACATAGCTCGGGAAGACCTTGGACTCCTTGGTCTCGCGCTTGCCGCCATCTTTGACCTCGGTGACCTCCTCGGTCGGAATCTTGATGTCGACAATCTTGTCCTGCATGCCATACGTCTCGATACGATGCTCAAGGTCAGTCTTGACCTTGTTCTCATATCCAGAATAGGTGTGAATGACATACCAACGCTTAGCCATCGTTACGCCCCCAGACTCGTGTAACCGGCGAGAAGGGCGACGATGCCGGTATCAACCAGCCAAAGAACGACGCCTACAACTACGAGCGACACGATAACGGCGACAGAGTAGTTGCGAAGCTCCTGCTTGGAGGGCCAGACCACACGATGCATCTCGACCTTCACGTCGGCAACGTAGTTCTTGAAGCGGGTAATAAGACCCGGCTTCTTCTTGCTGCTGTCCTTTTTGGCCTTGGTGTCCTTCGAGGACTTAGCAGGGGTCTTGGCAGCTTCCTTGTCAGACTTGGTGCCCTTCTCATTAGAGTTAGAGGAAGGCTGAGAGGCCTCGCGAGCGGCGTCACGACGCGCACGCTCTTCCTGGCGCGCCTTACGGACGCTTCTCTTGTTACGGTCCTTGTTCGGCATTCGCTAACTCCTAAATTGGCACCTACATGGAAACCGGCTAACCCCGAAGGGAAAGCCGGTGGGAAAATCTGGCAGGCCAGGAAGGACTCGAACCCTCAACAAACGGTTTTGGAGACCGCCGCTCTACCATTGGAGCTACTGGCCTGTATTGACCCACCTATTTTAGCGGGTCTCGCGGTGAAGAGTGTGCTTGTGGCACCAAGGACAATATTTCTTCAACTCCATACGATCGGGGTTGTTGGACTTGTTCTTAGTGGTCGTGTAATTGCGACGCTTGCACTCAGTGCATGCAAGGGTAACCAGTGTACGCATGAATCCTCCTGAAACACCATTGGACTTCGAGGCCATCCTCGAAGATGGCGCGGTGTTAGACACTATCACCGTCGCCGGCACCCTGTCAACAATAACCCACTTGACCACGCGACATACACAATTTTTCGTCGCGAATACCAATGACAGCCGGAAGTCCGCTTGCATAAAATAACCCGGCGCTCAGGCGAGCGCCGGGTCTGAAAGCTACTTAGTACAAAGTACTAGTCGATGATGCTGGCAACACGGCCATCGCCGACGGTGTGGCCGCCCTCGCGGATTGCGAAGCGCAGGCCCTCCTCCATGGCGATCGGGTGGATGAGCGTGCAGTGGATGGTGACGTGGTCGCCAGGCATAGCCATCTCAACCTTGGTGCCGTTGGAGTCGGTGAGCTCGGTGATGTCGCCGGTGACATCGGTGGTGCGGAAGTAGAACTGCGGACGATAGCCCGAGAAGAACGGGGTGTGACGGCCGCCCTCCTCCTTGGTCAGAACGTAAATCTCGCCCGTGAACTCCTTGTGCGGGGTAACGGTGCCAGGCTTGCAGAGGACCTGACCACGCTCGACGTCCTCGCGCTTGATGCCACGAAGCAGGATGCCCACGTTGTCGCCAGCCTCGCAGAAGTCCAGCGTCTTGCGGAACATCTCGATGCCGGTTGCGGTGGACGTCTGGGTGTCCTTAAGACCGACGATCTCGACAGGCTCGTTGAGCTTGAGCTCGCCGCGCTCGACACGACCGGTAACGACCGTGCCACGGCCAGAGATGGTCATAACATCCTCGATGGCCATCAGGAACGGCTTCTCGTTGTCGCGCTGAGGCGTGGGGATGTAGGAGTCAACGGTGTGCATGAGCTCGACGACGGAGTCAACCCACTTCTGCTCGCCATTGAGGGCGCCGAGTGCAGAGCCGCGGATGATAGGAATCTCGTCTCCGGGGAAGCCGTACTCAGACAGAAGGTCACGGGTCTCCATCTCGACCAGGTCGATGAGCTCCTCGTCGTCGACCATGTCGCACTTGTTCAGGAAGACGATGATGTACTTAACGCCGACCTGACGGGCGAGCAGGATGTGCTCACGAGTCTGAGCCATAGGACCATCGGTAGCAGCGATGACCAGGATAGCGCCGTCCATCTGAGCAGCGCCGGAAATCATGTTCTTGACGTAGTCGGCGTGGCCAGGGCAGTCGACGTGAGCGTAGTGGCGCTCCCAGGTCTCGTACTCGACGTGAGCAACAGAAATGGTGATGCCGCGCTGACGCTCCTCGGGTGCCTTGTCGATGTTCTCGAAGGCAGTGTAGTTGGCCTTGCAGCCCTCCTGCTCGGAGAGGACCTTCGTGATGGCAGCGGTCAGGGTGGTCTTACCGTGGTCAACGTGACCAATCGTACCAATGTTTACATGCGGCTTAGAACGATCGAACTTCTCCTTGGCCATAGCCATCCTCCTTCTGGAAACAACCCTCTGGGCCATTCCACAGTTACTGGGCAAAAACGCAACGTGCTATATGTTCAGCAGCCGTTAGCTGCAAGAACTCTGGTACCGGTGACTGGATTCGAACCAGTGACATCGCGGGTATGAGCCGCGTGCTCTAACCAGCTGAGCTACACCGGCATTGGAGCCGAGCTTGAAAATGGAGCCCGCGACCGGATTCGAACCGGTGACCTCTTCGTTACCAACGAAGTGCTCTACCGACTGAGCTACACGGGCATGGTGGGGATGCTTGGACTCGAACCAAGGAACCTAGAAGGAGCGGATTTACAGTCCGCCGCAGTTGCCGCTGTGCCACATCCCCATTCTGTTTTCAAGCGCCGCAAGGACAGTAACCCCTGCAAGCGGAGGAAATAGTACGTCCACAAAAAGTTCCTGTCAACGCTTACCCCGCTCCCGGGCGTCTCTATCTCAAATTTTCTGCATATCTGCAGGTAGATTGTGGAGACACCCCTCAAATGCTGGGCAGACGGTAGCCTTCTGACCGCAGATGGAGCCGGAGATATTTTTCATTGTCACAAAAATTGCAATGGCTGATAAAGAATTTTGGCGCCAGAAGTCATCTTCCGGCGCCAAGTTGTCTCTTTCGTTACCAGATGTTCCTACGCAAGAGCAAGGAAGGCCTGATAGCCACGATAGGCTTCATAGACGTCAGCCTTGCTGACGACCTCCCAGGGAGAGTGCATGCTGAGCACGGGCACGCCGCAGTCTATCACCTGCATCCCATAGTTTGCCAGGATGTAGGCAATGGTTCCACCTCCGCCAGCGTCTACCCGGCCAAGCTCGCAGGTCTGGAAGGCGACGCCTGCGTCGTCCATGCAGCGACGGATGAGCGCCACGTATTCTGCGTCGGCATCGTTCGATCCGGCCTTGCCATTCGAGCCCGTGAACTTGTTGAACGCAAGGCCATGGCCCAGATAGGCCGCGTTCTTGGGGTCAAAGGCGTCGGCATAAGAGGGGTCATACGCCGCGGAGACGTCGCTTGAGAGCATGCGAGAGCGGCGGAGGCAGCGACGCAGGGCAAGGTCGCCCTTCTCGCCAGCAAGCTCCAGAATCTCGGCCATCGTGTCTTCGAAAAAGCGGCTGTGCATACCCGTTGCGCCTACGGAGCCAATCTCTTCCTTGTCGACAAGCAGCGTGACGGCGGTGCGCTGGGGAGTCTGGCAGTCAAGCTGCGCGCGAAGGCTCGGGTAGGCGCACGAGCGGTCGTCGTGGCCATACCCCAAGATCATCGAGCGGTCGAGGCCAAGGTCGCGGGCGCGGCCCGCAGGAACGATCTCGAGCTCTGCCGAGAGGAAGTCTTCCTCCTCGATGCCCAGGCGCTCAGACAAGATCTTGAGCACGCCAGCGCGCACGGGGTCGTCCCCATCCTTCTTCTCGCCCTTCATGACCAGCGGGCGGTTGCCCACAATCACGTCGAGAAGCTCGCCCTCAATCACGTCGGAGCCCTTCTTGTCAAGCTGCTTGCGCGCGAGATGGATGAGCAGGTCGCTTACGACGAAGACCGGGTCGTCCTCCGCCTCGCCGATGCGCACGGGCACGACGCTGCCGTCCTTCTTCGCGACGACGCCGTGCATGGCAAGCGGCATGGTGACCCACTGGTACTTCTTGATTCCGCCGTAGTAGTGGGTGTCGAGCGTCGCAAGCTCGTTTTTAACCTCGAGCGGGTTCTGCTTCACGTCGAGGCGCGGAGAGTCTATATGGGCTCCCAGAATGTTGACGCCATCCGTGAGCGGAGAGGTGCCGATGCACGCAAGCAGCAGTGCCTTGCCGCGATTGGAGACGTAGACCTTGTCTCCGGGCTTGAGCTGCGAGCCAGCGGAAATGAGCTCGTTTAGGTCTTGGTAGCCAGCCTTCTTGGCAAGCTCGATCGACGAGGCGCAGAACTCTCGTTCCGTCTTGTTGTCAGAGATGAACTGCCGATAGTCGCCAGTCAGGCTATCCAGCTGTGCAAGCTGGACGTCGTTGTAGCGCTCCCACGCGCAGGGTCTTTCCATGGCTCCCCTTCCCTTTCGGATTTTTCCGTTACGGATTGTCAGATGGGACCTTCCGCATGGCATCGTACCCACAAACGCCCTAGGCCAACGAGAGTCGCGCGAACGGAGCTTGGGGCATAAAAAAGCAGGTCAGCCATTTCATAGTGGTTGACCTGCTGCTTTGCCGTGGAGCCGGTAGAGGGAGTCGAACCCACAACCCACGGTTTACAAAACCGTTGCTCTGCCATTGAGCCATACCGGCATCGGTGAAGCCATGATAGCGTTTTCAGACAAATCTAGCACGCCTCGTCGGCTCTAATTGACGATTCGCTTCGAACAAAATGCCAAGAGCCTACTCCGACACAAGCTTCAGACCGACCACGCACGCCACGAGCCCCGCAATCAGAAGGACCCTTGCAGGTGTTGCAGGCTCGGCGCCAGTGATCATGCCATAGATAACCGTAAGCGCCGCGCCGATGCCAACCCACACCGAATAAGCGGTACCCGTAGGAATGGACCTGACAGCAAACGAGAGGCCCAGCATGCTCGCGATAAGAGCGGCAAGAAACACGATGGTGGGCACGGGCTTGGAGAACCCCTCGGAAAGACCGAGCGCAATCGCCCAGACAGCCTCCATGCAGCCCGATGCGGCAAGCACAATCCAGCTCATAGCAATTCCCTTCGACGATGGGTTTGTACAGTGCGCCGTCTTTTCTTTTCCTGGTACGGCAGCCATCGTCAGGGGCTCTAGAACCAAGCGCGATTCTAGCAGAACTAGGCAATGAGAGAGATTCTCCAATAAAGGGGCATGCCCGCCTTTCGCAAGTGCCCACACGACCGCAGGCTAAGGCTTTCTCCCAAGCAAGCGGTCGATCTTTTCGCGCGTCTCGGGATCTAGGCGGTCGCCAAGCGCCATATGCGAGCCGCCTCCCCTCTCTTCGCGCGCCACTTCCACGCTCTGGTTGACCAGGTCGATATCGGCCGCAAGTAGCCTGCTCGAGACCGTGGTCACGGGAATCCCGCCCACGGTGTAGCGAATCGTGTTGTCAGAGGTCACGAGAAGGACTTCGCGCTCGGCGTGGCGTGCCTCGGTAACCAGGCGCTCGATCACCGTGTCTGCCGACTCTCCGGTGCGCGAGAAGACCACGCGCACGCCCGCGGTGCTCCAATCGGGACGCTCGTCAGAGAGGTTGCCGGCAGCGTCAAAGACAACGATGGGGTCATAGCTGTGCTGCGCATAGGCGGCCACGTCCGCGATAAGCGCCTCTCGAGCACGGCCAAAGGGATCGTGGCCGTAGGGGTCTCGAGACAGGTGGGCCACATCGGACAGCGCGCCCGAGCCGGCATGCTCGTCGATAAGCTCCTTGTAGCGAGTGGTGCCGTGAATGACGTTGTATCCATCGACGACCAGGAGCGGCAAATGGGCGCGCTTAGCCATCGAGCTCTGCCCCCTCGCCCTTCTGGCTCACGCGGCGAAGCCACTCGTAGCACATGACCGTTGCGGCCTGAGCCACGTTCAGCGACTCGACGCGCCCGCGCTGCGGAAGGCGAGCGCCAAAGTCGCAGTGGTCAAGCACCAAGCGAGAGATTCCTTCTCCCTCGGAGCCCATCACCAAGGCGAGGCGACCGCCCAAAGGCGCGCTCCACACGTCTTGCTCGGCATGCTCGGTCGCGGCGCACGCCCAGAATCCCGCCTCTTTGAGCTGGTCAATGGCACGAGGAAGATTGGGGACCTGCGCTATGGGGATGTGCAGCACCGCGCCTGCAGAGGTCTTGTAGGCCCCCACGCCAACGGTTGCGGCGCGCGTGTTGGCAATCACAACACCCGCTGCGCCAACGACCTCGGCAGAGCGCACGATGGCACCGAAGTTTCCCTCGTCGGTCACGTGGTCGAGAACGACGACGAGCGCATCGCCCTCCCCCGCCGCGGCAATCACGTCTTCCACGCTCGCATACTCGAAGGGGCGCGTGCGCACGACGATGCCCTGGTGCGCGCCATGGCTTGACAGCTGGTCAAGACGCGAGCGGGGCACGGTCTCCACCGGCACGCCTTCGCCGTCCAGGCGGCGGACGAGCGAAGAGAGCGCGCTGTCGGAATCCGCCAGCGAGTCCTGGACGAAGGCGCTCTTCAGCGGTATGCCCGCATCGAGTGCTTCCGCGACCGCGCGGCGGCCCTCGATGAGGTCGGAGACCGGACGTCTCTGCTTTGCCGTCAGGGCAGAGCGCTTCGCTCCGCGGGATTCGCTGCGCTGCGAGCGGGACCCGCCGTCGCGCATGTCACGGGAGCTCTTCTGCTTGTGTCCTTGAAATTGGGGGCGACGGCCACTGTTGCCGTTACGACCGCCGTTGCCGGAGCGGCCGCGTCCGGAAGCCGCCTTCCCCTGCCGTTGTCCGCGTGCCACGATACCTCCTACGGCCTGCGCAGGCGGCAGCCCGCAGCCGTGTCCTCGAGCACCAGGCCAAGGCCGGTGATGGCATCTCGGATGCCGTCGGCGAGCGCCCAGTTCTTCTGCGACCGCGCATCCTGGCGAGCCTTGATCAGGACGTCGGCGGCCTCGTCCGCAGAATCGCCCGTGTATCCGGCATACCGCGCGGCAAGGTCCACAAGCTCGTGAGGAAGACCCTGCTCCTCCTGCGCTTCGGGAGTGATTCCCAACACGCCGCAAAGCTCAACGATCAGGTCGGCAGCGCGCGTTGCTGCGGTGGCGTCAGTTGAGCCCTCGCCGCTTGCAAGGAAGGTGTTGGCAGCCGTGACCAGCGAGAAGATCGCCGCCAAGCCTCCAGCGGTGTTGAAGTCGTCATCCATCTGACGGCAGAACTCGACCTTGGCTTCTTCGCAGGCCGCGCCCAGCGTAGAGCCCGCGTCAGTGGTGGCTGCATTGCCCTTCTCGGCAGCCCAGCGCAGGTTCTTCACGCAGGTGCGCATGCGCTCCAGCGTGCCGACGGTGCCGTCCAGGCGGTCGAACGAGAAGTCGAGCGGCGCACGGTAGTGGGTCTGGAGCATCAGCAGGCGCACGGCGTCTGCGGGGTACTTGTCCAGGACCTCTTTGAGCGTGTAGAAGTTGCCCAGGCTCTTGGACATCTTCTCGCCATCAACGCGCAGCATCCCCGT
The DNA here is from genome assembly GCF_050946515.1 of Tractidigestivibacter sp. Lineage (GTDB taxonomy): Bacteria > Actinomycetota > Coriobacteriia > Coriobacteriales > Atopobiaceae > Tractidigestivibacter. Next base: position 32,362 of record NZ_JBMNUX010000008.1, read on the forward strand.
GTGCATCCATAGGTTGGCAAGCGGCTTGTGCCAGGCGCAGCTCGCCTGGGCGGTCTCGTTCTCATGGTGCGGGAACACCAGGTCAGCGCCACCGCCGTGGATGTCGATTGGCGTGCCAAGGTAGCGGTGGATCATGGCACAGCACTCGGTGTGCCATCCGGGGCGGCCTTCGCCCCAGGGGCTTGGCCAGCTGGGCTCGCCGGGCTTGGCGGCCTTCCAGAGCGCGAAGTCGAACGGGTCGCGCTTCTCGTCGTTGACCTCAACGCGCTCGCCGGCGCGCAGCTGGTCGAGGTTGCGGCCGGAAAGGATGCCGTACTCGGGGTCGGAGCGCACCGAGAAGTACACGTCCCCGTTGTCCGCAGCGTATGCGTAGCCCTGGTCGATCAGGGTCTGGATCATCTCCTGCATGGCGGCGATCTCTTGCGTGGCGCGCGGGCGGATGTCGGGGTCGAGGATGCCAAAGCGGTGCATCTGCTCGATGAAGGCGTTGGAGTACTCCTCGGCCACCTCGGCGGCCGTGCGCCCCTCCTCGTTTGCGCGGTTGATGATCTTGTCGTCCACGTCGGTCAGGTTCTGCGCGAAGGTGACCTCGTAGCCCTTGTACATGAGGTAGCGACGAATCACGTCAAACGAGAGGAACGTGCGAGCGTTGCCGATGTGAATCTGGTCGTAGACGGTAGGACCGCAGACATACATGCGAATCTTGCCGGGCTCTATTGACTTAAGCTCCTGCTTGCGGTGCGTCTGGGTGTTGTATACCTGCATGGCGTCACTCCCTTGGTGCTGCGTGCATAAGTACAGGCATTGTAGCAGCACCATGCGCATCCCTTGCGCCGGCGAGCCGAGCTCACCGCGCAAAAAGGGCACCCCCTCCTCGCACCTGCGTAAACGGGGCGAAGAGGGGGCAAGGAAGGAAGGGCGGGAGTTGATCGCAGGCCCGCTAAGCAGAGACCGTCGAGGTCGCCAGGCCAGAGGTCAGGTTCTGCGATGCGGTTGCGGTCTCCGTTGCGGTAGTGTCCGCTGTGCTCGAGAGGCGCGCCGTCAGAACCTGTACGCCATCTGAAATCTCAAAGGTCGCGCTCGCCGAACCCGTGTAGCTGCCCGTTCCGGTAACCGTAACGGTAGCGACGCCAGGCTCGTCGTTGTTCTCGAAGCTCACGGTATAGTCGGTGCCCTCTTCGAGCGTCGTGGAGCCAAGCGTCACCGTGACCTCGGGCGTTACCGTCTCGCCCGAATAGATCGCGTCATCAACCGTAATGGTTGCGCTCGACAGCGAGCTCGGGTCAGGATCAGCAACGTCGCTGGTCACGTACCAGTACGCCGTCGCATTGGCCACGCGCACGGTAACGCATTCGTCGAGCGATGAGGTCTCGCCAGTCAGCGAGTCGTGCGCGATGAAGGTGCCCGAGTCCTCGTCGTAGCCAAGCAGCGTCACCGCATGGGGATTGCTCGTCTCGGCGTAGAGCACGATGCCCGCGGGATTCTCGTCGAGAAGCGCCTTGAGCTCGGACGCCTTCTCCTCCTCGGTGGATCCCGTGAGGTAGCCATGGGCAACGGAGTACGTCGCGTTGCCAGTGCTCACCGTAAAGCTCCACGAAAGGCCTCCTGAGCTGGGGATTGACGACGTGGTGATCGAATCCCACGAGGAGTCTCCGTTGAGAAGGGCCGCACGGCGAAGCATGTTGGTTGCTGCATAGATGGTGCACATGCCAGTGCTGCCTGGCTCGTTCACGAAGACTGAATCCTCGAGCGTCTCGTCAAGCGTCGCCGCAGAGGCAGTTGAAATGCTCAGCGAAAGCATGAGCGCGATGCTGACCAATGCTGCGACGACTGAGAAAAACGCGGCACGCAAAGTACGAGGGGCTTTTTGCGCGCAGGTGGCGAGGGCGGCACAGCCGTCCCCTTCGAGCGTATGCATGTTGTTTTCCCTCCCGGCCGCGCGGGTAGTGCGACGCCGCCTTCTGCGGCGAGCGCGAATGAGCTGCAATGTGATGGCGCGTAGTGCGATGGTGCAGTGGTACAGGTGCGTGGTAGATCGTGCGCGGCCTATCCGGTTTTCAACTCGGGCAAAAGGTCCGCCTGAGTGCAAACACAGGGTAAACCCGGTTTCAGGTGCCCATAAAGCTCCCGCAAAGTCTCCGATTGCTCTGCACGCCAAGAACACCAGAAATTCGTAACTCCAAGAAGAATTATTCACTCTTTTAGTTACGTTTTCGCAGGTAAATAACAAAATGCCGCCAAAAATGGCGACATTTTTTGAGAGCTTTTTTCAAGTTTGGGAATTTGACCACAAACCACAAACTGCTGGCGAGAAAAGCGCAATATGTGGCGGAATCGTTCGGGCGTGGGCCGCTCGTTTACCGCTAGCGCGTCTTCAGCATAAGCGCCACGGACCAGGCCTCTATACCCTCCTTGCGGCCCACAAATCCTAGGTGCTCCGTAGTCGTAGCCTTCACGCCCACGGACTCCACCGGCACGCCCATGGCCTTTGCCATGTTCTGCCTCATCTGCTCGCGATACGGAGCCAGTCTGGGCTCCTGCGCAGCAATGGTGCAGTCGGCATCCACCAGCTGGTATCCCCGCTCGCGCGCGAGCATCATGACCTCAGAGAGAAGGACGAGCGAGTCCGCGCCCTCATAGGCAGGGTCGGTGTCGGGAAAGAGCTGCCCGATGTCCCCCGCGCGCATGGCTCCGAGAATCGCGTCCATGAGCGCATGGACGAGCACGTCAGCATCCGAGTGACCGTCGAGTCCGCGTTCGCTCGGCACGTTGACACCGCCCAAGATGAGCGGTCGTCCCTCGCAGAAAGCGTGCACGTCATACCCATGGCCAACCCTCAGAGCTGCGCTCACGTTATTCTCCCGTCTTGTCATGAGGACCGAAGGAGCCGTCTTCGGCACCGCAGGCGTCCACCAATCGCTGCTCCAAGATGGCGCTGGCGATGGCCAAGTCCTCCGGCACCGTCACCTTAAGGTTGTCGCGCGGAGATTCGACGCAGAGCACGCGACCGCCATGGCGCTCGACAAGCGAGGCGTCGTCGGTGCCCTGGTACCCCTCCCACGCTGCCGACTTATGCGCAGCGACAAGCGCGCGAGTACGGAAAGACTGCGGCGTCTGTGCCTCCCAGTAGAAGTCGCGGTCGGGCGTCGCAACAATAACGCCATTCTCTGCGAGCTTGAGCGTGTTCATGCAGCGCGAGGCGCAGATGGCTCCGGCCAGCGTCTTGTCAACGCGCAGGTGCGCAAGCACTTCCTCAATGACCTCAGTCTCGATGAGCGGCCGCGCCGCGTCATGCACCGAGACGAACTCATAGCCGCGCGGCATTGCGGAAAGACCGTTATAGACGGAGCGCTGGCGCGTATCGCCCGACGGCGCGAGCGTGATGGGCTTTCTCAGCGTAAGCCTGCCAAGCACGTCTTTTTCGACCTCGGCGGCTCGCTCGGGCGCACACACAACCACGATATGCGCAATTGAGGGAGCATGATCGAAAGCAAGGATCGGCCATGCCATCAACGGAAGGCCGCAGAGCTCCACGTACTGTTTGCCATGCGGGTCGCCAAAGCGAAGCCCAAGGCCACCGGCAACGATGATGGCGACGGTGTCGGGCGCGCCGCCGTTGCTGCCGACCTTCTGCGGGGCGACGGCCGGGCATGTCTGGCATGACTGACGCGCGCTCATTCCCCATTCCCCCACATACGATGCAGGCTATTGGCAAGGGCGCCAGGATTGGAGACGCCCATCTCGCCCAGCTTGGAGGAGTCGTCTTCGGCAGCCTCAAGAACCTCCTGAAGAGATCCGTACTCGTCGACGATCTTGTCTGCCATGCCCTCGCGGATGACAGAGACACGAGAAAGCGTGCGCAGGCCAAGAGGAGTCATGATGGTGTCCTCAGTCCACGACTCGTCATAGCCCAGTGTCTTTGCAACGGTCTTTGCGGAGCGCAGCTGCGAGTTCGCCATCTCATGGAACTTCTTTCGGATGGCGCGAGCGCTCTCCTCCGATGAGTCCTTTGCATAGTCACGGATGGTGAGCGTATATTCCTCGTCCATGCCTCCGATAAATTCCTCGCGCTGCATCTCGGTGATTCTTCCATCGGTGCCCAACTGGAAGATGCAGCGATCAAGCTCTTCTCCGGCGGTCATGAGCACCTCAAAGAGGTAGAACACGTTCACGACGTCGCCAAGCGTGACGAAGTTATCAAGCTCAAGGCTCGTCAGGTGCTGCAGGCTGCGGTCAAGCTGGGAGCGCGTGTTCTGCATGGCGGCGGTCAGCTGGTTCACCACGGACATGAGCTCCGACACCGGCTGCAGCTGGAAACCATGGCCATCGATGTAGACATTGACCACTGAGCGACGCTCGGAGACGGAGATGACCATGGCGCTGGTCAGAAGGCTCATGCGCGCGGCCGTTCGATGGCGCGTGCCCGTCTCGGTTGTTGGCAATGATGGGTCGGGGTTCAGGTGATAGTTTGCCCGCACGATGCGCGTGAGGTCCTTATCGATAATGACGGCGCCGTCCATCTTGCAAAGCTCGAACAGGCGGTTGGCCGTGAACGAGACGTCAAGTGCAAAGCCATCGGCGCCGGCGGCGAGCACATTTTCCGTGTCACCGACACAGATCAGGGCCCCGAGGTGACCGGCGATGATCATGTCGAGCGCCTTACGTAAGGCGGTACCTGGCGCGGTCATCTTGACGGCCGTCTCAATTCTGGCGTCGGTAGGCGTCTTGTCACTACGATTGGCAGAATCCATAAAGCGCTCCTTGTGAGAGCCGGCCCGCAGGAGCGGGCCGGCAAATGACACTACGTTGAGTATAGCGGGCAAAGGCGCTTAGCGTGACTTACTCTCCGGACGCGGCCAAGCCATCAACTCTTGGCGAGGGGGCGGCGTCGGGGGTCCAATGGTCGCTCGCCTGCGGCTGCTCCAGATGCTCATGCTTGCGGGGAGCGGGAATCTCGCCCGTGCCCTTGGAGAAGGACAAGCTCTCCCCATCTTCGGATACGTCCACCTTGATGATGTCGCCCGAGACCCACTTGCCCTCGAGCATCTCCTCGGAGAGCGGGTCCTCGATGAGCGTTTGGATGGCGCGACGGAGCGGTCGAGCGCCGTAGATGGGATCGGTTCCCTTCTTGGCGACAAAGTCGCGCGCGGCGTCGGAGAGCTCGATGGACATGTTATTGGCAATGAGGCGATCGCGCAGGTCGGCAACCATGAGCTCAACGATGCCGCGGAGCTGCTCGGAGGTCAGCGACTTGAAGACCACGATCTCGTCCACGCGGTTCAAGAACTCAGGACGGAAGAGCTTCTTGAGCTCAGACATCACGCGGCTCTTGATCTCCTTGTCAGAGAGACCGTTGGCACCCGACGCGGAGAAGCCCATCGTGTTGGTCTGGGCGATGTCGCGAGCGCCGATGTTGGAAGTCATGATGATGACCGTGTTGGAGAAGTCGACGTGACGACCCTGGCCATCCGTGAGCCTGCCCTCGTCCAGAATCTGGAGAAGGATGTTGAAGACGTCAGGATGGGCCTTCTCGATCTCGTCGAACAGGACCACCGAGTACGGGCGCCTGCGAACGGCCTTGGTGAGCTCGCCGCCCTCGTCGTAGCCCACGTATCCAGGAGGAGCACCGACCAGCTTGGAGACGGTGTGCTTCTCTATGAACTCAGACATGTCGAAGGTGATGAGCGCGTCCTCGCTGCCAAACAGGAACTCGGCAAGCGCCTTGGCGAGCTCGGTCTTGCCTACGCCAGAGGGGCCCAGGAAGATGAACGAGCCGCCGGGGCGACGCGGGTCCTTGAGCGGAGAGCGGCTGCGACGGATGGCGCGAGCAACCTTGGAGACAGCCTCGTCCTGACCGATGACGCGCTGGTGGAGCACTTCCTCGCAACGCAGCAGCTTTGAGGACTCGGCCTCGGTGAGGTTGGAGACGGGCACGCCCGTGATCGAGGAGACCACGTCGGCGATGTCGTCGACGTCGACGGTCACCACGTTCTGGTTGAGCTTGTCGTGCCACTCCTGCTCAAGCTGGTCGCGCTTGGCGATAAGCTCCTTCTCCTGGTCGCGCAGGTGAGCAGCGAGCTCAAACTCCTGAGCCTGTGCCGCTTCCGACTTCTGCTTGCGCACGCTCTCGAGGTCCGCGTCAGTCTGCGCGATCTCAGGGGGAAGCGTGGTCTTGTGCACGCGGGTGCGGGCACCGGCCTCGTCAATGACGTCGATGGCCTTGTCGGGCAGGAAGCGGTCTTGGATGTAACGGTCGGCCAGCGTGACGGCCGCCTTCAGGGCATCCTCGGTGTAGTGAACGTGATGGTGCTCCTCATAGCGGCTCTGCAGGCCATGCAGGATCTGCAGGGTGTCCTCGATGCTGGGCTCGCCGATGTTAACGGGCTGGAACCTGCGCTCGAAGGCGGAGTCCTTCTCGATATGCTTGCGGTACTCCTCCGCCGTGGTGGCGCCGATCACCTGGATCTCGCCACGAGAGAGAGGCGGCTTGAGAATAGAGGCGGCGTCGATGGAGCCCTCGGCAGAGCCTGCGCCGATGATGGTGTGGATCTCATCGATGAAGAGGATGTCGTTCTTGGATTCCTCCACCTCGGTGATGACCTTCTTCATGCGCTCCTCAAACTCGCCGCGGTACTTCGAGCCTGCGACGAGAGATGCCACGTCAAGCGTCCAAATCTGCTTTCCGCGGAGAATGTCAGGCACGTTGCCCGAGGCGATCAGCTGCGCCAGCCCCTCGACGATGGCCGTCTTGCCGACGCCTGGGTCGCCCAGGATGAGGGGGTTGTTCTTCTGACGGCGTGCCAGCACCTGCATCACGCGCTCGATCTCGCGGTCGCGGTTAAGCACCGGGTCAAGCTTGCCCTCTGAGGCGAGCTTGGTGAGGTTGCGGCCGTACTTCTCGAGCATCGAGCCCTCGGAGTCGCCCGAAGAGGAGGCCTGCTGTCCCATGAAGGGCATGCCCATGCCCTCGGGGCGCATGTCGCCTGCAGGCGCTGCGCCTTGGTTCTGCTGGCTGGAGTCCTTCTCCATAAGCTCCTGCACCGTATGGCGCACGGCATCGCCGGAGACGCCCATGGTGCGCAGCGCATCCATGGCGCGCCCGTTGCCTTCGGCAACGATGCCCAGAAGCAGGTGCTCGGTCGAGATGTAGGACTGCCCGTGGGTCATGGCCTCGCGATAGGCATCCTCAAGCACGCGCTTTGCACGCGGCGTGAAGGGGATATGGCCGCCTGGCGTAGGCTCGGACTCGCTCTGCGAGAGCGACTTGACCGTTGCAAGCGTCTCGTCGTAGGTGACGTCGAGCTCTGCCAAGGCCTTGGCGGCAATGCCGTCTCCCTCCTTGATGAGGGCGAGAAGCAGGTGCTCCGTGCCGACATACATTTGGCCCAGTCCACGCGCCTCTTCTTGGGCAAGACTCATCACCTTTCGTGCTTGCTCAGTGAACTTCTCAAACATGCTGTCTCCTCAGTGCCAGCGCGCCCCGCCAAGAAAATGGTCAGGCGCGCTGGGCGTCGTGTGTTTGACTGTCTGTTACCCAGGATGACGCCGCCACAAACACGAGGAAACAGGATGGACAAAAGCGGGACAGCCGCTCGAGCGACCGCCCCGCCTTCTCCCGCCTCAGTTGGCGCTTGGGACCATATCATCTTTCTGAACAGCGTTCTTGCAGCTCAAGACCCCTACTCGGGATGCGACGCCAGCCACTCGTCACGGTCTGGCGCGATGGCCTTCATGGCCTCGATCACGCTTGCAAAAAGCTCGTCGAGCTCCATGTCGTTGAGCTCGGCGCCATGGCGAATCACGTCGCGGCTGCAGCCTGCAGCAAAGCGCTTGTCCTTGAACTTCTTCTTGAGCGACTTCACCTCGAAGTCCATGACCGACTTGCTCGGGCGCATGAGAATTGCCGCCTGGATAAGACCGGAAAGCTCGTCGCACGCATAGAGCACGCACTCCATCTTGCTCTCCGGCGCGGGAAGGTCGGGGTTGTTGTCGGAGTTGTGCGTCTGGATGGCATGGACGAGCTCCTCGGAGCCGCCCGCCTCGCGAATGAGCTCGCCGGCCTTCACGGTGTGCTGCACCGGGTCTTGGAACTTTTCCCAGTCAAGGTCGTGGAGAAGGCCGACCTGACCCCAGAAGTCGACGTTTTCAGGGTCGTACTTCTCGGCATAGTAGCGCATGAGCCCCTCGAGGGTCTCGCCATGCTGGATGTGGAATGGGTCCTCGTTGTACTTCTTGAGCAGGTCGAAGGCCTGGTCGCGGGTAAGGCCGCTCTCAAGGCGCTTGGTCTCGGGGGACGCCTCGGCAGAGGCCCCCGCCTCGGCGTCGGCGACGATGGCGTCAACGGAGGCCGCGGCGTTGTCTGTGCTGTCGGGAAGCTGCGAGGCGATGTCCGCCTTGGTGATGTGCTCGGGCTTCATCTGCGGGAAGAGCAGGACGTCGCGGATGGAGGCCTGGTCGCAGAAGAGCATGATCATGCGGTCGATGCCATAGCCGATGCCGCCCGCGGGAGGCATGCCATACTCAAGGGCGCGCACGTAGTCGTAGTCGTAGCCCATTGCCTCGTCGTCGAAGTCCTTGGCGGCAACCTGCTCGGCGAAGCGACCGGCCTGGTCGACGGGGTCGTTGAGCTCGGAGAAGGCGTTGGCGTACTCGTTGCCGCAGATGACCAGCTCAAAGCGGTCGGTCAGGCGCGGGTCCTCGTCCTTGCGCTTGGAGAGCGGGCTGACCTCCTCTGGATAGTCGCAGACAAAGGTGGGGTCCACGATGGTCTTCTCGCCCAGCTCGTCATAGAGCTCAAACAGGAGCTTCCCGGCCCCCCAGCCTTCCTGCCACTCGATGCCGTTTGCCTGGCAGAGCTCGCGAAGGTGCTCGACGGGCGTGTCCATGTCGATGTGCTCTCCCACGACCTCGGACGCAACGTCCGAGAGGGACACCGAGCGCCAGGTTCCAGACATGTCGACGGTCTGGCCCTGGTAGGTGATGACCTCATGGCCGGGCTCGCAGCCGCAGCACTCGCGAGCGATGGTCTGGAAGAGGCTCTGCGTGAGCTCCTTCATGCCCTGCAGGTTTGAGTAGGCGCAGTAGGCCTCCATCGAGGTGAACTCGGGGTTGTGCGTGAGGTCCATGCCCTCGTTTCTGAACTGGCGACCAATCTCAAAGACGCGCTCCATCCCGCCCACGATCAGGCGCTTTAGGGGCAGCTCGGTGGCGATGCGCAGGTAGAAGTCGCAGTCCAGCGCATTGAAGTGCGTGACGAACGGCTTTGCGTTTGCGCCGCCCAGAATCTGGTGCATCATCGGGGTCTCAACCTCGAGGTAGCCCTGGGACTCCATGTAGCGGCGGATGGTCGAGATGATCTGGCTGCGCTTGCGGAACGTCTCGCGCACGTCGGGATTCATGATCAGGTCAAGATAGCGCTGGCGATAGCGAATCTCGCGGTCGGTCAGGCCGTGGAACTTCTCGGGCAGCGGGCGAAGAGACTTAGAAAGCATCGTGAGCGTAGTGGGAGAGACGGACAGCTGGCCGCGACGCGTGCGAATGACGGCACCGGTGGCGTCCACGATGTCGCCCAAGTCAAGCTGCGAAACGAGATTCCAGCTGGCATCGTCCAGAACGCCCTTCCGGCAGAAGAGCTGAATCTGACCAGAGACGTCCTCAACCACCACGAAAGCGACCTTGCCCTGGCGACGGAGCGCGCGGATGCGACCGGCAACGGAGACGACGTCATCGGTCGAGCCGCCGTCCTCCAAAGACGCGTACTTCTCCTCGAGCTCGGCAGCATGCGCCGTGACGGTCGAGTTAATCGGATAGGGGTTGACCCCCTCGTTGATAAGGGCCTGGCGGCGTGCGCGGCGCTGGGTCCTCTCGTCGGTGGGGCGTGCGTTCTGGTCTGACATTGATGCTCCTTGCTGATGCTTGCGGCAGCGCGTTTTGCGCGCATAGTTCGTCTCAATAAATACGCCCCGCACCTGCGACGATGGCAGACGCGGGGCGAAAGCTTACGTCTTCGCAGAGGACGTTAGCGGGTAATGCCCACGATGGTGTACTTCATGACCTTGCCGTTGGGAGTGGTGAACTCAACGGTGTCGCCCTTCTTGTGGCCAATCAGGGCTGAGCCCGCCGGGGATTCGGTGGAAATCTTGTGCTCAAGAGAGTTGGTCTCAGTAGTGCCCACGATGGTATAGGTGAACTTCTTGCCCTTCTCGTTCTCAAGATCAACCGTCGTGCCGATTGAGACCTGGATAGAAGACTGCGTTGAGGAGCCCTCGACAACGACCTTGGCGGTAGCGAGCATCTGGCGAATCTCGGAGATGCGGGACTCGTTCTGCGACTGGGCTTCCTTGGCGGCGTCATACTCGGCATTCTCGGAGAGGTCGCCGAAGCCACGCGCCTCCTTCAGCTGCTCAACAATCTCCTCACGACGCTTGCCCTCGCGCTCTGCCAGTTCGTCGACGAGTTTCTGGCGACCTTCGGGGGTAAGAATAATCTCAGCGCTGTTGTCCATAATCAGCTTTCTTTCGTGCGTTCCGGCGTAAGACGCCGCTTTAACTTAGTCCTCGGTAAGCTTGGCGCCGCACTTCTTGCAGAAGGCTGCGTCAGCAGGGTTCTTCGCGCCGCACTTGGGGCAGAACTGGTAGTCGCTCTCCTCGGACTCAGCGGGGGCGTCTGCGTCGTCTTCGTCAGGAACGACCTCTTCGGAATTATCGTCGTCAGCGGACTTCTCGTCGGACTTGTCGTCCTTCTTGTCGCTGTCGCCCTCTTCCATTCCCTCGCGAACGTTCTTGACCGTCTTGCCGAGGGCAGAGCCAAGCTTCGGAAGGTTCTTGGGCCCAAAGATGATGAGCACTACGATAACGATGATAAGCAGCTCGGGAACGCCAAGTCCAAGAAACAATTTGTCCTCCTAGTAATCATGTGAAGGGGCACCTTACCAAGACATCTGATGCCGCATCCGCTAGTATAGCCGAGGATGTTTCGAACTCACAATATTAACCGTGCGACTTTTGGGAAGACTGTTCAAAACAGTTAGATTTTTCAGGGATTCGTTGTATGCCGAGCTGGCTCATTGCCGTCATCATCATTTCTTGGGTGCTCTTTGACTTTGTCCTCGCGATGCCTGTCTTATTGCGGCGCCGCGGGGTTGAGATGACGCACACCAAGTTCGGGATTGCCCTGGTATTTGACTCTGCAGACGCCGATGAGACCCCGGTACGGCTTCTCAACGTAAACGGCACGTTCCAGAGTGTCTGCTATCTGCCCGACGACCTTCATTTTGAGCTTGCCTGCACCTATCACCGCGCGATGGCCGAGGTTACCTACGAGCTCCCCGAGGCAAGGCGCGCCATGGTGATTGGCGGAGGCGGCTATTCGCTTCCTAAATGGCTCGTCGCTCATCGTCCCAAGCTTCACGTAGATGTTGTGGAGGCGGACCCACGCATCACGGTCATTGCGCGCGAGAGCTTCTTTTTGGACGAGCTCATCGAGAAGTACGGCGAGGATCGCATCTCTCTTATTACCGATGACGGGTGGAAGGTGCTGCGCGAGGCGGAGGAGCCCTACGACATCATCGTGAACGACGCGTTCTCGGGCAACAAGCCGCTGGGCCAGCTTGAGACAGACGAGGGGGCGCGGCTGGTGCACGACAAACTTACTCCGGACGGCGTTTACCTCGCAAACGTGCGCTGCGCCTTGGAGGGCAGGAAGTCAAAGACGCTTCACGAGGTCGAGGATGCCTTTGGCGCGGTCTTCAAGCACGTCGCATACGTTCCCGAGCGGCCGGAAGTGCCCGAGAAGCCCGGCAACAATGCCCTCATCGTCTCCGACTCCGACATCTGGCTTCCCGACGAGGCCGTCGTCGTCAAGTAGCTAGGCGGCATGACCCGCACAACGCGCAGCGTACATCCCGGAATCCCCACACAGCTTCCCTCTTGCCAGGTTGCGCGACTTCTGCGGCATCAGAGGCCGCAGAAGTTGGCAACTCTCGTTAGCTCTCGTTGTGTGGGACCCGCGCAGAACCGACCTCGCCCATCGTGCGGGGGTGGGGGGCGTTCCCGCAGGTCGCGAAGCGCATCGTGCGGGGGCTCGCGGACCGCGCCGAATGACCGTCCCATTGTGTGGGACTGCCGCCCCCAATTCTTCTCCGTTGTGCGGGGCTGCGGCGGGAACGCGCAGGTAAGCGGACCCGTCATGTGGGTCGGTCGAGCTTGGGAGCCGCGCGACTCCCACACAACAGAGGGAGCCTGTCCGTCGTGTGGGGCTTCTCCGGGCGGCTCGGATAATCCGGTGGCGCACTGTGGGAGCGGCTTGCTGGGACTCCCGCGACAAGCCGCGCGGCAGGCTCCAAGAAGCAGGGAGGCAGCAGGCAGTGGGGCTGGACGAGAAGGGCGCTCCGCACTGAAGGCACCTTCGATTCTTTTGCAGCCCCACACGACGGGCCGCTGCCAGGCTACGCGACCTCCGCGGCATCAGAAGTCGCGCAACCTAGCAGCCGGAGCGCGGCAGGCGCCATGCGGCATCAGAGGTCGCGCAGCTTGGCTCCCAAGGGCTTCCGATAGGTCTTGACGCCAAGCGGCCACAGGATGGCGGTAAATGAAACATTTATCTATTTCAAGCCCAACGGAATGTGCTTAGCTCCTGTTCATAAACTGTATAACGCCAGTTAATCGAGGTATCTTTCTGTATCAACATTATTCTTTTAACTTAATACGTCTCTGTTTACGTGCAATTTGCAGGCATCAGTAACAGTTGCGTCGGCCCTTTTCTTGCGTCACCATGTGCATCGTGTTTACGTTTGGGCGCAAGCACCTCACAACATCGATGGAGGCATTGCCATGGCAGAGCCACTTGTTGACAAAAACGGACTGACGGAAGAAGAGTTTCTCGCCCAGTACAGTCCCAAGAACTACCCTCGCCCCTCGCTAACGGCTGACAATTGCGTATTCCGCCGCACCGACGCCGGCGGGCTGGAGCTTTTGCTGGTCAAGCGCGGCGGGCACCCGTACTTGGGGCGCTGGGCACTTCCCGGCGGCTTTGTGAACCCAAAGGAGACCGCCGAAGAGGCGTCGGCGCGCGAGCTTGTGGAAGAGACGGGCGTCGAGGGGCTCGCGCTTGAGCGCATTGGCCTCTATAGCGACCCCAATCGCGACCCTCGAGGCTGGACCGTCTCGATGGCCTTTGTCGCGCTCGACAACCACGGCGCCATCGCGCGCGCAGGCGACGACGCGGCGGCAACGGGCTGGTTCGCCGTCAACGCAACCAAGACCGCCGGTGGTGGCGCAGACCACGTAAAGCTGACCTGCACGAACGGCAACACGACGTTGACCAGCGAGTTTGACGTTGCGACCGGCGCCGTCACAGGCACTCCTCGCGCGACGAACGTCAAGGGCACGGGCTTTGCCTTTGACCACGCACAGATCGTGGCCGACGCATACCTGCTCGTCACCAAAGACTAGGAGAAACCCATGGCGGACAAGTCGAAGGCCGAGAAGGACACGGACGCGGGCGAGAAGAAGTACCACACCGGCAACGAGCGCATGGACTCCACGACGCAGACGCTGCTTGTTATCGTGGTCACCGCGATTGTCATCTTTTTGGTGTGGACCCTTCAGGGCATATTCCACATGGACACCCTGCATGGCGTCATCATAGGCACCATCATCGTGGTAGTCGCGGGCTTCTTGATGACCTGGATCTTGATCAGGTACCGCAAGCATCAGATAGCAATCGACGGCAAGTCGACGTGCGACCCCATCCTCAATCGCTTTGCGAAGAACCACAACGCCACAAAGCTCCTCGCGGAGTATGACGAGTGGCGCAAGGGCAACCACGACCCCCAGCTCGTGTACGTCTTTACGAAGGCGACCGTGGACGCGCTCCTCGACACGCACCACTACAAGCAGGCACGCCGACAGCTGAAGCTGATGGCCGAGATGCCCTCCTCTCCTCGGGCAAAGGCGGAGTTCGAGCAGTATCGGCAGAAATGCCAGCAGCGCATGTCAAGCGGCAAGTAAGCGCGCTGGCAGCAGCAGAGCTACCGTAGCGGCACCCGGCAGGCTTGGTTAACAGTTGTCGAAGGGCGAGTCGCGGCATGCGGCTCGCACTTTTGCATGAACTAGCATGGCAAGCATGAGAAGCTTAAAAGAACTTGCACGCGAGCACGCACGCCAAACTCCCGAAGAGAAGTACCGTCAGATGACCGAGGCGCCTGTCGCCCCGCTCATCAGGTCTCTTGCCGCGCCGTCCATCGTCGCGAACCTCGTCACGGCCATCTACAACATCTCTGACATGTTCTTCGTGGGCATGCTCGGCACCTCGGCGGCGGGCGCCATAGGCGTTGCCTTTGTGGCCATGACCGCCATCCAAGCCGTCGGCTTCTACTTTGGCCAAGGCGTGGGCAACGCGGTCTCTCGCCATCTTGGCGCCCGCGAGGTCGAGCAAGCAAAGAGGTTCGTGTCGGTTGGGCTCGCGATAACGATGCTTGCCGGCGTGGTCATTGCCGTTGTCGGCAACATCCTGATAGAGCCCATCTGCGTCATTGGCGGAGCAACTCCCACAATCTTGCCGTATGCGGAAACGTTCATCGGCATCATTTTTGTCGGCGCGCCCTTCATGGCGGCAAGCCTGCTCTTAAACCTCATCCTGCGCTTTGAGGGCGAGGCTTTCTTCTCGATGTTTGCCATGATTGCAGGCAACGTCTTGAACATCTGCCTGACTCCCCTTTTGATGTTTGCCTTCAACATGGGGATTGCCGGAAGCTCGATTTCCACCGTTGTGAGTCAGCTATTGAGCTTCTGCCTTTTGTTTGCGGAGATCCAGCGCTTGAGCCCTACCCCCGTGTCCCGCAAGAGCATCCGCCCTACGAAGTCAATCATGCGCGAAATCAACAATGGCGGCATTCCGTCGTTTGTGCGCCAAATCATGCTCGCCGTCTCGACGACGCTTCTCAACAACGCTGCCGGTCCCTATGGCGACGCCGCCGTTGCTGCCATGGCCGTGGTGCAGCGAGCCACGAGCTTTGCCAACTACATCCAAATTGGGTTTGGGCAGGGCTTCCAGCCTGTTTGTGGCTTCAACATCGGCGCGAAGAACTACCGCCGCGTTCGCGAGGGATTTTTCTACAGCATGAAGGTCTCGACGGCAATTGTGCTTGTGATAGGAATCTTTACCTCGGTGCTTGCGCCGCAAGTCATCTGGCTCTTTCGCGCTGACCCCGAAGTCGTGGCCGACGGCACGCTGACCTTGCGCCTGACGAGCTTCACGATTGCGTTCACGGGCGATGCGCTGATTGCAAACTTTGCCCTTCAGACATCGGGCCACATGTGGCTGGCAACAATTCTTGGCGCCTGCCGCCTGGGCCTTGTGCTGGGACCTGTTGTGGTCCTGCTCTCCTCGCGCTTGGGCTTCTTTGGCGTGCAGATTGCGCAGCCCGTCTCCGACGTGATCACCGGCATCATCGCCGTCCCAATGGTCGTCTGGCTTTTGCGCGACTACGCCCGCCTTGAGAAGGAACAGCAAGAGGCCTAAGGCGAGAACGCGCCATCAGTCCTGAAAGACTTGCTCGTAGATGCCCACGACCTCCTGCACCGAGCGGGCATACTCTGCGGGACGCAGAGGGCGCTTGACTTCCTTTGCGTAGGTTGGATAGTCAAACAGGATCATCGAGAGCACCCAGGCCTCCGTCTCGACGTCCTCCGAGATAAGACCCTCGTCGGCGTAGGGCTGAAGCAGGCTCGCAATCAGGCGGCGCACCCGGTCGCGAACCGGGATGCGATCCACCTCGACGTCGCGAAGCAAGATGAGGCCGCCAACCACTTCGTTCAGCCGCTTCGTATTCGAGCTGTCGAGCGCCTTTGAGTGCGTGCCGATGCGCGCGGCAAAGCGCTGGCGCAACAGCTGGTCCATCTCGGTCAGGAGCTCGGAGGCCGTGCGCGAGGCAAGGTCGTACTTGTCTTGGTAGTAGCGATAGAAGGTGCCCTTGTTCACAAGCGCCGCATCGCAGATTTGGCTTACGCTGAGCTTGCCGAGCGAATTTGTTTGCATAAGCTCGAGCAGGGCGTTCTCGATGCAGTGGCGCGTGCGGATAACGCGCAGGTCAGTATGGACTTCGTCCTTCTCGTCCTTCATGGTTGCCTCATTTTTCCAAAAATGGAACTATCAGTATGTTTTGCGACAAAGTGTATGCATATCTTATCAAATCATGTCGCTTTTGCTCATTGTGAGAAAAACTGAACATGAGAAGATTCTCTCTGAGAAAATATGCACGCTTATTCTTAGCGGCAAAGGGAGGAAACCTATGCAGTCCAAGCTAGTCCATGCGGCAGAGCGCAAGGCGTTCTCGGCCGTCATAGACCAAATCATCAAGGCGGGATCAGGCGAGGATCGCGAGAAGAACATCGACCATTTGGTAGACATGGCCACCAAGCTTTTGAAGGATTCCGTGCCCGGCGCGGCAAAGGGCATGCGCACGGCGCTCTACCCCGGATCCAAGTGGGAGCAGTGGATCTTCCGCGTCATCGACGAGACCGACCCCAACGTCCTCAAGACCGCCGTGCTGAACGGCGCCTACGAGGCCGCCTTCCGCGGCTACCGCGACACCATCGCCAACGCCGAGGAGCACCAGTGCAACGTTCCTTGGATCGTCATCTTTGACCCCACGAGCGCCTGCAACAAGCACTGCGTGGGCTGCTGGGCGGCCGACTACGAGAAGACGCTCAACCTCACCTACGACGAGATGGACAGCCTGGTGACCCAGGCCAAGGCCCTCGGCACGCACCTCTTCATGCTCACGGGCGGCGAGCCGCTCGTGCGCAAGAAGGACGTCCTGCGCCTTGCCGAGAAGCACAACGACTGCCTCTTCAACATCTTCACGAACGCGTCGCTCATTGACCAGCCGTTCTGCGACGAGGTCAAGCGCCTGGGCAACCTGGTGTTCTCGGTGTCGCTCGAGGGCTCCGAGCAGTCCAACGACGCCCGTCGCGGCGACGGCTCCTACGACGAGGTCATGGCCGCCTTCGACCTCATGCACAAGAACGGCCTGCTCTATGGCACGTCTACCGCATACACGCGCCTGAACACCGAGGTCGTCACCTCTGACGAGTACTTCGACAAGATCATCGAGAAGGGCTGCCGCTGGGCGTGGTACTTCCACTACATGCCCGTCGGCGAGGGCGCGAACGCCGACCTCATGCCCACGATCGAGCAGCGCGAGTACATGATCGACCGCATCCGCACCGTCCGCGGCTACGAGGGCGGCAAGCCCATCTTCGCGATGGACTTCCAGAACGACGGCGAGTACGTCGGCGGCTGCATCGCCGGCGGCCGCATCTTCTGCCACGTGAACGCCCGCGGGGACGTGGAGCCGTGCGTCTTCATCCACTACTCCAACGCCAACATCAAGGAGATGAGCTGGGAGGAGTGCCTGCACCAGCCCATCTTCCAGGCCTACCGCGAGAACTACCCGTGGAACAAGAACATGCTGCGCCCCTGCCCGATGCTCGAGAACCCCGGCATCCTGCCGCGCATCGTCCACGAGGCCAACGCAAAGTCCACCGAGTACGTCGCCCCGGAGGACGTGGACCATCTTTGCTCCCGCACCGCGCCGTATGCGCGCGCTTGGCAGCCCGTCGGCGACCGTATCTGGCTCGAGCAGCACCCCACTGGCGTCAAGGAGTACGGCAACGACGTCTCCGGCAAGAGCGCCAAGGAGCGCGCCGAGCGCATCGAGGCCGACGACAAGAAGAACGCCGCCGTTCTCGACTAGCAGAAAAAAGCACGTTACATCGCAAGTGACTTTGGGCGACCCGCCGCACAGCGGGTCGCCTTTTTTGGCGGCATACCCCTGGGCTGGGGGAGCTCACCCCAGACGAGATGTTCCGCTCCAAGATTGCGGCGGCCTTCCCACCGCCGACCGAACATGTCCTGCTGGTTTTATGCCGTTGGGCGGTGAGGCCATTTGTGTCCGCCGACTGGTCCATCATGTATGTCGACTAGAACATACGTTTGGTTTTTGGGAGGCAGCCATGGGACAGGGGGACGCGCGTCCGCACGACGCGGCGGACATCGGGCACTACCTGTGCATTGACATGAAGTCGTTCTACGCAAGCGTGGAGTGCGTCGACCGCGGGCTCGACCCCCTGACGGCAGACCTCGTGGTGGCAGACCCCACCCGCGGCGACGGAACGCTGTGCCTGGCCGTCTCGCCGCACCTCAAGGCTCAGGGCGTCTCGGGGCGTGCCCGCGTGTACCAGATCCCCAGCCGGCTCACCTACACCAAGGCCATGCCGCGCATGCGCCGCTACATGGAGGCCTCGGCAGACGTGTACCAAACATACCTGCGGTGGGTCTCGGCGCAAGACGTTCATGCCTACTCGTGCGACGAGGCGTTCTTGGACGTTGGCCCCTACCTGCGCTACTACGGCTGCAGCGCAGAGGAGCTTGCCGGGCGTATCATCGCGGACGTGCACGAGCGGACCGGCCTGGTGGCGACGGCGGGCGTGGGCACCAACCTCTTTCTCTGCAAGGTTGCCTGCGACATCGTGGCAAAGCACGCGCCAAACTTCATCGGGCAGCTTGACGGGGCGTCCTTCAGGCGGCGCGTCTGGCACCACCGCCCCATCACGGACATCTGGGGCGTAGGGCCCGGCATCGCGCGACGGCTGCTCGCGCGCTTTGGCGTGCGCGACCTCGAGGGAGTCTGCCACATTCCTTGGGAAGACCTCCGCCGCGAGTTTGGCACCAACGCACGCCATCTGGCAGACCACGCGCGCGGCATAGAGACAACAACGCTTGCGCAGATCAAGGAATACCAGCCCGCAACCAGCTCGATCAGCAACGGGCAGGTGCTGATGCGCGACTACGAAGAGGACGAGGCCCTGGTGGTTGCGCTCGAGATGCTCGACGAGAGCGCGCTCGAGCTCACGCGCCGGGGGATGCTTGCCTCAAGCGTCAGCGCATGGATGGCCTGGTCGCACGCGAACGGCCGCAACGGGAGCGGCGTCGGCGGGCAGATAACGCTGCCCGAGCCCACAGACTCGCGCGACCAGCTTGCCCAAGCCGTCTCGTCAATCCTCAAGGCGCGCATGGGAAGCGGCCTCAAAGTGAGGCGCGTGGGCATAGGCCTTGGCGGCCTTGTGCCCGAGCGCGGCTCGCAGCCAACGCTCTTCTGCAACGAGGAGGCTCGCGAGAAGGACCGCCGACTTCAGCGTGCCGTGCTTGCGGCACGCGGGCGCTTTGGCAACACCGCCGTCATGCGCGGACGCTCGCTTACCCAAGCGGGCACCGGCTTTGAGCGCAACCTGCAGATTGGAGGCCACCATGCCTAGGAGCTCGTTTGGAAACAGCGGTTTCGACCAGCGCGCCATTCGCTCTGACGGCCACGCCGCCGCATCGGACGCGGCGCAGTTTGCGCCCTTTGCAGCGCTGAGGGGGCTGTCGGAGCTTCTGGACGAGCGCACGCAGGACAACCAGGCCGAACCGCGCCACAGCCTGACCGAAGAGGAGGCTGCCGCAATGAGCGAGACAGTGCTCTCGCTTCGCCGCGGCGACGTCGTGCGCTGCCAAGTCTACGACGGGCGGCGCTACGTTGCCGTCTTGGGCACCGTCACGCGCATCGACCTCGTTGAGCGCGAGATTCGCATAGACGACAGGCCCGTGCGCTTGGATGACCTGCGCTGGATAGAGCGCGTCTAGCTCGCTTGCGGCAAAAAGCTGGGACGAGCGATGGCAGAGCCTGGAGGAAAGAGGCGCTACGTGCGCGTGCGCTGCGAGATCTTTGAGGACGGATCGGTCACTCCGCTGGCCGTGCTCTGGTCTCCTGGCATCACGTACGAAATCACCAAGGTGGCGCGCGTCGAGTCATGGTCGTGTCTGGGCACCGGTCGTGGCAAGCGCTACACCATCTGGGTGGGCGGCCACCAGACCTTCCTCTACTGGGACACCAACCGCTGGTACGTGCACGAGCGCCAATGGATGCCACGCCAAGAGGGCGTGGCGCCCAACGGCCGCCTGCGCCCGCAAGGAGCTTCGCAATGACGGTCGATGGCCGCCGGGCGCGCAGAGAGCCTACATCCCCTCGCTGTCGAAGGGCCAGTCGCGGAGGGAGCCGCTGCACCTCAGCATCACGAGCGTCAGAAAGATCTTTGTGACGACGGGACCGGCGTCCACGTCGACGCCCATAACTTCTTGAATCTTCTTCAGGCGGTAGTAAAGCGTGTTCCTATGGATGCCAAGCCTTTCGCAGACAAGCGAGGTGTCCCGCGGCATCAAGAGGTAGCAGACGAGCGTCTTGAGCAGCTGCGTGTTGTTCACGCGGTCATACTCCCTCAGGACAAGCAGCGGCCGATACTCGTAGGAGCTTATGGGAAGGTCGCTGGAGACCCGGTAGACAAGATCGTACAGGCCAAGCTCCTCAAACTGGCAGACCAGCGTCGTGGGCAAGAGCCGCTCCCCCGTCTTAAGGGCATGCTGCGCCTGCGTCACGCGCTCGCTCGTCTCGGCGGCGTCCTCAAAGGTGCCGCTCACGCCAATCTTGACCTGGGCGTCTCTCGCAAGGCTCTCGAGCTTCTCGAGCGTGTCCTTCTCCAAGCTGGGGCTGTTCGAGGACATCAGGCAGATGACCTTGGAGATTCGGACAAGGTAGACGGTGCCGGCAATGACGTCCTGGATGCGGTGGGCGATGAGGTTCAGCTCGGTAGAGCTTCTGCGGTCGCCGCTCGCGTCGATGAGCAGAACGTGCAGGTAGCGCTTGAGCTTCACGCCATGAGCGGCAAGGCGCTCCCTTACGTCAGCCTGCTCGCTGCTCTTAGGATCGTCCAAAAGATTCGCCAGGACATACGAGATGTAGTTGGTCATGCTGCGGGTGTAGACGCCGTTCTTCTTCATCTCGATGGCAAGGATGTTGGTAATGCGCGAGAGGTACTCGACCTCCATCTGTGACAAGCCGCGCTCGTCGGTAAAAAGGAGCAGCGACCCCACGAACGTGCTTCCGATGTAGACGTTGGTGACATAGCAGATGACGCCTCCGCGCGTACCCCGCACCGCAAAGCGCACGGGCTCGGGCAGGTCCTTGCGCCCTCCGCTCGCGCCAACCATCTCGGAATACGACTGCGTGTTGAGATGACCCTGCTCAAGCTCCTCTCGCATGGTCGACTTGGGAAGCGGGCGGCTTTCCGAGTAGGCAATCACGTTGCTCTCACGGTCGACAAGGGCCGCCGGCGAGTCAAAGAGCTCCGCGACGGCATCGACTACCTGCTGCGTTCCGTCGTCGTTCATGATCATGGCCATGATCGTGCCAAGCCCTCGCGACAAGTTCTGCTCTTGGGCAAGAAGCGAGACGGCCAAGAGGAAGCCCTTCTCAAACGCGGCGGCATCCGTATAGACAATGGCGTTCTCGCCCTCGCCGGCGGGCGAGAAGGACGCGGCATCGTGACACAGCACGACCCAGCTTCGATTGCCGGTATCCGGAAGCATGCGGTAGTGCTCCTCGCTAACAAAGCAGAGGATCGTCTTCTCTTTGGGAGCCGGCTCCCCAGCGATGCGCACGGCAGACCAGACGTCATCTCTTGGCCGAGATGCAAACGCAGGACAGCTGCCGTCTTTGTCGAGAAGCTCAACCAGCCTGGACCACTTCACGGAGCATCACCACACAACTTGATTTTCTTACCGTTCGCGGGTTTTCGCTTAGAACCTGGCGTTTTCGAACTGTTGAAAATCACAGTTTTCGCACTAGGTCGCAAGCAGACACGCAAGCTCACTTTTCCGTCTTAAACGCCAAGAAAAATATAGCTAACACCAGAAAGTTTTTCATGCCTCATTCGTCTTCAGTGTGCAATTTCACAAATTGAATTCTCTTCCCACACGCAAAACTCCTAGGTAGCAAGCAGGCAGCGAGCGGACATCCCGGGAACGCTCGGCACGCTATGCAAATCCCACGTATAAAGGAGAATCATGGCAGAGAAAGAGCGGCCCACAAAAGGAAGGGGTTACAGCGCAAGGGGCAAGCTTGTCATTGCCTACGTATGCCTCGTCGCCTTTGCCGGCCTCGCAATCACGAACAGCTTCCTCAATCTTCAGACGGGCATCTTTGCCCAGACCTTCGGGTGGAGCGAGGACGCGCTGCTTTCCCAGAACAGCTACTTTGGCTGGTTCTCGGTTGTCTTGGTGCTCATCATTGGCTCGGTCTTAACCAAGCACTCCCCGCGCGTAATGGCAATCGTGGTCGGCGCCATCTATACGCTCAACGCCTTCCTCGTTCCCTACATCAGCGCGCAATGGCAGTACACCGTCGCCATGGGCATCATCAACGTACTCAACACGCTTTGGATGATCCAGATCAACTCGATCTTCATCTCCAACTGGTTCCCCAAGAAGACCCCGTCCATCATGGGAATCATGGCTCTGGCCATGGCGCTTGGCACCGGCCTTGGCGTATCGCTCTTCAGCGCCCTGACGGCTTCCCTTGGCGGGACGGCGGGAGCCTGGAACGTGTTTGGCGTGCTCAACGTCATCGCGCTTCTCATGGTCATCTTTGGCATCAAGGACTTCCCCGAGCAATGCGGCGAGTACCCCGACAACGACCCCTCGGAGAGCAGCCAGGAAATCCTCAACGCCCAGCGCAAGGGCATCGAGTCGATGGCGAGCCGTCCGACCGCCTGGACCTTCAAGAACCTCGTGACGACCCCGCAGGTTTGGCTCATCGGCCTTGCCCTAGGCGCCCTGCCCCTCTTTACCTCGGCATACACCTCTCAGATGTTCCCGCACTTCCTCTACGTCGGCTTTGACCAGGCAACCGCCGGCATGCTGACGATGGTCATGTCCATCTGCGCCTGCATCGGATCCATCGCATGCGGCGCCATTGCTCAGAAGCTCGGAGCGCGCAAGGGCACGCTCATCTGCCTCGGCTGCGCCGTCATCGCCGGCATCCTCAACGCCATCACCACGGCAGCCACCGTCGTCATCGCCCTCGTGTTCGTCGGCATGGTTCTGGGCGGTTCCTCGACCTTCCTCGTGGCGACGCTGCAGGAGTACTGGGGGCGCTTCGACTTCCCCCGCGCCCAGCGCGTGGTCATGCCAATCCAGCAGCTCGTCGGCGCCTGCGGGACGCTCGTTATGGTCGCGTGCCGCATGATGGGCGGCTACGAGTTTGCCTACATGGTCATCGCCGTGGTCTGCGCGATCGCCTTCGTCTTCATCTTCGCGGTCAAGGGTGACTCCATCGCCAAGCGCAAGGCCCAGCTTGAGAAGCAGATGGGGATTGAGTCCGCGCCCATGCCGGAAGGCTTCCCTGGCCCCGACGGCGCTCCGGCTCCCGAAGGGGCGCCCCAGGCAGCGGGCGCGCCAAGGCACTAGCCCAATCAGTGGTCACACGAGCAAGCGCTCGAAACATGAAGGAGGAAACGCAATGTCAGTCAAAGACGATGCAGTGAAGGTATTGGTCGACAAGGCAGCGGAGCTTCACGGCAAGGACCCGGCAACCCTTGGCCCTGACACCGAGTTCGTGAAGGACCTGGGCGCAAAGTCGGTTGACTACGTGCTTCTCAGCACCGCGCTCGAGGACGAGTTTGAGGTCGAGGTTCCCTACGTCGCAATTCGCGCCTGCAAGACGTTCGCCGACGCGGGCCAGTACGTCGAGGACCAGCTCTAGCACCAAGCACGTCACATCATACGGCGGCTAACCATTTCGAAAGGACACATCATGAAGCCATACAGGGCATTCAAAGGCATCCCCACCTACGACGACGAGGACCCGCGCTGGATCGTGAAGACCGAGCACTGGGAGGGCGAGGACATCGACGTCATCTACCGCAAGGGCAACGGCACCATGAGCAAGGAGCAGATGGCCGAGGCGCGCAAGCAGGGCAAGTTCGTTCCCCCGTTTGTCTACTCCGCGCCTTGCGACACCCACACCTACGAGTGCATGCCTGGCATCCTGTGCGACCGCGACACCCCCGTCAAGCTCCGTGACGGCGTCACGATCTACGCCGACATCTACCGCCCGAAGGACTCTGGCCCGGTTCCGCTGATCATCTCCTGGGGCCCCTTCGGCAAGAACATGCTCGAGGTCGGCGGATTCAAGGCCATGGGCGTTCCGCCTCAGGCAGTCTCCAAGTTCGCAAAGTTCGAGTCCGCTGACCCCGCCTATTGGGTCCCCAACGGCTATGCCGTGGCAAACGTCGACCCGCGCGGCGTCGGCCACTCCGAGGGCTACGTCTCGATCTGGGGCGTCCAGGACCACTACGACGGCTACGACTTCATAGAGTGGGCGGCCAAGCAGCCTTGGTGCACCGGCAAGATCTCGATGTTCGGAAACTCTGGCGTCTGCATGGTCATCTGGGGCATCGCTTCCACCCAGCCGCCTCACCTCACCTGCATCGCCGGCTGGGAGGGCACCGGCGACATGTACCGCGAGAGCTTTGCGCTCGGCGGAATCGACAACCCCAACTACAACGAGATCATGATCAACACGGTTGCCTGCAACACCTACGTCGAGGACGTGCCCAACATGTACGCCGCGCACCCGTTCTATGACAAGTACTGGCAGATGCGCACGCCCAAGTGGGAGAACATCAAGATCCCGGCCTACATCTGCTCTGGCATGTGCCACATCCATAACCGTGGCTCCTTCGAGGCCTTCCGCAAGATCCGCTCGCCCAAGAAGTGGATGCGCGCGCACCGCGAGATGGAGTGGCCTGACACCTACAACCCCGAGAACGTGGCCGACCTCAAGAAGTTCTATGACCGCTACCTCAAGGACATCCACAACGGCTGGGAGTTCACGCCCAAGGTTCGCATTGACGTCATGGACGCCTATGACTTCGACTTCCGTCCCAAGCGCCCCGAGAACGAGTTCCCCCTCAAGCGCACCCAGTACAAGAAGATCTACCTCGACGCCGCCACGCACTCCGGGTCGTTCGAGCCCTTCCCGACCCACTCCGAGGTCGTCTACGACCCCAAGACCGAGATGACCACCTTCGACATCACCTTCGACGAGGACACCGAGATCACGGGCTACATCAGCGCGCACCTGAACATCGAGTGCCGCGGCTACGACAACATGGACCTGTTCCTCTGGGTCAAGAAGCTTGGGCAGAACGGCGAGTACGTTCCCATCTCCTGCATCGACACCCCGTACCGCGGTGCCTGGGGCTACCTGCGCGGCAGGCGCCGTGCGCTCGACCCCGAGCTCTCCACCGACTTCCAGCCCGTCCTTGCCCACCAGAAGGACGAGCCGATGGAGCAGGGCAAGATCTACCCCGTGGACATCGAGTTCTACCCGCACTCCCGCATCTGGCACAAGGGCGAGACGCTGCGCCTGGAAATCGAGGGGCGCTTCATCAAGACCGACTGGTTCGAGGACGACCACAACAACCCCGAGGAGGACAACGGCGACGGTATGCATGTCATCCACACCGGCGGCGAGTACCAGTCTTGGCTCCAGGTCCCCGTCATTCCTCCCAAGTACGTGAGCGGTGACTACGTGATCCGCTAGGCGCGACCTTCTCCAACGCTTCAATTTCTGCTCTTGGTGCGGCAGCCCTCTTGGCTGCCGCACCCATAAAGGGGCCGCTTGCCCCTAGGCAAAGAGGAAATCCCATGACTACTGCATTCAAGATACTGACGCTCTCCGTCGGCTCGACATCGACCAAGGCGGCCGTCTTCGAGGGCGACAAGCCGCTCCTGCGGTCGAACATCCACCACGACGCCGACGAGCTTTCCGCCTTTGACGACCCCCGCGACCAGCAGGAATACAGGACGCGTGCGATTCTAGACGAGCTTTCCGGCAAGGGCTTCTCGATTGACGGCATGGATGCGTTCTCCGGCTACTGCGGCGGGCTCAAGCCAGCGGTTGGCGGCACGTACCTCCTGAACGCGCAGGCCGTTGCCGACGCTACCGACGGACGCACGAACCACCCTGCAATTCTCGCCGTGCCCATCCTGTTCGACTTCTCCAAGCGCACCGGCAAGCCCGCCTTTGCAGTGAACCCGCCCGACACCGACGAGCTCGCCGACGTCGCGCGCATCTGCGGATACCCCGGCATCTACCGCGAGAGCCACGTGCACTGCCTCAACCAGAAGGAGTGCGCGATACGCTTTGCGGCCTCGCTCGGCAAGCGCTACGACGAGGTCAACGTGATCGTGGCCCACGTGGGCGGCGGCCTTTCCGTGGCGGCGCACCAGCACGGCCGCATGGTTGACACCACAGACGTCCTTCGCGGCGAGGGGCCCTTCTCGCCCAACCGCTCGGGCGACGTTCCCGCAAAGCCCGTCGCGGCGCTCTGCTTTGACGGCAAGCACACCAAGAAAGAGGTCGACAACGTCATCGGCAGGACCGGCGGCCTCAAGGGCCTTCTGGGCACCGACGACGCGATGGAGATAGAGCGACGCATCGACAGCGGCGACAAGTGGGCAACTCTTGTGTACCACGCGATGGCCTACCAGCTTGCCAAGCAGGTGGGCGCCTTTGCCGCCGCCATGGCAGGCAAGGTCGACGGGATCGTTCTGACCGGCGGGGTCTCAAACGACGAGCGCTTCGTCGAGCAGGTCAAGCAGCTCACAAGCTGGATTGCGCCCGTCGTTGCCTACGGCGGCGACTTCGAGATGGAAGCCCTGGCCGCGGGGGCCGTTCGCGTGCTCTCCGGAAGCGAGGAAGCGCTCACCTATACGGGCGAGACTCTGTTTGGCGGCTTTCCCTATGAGGGCGCCATCGCCCCGATCGAGCTTGGCGCGTGAGAGCCATGCCATCCGCTAGCAGCGCCGCCAACAAGGCCGGCACCAAGAGGAGAGGCAGCAACTATGCCTATGCCATCGTCGCCTCGTGCATAGCCATCATCGGCATTCCCTGCGCCCTGGTCTTGAGCTGCGCGGGCATCTACTTCAGACCGGTCAGCCAGTACTTTGGGGTCTCGACGTCCGAGTTCACGCTGTACTTCTCGATCCTGAACGCCGTCATGATGGTCACCCTCCCAATTGACGGCAAGATCGTCTCGACCGTCGACGCACGCATCGTCTACTCCGCCTGCGTGGCAATCGATGGCGTCACCTATTGCCTGATGTCGCAGGTCACGGCCGTCTGGCAGTTCTACGTCGCAGGGGCCATGCTCGGCGTGGGCACCGCTCCTTTGATCTACTTCTGCGTCCCCACGCTCATCAACGCTTGGTTCAAGAAGCGCGCCGGATTCTTCATTGGGCTCTGCATGTCGTTTACCGGCATTGGCGGCGTGATCTTCAACCAGGTTGGGTCGATGCTCATAGGGTCGGCGGCTGACGGATGGCGAAGCGGATACCTCACGTTTGGCATCATCATGCTGGCGGCGGCGCTGCCGTTCACGGTCTTCGTGGTTCGCTCTCGCCCCTCTGACCTCGGGCTTCTGCCTTATGGCGCAGATGCGGACGGCGAGCCTGCCGCCGCAAGCGATGAGGTCGCTCAAAAGAAGGACGCGCCCCAGGAAAAGACCTCGGTCGCGATCTTTGTCGCCGTCGCGCTCTTCTCGTTCTTGATAACGCTGAACCAGACGGTCTATCAGTTCCTCTCGTCGTACTGCTCGTCGCTTGCAGAGTCGCTTCCCCAGCTTGCGGCCTACACCGGTGCCATCGCGTCATCGTGCATGGCAGGCCAGGCCATAGGCAAGGTCATCCTTGGGGCGATCAACGACAGGAGCGTCCGTGGCGGAATGACCTTTGGCATCGGGTCGGGCATCGTCGGCGTGCTTTTGATGATGCTCTTCCCCCAGGTGCCCGCTCTCCTGATGGCCGGCGCGTTTCTCTTTGGCTTTGTCTATGCCTGCACCACCGTCCAAGTTCCGCTGCTGACGCGCAAGGCGTTCCCAGACGGCGACTACACCACCATCTACTCGCGCGTCTCGACCGTAGGCGCGCTTGGCAGCGTGATCGCGACCATGCTCTGGAGCTTTGTCATCGAGCTTCCCGGAGGCTACGTGCTCATGTTCTGCCTCAGCATCGCATGCATGGTATGCGCCTATCTGCTGGGATCGGTTGCCCTGAGGTCGGCCAAGGCGAAGACCAAGGCGGCGAATTCATCAACTAAGTAACCAATTGGAAAGGAAGTTCACTATGGGACTCATGGACTCTCTTAGGGTAAAGGCCGCTGCCAGCCCCCAGCGCGTCGCCTTCTGCGAGGGCACGAACGAGACGATGATGCGCGCGGTCGCCGAGCTGACCGCAGCCGGACTTGCGAAGTGCGTGCTTGTAGGAGACGTTGCCGAGCTGCAGCAGCTGGCCAAGGAGCGGGGCATCTCGCTGGACGGCGTCGAGCTTGAGGACGTCGGCGACGAGGCAAGAAACGACGCCCTCGCCGACCGCTATACGGCGCTTCCCACCTGCCTTCTCTCGCGCAAGAGCGTGCTGCGCAAGCTTCGCAAGCCGATGGACCACGCCATGATCCTCCAGGCGCTCGACGACGTGGACGTGACCTTCTCGGGCATCGACTGCTCGACGCAGGACGTCATCCTTGCCGGCCAGACCTTCGTTGGCCTTAAAGAGGGCATCGACACGATCAGCTCGATGGGCATCTTTGACATCCCAGGCTGGGAGGGCTCCGAGGGGAGCCTCCTCGGCTTTGGCGACTCCGCCGTGTGCGTCAACCCAGACCCGAGCCAGCTGGCGTCGATTGCCATCTCGGCCGCAGAGACCGTGCACGCGCTTGCCGGCTGGGAGCCGCGCGTGGCGCTGCTCTCCTACTCTACCGACCACTCCGCGAGCGGCGAGCTTGTCGACAAGGTGCGCGAGGCCGTCAGAATAGCCAACGAGCGCCGACCCGACCTCAAGATTGACGGCGAGTTCCAGCTGGACGCCGCCATCAGGCCCGAGATTGCAAAGAAGAAGGTCCACCGCGACAGCGAAGTCGCTGGCAAGGCCAACGTCATCATCTGGCCGGACATCAATGTTGGAAACGTCGGCGTCAAGCTGGTGCAGAACTTTGCCCATGCCGACGCGTACGGCCCGATGCTGCAGGGCTTCAAGAAGGTCGTGTGCGACTGCTCGCGTTCCGCGCCGGTGTCCGAGATTGTGGGCAACGTCGTGATGTCCTGCGTCCGCGCGCAAGCCGAAAAGGAGGCCTAGCATGAATGCACAACCTGCCCCCTCAGCGCCCGTGGCGAACGAGGTCCGAGCGGCCCAGCAAAGCCCGCGCAAGCAGTGGAGGGTCCTGGCGATAAACCCCGGCTCCACCTCCACCAAGATTGGGCTCTTTGAGGGCGAGACCTGCCTTCTGTCCGAGACCGTCCGCCACTCCGCAGAGAAGCTCGCCACGTTTGCCACGGTCTCCGACCAGCTGCCCTATCGTCGCGACCAGATCATGGCCCTGCTCAACGAGAAGGGCGTCGACCTCTCCACCATCGACGCGTTCGTTGGGCGCGGGGGCGGCCTTCAGGCGCTGCCGGGAGGAACCTACGCCGTCAACAGCACGCTGCTCCACGACGCGCAGCGAGGGTCAAACGGAATCCAGCACCCCGCGCAGCTGGGAAGCCAGCTCGCGCACGAGTTTGCCTTGTTCGCATCTCCCGGCGGGAAGCCATGCTTTGTCGTGAACCCGCCCGACACGGACGAGCTTTGCGACCTTGCCCGCATGACCGGGGTCAAGGGCGTGTATCGCCACGTGCACCTGCATGCGCTCAACTTGAAGGAGACGGCAATCCGGCACGCCAAGAGCATCGGCAAGCGCTACGAGGACTGCAACTTCATCGTGTGCCATCTTGGCGGAGGCATCTCGGTCTCGGCCCACCAGCATGGGCGGATGATCGATGGCAACGACATCGCAGGCGGAGACGGGCCCATCGCGCCCACCCGCTGCGGGTCGGTGCCCGTGATCGAGATGGTTGACTACCTGAAGACCCATAGCGAGAGGGAGGCGCTCGGCCTCTGCATGAAGACGGGTGGCTTCGTCAGCCTGCTGGGGACCTCCGACGCGACCGAGGTCCTTGACCGAGCAGCCCACGGCGACAAGGCGGCAAAGCGGGCATGGGATGCCATGGTATATCAAATCTGCAAGTGCATCGGCGAGATGGCGTGCGTGCTCTCCGGCGAGGTCGACGCCATACTCTTGGGAGGAGGCCTTGCCCACAGCACGCAGCTCGTCTCCAGCGTCGCAAGCCGCTGCGAGTGGATTGCGCCCGTCGTGGCCTATCCGGGCGAGTTCGAGCTCGAGGCGATGGCCGCCGGAGCAAGGCGAGTGCTCGACGGAGAAGAGCAGGCGCTCGAGTACACCGGCGTTCCTGTGTTCACGGGCTTCGACGACTAGGCGCTGATGGCGGAACCCGAGCGCCTTGGTTTCGTGACGCAGCGTTGTGAACGAGCCCCCGCCCGCGCGACACCGTGCGGGCGGGGGCTTTTCGTTGCTAGGCAAGGCCAAGAGCTACAGGTCTCTGCGAGTCACGATCTCCTGCGGCACGAGACGGCAGCCGTCGATGACCGCACGCACGTAGGCTGCCTCCTCCTCGCGCAGCTCGTCACAGAGAATCGAGAGGTCGGGCACGTCGACGTTCGTCTGTCCGGTCTCCTCGTTGTCTGCGGGATCGGGGTAGCGCTCCATGGCCTTCTCGATCATCAGCCGGTAGGCAGGCACGAACGGCTTGAAGGGGTAGCGGTCTCCCAGCACGCTCTTCAGGCGCAGCATCACGTCGAAGCCGGCGCGGTCGATGTCGCCCCAGTAGAGCACCTCGACGGAATCGGCACCCAAGGTGTCGAGCAGCAGCGCAAGGCGGTTTCGCTCGACCACGACGATGCCCGCGCCGAGCACCACGGCGTGGATGCGCTCGCCCAAGATGGTGGTGCGCCCCTCCTCGTACATGATGTCATGAACGTCCAGGTAGGGGTCGAGGTTTTCCGTCACCAAAACGCGCATGTGATGGCGAAGGCGAGGCGCGTGAAACACCAAGTCGGCGCGGGGCATCGGGCGGTGGCGTATAACGTCCTCCATTCCCAATGCGCGCAGCAGCTTGTAGCCATCGGAGCCGTATTCGAAGAACTTCTCGTCGCCACCAAGCTGGTAGGCAAGCTGGCGGCGCGTGATGTCGCCGGAGAAGGTGCCATCCGAGAGCGCCTCGTTGATGCCCGTGAGCTCGCGCTCGTAGAGCGTGTAAGCTCCGGGGTGGCTCAGGAGCCAGCCATTCATCCAGAAACGCTGGTCAAGGGCAAGGATCTTCTCGCGAACCTCGTTTACTGCAGGACCCCCGCGACGCACGTAGGGAACGTCGGCTAGGCGCTTGGGGCCGCCATGGTTGCCCGAATCGTGATTGCCCGCATTCTTTGCGGGCTCGGCAGGCGCGGCTGTCGCGACGCTCTCAGACTGACCGGCACCGTCGCTGGCGTTGGCGTCATCATCCCCCTTGGCGCCATCTTGGTCGTTCTCGCCGGGCTCGCTTGCAGCGGCATCGTCTGGGAGCGGGTCTGCATCGTCTGTTGCCTCTCCCCCATTGGTCGGGTCTTCGCCATCCTGAGGTGTGGACGCATCCTCCTCGGCTGCATCAGAGCCGCCGGAGACGGTTGCGTCAGAGTCTTCGTCATATGCATCGTCAGGCTGGAGCAGCGAATACGTGCCCATCGTTGGGTCGTCCTCAACAAGCACCGCTTGAAGCACCGCGCCCTTGAGCGTGTCTGCATCCTCGTCGTAGCGTGAGAATATCTCGTCGAGCTGCTCATCCGAAACGAGCTCGCCCTTTGAGCGAACGAGCGCGCTGGCGATTGCAGCCGTCTTCCCCCTCAGCAGCGGCTCGCTGACCTCGCGCAGCTTTTTGTCAAGAAACTCGAGCTCTCTGTGCTCGGCTATGGTCAATTTGCGCGCCATGCCACATCCTTTCAAAAACGTTCATTCTTAAGAGGATACGGCAAGTGCCCGCGTTCGCTGGGCCGCGAAGCGACAGCGCGGCCAAAGCAGCAGCTAATTCAAAGGGACATAAAGAAAGTTGCTGGCTCGTGGCGCTACAGGAACATCTCCAGCGCATAATCCCCGCGCTCATATCCACCAAAGCCATCGCTTTCTGGATAGTAGCGCCTGAAGCCATGCGACTCATAGATGTGGATGGCGGCCGCAAGCGAGCTGTTGGTCAGGATGTGGATGCGGTGCGCTCCGGAGTGTATTAGACGACTTTCATTTCTCTTCCTCTCGCACCTTTAGGCCCATGATTTTCTCGATGGCCCTCATATGCTTGACAAGCTCCTCGCACTGCTCGTCCGATAGGTTGGCGACGGCGTCGCGAACGACGCCTCTTCCCAGCCGCTCGTAGTGCGCCACCTGAGAGAGACCCTTTACTGGGAAGGTGCGAGCAGACGAGCGTCATCTTTCCCGAGAGCGCGACGTCGCCCGAGCCCGCAGGCGCCAAGAAGTGGCTGCCCGCCCTCACGGCGTGCTCGACGCCGGCGCCGTCGCGCGCCGACCCCTCGCCCTCGATCACGGAGAGGCACAGGAACGGCCATGGCTTGCAGTGCATGCGGTGGTCGGTCTTCTGTGCTTGGGACAACTGCAGTACTCAGCGAGCAAGCCCTTCTCGACAATACCGATGAAACGGTCACCTTGGTGAGAAGCCCATGGCCCGTGAAGATTCCCGCAGGGGCATTCCGATTTGGCCGATTGCTATGCACCAATGGCATACCATCGCTTTCTGAACGATTGGCAGCTATGGCGGAGATTCAAAAAGATGCCTGGTAAATCACACCGTTAGACGTTTTTCTCGCATCGCCGATGGTTATGAAAGCAGTGCGTTTGGGGCATGCTCGACGAATTGCCCACATGGCGGCCACTCCCTAGAATCGGTGTTTGGGGCGGCGACTTACCTCCCCAGCTAGCAACCAATTTGGGAGATGACCGAGGTCCATGGCGGAATCGCGTGGCAGTAGGGGTATAGACATGCTTAACGGCCCCATCGCGGGCAAACTGGTGCGTTTTGCCCTGCCTCTCGCGGCGGCGGGCATCCTGCAGCAACTGTTCAACTCGACCGACGTCGCGGTTGTCGGTCGGTTTGACAGCACTACCGCACAGGCAGCTGTCGGCGCCTCCGGTCCGCTGATTAACCTGATGGTGACGCTGTTCACCGGTATCTCGCTCGGTCTGAACGTGTGCGTCGCCAGCTTGATAGGATCGGGCGAGCGCAAGCGCATAGAGCCCGCTGAGCACACGGGCATCATGCTCTCGCTCGTGTGCGGTCTCATAACCATCGCACTGGGCGAGGCTCTTGCAGACCCACTACTCCGCATCATGTCCACCCCCGAAAGCGTTATCGGGGATGCTGTCATTTACCTGCGGATATTCTTCGTCGCCATCGCATTCCAACTGGTGTATGACTTCGCGGCGTCAGTGCTTCGCGGCAGCGGCGACAGCTCGCGCCCGATGTACGTGCTGGCCGTGTCGTCGGTGATTAACCTCGTGTTCGACCTGCTGCTCGTAGCGGGAGTCGGCATGGGCATCGCTGGGGCAGCCATCGCCACCGTCATCGCAAACGCCTTCAGCGCAGGCGCGGTGCTCCTCATGCTCGCGCGCGACACAGGCGACATCCACTTCAGCCCCCACGCGCTGCGCATCGAGCGCCGCTACCTTCGGACAATCCTCTCGGTGGGACTTCCCGCCGGCCTGCAGGGAGCAATCTTCTCGGTTTCCAACATGATTATCCAGGCGGGCATCAATGCGTTCGGACCCGAGGTCATTGACGGCAATGCCGCCGCTCTCAGCTTCGAGTACCTCACGTACTACGTGGTCTATGCGTTTGCACAGGGGGCGACCACGTTTACCAGCGCGAACTTCTCGGCTCGAGACCCGGCACGATGCCGTCGCGTATACCGCGCGGGCATGTTGCTGGGCATCGGTCTCTCCAGTGCGCTGGCCGTCACGATCGCCGTCTTTCGCAGCAGCCTTGTGCTCATATTCACGTCCGACCCCGGTGTGATTCCCTATGCTGAGCTTCGCATTCTCTTCGTGACGATGCTCAATGGCATATCAGGGACCTACGAAGTGCCGGGCGGCTGCTTGCGCGGCATGCGTCACTCTACCGTCCCCACCGTGATCACCGCCATAGGATCGTGCGTGGTCCGCATCCTTTGGGTATGGGTGGTCATGCCACTCACGGGCATGACCACTTACCTTGACCTGGTAATTATCTTCCCGCTCTCGTGGGCAGGCATGGGGGTCGCCATGAACATCATCTACTTCAAGATTCGACGGGAGGAGTTCGCGCACATGGCTCAGACAGCCGTGGCCGCCTAGAGCTACGCACCCACGGCCTTAACTGACTCGGCAGCTTCGTCAGGCATATTACGCATGAATCGTAGCGAGGTGAGAACAGAGGCTGTGAGCGGAAGACGAAGGCGGCGGCAGGAGGGGCTTCCCCCTCTTGTCGCCGTCCGCCTTAGACCGAAATGCCTCTGGAGACTTTATTGACGCGCTTACGAATTGCTGGGAAGGTGCGAGCAGATGAGCATCATCTCTCCCGAAAGCGCGACGTCGCCCGAGCCCGCAGGTGCCAAGAAGTGGCTGCCCGCCTTCACGGCGTGCTCGACGCCGGCGCCGTCGCGCGCCGACCCCTCGCCCTCGATCACGGAGAGGCACAGGAACGGCCATGGCTGCGCCAAGGTCTTCTCGCCCGAGACGCGCACGCGCTCGACGTCGAAGTTGGGGCAGCTCATGAGCTCGGTCACGCCATCCGCCTCGGGAGCGGTGACCTCGCCCGAGGTCGGGGGAATCTGGTCGTAGTCCACGACGTCGAGCGACTGCTGGATGTGAAGCGGGCGCTTGGTCCCGTCCGGCTGTACGCGGTCAAAGTCGTAGACGCGGTAGGTGACGTCTGAGGACTGTTGGGTCTCAAGGATGAGTGTGCCGCCCATGATGGCATGCATTGTGCCGGGCTCGATGCGGAAGAAGTCGCCCGCCTTGATGGGCACCTTGTTCAGCATGTCATCCCAGCGGCCGTCGGCGATCATGGCGGCGAGCTCCTCGCGGCTCTTGGCACGCTGGCCCACAATGATCTGCGTGCCCGGCTTGGCGTCAATCACGTACCAGCACTCGCGCTTGCCAAGCGAGCCGTTCTCGTGCTCGGCCGCGTAGGCGTCGTCTGGGTGCACCTGCACCGAGAGGTTGTCGCGAGCGTCCAGGATCTTGATCAGCAGGGGGAAGCGGTCGCCCTCGGCACCGGCGAAGAGCTCGTGGTGGTCGCGCCACAGGTCGGAGAGGTAGCTGCCTTCAAACTCTCCGCCGTCCACAAGGCAGTCGCCGTTCGGGTGCGCGCTGATGCCCCAGCACTCCCCCACTGGACCGTCGGGGATGTCGTAGCCGAAGCGGTCCGCCAGCTCGCGCCCGCCCCAAATCTTCTCGTGGAACACCGGCCTCAAGAAGATGAGGTCAGGATTGGTTGCGGCAATAGTGTCTGCCATGAGAGCGTCTCCCATCAGAGTAAGCAGCTTAGATGCAACGTCGAGGATATCAGTCCTGTACGCCTGAAGAGTGGGATATGCAAGACTTCTGCCCAATCTTCTCGCGCACTGGGGAACGACGGGAAAACCCAAGCGGACGGGTATATCTCATCTGCGCGACCACAGTTTGAAAGGAGCCATTCATGAAGAAAGAGCTTGGGGTGCATCCCTATCTGTTTCCTATGCCGGTGTTGATGATTGCCACGTATAACGAGGGCGGCTCAGTCGACGTGATGAACATGGCTTGGGGCGGCATCTGCGCGAACGACATGGTGTCTCTCAACATCAACGAGCGGCACAAGACCACGGCAAACATCAAGAGGAACCACGCGTTTACGCTCTCGGTTGCCGACGTTGACCACATAAAGGAGGCCGACTTCTTTGGCATCGCTTCTGGCAACAAGATGGACGACAAGTTTGAGCGCTCGGGTCTCACGGCAACCAAGAGCAAAAAGGTCAACGCGCCTATCGTAAACGAGTTCCCCCTGACACTTGAGTGCGAGGTAGTCGAGATGGGGCAGGCCGCCAACGGATACCGCGTGGTGGGAAGAATCGTCGGGGTCCTCGCCGAAGACCGCGTGCTGGACGAGAGCGGGAAGGTCGACCCCACCAAGCTGGGCGCCTTCTGCTTCGACCAGTTTCAGAACGGCTACTACGCCATTGGCGACAAGGTTGGCCAGGCATGGAGCTCTGGCATGGAGCTCATGAAGAAGTAGCGCGCTCTGCGCGCTACTTAAAGCGCCGTTCCGGGGATACCCGGAGCGGCGCTTTTCTTTCCTTCGGCGCCTCGCCTGCACCGAACTCGCCTTAGTGCGAGTTTTGGGACTCTTGCTGCACCGAACCCGCCTTAGTGCAGGCCCCTTTGGAGCGCATTCCGAAGCGGGCGCACAGGAGCCGGAATCGCGCAAACGCTCTACCTGCGGCTTTGCGGGGAGATGACCCGAGGCGGTACCCGTCGGCCCCTTCGGGGACCCGACCAGGGCCTGCACTAAGGCGGGTTCGGTGCAGCGCGGCGGGGATTTTTCGCACTAAGGCGAGTTCGGCGCACGGACGCCGCCCATCCGCGTGGAAGTGCCTACTCTGCGCTAGCCAGCTGGTGCTTGTAACCTTCGCCCCAATCCTTGAGTGCGTCCAAGATCGGCTTCAGGCTACGTCCCAAGTCGGTAAGCTCGTATTCCACGTGAGGCGGAACCTCGGGAAAGACTGTGCGCGTGAGAATCCCGTCCGCTTCCATAGCGCGCAAGTTCTGAGTGAGCACCTTCTGGGATATGCCGCCAATCGATCTCTTGAGCTGCGTGAAGCGTCGCGGTCCGTCCATGAGGTCGCGCAGAATCAGCACGCGCCAGCGGTTTGAGATCAGCGTGAGCGTCGTCTCCACCGGGCAAGGTGGAAGCTGTTCAAGAAGCTCCTGAGAGCTCAGTTGTGAAGAAGATGTGGCTGCCTTAGGCATATCTACCTCGATAGTTTCTATTTGGTGCCTACAGCACTTTTAAGTGCTTACTTACAACAGTATACCTTTCCTTGCATGATAAGGCTGTCCAAAGTAAACGGGCGCAGAGAGCGCCCGCAAGAAAGGAGACAGTCATGAAAATCGCAGTCATCGCAGCAAACGGCAAGGAAGGCAAGCTCGTGGTTGAGGAGGCCCTCCGTCGCGGCCACGACGTATGCGCTGTCGTGCGCGGCCAAAACAAGACCGCGGCAAAGAAGGCACTCGTCAAGGACCTCTTCGACCTCACGCCAGAGGACCTCGCGGGCTTCGACGTGGTGGTTGACGCCTTCGGCGCCTGGACGCCCGACGCGCTTCCGCAGCACTCTACCTCGCTCAAGCACCTCTGCGACATCCTTTCCGGAACGAGCACGCGCCTGATCGTGGTCGGCGGCGCCGGCAGCCTCTACCTGAACCCCGAGCACACCGCCCAGCTTGCCGACTCGCCCGACTTCCCCGACGCCTTCAAGCCGCTGGCCGCAGCCATGGGCAAGGCGCTCGGCGAGCTGCGACAGCGCGACGACGTGCGCTGGACCTACATCTCCCCCGCCGCCGACTTCCAGGCCGAGGGCGAGCGCACCGGAAAGTACCTGCTGGCAGGCGAGGAGCTCAAGCCCAACGACCGCGGCGAGTCGATCATCAGCTACGCTGACTTTGCCATCGCGCTGCTCGACGAGGCCGAGCGCACCAGCGATGCCCACATCCAGCAGCGCATTTCCGTCGTGCGCGCCTAGCGACGGCTCATAGCACAAAGCACACGAAAGGGGACGGGGATGGACCAACGCGAACGGCTTTGCTGGCTGATACAGGCGCTCGTCGCAGAGGACGCGCGCTACGCCGGGCTGACGATTCCGGAAGACGAGAGCGAACGCTTCATGCTGTATCGGTCTCTTGTGAACGTGCGGCCTCCCCGCCCCGCCTCGGCTGAGTACCTGCAGGTAGAGGACGCGTATCTGAAGGAGCGGGCCCGCAAGCGCGGCATCGTGGACGCAAGTGAGCTCGCCCCCGTGCGCCCAGACGAGCCACAGGTCTCGCTCTGGCAAGGCGACATCACCCGGCTTGCCACAGACGCAATCGTGAACGCCGCCAACTCGCAGATGCTCGGCTGCTTCGTCCCCTGCCACGGCTGCATCGACAACGCCATCCATACGGCAGCGGGAGTGCGGCTGCGCCTCGCCTGCGCCGAGCTCATGGACGAGCAGGGCGCCCCCGAGCCCACCGGCAGGGCAAAAATCACGCCAGGCTTCAACCTGCCGGCGAGAAACGTGCTCCACACGGTAGGACCGATCGTCCCCGACGGCCACCCTTCCCGCCACGACCAGGCGCTCCTTGCCAGCTGCTACCAGTCGTGCCTCGAGCTCGCGCACGAGCGCGGACTCTCGCAAGTAGCCTTCTGCTGCATCTCGACCGGCGAGTTCGGCTACCCCCAGCGCAAGGCTGCAAAGGTCGCCGTCGACTCCGTTCGCTCATTTCTCTCTGAACACTCCAACATGAAGGTGGTCTTCGATGTCTTCTCAAACGCTGACTTTGGCATCTACCAGGAACTTCTCGGCTGAGCTCGCACGGCTGCAAGAGGCCTTTGACCAGGCGGACGCAATCGTGGTCGGCGCGGGAGCTGGTCTTTCGACCGCCGCGGGCTTCACCTACTCGGGCGAGCGCTTCGAGCGCTGGCTCGGACCATGGCGCAAGCGCTATGGCTTTAGCGACATGTATTCCGGCGGCTTCTACCCCTATGACACGCTCGCCGAGTTCTGGGGCTATTGGAGCAAGAGCATCCTGGCAAACCGCTACGAGGCGGGCGTCGGCAAAACCTACCAGCAGCTGGTGGACCTTCTTTCCGAGCGTGACCACTTCGTGCTGACTACCAACGTTGACCACCAGCTCCAGCTTGCGAGCGAGCCGCACGACAAGCTCTTCTACACCCAAGGCGACTACGGCCTCTTCCAGTGCTCGAAGCCCTGCCACGCCAAGACCTATGACAACGAGCAGCAGGTCAGAGCCATGGCCGCAGCGGTGGACGAGAAGATCGCCGCGCAGCGGGCGGCGGGCGTGAGCGACGAGGCGCTGGACCTCTCGGTGCCCGAGGAGCTCGTGCCACACTGCCCCGTCTGCGGCCGGCCCATGACCACCAACCTGCGCTGCGACGACAGCTTCGTAGAGGACAAGGGCTGGCACGAGGCAAGCCGTCGCTACGACCGCTACCTGCGCAAGCATTCGCATGGACGCGTGCTCTACCTTGAGCTGGGCGTCGGAGGCAACACTCCCGGCATCATCAAGCTGCCGTTCTGGCGCCGCGTCGCGGAGAACCGCGAGGCAACCTACGCGTGCGTGAACCTTGGGGAGTCCTTTGCGCCAAGCCAGATTGCCGACCGGTCGATCCTGCTGGACGCCGACATCGCCCAGGTTGTCGACGCGCTGGCAAAGTAGGGCCCCGCTATCGCGAGGAGCCCTCCACCACATTGACGTCCACATAGTCGCAGGTCTGGCACTGGCGTGGCGCGTCGGAAGTGACCTCGCGGTAGGTGAGGCCCGCCCAGCGGCAGATGTCTTGCAGGATGGGGACCACGGACTGTCCGCGCTTGGTGAGCGAATACTCAACGTGCGGAGGAATCTCGTCGAAGCTCTTGCGCGC
The DNA here is from genome assembly GCF_050946515.1 of Tractidigestivibacter sp. Taxonomy (GTDB): domain Bacteria; phylum Actinomycetota; class Coriobacteriia; order Coriobacteriales; family Atopobiaceae; genus Tractidigestivibacter. The sequence goes on from NZ_JBMNUX010000008.1 coordinate 71,886, forward strand.
CACGATCCCCGACGCCATGAGCTCCTTGAGCGCGGAGGAAAGCACCGCGTCGGTCACGTTTGCCATCTCGTCGCGCAGCTCGCCATAGCGAAGCGTGCCCTTGGCGCCCAGCACGCAGATGATGCGGCTCTTCCACTTGCCGCCGAAGATGTCGAGCCCGTACTCCAAGGGACAGCGAATATCCTTCTCGAGCTTACGCTTTCTCGCCATGGCACTCCTAAAGTCGCAGATAAAAGTCACTATTAAAATGTTTAGTAACTCATAATTACACTGATATCTTATTATTTTTGAGCAACTTGTCTACCTTGGAGTCGTAAAGAGAGACGGACCGGCCGCCTCCAAGACGAAAGGACTCATCATGGCAGTCAAGGCATATCTGCAGGTCATCATGAAGGTCAACCCCGAGAACCGCGAGGCCGCGGCGAAGGTCTTCTTCGACTATCGCCAGCCGTTCCTGGACACCATCCCCGGCGCACTCACCAAGGAGCTGCTCGTCCGCGACGAGGACGTCCAGGTGATCCACGGCTTCGACAGCATGGAGCACGCGAAGGCGTATCTGGACTCCGAGCTCTTCACCCAGAAGGTCGCCCCCGGCCTCAAGCCCACCTGGGCGGCTGACCCTGACATCCGCTTCTACACCGTAGCGTAAAGCTGGACGGCAACGCCCCGGTCCGCGTCCATGCGAAAGACGCGACCGGGGCTCTTTTTCTCCACAGGGCAGCTCGCGGTCCGAGACCAAGCTTATGAGAGCTGGGCTATGCTAGGTCAACGTATAGGCACTACCTAAAGAGGTCGCGCATGCCGGCTCTTCTCGAAGATTCGCTCAAGCCCGGGATATCGGCCGAGCAAGCGCACAGCCATTGCGTTTGCCGTGGCGCTCAGGCTCTCGCTCGACGAGACGGACGAGCTGCTCTTCAAGGCAGGGTTCGCGCTCTCGAATTCGAGCCCCTTCGACATCATCTGCGCGCACTACATCCGCAACGGAGTCTATGACGTGATGACCATCAACCAGGCGCTCTACGCTTACGACCAGCCGCTCCTTGGGTCATAAGCCCACGCGCTTTGCAAATGTCGCCTGGCAGGCGACCTCTTGTCGACGCTCCTGAAGTTGAATGATGCCGAGGCGGAACTGGCCGCCTCCCAACCGAGGGGAGCACCATGAACGAGAACCTGACTGAGCTGGCGTTCGTGCTCGACCGCAGCGGATCGATGTCCGGGCTCGAGGCCGACACCATTGGCGGCTACAACTCGCTGCTCAGGACGCAGAAAGCGGCGCCAGGAAGGGCAATCGTCTCGACTGTCCTGTTCGACCACGAGGTCGAATGGCTTCACGACCGAATGGACATCCAGAAGGTTCGTCCGATCACCCAGAAAGACTACTGGGTCCGCGGCTCGACGGCTCTGCTCGATGCCGTAGGCGAGACGATCGAGCGCATCGACCTTGCCCACCGCTACGCCCGCAGCGAGGACGTCCCCGCCCGCACGATGGTCGTCGTGACGACTGACGGCCTCGAGAACGCGAGCCGCCGCTTCGCCCTTGGCCAGGTGAAGGAGATGATTCACGCCCATGAGCGCGCAGGCTGGGAGTTCATCTTCCTTGGAGCGAACATCGACGCCGTCGACGTGGGAAGCTCTATGGGATTTGCGCCCCAGAGGTCGGTCGACTACATGAGCGATTCGTGCGGGTCAGCGCGCGCCTTTGACGGAATCGCCATGGCCGCAATGTCTTTTCGCGAGGACGGAGAGGTCGCAGAGGATTGGCGCGTAGGCATCGACGAGGACTATGAGCGCCGCGGGAACAAAAACTAGGCGCAGGTAAGCAAAATGGCGGCCATGGAGAACAAAGGCTCCATGGCCGCCACGTGAGGAGGGGCAAAAAAGGGACACACCAAATTCTGTATTAGGAGAGCTGGGCTCCAAACTGGTAGAGAGCCTTCTGCATGGAAGGAGAGCTGGCCTCTCCCGTCGTCGCCTCAAAGACGCCCATGTCCTTGCATCCGAAGTATCCTTGCACGTAACCGTGATAGATCGTCTCGGCGGCGTCGTAGACGCCATGGGCGCCGGAGCAGAGGAAAAGCGCCGTCTTCGAGCAGCGCCTCGGGATGCCGAGCGCATACGTGCGATGCAGGGCGCAAGCAAGCTGTCCGGAAATCGAGCCGTAGTAGATCGGCGACGCCATCACGAGCATGTCCATCTTGTTCCACTCGTCATAGACGGCGCCCATGTCGTCCTTCTGCGCGCACGCCCCGTTGCCCTTGGTGTGGCAGTACTCGCAGGCGCGGCAGCCCGCGATGTTCATGTCGGCGACGTCGAACACCCTGACCTCATGACCCGCGGACTGCGCGCCCTCGGCGAAGGCCTTCACCATCGCACGGGTGCCGCCGTTCTTCCTCGGCGAGCCGCTCAGCACGACAATCCTCATCTCTACTCCCCCTCCACGCGTTCGATGACGAGGTCATAGCCACCCGAGAGCTCCTGCATCCGCGGCAGGTCCTCGGGGACGATCTTACCCATCACGACCTGGTCGCCATAGCGCTCGGAGCCCTTCTCGCCGTCATACAGCACGGCCAGCCATCCGCCGCCAGGGTTGTAGTTGACGTCGCCGTTGGTCCATCCGTTATGGACCTGCTCCTGCTCGTAGGGAAGCGAGAAGGGCATGCGACCGCAGAAGTCCACGCCTGTCCCGCTCACATGAACGGTCAGCGGGAGGTGGGACGAGAAGGCGTGGGCGGTCTCTGTATCGTTGAGCTGTGCGAGGACGTCCGCATCCCCAAACTTAAGACGAATCTTGTCTGCCATCATTGGCTCCTATCTCAACGTAATCTCGACGCTGCCCGTGCCGACGGCTTCCTCGAGCCCGCTTGCGTCGTCGAGCGACCCAACAAACTTGTAGCTGTATCCAGCGTTCGCATGATTCTTGTAGAACAAAACGATGCAGCTGCCGGAGTAGATCCAGATTTCGCCGGCATGCAGCTCGCTTGGCACCTCTTCCTCACCCGGGAACTCCTGGTCTGTGTAGCAGAACTTCTCGTTCCCCGAGAGCTCGTTCATCTCGAGCGAGAGGGGCAGTTGGCTTGCCAGCTCATCGGCGGCCTCCGTGTCCGCGAAGCTGCCGGTGAACGCGCGCTCCCCGACCTCAAGCTCAAACGTCTTCATGGAGTCCTCCTCTGACGTCGTCGATGTCGTGGTCGTCGTGGCATCTGTCGTTGCATCGGTCTCAGTCATGGTGTCCGTGGCTTCCTCCGTCTGCGACCCGTCCTGCCCGCAGGCGGCAAGCGGAAGGCTTGCCGCCATTGCAGCAGTCGCAAGAAACTCTCGCCTCGTAAGCATTACAGGCTCTCGCGGAAGATCTGCTCGACCTCGTCGGTCGTGAGCTTGTGATAGCCACCGTCGAGGATGATCGTGCCCTTGACCGCCTCCGGGATGAGCTCCTCGGTGAGGCCGAGCTCGCTTGCGTGCTTGACGACGCCGATCTCATCCATCCAGTTGGAGAGCGCCTCAAGGCCTTCCTTGGCCAGCCGCTCATTCGACTTGCCCTCGGGAGAGATGCCCCAGACGTTCGTCGCGAAGCGGGCGAACTTGTCCACGCCATAGGGCATGATCAGGCGGTAGTATGGCAGCGCCACTGCGGAAAGCGTCATGCCGTGCGTCGCGTTGGTGACGGCCCCGATGGCCTGCCCCAGCATGTGGACCTCCCAGTCGGTCGTCTTTCCGCACTCGACGAGGGTATTGAGGGCCCAGGTGCAGACCCAGCTGATGTTGGAGCGCGCCTCGTAGTTGGTGGGCTCCTTCACGGCGATGCGGCTGGCGTGCACCAGCGAGCGCATGAGCCCCTCCGAGATGTAGTCACTCGTGTTGTCGTCGGTTCCGGAGAAGTACTGCTCCTGCAGGTGGTTGAAGGCGTCGAAGATGCCGGCGCGCATCTGGTAGGCAGGCACGGTGAAGGTGAGCTCGGGGTTCACGATTGCGAAGCGCGGAATCACGTTGGCGCCGAAGACGTGCCCGATCTTGAGTCCCTGCTCGTGGTTGGTGATGACCGACCCAGCGTTCATCTCAGAGCCCGTGCCGCTCATGGTTAGCACGTCACCCACAGGGATAATCCTCCCAGTGGGCTGCTCCATGTGCAGGTACAGGTGCTCCCAAGGGTCGCCCTCGGTCCAGGCGGAGACAGAGACACCCTTGGCGTAGTCGATCGTAGAGCCGCCGCCGACGGCCAGAATCAGGTCGACGTCGTTCTCGCGTGCAATCTTGGCGCCTTCGCGGAGCTTCTCCGCGGTGGGGTTGCTCATGACTCCGCCGACCTCGATCACGGTCTTGCCGGCGTCCTCGAGCGCTGCCATGACCTTGTCGTAGACGCCGTTGCGCTTGATGGAGCCGCCGCCATAGGTGAGCATGACCTTCGGTCCGAACTTGGCAAGCTCGCCGGGCAACTCGTCCAGGGCGTTGGGCCCAAAGTGGACGCGGCATGGGTTCTCATAGGTAAAGTCTCCGAGCATTTCGGCTTCCTCTCTGTGTCATGTACCTCGTGTCTTGCTGTAACAGGGTCGCTATCCCAAGTAGGTGCGGAGGAACTGCTCGATCTTGTCGAAGGGGATCTTGTCGGTGTCGTAGAGGTCGGTGTGGTTGGCGCCCGGCACGATCACGAGCTCCTTGTTGTCGCCCTTGAGGAGCTTGAACGCGTCCTCCGAGAAGTAGCGCGAGTGCGCCTTCTCGCCGTGGACCATGAGGACGGCGCTCTCGATTTCGCCGGCATAGCACTGGATGCGATAGTTGAGCAGGCCGAGGTCGGAGGTCACGTTCCAGCCGCCGTTGGAGTTGACCGAGCGCGGGTGGTAGCCGCGGCCCTTGTAGTACTCCACATAGTCCTTGAAGAACTGCGGGGCGTCATCGGGGGCGACGTCGGGAAGGCCGCCCGAGCGAGCGTAGGAGCCCGCCTTGTAGTCGGCGATACGCTGGGCGTTGAGCGCTACCTTCTTCTGGTGGCGCTGCTCGGCGCTGTCCTCGGAGTCGAAGTAGCCATTGGCGGTGACACGGGTCATGTCGTACATCGTTGAGGTCACCGTGGCCTTCACGCGCGTGTCAAGCGCGGCGGCGTTCAGCGCCATGCCGCCCCAGCCGCAGATGCCCACAATGCCAATCCGCTCGGGGTCCACGTCGTCGCGGCAGCTCAGGTAGTCGACCGCGGCCTGGAAGTCCTCAGTGGCCACGTCTGCCGACGCCACGTTGCGGACCGCGCCGCCAGACTCACCGGTGAACGAGGGGTCGAAGGCAATGGCAAGGAAGCCGCGCTCCGCGAGCGTCTGCGCGTAGAGCCCGGACGACTGCTCCTTCACGGCGCCGAACGGGCCGGACACCGCAACCGCGGCGAGGGTGCCCTTGGCGTCCTTCGGCTTGTAGAGGTCGGCGGCAAGCGTAATTCCGTAGCGGTTGACGAAGGTGACCTTGTCGTGGTCGACCTTGTCGGACTTCGCAAACTTCTTGTCCCACTCCTGGGTGAGGTTGAGGTTCTCGGTCTTGAACATGCGTTTTCTCCTTTGCTTTGCGCGCCAGCCGGCATCGCCGTCAGTGGCGCTCTCCTTTCGTCTGCATCTATATTCGCTCGGGTTTGCTACCATTACCAATGCTTACTTTTAAAGAGTTTCTATGCTTACAAGGCATGGTTTGGAGGGACCAATGGAGCTCAGGACGCTTCGCTACTTCGTGGCGCTCGTGGACGAGGGGACGGTGACTGGCGCCGCCAAGGCGCTGCACGTAACGCAGCCTACGCTGTCCCGGCAGCTCGCACAGCTGGAGCGCGAGATGGGCCGGCCCCTCTTTGAGCGCGGCCACGCGGGCATCGAGCTCACCGAGGCAGGCGTCACGCTCAACCGCCACGCCCGCCGCATCCTCGAGCTCGCAGAGAAGGCGGAGGAGGAGGTCGCGGCACCAACCAGCGCAGTCTCGGGCGTCGTGCACATCGGAGCCGGCGAGACCAAGGCGATAGCCCTTCTCGCCCGCGCCATGGAGAGGACCCGCAAGCGCTATCCCAGCGTCACCTTCGACGTGCATGACGGGACGGCCGACGCGCTCATGGATGACTTCCTTCACGGATACTTTGACGTCCTTCTGGAATGCGACACCCAGCCCCACTCCGACCTCAACGTGCTCGAGCTTCCCGTGGGCGACGTCTGGGGCGTCTACGTAAAGGAGGACTCCCCGCTGGCAAGGCTCGACGTCGTGACCGCCGACGACCTTGTCGGCACGCCCGTGATTCTGTCAAGTCAGGGGAACCATCGCACCTTTGGGGCATGGGCGGGCGAGAGGCTTTCCCAGATGGACGTTGCGGCAACCTACAGCCTGCCGCTCAACGCACGCTTCCTAGCCGAGGAGGGCATGGGCGCGCTCGTGAGCTACGGCGGGCTCGTGGACGACCGCGACCGCAGCTCGCTCGTGTTCAGGGAGCTCTCCCCTAGGCTCGAGGCGAAGCACGGCGTGCTCTGGAGAAAGGTCCGCCCCACGCGCCAGACGCAGGCGTTCCTCGACGAGCTCAAGGCTGTTGTCCAAGGGACGGATCGCCTTTAAAGCTCCGGGTCGCGTCCTTTCGCCGGCACTCGCAAACCAAAACAGTAAAAAACAGTAAAAGTCTGCTAAAACAGTAAAAGACAGTAAAGGTTATTCCAAACAGTAAAGGACAGTAAAGAATGGACAAGAACCCCTATTCCTTGTCATTCGGAAAAGCCCCATCTCAGCTCATATCGCGCATCGCTCCGCGTGATGAGATAGTCCAAACGTTCACTGCAGAAGAGCCATCGCAGCAGATATATGTCATCACTGGCGTCCGAGGGGTCGGAAAGACGGTGTTTCTCACCGAAATCGCTAGTCGTCTCAGAAAAAGAGACGACTGGATTGTCGTTGAGCTTAACCCCAACAGAGACCTTCTCACGTCTCTGGCAGCCAAGCTGGCCAGCGTGAACTCTCTTGCACAACTATTCAAGCAAGCAGAGATCAACCTCTCATTCTTCGGGTTCGGGCTTAAGGTCAGCGGCACAGCGCCGATAACGGACATAGAAACCGCCCTCACGCGCATGCTCGAGAGCTTGGACAAGCACGGCAAACGGGTGCTCGTGGAGATCGATGAGGTTTCGAACACCCAGACGATGCGTGAGTTTGCCGGCTCCTTCCAGATATTCATGCGGCAGAACCTCCCGATATTCCTCCTTGTCACCGGCCTTTACGAGAACGTGCGTGAGCTGCAGAACACCAAGAACCTCACGTTTCTCTATCGCGCGCCGAAAATCGAGCTGAACCCGTTGAACCTCAATGCCATTGCCGCCAACTACCAGGAGACCTTCGGCCTCGGCAGCGAGGAGGCGCACGAGATGGCAGCCCTCACCAAGGGCTACTCCTATGCGTTCCAGGTCCTGGGCTACCTGGCTTGGAACGCCTCGGGAAGATGGCGCGATGTAATCGGTGACTACAGGCAGTATCTCGAGGAGTACTCCTACGAGAAAATCTGGTCCGAGCTCTCAAAGAGGGACAAGGACGTTGCCCGCGCTATCGCCGCGTCTCCCGATGGAAGGATTCTGGGCATCAGAGAGACCTTGGGCATGACGACAGACCAGTTCAACCCCTATCGGATGCGACTGATAAAAAAGGGAATCGTCAACGGTACTACTCGAGGCTACCTGCGCTTTACGCTGCCGTTCTTTGGTGAGTTCGCGCTCGCACAGTGGGAATGAGCGCCAGACGCAGGCGTTCCTCGACGAGTTCAAGGGCGTAGTCGAGGGTGCCGGCACCCACTGACGAGCACGGCTCGCGCTGCATGACATGCCCCTTCGGCGGCAGCGAGATGCCGCATGACAAACACGCAAGGAGGACGTATGACCCAAACACAAGAGGGCACCTCACACGACATGCCAATACCTCTCATCGCCCTCATAGTGGCAGCGACCCTCCTCGCCCTCTTCGGGGGTCTTCTCTTCGACGGGCTAGCGCTCTTCTGGTGCCGTCTTGTGACCTCGGGGATACTAGTCGCATACCTTGCGCCCTATGCAATGAGGAGCATCCGTCAGGCGAGGACGCCCAAGCAGGGCGGAAATGCCGACGAACAGGACGCCCGCTCAGGAAGCGGCACAGTCAGGAGGCGCATTGCCAACGTAGGGGAAGCTATTCTCCAAACGCTCGTCGTGGTCGTTGCTGCATACACCTGCGTCATGTGCTGCATGGACCTGCTACGGCTCTCCTCCCCGGAGGTCGCGCACCTCTCTGGTGTTAGCTGCGGAATGGGAAGGCGCGGAGCCATAATCACGCTCAGCGGAACCGACGTCGGCACGGGCGAGGAGGTCGGCTTCTGGGCGTCGAGACGCAACATGCAGGCATACGACGAATCCCGCGAGGACGCCGGCACGTACGCGCAGGTCATTGCCACCGTTGAGTACCTTCCCAGCTCGCGCGTGGTGGTCAGCGCGGACTTCTACTCCTATGAGATTCCGGAATCGTTCGACCTGTCCGGATCGGACTACTCAGGCCTCGCTTACGGCTATGAGGTGATAAGGGACCTGCTGGACTCCTCGAGCTGACCCCGTAGGCGCAGGGGCACGCGCAAAGAGACGCTCTACGCCACGTCGTCGCGCGACCCCGCCATAGCAAGGTAGTAGCTCACCACGGTCGCGGGGTCTGTGACCATGCCTTCGCGGACCCACAGGCGCACGAGCTCGGCGAACGAGCTCACATAGAACGCCTCCGCGTACTCGCGCGGCACGCCAGCGGGAGCAAGCTCGTCCACGCAGGAGAGCTCGCTGCGCAGGCAATCGCAGAAGTAGCCCATGAAGAGGTCTCCGCTCTCCCCTGCTATGAGTCCCGTCATGTCCGACCTGCGGTCGCGGAGGTGGCAGAGCAGGTGCGTGAGGTGCGAGCGCAGGTCGGCTGGCTTGTCCGAGAAGTCATGCGTCGCCTCGCCGTGGTCCTGCTCGCCGAACACGTGGTCGAAGATGTCGGCGCACATCGCCTCGAGCAGCGCGTCCTTGGTGGGAAAGTGGGCGTAGAACGTGGTGCGGCCAACGTCCGCCCTATCAATGATCTCCTGCACCGTGATCGAGCTGAAGCTCTTCTCGGCCAGAAGCTCGCTGAATGCGGAGAAGATTGCCTCGCGTGACTTGCGCTGCCTGCGATCCATGCTGGCTCCCGTACAAATTGGCCCCGATGTTCGGTAACGGACGAAACAGCTTTGTCGTCCATTGCCGCGACGCCGTCTCCCCAATAAGCTCATGTTACAGAACATTTTGTTCGCTATCAAACGGTTGAGCGGCAGTCGGCATGGAGGGGCAAAGCCATGGCAAAGATCCGCGAGAAGATCCGTGGGATCGTGTCGGACGAGGCGAAGTTTCGCATCGTGCGAATGGTGATTTCTGCCATTGCCCTAGTGGTGAGCCTTGGCAGGTGGGCGACGCTGCCGTTTGGGCTGGACATGGCCTGGATTGCGATTGCCCTGTGCGGGGTGCCCATCGTGGTGGGCGCCGTCAAGGCCGTGGTGACTGAGCACGACATCACCGCAGACGTGCTCGTCTCGCTGGCGCTCGTGGGCTCGCTTATCGCCAACGAGTACTTCGCCGCGGGCGAGGTCGCCCTGATAATGGAAATCGGCTCCGCGCTGGAGGACTACACCGCAGCCAAGGCGAAAAGCGGCATTAGCAAGCTTGTGGAGATGCTACCGCGCCAGGCGCGCGTGCGCCGCGACGGGCACGAGCTCGTCGTGGGCGCGGAGGAGGTTCGCGTGGGCGACACGGTAGTCGTGCACGCAGGAGAGACCATTCCCGTGGACGGCAAGATCACACGGGGCGAGACCTCGGTGGACCAGTCAGCCATGACCGGAGAGTCACTGCCGGTAGACAAGGGCGTGGGCGACCAAGTTGTGAGCGGCACCATAAACGGCATGGGCGTCTTCGAGTACCGCGCAACCGCCGAGGAGCGCGACAGCTCGCTTCAGCGGATGGTTCGCCTGGCCGAGGAGGCCGAGAAGAGCAAGGCGCCCATAGTCTCTCTGGCGGACAAGTGGGCGGCCTGGCTCGTGATTGCCGCAGCGACGGCGGCCCTGGTGACGTTTTGTGTGAACTGGGCAGTGCTGGGCGACACGTCCGCGGCGTTTCTGCGGGCAGTGACGGTGCTCGTGGTGGTCTGCCCCTGCGCCTTCGTGCTGGCAACCCCCACGGCGGTCATGGCGGGCATCGGAAACGCCACGCGCTACGGAATCATCGTGAAGTCAGGAGAGGCGCTGCAGCGCTTTGGGGCGATCGACCTTATCGCCTTTGACAAGACCGGCACTCTCACACAGGGGGCGCTCAAGGTGAGCGCCGTCGAGTCGCTCGCGCCAGAGCTCGGGAGCGACGACGTGCTTCGGTTTGCCGCCGCAGCGGAATCGGGCTCCGAGCACCCCATCGGGCGCGCCATCGCAAGCGAGTGCGCACGCCGCGACCTCCAAGTGCCCGCGGCGTCGGGGTTCCGCGTGCTTGCGGGCAGAGGCATCGCGGCCACCTGCGACGGGCACGAGGTCCTGGTGGGCAAGCCGGACCTGCTAGCTGCGGAGGGAGTCAACCTTGAGCCCACAGCGAGCGCATGGAGAGAAGGCCGCGGCGAGACAATAGTTCTTCTCGCCATGGACGGGCAAGCCGTGGGGCGCATCGCGCTTGCCGACATGCTGCGACCGGAAGTCCCGACTGCGATGAAGAGCCTACAGACCGAGGGCGTCAAAACCGTGCTTCTGACGGGCGACGCCGAGGTGCCCGCGCGCGAGCTGGCGCGCCAGGCGGGCGTGAGCGAGCACATAAGCGAGATGCTCCCCGAGGACAAGCAGGCGCAAATCAAGCACTACCAGCAGGAGGGAAACAAGGTCTGCATGATTGGCGACGGCGTCAACGACGCCCTTGCCCTCGCGACCGCTGACGCCGCCATCGCCATGGGCGGCATCGGCTCGGACGTTGCCATCGAGTCCTCCGACGCGGTGCTGGTGAAAGACGACATCTCGCGCGTGCCCTACCTCATTGACCTCTCGCGCCGCACGCTGGCCAAGATTCGGCAGAACATCATCATCTCGCTCTGCATCAATGCCGTCGCAACGGCCCTTGCGGCGACGGGCGTGCTTGACCCCGTGATCGGGGCTCTCGTTCACAACGCGGGGTCCGTCTTCGTGGTGCTGAACTCGCTCTTCCTGCTCCGTGGAGGCAAGGACTAGACGTCGTCCCCACTCGGATGGCGCGCTTCGACCGCAGACGATGCCATGGGCTGCTTCTCGTGAGGCGGCTTAGGCAGCCGAATCGGCGGATTGGTGGCGAAACTCAAACCACGATGGTGCCCAGAAGCATGACTTGCGCAGCTTAGAGGAACGGCACCCCCATAAGGTCGGAAACGTAGATGACGATCATCATCGCGAAGATCGCCGAGCTAAAGCCGGCGATCACCACATACACTGGCAGCGGCATGGCCCACGACCATCTCCTGCGGTGGTGCCTTTGAAGAGAACGGCGCAGCCACCGGAAGAGCTCGTAGAACGCAACCGTAAGGACCATGGTCGCCACGCCGTACACAACGGGTAGGTATCTGACAAACCAACGCCACTCCAGCCAGAGCGCGACCGCCGCGAGCAGCGTCCCCCACGGGTTGCTCAACGGGGGCGGATCCGTGACCGGCGTCTCCCAATCGTCATCCTTCGCCACGACAACTTCCCTTTCGGTTCAGGCAAGTATCAGAGATAATTCACTAGCGATTTTACGCGACGTTCGTTAGCGATTCTGCGCGGCATGCAGATGGCGGCGGGCTCGCAGAGTGGAGAGCCCCCACTGCCATGGGAGATAATCAAACGGCATTCTCTCGATGTTTCCGCGCGTCGTTCCGTAAATGGTCAGGAGGCATTGCCCGCACAGGCAGCCCGCGCTGCTGCAAGCGCGACTCGCGCATCGCGGTGGACGAGGCCACGCGGACCTTCAACAATGACTTCGGCTGCAACCTTTCCATGCCAGATCGGACTCCCATCTGCCGCTCGATGGAAGCCAACTCCGTCTGAATGGGAGCGGCATACCCCTATAACCCGGAGCACCAAGGACTTTAGGCAAGCTCCCGCGACCTTGCGGAGGGGACGCCATAGCGCAGCCACACGCAATCGCCCTCGCAGCGCTGCACGTCAAGAAGGTCGAACGCCACCGGCGTGTCATCCGAGAGGCCGGGCTTCTCCATAAAAAGCGTCTGGGTCTTGGTAGAGCCATCCGCTGCCGGCGAGATCACGACGCTGACCTCGTCGCAAAGCCCTGCCTGAATAAAGGACCAGTTGAGCGCCGCGCCTCCGCCAAGCATGAGGGTGTCGCATCCAAAGAGGTCGGCCATCTTCTGGAGCATCAGCTCCATGTCGAGGCGCTTCTCCCCACACACGATGTATGAGATGCCAAGGCGACGCAGGAACGCCTTGTAGGAGTTGGAGGCTTGCTCGGTCAGGACCTCAACGACGTCGGCCACCGTGTCGTGGTAGCGCAGGACGTGGCTCTCCCAGCCCAAGACGCCGCGCGGGTCGACCGATATGTAGTACATGCCAGTCTTGCGCGCCACGTAGTCGCCTTCGGGAACGGGCGCCGCATTGGGGTCCAGATTGGGCTTGCGATGGTTGGTGAAGTTATCGTCTGTGGTCACGCGGCCAGAGATCCATCCCTGGTGATGGTAGTAGGGATTCTCGCCAAAGGCGATGCGGTAGAAGGGGTTGCCGCCATGGTCGAGCGACATGTAGCGCCCCATAATCTTGCCATCGAGCGACGTGCCCATGTGGCAGAAGACGAACGGTCTTTCAGACATTTTTCCTCCCGTGTTCCAATGAGCGGCGTTCCCGCTATTTCTGTGCGTCGTAGTCTGGGTGCTCTACGTTGAGGAACATCGCGGCGTGTTGCTCCTCGGTAACTCCCTCGAGGTTGTCGGCGAAGTAGCTGCGGTCGGTGTCCAATGCGCGAATCGCGCTCATCTCTTCGTCCGTCAGCGAGAAGTCAAAGATGTCGAGGTTTGCCTTGATGTGCTCGGGGTTGGTGGACTTGGGCAGCGGGATGAAGCCTTCCTGCACGTGCCAGCGCAGGATCACCTGCGCCACGGACTTGCCGTGCGACGCCGCAATGTCCTTCAGCGCAGGCTCCGCAAAGAGTCTTGCGTCTCCATGGCCCACCGGGTAGTAGCACTCGACCTGCACGTCCTTCTCGGCAAGGATCGCCCGAATGGCATGCTCCTGGAAGTAGGGATGGCATTCGATCTGGTCCACCGCAGGCATGATGCGCGCATGCTCGTAGATGTCGCGGATCTGGGGCTCCTCGAAGTTGGAGAAGCCAATGGAGCGGACCTTGCCAGCGTCGAGCGCCTCTTCCATCGCACGCCAGGCGCCCAGGTAGTCTCCGAATCGGATGTGCAGGAGGAGCAGGTCGACGTAGTCGGTGCCAAGGCGCGCGAGTGTTGAGTCGATAGCGGCCGCTGTCTTCTCGTAGCCGAAGTCGATGGGCATGATCTTGGTCGTGAGGAAGATCTCGCTGCGGTCCAGCCCGCTCGCGCGCATCGCGCGACCGACGGCCCGCTCGTTCATGTAGGCATTCGCCGTATCGATAAGCCGATATCCCGCAGCAAGGGCGTCGGTCGTCGCCTTCTCGCACTCGTCAGGCTCCATCATGAAGACGCCGAAGCCTATTGGCGGGATCTTGTTCCCATCGTTGAGCGTCCTCCACGTGCTTTTGTCGGTCATAAAAAGCTCCCCTCTTGTATTGGGCGTGTGTCCAGGCTTGTCGTTATGGATTGCGGCGCGGCGGGTTGACGATTGTCCAGCCGCCGCCCGTGCGGGCGAACCAGTGGGTGACCCTCATGGGAAAGACGCCAGAGGCGCCATAAGCCCTTGCGTCGAGCACTGCAACAAACTCGAGCGACGCCTCGTCGCCGTCGACGCGTACCGTCGGGTTCCTAATTTCCACGTGGCGGTACGAGAGGCGTCCGGACTTGACGTCGGCAAAGTACTGCTCCCTCGTCTGGCGCATGCCGCTCATGTGCGTGAACATGAGGTCGGGAGCCGTAAGCCCCCGCATGGCGTCGAGATTTGCGTCCACCATCGCCTGGGAGTAGCTCGCCTCGGCCAAGATGACGTCGCGCTCGTCTTGGGTAAGCGCTTTGGGATTGACGCCCGTCACCTCGACGTCCGGATAACCCGCGAGCGAACCAGCGCCTACTCCATTGCCCATGAAGAGACCTTCTCCCTGGAGCCAGCCGCCTGCGAGCCGGTTATGCTAAGGGCATTCCCCACCTTGGCTTTTCTCGCAATCCTCTTGATCTGACGCACGGTTCCTGAGAGTCCGCTGCCTTCGCTCGTGCAGAACGGCCGCAGCGTCTTCCCAGACCAGTCCATTGCCTCCAGGAAGGTGACGACAGGCATCGGCAGGGAGCCCCACCAGTTGGGATATCCAAGGTAGACCGTGTCGTATGCGTCCCAGTCCGTCGGAAGCCCTACGAGCTCCGGGCGCTTCCCCAGCCTCTGCTCGCGCTGGGCAAAGCGGATGAGGTCCATATGGTCCTCGGGATAAGACTGAACCATCTCAAGCCGAAAGAGATCGGCTCCCGTTGCCTCTGCGATGTACTCGGCAACGATCTGGGTGTTGCCCTTCTCCTGGTTGACGATGGTCATGTTCGGTCCGATGGTCTGGCCCGAGATTGAGAAGTAGACCACGATGGCTCTTTGATTCGACACGTCCGCGTGCCCTCCAAACAAATCTACCGCTGTCCCTTAACGGAACGACAGTTGCTTTTCTCTGTTCAATGAGAGAATACTTTGGGGAGACAGGCAAAACCATGGACGGGACTCGGGGGCTGGTTTCCTATGCCACGCTCTCGAAAAAGCGGTTGCTTTTCTTTCTTGGAGGGGAGCCATGAAGCTCACAGGCAACGAGGACCTGAGGGTGCAGAAGACGGTCGAGGCAATCCGCACAACCTACGAGCAGTTGCTCATGGAGCGTGGCACAGGCCGCATCACCGTGACGGAGCTCTGCGAGATTGCACGCATCAACAAGAAGACCTTCTACCGCTACTACTCCTCGCTTGAGGAGCTTGCGGCCGAGCTCCAGCAGGAGGCAGTCGACGAGTACCTCGATCGCATTCGCGACCTCAGGATTCCCGAGGATGTCCCCGAGATTACGTCGACGTTCTTCCACTACCTTGAGGAGAAGGGGCCGCTCATGCAGGCAATCACCACCCAGCCCCGGTTTGACTCGATGCAGCAGCCCATGGAGGAGGACGTTATGGGGCAGCACGACGGCTCGTCCGCCGATGACCCGCTGCGCCGCACCATGGTCACCTTTGTGACGTCGGCCACCATGGGGGTGTATCGCGACTGGGTTGCTCATGGCAGAGACCTGCCGCTCGATACTGTGATTGCCGCCACGACGGAGCTGCTTACCAAGGGCACGGACGCTTTCATGCACGCACGTGGGCGGCGCTAGGCGGCGGGGCGTCTGTGGGCATAGAAGCACCACGCCCTACTGAAACTGGTATGAGCGATATGCCGGGGCAAACGATCCGGCGCGAAAGATTGCGGCCTCGCCTGTCGTCGTGTCGGCAGCGCACATGTAGGCCTCTGCCA
The DNA here is from genome assembly GCF_050946515.1 of Tractidigestivibacter sp. Classification (GTDB taxonomy): domain Bacteria; phylum Actinomycetota; class Coriobacteriia; order Coriobacteriales; family Atopobiaceae; genus Tractidigestivibacter. The sequence goes on from NZ_JBMNUX010000008.1 coordinate 87,496, forward strand.
CCCCGGGCCTGATTGCGATGTGCGTCGACTTGTTGAACCGACGCTGGTCGCGGCCGGGTATCAGGTACTGCCCGATGGCGATGCAGTCGCGGTCGAGCACGAGGAAGCGCGCCTGCCCGCACATCGAGACGTAGAGGTTCTCGTCTGCATCGATAACGGTTGAGTCAGGACCTTCGTAGCCCAAGAAGTGGTACGGCGTCCAGCAACCGATTGGCTCAACGGTGTAGCGGTCCGGAGCGAGGGCAATCCAGTGCAGAGCGCTCGTGCCATACTCCGTCACCAGCAGGTGTCGCTCGTCGAGCGAGAGCGAGATGCCGTTGGTGGCGCGCATGCCCCCGTCAATCACCCAGTGCGTCGTCCTGTGGTCCGGCTCCACGTAGAGCACGCCGGCGGTCGCATCACACAGGTCGCCGTCGAGCATCGAGAGGTAGAAGCCGCCTTCGCTCGTAAAGACCATGTCATCGAAGGCGTGCCCGTAGCCACGAACGAGCGTGTCGACCACGCGACCATCCTTGGGATCGATCACCGCGACGCAGCTTCCGAAGTCGGAGCCAACGATGGTCGAGAAGAGCATGCCCTCGCGGTCGATCTTGATCGAGCTCGGCATCATATGGTCCGGAAGCTGGCAGAAGAGCCTCACTTCTCGCGCGCGCATGTCCACCTTGAAGATTCGTCCCCGAGGCGGGTTGCACACGTAGAGGTCTCCTGCGCGGTCGAAGCACAGTCCCTCGAGGATGCTGCCCTCGGCAGAGCCGTCCCCGGAGGGGATGTCCACGAACCTCTCCGCCCAGACGGCGGGAACGCCACGCTCTTGGGAGGGAATCCCGAAGCCCCGATGGTCATCCTGATATGTGAGCCCGTCCATCGTTCCTCCTTGGAAAGGACGCGCCTGGCAGCCGCTAATGCCTGCCAAGCGCGTCCTTGATGTTTCCGACAGCGTCCAGCAGCTTAATCAGCGGGCCGAAAGGACATGAACGTTGCCTCCTGCTGCGCCAGCGGCATGTTGAAGAAGCGCTCGCCGCGGTCAAGCGCGCGAATCTGACCCATCTCGTCGTCAGTGAGCTGGAAGTCAAAGATGTCCAGGTTGTCGCGGATGTGGTCTGCCTTGGTGGAACGCGGGAAGATGATCGTGCCCTCCTGGATGTGCCAGCGGAGGATCACCTGAGCGCTGCTCTTGCCGTACTTCTCGCCCAACTTGGCAAAGAGGGGCTCCCTCATGAGGCCTGCGTTGCCGTGACCCAGCGGGTACCACGCCTCGAGCTTGGTGCCATAGGGCGCGATGCGGCGCTTGAGCTCGTTCTGCTGGAAGTACGGATGGCACTCCACCTGGAGCACGGACGGCTTGATGGTTGCTGCCTCGCAGAGCTCCTCAAGACGCTCGCTCTCAAAGTTGGAGATGCCGATGGAGCGGACCTTGCCAGCCTTGACGGCGGCCTCCATCTCCTTCCAGGCGCCAAGGTAGTCGCCAATCTGCTGGTGCAGGAGAAGCAGGTCAATGTGGTCGGTGCCCAGGCGACCGAGCATCTTGTCAATCTCTGCCGTAGTCTTGCCACCGCCGTACTCCGTCGGCCACAGCTTGGTGGTGATCCACACCTGGTCGCGGTCGATGCCAGAGTCCTTCACGGCGCGCCCGACGCTGCGCTCGTTCTGGTACGCGTGCGCGGTGTCGATGTGGCGGTACCCGAGCTTGAGCGCATTGGTCACAGCGTCGTAGGTCGGCTTGCCGTCGGGCACCTCGTACACGCCGATGCCCATCTGGGGAATCTTGTTGCCATCGTTCAGGGTCACGTACGTCTGGTCTGCCATTGTCGTTCCTCTCTTCTGGGTTTCCTCTTGCGCTTCCTGGTTTCCTAGTGCTCGATCTCGCGGAGCACGCGGGCGGGGTTTCCTGCCACCACGGTGTAGGGCGCAACGTCATGCGTCACCACCGAGCAACCTGCCACCACGGCGCCCTCGCCGACGGAGATGCCGGGGAGAATCGTTGCTCGCGCGCCAATCCACACGTTACGGCCAATGTGGACGGGCTTGGCAATCAGATGTCTGTGGTTTGCCAGCTCGTGGTTCACGGTAAGGATGGCCACCTCGGGACCAAGCATGGTCCCGTCCTCGATGGTCACGCCTCCAAGGGACATGACCTCGAGACCGTTGTTGATAAAGACGTTGCGACCGAGGTGGACGTTGCGACCGTTGTCAATCTGGAACGGGGGCACGATGTTGCTGCGCTCCTTCAGCGGCTGGCCAAGCAGCTCGCCCGTAAGCTCGCCAACCTTTGGGTCGTGCGGATCAAGCTGGTTGATCGCATGGCAGAGGCTGCCGCTGCGCGCCATCTCGTTGATGCTTTCTTGCATGCCCTCTCGGTCATCCATGTCGTAGAGGGTTTCGCTGTCACTCATGCTGCACCTTTTCCATCCGTCGATTCTTTTCACTGCTATGGTGCGGCTCGGCAGCAAGCATTGCCATGGGCGGTTTTTTCCGTCAGGTGGCTTAGGCAACCAAATCCGAAAGTTGGTAGCAAAACACGGCGCTCCGCATGACTGTAGGGTCGTCAATATGCGCAAAACCGGCGAAAGGCAGTCACCGAGTGGCGTCCCGCCTGAGTCAATGCAACTTTCTGGAGCGCCAGTTGCAGTTGAGCAAGTTATGTATAGGTTTCTAGATCAGGGAGCTCGCTAGGACCTCAATCGCTGCAGAAAAAAGCCAGTTGAAGGTCTTCCTAAGCTCCTTAGGAATGTTAAGGACAGCTTGACCCCCGCCCAAACCTATACATAACTTGCTCAACTGCAACGATTGCTCTCGATACTTGCGTAATCACCGACCGGACACCTTCAGAAGAACGCCCAAAGACGTCCACGCCCGCGCCGATAAAGCAATCTGTCTCCAAATTCATACAGTTGCCGAGAGTGCGGGCACCTAGCAGACAGCTCAGCAGCCATTTTTTCCAGAAATTCCCAAAAGTGAGAATTTTTGCCCACCGTGGGGAATCAAGGTTTCTCTTCCCCGAGCCCGGCCGGGTAGAACCCCGTCAACACAAGACGAAGCAGATGCCGCCAAGGCGGCAAAGACAGGAGGATGTCATGGCAAAGCACGCGTTTCTGGAGCCCTATAAGTTCGCGGACAAGGATGTGACCTTGCGCAATCGCATCGCAATGGCACCCATGACTACCAAGGCAAGCTTCTACGATGGGCAGGTCTCGGGTGACGAGGTCGAGTACTACCGCTTGCGCTCTGGCGTCGGCATGCTTATCACCGGGGTCGCCAACGTGGATGACGGCGGCAAGGGGTTCGAGGGCGAGCTCTCCGTTGCCGACGACCGTTTCATCCCTGGCCTTCGCAGGGTTCCCAATGCCATCCACGAGCGCGGCTCCGTGGCAGTGCTCCAGATCTTCTCCGCCGGTCGCAAGACCACAAGCGCAATCCTGCGCGGCCACCAGCCCTACAGCGCAAGCGCCGTCGCCCGCCAGCGAGATCCCGAGAACGTCCCGCGCGAGCTCACCGACAGCGAAGTCGAGACCCTCGTCGAGGCGTTTGGGCAGGCCACGCGCCGCGCAATCGAGGCAGGCTTTGACGGCGTTGAGATCCACGGCGCAAACAGCTACCTCATACAGCAGTTCTTCTCCCCGCAGTCCAACGTCCGGACCGATCGCTGGGGCGGAGACGTCTATGGACGCATGTCGTTCCCGCTGGCCGTCATCGACTCGGTTAACGCCGCCGTCGACGCCGCGGGTCGCCAGAATGACTTCCTCGTTGGCTACCGTCTCTCGCCCGAGGAGCTCTCTGAGCCGGGCATCACGATAGAGGACACCAAGAAGCTCGTCGACAAGCTCGCCGACAAGCGCATCGACTACATCCACACCTCCATGGGCGATTACCGCCGCACTTCGCTGCGCGACCGCTCAGACAAGCGCGAGATAAACAAGATCCTGCTCGAGGTCATCGCCGGCAGAAAGCCGCTGGTCGAGGTGGGCTCCATCGCCACCCCCGCGCAGGCCGACGACGCCCTTGAGCGCGGCGCGACCATCGCCGCCATCGGCCGCGAGCTCATCCGCGAGCCCAACTGGATCCAGAAGGTCGAGTCCGGGCGCGAGAAGGACATCCGCTACACCATCTCCCCTGACGACATGGACCAGCTGGGCATCCCCGCCGGCTTCCAGACCTCGCTGCGCACGGAGTTCCTCAAGTCGATGGAGTTCACCGACCAGATCACGGAGGAATACCTCGACCAAGCAGCGCCGATGGAGGGCATGAACTAATGGGAGCCCTCGTTAAGGGCATCGACCACGTTGCCATGACCGTGCCGGATGTCGAGAAGGCCACGCAGTTCCTCGAGGAGGCCTTCGACGCCAAGACGATCCTAGACTGGCACGCGCCGAAGGGGTCTGCGGTCTCGGGCCCCGGCGCCGAGCGCGTCTTCGGCATGCCCTCCGGTGGCCGGTGGGACCAGCGTCGCATGCTGCAAGTGGGCAGCTCGGTAGTGGAGCTCTTTCATTATGAGGTCTCCGGGCAGAGAGACGCCGCGCGCACGGTGGACTACGGCATCACGCACATGGCGCTGCTCGTGGACGACGTACAGGAGGCAGCGCGCCGCTTTGAGAGCGCGGGTGGCAAGCTCTTTGCCGCGCACAACACTCTTGACGGCCGCGTGGACCCTGAAACCGCTTGGGTGTACGGAAGGACGCCGTGGGGAGCGGTCGTCGAGCTGGTGGGATTTCCCGCGCAGTAGGCCATTACGGTCCTTGGCGGCAACCCTTTTGCCCCGTCGACGTGTTTGATTCTCAGATTTGAGAATCGCATGCCGACGGGGTTTCTTGTGCGCAGAGCCGCCTCTTTCCGCCCGCCTAGTATCGGGTGGTCAGGGTCACGCAATCGCGTGACAAAACAACACGAGGAGGTTCAATCTATGAAGGCAGGCATCTATCACGGTCTCCACGACGTCTCGGTCGAGGAGCTTCCCAAGCCGGAGCTTATTCCCGGGTCGATCGTCATCAAGAACGTTCGAGCGGGAATCTGCGGCACGGACCTGCACGCATACGGGCTTGAGTACGAGGGTGTCTGCATCTATCCCGGCAACCAGTTTGGCCACGAGATGGTCGGCGTTGTGGACGAGGTCGCAGACGGCGTAACCGATTTCAAGAAGGGGGACTTCGTCTTTGTGAACCCCTGCACCTTCAAGGACCCGACGCCCGAGCGCGGCACCCTCGCCAACTGCGACATGGCCGGGGCCTTCTCCCAGTACGTGCGCGTCGACCGCCCGCGCGAGAACTACAACGTCTTCAAGCTTGACCCAGGCCTGTCCCCCAACGTCGCCGCCCTCATCGAGCCCGTCAGCGTCGCCTTGAACGGCATCGAGATCGCCCACCCCAAGCCCGGGGACAAGGTCCTCATCTACGGCGGCGGCATCATCGGCCTATGCGCCCTCGCCTGCCTTGGCTGCCTCGGCTTCGACGACGTGGTGGTCACCGCCCGCAACGACTTCCGCTGTGGCAAGGTCACCGAGATGGGCGGCGTCCTCTGCGACACGCGCAAGCAGTCCATCCCCGAGTTCGTCATCGACCACTGGGGAAGCCTCACGGGCAACAGCTCGGAGAAGACCTGGAACGCCGATCTCGTCATTGACTGCGGCGGCTGGAAGGGCTGCATCGAGGAAATGATGAAGTACGCCAAGGCTGGCTCTGCCATCTCAGAGGTCTCCCTGGGCATCTCCGAGGAGAAGATCACCGCAAGCCAGCTCGCCTGCAAGGCCATCAGAATCTACGGCTCGTTTGCCTACACGCCCGAGGTAAACTCCCGCGCCATTGCCATGATCACGGAAAACCCGGAGCGCTTCGCCCCCATTGTGACCGCCGTTTACGGCCTGAGCCAGCTGCCCGAGGCGTTCGAGGCCGCCAGCAACTCGCACAAAAACGTCAAGGTCCTCATCGACCACACGAAGTAGGCAAGCGCGAGCCACTACAGCGCTTTGGTGAATCATCCTCGCCTGCAAGATTCGCTACTCCCGATAAGGGCGTTCGCAGATAGCAGCTTCCCATGCAGCCAAGCCCCACCCGCATCTCCTTAGAGCGGGTGGGACTTCTCGTAAGCGGCGACTCGCGGGCGCCCGGCACATCCGCCTACCCGCGCGCCCGATAGGCCTTGGTCGAGATGCCGTGCTGGCGGAGCTTGCGGTAGAGCGTGCTCACAGGAACGTCGAGCTCCACCGCCGCTTGGCTTACGTCGCCGCCAGTCCTTGTCATGGCCGCCGCCAGCGCGTCGCCCTCGCTTTCCCACAGGGTCCGTATGCCCCCGCGCGAGCGGCGCAGCTCAAGCTCGGTCGCTATAGCGTGCGTGGCTACCGTGATCATGCCCATCATGGAACTGTCGTAGGTCTCAAGAGGGGCCGTGATGTTGATGCATCCCACGACCTTCTCGCCATCCCTCAGCGGGGCAGCGCAGCATACCAGCCCCTGGTACATCGAGTGATAGTGCTCCGGACCCAGGATTACGACGGGCTTTTGCAGCGCAAGGGCTGTGCCAATGCCGTTGGTGCCGGCCGAGCTCTCCGAGAAGTCCGTCCCCTCCACCATCTGCCGCTGCTCGGTCATGCGCACGAGCTCCAGGTCTGTGCCGGCGCGACGAAGCTGGATTCCGCTTGCCTCCGCGAGCGTGATCTGGCAGGGGCGGTTTCCCATGGCAGTGCTGAACTCCTTGAGATAGGGAAAGGCCACGTCTATGAGCAGGGAGTTGTTGCGCAGCAGCCTGTCCGTCTCACGGCGGTCGGCGCGGCGCAGACGGCCCGAGAAGGGCCTGGCACCCGCTTGCTGCGAGCGCCGCCATGAGTCGACGACCTCCTGGCGAACCCCGTCAAGCCTCTCAGGAACGCTGATTCCCTGAGCGATGTAGCGAACCCACTCGCGCTGCGTTCGCTCTAGATCGACGTCCTCTAGGTTCACCTGGTCGCTCGAACGGCTCATATCTCCCCATTTCAACTGGTTGTTTCTCAAATATGATAATCCATTCTCGCTGATGCCGCGCAAGCGCGGACCGGCTTGTCGGATGACTTGTAGCTTGTTCTCAACAACGCGAGCGCGCCCAAACGGAGGGCCGTCCGCACTACAGAAAGAGGATGAGATGGCAAAGTCAGTACTGATGGATCCGGTCAAGGTGGGACGCCAGACGTTCAAGAACAGAATCGTGATGACGGCCATGGAGACGCGCATGTCCACGCCTACCGGCGACGTCACGCAGAACCTGATCGACTACTACGCCGCCCGCGCTCGGGGAGGCGCCGCCGCCATCGTCGTGGAGAACACCTTCGTAGACTCCATCGCATCTCGCTCGTCGCTTGCCTCCAGCGGCCTTAACACGGACCAGCTCATCTCGGGCAAGTACCGCCTTGCTGAGGCCATCAAGGACGGAGGTGCCAAGGCCATCCTGCAGATCTCGCATGGCGGCCTGCAGGCAAACGCCGCCGCGGTGCCTGGCCAGGAGGCGCTCGCCCCCTCGGCGCAGGCATCCAAGTTCGTCGGACGCATGCCCCGCGCGCTCGAGCATGACGAGATCGTGGCGATCGAGGACGCCTTCGCCCAGGCCGCACGCCGAGCCAAGCAGGCGGGCTTCGACGGCGTCGAGGTCCACGGCGCCCACGGCTACCTCATCTGCGAGTTCCTCTCGCCCTACACCAACCATCGCACCGACGAGTACGGCGGCAGTTTCGAGAACCGCCTCCGCTTCCTCCAGAACATCTTGCGCAAGGTGCGCGAGCAGGTCGGACGTGACTTCATCGTGGGCGTGCGCCTCTCCGGCGAGGAGAAGGTCGAGGGCGGCCTCACGATCGCGGACACCACCAAGATCGGGCAGGCAATCCAGAGCGAGGTCGACTACATCAACGTCTCCGTGGGCAACTACGAGACCATGGCCACGTGGATGATCTCGCCGCTGTATCGTCCCGCCGGCGCCATCGTGGATTTGGCCGCGGCGATGCGCGCCGCCGTCAACGTGCCCGTGCTTGGCTGCAACGCCCTCACCGCAAAGACCGGCGAGAAGGCCGTCGAGGAGGGCAAGTGCGACCTAGTGGGCTACGCACGACCGCTTCTGGCCGACCCCGAGATGCCCAACAAGGTGGCCGAGGGTCGCTACGAGGACATACGCCCCTGCATGCGCGGTCACGAGGGCTGCATCTCGCTCTTCTTCCGCGGCTGCCCCATCCGCTGCGAGGTCAACGGTCAGGCCGGCCATGAGCGCGAGTACAAGATTGTGCCGGTTGCCAACCCCCGCAACGTGGTTGTCGTAGGCGGCGGCATGGCCGGCATGGAGGCAGCGCGGGTCGCCGCGGAGTACGGGCACAAGGTGACGCTCATCGAGCGCAGCGACCATCTGGGCGGGCACTTTGTGGAGGCTTGCGCCCCGAGCTTCAAGTACGAGGCGCGCGGGGTTCTCGAGTATCTTCGTCGCCAGGTCGAGAAGTCCACGGCAGACGTTCGCCTTGGAACCGAGGCCACGCCCGAGCTGGTGCGCTCGCTTGGTCCCGACGCCCTCGTGCTTGCCGTGGGATCCGACTACATCAAGCCTCCTATTAGGGGCATCGAAAGCTCCATCACCGGCGAGGACGCGCTTCTCGGTCACAAGCCCGAAGCGGGCAGCAAGGTCGTTGTGATCGGCGGCGGCCTTGTGGGCGCCGAAACCGCCCTTGAACTGGGCCGTAGCGGCTGCGACGTCACAGTCCTCGAGATGCTCGAGGACATCGTAATGCAGGACGAGCCGCTCTCCCGCATCGCGCTCAAGCTTGCCCTCAAGGAGGCCGGCGTGAAGGTCGTCACGAGCGCCAAGGTGACTGCAATCGAGGATGGCGCGGTCAGCTACGAACATGAGGGCGCAACGGAGCAGGTCAGCGCGGACACCGTCGTAGCGGCGCTCGGCCTGGGCTCCCGCTCCAAGGTGGTCGAGTCCCTCAAGGGCGCCTGCCCCGAGACCTACGTCATCGGTGACGCCGTCCGCGGTCGCAAGCTCTTCAACTGCACGCATGACGCATGGGTTGCCGTGCGCAAGATCAGTGGGGTGGAATAGATGAAAGTATTGATGGTAAACGGCAGCTCGCACCCGCGCGGATGCACCTTCACGGCACTGAGAGAGGTGGGTCGCGCCCTCAACGAGGACGGCATTGACTTCGAGATCGTCAACGTCGGGAACATGCCCCTACGCGACTGCATCGCATGCGGGAAGTGCGACGGGAAGAGGTGCATCTTCGACGACGATGGCGTAAACGAGTTCGTCGAGAAGGCCTACCAGGCGGACGGCTTCGTGTTCGGCTCGCCCGTCTACTACGCCCATCCCAGCGGGAGGCTCCTGTCGTTTCTCGACCGCGCGTTCATGAGCTCGTGGGACGGGGTCATCTACAAGCCCTTCGCCTACAAGCCCGCCGCGGCCGTTGTCTCTGCTAGGCGCGGCGGCACCACGGCGGCGCTCGACGTGATTGAGAAGTACTTCGGCATCGCCAGCATGTTCACCGTAGGCTCGACCTACTGGAACATGGTGCATGGCTCGACGCCTGCCGACGTGATGGCGGACGAGGAGGGCGTGCAGACTATGCACAACATCGGCCACAACATGGCATGGTTCCTCAAGAACCGCACGGCAGGGCAAGCCGCCGCGCTGCCCGATACGCCCAAGCTCGAGCGCGACAAGGTCACGAGCTTCCACCACTAGCCCGCTTCGGGCGGTCGCCCTCCTCGAGCGACCGCCCTTCTCGCACACCTCCACGCTCCGTAGCGTTTGGGCAGCCACGGCGCCCTCAACGGCACGGTTCGTGGCGGTATGGATCGCCCTTCTCGCACACCTCCACGCTCCGTAGCGTTTGGGCAGCCACGGCACCCTCAACGGCACGGTTCGTGGCGGTTTGCATCGCCCTTCTCGCACACCTCCACGTTCCGTAGTATATGGGCGGCTGGAGCGCCCTCAACGCTACGGTTCGTGGCGGTTTGCATCCCGTCTGCCGCACACCTCCACGTTCCGTAGCGTTTGGGCAGCCACGGCACCCCCAACGGCACGGTTCGTGGCGGTTTGCATCCCGTCTGCCGCACACCTCCACGTTCCGTAGCGTTTGGGCAGCCACGGCGCCCTCAACGCTACGGTTCGTGGCGGTGTACGCAAGGGACAAAGGGCAAGGCGCGCGCCTAGCACCTACAATGAGAAGCGACCAGCACGCAAAACTCACACGGGAGGCTGACGATGAGAGACATACAAGACAGCTGCAAGGTCGCCGTAGTGCAGTCGCGCCCGAAGCCGTTTGACCGCGACGCCTGTCTCTCAGGCGCGCTCGAATCCATCCGGCGCGTGGCCGAGGAACGGCCGAGCGACCTGGTGGTGCTGCCGGAGCTTCTCATACCTGGCTACCCGCACGGCCTCACTTTCGGATTTGTCGTCGGGGCGCGCGAGAAGGGCAGCAAGGAGCTTTGGAAGCGCTACTATGACGGCTCGGTTGTCGTAGGCGGACCCGAGACCCAGGCCATCGCCGACGCCGCGCGCGAGACCGGCGCCTGGGTAAGCGTGGGCGTCTCCGAGCGCGACGCCACCTCAGGCACGCTCTACAACACCAACCTGGTCTTCTCGCCCGAAGGTCGCCTGGATGCCTGGCATCGCAAGCTCAAGCCAACCGGCGCCGAGCGCCTGGTGTGGGGAGACGCGCAGGACCACTACTTCCCCGTATCGCAGACGCCATGGGGTCCCATGGGCACCATGATCTGCTGGGAGAACTACATGCCGCTTGCCCGCGCGGCGCTCTATCAGAAGGGCGTGTCCATCTACCTTGCGCCTAACACCAACGACAACCCCGAGTGGCAGGCGACGGTGGAGCACATCGCGATCGAGGGACGCTGCTTCGTCGTGAACTGCGCCCCCTACATTAGGCGAGAAGACTACCCCGAGGACCTGCAAGCAGCTGACGAGGTGGCGCGCCTTCCCGAGGTCGTCTATCGCGGCGGCTCGAGCGTTGTGGATCCGTTCGGTCACGCCGTTCCAGGCGCCGAGCCCCTGTGGGACACCGAGGGTATCCTCTACGCGACGCTTGACATGCAGCAGGTTCCTGCTGCCAAGTGGGAGTTCGACCCAATCGGCCACTACGCGCGACCCGACGCGGTGCACCTCGAGGTCAACGACATCTAGCTGTCGCGCTGGCGGTTCGTGGCGGTATTGGCCGCCCTTCTCGCACACCTCCACGTTCCGTAGCGTACGGGCAGCCACTGCGCGCTCAACGCTACGGTTCGTGGCGGTTTGCGGGGCTGATGCCGAACACCTCCACGTTCCGTAGCGTACAGGCGGCTGGCGACCCCCAAACACAACGGTTCGTGGCGGTTTGCGAGAAGCAAGCCCTTCCCTACTTGTCCGCAGCTCCGCTGGCCGTCCGCGCGGCATTCACGATCTCGATGGCAAAGTGGTACTTGTGGCCATCGGCGATCGCCTGGGGCGCCTTACCTGGGCAGAAGAACGTCGACTTGATGTCAAAGCCGTCCTGCGTTGGGCGCACCATGTGGCATGCGCCAACGTGAATCGGCGTGTCGTCGCTCTTGAGCAGCATCGAGCCGCAGACCGTAAGCGGATAGGAGGGGTCGGGCTCAACGGGCAAGTCTTCGGGAATGCCCTTATCCGCCACGCCATGGACAAAGACCGGCTCGCCGAACATCCCAAAGACCTCCATGCCGCGCTGACCAGTGGAGATGTCACCAATCACGATGTAGTGCTCGGGGTTTGCCGCAATGCCGCTTGTGTTGCTCACTGCGCCATTCATGACAGCCATGACCTGCTGGAAGCTTGCTCCCTTGACGGAGATCTCGGTAACGCCAACATGAGCATCCGCCGGATCGTAGCCCTCGTTGAAGGCCTTCCAGCGACGCTCGGCGTCAAGCCTGGGCTCGGCCATCAAATCGAGCATCTCCTGCTCGCTCAGCGCGGTGCGCGTCTCGAAGCAGATCTCCTTTGCGCGCTCGGGCTCCAGCCAGTTGATGTCTTCATGGCTCAGGCTGCGGTCCCCATCCTTGATGTCAGCCCCAAGCCCTTCATCTCGTGAAGGACGTGCAGGGTGCGCTCGTACTCGACGCGGTCGAGAATCGACTGAGGGCACTCGCGCCCGTCGATGACAACCTTTGCCGAAAAGTCGCTCATGACAACCTCCTATAGCCCATTGCCCAATCGGCTTTGCTCTGCCGATGACCCAACGATAGGAGGCGAGAAGAGCGCTGGTAAGGTTCAATATTCTACAATGTGTCGAAATAAGAGAGGAGCCTCTATGCCAAAGCGAAAGACCCAGACCGAGGCAAAGCTCGCCGACGCCTTCTGGCGGCTCTATGCGACGCATCCAATCGAGCGAATCTCCATACGCCTGCTCACAGAGACTGCCGGGGTGCATCGCAGCTCGTTCTACCATCACTACGAAGACATCTACGGCCTGCGCCTCGCCTTGGAACGCGAGCTCGTCTCGGAGGCGAAGCAGATGGTGCAGAGCGCCTCGGCCGACGAGCCTTGGGACGAGGTCATCTCCATCGTCATGCGCTTCTATAGGGCCAACCACGAGAAGCTGACGGTGCTTCTCGGTCCCACAGGAGACCCCGGCTTCTTCCCCATGCTCCGCGAGGAGATGACCCCCGTGTTTCTTTCGGGAATGTCGATACCCGCCAACGACAAGGGGGCACGCTACGTCGTGGAGTTCCTGATAACGGGCACCGTGTCCTTCATCACCAGCTGGTACCTCCGCGAGGGAAGCGAGCCTCCCGCCGAGATACTGGGCACCATCCGATCGGCGCTCCTAAACGGATGCCTGACCGAGCTCTCCAAGCGCGCCGAGAATCCCGAGAAGGTCGAGCGTTTCCTGACGGGGCAGGAGCAGGGCTCGCCCAGGCCCGCTTAGCGATACTGCCTGTCCACAACGGCGTAGAGAAGCTCGCCGAGCTCCTGCGGGGTCTTCTTGCAGCCGCCATCAAGCCAGTCGCCAATCACGCCAACGACGCCATGCACGTTGTAGCGGTAGAAGACGCCAAAGGTCTCCTCGTCGTACGAGCCCCTCGCCTTAAGCTCTTCTCGCATCTTCTCCCCGAAAGACCGTATCGTCTCCTCGACGAAAGGGCTTCTCATGTGAGCCCTGAAGAACTCGCGGTAGAAGGCCTGGTTTTGGTAAATCACGTCGAGCAGGGCAAAGCGGTCGTTTCTCATGTCACCAGTCGAAAACGCCTTCTCGGTGAGCTCACGCTCGGTCTGCTCGAAGAGGTCGTAGACGTCAGAGAAGTTCCGGTAGAACGTCGACCTATTGACGTCGGCCCTCTCGCAGAGCTCCTTTACCGTAATGTCCTCAAGATGGTGGTCGACGAGCATCTCGAGCAGGGCATCCTTCAGCACCATGCGCGTGTAGGCAGTCCTGCGGTCCATTGCGTCCTCCCCTTTTTGCAACACGCTTGCCTCCCGTGTTGCGGATGCGTCATGGGCGGCGAGCGTGTCCTTCCTTTTGTACGACACGGAAATTATCTTCGAATCGTGAACAAAACGCAACGCGTGTTGCAAAACGAGAGGAGAGCACGATGGGCAAAGGCGATGGCATCTATCTGGTCACGGGCGGGACGGGCTTTCTGGCAGGCTGGATCATCAAGAAACTGCTGGAGAGGGGCTGCGCGGTCCGAACGACGGTGCGCTCCAAGGCCAAGACAGAGGTCGTGCGCAGCATGCTCGCATCCGAAGGCGTCGGCGCATCGGGGCTGGAGTTTGCGGTCGCCGACCTCGGGAGCCCGGACGGCTGGGACGCTGCCATGGATGGCGTGCGCGCGGTCATCCATACGGCCTCCCCGCTTGGCGGCGAGGACCACGAGGACCCGTCGCTCATCCCCGTGGCCAAATCCGGCGTGCAGCACGTGCTTGGCGCGGCCATCCGCCAAGGCGTCCCGCGCTTCGTGATGACTTCCTCCACCGCGGCGAACTACCCGGACAAGTCATGCACGGACCCCGCGGTCAACGAAGAGTTTTGGACCGACCCCGAGAACCGCTGGATAACCAACTACATGCGCTCGAAGCTCTTTGCGGAAAGGCTTGCGTGGCAGATGGCGGCAGAGTCGGACATCGAGCTGGTGACGATACTCCCCGGAGCCATCTTGGGACCCTCTCTTGGCGGCAGGCGCAGCAGCACCGACCAGATATGCGAGATGCTTCTGAAGGGCATGCCCATCCCGAGGGCCGTATACCCCGTGGTAGACGTGCGCGACTTGGCTGAGCTGCATATCCTTGCGGCCGACAAGCCCGAGGCGGCGGGGCAGCGCTTCATTGCCCAGTCCGAGGAGATGACCATGCCGGAGATGGCAGACGTGCTCAGGAAGCGCTACCCCAAGCGCAAGGTGAGCCGCCTCGTCATACCCGACGCCATCGTCGGGTTTGCCGCCCGCTTCAGCACGCCGATGAAGGTGCTGAACACCATGGTCGACCTCTCGTACCACCGTGACGGCTCGAAGGCGAGAAGGGTCCTTGGATGGGAGCCGCGCCCTGCCGCCGAGACCGTCGTGGACACCGCGGAGTGCCTCATCTCCATGGGGATCGCCTAGCCCGCGCCCTCTTGCGCTCTGCGCCGTGCGCCCAGCCCTTCACGTGGCGTGCTCAACGCTACGGTTCGTGGCGGTTTGCGGGGCAGACGCCGAACACCTCCACGCTCCGTAGCGTTCAGGCGACCAGAGAGCCCGAAATGCGACGGTTCGTGGCGGTTTGCGCAGTGTCGACAGGCAGCGCCGCGCGGCTAGGCGGCTAGCCCTTTTCGTGGGAGGAGAAGTACTCGCGAAGCACGGCCAGGCTCTCATCGCGAAGAACGCCAGCTGTGACCTGCGGCGCATTCGCGGAGTTCTCAAACACGAGCTTTGCGCAGGGAGCGCCCTTCTCGCCCAGAAGCTGGCACAGGTCCTCGTCGCTCGCACCAAAGACCAGGCGCCCCACGCGCGCCCACACCAGCGCGCCGCAGCACATGAAGCAGGGCTCGCAGCTGGAGTAGAGGGTGTAGTCCGAAAGGTCGGTGATGCCGGTCTCGGCGCAGAACCGACGGATGAGCCCCGCCTCGGCGTGAAACGTGGGGTCGTGCTTCGTATAAATCTGGTTCTCGTTGGTAAAGACCGCCTGCCCCTGCCTTACAAGCACAGCGCCAAACGGCTCGTTTCCATGAGCGACCGCCCTACGAGAAAGCTCTATTGCCTGCTCCATGAACCGCGCGTCATCGTCCACGAGATGTCCCCTCCCAAGAAAGCCGTTGCAGCCTTTGTATGCTCCCACAGAAAAGCGGGCGAGAGGAACCTAGTCCCCTCGCCCGGTGGCAAAGCGCAGGTCAATGGCGAGCTTTCCTACTTGTCGTAGTCGCTGTACTTGTAGAAGCCCTCGCCCGCAGCGATGCCGGTCTTGCCAGCGTCGATGTAGGTCTTGAGGTACGCAAGGATGTGCGAGATGTCAGAGTCGGGGTCCTTGGCCGCCGGCGACTGGCTGTAGATGGCGTAGCCAAGGGGCAGACCGATCTTGTCGAGCTTGTGGAACGGGGTCTGGCCGATCTCCGCGCCGGTGTCGAGCTGCCAGGTCTTGTCAATGGTCTCGGGGTCGGCATAGCCGTTGGCAGCGAGCGACATGGCCGCGGTGAACCACGGGATGAGCAGCGAGTTCACGATGTAGCCGGACTTCTCCTTCTTGAGCTGCAGCGGCACCATGCCGATTGACTTTGAGTACTCGCATACGAGTTCTACGTTGGCGGGGTCGGTCTGGGGCTGCGGCATGACCTCGGCCAGGTTGTGGATCCAGTACTGGTTGGCGAAGTGCATCGCGAGGAACTTGTCCGGGCGGTCGACGTAGCTCACCATCTGGCTCGGCATGAGCGTGGAGGAGTTGGTGAGGATGAGCGCGTGCTCAGGAAGGTACTTGGCGATCTTGGTGTAGAGGTCCTCCTTCTGCTTGGGGTCCTCGGCGATGGTCTCGTGCACGACGTCGGCATTGCCGAACGCCTCGGCGAAGTCGGTCGTGAGCTTGATGGAGTCAAGACGCTTCTCGGTCTGGGCGTAGAGCTCGTCGATCTGCTCGTCGGTGAGGTGGTCGGCGTCGGTGAGGCCGCCGTAGTAGTACTCCTTGCCCTTCTTGAGGTCCTGGACGGCCGAGAGGTACTGCTGCTTCATGGTCGCGAAGCGCGGCTTTGCGCGCTCGATAGAGGCGTCACTCCTGAGCCACACGGTCACGGGGTAGCCCTTGTAGGCGACCTGCGTGGCAATCTGGCTTCCCTGGGTGCCGCCGCCGCAGACGGTCACATGCTTGATGTCGGATAGCTGCATGTTTGAGCTCCAATCGTTGTGGTCGGAAAATCACTTCACCCGATTTACCCAAGCAATCGGAACTCTTTCGTGCGTTTGCGCACGCGGCAGCGATTGGCCCGTCGACGCGACGTCACCAGCTCCATCTGCCTGCATCGCTCGATACTATAGTTTAGTGACAAGACCAGATGCGTCGTCATCGTCATCAGCTGATGGAGGTCGGAAAAATGGCTAAGGGCACATCTAAAGAAACGTCGGTCAGACCCTATGCCTTCATCGTGGGATTTGGCCTCGTCAGCATGCTGATGGACACCGTCTACGAGGGCGCGCTCGCAAGCCAGGGACCGCTTCTTGCGAGCCTCGGCGCAAGCGCGCTGGTCGTGGGCATCGTCTCAGGTCTCGGCGAGGCAACCGCGCTGGCTGGCAGGCTCTTCTCGGGACCGCTTGCCGACCGCACCGGGCGCTACTGGACCTTTGCCATCCTGGGCTATGCGGCAACGGCGGTGGCGGTGCCCTGTATGGGCTTTGCGGGAAGCGTCGCCGGCGTCGCGGCGCTCGTGATTCTCGAGCGGTTCGGAAAGTCGTTGCGCACCCCTTCGCGCGACACCATGCTCTCGCATGCCGCCAGCGCCACCGGACGCGGCCGGGGCTTTGCCCTGCACGAGGTGTTCGACCAGATTGGCGCCGTCGCGGGGCCGCTCATCGTGGCAGCCCTTCTCAGCGCCACCGGAAACGACTACCGCGTTGCCCTCGGCGTGCTCGTCATCCCCGGGCTGCTCGCAATCTGCGTGCTTCTCGCCCTGCGACACAAGGTGCCTGACCCAAGCGTGTACGAAGCGGGCGACTCCGGCGAAAAGCCCGAGTCCAAGGGCAAGACCGCCGAGAAGCGCGCTCCCCTTCCCCGGCGCTTCTGGCTCTACGCCATCGCCTGCGCCGTGATGCTCGCCGGCGTTGCCACCTACGGCGTCCTTTCCTACCACATGGTGAGCTCAGGAGTCGCAGACGACGCGACGGTGCCCGTCCTCTACGCGGTGGCCATGGGGGTGGACGCTCTTTTCGCCGCGCTCAGCGGTTTTCTCTACGACAAGATCGGGACCCGCGCCATGCGCGTGCTGCCATTCGTATGCGCGGCAATTCCATTTGTTGCCTATACCGACGTGCTGTGGCTCGTCTTCGCCGGCGTCGTGCTCTGGGGAGCAGGCATGGGCATCCAAGAGTCAACCATGCGCGCCGCTGTCGCCGACATTGCGCCAACAGGTCAGCGGGCGACCGCCTACGGGGTGTTCTCGGTCATGGTAGGCATCGGCGGGCTGGTTGGAGGCGTCATGGCGGGCTGGCTCTACGGCGTGTCGCTAGCGGCGCTCGTTGCCTACACCTGCTGCGTGGAGGCGGTCGCGCTCGCGCTCATGCTGCGCGCGACTCAGCAAGAAGAGAGCTAGCCCAGCCAGCAGCCACGATTTGCTGGTCAGGCTAGCGTCGTGCTTGAGACGTCTGTTTGAGGTGTCCGGTAGCGGCGAGAACCGATTACTGTGCCGGACCTTCCCCCAGCTTCCCGAGCACGGCTTTCAGATCAGCCAGGCGCTCTTGGCCAAGCTCGCGCGGCGAGACGCCGTACCTCGCGCAGAGGGCAGCGGCCGCGCCTGTCACGACGCCCTGGTGACCGCAGTTGCCCATGAGCTTGATCGTGGAGCTCGCGATGTGCGTGGCGCTGATGTGCTTGCCTGCGCAGAGCAGGTTGTCTATGTCGGCAGAGTACAGACAGCGGAGGGGCACTGTGTAGGGCTTGAAGTCGCGCTCCACCCACCTCCAGTTGCCCAGGCGGAAGTCGTACTTCTTGTTGCCCGGATAGTGCAGGCAGAAGGCGCCGGCATTCTCCACGATTGCGTCGGGAAAGTCCGTATGGTTGCGGATGTCGTTTTCCGTCAGCACGTAGTCTCCCAGGTAGCTGCGGAATGCGCCCGTCGCAAGCACGTTCCCAAGGTACACGAGCTTCAAGTTCTTATACCTGGCGGGGTCTTTCTTCCGGACGTTCGCGTAGGTGCCGATAATCGCGCAGAACAGGTGGTCGCGGATCTCCTCTTTGCTCATGTAGGGGTCAAGCCACTGCCCGTACTCCCAGAAATGCGACTTGTCCAAGCTCATGGCATTGTCCCAGCCGCCGTCCGCCCTTCTCAAGGGTCGCAGCTTCTTGGGACCGACATACGGCCCTGGCTGGTTCTCGTAGGGCCCTTGCCCCCGCAGGCTGGTGACGCGGCCGATCTGCCCGCCGAGGTCTGAGTAGTCCTTGGCGACCTTCGTTGCCCATGGCACGTCCGGGAAGTCGACGGGAGCGTCGGCCATCTCCGTGCGGAAGAGCACAGTATCCCCGTGGTGCATGGAGTCGGCGCGCTTGGGGGCGAGCCCTTCCCCAAAGTCTGACCTAGACTCCTGGCCCTCCATGGTGGCCGCGCCAGAGAGGACGCCGAGAATGGCGCGACCGCTGCAGTCAATGAACTGCTTCCCCCTGAAGCGGCTCTCGGACCCCGTTTTGACGTTGGCGGCGTCCACAGAGGTGATTTGCCGCCCGTCGCAATGCACGTCAAACACGCGCTCGCTTAAGAGCACGTCACAGTTGGGCATGTCCCCCAGGATGCGGGCTGCGGCGATGTCTCCGTCCTCGAGGCGCTCGGATAGCTTGTCGACGATGCCGCCCGTTCTCCCCTCCGGGGTGAGCCCTACCTCGGAGCTGGCGTTGCCGCCCAGATACTCCATCTCGTGGAGGAGCGCGGTGCGGCAGCCGGACCGCGCCGCGGCGTATGCGGCGCAGCATCCGGCAATGCCGCCGCCCACGACCACCACGTCGTACTCGCCTGCATCCACCGGTTCCTCGGGAATGCCAAGGAGCCTCTTTCGCCACCGCCTTCCCGCCAAGGCGGGCTCGTCTATCGGCACGATGGTGGTGTTCGTGATGTAGAGTGCGTCGCAGCGCCCCTCGAAGCCCGTCAGGTCGTGGAGCGAGATGCTCGCCCTTCCCTGCGGGAGCATGACGTGCTCGGCCAGCTCCCAGCTCCATCCCTTCCCGCTTGCTCCGAAGACCTTGTCTATCGGCTTTCCATCGACGAGTATCTGAAACGTCCCCGGATGTGCATCTGGCACCCAGTCCTTGGTCCTTGCCCAGACACGGTATTCGCCGGCCTCGGGAATCTCGACCTCCGTAGTGGCGTCTGCCACGGGCTCCCCAATTCCGTGGGCCAGCAGGTAGGCCGACTGATATGGCTGCCCAAATTCAGACACGTTTGAAGCCGAGCTAACGAAAGCCCTAGGATGTGCCGAAAGGCACGGAAGGGCTATTGCCATGAGCAAGACGACGAGAAGGAAGTACGACCCCAAGTT
>NZ_JBMNUX010000009.1:0-89735 GCF_050946515.1 Tractidigestivibacter sp.
AGACGGCGCCGAGCCCACCGGGCTTGTCGCCAACATCCAGCGCTTCTCGCTCCATGACGGGGGCGGCATCCGCACGGTGGCGTTTCTCAAGGGCTGCCCCTTTCGCTGCCCGTGGTGCTGCAACCCCCTTAGGGAGTGCGGCGGCAGAGCTGGACCGCCCGACTCCGTCGACTATGGCACGTTCCCGTACGTCGCGTACCCGAGCCTCCGGCGCCTGCCCGCGATCGTCTCGTAGCCAGAGCCCGCGCCCCCGCCGAAGCGCTTGAGCCGGCCCGAGCGGTACCACCCGATGAAGCGGCCGAGGTCCTCGACGAACTCCTCCGGGCCCACGCCCGACCAGTCCCTGCCGTTGTAGAACTCCTCCTTGAGCGTGCCGAAGAAGCCCTCGGCCCTGGCGTTGTCCCCGCAGCGGCCCTTCCGCGACATCGAGCGCGTCGCCCCGCGCTCCGCGCAGAGCGCCTTCCAGGCGCCGGAGCGGTACTGGCAGCCGCCGTCGGTGTGGACGACGACCGGGCCGTGCCCCCCGGGGAGCTGGGAGAGGTAGGAGCGCAGCGAGGACACGCACAGCCCCGCGTCCGGCGACGTCGACGCCGACCACGACACGGGCATGCCGTCGAAGCAGTCCACGACCGGCGACAGGTAGACCTTGCGCCCGCCGCCGACCCTGAACTCGGTGACGTCGGTCACGACCATCCTGTCCGGCGCCGGCGCGGAGAAGTCGTGGGAGCGGCCGTCGGCCGACAGCGGCAGGTTGGCGGGCCGCTCGTCCGGCTCGCCGGCGTAGGAGCTGTAGCGCGCCCGGCGCCTGGTCCTGCGCGCGACCATGCCGCCCGCCCTCATCGCGGCGCGCACCTCGCGCTGGGAGACGCGCCCGCCGCCGTCCGCGTTGACCGCGGCCCAGACGCGCCGGTAGCCGTAGGTGCGCCCGCTGGACTCGAAGGCGCCCCTCGCCCTGCGCCCGACCTCCTCGGCGCGCCCGGCGTCACGCTCCGCCGCCCTCCTCGCGTACTCGTAGGAGCTCTTCGAGATCCCCAGGGCCGAGAGGACCTGGCGCAGGGAGAGCCCGAAGCCCCTCCTCAGCCTCTCGCCTAGCTCTGCCTTCCGCCTGTTCGAGAGTCTCGCCGGGTCGCCTGCTTTTGGGTCGCGCACCATCTCTCTGAGCACCGAGACCTGCGCGCGGAGCTCCTCGACCTCGGCCTCGAGCTCGGCCCTCGTCGGCCTGGGCGGCCGCGCGGGGGGCGCGCCGGCCGCGGCCTCCGCCCTCCTCGCCCAGGAGCTCACGACGCTGCCGGACGAGATCCCGAGCCTGCGCGCGACGTCGCAGGGGCGCGCCCCCCTCGCGAGCAGCCTGAGGGCCTCCCTCCTCGTCGCCTCGGGGTAGCGGGCGTGCCTGACGTGCTCGCAGCGCCCCGGGACGGTGCTCTCCGGGACGTCGAGCTCGCCGGCCTCGGCCTGCGCGATCCAGTCCACGAGGGTCCTCCTGCCGGGCTTGCCCGGGAGCCGGGCGAACGCCGCGACGGGCATCCCGGAGTCCCTCAGCTCGGCGAGGAAGCGCTCCCTCTCCTCCTTCTTGTACATGCGCACACCCTCCTTCGGTCGCAATGATAGGATCGACGGTCAGGGTGGTCCAGGATTCTGCCGCACTCCGTTAGTGCGACGCGTCTCGCGGACCCACGCGATGCGCACGTCAGTTTTATGCATTCACACCAATATCACCCCAGTTGGCATCGCCGGGATAATCATTGCGTTCTTGATGTCTGCCAACGCGGCGGAAAACCACGTCGCACTAAGGGCAGTTCGGCGCAAAAAGGAGCGCGAACGTCGCACTAAGGGCACTTCGGCGCAACTTAGCCGTGGCGTCGAGGCCATACGGTTGTTGCCCGTTCGTGTTGCCAGCCCGCCTGGCCCCCTCGCAGCGAAAAAATCGGACACGCCAGCGGGGGCGAAGCGCGTTTCCGCAGATGCGCGCTCACCCAAACCGCTGGCGTGTCCGTTGTTCAGTTGGCGTCGTTTTCGCAAGAGGAAGCGGCAGGCTTACTCCACCGAATCCGGCTCGACGGGGCTATCGTCGTCGAGGTCACTCGTAGCCGAGGACTCAGCTGCCACTGCCTCGGCAGCGCGCTGCCGACTCCTTTCGCTGGCGGCATCGTCGCGAGCCGCGAAGATGCGCTCCGAGTCGTCGACGTCGACCTTCACCGTGTCGCCCTCGCGGACCTGGCCATCGATGATCAGGTTGGCCACGTTATCGACAACCTGCCGCTGGATCAGGCGCTTCAGCGGACGCGCGCCATAGACCGGGTCGAGGCCGTCGATGGCCAGCGACTGCTTGGCTCCGTCGGTAATCTCAAGCTCGATGCGCTCCTTGGCAAGCCGCTCGCGGACGTCCTTGAGCTGGATGTCGACGATCTTCTCGGTTTCATCCAGGCCAAGCGGGTGGAACACCACCACATCGTCGATCCTGTTGAGGAACTCAGGCTTGAACGTCTGGCGCAGAGCCTCATTTACCTGGCGCTGCACCTCCTCGGGATCGCTCGTCGGACCCGCGCTGGCAATGTACTGGCTACCCACATTGGAGGTCATGATGATGATCGTGTTCTTGAAGCTGACCACGCGACCCTGGCCGTCAGTAAGCCGCCCGTCATCGAGCACCTGCAGCAGGATGTTGAAGACGTCGGGGTGAGCCTTCTCCATCTCGTCGAGCAGGATCACGCTGTACGGACGCCGACGCACGGCCTCGGTCAGCTGGCCACCCTCGTCGTAGCCCACGTATCCAGGAGGCGCACCGATGAGGCGCTGGACCGAGAACTTTTCCATGTACTCGGACATGTCGATGCGGACAAGTGCGCGCTCATCGTCGAACAGGCACTCTGCCAGCGCCTTTGCGAGCTCGGTCTTGCCCACGCCGGTGGGTCCGAGGAAGAAGAAGCTGCCGATGGGCCTGTTGGGATCGGAAAGTCCCGCACGGCTGCGCCGCACGGCGGCGGCCACAGCGCTGACGGCCTCATCCTGTCCCACGACGCGCTTGTGCAGCTCGCCCTCGAGGTTCTTGAGCTTGTCGATCTCGCCCTGCATCATCTTGGCAACGGGCACGCCAGTCCACGCGGAGACAACCTCGGCGATCTCCTCCGAGGTGACCTCCTCCTTGAGAAGCCCACCCTCCTCCTGCTTGGCGGAGAGGGCCTTCTCGGCCTCGTCATACTGCTTCTGCAGCGACGGAATTGTGGAATAGCGCAGCTCAGAGGCACGAGCGAGGTCGCCGTTGCGCGTCACGCGCTCCATCTCGGCCTTCGCATCCTCAATCTGGCTCTTGAGGTCCTGCACGCGGTCGATGGCGCTCTTCTCGTTTTGCCAGTTTGCCTTCATGCCGTCGAGCTTCTCGCGCGTGGTGGCAATCTCCTTGCGCAGCGTCTCAAGACGCTCCCGCGATGCGTCGTCCTCCTCCTTCATGAGGGCCTGCTCCTCGATCTGCATCTGCGTGAGCTGGCGATCAACGGCGTCGATGTCGGCGGGCATGGAGTCGAGCTCCATGCGCAGGCGGCTGGCTGCCTCGTCCACGAGGTCAATGGCCTTGTCGGGCAGGAAGCGGTCGGAGATGTAGCGGTTGGACAGGTCGGCTGCCGAGACAAGCGCAGCGTCGGTGATGCGGACGCGGTGATGCTGCTCGTACTTGTCCTTCAGGCCACGCAGGATCGAGATGGTCTCCTCAACGGAGGGCTCGCTCACGTAGACCGTCTGGAAACGACGGGCCAGCGCCTGGTCCTTCTCGATGTACTTTTGATATTCGTCGAGCGTCGTAGCGCCAATGGCGTGCAGCTCACCGCGGGCGAGCGCCGGCTTCAGGATGTTGCCAGCGTCCATGGAGCCCTCGGTCGCGCCTGCACCCACAATGGTATGCAGCTCGTCGATGAACAGGATGATGCGCCCGTCGGACTTCTCGACTTCCTTGAGCACGGCCTTCAGGCGGTCCTCGAACTCGCCGCGGTACTTGGCGCCAGCGATCAGCGCACTCATGTCGAGCTCGATGATGTCCTTGTCCTTGATGGTTGAGGGCACGTCTCCGGCCACGATGCGCTCGGCCAGCCCCTCGACGATTGCGGTCTTGCCGACGCCAGGCTCGCCGATAAGCACGGGGTTGTTCTTCGTGCGGCGGCTCAGCACCTGGATGGTGCGGCGAATCTCCTCGACACGGCCGATGACCGGGTCGAGCTTGCCCTGGCGCGCGAGGTCGGTCACGTTGCGGCCGTACTTTTCTAGCGCCTTAAACTCCATGTTGGAATCCTGGCTGGTAACGCGTTCGTCGCCGCGAAGGTCCTGATAAGCCTCCTCAAGGCGCTTGCTGGTAAGACCGGCGGACTTCAGGATACTTCCCGCCTCGCCCTTCTCGTCAGCAAGGGCGCACAAAAGGTGCTGCGACGTGACGTACGCATCCCCTAGCTTGCTGGCAAGCTTTTCTGCCGCATTGCCAACCCCAATAAGATCGTTGCTCATGCCCATCTGCGACATGTCGCCCGTAACCTTAGGTGCGTTGGCGATAGCCATGTCAACTTGCGTCTCAACCTGAGAGGCATCCGCGCCGACGCGCTCAACGATCGACTTAAGGTTGCTATCGCCAGCGGAAAGCAGTGCCTTCAGCAGGTGGATGGGCTCAACCTGCCCTGCCTGCGCGTCTGCAGCTATCGATACCGACGACTGCAGCGCTTCCTGGGCTGTAACTGCCCACTTGTCTAGCCTCATATGCATCACTCCTCGTATTTCCGCGCTGCTCCGGAGAGTGGCGGATTCTTGTCTATCAACAAGGAGTATTCCCACCTTATGGGTAGTCTTATACAGAAATCTAAGTGTCTATGTTATAGATTTTCGTATATGATGGCGCGCAAGTCGGGGCAATCACAGCCTACAGGGGCATCGCGGGAACATGCAAACGTAGGGCGACCTAGACCGTCGGCGCCTGCGGCAGGCTTTCTGCTTGCGAATTCTGCTCGTTAGGCTCCCCCACCCAAATGTCGGTCGGCTTGTTGTTGCGCTTGTTCCCAATGAACCAGACGAGAGCACAGCCCGCCAATAGCACAATCGTGGCGATGCCTGATCCCTCAACGCCAAAGACCGAATCATAGGCAAAGCCGGACGTGGGAGTCGTACCGGACGTGATGCCAAAAATCGCGAACGGGACAGTATTTCCGCTGTTGGGAAGACCGAAAAGGATGTTCTGGGTAAAGTTCCAGGCAGTATGAGCCGCGAACGCCATCCATGGGCTGTCGAGCTTCCACACCATAAGACCAAAGAGCACGCCCACCAGTATGACGTTCACGATGGCAAGCACTGTGACGCCGTTGTTAAAGATATGAAGCAAACCGAACGCTATCGACGTAATCGCGATGGTGGCAACATGGCTACCGGTCGTGCGCAAGGTCTTCTGGTAAAGATAGCAGCGGCAGAGCAGCTCCTCAGCGGAGGATTGGACGAACACGACGACAAAAAGCAGCAGCACGCCAACGAGATTGAAGCCGACAAACGAAAGGCTGAAGCTGCCAGAGCCTAGAGCAACCAGTACGCACAGTGCGTTCATAGCAAAACCCACAAGCAGACCAAGACCAAGGTTTGCCCAAGTATTGCCTGCAGTGCTGTGAGTCAAGGTCTTCAGAATCGGGCGCGAAGTCTTGCTGAAGCGCAGGTAGAGCAAAGCGACAATCCAAATGCCAATGTCCGTGAAGTACATCACGGCAGAATAGAGAGCGCTCGTGCCAGAGGCCGCGTAGCCATCGATGCCCAGCATCGAAGTGTCGCTCATGGAGAGCGCCAAGATCATCGGTGTCGAATCTTCGCCTGTCATGAACCCGTAGATGAAGACCCCAAGAAAGACGGAGACAAGACCACCGAAAAAGCTGCCGATAAACAGCATGCCGAGAGCCCAGGCATAGTTTCCGACCAGCCGCGCGATCTTCCCAGCGCTCAGCTTGTTCTCGTTCATATATGCTCCGTTCTGTCGCCGAACGTCTTTCATTAGCATACCCACTCGATATTCGGCACACGTAAGCTACAGCTTCCCGCCTGTTGGGAATCCTCGGCGCCATCGCAGAAGGCCGTTGTCAATCGTCCTGCCATTAGCCCCTGCAGAAAATCTTCGGTTGTAGGTCTTTTTTGACAAGAGCGTCGAGTACGAAGCGGTTAACATTCGCTAAAGCAGCAGGTAAACAAATGGCACCTACGAGGTGATACTTAGCTCAACCCTTAAAAAAGACCTACAACCGAAGAATCTCTGCAGCGCAATCGGGCGCAGCGCAAATAATCTTCAGTCCGACGCTTGATTGCGTCCCAGACCTCGACCAGCTCACGTTGGACATTTCTTACCCGAGAGGTCATGTTGTCAGAGCGAGCTGGTATTCACGACGGGCTGGGCCTCGGACTCTCCGCAAAGCACCACCATGAGGTTTGACGCCATTGCCGCTTTGCGGTCGTCATCGAACTCCACAACGCCGCCGTCGGATAGCTCGGAAAGAGCCATGTCCACCATAGAGACCGCACCCTCGACGATCTTCTTGCGCGCGGCGATTATGGCCTCAGCCTGCTGGCGGCGCAGCATCGCGGGCGCAATCTCAGGGGCATATGCTAGATGCGTAAGACGTGCGTCATCCACCTCAACGCCGGCAGGGCTAAGACGGCGACCAAGCTCTTCGCGCAGACTCGCCGAGACCTCCTCGATGTTGGAACGCAACGTGATGGTGGTGTTGGATGAATCGTCGTCCTCCATGTGATCGTAGGCATAGATACTCGCAACATGGCGAAGGGCTGTCTCGGTTTGCATGGCTACATAAGAAAGGTAATTATCCACGTCAAAGAGAGCTTTTGCCGTGTCGGCCACGTGCCATACCACGACAGTGGCAATCTCGATGGGGTTACCCTGCTTGTCGTTCACCTTGATGCGCTCGCCATTATGAGTACGTGCGCGGACGGAGATTTTTGTTGAGATGGCATTCGACTGGGCCGGCAGCTTAGTGACAGAGCCCTTGGAAAGCTCCTCGAGCGCAGCGACGCTTGTCTCGACGTCCGAACCCTGCTCGCCAAGGTTTCGGCTGTAGAAAGGGTTCGCCCAGAAGAAGCCAGAGTCACGAATGGTGCCAATGTAATTGCCGAAAAGCAGGCAGACCTTTGCCTCACCTGGCTGCAGCGCAATGAAGCCAACGGAAATCAAAATAGCAACGAAAAGAAGCACGAAGCCCCCAATCGTAATGATGTTCGCCATAACCGGTGGCTCTATTCCTGCGCTATCTGCGGTAGCGAGCATAATGATGCCCCATACGATGCCAAATACGGAGATTAAGTAGATAAGAACATTAACCACGAGCATCGCCCAGCCTGACTTGGCCTTGATTACCCTCTCCGTGGTCATGACCGTTCCTTTCTCGCATGACTCCATTCTTGAACCGGGGGGAACTTGGTCTCTATACGAGTTCACCATGATATATTCGAACAGATATGTAAATGAGCGTTCGAGTTTCTTTGCCGAGACCTTACAAGAGCCACCGTTTGCCGGCAATCGTCGCCGCTCAACTTCCAGAGCGGAATGTTTGAATGCCAGAGGCGTCTCAGAGACCAGCATTCAGCGCAGCGCCCGTCAAGAAGAGACTACTCAAAGAGCGCTGGGCTTCGAACGGTCTTCTTCCACCTCACACGAGTGCTGCGCCTATGCCCTACCGCGTGCCTGCCACACAAGATCGACCATGAGGTCGGAAATGAAGCAGAGAATTCCGCCGACAATCCAGGCAACCCAAAAGAGCTCGAGACCCATAAAGAGCATGACAAGCCCAACGATAGACCCCACCAGAATGATGATTCCGTCAAGGCCGCCCTTCACCCTGTTGAGGCGCTTATGGCTCTTGATGGAGCGAACATGCTCGAGGGTCTTCTCGTCATAGTCGCCAAACTCGATATTCTCCTCCGTAAGCTCCTCGGCAGCATCGACGTTGTACGCGACAACGTCTGCAAGTCCATGGCGCGTCTGCGCCCAGACGATGATGCCGACGCCAATGGCCACAAGCAGCAGGAAGCAGCCGTTAAAGACACTCTCTCCGATGCTGATGGACAGCCCGTAGTCCTCGGGACCAGCCATCAGGCTCACGCTGATTCCCGTGTCGCCAAGCGATGCGACCACGACGCCTGCAAGGATGACGACGATGCCCACAGCGGTCAGCATCGTCTGCTTGTGAGCATGAGCGCGGTGCTCCTCCTCGGTGTAGAAGTCCATAACATAGGGGTGCACGCGCTTGAAGCGCGCATGGTCGGACGTCGAGGGGAGCAGGAACATGAGACCCGCGGCGACTCCCGCCACAATCATCACAAGCTGCATGGTATCAGCAACGCTTCCAGAGAGCCCAGCCGCAAGACAGACCGCGGAGACAATCTGCGCAAGCCCGACACCCGCAATGATGGAGCCAACTCCGAGAGAGAGCCCCCGAGCATATCTCTGGGCATGCTCGTCGTAGCCAATGACGTCGGTGGCAGGACCGTCAGGCATCCTCTGAGTCTCGGGCGCGGGCTCGACGTTGGTGAGATCGCCCTTCACCAGATCATCGAGCGTGACGTCAAAAAGCTCACAGATCTTGATGAGCTTGTCCATCTCGGGGTAGCTCTTCTCGGCCTCCCACTTTGTGACGGACTGACGGGAGACACCGAGCAGCATGGCGAGCTGCTCCTGGGTCATGTTTCGGGTGGCACGAAGGTGCTGGAGGTTGTCGCGGAAGCTCATAGCGTTCTCCTTTGAAGGGTCGGGGCCTTTCCTCTGCCGGCGACTCTTACCCTAGGGGTTATCCCAGTAGCCTACTACCAACCCGCGGCTGCAATTGTAAGGCAACTGAAAGGCGCCCAGCAGTTGCCTTCGCAGGTAGAAGGCACACAGCTGCATGTAGCCGAGAAGCGGAATCGAATTCAAAAACAAAAAAACGACCCCGCCTCAATTGGCGGGGTCGTCGTTTCCATCACCCAAAAGGTTTCGCATGACCTGCTCGGGACTTTGGCCATCGTAGCGAGCCAATGCCGTAATCTTCTCGCGCATCCGGAACTCATGGACTTCGTCCTCAAGTTCACGCACGCGAGCGCGTAGCTCGTCGATCTCTTTGTCCTTCTCCTGCGCGCGCTCGCGCATGTCCATGATGCGGACGACGCCAGCAAGGTTAATGCCCTCGTCGGTCAGCTTCGAAATTAAGTTCAGCCGATCGATGTCAGCCTGACTGTACAGGCGCGTGTTACCACGCGAGCGCCCAGGAGTGACAAGACCCTTCTGCTCGTATACGCGAAGCGTTTGCGGATGCATGCCAGTGAGCTCGGCCGCAACGCTGATCATGTAGAGCGGCTTATCCCTGTCGGAACCCTGACCGGATCCTCCGTTATTGAGAGTGCCACTAGTGGCCATAGCTCTCGACGTCCTTTCTATAATTGCGACGGTCGGCGTCACGGAGGGCTGTCAGCGCGTCGCGCTCCTTTTTGCCCATGGTCGTAGGCACCTTAACGTCCACGGTCACATACAGGTTGCCACGCGTACCCTTGCGCTTTACGTTAGGAGCGCCAAGATTCTTAAACCTGAAGGTCTTACCGCTTTGCGTGCCGGCAGGAATCTTGAGCCTTACCTCAGTGCCGTCAGGCGTGGGCACATCAATCGTAGCGCCCAAAGCAGCTTCGTACATGCTAACCGGAAGTTCCATACGGACGTCAGCGCCATCACGCTTGAACAGCGGGTGCTCCTCGACCCTGGTGGTAATGACAAGGTCGCCGCGCTCGCCGCCATTGGCACCATACTCCCCACGTCCGCGATAGCGCAGCTTTCCGCCATCGACGGCACCGGCGGGAATCTTTACCGTAAGGCTTTGGCGCTCTCCCGTAGAGGGAACTTGGTAAGACACCTTGCGCGTCGAACCGCGAAACGCCTCGTCGGCCGTCACGTCAATCTGCATCGTGAGGTCCGAGCCGCGCATCGGGCGCGACGCCTGCTGGCGACCTCCACCCATGCCGTTAAAGATGTCAGCCCATCCGCCCATTCCGCTAAAGATGTCAGACCAATCAACGTCGCCCATATTCGAGGAATATGTGGTGTAGCCGCGACGACCAGAGCCGCCAGCGTCCGCGCCAGGAATGCCGCCAAAGAGCAGCAGCTGGTCGTATTCCTTACGCTTCTTAGGGTCGGACAGCGTGGTATAAGCCTCGGAGATTTCCTTGAACTTCTTCTCATCTCCGCCGGCGTCGGGATGGTACTTAGCCGCAAGCTTGCGGAAGGCCTTCCTGATTTCCTCTTGGGTGGCGTCGCGCTTCACGCCCAATATGTCGTAATACGTCTTTTTATTTGTGGCCATGGTATTGCACGAGCCCCCTCTCTAGAACTGTTGTCACACACGCGCGCCCGGACCACCTGGCCCGGGCGCCCGACCTCACTTATCGCTCTTAGCGTCGCCACCGGAGTCACCGGTTGCATCCGCGCCCTCGGGCTTGGCGTCAGACGCCTTGTCGGACTTCTTGTCCGCATCATCCTTTGCGTCTGGCTTTTCAGCAGGGCGCTTGGGACCGCCATACGTCACCGTCACCATGGCGGTACGAATGACCTTGCCGCCCATACGGTAGCCCTTCTGATATACCTGAGCAACGGTATCTTCGTAGGCTTCGCTGTCCTCTGAGCGACCAACGGCCTGCTGCTCGAGTGGGTCAAAGGCTTCGCCCACGGGGTCGATGACCTCGACGCCCTCCTTGCCCAGAATCGACACCATCTTGTCATGGACCGCCGAGACGCCGCTTACGAACTGCGTAAACTGATCGCTCTTTGAATCGACTGCAGAGGCGTGGTCAATCGCGCGCTCCATGTCGTCAATCACGGGGAGAAGATTGCAGACGAGCTTCTCCGCCGCGCGCTCGCGCTCGTCCAAGCGCTCCTGCGCCGTGCGGCGACGATAGTTATCCCAGTCTGCCTGCAGGCGCATCATGCGCTCCGTTGCGTCGGAAGCTTCTTTCTTGGCCTTCTCGATCTGGTCGGTCAGGTCATCTACCTGCTTCTTCAGCTCGTCTCGCTCGTTCTTTGCCTTCTTGGCGTCCTCGGCTGCCTCCTGTTGGAGAACTTCCTCGGCCGCGCGCTTTGCTGCCTCGCGCATAGCCGCGTCATCATCGGGATCAATGTCATCGACGGCGCTGGGCTGAGCGGCGGCAGGAGCCTCGTTCTTCTTTGCCTCGGAGTCCTCGGTCTTTGCGTCTTTCTTATCGTTAACGTCCTCTACCGGCACCTTCACGTCACCCTCCTCACGTTTACTGGAGGGAGCGACCACGGCGGCCGCCCCCTCAGTTATCGCTGCATATG
This sequence comes from Tractidigestivibacter sp., assembly GCF_050946515.1. Lineage (GTDB taxonomy): Bacteria > Actinomycetota > Coriobacteriia > Coriobacteriales > Atopobiaceae > Tractidigestivibacter. The sequence continues at coordinate 11,330 of NZ_JBMNUX010000009.1, forward strand.
GAGCCAGCGCTAGTTGTTGTTCTCCTTGTCGTCGTCGTCGACAACTTCGTAGTCAGCGTCCACAACGTCGTCGCCGCCGTTAGAGCTGCTGGAGTTGGACTGGTCGGCGGAGCCAGTGGAGGTCTCTGCCTCGGTGTTGGAGTAGACAACCTCGGCAAGCTTGTGACCAACCTCCTGCAGATGGTCGCCAGCGCTCTTGATTGCGTCGATGTCGTTGCCCTCAAGCGCCTTCTTAGCGTCAGCAACCGCGGACTCAACCTGAGACTTCATATCTGCAGGCACCTTGTCGCCAAGGTCCTTCAGCGTCTGCTCGGTGGAGTAGCACAGAGAGTCGGTCTGGTTGCGAATCTCGATCTCGTCCTTGTGCTTCTTATCCTCCTCGGCGTGAGCCTCGGCGTCCTTGACCATGCGGTCGACCTCTTCGTCGGAAAGCGCGGTGGAGCCGGAAATCGTGATCTGCTGCGACTTGCCGGTAGCCTTGTCCTTAGCGGTAACCTTCACGATGCCGTTGGCGTCAATATCGAAGGTAACCTCAATCTGAGGCACGCCACGAGGAGCAGCGGGGATGCCGGTCAGGTTGAACTTGCCGAGCGACTTGTTGTCGGCAGCCATCTCGCGCTCGCCCTGCAGGACGTTGATTTCGACGGACGTCTGGTTGTCGGCGGCCGTGGAGTAGACCTCGGTCTTGGAGGTCGGGATCGTGGTGTTGCGGTCAATCATCTTGGTCATGACGCCGCCCATGGTCTCAACGCCCAGGGACAGAGGAGTAACGTCGAGCAGCAGGATGCCGGAAACGTCGCCGGTAAGGACGCCGCCCTGGACAGCTGCGCCGTCGGCAACAACCTCGTCCGGGTTCACGGACATGTTGGGCTGCTTGCCCGTCATCTGCTTGACGAGCTCCTGGACAGCGGGCATACGGCTGGAGCCGCCGACGAGAATGACCTCGTCAACCTGGCTGATCTGCAGGTTAGCATCCCTCAGCGCCTTGGTCACAGGTGCCTTGCAGCGGTCGAGCAGGTCGCGCGTGATGCGCTCGAACTCGGCGCGCGTGAGGGTGTAGTTGAGGTGCTTCGGGCCGGTTGCGTCAGCCGTGATGAACGGCAGGTTGATCTCTGCCTGCTGAGCGGAGGAGAGCTCCTTTTTAGCGTTCTCGGCAGCTTCCTTGAGGCGCTGCAGGGCCATGGGGTCCTTGCGCAGGTCGATGCCGTTGTCCTGCTGGAACTTGTCTGCCATCCAATCGATGACGCGCTGGTCCCAATCGTCTCCGCCCAGGTGGTTGTCGCCGTTGGTGGCCAGAACCTCTACCACGCCGTCAGCAAGGTCAAGAAGCGAGACATCGAAGGTGCCGCCGCCAAGGTCGAAGACCAGGACCTTCTGGTCGGTACCCTTCTTGTCGAGACCATAAGCCAGCGCTGCGGCTGTAGGCTCGTTGACGATACGCTTGACGTTCAGGCCAGCAATCTTGCCTGCGTCCTTTGTTGCCTGACGCTGGGCGTCGTTGAAGTACGCAGGGACGGTGATAACGGCGTCGGTGACGGGCTCGCCAAGGTACTTCTCGGCGTCAGCCTTCATCTTGCTCAGGATCATTGCGCTGATCTGCTCGGGCGTGAAGTCCTCGCCGTCAATCTCGACGACAGCGCGCTCGCCAGTGCCGGGCTTAACCTTGTACGGGACGGTCTTCAGCTCAGAAGTGACCTCTCCGTACTTGCGGCCCATGAAACGCTTGATGGAATAAACGGTGTTGCCGGGGTTGGTGACTGCCTGGTTCTTTGCGGCCTTGCCTACGATGCGGTCGCCATCCTTACGGAAGCCGACAACAGACGGGGTAGTACGGTCGCCCTCGGCGTTAACAATAATGGTGGGCTCTCCGCCTTCGAGGACTGCCATTGCCGAGTTAGTGGTGCCCAGGTCGATGCCTAGAATCTTGCTCATAGTATCTGGTCCTTTCGTTGCGCGCCGCTCAAGCGGATGCTGAGTGAGGCGTGTTGGTTCGTGTTCGTTGTCTCTTATGCCCCCTATGAGTCGAGTTTATACATTATCTAAGTCTCCATATATGAGATTTTTTATCGCGTGTTGGCGCAAGGGTGCGCGAAGGAACGTCTAGGCGCAATATAGAGCGTGCGGGGGCGCAGCAGAGCTGCGCCCCCGCACGCTATTGCACCGTTCGTTGTCTCTCCTACGCTCCCGCAAGCTGACCAAAGCCAAAACCATGCATCGAAAGCCACCTAGTTACACAAACGAGGGGCTCGCGTGCACCGAAGTACCCTTAGTTACACTAGACTTTGGCGAGACCCTAAGGTGACCGCCCAATGTGGAACAACAAAGCCACAGGTAGACGCATATATAAAACTTTCAATTGCAGCACCACTACTCGAGTGACGCCCGCGCACCAGTGTGACTAGGCGCGCTTCGGTGCAAAAATCGGCGAAATTGTGTAACTAAGTCGACTTTAGAACAGGAGGGTGCGCGCGAATCTGCGCGCACCCTCCCGTCACTGTACTAGCGCGCTTGTAGGCTACCCTTCCTTCGCTTCAGAGTCTTCCTGTTCCTTCGCACCCTTCTTGGCAAGCCGCTTCTCAAGCTTCTTCTGCGCTCGCTTGCCGCGCTTGTAGAGCTCAGGATGCTCAAGCTCCTTCTTCGAGCGACGATGAATCAGCGCAATACCACCTGCCACCAGCGCCGCCGCAACAATATCCAGACCATGAACGGCAACGCGCCATGGCGACTCCTCCTGCTCCTGCACCGCACCAGGAACAATGCTCTGCATCGCAGAGGAGTTTGCAACGGCAAAGGCAAGGTTGTGAATCGCACGGCGCATGCAGGTGCGTGCCGTAGCGCTGTCATAGTCGGAGATGGACCACATGACAGACATGTCCATGCTGAGATAGGTGTCGCAGCCCGCACGCAAGGCCAGGTCACGATGGTTATCCCCGTTCCAGACCCAGTAGTCCGAAATCACCATGCCCTTGAAGCCCCACTCCTCGCGCAGCAATTCGTGCAGCAGCGCATAGTTGCAATGGCCAATCATGGTTCCGATGCAGGTCTGCGTGGCCATGACCGCCGTGCCCGCCCGCATGACCTTTTCAGAGACCGTGCCTGCGTCGTCCGAGGTAAAGCGCACGGTCTTGCGTGCTTCCTTTAGGGCAATCTCAAAAGGTCGCAGATAGAGCTCGCGCATGGTCTGCTCGTCGCACCACGTGCAGATGAGGTGCGAGCGCCCCGTCTCGGTATCGTTGAGCGCAAAGTGCTTGAGGTAGCAATACAGTCCCATGTCGCCCGCGCCAGAAACCACGCGCTCGGCAATCTTGCCTGTCAGAACTGGGTCCTCGGAGTAGTACTCAAAGACGCGACCCGAGAAGAGCGAGCGGTGCAGGTTAAGACCAGGCGAGTACCAGCCGTTGATGCCGTGCGCCAAGCCTTCGGTCCCGATGGCATGCCCCAGCTGATAGACAAGGTCCTTGTTCCACGTTGAGGCGACGAGCGGTTCATAGCCATACGAGCAGCTCTTGGTCATGTCATAACCGTTGTCGTTGCCGTGCACCTTAAGACCATTGCCGCCATCCATATCGACGGTGCCAGGAAGTCCAATTGAGTCAATCGGCGCGGTCAGATACGCATCGCCAGAGAAGTTACGGATGATGCACTTCCTGTCCGCATCCCAGTCAATCTCGTCGAGCAGCGCGTCCCACATGGGGTCGTCATATTCTCGACCGCGCAGGTCAGCCACAACAAGTCCGTTCTTCGCACCGGAGGTGGGCTGCTCGGCAGCGTACACGACGCTCCCTTCGACGTTGCCAAAGCGCGCGTCTGTCTGGGGATCAAACGTCACAAACAGGTCTTGATCCTTGGCAAACTCGTCGTCGATGGACTTGGTCTCCTCGTAGACGGGCTTGGTGCCAGCCCAGTCGGAGCGAGAGAGAATCCGCGACTGGGCGTGCATGTAGTCCGTACTTGCCTGGAAGCGGTTAGAAGCGGCCACGTAGTCTATGCTCGTATCCTCGATGGGATTGCCAGCGTCGTCCAGCGGCGACTGCGCATCACGCTCTGAGCGGCGAATGTGCTCGCTGTCGGAGCCGTCAAACCAAAACGTCTCGTCCTGCGTAACCGTTGCCTGGTCAATTACCGTGTGGCTGTTCTCCCGAAGGCTCACCACGTAATCGCCGGCCTCAAGCACATAACAGCCCGTGGTTCCAGTGGGGTTCTCGTGCGTGTAGCAATACGAAGCCAAGTCTTCGCGATCAAATTCCAGCTCAAGGGTCTGGCTCTGTCCCGGCTGCAGCAGGTCGGTCTTGGCAAAGTCGATGAGCTGGCACGCGGGCTTCTCAATGCCCTCTGTCTGGTCAAGCTCGGTATAGGGCGAGCTCGCGTACACCTGCACGACGTCCTTTCCCGCGGCGGATCCGGTGTTGGTCACGGTCACGCGTACGGTGACATACTCATCGTCGGCCGACACGGAGTCGAGCGTCTGCGAAAAGGTCGTGTACGAGAGGCCAAAGCCAAACGGGAACACGACGGCGTCGTCGTAAGAAAAGCTCGAATCCACCAGGGCGGCCGTCTCGTAGTAGCGATAGCCCATGTACATGCCTTCCTGGTACTCATTGAAGGTGCGCATGAACGTACCGCCCTCAGTGGGGCTTTCAGACGTGATGGACAGGTTGTCGTAGGTGTGAAGGTCCACGCTCACATAGGAGGGATCAGCGGTGAAGTCGGCAGACCAGGTGTCAACCGTGCGGCCACTGGGATTGACCTCGCCATCGAGCAGTGCAGAGAACTCCGAGAATCCGCGCTCGCTCGGGTGTCCGTAGTGGATGAGGCCGTCGACCTCGAGGTCGCCAGACATCAAATCTGCAACCTCCATCGGAGCCGAGCCGACAATTACCACGACCACGGCGCCGCAGATGCGCTTGGCGGCCGCAATGGCGCCGCGCTCGTTTTCGGAGAGCGCCAGGTAGTGAGGCGTGCCGTCCGAGTAGGCGTCCATCTTCTGGTCCTGACCCTCCTGACCAGCACGCGTGACGAACACGATTCCCGTAGCATCTGGATTCTCGGCAACATCATCATAGATTGAAGGATCATACTCATAGATTCGGCAATCGCCGCCAAGCAAGGAACCCGCTGCACCAGCAGCTGAAGTACCCTCCGCTTCCTCGAGCGCCTCGGGATCGCCTGCGGCACGCATGACATCGACCGCGGCGTTATCAATTGTGAAATCAGAGAGACCCTGCTCGGGCGTCACGGGATTGACGCTCCATTTTGCAGAACCTCCCGAGGTGAGCTGGCCATAGATTGGTTCAAGGTAGGCACGACCAAACGGCATGACCGTCGAACCCTTAGCCAGCGGCAGCACGCCGGAGTTCTTGAGCAGCACCGTGCCCTCGTCCTGAATCTGTGCCGCAACCGCGTAGCCCGCTTCCTTTGCCTGCTCGGCGTCGGGACGCGCAACCTCGGTTCTGGTCATCCCCGCCGAAGAGCAGCCCGTCGTAGTGGCGAGAAGCCCCGTCGCGGCAGCCCCGGCGGCTAGCGTACCCGTCGCGCCAAAGAGCTGGCGCCTCGTCATGCTCGCATTGCGCATGCTACTCACCCCTCTCGATGGTCGTGACCTCGGTGTCGTAGTAGGTGGAATCCCAGTCGGTCCTGTCATCGGGCGTCTCCACGTAGGTCTCGCCCGCTCCCACGTAGGTGTCGAGTGTCGTGCTGAGGACGTCAGTCACCACGGTGGCAAGCACTGCCACCAGCGCAATGATTACCATCGGGATGATCAGCAGCACCTTGAACTTGGTGTTTGACATCTTGAGCTTTGCGGGCTTCTCGCCCGGATCGCCCTTCCCCCGTGCCTTCCTCATGTGCTTCTCCCTTCGTGTTGCGAAGTCGACCATGACCTCGCGCATTTCCTCTGGTTGCACGCTATGACAAATTGGGGGCCTCTCCCGAATACGGCACGTTTGGTGCGCCCTCAGGCAAAATCGGTCGTGATTGCCGATGTCTTCCAGCGCGATGCCACCGCAGTTGCTAAGGTGTGTTCAACAGAGAGGGGGGCCGATGTATCGAATTCTGATTGTCGAGGACGAGCTCGACGCCGCCACGGCGCTGCGCAACGCAATCGAACGCTACGGCAAGGAGCATGACGAGCAGTTCCAGATTGGGTGGATGAGAAACACAATCGACCTTGACCGTCCGGCGTTTGACCTCATCTTCATGGACATCGACCTTGGTGTTGAGAATGGGATGGAGGACGCCGAGGAAATACGCAAGTTCGACACGAAGACGCCCATCATTTTTGTAACGAACCTCGCGCAGTATGCCGTGCGAGGATACCAGGTGAATGCGCTGGACTTCATCGTGAAGCCATTTACCTATGGAAGCTTCTCGCTGCGCATGGACCGCGCCATGGAGGTGATGCGCCGTCAGTCCGACCGCACAATCACCGTGCATGCCCGCGACGGGATATGCCTATTTTCCGCCTCTGACCTCGTGCGCGTTTGGGTGCGCGGTCACAACGTGAACTACGAGCTCTCGGGCGGGCGCACGGTCGTTGCGCGGGGAAGCCTCTCGGAAACCGAGAAGATGCTTGGCGGCGCACCTTTTCTGCGCATCTCATCGGGATGCATCATCAACATGGCACATGTTCGTGGCGTGCATGAAGCAGCCGTCACGATGTCCGACAAGAGCGTCTGCTATATCAGCCGAGCAAACAAGCGCCGTTGCCTCGAGGAAATCTCACGCTATCTGGGTGGCGGTGCTGGATGACGATGCTTTATCTGATCTCCCTCGCCGTCGGGACGACATTGGTGCCCTTGGCTGAGGTGCTGATACCTGTCCTCATGATTGCGTCGACGCGACCACGGCGAGGCGACTTTGGTCGGCGCGCTGCGTTAGTCCTTGCGCTAGCCTTGGCGATCGTCCTTGTCCTGTGCCCAGCCATCTACCTGATGATTCTCGACTCAAGCAGCCCCGAGGCCCTCGAGCTTGTCTATACCTTGGCAAGCTCGATCGCAATTCTTGTATGTCTCGTTCCTGTGGTGATGACGCTCTACGAGACGTCGATCTGGCAGGCGCTGTTCTGCGCGGGCGCCGGCTACACCATCCAGAACCTAGCAAGCGGAACGACGCAGCTGCTCATAACCGTTTTCTCGAAAGGCCTAGGAATACCTATAGGGACTTCGCAAGGCGGGCTTGATGGGGCGAACGCCTGGCTCCTTCTCGCGTTTTCGGTGATACCGCTGCTCGCGGTGTATGCAATCGCTTACGTCGCGTTCATCGCTCGCGTGAGGTCGGACGGCCTTGGCGACGTTGAAGACCGCGGGATGGCTGCGGTATTGATGCTCGTTATCCTTGTGGTGATCTCTTTCGACGTAGTCATCAAGTCACTGAACGACGTGGCGAGCCTGGTCACGCTCGTAGCCCTGCGCGCCGTTCACGGTACGGTATGCTGCTTTGTGCTGTTCGTCCAGTTTGAGATGCTCAGCCGCCGGAGCCTTGAGCTTGAGCTGCTTGAAAACCAGCGCATGGCAGCCGAGCGCGAGCGCCAATACCAGCTCTCGCGCGAGAACATCGACGCCATTAACGTGAAGTGCCATGACATCAGACATCAAATTAGGCAGCTGGCAACTGGCGATACGACAGTTAATCAGGACTTTCTTGCCGATGTTGAACGCGAGGTCGCCGTCTACGACTCGCACGTTGAAACCGGAAACGAGGCCCTCGACACCATCCTGACCGAAAAGAGCCTGCTCTGTGAGCGCGAGGGGATATCGCTCAGCGTGATTGCCGATGGAGCGGCGCTGTCTGTACTCACCCCAGCCGAAGTGTACTCGCTCTTTGGAAACGCGCTGGACAACGCTATGGAAGCGGTTCGCGCGCTGGACGATCCAGACCTCAGAAGCATCTCGCTTACCGTGCGCCGCGTGGGAGAACTGGCGCTAATCCATGTTGAGAACTACTATGCGGGAACGCTGGAATTTGCCGATGGGCTGCCGAGAACAACCAAGGACGATAAGAGCAGCCATGGCTTTGGAACGCGCTCGATGCGCGCCATTGTCGAGCGTCACGGTGGGACACTGACGCTGAGCACTCACGGCAGCACGTTCAAGCTGGATGCCATGATTCCCCTAAAGGCATAAGGACGGGCACTGCGCGTTCGCTACAATCATGAGGATATTCAAACGAGGGAGGAAACATGAAGCTCCTCATTGCGTCCGACATCCACGGTGCCGCAGATTGGTGCGAACGCCTCATGAGCGCCATTGACAAAGAGAGCCCCGATCGCGTCATCTTGCTTGGCGATCTGCTCTATCATGGCCCTCGCAACGATCTGCCCGATGATTACGCTCCCAAGCGCGTCATCGAAATGCTGAATTCCATCTCCGACCAGATCATGGCCGTCCGCGGCAATTGCGAGGCCGAGGTTGACCAAATGGTGCTCGCGTTTCCCTGCATGGCCGATTACAGCGAGCTCTACGATCCGGATGCCAATAGCGGAGCAGGCATGACGCTTTTCCTGACGCACGGGCACGTTTGGGGCCCAGGAATCCACAACTCCGTATACCGCATGCCACCACTGCCCGATGGGGCGGCAGTTGTGTATGGTCATACGCATAAAAAGGTGAACCAGCCCCTCGACGAGCACCCTGGCATCACCGCATTTAATCCTGGCAGCGTTGGCATTCCAAAGGACGGCACGCATAGCTATGGCATCTACGAGAGTGGGCACTTCTCACATGTCGTAATGGAGGGCTAGCTCGTGCGCATTGAGGACGAGGTTGCTGCTGTCGCCGACGAAGACGGGATAATATCTGACCTTGCGTTTTCAAACGAGAACGTTTCAGGGATTGAGCTTGGTCACGCGGAATTTTCTGACGTGACGTTCAGTCATTGCTTGTTCTCTGGCACGAACATTCGCCGTGCGAGCTTCACCGGCTGCACATTTGCGGGCTGCGACTTCTCTGGCGCAGCGCTTGAAAACAGCTATTGGTATGGCTGCAGGCTTGAGGGGTGCAAGCTGGTGGGGGCAAACCTTTTCGAAAGCTATCTTAAGAGGGTCAGACTCGACGACTGCAACTGCAAGTTGGCCAATCTTGTCGGCAGCAAGCTCGAGAGCGTCAGCTTTCTCTCATGTGACCTTTCCGAAGCCGCTCTTTCAAAGCTCAAGCTTCGGAAGCTTTCTCTTGGAGATTGCAACCTTACGCGCGCGGAGCTCTATCAAACGAAGCTCGCAGGAATTGATCTGTCGGGCAACGACCTCGCGGGGCTTCGCCTCACCTCCGGCTTTCAAGAACTCCGTGGCGCGGTCATTTCTCCCGAGCAGGCAATTGACCTTGTCGGCATGCTTGGCGTGAAAATCGCCAATTACTAGTGACGGATGCTCTCGCGTAGCGCAAGGAGGGGCGAAACCAGTATCCCCCGAACGGTCCGCCCCTCCCTGTTGCCAATGGTTTTACTTACTTGTCTTTCTTCATCTGCGCGTATGCCACAAAAGAAAGAATCATCTCGACAATGACGAACATGAAGTACGGGATGAAGAGCACCATTCCAACTGCGTAAAGGATGCCTGCCACCAAGGCAAAGGCCGCTTTTCTCATAAACAGCCCGAGCGCGTTAAAGATAACGGCAATGAGCACAATTACGAGGGATGGCATCACCATAACCGTTGCAAGGGCCGCCCCAGCCTGCTCGCTGCTTGTTGAAGAGCCGGCGTTAGCTCCTCCCCAGTAATATGCGCTGTAAAGGAGATACAGGACCCCCAGAATCAGCGCAATGAGTAGGCAGACGTTGATTTTTTTCTTCATAACAATCCCCAATCTTAAACTCGATGCGCAATTCGCCAATGAAAAGTGCATCCAGAAGACTACGAGAGGTTATCGATGGCGTACTGCGCCTCTTCGGGCGTAAACTTCTCCCCATAGTCGGATATCAGCTGGTCATAGATGGCACTGGGTGACATATTCATTGTCGACTGATATTCCTCCGCCTTTGCGAGCGCATTGGCGTTCCAGTCAGCTTGCACGTTGTCAATTGCGTACTGGGCCTCGTCTGCGGTGAATTGCTCGCCATACTCGGAGGTCAGCTGGTCATAGATGCCCTGCTTGGACATGTGCATGGTGTCTGAGTACTCGCCGGCCTTCTCGAGCGCGTTAGCGTTCCAGTCGGCCTGCACGTTGTCGATAGCGTACTGGGCGGCCTCAGCAGAAAACTGTCCGCCATATTCCGAAGTCAGCTGGTCATAGACTCCTTGCTTGGACATATACATGCTGTTGGCATACGTCTCAGCCTGTGAAAGCGCGGAAAGATAGTCAGTTGGAATGTCAGCCTCTTGGGACTCCTCGACACTCTCTCCACTCTCAGACTCGCCAGCGGAACTAGAGGAATTCGTAGTATCCGTAGCATCCGTCGTTTCTGTCTCTGACTCTGTTGAGGTCGTCGTGTCATCAGAGCTTGACGACCCGCCACAGCCGAAGAGTGAGAATCCGAGGACGCAGACGAGCGAGAGCGCGACTGCAGTTTGAGCAAGCTTTTTCATTAATCCAATCCTTCCCCTCGGCAGTACCAATGTGCTCAAAGATGCTAGGAGGGGCTGGATGGCGAGTCATTAGCTCACTGTTAAAAATATTCTGAAAGAGGTTAACGCGGAAGAATCGTTTTTTCTCCGTGCTTCCAGAGCAGGTCGTCGCATGCTTCCACGTCCAAATGATGAAAGAGGGCATAGGCAATGATTGCGTCTCTTCTTCTGTCTTGACGCAAGCGATTGGATCCCCCGCGTTCGAGCAGATCGCAAGTGTCGGCAACATCCAAGTGCAAACCGAAAGCAAGCTGCAAAAGCTTGTCACGCGAAGCGTGACGCTCGCCAGCAATAATCTGGTAGGCAAAGGTTGTGTTGAGACGACTGTCGCGCACCACTTGGCTGCGACGAGAGCCATTCTGCTCGACGCGCATCCCAACCCACTCGGAAAAAGTCTCGTCATCAAAATCAGAGGACTTGAGCAATGTATCCAAGTCCGTTCCGTGCGAAATCTTTTTCCAAGCGTCAGCTCCCATAATGTCCTCCCTAAGACATCCTTGCAGGGAGTGGCTTTCAATTCATTAGCCGATAGCTGAAAAGAATATAAACATTAGATAACAAGTACACCGCGGACGCCAGAGATGACCGCGGCGGCAATCCAAGCGCAGAGATATAGGATCACTATACGGATTGCTGTCACAAAAAGCTTGGCGGCAGCCCCACTTTGCGCATATCCGCCCGCTCGAACAAGCGCGCAGGCACAAGCCCAACAGAGAATCGCTATCGCGACACTTGTGACAAACATCATGAGCATAGGCTCAACTTCATATTCACCCCGGAGCGCATCGCCAAAGGTAACGACCCCGGCAATAACGAACAATGCAGACAAGAGAACAGAGAGGGCCAGTACCGCAATCGAAGCGACTCTGCGGGGAAGGCTCGCCTTTTCAAGGGCCTTGATAAACGCCGAGGGCATCGGAAGCTCGACTCGTCTCTGAAAGGCACTCTGATGGCGCTCATTTGAAGGCTCCTGTTGCCTCATGGGGCTACCGGCCGGCTCCAGGCAAAGCAAGGCCGCCGTCAAGGCCGTCATCAGCTCGTTTGCGCTGGCATATCTGCTGCTGGGCTCAAATGAGCATGCCTTTTGCACGATTCTCCGAAGTTCTGCTGGCACATCGTCGCTTCCCAAAGCAGAGCGATACTCGTCCGACGCAGGAGTCACGGCGGTAAGCATGTAGCCAAGAAGGCGGCCGATGGAGTACACGTCGGATCGCGCGTCTGTCTGTGCGAAGCCAAACTGTTCAGGCGCAGCAAATCCCCAGGTACCGAGCCGCGTCGTATCATTCATGGCATTTTCCGCATGCGTCCGCGCAATGCCGAGGTCAATCAGCACGGCACCTTGAGAAGAGCAGATGACATTACCGGGGGTAATGTCGCGGTGGATGACGCCAACAGCATGAAGCGCAGCGGCGGCATGGCACACGTCTCGCGCAATTTCGCAGGCGCGGGCTGGTGACATGGCACCTTTTCTGGTCACTTCATCACGCACTGAAGACCCTGCCACGTAATCGCGTACAACAACGAGCTGGTCAGGCAGCGCATACGTGTCATATATCTTAGGCAGGCAGGGGCTCTGTATGGTCGGAATGCGCTCCCAGGCTTCCACGCTGGCAAGCTCGCGTCGCATACGCTTGCGCACGAGCAGCCGATTCAAGCCGTTCTGCAGAACAAGCTCGGTCGAGCCGCGCTCGCTTTTGGAGAGCACGCGCACCACTTGATAGCTCTCATCGTGCTCGAGGGTCTTCAGGAGCTGCTCGTCTTGGTCGAGAGGGTCCCGTCGTGGGCTTGTTCTACTCGCCATCGAGCAAGGTCTCCTCGCCCAGGCGCCACAGCTCGTCGTCGCACTGCTCACGAGACTTACCATGCTCGATGCAGAAGATGATGATTGCATCCCGTCGATTGCGTGACCATAGCTCGGAGACTCCTGCTAACCGTAAGAGCCGTTGCGTTTCAACGAGCGAGCAGCCCAACCCGAACGCAATCATGATTGCGTTGTCTCGACCGGGCATGCGCGTACCCTGAAACACCTGATAGCAAAACGTGGGGCTTACGCCAGAAGCCCTGATGACCTCAGACTTGCGCAAATCCCCCTGGTCGAGAAGGTCATTGAGGTATTGGGAAAGCGTTCTTTCCTCAAAGTTGCCCTCCTCGAGATACTCGTCAGGAGAAGAGCTCTCTAGGAGCCGCATGAGCAGCTCTTCTGTGAGGTGCTCAGGCAGCTGCAGGCTCTCGGCGTCTTCAGGCTGTGTGTTCTCGGGCATTTCCATACGGATAGTATGCACCAAAATTCAGCTATGTTTAAACAAACATCGCTGAAAAGCCGTCAGAACTTATCCATAGCTTCGTCAGTGCTCGAACGAAGCGACGCAATAGCGCTGGGAATCTGGTTCGGATCATACGGAGTCATCTGATAGACCCAGTTGAGCCAATTTCGATACAACAGGTTTGCATGCGCGCGCCACGTAAAGATGGGCTGCTTTTCGGGGTCGTCGTCCGGGAAGTAGTTCTCGGGAACGCGAATGGGCAGACCCTTATGGAAGTCTCTCCAGAACTCGTCGGCAAGCGTATCACGACCGTACTCAAAGTGACCCGTCACGTAGATCTCATGAAAGTCACGCGTAGCAATAATGGCAGGTCCAGTGGCAAACCCTTCGGAGAGAACGTGCAGCTCCTTATGCTTGGCGAGCTCGTTGGTGTCAATAGCGGCGTGACGGGAGTGCGGCATGTAGTGCACCTCGTCAAAGCCATTCGTCAGAAAGTTGTACTCATCACAAAGGCGCTGAGGAAACACGCCAAAGAGCTTTGCACCCAGCTGACGCTTGGGAATGCCGTAGAGGTGGTAGAGACCGGCTAGAGCGCCCCAGCACAGATACATGGTCGAGAAGACGTGCTCTTGGCTCCAGTCGATAATCTGGCAGAGCTCATCCCAGTAGTCGACGTCCTCGAAAGCCATCTGCTCCACAGGGGCGCCGGTGATAATCAAGCCGTCGTAGTTCTTGTCCTTGAAGTTATCAAAAGTGTCGTAGAACTTCACTAGGTGATCGGCTGAGACGTGCGTAGATTTGTGCGTAGAAACGCGCATAAAGTCGCAACTAACTTGCAGCGGAGACTTGGAAATCAGGCGTAGGATCTGCGTCTCGGTCTCAATCTTTGTGGGCATCAGGTTCAGGATTGCCACATTAAGCGGGCGAATTTCCTGGTGCTCGGCGACCTCTTCTTCCAATGCAAAGATGCGCTCGTGATGAAGTATTTCCTTCGCGGGCAGACCGTCGGGAATATTGATAGGCATAGCTGGGTTACTCCGATCTCTGGATGTGCAAGACAAGGGGCGCGCGCAAAAACTGCGCGCTACCGCATTCGCAGCACCAATAGCGACAGATGTGCGCTATGCCAGCTCATCGAGAAGTTCCCTCTTTCACCATGCAGCCCGAAGGCGCGTCCGCACTCAGACTTACCCAGTATATCCCGTAAAAAATTCGATGCTACATACGATTGCGGGTTCCGGGAACGTGGGCATACAGCGGCCAGGAGGCATGAAAACGCATGAAAAACGTGTTGCAAACTTGCAGGCAGCACCCATACGTCGCCTTTTTCTGGTAATGCCGGCGTTGTTGCCGCATACTGTGGAGATATGAATACACAATTTGCCGAGCTCGGGCTAAACGAGCAAATTCTCGCCGGGGTCGATGACCTTGGCTTCACAGAGCCGACCCCTGTCCAAAAGCAGGCAATCCCCGTTGTGCTTGAAGGGCGCGACGTTGTTGCCTCGGCCCAGACGGGAACGGGCAAGACCGCAGCCTTTGCGCTGCCGACGCTGCAGCTCATTCAGCACGACCGCGAGTCAGCAAGCGAAGGCGCCCGCGGTCCCTTCGCCTTGGTTGTCACCCCAACGCGCGAGCTTGCCGCCCAGATTGAGGACGTAGTTTCCGTCGTCAGCAAGCGCTGCGGCCTTCGTGCGGTAATCGTGATGGGCGGCGAGAAGTTCGACCGCCAGATAAAGCAACTTGGGCGCGGTTGCGACTTGCTTGTTGCCACACCCGGTCGCCTGCTTGACCTCATGGAGCACGACCATGTAAGCCTCGCGCAGGTGCACGTGCTCGTGCTCGACGAGGCAGACCGCATGCTCGACATGGGCTTTTGGCCGAGCGTGCGCCGCATCATGCATGCGCTACCCGCAAGGCACCAAACGCTACTCTTCTCGGCGACCATTCCGCCAAGCATCAAGGGCACCATTGACGCCCTGCTCACCGACCCCGAATACATCGAAATCGCGCGTATTGGCGAAACCGCCGCCACCGTTGAGGAGCATCTCTGCCCCGTCACTCAGGGACAGAAGACGCAGCTTCTTGAGGCACTTATCCAGACGGGCGGAGCCGCAGGCCAGAAGCCCGAACGCGTGCTGGTATTCTGCCGTACAAAGCACCGGGTGGACGATGTTTGCAAGACGCTCAAGAACGCCGGGATAAAGGTGGACGTAATGCACGCCGACCGCCCCCAAAAGGCACGCGAGCGCGCTCTTGAGAAGTTCCGCGCAGGCAAATGCCAGGTGCTTGTCGCCACCGACGTGATGAGCCGCGGTATTGACGTCGAGGGCATCGACGCTGTCGTGAACTTTGACGTGCCGATGGACCCCGAGGACTACGTGCACCGCATTGGCCGCACTGGTCGTGCGGGTGCAACGGGCCATGCCTATACGTTTGTGGCACCCGACGAGATAAGCCCCCTTCGCGAGATTGAGTACTTCACCAAGAAGCTCATCCCCACCTGGGACCTTCCTGATTTTCCGTATGACACCGGGCGCATCATCCCGCCGGCCAATCGCTCAACCTCCAAGCCAAAGCGCACAATGTTCTCGGGATCTAGGTCTCGTGGGCGCGGCTTTGGCGGCGGCAGATATGGACGCCACTACTAAATCGAGAGCTAAGCGCCAGGATTCATGCCCTCGGCAAATTCGCGAGAAAACATAACGTCCTTGCCGTCCGCCGGTTACGCCTCGTAGCGTGTAGCTAGATGCCGAGCGCCTCAGCTGACTGTTGTGCCGCATCGTCGAGCACGGTCTGAATGTCGTCGTCCGTCGCAAACAGCCGCTCGAGGGCATCCGTGTAGTACTTAAGCGCCTCTGAGTAACCGGCATTCATGTATTCGCCGACTGCATATTCCATCTGGTCGAAAGCCACTTGATACTGAGGGGTCTCCTTGTAGGCTTCCACGATACGCTCGTCATCCACGTCCGACTTGCGTGTAAGAAGGTAGCCTGTCTTGAGATGGTTCTTGACAGCAGAGTCCTTGGAGGTCATGAAATTGATGAACTCGCCCGCGGCCTCGCGGCGTGCGTCGGTCAAACGAGACGTCATGACGAGGTTACAGCCGCCTGTGGGAACTTGGTTTTGAACGTGCTTGGGGATAAAGCCGCAGCCGACTTCGAAGCCGTTGTCTGAGGCGACCGTAAGGTAGTTGGTAAGACCTGCGGTCGACCCCATCCAGATGGCTACCTGCTGCCCCGCGATGCTTGACGCCAAACTGTCCGAGCCGTTCGTTCCGCCAAGATAACTAAAGTTGTGACTGGAGATTCCGTCGCGCAGCCATTGGACGAGCTCAACGCCACCAGGCTGGTTGTAAGCCACCTCGGTCGCGTCAAGATCGTCGCCAAAGAAAGAGCAGCCGTTGCAGCGCAAAAGCCCCGATAGCGCAAACGCATCTAGGAAGAACCCCAGACCGAAAACGCCCACATCCTTCAGCGCGTCGGAGTAACTCACAACGTCATCCCAAGTCGCAGGAGCAGTTTCGGGGTCCAGCCCTGCATTTTCAAAAAGAGTCTTGTTGTAGTAGAGAATGGGCGTCGAGCGCAGATAAGGCACGCCGCAAAGTTTGCTGTCGGCATAGCAGTTTTCCATGAGACCGGGCCAGAAGTCATCAAGATCATCGGAAGCAATGATGTCATCGATGGGCTGGATGAGTCCAGAGTCATAGAACGCGGCAGTGTTGGAGATGCCAAGCACGCAGACGTCAGGCTCCTCATTGGCTGTGAAGGCCGTCTTAAGCTTGGCGTTGAGGTCGTCATAAGAGCCCTGGGGCTCACCGGTCACATGGATGTTCTTCTCATTGCCTACGGAGTCGTTAAACTCTTCGACGCGCTCGTCATTGTTTTCTTTTACGGCTCCCGTCCAGCAGTACCAATACGTGAGTTCAATCGTCTCGTCAGACTGAGAGCTCGACGACTGATCGCTCTGCCCTCCGTTTGAATTGCAGCCGGCAAGACCTGCAGCGGTCATCATGCCTGCGCCTAGGGCAGAAGCGCGTAGAAATGTTCTCCGAGAAATGGAATTTGGCATGCCCTCGTCCTTTCTTCGAGACGCTGATTGCTATAGGGGGATGACGACGTTCTCAAAGGTGCAGCCAGACTCAGCATGGGTACGCGTGTGCGCCTGATAGAGGGGCAGTCCCTGAGAGAAGGGGTGTTCCTCCGCATCGTCAAAGTGACGGTAGGCAACCTCCGCGCAGGAAGGCTTGAAATCGAGCTCGAGATATCCGGCTGTGGCTGGAACATCCGCGAGCATGATGAAGTGCCAGGCGCCGAGGGTGCCATAGGCGTTGTGGTGGGTGTGGCCACAAAGATAGATGCCTGCTCCGCCAACATGCGAGCCAAGCACCTCGAGCACCTCGTCGCTGTTGTCCACGTACGCCTTCTCGATGTCGTCATCAATGAAGCTCATGGTGCCGCTCAGCGCATGGTGTCCCATCACGACAAGTGGCCGTCCCTGAGCTGAGCGGACCTCGGACCCGAGCCACTCAAGCTGGCTGGTGCTGACGTGTCCGCCCCACTCATCGATGCTGCGGGGGAACGGCTTTGTGGTGTCAATCACCACAAAATGGACTCCCCCCTGGTCAAAGGAGTAGTCGGCAGTTCGCCCGAAAATCTGGTCCATATGGGCCTCGTTGACGAACATCGTGTCATGGTTGCCATAGACGTAATGAACTGGGAAAGGCGCTCTCTCAAGCGCGTCATGCACGTGGCGCATGCTTTCCGGACGGCTGGTCGTCGAGACGTCTCCAAGCGAAACGAGCAGGTCAGCTCCGGGAGCCGAGAAGGCGTCGAGCGCAGATGAGAAGAAAGCAGCTCGCTCTGCGTCGAGAGCCATGTCTCGAACGTCCTCGGAGTAGTGAAGGTCGGCAAAGTATCTTATGCGCATTGCTTCTCCTAACGCGAGATTGACAGAGCCCTCCTCGAGCAGGCTCGGGGAGGGCGGGTGGAGAAGGGCCAGGACCCCGGAAGGATAGGACCGGCCCAGCGGAGGGATCTAGCCTTGGAGAATCGGGTCAGCCTGCGACTTGGCATCGTCGAGCGCAGACTGGATGTCGCTGCCATCGCCGCTCATGATCTCGTCAATCGTGTCGGTGTAGACCTTTGCGGCCTCGGCATAGCCGGCGTTCATGTAGTCGCCTACGGCATACTGCAGCTGGTCGAAGGCAACTTGGTACTGCGGCGTCGTGGCATAGGCCTCGGTAATGCGCGAGTCATCCACGGCGGACTGGCGCGTAAGGAGATAGCCAGTCTTCAAGTGGTTCTTGATTGCGGAGTCCTTTGAGGTCATGAAGTTGATGAACTCGCCCGCGGCCTCGCGGCGCGCGTCGGTCACGCGCGACGTCATGACCAGGTTGCAGCCGCCAGTGGGGACCTTGTTCTGGGTGTTCTTGGGAATGAAGCCCACGTTGATCTCGTATCCGCCCTGCTCCGCATAGGAAAGCTGGCTCGTGAGGTCTGCCGTGGAGGTCACCCACATGCCCACCTGCTGGTTGGCAACGTTGGTGTTCAACGTGTCGGAGCCATTGGACCCTGCGCAGAACGAGAAGTTATGGTTGTCAACGTTGTCCTTGAACCAGCGCACCATGTCGACGGCGGGCGTTTCGTTGAAGGTGGCCTCCGTGGCGGAGAGGTCGTCGCCGAAGAGCGTTCCGCTGTTGCAGTAGGCAAATGCCGTGAAGGCCCAGATGTAGGAGAAGAACCCGTAGCCGCCCACTCCGAGGCTGGCGAGCGCGTCAGATGCCGTAACCATGTCGTCCCAAGTCTCTGGCGCCGTCTCAGGGTCAAGCCCGGCCTTCTCGAAGAGGGTCTTGTTGTAGTAGAGGACAGGAGTGGAGCGCAGATAAGGCACGCCGTACAGAGTGTTGTCGGCGTAGCAGTTCTCCATGAGGCCGCTCCAGAAGTCATTGAGGTCGTCCTCAGCAATGAGGTCGTCGATTGGCTGGATCATGCCTCCGTCCGCAAAGGCCTGCGTGCTGTTGATGACCATGACGCAGACGTCAGGCTCTTCGTTTGCAGTGAAGGCGGTCTTGAGCTTTGAGTTGAGGTCATCGTAGGAGCCCTGGGACTCGGCGGTCACATGGATGCCCTTCTCCGCGCCAATCCCGTCGTTGAACTCCTGAACGCGCTCCTCGTTGTTCTCCTTGATCTTGTCGGTCCAGCAGTACCAGTAGGTGAGCTCGATGGTTCCGTCCGAGCTCGTGGTGTCCGAGGAGGATTGGCTGCCAGAGCATCCAGCGAGACCGGCGGCGGTGGCCATTGCCCCGGCGGCACCGGCGGTCTTCAAGAACTGGCGTCGTGACAGGTTTGATGAGGAATCCAGCATCGAATCTTCCTTTCGTCGTCGGGCCTCCCCTTTGGAGACCCAAGTGAGATGGGCAGTCGGCAGGCGGACCTACTTGTCGCCGATATAGGAGAAGGCTTTGATGATGTGCTTGTTGGCGAAGATGTAGACCACAAGAATGGGCAGGGTAAGCAGCACGTTTGCTGCCATAAGGATCTGGTAGTTGATGCCGTTCTCGCTGGCTCGCATGTTGGCGACGCCCACGGGCAGCGTGCGCACGGTGTCGTTGGTGGTAAGCACAAGCGGCCAGAAGTAGTCGTTCCACGTGGCTATGAAGGTGAGCAGCGCGCAAGTGACAAGCGTGGCTTTTGCCATGGGGAGGAAGAGCTTCCAGATGATCTGGAACTCGCTGGCGTTGTCCAGGCGCGCAGCCTCAACAAGCTCGCGGGGCATCTGGTTGAAGGTCTGTCGCAACATGAAGATGTTGAAGGCGCTCGTCGCAAACGGAAGAATCAGCGAGGCGTAGGTGTTGATGATCCCCCAGCGCGCGAACATCACGAAAAGCGGGAGAAAAACCAGCTGAGCGGGAACCATCATGGTGATGAGCGTAAGACCAAAGAGCACGCCCTTGCCTTTGAAGTCGTACTGCGAGAAGGCATATGCTGCGGGGACCACGGTAAGCGCCTGCAAGACCAGCACCGAGAAGGTGACGATCACGGAGTTCAGCAAAAAGCGCCAGAACGGAATGGTGGTCATGACCGTGCTGTAGTTTTCCCACTGGGGGTCGGCCGGCAAGAGGGACGGCGGGAATGTCATGGTCTCGCCAAGCGTCTTGAGCGAGCTAGACACCATCCAAACAAATGGGAAGGCAAACACGAGCACGAGCAGCGCGTTGACAACCCAGCGAACGACGCGACGTGGGGTGACTGCGAACTTTCCTGATGACATGGGGCTGTCCCTCTCCTATCGATAGTGCACGCGCTTGGCGAGCAGCTTGAAGTAGATGACCGAAAAGACCGCAATGATTACGAGAAGAACCACGCCGATGGCCGCGGCAGTGCCCACCTTGTTGAATTGGAAGCCATACTCGTAGAGCGAGTAGACGAGGGTGTTGGTAGCATTCTGCGGACCACCCGCAGTCATGATCTGGATGGTCTCGAAGACCTTGAGCGACGCGATCACGTCAACGATGACTAGAAAGAACATCGTGGGAGAAATCATTGGGAAGGTAATCTTGCTGAACGTGGCCCATTTTCCGGCATGGTCCAAGCGGGCCGCCTCGTAGAGGTGCTTGGGGATGCCCTGCAGCGCGGAGACAAGAATCAGCGAGTCGTAGCCCACGCTCTTCCAAACCGAGATAGCAATGAGCGACGGCAGGGCAAAGTTAGTGTCTCCCAGCCAATCCACGGGACCGATGCCAAAGACGTTCAGGATGCTATTGAGAAGACCGAAGTCCTTGTTCATGATCCACAGCCATAGCAGGGCGACAGAGGCAAGGCTCACAACGTAGGGCGAGAACACCACGGCCTGGAGAAAGCCGTTTGTCTTGGTGTTCTCGTGCAGGTACAAGGCGATGAGCAGCCCCAGCCCCACGCCCAGGCCCACCACGAAGACCGTATAGATGAGCGTGTTGGCAAGCGTTTGCCAGAACGCCGCGTCAGAAAAGAGGTTCTTGAAGTTATCGAGTCCAACGAACTCCATCTTGGGCGAGATGAGGTCCCACTTGAAAAGCGAGAGATACCCCATGTTGAAGATCGGATAGATCCAGAAGACGGCGAGGATGATGAGCGCCGGCGCAATCACGAGGTAGGGCTTCGCCATCGTGAAGACGCTCTTGGCGCCAGAGCGTTGCCGCCCACTCATGCAACCACCCTCTTCTCATCGGAGCCGAAGAGGTAAAGCGAAGAGCGATCGACACAGAGCTTTACCTGCGTGCCGACGTCAACCTGAGGCTGGTTAAACGTCTTGAAGGAGACGTTCCCAAAGCCCGTCTCGGCTTGATAGATAATCTCGGACCCCATGATCTCGCGGATGGCAATGGTGCCGCCAAAAACGAGGTCTCCCTGCTTGGGAACGTAGGCGTCGGTCATGGCCTTCTCGCCGTTGGGATGGCTGCCAAGAACCTTCTCCGCAAAGAGGGCTCGCGACGGACGGAAGCCCACCCACGCGACGTCATCGGAGAAGCCAAGATCGGGCAAGCTCGCACGTTCGAACACATTCATGGTAGGCACGCCTATGAACTGCGCCACGAACTTGTTGGCGGGGTCGCCGTATATGGTGAGCGGCTCGGCGGCCTGCTGGATCTTGCCCTCGTTCATCAGCACGATCTTGGTGGCCATGCTCATGGCCTCGGTCTGGTCGTGCGTGACATAGACGAAGGTGGTCCCCAGCCGCTGGTGCAAGGCAATGAGCTCGGTGCGCATTTGGGCGCGGAGCTTGGCGTCGAGGTTGGAGAGGGGCTCGTCCATCAGGAAGACCTTGGGGTGCTTCACCATGGCGCGGGCGAGGGCGACGCGCTGCCGCTGACCTCCCGACAGCTGCGAGGGCTTGCGGTCGAGGTACTCGGTCAAGCCGACGATGCGAGAGAAATACTCGATCCTGCGCTCTCGCTCCTCTTTTGGGACCTTGGCATTAATCAGGCCGAACTCGATATTGCCCCGCACGGTCATCGTGGGGTAGAGGGCATAGTTTTGGAAGACCATCGCGATATTACGGTCTCCCGGGTCAACGTCGTTCATGCGGACGCCGTCAATCAGAAGGTCCCCCTCGGTAATCTCCTCAAGGCCCGCAATCATGCGCAGCGTCGTTGTCTTTCCGCAGCCTGACGGTCCAACCAGCACGGTGAAGCTGCCATCCGGAATCACCAAGTTCATGTCCTCGATGACCGTGACACCGTTGTCGTAGGTCTTCTTGACATGACGAAGTTCGATGCTTGACACAAAGCCTCCTTCAAGCTCTCCTTGTTACGGCGCCCTCGGCGCCACTGGTCGGAAGTATCGGCTGCCCGAGTCAGAGTGCCGTAAGCCAGGAGCACCGGTTTTGGCACTGATTTCTGTCATGCGAAGGTAATTCCTGGAGGTTTGACGACCGCTCGGCAGCGCGATAGGCGACGCACGGCCGACGCAGGGGCGGGATGCGCGCAAGAGGACCAGACCGCTGGCTGCGCTGCGCCCGAAAATGACCATGGGGTATGATTGCCTCGTAAAACCAACCGCCGACGCGCCAAGTAGGGAAGCGCCGTCTAATCGCCCGATTATGAAAGCACAGGCACCGAGATGCCCAAAAGAATCCTTTACGCGCAGCAACGACGCCAGCAAATGCTCAAGATAATCGTGGAGAACTCTGGCGCGAGCGTTTCAGAACTTGCGCGCACATTCTCGGTAACCCCCGCAACCGTGCGAAGCGATCTTTCATACTTGGAGGGAAAGCGCCTGGTGGTGCGCACACATGGCGGAGCAATTGCACGGCAGGGCCTTGACGAAGAGCCTCTTCTCGCCGAGCGCAAGCATGCAGCTGAGAAGTCCGCAATCGCGGCGAATGCGCTGCCGCTGGTAAAAAGCGGCGAGGTCATTGCCCTTGATACGGGAACCACGATGACGACCTTTGCCCAGGCGCTGGTGGCCTCGCCGCTCGCTAACCTGACGCTGATTAGCCCCGACATCCAGGCGCTTTCCATTCTTGAAGCTCGCTCTGACTTCTCGCTCATTTCGGTAGGAGGAAAAATACGCTCAGGCTTTCACTTTGCCTGCGGTGCCATGGCCCTGGACATTCTGAATAACCTGCGCGCAGATGCTTGCGTGCTATCGACCACATCTCTGGATTTTGAGCAGGGGCTGACGACGCCCGACGTTGACACCGCTCGGATAAAGCAGAAGCTGCTCGAGATTTCCCGCGAGTCAATTCTATTGGTTGACTCTTCGAAGCTCGGGCACGTGAGCTGCGGGCACTTTGCCTCTCTCGAGCAGGTCGACCATCTAGTGATTGATGCTGGCGCAAGCGAGACCGCGCTTGCCCAGCTGCGCCAGCGCGTGCCGGACGTTATTGTGGCACGCTAGCCGTGCTCGCGTATTATACGAAACGCGCCATCCGCCACTGCATCGTTGACCCCAAGCGGAGCACCTCTTTCTTACTCAAACACCAGCGCGCGCTTGAGCCCCTTGCCCGCCGCAGCGTCTTCCATAGCCATGGGAAAGTCATCAATAGAGCAACGGTCGGTGATAACTTCAGAAAGCTTTACTCGACCGCTCTCAACAAGGCGAGCTGACGCGCGGTAGTTCTCAAGCGTCTGTCCCGTGCAGCCAAAAATTGCGAGCTGCCGGTAGTGAATCAGATTTGCATCGATGCTTACGCGCTCGCTACCGGTCGGAAGTCCGCCAAAGAAGAGCAGCCTTCCGTTCGTGTTCATATACTCAAGTGACTGTGCCTGCGCCATCGGCGAAGATGCGGCAACAATGCAAGCATCGACGCCCGAGCCAGTGCGAGCGTGCAGCTCAGAGGCAACGTCGCCCTCGATTGGCTCGACGTCGCCAAGAAGCTCGCAGGCATGCATGAGCCGCTCGTGGTTCAGATCGTTCATGAACACGCGACCAGCCCCCAAAAGCTGAGCGACCATAGCGTGCATGATGCCAATGGGACCTGCGCCAATAACAAGGACGTCGGAGCCAGGCTGCGCCGCCATGCGCTTTTGCCCATTCAGCACGGTGCTGAGCGGCTCGATCAAGGCAGCTTCCTCATACGAAGTGCCATCGCGCAACACGTAGACGTTGCCCTGCCTGACTGCTTCGTGCGGAATGGCAACGTAGTGCGCGAATGCGCCTGGGATTGAGATGCCAAAGGCACGATAGTCATGACAGGCGTTGGTCTGACCAGAAACGCACAAATCGCAGGTGCCACAGCCAAAGTTTGGGGCAAGAGAGACGCGCTGCCCAACCTCAAAACCGTGCGTTCCCTCTCCCACCTCAACGATGTCGCCCGCAAACTCATGCCCCATAATCAGAGGGTGGCCTTGGTCGACATTGGCGCGTCCGTTCTTGTAGGAGCGGACGTCGGAGCCGCAAATCGTTGCCGCGTGAACGCGCACAAGAAGTCCGCCTGGCTCGGCGTGCGGCATAGGCACGTCTTCTACGCCCAAGTCCAACTTTCCACGCAATACTGCAGCCTTCATGCTATGCCTCCACCGCTATGGGGCGATGCTCCAGCAACGAGCGCAGCCCGTCTCGCACCAAAATGAGCGCCATCTTGCCGTCGTACCCCGTCACCTCCGGTTCGACGTCATCAAGGACGCAACGGACGAATGACCTTGCCTCCTCAGCGTACGCATCCCGGAAGAGCGTCCTCCACGAGGGCATGGCCGCCGAGGAGAGCGTCATGCCTGCGCGCGCGACAACGACACTGTCGGCGTTTTGCGCGCCAACGCAGACGTTGCCCTTTGTCCCCAGCACCTCTGCGCGAGCATCGTAGCCATACTGCACGTACTGGGCGCCATCGACCATGCCAATCACGCCGTTTTCGAATTCGAGAAGCACGGCGACGGTGTCGTAGTAGTCCGGGTACTCCTCCGCGCGCTCGGGCGAGCGGAAGTTGTGTCCGATGGCATGAATCGTCTTCACCTCCGAGTCGGCATACCAGCGAAGCGTGTCAAAGTCGTGGCTATTGACCTCCCCAATGGGGCCGCTGCTGCGAGATATGTCAAACATCCACTCTTTGGGCTCGCTCGGTCCGTGAGTCAAACTTTTTATGAGAGTCACATCACCAATTTGACCAGAGTCGATAACTTCTTTTGCGTGGCGAAAGCTTTTGTCAAAGCGCCGCATGAAGCCAATCTGCAGCTTGACGCCAGCATTCTTGCACACGGAAATCATCTCGTCGCACTCTGCGGCAGAGGTGGCCATGGGCTTCTCGCAAAACACGTGCTTGCCCGCTTTTGCAGCAGCCTTCACCACATGGCAGTGCATTCCCGTGGGCGTCACCACCACGACCGCGTCGACGTCGGGATCGGCCATCACGTCGCGATAGTCAGAGTAGGTTTTCTCTACGCCCAGCTCGCTCGCTGCGGCCCTCAGGTTGTCTGCCGAAGAGTCGCAAAGCGCCACGAGGCGCGCGCCACGAACGCCGCCCGCATAATTTCTTGCATGAATCATGCCGGCGCGCCCGCAGCCGATAACGCAGACGCCCAGCCGCTTGTCTTGGGTCATTGGCTACCCCCTACGCCAGGTCTTTTGCCTGCTCCATCGCAGCCAGCTCGTTATAGATCTTGATGCCAGCCGAGCAGCCGATGCGCGTGGCTCCGGCCTCGACCATCGCGATGGCAGTCTTGGCGTCGCGAATGCCTCCTGCTGCCTTGACCTGCACCTCGTCGCCTACGGTCTGCTTCATCAGGCGAACGTGCTCGACCTTCGCTCCTGCCGTTCCAAAGCCGGTGGACGTCTTCACGAAGTCAGGCTTCACGCGACGGGCAACCTTGCAAACTTCGACGATTTCCTGATCGGTAAGGTAGCAGGTCTCAAGAATCACCTTGCAGGTAATGCCCGCGTTGCGGGCAACCTCAACCATGCGCGACATCTCCTCCTCGATATACGCATAGTCATGCTCGCGAACGCGACCGACGTTCTCGACGTAGTCAAACTCCTGCGCCCCATTGGCGATGGCGTCCTTTGCTTCGGCGACCTTCATGTCGATGGACGTCTGGCCAAGGGGGAAGCTGAGCGCGGCCCCTGTCAGCACTGGGGTGCCCTCCAAAAACTTGCGGCACATACTCACAGGATATGAATTGATGGCAACGGACTTGAAGCCATACTGAACGGCCTCGCGGCACAGGCGCTCAAAGTCGGCCCTCGTGGCGTCAGCGTGAAGATTGGTGTGGTCGACCATCGATGCGAACTGCTCTTTTGTCAAATTCATGACTTCCTCCAGTTATGTGAGGCTAGTTGTCCGTTGCATATAGGGATTGTACTGCTATTTTTTCGTTTCGAAAATACATAATCATACAAATGCTTTTGCTGTTGCCGGCTTGGCGACAAAGCCCCACAATCAGGTGTGAAATCGCGAGCAGTTCCTCATCCGCAAAGCTATCGGAGACGCCATGAAGCAGCTACGTCCATATCCACAAGTTATTGTCACGCGCAAGGCGGCACGTTCGCTCAAGGCGGGGCACCCATGGGTCTTTGAAGGCGAGGTCCTGCGCATGGAGCCCGCGCCAACCGATGGCCGACAGGCCACAAACGGGGACGTTGTTGACGTCTTTGAGGAGAATGGGACCTGGCAGGGGGCAGGGCTTCTCTCCGAGAAGAGCAAGATTCGCGTGCGGATTGTAAGCCGCAATGCCAATGACCGCTTTGATGAGGCGTTTTGGGCCCGCAAGCTCCAGTGGGCGTGGGACTATCGAAAGGCGACCATGGGGAATCGCGCGCTTCCTGGCTGCGAGCCCGATACCAATTGTTGTCGCGTAATCTTCTCGGAGGCTGACGGCTTTCCCGGGCTGATCGTCGACCGCTACGAAGACGTTCTGGTAGCGCAGGTAGGCACAGTGGGCATGGAGCGGCTGCGCCCCACGCTTTATCCGCTGCTCCTTGACACGCTTCGCGCAGACGGGCAGAGCATACGAGGCATCTACGAGCGCGGCGATTCTCCTGCCCGACAGAAAGAGGGTCTTGACCAGCACAAAGGCTGGTGGGACGGAGGGGAGACGATTCCTGACAGCGCGCGTGTCATGGTTCGCGAGAATGGCATTGTCTTTGACCTTGACCTCGAGAATAGCCAGAAGACAGGCTTTTTCCTTGATCAAAAGTACAATCGCCGAGCAGTTCGGCAGCTCGCTTCAAGCAGACGCGTGCTTGACTGCTTCTGCCACGTTGGCCCATTTGGGTTGAATGCCGCCGCCGGCGGCGCAAAAAGCGTGCGCTGCGTGGACGTAAGCCAGACCGCCATCGACCTTGCTCGCGAGAATGCGCGTCTGAACGGCCTGGGCAACCTCATGAGCTTTACCTGTGCAAACGTACTCGAATATCTTCCCGAGCTTGCGAAGGACCGCGCGCGCCTGCGCGAGGAGGGCGGGCCCTTCGACCTTATCGTGCTTGACCCGCCTGCTTTCACAAAGAGTCGCAGCACCATCGATCACGCCGCTCATGGCTATCGGCAGATTAACTACGATGCGCTCAGGCTTCTTCCGCGCGGCGGCTACCTTGCAACTTGCAGCTGCAGTCACTTTATGACCCGCGACCGCCTTGCTGCTGCGATTGCTGAAGCCGCACACGACGCAAACGTGCAGCTCAAGCAGATCGAAGAGCGCCAGCAAGCACCGGACCATCCTATCCTGTGGGGCGTGCCCGAGACGCACTACCTCGACTTCTTCATCTTCCAAGTCGTGTAGGCTTCGAACGTCCCGCCCTCGGCGGCATCGCCGTAGTCTGCGGCGTCTGACAATTTCGCAATGCCCTACTTCTTGCGTCTTTCTCGGAAGAACGAGCGCAGCAAATCAGCCGCCTCGTCCGCCAAAACGCCAGAAGAGACGGCGAATTCGTGGTTAAGGCGCGGGTCGCAGCTCACGTCGTAAAGCGTTCCAAGAGCCCCGCCCTTGGGATCCGGCGCGCCGTAGACGCAACGGTCGATGCGAGCGTTCACCATCAGACCGGCGCACATGAGGCATGGCTCAACGGTCACATAGACCGTACAGCCTGAAAGCCGCCAACGTCCAAGCGCCTTTGACGCAGCAGTCATTGCGGAAAATTCTGCATGGGCCGAGGGGTCCAGGTCATTTTCGCGCCTGTTGTGTGCCCGAGAAATAACCTTTCCGTCGCATACGACAACAGCACCAATGGGAACTTCCCCCTCGTCTGCCGCCAAGCGGGCCTCCTCGAGCGCCATTCGCATAAAGCGCTCGTCAGTCGCGAAGACGCTCTTCTCGCTTGCGATGTGCTCATTTCTCGACAGGCCGTCACTCATGTGGTCTCCTCGTTTCGTATCCGGGCGTCTTTGCGCTAGGATATATCCACGCACTGCCGGAGGGGTGGCAGAGTGGTTGAATGCAGCGGTCTTGAAAACCGTCGTGCGCTTAGCGTACCGAGGGTTCGAATCCCTCCCCCTCCGCCATATTGCCTCTCAGTTCCCGTAGAAAGGAACGCTATGGTTGCGCTCATCATTGTTCTCGTAATCGTAATTGCCCTCGTGATTTGGTTCATCTCTATCTACAACGGCATTGTCCGGAAAGACAACCGCTGCGACAACGCTTGGCAAACCATCGACGCGCAGCTTCAGCGCAGAAATGACCTCATTCCCAACCTTGTCGAGACCGTCAAGGGCTACGCCGCCCACGAGTCAGCCACGCTCGAGGCCGTCACGCAGGCTCGCGCTGCCGTGGCGAACGCAAAGACCCCCGAAGAAAAGATGTCCGCTTCCAACGTTCTAACTGATACCCTCAAGAGCCTGTTCGCCGTTTCCGAGGCCTATCCCGACCTGAAAGCAAACGCCAACTTTCAGCAACTTCAGTCCGACCTTGCCGACACCGAGAACAAGATCAGCTATGCCCGCATGAGCTTCAACGATTGCGTGCTTGAGTACAACAACGCCATCGAGACGTTCCCAGGCAATATCGTTGCCGGATCAAAGTTCAAGGAGCGCCAAGGCTTCCAGGCCGACGAGGAGACCCGGCAGTCGCCAGACGTCAAGTTCTAACAACACAATCTCATGCGGTCAGGACATGCGGACCTTGTCGCTCGCACGATGAGTCACACAAGCTGGCAGCAGCCTAGAGCGCGACACCGCAATGCGCCATAAAACACTCCCCGGTCGCAACAGCGACCGGGGAGTGTTGTCACGCGGCTAGGCAAATAACGCGTAGCTACTCGCGGTGAGCGCGGTAGTAGGCGATAAGCGCCTTGGTGCTGGCATCCTGCTCCGCAAGCGCCGCGTCGTCATGGAAGGCCGGCGTGATCTGCTTTGCAAGCTGCTTGCCAAGCTCGACGCCCCACTGATCGTAGGAGTCGAGCCCCCATACGGTGCCCTCAACAAAGGTGATGTGCTCGTACAGCGCAATAAGCTCTCCAAGCGCGTGCGGAGTGAGTGCCTCGCCAAGGATCGACGTTGTCGGGCGGTTGCCCTCGAAGACGCGGGCGGGCACCATCCACTCGGCTGTGCCCTCGGCACGCACCTCGTCGGCCGTCTTTCCAAATGCAAGCGCCTTGGTCTGCGCGAGGAAGTTGCCCAAGAAGAGCTCATGGACGTCCTGATCGCCATCCTTGGTGGGGTTGGGCGTATTCACGAAGGCAATGAAGTCCGCGGGGACCTTGTGCGTGCCCTGGTGGATCAGCTGGTAGAAGGCGTGCTGGCCGTTGGTGCCAGGCTCGCCCCAGAAGATCTCGCCCGTAGCGCAGGTAACGGGCGTGCCATCCCAGCGCGTGGACTTGCCATTGGACTCCATCGTGAGCTGCTGCAAGTAAGCAGGGAAACGATGCAGGTACTGGTCGTAGGGCAGCACGGCATGCGTGTCAAAGCCAAAGAAGTTGTTATACCAGACGTTGATCATGCCCATGAGGGCCACGACGTTCTTCTCGAGCGGCGTGTCCTGGAAGTACACATCCATGTCATGGAATCCGGAGAGCAGCTCCTCAAAGCGCTTGGGACCAAAGGCGATGATCAGCGACAGGCCGACGGCGGAGTCGACAGAGTAGCGGCCGCCGACCCAGCTCCAGAATCCAAAAGCATTCTCGGGGTCGATGCCAAACTCCTCCACGAGCTTGAGGTTGGTGGACACGGCCACAAAGTGCTTGCGGATGGCCTCCGCCTTGGACTCGTCGGAGCCGTCGATGGCCCCCTGCTTCTGCAGCGTGTCAAGCAGCCAGGTCTTGGCTTCGCGCGCATTGGTAAGGGTTTCCAGCGTAGTGAAGGTCTTGGACACGATGATGACGAGCGTGGTCTCGGGGTCGAGACCCTTGACCTTCTCGGCCATGTCGTTGGGATCGATGTTGGAGGTGTAGCGGCAGTCGATGCCAGCGTCAGCATAGGGCTTCAGCGCCTCGTAGATCATGACCGGGCCAAGGTCGGACCCACCAATGCCGATGCTCATCACGTGCTCGATGCGCTTGCCCGTAACGCCCTTCCACTCGCCGGAGCGAACACGCTCGGCAAAGGCGTACATGCGGTCGAGAACCTCGTGCACGTCAGCGACAACGTCCTGCCCGTCCACAATGAGCGTGCCCTTCTCGGACGCCGGTCGACGCAGAGCGGTATGCAAAACGGCGCGGTCCTCGGTAGTGTTGATGTGGACGCCCTTATACATTGCGTCGCGACGCTCCTCGACCTTGACCTCGCGCGCAAGCTGGACAAGCAGCTCGAGGGCCTTGTCGTCAACCAGGTTCTTGGAAAGATCAAAGTGCAGGTCGTTGACGTCGAAGGAATAACGGTCGACACGCGTGGGGTCATCAGCAAACCACTTCTTCAAGCTGATGCCCTCGGCATTGAGCTCGTCATAGTGCTTCTGGAGAGCCGCCCAAGCGTCGGTCTTCGTAGGGTCAATCGGTGCCGGAATGTCGGACATGATGTGCTCCTCGTCACTAGAAACAGACACTATGTTTCCATTGCTTTGTATAGGATACCGCGAAGTGAAACCCTTGCTTCACGTGGGTTTAGAAAGGCTCGCCCAATGCGGGAATTTCTTTCAGCCGCGCCCACATGACCTGCTTCTGACGCGAATCGTCGAGCGCTGCTTCAAACCCCCCAAGGTTCAGCACGCGGACTCCGCGAATACGTACCACATAGCCAGGCGCGAGCATTGCCTCCTCAAGGTCCTGCAGCTCAACAAGGTCGTCTGCATAGGCATTGCGCACCGCGCTTGCCGCGACCTCGTCGCACAAGACCAGCGTTGCAGGGTCAAGCGCAGTCAGCGTCAGGCGCACAAGCTCCGAATCAAGAGACAGCCCCGGCGCCTCACCGCCTTGGCCAAGGAGCGCCCAGCACCACTCCTCGGGACCATATCCCAGTCGCTCGAGCGACTTGCGCAAGGCCACGCCATCGCGTCCCGAGAAGGGCTCGGCTCCTGCAAGCTCGTCGGCAGTCAGGTCCCCTTTTGCAAGCAAGATAGAAGAAAACGCATTGCCGCCCATCCGAACGCCCCGTTGAGCCAGCTCCTCAAGCTCATGCCTCGTCTTCTCGACGTATACCGACCTTCGCTCGTCACGTTCTGTTGCCATTGCTCGCCCCTCGACATGTGATTACACGGGTAACATTTTTCTACCTGCCGTTCTCTAAGTGTAATTCGGGGTATAAGCCCAGCAACTCGCAATACACGGCGATTATGGAGCCGTCAAGGAGGAGGAAATCATGGCAAGCGCACCTATTACAACAGAGAAGTTCGATAGCGTCATCTCAAGTTCTGACAAGCCGGTTTTGGTGGACTTTTGGGCGTCGTGGTGCGGACCATGCCGCGCCCTCGGACCCATCGTCGAGCAGGTCTCGGATGAGATGTCTGACAAGATGACCGTTTACAAGTGCAATGTGGACGAGCAGCCAGATCTTGCAACGCGCTACCGCATCGTATCGATTCCAACGCTTATGCTGTTTAAGAACGGACAAGTGGTTCACACGATGGTTGGCAGCATGCCTAAGGATGCGCTCGTAAAGGAGCTGGCACCTTACCTATAGTCAATCCATACCGTGGAAAGACCTTCAGGGAGCGTGCCTGTGGCAGCAGAGAAGAGCAGCGAAAACAGCAATGACAAGAGCAAAGGCGCCGGCGACAGCAAGAATGCCGGCGCCTTGGATAAGGGCGCGTTCTTCTCCGATTTGCTCTCTTCGCTCAAGAAAAACAAGGTGCTCGTTGCCATCATTATTGCGCTGACAATTTTTGGCGGTCTTCTTGAGGATGTCCTAACCGGCGACATCATGCGCTTGGACACCTATGCATACCAGCTCTTTGTTGTGACGCTGCGCTCAGATGCGCTGACGCCGCTCATGGAGGGCTTCTCGTCTTTGGGTTCGCCCATCGTTGTCATAGTGATGGCAGCCATACTTGCCGCCTTCGCCCCCGGCAGGCGCCCCGGCTATTGCGTTGCGATCAACGTTGTCTGCGCCCTAGCGCTCAACCAGCTTCTGAAGAATCTCATCCAGCGCCCCAGACCTGACGGGTTTCGTCTTGTTGCCGAGACGGGCTATAGCTTCCCCTCTGGCCACTCGATGATTTCGATGGCATTCTTCGGGCTTATCGTGTGGATGATTTGGCACTACGAGCATGACCGGGTGCAGAGGTACGGTTGGTCAATCTTCTTCTCGATCATCATTCTTTGCATTGGCGTCAGCCGCATTTACCTAGGCGTTCACTACGCATCTGACGTGCTTGCGGGATTCTGCGTGTCATTTCTCTGGCTCGTCTTCTACACCCGAGTGGTGGTCCCGCCACTTATGCGCATGCCCGAGCCCATCAAGGCTCAAGACAGCCCGCGCTTCAATGACCGCTAGTCCTTCGCAAGTTTGATAATTTCCGCCGAAAGCACGCGGCCATCGTCGCAAATGATACGTCCCATCGTTGGACCTGCAGCTCCGCGAGGATGCGTTGGGCTGCCAGGGTTCATGATCCATGTACCGTTTTTGCGGTCGTACTCTACATAGGGGCGATGCGTGTGACCACAAATGGCGATATCGCAGGTCACAAGGTCTAGGCGCTCGCGATAGTGGCACACCTGCCAGCGCATGCCACTTGCGTAAAAAATCTTGCGGCGGCGGACTTCGGGACCATAGTCGCAGGCAAAATCGTTATTGCCCAGACACATCTGCACCGGGGCTATGCGCTCAAGCCTGCGATAGTCGCTCTCGGAGCAGATGTCTCCTGCATGCACGATCGTGTCGGCACCCACGAGCTGCTCTAGCAGCTCGGGCGACAGATAGCCATGGGTGTCCGACACGATGTCGTATCGTTTTTCGCTCATGCGCAGGGATGCCTTAGTTGCCAAGCAGGCGCTTGACGGCGACGGTCTTGCGGCGAGCAACGGGAATCATCTTCCCATTGATGCCCTTGATGCACAGCTGGAGAATGCCAGACGGAAGCGGGTCGTAGCCCTCAACGTAGTTAAGGTTCACGATATAGCCGCGGTGTACTCGGAAGAAGCCATGGGGCTCAAGTCGTTGCTCAAGCTTTGCCAGAGAAATCGTAGACAAGTAGCGCTCGGTCTCGCCGGTGTAGATGCATGAATAGTCGTCCTTGGCCTCGATATAGCGAATCTGGTCGGGAGAGATAAAGAGCTTGCGACCATTCTTGACCACGGGGATGCGCTCGGTAAAGCTGAAGTTCTTGGGCTGCGGCTTGATGCGCTCCTGCACCTTGTCAAGTGCTTGAATGAGGCGCTTGGTCTCGACGGGCTTCATCAAATAATCAATCGCATTCACGTCGAAGGCCTCAAGCGCGTATTCGCTGTACGCCGTAACGAACACAACAGCGGGCGGCGTTTTAATCTTGTGGAGGGCCTCGGCAAGCTGCATGCCATTGGTCTTGGGCATGGAGATGTCCAAAAAGATGACGTCCGGGCGGCTGTCCATCAAACTCTCAATTGCTTCACGAACGCTTGAGGCCTCGGTAATGGATTCGACCCTGCCCGTTTCTTGCAAAAGATACTTGAGCTCGGAACGCGCCGGCTCCTCGTCGTCAACGATCATTGCGCGCATTAGAAAGAACCCACCTTTCGCAGCTGCTTTTTCTTCTCAGACCTATTCTTTCCGTTTGCTATTGTAACTTACTCAGAATCTTCGTTGTGAAGCGCAAACACGGCGCCGCCAAGGCGCAGCGTGACGCAGGTTCCCTCTCCTGGCTTTGAAACGATTTCAACGCCGGAGCCTTCGCCAAAGAAGCGCTCGATGCGGTCGGCTACGTTCTTCAGCGCGATACCCGTTCCGCCCTGACCGGATGATGGCTTTGTGGCAGCCTCAAGCAGCCTGTCTGCCGCCTCCTGCGTCATTCCAAGACCGTCGTCCGCCACGGCCACCAGCACGTCGTCACCATCGGTTGCCACGTGAATGTCAATGTGCAGCGGACCTTCCTCTCGCATGGCATGTCGCACGGAGTTCTCCACGATTGGCTGCACGAGGAATGCCGGCACCATAAGGCTGCTGCACCCCTCCTCGACGTATTCGTGCTCGATGATACGGTCTTCGCCAAAGCGCGCCTTCTCAATCAGCAGATAGCGACGAGTCTGCTCGAGCTCGCTTGAGAGCGGAATCAGCGATGACTCGGAATTCTCAAGGGAGCGACGGTAGAAGACGGCAAACTCGCGAAGCAAGTCGCGCGCCTTTGTGGGGTTGGTACGCGTAAGCGATGCGATGGTATTGAGAGTGTTGAAGAGGAAGTGTGGGTTTATCTGCGCTTGAAGCGCCTTGACTTCGGCACGAGCCGTAAGCTCTGCCTGGCGGTCAAGCTCATAGGAAGAGAGCTGCGTGGAGAGAAGCTCGCCGAGCCCCTTGGCAATGGCCAGCTGCGTGCGATCGATATCGGTTCCCGATCGGTAATACAGCTTGATGGTTCCAACGGGCTTGTCCTGCACAAGAAGCGGCGTCACAATGCCAAAGGCAGTGGCGCCATCCTTTCTTGTGATGCCCGAGCGCTTCACGCTCTGATTGCTCTCGTCCATTGAGACGAACGTCTCCATACGCTTGCTTTCAAGAACTTCGAGCGTCGTCGGGCTGTTTGGGGAGCCGGCAGGATACGAAACCTCATAGACGCCTTGGTAGGCAAGCACGGTCTTGGTGTCAGTGACGGCAATGCCCACTGCGTCCGTTTCGGGCAAGAGAAGGGAGCAGATCTTCTCGGCCGCCTCGGGCGTCAAGCCATTTCGGCAGGTCTTGAGCGTTTCCGAGGCAATACTGAGGGTGCGCTCCGTTGCCTGAGCCTGCATGTTGTCGGGCACAAGGTTGACGGTCCCGAACGCAACAATCACAAGCGCCAGCCCCGCGCCGGACAGAGTTGCCGCCACGATATTACCTGTTACGATGCCCCATGCCAGCAGCATCAAGAGCAGCACGGCAAAGATGCCGAGAATGACGTTCGTACGATTCAGCACGGGTCTGATTTGCTGCTTGATGCTCATGCGTTCGACCTCCTGAGGGCAACGGAGGCAGACTTCAGTATCTCGGACTGCAAATAGCGATCGTCCCAGAGCCCCGCCGCGACATCCTCCCAGGAAGCCGCAAACGACAAATAACGAGAAGCGTTTGCCTTCGCATAGGCATCGGCTGAGCCAATTCCCCTGGTTAGTATCGAGAAGTACTCGCCGTGCTCGTCTGTGGCCAGGAAGCGCCGGAATGCAGTGCTGCGCACGTTGGAGCGAGCCCGACTAGAGAGCCATGGTCCTGGATAGGGCATCAGCGATTCAGGGGTGACTTGGCGCAGCTCGCGGCGGGTGTTCATAAATTCGAGCTTGCGATATTCATAAAACCAGCGATAGACGTCCTGCATGAAGATTGAGGGC
The DNA here is from genome assembly GCF_050946515.1 of Tractidigestivibacter sp. Classification (GTDB taxonomy): domain Bacteria; phylum Actinomycetota; class Coriobacteriia; order Coriobacteriales; family Atopobiaceae; genus Tractidigestivibacter. The sequence goes on from NZ_JBMNUX010000009.1 coordinate 46,912, forward strand.
GTCGGCGCCATCTCCTCGGGAGGCTGCATGCGCACGGAGAGCACGTTGTCAAACCAGACGTCAAGCCCGTGGTAGCGCAGATTGAGAAGATAGTCGAGGTCTTCTCCGCGCGTGATGTAGGGGTCAAACGGCACCTTGGTGAATGCCGCAGCATGAAGCGCGCAGCATCCCCCACAGAGGTAGTTGGAACGAACGATGCGCGTCGGCGCCGTCAGGTAGCGGCGCATCAGGTCGTTAAAACTTTCATGCTTGGTCCAGTGACGCTCGCTCCACGACGTGTCGACCTTCGCATAAGGAGAGCCGTCTGGACGTACGTAATAGCCGCTCTTTGCGAGAATGCGCAGGTCCTGGCGCGTGTAGGCCCCAAGACCATATATTGCGTCAATAAGAAAATCCGGAGAAAGGGCAACCTCATCGTCGTCCATAAAGACGATGGAGTCATGCCCGAATATGCAGGCAAGCGCAAGACCCATATTGCGGATGGCGCCATAGCCACGCATAGACGTGGTGTCTCCGCCCCCCTTGCCAGAAATCCGCGCAATCTGTCGAACGACGCACTCGCCCTCAAGGCTGCCGATTGCCATTGCATTGAGTGCTGGATGCGAGCGACAAATGCTGTTTACGCGCGCCCGCGCAGAATCCTCGCAAGAGTGGGGAGCAACGACAAGCACGATGACACGCAGCACGCCACGAACATTCTCAAGCGAGCTCAGACAATTCTCGAGCTCTGGAAGGGGCTTGGTGACCGGCGTTGCATAGTCGTACGCCCCCGGCGCGCGAGGGTCCTTTTTGTCTGCCCCGTCGGTCCAATACGAGGGAATTACGATGACTGGGTTCATTGGTGCACCAATCGCCTAGCGCCTGCAAATGGGGAGAGTCAAACAGAGAATCGGCGACTTGCAGGAAAAGCGCAAATTGCTGGCAGACACGATGACCTCCCAATACCCACGCACCAATGTGCGGCCCTCAATCTCAATACATACTAACTCACTAGGGGCAAGGTTCTGTGGCATTGGATATGTCGGTTCGAAGAGTTGGGCATTCTGTCGATAAGGCAACCCCCAGCAGCGACCCCACTAATAAAACGTTGCACTTTCCCGGATGTTGAAGCCCACTGGTCAGTTGAGCATATGGAGCCTAGAATCGGGCGTCAGAAAAAGGGCCCCGACCAAAGTCGGAGCCCTTCTGTAGTGCTACCTGTGCAGCAGAAGCTTACTCAGAGGCGTACATATCCTTGAGCTTGAGCAGGTGCGCATAGCGAGCCATTGCGGCCTCCTCGTTCTCGGCGAAGAGCGTCTTTGCACGCTCGGGGAACGAGCGGGTGAGGGACGCGTAGCGAGCCTCGTTCATCAGGAAGTCCTGATAGCCGCCCTTCGGCTCCTTGGAGTCGAGCGTGAACTTCTTGCCATCGCCAGCAGCGGGGTTGAAGCGGAAGAGGTTCCAGTAGCCGCAATCCACGGCACGCTTCATCTCCATCTGGCAGTTCTGCATACCGCCCTTCTTGATGGAGTGCATCTCGCAGGGGCTGTAGCCGATGATCAGCGAAGGACCATCGTAGGCCTCGGCCTCGTGGATGGCCTTGAGGGTCTGCTGCGGGTTGGCGCCCATGGCAACCTGCGCCACGTAGACGTAGCCGTAGCTCATCTCAATCTCGGCAAGGCTCTTCTTCTTGGTGGTCTTGCCAGCTGCAGCAAACTGGGCAACCTGGCCGATGTTAGAAGCCTTTGAGGCCTGGCCGCCGGTGTTGGAGTAGACCTCGGTGTCGAAGACGAAGACGTTCACGTCGTTGCCAGAAGCGAGGACGTGGTCAAGGCCGCCGAAGCCGATGTCGTAGGCCCAGCCGTCGCCGCCGAAGATCCAGAAGCTCTTCTTGGTGAGGTAGCTCTTGTTGGCCAGGATTGCCTTGGCCTCGTCGGAGCCGTTCTTCTCGAGCTCGGCAACAAACTCGGCAGCGGCGAGCTTGCTGGCCTCAGGATCCTTGCGGGACTCAATCCACTTCTCAGCGGCAGCCTTGAAGTCGTCGGAGACGTTTCCGGCCTCAAGCATGGCCTCGGTACGCTCGACGAGGTTGTTCTGGACTGCCTGATAGCCAAGGGCGAGGCCAAGGCCGTGCTCGGCGTTGTCCTCGAACAGGGAGTTGTTCCACGCGGGACCATGGCCCTCGGCGTTGACCGTGTAGGGCGAGGTGGCAGCGGGGTTGCCCCAGATGGAGGAGCAGCCGGTGGCGTTAGAGATGAACATGCGGTCGCCGCAGACCTGCGTCACGAGGCGAGCATAGCTGGTCTCGGCGCAGCCGGCGCAGGAGCCGGAGAACTCGAGCAGCGGCTTGGCGAACTGGCTGGCCTTAACGTTGGCGCCAACGAGCTCCTTCTTCTCGGAGACCTTGTTGACGGCGTAGTCCCAGACCTCGGCCTGGTCGGACTCGTCGGCCTGAGGAACCATGGTGAGGGCGCCCTTCGGGCAGACCTTCACGCAGTTGGTGCAGCCCATGCAGTCGAGCGGGGAGACGGCCATCGTAAAGGTGAGGCCATCCATGCCCTTGCCCATGGCCTTGATGCGGCGCATGTTGGCAGGAGCGGCAGCCTGCTCGTCAGCGTTCATAACGATCGGGCGAATCGTGGCGTGCGGGCACACGAACGCGCACTGGTTGCACTGGATGCACTTGGTCTCGTCCCAGTGCGGCACCATAACGGCGACGCCGCGCTTCTCGTAAGCAGAGGCGCCGAGCTCCCACTGACCGTCAGCGTGATCCATGAAGGCAGAGACGGGCAGGGAGTCGCCGTCCATCATGTCGATGGGGTTGAGGAGCTCCTTGACCTGCTTGACGATGGCCTCGCGGCCCTCGATGGAAATCTGCTTGGGGGCATCCTCGGCGGTAGCCCAGTCGGCAGGAACGTCAAACTTGCGGAACGCGGTGGCGCCAGCGTCGATTGCCTTGTGGTTGGCGTCGACGATTGCCTGGCCCTTCTTCATGTAGGACTTGGTGGCGGCGTCCTTCATGTACTGGATAGCGTCAGCCTCGGGCAGGACCTTGGCGAGCGCAAAGAAGGCGGACTGAAGCACGGTGTTGGTGCGCTTGCCCATGCCCACCTTTGCGGCAAGGTCGATAGCGTCAATCAGGTAGACGTTGATGTTGTTCTTGGCGATGTAGCGCTTTGCGCTCGCGGGCATGTGCTCGGAGAACTCTTCGTCAGACCACTGGCAGTTCACGAGGAAGGTGCCGCCCGGCTTGACGTCGCGGACCATCTTGAAGCCCTTGATGATGTAGCTGGGGTTGTGGCAAGCGACAAAGTCGGCCTTGGTGACGTAGTAGGGCGAGCGGATGGGCTTATCGCCGAAGCGCAGGTGAGAGATCGTCACGCCGCCAGTCTTCTTGGAGTCGTACTGGAAGTATGCCTGAACGTACTTGTCGGTGTGGTCGCCGATGATCTTGATGGAGTTCTTGTTGGCGCCAACCGTGCCGTCGCCGCCGAGACCCCAGAACTTGCACTCGATAGTGCCCTCCGCAGAGGTGTTGGGCGCATCGGGGTCCATGGGCAGGGAGAGGCCAGTAACGTCGTCCACGATGCCGATGGTGAACTCGCGCTTGGGCTCGTCCTTCTTGAGCTCCTCGTAAACGGAGAACGCAGCCGCGGGCGGCTCGTCCTTCGAGCCGAGGCCATAACGACCGCCGGTGACGATGAGGTCAGAGCGACCGGCCTCGTACAGAGCGGCAACGACGTCCTCGTAGAGAGGCTCGCCGATGGAGCCCGGCTCCTTGGTGCGGTCGAGGACGGCGATCTTCTTGACGGAAGCAGGAAGAGCAGCAACAAAGTCCTTGACGGAGAACGGGCGATACAGGCGGACCTTGACGAGGCCGACCTTCTCGCCGTGAGCGTTCAGGTAGTCGATGACCTCCTCGAGGGTGTCGCAGAAGGAGCCCATGCAGACGACCACGCGGTCAGCGTCGTCGGCGCCATAGTAGTCAAACAGGTGATAGCTGGTGCCAAGCTTGGCGTTGATCTTGTCCATGTAGCCCTGGACGACGGCAGGCAGCGCCTCGTACGCCTTGTTGCAGGCCTCGCGGTGCTGGAAGAAGACGTCTCCGTTCTCGTGAGAGCCGCGGGCATGCGGGTGCTCAGGGTTGAGCGCATGGTCGCGGAACGCCTGGACAGCGTCCATGTCGAGCATGTCGGCAAGATCCTTGAAGTCCCAGACGGCGACCTTCTGAATCTCGTGAGAGGTACGGAAGCCGTCGAAGAAGTTCAGGAACGGCACCTTGCCCTCAATAGCAGAAAGGTGAGCAACGGGGGCGAGGTCCATGACCTCCTGGACGTTGCCCTCGGCGAGCATGGCGAAGCCGGTCTGGCGGCAGGCCATGACGTCAGAGTGATCACCGAAGATGTTCAGCGCCTGGGTAGCAACCGTACGGGCGCTCACATGGAAGACTGCGGGCAGACCCTCTGCCGCAATCTTGTACATGTTCGGGATCATAAGGAGCAGGCCCTGAGAAGCGGTGTAGGTGGTGGTAAGGGCACCAGCACCAAGCGAGCCGTGAACGGTACCAGAGGCGCCGCCCTCGGACTCCATCTCAACCACCTTGACGGGCGATCCGAAGATGTTCTTCATGCCCTGCGCTGCCCACTGGTCGACGTGGTCGGCCATAGGGCTGGACGGCGTGATCGGGTAAATGCCCGCCACCTCAGTGAAGGCGTACGACACGTATGCCGCGGCCTCGTTGCCGTCCATTGACTTGAACTTTCTCGCCATATCCTCTCCTTCTTAGCGATGCGGTTCACCAATAGAACCGGTAATGCCGAGAACTTGCATCCCCAAGACTAGCCTTGGGGACCAAACGATGGATACGCGCCTTGCGCATACCCAATCGAAGTCATAATACCGCAACTGCCTTCTTTCAAAACAATTGCATGCGCCATTCTCTGGCTAGAAAGTAAGCGAAAATACCCCCTTCTAGCTAGGGTTTATTGGAATCGTTCCCAGACAAGGATCCCCACTCGATGACTCTCGCCGCCTACCTGCGATGACGCTTGTCGACCGAGTCAAGAAGCTTTTGGTAGCCCTGGGCGAAGCGCTCTCCAAGCTGCCCGCCCGCGTCGCTCGCACACACGACTCCGTGCTCGTCGGAAACGAGAAACGCTTCATCAAAATCGATAGCACCCGTAAGAGCCCGGCTCACCAGCTCCCCGTCATATTCAACGGAAAGGCCGACCGTCGAGGCAAGGTCGCTGATGAGGCTCGCGGCACCAGAGACATTCGCGTCTCGGTCGATGCCCATCACCAGATGATTATCGCGAGAAACACAAAGCGTCTCGGGAGCAACGCCCGTCTTTCTCGCCTCCGAGAGCGCATCCTGCGCACGAGCAGCCAAAACGGCAAGCGTTGGCTGCTCAATCGGCTCATAAGGACCCACCGTCATGACTGCTTGGCCCTTGTCGTCCAGAACAATCATGAGGACCCCGTCGGGATTCTCGGCCGCACCGTCAAAGAGCGTCCACTCAATATGCTGCTTCGCCCAGCCGATGAGCTGCGACGTCACGGGACGACCCATCACTGTTCTCCGAGAAAGCGCGCGTAGGTGGCGGTTTTCAAGGGGAAGCGTCTTCGAGGCCAAACGCCAGCGCAACACGAGCTCGGGATTCCCCAGAACAAACTCTTCCTTCTTGCCCGTGTTCTCACCCTTGGCATCCTCGCCCTCGCTGGGCTTTGCGCCGTTTTCATTCCGGCTCATGCTCTCCCCTTCCGTGGTTCTTGGGCCAACAATTGTATCCTTCCTCAGTCTGAAAAAATCAATTCGCGAACGGTAGGCAAATTGCCGCGAGCGGCTGCGCTCTAAAGCGCGTTCACCTGAGGTTCACATACGATGGCAGACCGGCAAAACGCTTTGAGGCTAGTGCTACGGTGCCTAGAAGCACGCCCGTCCGTGGCTTATCAGTTCGTACCCGCAAGCAAGCATGAAAGGACAGTTCCTTGGCAAGCGCAATCACGTTTCGCCCGTTCATGACAAGCGATTTCGAACCGCTGGCGCGGCTCTCGCAATCGCTTTGGTATCGCATGGGCACGCCGGAGGTGTGCGCGGCCGCCGCGGCGGCAGATCTTGCAGGCTACCTTGCCGAAGCAAGCTACCGCATCGTCGCCGAGAAGGACGGAACGCTTGTCGGCGCAACACTTTGCGGCATGTCGGGGAACGAGCCTTCCGATGCGGCGACATGGCGCAAGCGTCAGAAAAAGCTTCGCGTTGCGACGGGCACCAACCCAGGCGACGGCGGCGTTACCCAAGCTGAGGAGCGCTTGACCGCCGAGTATTTGGAATCCGGCCGGCCCGAGACCGACGCGGTCATCAAGCTCCTGGCGCTCGATCCTGCCACGCAAGGCCAGGGAGCCGGTGGGCGCATGCTCGAGATGGATCGCACGTACTTGCGCAGCTTGGGCGCGCGCGGCTATTTCCTGCTAACCGACGACGACTGCGACTACTCGTTCTACGACCATAAGGGCCTTGCGCGCGCCGCGACGCACGCCCTTGCGACGCGCGGCGGAGCAAACGGTAGGTTCAACGTCTATATCTATTCGGAGCGCTTCTAACATGGCCGGCACCCCCACCCCCTCGTTTGGTGCAGGCGACAAGCGCCCCCCGACAGGACGCTTTGCCCCCACCCCGTCCGGACGCATGCACCTAGGCAACGTTTTTTCCGCCCTTCTCGCCTGGCTCTCTGCCCAGAGCGAAGGGGGCCGCATAGTGTTGCGCATTGAGGACCTCGATCCTCGCGCGCAAAACCCCGCTGCCTCCGACCTCCTGATGAGCGACCTGGATTGGCTGGGTCTTGGATGGGCCGAGGGTCCGTATTACCAGAGCAAGCGTGGCGAAATCTATTCCGACGCCATCAAGCATCTGAGCGACCTTGGACTTACGTACCCCTGCTTCTGCACCCGCTCAGAGCTGCATGCGGCTACGGCGCCGCACGCCTCGGACGGAACCTACGTGTATGCAGGCACCTGCCGTGGACTTTCAGCGGAAGAGATACGTCGACGCTCTGCCGTGCGACCTCCAGCCACTCGCCTGATGGTGCCAGATGCCGACGACCCGGCAGGGGCTATCAGCTTCGTCGATCTTGCCTTTGGCGAGCGGCGCGAGGTGCTTGCCAAGGAGTGCGGGGACTTTCTGGTACGCAGAAGCGATGGCGTCGTCGCCTACCAGCTTGCCGTGGTTGTGGATGACGCCCTCATGGGCGTGACGCAGGTTGTTCGCGGTCGCGACCTCTTGGGATCGGTTGCTCGGCAGATGTATTTGCAGCGACTGCTTGGATATCCCTCCCCTACATACGGGCACGTCCCCCTCCTGATGGCGCCAGACGGAAGGCGCCTCTCAAAGCGGGATAGCGACCTTGACCTTGGCGTCATTCGAGAACGAGGAGTCAGTCCCCAGAGAATAATTGGCATGCTGGCCTCTCTTGTTGGGCTTGCCGAACCAGGAGAGAACGCATCTCCCGACGAACTCGTAGAGCGATTCTCATGGAGCAAGATTCGATCTAACCTCGATGACATAGTTGTTGATGATGGGCTGTTGAGAAGAAATGGCCTTTACGGAAGTTTTTCTGCAGTAAGAGAAAAAGCATAGTTGTGACGGACCGACATTGTGGAGTATGATGCTCTGGCATGACGTTCGGAGAGCTGACCGAGAGGCCGAAGGTGCTCGCCTGCTAAGCGAGTATAGGGCGCAAGCTCTATCTGGGGTTCGAATCCCCAGCTCTCCGCCAGATTGTTCCGCACTGCCCAGGTTATCCCGCGGCGGTCGCGTGGAAATGAGAGGGGCGAGCTCGGAGTTATCCGATGTTCGCCCCTCATTTTGTCCTGCAGGCATGGACAGGACTGGCCGCGTCAATCCGCTAGCGTCGCAGAATATGACGAAATCGTGAAGGCAATTTTTCCTTGACTCTTCCGTTCTGATGAGTATTATGGATTGTCGCAATGCGGCGTTACCTCAGCTGGATAGAGGACCTGACTACGAATCAGGGCGTCATAGGTTCGAATCCTATACGCCGCACCACGCAAGATCACAGCCTAGACTTATGTCTGGGCTGTTTTGCTATAAAACGGGCTTCTCTCCCTCCCCATCTGCCTTACGGACGATAGCTCAAGCCAGACTTTGGCCCTTCAGACTTGTAGGAGTACGAAAGCTCCGCCGCATCGCAGAAATCCATAAGATCTGCCAGGCAATAGTCGCCATTTCCGAGAAGCGCTTCAGCCCACGGCAACCCCCAGGTCATCTTATTGTCGCGGTCAAGATGCTTTGCCATGAGCTCTGCCGTCTGGCTGGGAAACGTAACGCAGAGAGAATGGCTGGGCTCTTCGTAGGCAAGCTCCGCCGACGGACCCTCCACCTCCTCGCAAACAGTATGGGAACCGTCGCCCTCATCCCATGCGGTGAGCACCAATACATCATTACCGCCTTCTTCACGACGGATAACCCGACGACTAAGCACTGTCATGATTGCGCACCTCCCTGACCGATGATTTTATTCAGCTACAGGATACAGCTCATTGCCCATGGTATAGAACATATGTTCTGTTTTTCCCCAAACGGTTCGGCAAGTCGGCAAACGGCAGGGCCAGAGACAATTGCCTCGGACCGGAAGCGCGTTACTCTAATGACTGCACGCGACCTTTTGAACGGAGGAGCCATGAGCAAGGTTAACGGAGTGGGCGTTGCCTTCTGCGGCGGAGGATTTCGATCGTATGCCGAAGTTGCCGTTATTGAGGACATGGAGAAAAACGACATCAAGGTTGGGGCCACGGCGGGCACGTCGATGGGCTCAATGGTGGCTGCGCTCGTTGCCTCTGGAGTCTCCGCATCAAAGATCTGTGAGGAGCTCATCAAGCTTGACCGCCAAGTTGTAGAGGACGGCACCCTCAAGAACCTACGCCTCAAGGTCATCAACATGCTGACCGGCAACGGCATTCTCGATTCGTCAATTCTCGAGAAGTACGCAAGAAACGTCCTCGAAGACGTGGGCGTAAAAACGTTCGGGGACCTTGTGATGCCCGCAGCCTTTGTCGCCGTCGACCTTATCTCTGGCGACCTCTGCGTTTTTACGAATGACCCCGATCTCTTTGGGAACTCCAATGGTGGCTGGGACTGCATTGTCGGCGATGACCTTGACGTTGCAAAATGCGTGGTCGCATCCGCTTCCTATCCGCTGGTTATCTCGCCCACCACGTATCGCGGTCGCACCTTTATGGATGGCGGGAGCCGCATGAACCTGCCAACCGCGCTCTTTGATCGCTCCTCGGTTGATGCCGTCGTAGGCGTGGGAATGATCCGCTCAATGGAGCCTCTTCCGGACGTGACGCCACTCGCCATCGCTCACCGCACGATGAACTGTGGCGCCAATCAGCTCGATCGGATCTATTCGCAAGTGGCCGACGTTTATGTCAACCTTCCCGTTTCGGGAGAGGACGCCTTCCAGGCGGGAACTGGTCAGCAGGTCATCGCGGAAGCGCGAGAGATGCTGCGTGAGCACCCCATAGATTGGTCTGTGGCTAAGCCCACGCCACTTGGCGCCGTCCGACGCGCGGCCATCGATGCCTTCTCAAAGATGCTTCGCCCCGTGCTTGAGGGCGAGGGCCCGAGTGGTCGCTCGTTCTAACCAGAGCTTGTGCCGGCATACGGCGACAGCCGGACAAGAAAAGCGGGCGGTCAGCGAAATCGCTGGCCACCCGCGGCAATTGCAAAACCAATCGAAGAAGCTGTAGACGCTGTGCTCCGCTCAAGGAGCTAGCCAGTGAGCCAGTGCTACTTGATGGGCTTTATGACCTCCATGTCGCGCATGTAGGGGCGAAGAACCTCGGGCACCGTGATGGAGCCATCAGCGTTCTGGTAGTTCTCCATGATGGCGGCCATGGTTCGACCAACGGCAAGACCGGAGCCGTTGAGTGTGTGCACGAAGCGCGTACCCTTGAACGAGGGGTCCTTGTAGCGGATGTTCGCACGACGGGCCTGGAAATCCCAGCAGTTGGAGCAGGAAGAGATCTCCTTGTAGTTGTTGTAGCTCGGGAGCCACACCTCGAGGTCGTAGCACTTGGTGGCAGAGAAGCCGATATCGCCAGTGCACAGCGTTACCACGTGATAGGGCAGCCCGAGCAGCTGCAGGCACCTCTCAGCCTCGGCAACCATGCTCTCGAGCTGGTTCATGGAGTCCTCGGGGGTGGCAAACTTTACCATCTCGACCTTGTCGAACTCATGAACGCGGATGATGCCTCGCGTGTCACGGCCGGCAGAACCGGCCTCCTCGCGGAAGCATGGCGTGTAGGCGCAGTACCAAAGCGGCAGCTGCGAGCCATCGAGAATCTCGTCGCGATGGATGTTGGTGAGCATGACCTCGGCCGTGGGAATCAGGTACATTCCACCGCTGACATGATAGAGGTCTTCGTCAAACTTAGGCAGCTGGCCAGTGCCAAAGAGGCTTTCGTAGTTGGTGATGACAGGCGGCCACCACTCCTTGAACCCGGCCTTCACGTGCGTGTCGATAAAGAAGTTGATGAGGGCGCGCTCCATAAGGGCGCCTGCGCCACCAAGCAGATAGAAGCGGGTGCCAGCAAGTTTGATGCCCCGGTCAAAGTCGATCATTCCCGTCTCGGGACCAAGGTCCCAGTGCGCCTTGGGCTCGAAGTCAAACTTGGTAGGCTCGCCCCACCTTCGGACCTCGGGGTTGTCGGAATCGTCAACGCCGTAAGGCACGGACTCATGCGGGATGTTAGGTATGGCCGCAACAAGGTCAAAGAGATCCTTCTCAACCTTTGTGCGCTTCTCGTTAAGCTCGGAGATGCGCTCCTTGTTGGCAGCGACCTTTGCCTTGGCGGCCTCGGCCTCGTCCTTCTTGCCTTCTTTCATCAGCTTGCCGATCTGCTTAGATACAGCATTGCGGTCGGCCTGAAGCTTCTCAACCTCAGCAATGACTGAACGACGCTCCTCGTCAAGCTCGAAGAACCTCTCCCTGTCCCAATGAGCGTTCTGGCGAGATGCGCAGGACTTGTCGACGATGTCCGGGTTCTCGCGTACGAACTTAATGTCGAGCATATGTGCACTCCTTGCGATTGTGCGGCAGCCCGTGCCGCCCGAGTTTGTGCTGTGAGCATCGCGATGCCCAGCAGTCACCCAAGTATATACTTGTGCGGAAACGAGTTGGCCCCTTGGGGGCCGGTCCCCAAGGAGGCTTTCACATGGACGACTTCTTCACGTGGCTCTTTAACGATCGCACCGGCGTTGTGTGTCTCATCGTTGGCGGCATCCTCATCTGCCTGCTCATTTCGTTCATTCTCGAGCGCAAGACGCGCAAGATTTACTACAACCACGAGAAGAGCGATGACGACTGGGACCTCTTTGACGACGACGAGGACGAAGACTCCAGCAAGTAGCCACCACCGAGCGGGCCGCTCGCTTATGAACTCGCTCCCCGAAAGGGCTTTGATATGAAAAAAGGTTCCCAGCAATTAGTGGGAACCCTCAGAGCTCAATGGTGCGGGCGAAAGGACTTGAACCTTCATGAGATTGCTCTCATACGGACCTGAACCGTACGCGTCTGCCAATTCCGCCACGCCCGCGTGTTGTATAAATGTAACGCAATTCTCGACCTTTGCAAACGAGAATTTCCAACTCTTGGTAGGAATCTTATCTAGATTCGTAAGCAATTCGTGCAGTGCTATGCGCCTATACACATCGCGTTAGAATCAGACCTGTCGTCACGGCAGACGAAAACACACCTAAAAACGCCCAAGGAGCCGCCGTGGGAAGCACCGAATCCACGAATACCGTTGTTAGGCCTTCGCCAGAGGGCTCTTCTGGCGTGCCCAACGAGGTTCTCCTTGGTCGCTATCGCGTGCTTGCGAGACGCGGCACCGGCGGGTTTGGGGCTGTCTGCACCTGCTGGGACACACGCCTTCAGCGTCGCGTCGCAATAAAGCGCATTCCCGTGCTTTCTGGCGCTGAGCTGCGAGGCATGTCCACCTCGACAGTCGAAGAAGCGCTTGCCGAGGCGAGGACCGCGTGCCTGCTTGCCCACCCAAACATAGTGACGGTCTACGACTTTGAGACAGACGGCTCATATGCCTATATCGTAATGGAGTACGTCGACGGGCTGAACCTTTCCGAGCTCCTTGCCCGCGTGGAGGGCGGCGTATTGACCCATGACGAGTGCGCCCACCTAGTGAAATCCGTCTCAGAGGCCCTGTCCTACGCACACGAAAACGGGGTTCTCCATCTGGACATCAAGCCCACCAACATCATGATTGACCGTCAGGGCACCGTGAAGCTGACCGATTTTGGCATGGCAACGCTCGCTTCAGCCGCAGGGTACGGCGGCGCTCGCGGAGGAACCGTGGGCTATATGCCGCCCGAGCAGATCCAAGGGCTAATGGTTGATGAGCGCGCCGACGTCTTCTCGTTGGCCGTTGTCACCTGGCAGGCGCTCACGGGAAAGGACCCCTTTGCGGCGGGCTCGGCCAAAGACTCGCTTGACGTTATTGCACGAGGCCCCAAGCCCCCGCTCGCAAAGCTCGACCCCTCGCTTGGCCCTACAGCCATCGCGGCTATTGACCAGGCAATTCTTCCTGATGCGACCATGCGAGAGCCATCAATTGATGACTTTAGCTCCCGCGTGCTCGCTGACCTTGGCGATTCGACCGTAGGCGCAACATCGCTGCGCAACCTCATTGACCAGTCAGAGCAAGACGACCCAGAGGAACCCTGGGATGTTCGTCATTTGCCTGCATACGTGCGCTTCCCGTGGCTTTCCTCCGTGATTGAGCGCGCAATCTCGGCGATCTTCACGTTCTTGTTCATCAACCAAACGCTTTCCGCTTCCGCGCTTAACCAAGACACGTTTTCGCTGGCAGCTGCCTTGATTTCAGCGGGAGTCTGTGCGTTCTGGCCACCCAGCGGGTCGGTTTTTGCCATCATCGCTCTTGTCGCATCCGTAGCAACAACGACAATCACCAACGCATCGTTCCCGCTCGCCCTTGTTCTGGGCGTGGGCTTGTTTGCATGGTGGCTCAACGTTGGCCGACAAGATTTTGTCGCCTCTGGAGCACTATTGGCCCCAAGCGTGACCTTGTGCCCCGCGGCCGGCGTAGCTCTTGCTGGCTACGGCATGGATCCACTCCCCGCAGCCATAACGGGAGGGGTTGGCGCGCTTTTCTCGCTTGTCTATGACGTGTCCATTGAAAGCGCGATGTCAGCGCAAGCCATTGCGTATAACCTGGCGCCCCTTCTGGCTAGCGCCTCAACATGGGTTGTCATTGGGTTCTGCGCGCTCGGGGCGGGCGTCGCCTCGTCAATCGCCATGCGAGGAAGCGTTGCCTCGGGCCTCGTTGGACAGGGCGTGGGCTTTACTCTGGCAATTTTGGGTTTGGTCTGGTCGTCGCAGATGGAAAATGGCTGGGTTTGGACCAGCACCCTTAGTGGAAGCTGCGCCATTGCGGTACTCTTGAGTGTGACTTTGTGCATTGAGACTGTCCTGAGAGGCCCTCTCGATGGCGATCAGGAAAGTGAGGATTCATATGAGCTTTCTTAGCGACTTCGAGGATCGCATCTCGTCTGTGTTTGACTCTGCGCCGCAGGGCTACACGGCGCCCTTTTCGTTTAAGAAGCTAGCAAAGCGTGCAGCACGCGAGATGGAAAACGAAACCTATGAGATAGACGGCGTTGACACCGCTCCGGCGCTTTATACGGTGCTCGTCTCCTCAGAAGATGACGCCCTCATGCGGCCCCTCTATGAGCAGATTACGTACGAGACGTCTGAGTTTGTAACCGCCTCGGCAAACAAGAAGGGCTACGCCTTCGTTGGCAAGCCTCTTGTGCGTTTTATGGTCGACCAGACCCTGAAGCCGGGAAAGTTCGAGGTATTTGCCGAGAATGTCGACTCGCGCACGCTCGAGCGGCTTCGCCGAGAAGAGCGCGCCTTCATGGGCGGAAACTCCCTTGTAGGCGGCGCAGCGTCATCAGGCTCCAGTGCAAAGCACAGTCCTGCTCCGGCGGTATCTACGCCCATCCCCACGCGTCAGCCCGCAGCCCCCGCCGCATCTCCCTCCGCAACCGGAGGAACCGACGCCGGCCTTGACGTGATGCCCGCAGAGTATATGGACGCCGTTCCCGCCGTCATTCCGGCCGTCTCTTCACCCTCTTCGTCCACGCCGATGCCCGTCCCCTACATCGACGACATCCGCACGCAGGACGCTCAGTCGCCTAGCCCCATCCGCACCTCCACGCCCAATGCCTCCCCCGCTCCGCGCGCTGCGGTCAACCAGCCTATGCAGGAGGTTCAACCTCAGCAGCCACTTCAGCAGGCTCAGCCGCAGCCCCAGCAGCAGGTTCAGCCTCAGGAGGTGCCCGCCACCTTGCGCCGCGCAACACCACAGGACGGCGCACACGCCGCTATGGCGCAGGCGCCCCAAGCAACCTGCATGCTCATTGACCGTCAAAACGGTCGCACATACACAGCAAAGGCGCCCAGCAGCGTCATCGGCCGCGAGCGCTCTCAGTGCAACATCATTCTGCGAGACCCCAACGTCTCTCGCCGTCATGCTGAGCTTACCTATGACGGTCGCGATTGGCATATTCTTGACCTCAACTCGACCAACGGCACGCTCGTGAACGATATCGATGTCGACGAGTGCATCCTTCGCGACGGAGACCTGATAACCGTTGGGCTCGTGAACCTCGAGTTCAGGGAGAACTAGGCCATGATTGACCTCATTCTGTTTGCGGGGCGCATTCTTCTCGTCGTGCTCCTCTATGTGTTCCTCTTTGCGGCCATGCGCACGGGCATCGGCCTTGTAAAGGGACAGCGAAAGGACACTGCCATTTGGTCGGTGGACGTCGAGAAGGGCAACCGCGAGCTCAGAGGTCTGCACGTCGACATCCTAGGGCCTGTTGTGGTTGGTCGCTCGCCTTCGTCAGATATTGTGATCGACGAGCCTTACGTCTCAGCAACGCACGCGCGCTTCACCATCCAAGGCCCAGCGCTCGTGCTGGAAGACCTTAACTCCACCAATGGGACCATGGTCAACGGTCATCCCATCGACCAGCCCGTTACCTTGCGAGACGCGGACGAGGTGCAGGTTGGCGACACGATTATGCGTGTGAGCCGTCAATAATGGCCGCTGAAGACACAGAAGGCCTGGGCCTCGCCGCCCAGAAGACACCCTCGGTACCTGAGGTTCCTCAGACGCCCGAGGCAACCGAAGCCCCCGCCGCGAACGGTGGAGACTCGTCATCTGAGCTTGAAGACACCGCCCCTACCCCCGCCACCCCCGTCAACGCCCCCGGCAGGGCCGAGATTCCCGTTGAGGGTCGCGCGGGCGCAGACACAACCAATGGCTCGAACTCATTCATCTCGTGGGGGGCTCGCTCAGACGTTGGCCTTGTCCGCAGCCATAATGAAGACTCCTTCTTGGTCCGCCCTCCCTGCTTTGCAGTGTGCGACGGCATGGGAGGCCATGCCGCCGGCGAGGTGGCGAGCGCCATCGCCGTACAGACCATTGGCGACAAGGCCCCAGCAACGGCGGACGACACTCTCTTGGGCGTCGCCGTTGAGGAAGCGAACGCCGCAGTCATCGAGGGCGCCGAGTCCGGAAAAGGCAAGCCCGGGATGGGCTGCACCGCGTCCGTTGCGCTCATCGAGGGCAACCGCCTTGCCGTGGCACACGTTGGTGATTCTCGCATTTACCTGCTCCACGCTGGCACGCTCGTGCGTGTAACGCGCGACCATTCGTACGTCGAGGAGCTCGTCGACGCCGGCCAGATTACCGCCGACGAGGCACGCGTGCACCCATCGCGCTCCATCATTACCCGCGCGCTAGGCTCTGACCCAGATATGTATGCCGACCACTTCTCGCTCGACGTCAGCACCGGCGACCGCCTGATCATCTGCTCGGACGGGCTTTCCAGCATGGTGCCCGACGACCAGATAGAGACGCTTGCGATCTCTAGCGTCACGCCGCAGCAGGCTGCTGACAACCTTGTCTCTGCGGCCCTCACCGCAGGCGGCGCAGATAACGTCACCGTAATTGTCGTCGACGTCATAAACGATGGCGTGGCCGACGCCAACCGCAAGCGCTTCGCAAAACGCGCAGCAAAGCTCTTCATCGGCATCATAGCGACCATAATCGCCGTTTTCGCAATTCTATTTCTCGTTGCCTCCAACTTCTGGTATCTGGGGGCAAATGGCGACACCGTAGGCGTCTACCAGGGCATTTCCGGCAGCTTCCTCGGATTGAGCTTCTCGCAGCTCGTGGAGACAACGGCGGTCGAGATCAGCGACCTTCCGTCTTCTGTGCAGACTCAGCTCACTACGGATGGTATCAGCGTTGACAGCGAGGAGGAGGCCCTTGCGACCGTAGAGTCTTACCGCCAGCAAATTGACGAGGAGAAGACCCGCGCCGCCCAAAAGGCGACAGAAGTTGCCGCGGAAGGCGGGTCTGGCGCTACGGCCGAAAGCGAGAGCACCACAAGCAGCGATGCCACCAGCAGCAACGACACGACAACAACCACCGAAGGAGGCGAATAGCCGTGGCAAAGGAACTCTTCCATGCAGGTAGCCGAAGGAACACCGAGCTCTTGTTCTTGGTTCTGGCAGCTATTCCTGTCCTGCTTCTCTATGCGATGTACGTCGCCGACACGAACACTGATGTAACGCTGAGCACGCTCGCCGTGCCCATTGGACTCTTTGCGGCATTCGCCATCGCCCACATTGCGATACGGCTGCTTGCCCCAGACGCCGACCCCATGATCTTGCCCGTCGTGTTCTTGCTTTCGGGCATTGGCATCACGTTTGTCACGAGGCTTGCCCCTGACTTGGCAACGAACCAGGTAATTTGGCTATTCGTCTCGGTTGCTGCCATGGTGGCCACGCTTTTTATTGTTAAGGATCTGGACAAGCTTGCCGACTATAAGTACACGATTGGTTTCGTAGGCGTCATCCTGCTGCTCCTGCCCATGATCATTGGCACCGAGAAGAACGGAAGCAAGCTGTGGATCACGTTTGGCAGCTTCTCGTTCCAGCCGGGCGAGCTTGCAAAAATCCTGATTGTTCTGTTCTTGGCGTTCTATCTGGCCGTCAACCGAGAAGCGCTCTCCTCCTCCATGCAGAAGGTCGGCCCCTTCAAGATGCCGCGCCTGCGCATGCTGTTGCCGCTGTTCATTGTGTGGGGCATCAGCCTATTGCTTGTCGTCTTCGAGCGTGACTTGGGAAGCGCCCTCCTCTTCTTTGTCTACTTCGTGGTTATGCTGTACGTTGCCACAGGGCGCTGGAGCTATGTCATCATCGCCCTCGCCCTCCTGCTGCTTGGCTTTGTTGCGTGCTACCACCTGTTCTCGCACGTCAAGACCCGTGTTGACATGTGGATTGACCCTTGGAGCGACGCTCAGGGCGGCGGTTATCAGATTGTGCAATCGCTCTATTCCATTGCCGATGGCAACCTTGTTGGCACCGGAATCGGCAAGGGCATGCCAACGCTGATTCCATTTGTCGAGAGCGACTTCATCTTTTCGGCCATTGCCGAGGAGATGGGCCTGCTTGGCTCAAGTGCTGTCATCATCCTGTACATGATCTTCTGCGTGCGTGGCTTTGCCACTGCCGCCCGTGCCAAGTCTGACTCGTCCGCGTTTGCCGCCGCGGGCCTTACCACGGTCATCGGCTTCCAAGCGTTCTTGATTATTGCCGGCGTCACTAAGCTCCTTCCTCTTACGGGTGTTACGCTGCCCTTTATGAGCCAGGGCGGCACATCTCTGCTCTCGAGCTTCATCATTGTGGGACTGCTCATGCGTGCGGGCGACGAGGGCACCGGCCGTGAGGCAGAGCTTATCTCCGCCCCCTCCAGCAGCTCTTCTACCAGGCTTTCTGCCGCCGGCGTTCAGACGCAGGCATCGGCATTCGTCCATGGCACGCACGTACGCGGTCGCTTTGAGACCGTGGGACCCGAGTCCGGAGTCCTTGGTCGCGTCGCCTTGGGCAAGCGCCTTACCGCGCTTATCACAACGTTCGCGATTCTCTTTGCCGTGCTCATTGGCAACCTGACCTATCTCCAGATCTTTGACGCGTCACGCATCCAGAATCTCCCGACCAACAACCACACGATTGCCAAGAGCGCCTACGTACAGTGCGGCGCCATCATCACCTCGGACGGCGTAACGCTTGCTGAGAGCGTCAAACAGGACGACGGTACGTACGTGCGCGAGTATCCGCAGGGGAGTCTCGCCTCCCATACAGTTGGATATATCTCAACCCGCTATGGGAGCAGCGGCATCGAGTCAACCATGAATGAGACGCTCACCGGCCACTCCGACTACTCCAACTGGACGAGCGCGCTCTACTCGCTTGCGGGAATCCAAAGCGCTGGCAACACCGTGGCGCTCACCATCAACTCTCAGATGCAAATTGCCGCGGAGGAGGCACTCGAGGGCTATGTCGGCGCCATCGTTGTGCTTGACCCGTCGACAGGGGCGGTGCTAGCGAAAGCAAGCTCGCCCACCTACAGCAACGACGAGCTTGACACTCTCATGAGCTCGGACTCGTCTTCGGCGCTGCTTGACCGCACCACGCAAGCGCTCTACTCTCCGGGCTCCACGTTCAAGGCCGTCACGCTGTCTGCCGCCCTCGACACAGGGACCACCACACTCGACACCGTCTATGACGCCAGCCCCTCCATCGAGATTGGCGGCGCCGAGGTCAGCAACTACGGCTACTACGACTATGGAACTCCAACCCTCAAGGAGGCTTTTGCGCTCTCGTCTAACACGGTGTTTGGGCAGGTAGGCGTGCAGGTTGGCGCCGAGAACCTGGTTGCCTACGCAGACGCCTTCGGCTATGGAACCAACGTCGGTCAGGACTTCTACACCGTAGCCTCGCTCATGCCCGAGCCCTCCGAAATGACCGAGTGGGAGACGGCTTGGGCCGCCTGCGGCCAGCCTGTCGGCGAGCACGAGAGCCCCGCAGGACCACAGGTCACCGTCATGCAAAATGCCATGGTCGCGCAGGCCATCGCAAACAACGGCGTTGTAATGAACCCCTATGTGGTTGACCACATCCTCTCGCCTGAGGGGACCGTCATCTCTACCACCACCCCGAAGTCATTGGGCCAGGCCGTCTCTTCGGAGACCGCTGCGGAGGTCAAGGAGGCCATGCTTGCCGTCGTCGATCACGGCACGGGCACGAACGCGCAGATTTCCGGAGTCCAGGTAGCCGGGAAGACTGGCACCGCGCAAATCGAGGATGGCAAGATCAACTCGTTCTTCATCGGCTTTGCCCCGTATGACAACCCCACACTGGTTATTTCAGTATGCATTGAGGGATACGACGGAACTGACGTTGAGGGGTACGCGGCCTCTGTGGCTGGAGAAGTCCTGGCCAAGTGCCTCAACATTCAAGCTCTGGGGGCAAGCTAATGGGCGTAGCACGACGATGACTTTATAACCGCTGAGCACACAAAACGGAGATTTAAGATGCGGTAGAACCGCCAGGTTGATGGGAGAGACTGATGGCAGGTAGGGTGTTGGGGGGACGTTATCAAGTCCTCGACAAAATCGGGACAGGCGGCATGGCCACGGTGTTCCGAGGGATGGACCAGGTTCTGGGTCGCACTGTCGCAATCAAGACGATGCTTCCCCAGTACGCCTCCGACCCATCCTTTGCAGCCCGCTTCAAGCAGGAGGCGCAGGCTGCGGCCGCGCTTCAGAGTCCTTATATCGTCTCGGTCTACGACTGGGGCAAGGATGCCGACACGTATTACATCGTGATGGAGTATCTGCGCGGAACCGACCTCAAGAGCGGCATCCGAAAGCACGGGGCGCTCGACTGCAAGAAGGTCGCTCAAATCGGCTCTCAGATTGCACAAGCGCTTTCTGTCGCGCACAAGCATGACATCATTCACCGCGACATCAAGCCGCAAAACATCATGGTGCAGCCTGACGGAAACATCAAGGTGATGGACTTTGGCATCGCACGCGCAAAGAACAGCCACCTGACCGCTGACAATTCCGTGCTCGGCACCGCTCACTACGTCTCCCCAGAGCAGACCCAGGGCAAAGAGCTTGGTCCCACCACCGACATCTACTCGCTTGGCATCGTAATGTACGAGGCGTCCACTGGTCGTGTTCCTTTTGAGGGCGACGACGCCATCAGCGTCGCGCTCAAACAGGTAAACGAGCAGCCCAAGCCGCCTTCAGAGATCAACCCCAACGTTGACCCCCAGCTTGAGTCCATCATCCTGAAGTGCATGCAGAAAGACCCCAAGGACCGCTTCCAGACTGCCGACGAGCTCTATCACACGCTGCGCGACTACCTCGCTGGTCGCATGCAGGCCGTTGCCACCGCAACGGCGATGCTCCCCGCGACCCCCACGGTTGCCATGGGCGCGCACTCCAAGGGAGCGACGCAGACCATCCCCCGCATCCAGAACACCAACAGGCAGCGTCCGATGAGGGCGACCGAGCAGGCTCAGGCTGAAGAAGAGGAACGAAAAAAGAAGTCGAATCGCAAGAAGGTCATCGGAATCATCGCGGCGGTCGTTGCCATCGCAGCCGTCGGGTTCCTCATCTACTCGATCTTGAGCTCCGGATCACAGTCGTACTCCGTGCCCAACCTTTCTGGCTATACGCTCGAGCAAGCACAGAGCGCCATCGATGCCGACGGGCACTTTACCTTGGATACCGACAACGTCACGTACCAGTACTCAGACACCGTCGAGGAGGGCAAGATCATCGATCAGACGCCGTCTGCAGGTAGGACTGCAACCGAGGGCACGGTCATCACCGTCGTAGTGTCCAAGGGCGAAGAACCCGCAGCTACAGTAACGGTGCCTGACCTGTCCGGAATGACGCCGAGCGAGGTCACCGAGACGCTCAACTCCTATGGCCTGAAGGGGCAGGCAGGCGATTCGGTCTACGACAGCGACGTTGAGGTCGGTCATGTCGCTAGCCAGGAGCCCAGCGCCGGAAGCGAGGCCAAGGCGGGCGATACCATCGTCTATCACCTGTCTCAGGGCACCGAGCAGGTCGAGGTTCCTAACGTTGTTGGCTACACCGAGAGCGCAGCGACCAGCGCGCTAGAGAGCGCGGGCTTCTCGGTCAACGTGACTTCGTCTTCCTCCTCTACCGTCGCAAGCGGCAAGGTCATCAGCTCGTCCCCGTCCAGCGGCAGCAGCGCAGACAAGGGCAGCACAGTCACGATTGTTGTCTCGACCGGTCCCGCGTCGGTGTCCGTCCCGAACGTCGTGGGCTATAGCGTCTCTAGCGCAGAGTCCAAGCTTGAGAACGCTGGCTTCTCCGTGAACATCGTCTATCAGGAAAGCACCCAGTCCGCAGGCACGGTCATTGCTCAGTCCGCAACAAGCGCTACCAGCGGCTCGACAATCACGATTACCGTCTCTAGCGGGTCGTCTACGTCTTCAAGCAATAGCAGCGACAGCTCCTCAGACACAACGTCGGACAGCACCGACTCTAGCTCTGACACAAGTTCGTCAAGTAGCAACTCGAGCAACACAAGCGGCTCGAGCAGTAGTGACTAGCGGATACGCATTGCGTTGAACAATGGAGGGGCGGGATGGCTTACAAAGACATCCCGCCCCTTCTCGATCCCTTCGCGTGGCACAGACGGCGGCGCATAATAAAAGCAGGTCAGACCTCAGTAGCTGGTCTGACCTGCTGTTCTATCGTGGTGCCCCCGGGCCGATTCGAACGGCCGACACCAGGTTTAGGAAACCTGTGCTCTATCCCCTGAGCTACGAGGGCGCAAGTAGGTATTCTACCATCGCGCACGCTCTTCTGTGCCGAGAGCCGCTACTTACTACTGCTTCTTGCCCTTTCTTGCCTGCTTCTTGGCCTGCTTTTCAGCCTCTTCGGCAACCAGACGCTTGCGCTCCTTTTCGAGTATGTCTGCGATCTTCTTGTCGGAGTAGCTGGCAACCTGACGCTCAGTGGCCTTGCGGATGGGGCGGCGAACAACCCAGTCGTACACAAAACCGCCAATGATAAGCGCATATGCGGCAATCAAGGCGATTACTGAGATTGCGCCAACAACGGAGGTGTAGTCAGAGCTGTCCGTTGGATAAAGCCATACAATGACGAGCGTCACCAGCGTCAGGGCAAAGCCGACACCGATAAGAATCCACCACGTGCGCTCGGTCTGGTGATAGCGCTCGTTGCTCCTCAGAACGACCTCGTATCCGCGCTGCCTGAAGTCCTCCTCATCGCGCTGCTTGCGGCGAGCGGCCTTCTTAGCGTCCTTCGACTCTTTGGAGTTGCCGAGCGATGCCGAGCTCTTCTCGCTCACTCGTACCGAAGAAGCTGCCTCGCGACTGGGCTTGGCAGTCGCAGCAGAGCTCTTATACGTACGAGGGCGATTCTTTACGTCCTCGGCGTCGTCCTTCTTCTTGCCGCCAGACTTGGACTTACTCTTGCGACCTGTGGGAAGGTTTCCGGCCTCTTGGGCCTCCTTTTGCGCTCCCGCGAGCGTATCACGCAGTGACATGGATCTCCTTCATGGGCTCAAACGTCTTGCCGGTAATAATCTTGAACGCCTCCTCGTAGCGCGCGGAAGTTCCACGCACAACGTCCTCGGGAAGGTGAGGCGGCTCTCCAACCATGTCCCAGTTGGCGCGCAGCCAATCGCGCACATACTGCTTGTCATAGCTAGGCTGGACATGACCAGGCTCATAGCCCTCGGCAGGCCAGAAGCGGCTAGAGTCAGGGGTCAGGCACTCATCAATGAGCGTGAGCTTGCCATCGATGAAGCCAAATTCAAACTTCGTGTCGGCAATGATAATGCCGCGCGTTGCCGCATACTCAGCCGCAGCGTTGTAAATGGACAGGGACGCATCACGCAGCTGAGTGGCTACGTCATTGCCAACAAGCTCAGCGCAGCGTTCAAACGAGATGTTCTCGTCGTGGTCGCCAATCGCGGCCTTTGTAGAAGGCGTAAAGATGGGCTCAGGCAGCTTGGAAGCCTCGGTCAGACCGTCAGGCAACTTGATTCCGCACACAGTGCCGTCTTGGTCGTAGGTCTTCTTGCCAGAGCCAGTGAGATAGCCGCGCACAATGCACTCGATGGGCACGGTCTTAGCCTTCTTGACCAGCATGGAGCGACCCGTCAGATACTCGGCGTACTTGTGGTACTCCTCCGGGAAGTCGGCGACATCCATAGAAATCATGTGGTTAGGCATAAGGTCGGCAAAGCGATCGAACCAGAACGCAGAGATGCGCGTAAGAATCTCTCCCTTATAGGGAATCTCATCCGGAAGGATGTAGTCAAACGCACTAATGCGGTCGGAGGCAACCATCAAGAGGCTGTCACCACAATCGTAAATGTCGCGAACCTTTCCATGGGAATCTGGACGCATGTCGATAGATGACATTGGCTGCCTCTCTTCGTTTGGCATTAACCGCAGTTGCATGTTGATTGTAATGGAACAACATTGCGCGGTCACAATGTGCACCACATTGCTACTTATCTTGATGAGCCTGCTTAAGCGAACGGCGAGAACGATTCTGCGGAATCTTTATTGTGAAGGTAGATCCCTTTCCGAGCTCGGACTCGACGGTAATCGTTCCGTTATGGCGGTCGACAATCTCCTTGGTGATAGAGAGTCCGACGCCTAGGCCGCCATGTTCGCGCTCGCGACTGACGTCAGAGCGCCAAAAACGCGAAAAGACCTGCGTGATGTCTTCCTTCGACATGCCTATTCCCGTGTCTCGAACCGAGATGAACACGTCGGAGCGATCGACACCAACGCTCACAACAATCCAGCCGCCCTCGTCCGTGTAGCGCATGGCATTGCTCATAAGGTTGACGACGGCCTCGCGAATCATGTCCTGGTCGACGTCGGCATAGCACTCGCCGTGCGGGGTCTCATCGTTAAAGCGCAGATGAAGGCCCTTGTCATGGAACAGCTGGTGCTGGCTGGCAACAAGGCTCTTAACCAAAAACACGATATCGGAATGCTCTGTATGGAGCTCTGTCTTGCCATTTTCCAAACGAGAAAGGCGAAGCATTGCATCAATCAGGCGGGAGAGGTGCCGCACTTCCCCATCAAGCGTCTCGAAGTGCTCGTTATCGGCAGGGAGAATGCCATCTTGCATGGCCTCGACGGTGGCCTGAATAGCCATCAGCGGGGTACGCAGCTCGTGGGCAACGTCGCTGGTCAGACGATGCTCAAGCTTGATGTCCTTCTCAAGAGACGTCGCCATATCGTCGAATGTCTCGCCCAGCTGACCAATCTCGTCGGTGCCGGAAAGCCCGGTGCGAGCGGTAAGGTCTCCGTTTCTGATTTGTGCCGCAGTGCGCGTGATGCGCTGAATCGGCTTGGTCAGTGAGCGCGATGCGAAGTAGCCAATCACGCAGGCCAGAATGACTCCGATAATGGCAGCCGTAAAGATTGCGCTATACGAGCTGTCGAGGAATTGTGCATCGGCCTTAGTAAGCGGCGCGCTTGACCCATTGGCCCAAATCCGCACGGAGCCTACAACGCTGCCGTCGCTGTCGGTGACGTCGGCAGTGACGGCAGAATCGTAATCTCCCTCATCCTCGTCCTCGATCTCCGAGGTAGGAGTGCTCTCGTAGATGACTGTGCCGTCGACATCGAGCACCTGGAAGCCAACTTCGTGAAGCGACGATGACGTGGTACGCGCTGAGTTGATAACTTCATCGTTCCACTCGCCCTGGCTTGCATACTCAACCGAAATGGCATCAGCGGAAGACTGGGCAAGCAGCTGCATGTTCTGGCGGGCGTACTCTTTGAACTGTCCGTTCCACACGACAGCCAGAACCACGAAGAAGATTGCGGCCGTCATAATAGCCACGCAGGCAAAGAGCATGGTCATGCGCGCCGAGTAGCTCCACCGCTTTTTGGTGGGCTCGCGCTGAATGGTGTTGAACGAATTACGACCAGACCCTGCTTGCGCAGAGTCTGGTTCGACATTCGTCTGATTGTTTGGAGAGTCTTCGGCCACGCTCAGACCTTACTCAGACTTACTATCGGTATTTGCCGGCTTCTCGGGAGCCTCAAAGCGATAGCCGACGCCATGAACGGTATAGAGCCAGCGCGGGTTGCGGGGATCATCGCCCAATTTAGCGCGCAGATTCTTGACATGAGAGTCAATCGTGCGCTCATATCCCTCGAAGTCGTAGCCAAGGACCTTCTCCACAAGCTCCATACGCGTATAGACACGACCGGGGTAGCGCGCGAGCGTAGTGAGGAGCTTGAATTCTGATGCGGTCAAATCGACTTCCTTGCCCTCAACCATCACCTTGTGACCGGAGATGTCAATCACAAGGTCGCCGAAGTCGAGCACTTCGAGCTGGGGCTCAGCCTCAGTATGAGCACGGCGCAGCAGAGCGCGCACGCGGGCGATGAGCTCGCGCGGCGAGAAGGGCTTGATGAGGTAGTCGTCCGCGCCAAGCTCAAGGCCGATGATGCGGTCTTCAACCTCGCCCTTCGCGGTCAGCATGATGATGGGGACGTTTGAAGTCTCGCGAATGGCGCGGCAGACGCGCTCTCCAGAGAGCTTCGGCAGCATAAGATCGAGAATCACGAGGTCAAACGAGTGCTTCTCAAACTCTTCAACGGCACTTTGTCCGTCGCCAACGCCACGAACGATATAGTTTTCATGATCGAGGTAGGCAGCAACCACGTCACGAATGGCCTTGTCATCCTCAACCAGCAAAATCTTCTTTTCTTCTGAAGCCATAGAGGCCTCCTTTACCGTGACATGTATACGCGCAAGCACAAAATTTCCTCAAATAATGCATCTGGTATTTTATACCCGCAAAAGGCAAAAAACAGACACCTATAGGGGGAAGGTGCGCACAGTTACAGAAGCGGGGTATCCGGTGGTAGCGTCCTTTACCGAGGAAAACGTTACGAACGTATCGCAATTCCCCACTCGCGCCGGATACTCGCCGTAATCAACGCTTCGGTCAGCGGAGGCAAGGACGCTATACGTTTGGTCGGTTGAGTTCGCAACGATATACGAAGAGCGGCTCTTGATGAAATAGACTCCGTCTTTTCCCGAGGGGCAGGCGAACGGCTCGCGGCTCAGATAAAGAAAACTATCGCTGCTGCCATTGCCAATGTAGGTCCCCATGTTGCCGAGAAGACCGCCGCTGTCATAATTGGCCTCGACCGAAAAGACGAAGTTGTCGCCCATGCGGCATGCACGGAACGGGCGGACCGAAGCAGGCATGACAAGCTGGTCGATCTTAGTCTGTAGCCCATCATCAAGAGAGTAGGCGGTTATTCCGTAATACGTGCCTTCATCCGCGCGGACACGCGGCGTGAGAACAACGGCCGAATCGTTTACCGTTGGCGGCGTGGCAAAGCGACCCGGAGACTCCAACACGTCGCTGGCATCCGAGGAGCCTGCCGTCCAAAGGTAGCAGTGCGAGCTCTCCGTCGTCTGGTTGCCAGAGGTAGCAGGCTGAACAAGCCACAGGACGTATCGCCCCGAGCAGGCAAGTGGGGCTGGGTCCCAATTCGAGTCGGCCTGCCAAAGCGTCTTTGTCTCTCCCGTTAGGGCGCCCTCCGAGAACTCTGATGCGTAAAGAGACCACGAGCGAGAAATCAGGTCGAGCTCGACCCATGCATAGACGGAATCCGAGCAGGCAACGCTGTAGATAACGGTGGTCGTCGTGTTGGTGAGCGGCGCCTCGACAACCGTGGAGAGCTGTCCCGATGAAAGGGACAGCGCAGACGCCTTCACCATGGGCGTTGCCGACGAGCCAGCAGTGGTCACGGGAATCCAGGTGCCCTCAGCTGGATGGAGAACGTTGCCGAGGGGCAAGGTCCATTCATTGCTTGCCGTATACGGAAAGTCGGCACTGGTATAGGTGGTGAGTATCTCCGTGCCCGTGTCCTCCGAGACGTCCATCGGCTCAGCAACGTCCTCTTGAGTGGTTTGGTTGTTGCATCCGGAGAGGATGGTTACCGTCGCCGCAGCAACACCCGTCGCCGCCCCCGCCTTAAAGAGGGAGCGGCGCGAAATTGCATGCGGTGAGTGTTTGCTGGCAAAAAAAGACATATGCAAGGATTGGACGAGCTCTCTGGCTATGCGCGCGCGGCGCGCTGGGCTTCAAGGAGGGCGCGGCTTAGCTGATCAGCGCAGGATGTGGGGCGAGGCCCGCAGGTGTTGCCAGCGAGAATGCCGGCAATCTCCTCCACCGGCTTGCCCTTCACGAGCTTGCCGATGGCCTTGAGGTTGCCATTGCATCCACCCTCAAAAGAGACGGACTCGATCGTGGAGCCGTCATCAGAAATGTCAAGATGAATGGCGCGCGAGCAGACGCCGCGCGGACGATAGTCGTAGTGGAACACGGACGCTTCCTTCCTATGTATGAATAAGTATCCGCATAAGTATACCCAGTGAAACTGAAGCGATTACTCGAAGCTAAGCTGCTCAAGGCGGTCGAACACCACGCCAACGCGGGTAAGGAACGCGCGAGGGTCAAAGATTGCGTCGAGCTGCTCAGCAGAGAGCGTGCATCGAGGGTCTGCCTCGAGCTTCTCCTTGAACGTTGAGCCCTGCTCGCACTGCTGAACCTCTCTCCACGTAGCCATGGCGTTGTCTTGCACGACCTTATAGGCATCCTCGCGAGAGATTCCAGTGTCGACGAGCGCGAGAAGAACCTTGCTCGAGAAGATCAAGCCGCGGGTCTTGTTGAGGTTGGCCTCCATGCGCTTGGGATACAGAATCAGACCGTCAACCACACGAATCAGGCACTGGAACATGTGGTCGAG
The DNA here is from genome assembly GCF_050946515.1 of Tractidigestivibacter sp. Classification (GTDB taxonomy): domain Bacteria; phylum Actinomycetota; class Coriobacteriia; order Coriobacteriales; family Atopobiaceae; genus Tractidigestivibacter. The sequence goes on from NZ_JBMNUX010000009.1 coordinate 74,686, forward strand.
CGCAATGAAGCTGTCGGCCTGCGCCACACGCTCGGCGGAGCTGTGAGAGATGTCGCGCTCATGCCACAGGGCAACGTTGTCAAAGGCAACCTGCGCATTGGCCTTCACGACGCGGGAAAGGCCGCAGACCTTCTCCATCGTGATGGGGTTGCGCTTGTGCGGCATGGCGGAACTGCCCTTTTGTCCCTTGCGGAAAGGCTCCTCTACCTCGAGGGTATCGGTGCGCTGGAGGTTTCGAATCTCGGTTGCAATGCGCTCGCAGGTAGCAGCCGTGGTTGCGAGCACGCCAGCAAGATAGGCATGGTGGTCACGGGAGATGACCTGCGTGGACAGCGGGTCGGCGTTCAGTCCCAAGTGCTCGCAGACATACTGCTCGACGCGCGGGTCAATGCTGGAATACGTGCCCACGGCGCCGGAGATGGCACCAAAGCTGACGTTCTTGCGAGCGTCTTTCAGCCGGTCATAATCACGCTTGAGCTCCCATGCCCAGCTGCCAAATTTGAGGCCGAAGGTCATCGGCTCTGCATGAATGCCATGCGTACGGCCAACGCAAAGCGTGTCCTTCTCCTCGAACGCGCGACGCTTGCAGATCTCGCCGAGCTTCTTGCAGTCATCCAGCAAGATGTCAGTCGCCTGGCACAGCTGGTAGCAAAGCGCAGTATCGCCAAGGTCGGTCGAGGTCATGCCGTAGTGAACCCAGCGGCTGGGCTTGGGCTCTCCCTCGGGAACATCGGCGTCAATATAGGAGCCCATATTGGTGAGGAAGGCAATTACGTCGTGGTTGGTGACCGCCTCGATCTCGTCGACCTCCTCCTTGTTGAAGGATGCGTGGTCGCGAATCCACTTGGCCTCTTCCTTGGTGATGCCAATTTCTCCCAGCTCGGCCTGGGCCTCGCAGGCTAGCACCTCAATCTCTTGCCAGATTGCGTACTTGTTCTCGAGCGTGAAGATGTGGCCCATCTCGGGGCGAGTATAGCGATCGATCATCCAGCGTCCTTTCGCATGGCGTGCGGTATCACGCTGATAATTCTACCGCGAGCAACCCCCTTGGTTGTAGAGACGAGATAGCGGGCTTCCCCATGCCCTCTTAGTCATGTTTACGACCCGTATCAATAAGCGAAAATGCCCGCTCCCGCAGAAAGCGCGGAAGCGGGCTCACCAGCAAAGCTCGCAGCTTCTGCAGCGAGCGTCTCGATGCTGTCCTCCTATGCCAGCTCAGGGATGGCGCTAACGTCAAAGTGCTCGTTACGATACTCGCCGTTGTAGTACGGGAAGGGGGCAACCTTGGCGCGGATGAGCTTCTGCTTGTAATTGGGGCCGCCCCAAAGGACTTCTACCTCGTTGTCGAGGGCAGCAAGCTCCGGCTTGATCTTGGCGAGGGATATCATGCGGTTCTCGTAGTAGGCATACGTGCGACCAGATGCTATGCCGACCTTCTCGCCGTTGCTCATCACGTAGTCAATGTGCGTGGCCATACCTTGAGACATGTCGTCAAAGCCGCTGAAGTACTCGATGGGCTCGTACATGTCCTCGCGCTTCCCCTCGAACTGCGACTTGAAGACGTCTGCCACGTCGTCGGCGTTCCACTCCAGCGTCACCATCTTGTAGGGCGAGTTCTGCTTGAGCTGTTGCAAGGCCGCCTTCCCACGAAACTCGTGGTTGAAGTTAACGAGATAGCCCCAGCCAACATCGTAAGGAGTGGCATAGGCATTCTGAATGTCGTCGGAGGCAGAGCCAGCAATGGCGGTATTTGCCGCAATGTGGTTGGCCTTAGTCCACTCAGCAAGCTCTGGCTCGCTGTCGTAGTACGGATAGATAAAGTGAATGTTCTGGTTGGGATAGCCAGCCGTCGTGTGGTTGACGGTGCAGTAGTTGCGGAAGCCTTGAAGCCGGCCATCGTACTGGAACAGCACCTCGCGAAGGCGCGGATACACGCGGTTGAAGTCCTGCTGCTTGCCATGGATCTCATAGGCAAGCGCGCCCGACATGCCAAGACGATGGACGATGAGCTCTGCGCCCTGCCAGTCGACGGTCTTGTTGTGCGCGAACTTGAGGTCGTGGAAGTTAATGCCAAAAGCAGTCTCGAGAATCTCGAGAGACTTTGGCCCATCAAGCTGCAGGAAGAATTCGTCAGTCACATAGCTGCCCTGCACGTCAAGACCGCTGGTCTCAACGCAATACTGCAGTACGGGAGCCATCCAATACGTGCGATAGAGGTTCTCGCCGATCTTCATGATGACGCCGTCGGCATTCATCTGTCCCTTGTCATTGCAGATGAGCGCATGCTTGGAGTTGCCGACCTTCATGAGGCTGAAGTCTTTGTTCACGCAGGTCTGATTGAAGAGCTTCACCGCGTCTGGGCCCGTGACATCATAGATTGGCGTCGTGTTGAGGGCAATGCCGAGCCATGCGCTCCTGCGGCAGGCAAGGTATTCGTCGCGTGGGCCGGTGTACTCGTAGGGAAGCGTGATTGGTCCCCACGCAAGCCGCGTCATAGCACCATCAAATACGGGACTGTTTTGTTCAAAGTTCATAACTCCCACCCTTTCCCAATTGGATTCTCCTCAACTGTTAATCCGCAGGATAGCGATGGTCAGGTAGCAGAAATAGCGCGATTGCGCTCAGTTTGTTTGCTATCTTTTTAGATGAAATGCATAAACCAATCTCGTGCCTTGAGGGGGCTCAGGATGAAGATTGATATGGCTCTTCTCGCCAAGGGTCTAGGCAAGAGGGTCGTCTGCCACCACGTTGTGGAGGACTTATCATTTGATGTTGCGGGCGTTCGTCTCTTCAGCCCCTCTTGCCCGGTCCTTGATGCCGGCTTGGTCTACGTCGTAGATTCGCAGGACGTTTCGATTTTTTTGAAATTAGGCGGGAGGCGCTTCATCTCAACCCTCCCTGCCCCACAGGTCGACTGCGAATGCATCCTTTTCGAGGAGGGAACCAGCCCGGCAGAAATGCTCTCGCTAACACAGGGCGTGTTCGACTCTTGGAATTCTTGGGAGACCGAAATTCTTGATGCCGCAATCGGCGGCTCTTCGATTACGAAGATTCTTGCGCTCTGCGCCCGACCATTGAAAAATCCCATCGCCCTGTTTGACTCTTCGATGGTGCTTGTGGCAACCGCCGGCGAGATTCCGAGCTCGAACCTCGACGAAGTTTGGACACAGGTACTCACTGTCGGTTATTATTCCGTCGAGAACGACACGTCCGCCGACAGCCGGCTTTTGACCACCTCGACGATGCCGTTTATATATGATCGCGACGGCATCAAAAAGGCCCAGGCCTGTCTAGAGCGCCGCGGCGAAATCGTTGGGTATCTTGGCTCTACAGAGCTTCTTTCGCCCTTCTCGCTTGGCGAGCTTTCTGCCATGAGAGCGATTCAGCTTATTCTGGAGCGAACCGACGCGATGCGGGCTTTTGCCCCAGACTTGAAGGGTCGGTCCAATTCAATTATCGAGCGGATGCTTTCAGGGCAATCCATCGAGCCAAGCATCGTGCGCTATGTGCTTAGGCAGTTTGGGTGGGATTGGGACGACAAGTATCGAGTTGTGTTCTTCTGCTCTTCTGACCCCGCAGAGTTTTCAAGCAAGGCAATCCCGCCCTTCATCACCACGGTTTCTCGCGCGATTCCGCATATGAGGCTCTTTGCATTTGAAGATGGGGTCGTAGGCATACACCGCAATCCCTACCCAAGCTCTGCCGATTACGCCGCGCGGCTCTCAAAAATCCTGCTGAACGAGGGCATGATTGCCGTTCTGAGCACGGTCTTCTCCCCAATCGACTACCTCCACTATGCATACCTGCAGTGTCGTACCGTGCTGGCGCTTGGCGAGACGCTGCCAGGAGCTGTTCTCGACTTCGAGAACAGCTATACCGACTGCATCGTGAAGTCGCTTGACGACTCGTCGAGCCTCACTGCCCTTTGCCACCCCTTTGTCTACGAGCTTTCTCGCGAGAAAAACGGCGAGGAGAAGGTCAGATGCTTGGCGTCGTACCTATCCCACGGCAAGAACATCACGGACACGGCGCGCGAGCTCGGCGTGCATCGCAACACCGTTACCTATCGCATTGAGCAATTGGACAGGCGCCTAGGCCGCAAGATTGGGGAAGCGGACCCTGAATTCACCTTCCACCTGTTGCTTTCGTGCATAATCGTCGAGCATCGAAGCTCGTAGGCGCATGCTCTAGCATGCGTCACAAAAACTCGCGCCTACCGCCCGTCTCTTGTCTGGGCAGTAGGCGCGACGATAGTGGTGAGCAGCGAAGAGGCGTTTCCTATTGCTCGCTTGCGGCCACGGGCTCGGCGTTCTGCTCGCCAGCCCCACGACCATAGGTCGGGCGGGCCGCCTCCTGCTGCAGCTGCAGCTTGACGCGCTTGACGTCGTCGATGGTGTTGCACGCGGCATAGCGATGACAGGCGCAGCGGTGACCGGGGACAACCTCGCTCAACTCGGGCGCGGCAACCTCGCAGGCGCCAACTTTCGCGAAGCAGCGGCTGGCAAAGCGGCAGCCAGCAGGCGGGTCGATGGGGCTCGGCACGTCGCCCTCAAGGATGATGCGCTTGCGGCGCAGCTTGGGGTCGGTTGACGGAATGGCCGACAGCAATGCCTGCGTGTAAGGGCAGAGAGGCTCATGGTACAAGTCGCCCTTGTCGGCAATCTCCATGAGCTTGCCCAGGTACATGACGCCAACACGATCTGAGATATGCTTCACGACGTTAAGGCCGTGCGCAATGAACAGGTATGTCAGGCCAAACTGGTCCTTGAGGTCGTCCAGAAGGTTCAAGACCTGCGCCTGCACTGACACGTCCAGCGCGGAGACCGGCTCGTCGCAGACGATGAGCTTGGGGTTCACCGCCAAAGCACGGGCAATGCCAACGCGCTGGCGCTGGCCGCCTGAGAACTCGTGCGGATAGCGGTTGCGCATGTAGGGGGCAAGGCCCACGCACTCAAGCAGCTCGTCGACGCGCTTGCTCACCTGGTCGTCAGGCAGGATGTGATTGGTGCGGATGGGCTCGGCAATGATGCGCCCAATGGTCATGCGCGGGTTCAGGCTTGCATAGGGATCCTGGAAGATAAGCTGGATGTCCTTGCAGTATGGGCGCCGCTCCTTAGGTGAGAGCTTAGTGAGGTCGGTGCCCTCAAAGATGATGTTTCCACTAGTAGGAGTCAGCAACCCCACGAGCATCTTGCCAATGGTCGATTTGCCGCAGCCAGACTCGCCTACCAGGCCAAAGCACTCGCCACGATGAATCTGGAACGATACGTCGTTTACAGCCTGAACATACGACGTCGCCTTGCCGAAGAAGGTCGTCTTGGCAACAAAGCTCTTGGTGAGATGCTGGACGTCGAGAAGAACGTCGTCGTCACTAGCCATTGTTGACCTCCTCGTCATAAAGATGGCAGCGGACAGAGCGCGCGGGGTCCTCGGGATATGGACGCAGCGCGGGCATGGACTTGCGGCAGATGGGCATGCACTTGTCGCAGCGGTCAGAGAACGGGCATCCGGGCGGCAGGTGAAGCGGGTTTGGAACCTGGCCGCGAATGGTGTAGAGGCGCTTGTTGTCGTCGTCGTCCAGACGCGGAATCGAGTTGAGCAGGCCCAGCGTATAGGGATGGAGCGGCTTCTCGAAGAGCTTGTCGGCAGGCGCCTGCTCAACTGCCTGGCCGCAGTACATGACAACCACGCGGTCGGCGACCTCGGCAACGACGCCCAAGTCGTGCGTAATCAGCAGCACGCCCATGTTGAGCTGCTCACGCAAGCGATAGATCAGGTCAAGAATCTGCGCCTGGATGGTAACGTCGAGCGCCGTCGTAGGCTCGTCTGCAATCAATAGCTTGGGGTTGCAGGAGAGGGCCATTGCGATCATGACGCGCTGGCGCATGCCGCCCGACATCTCATGGGGGTAGTCGTCCACGCGCTCCTCGGGGCTCGGGATGCCAACAAGGCGCAGCATCTCGATGGCGCGCTCGCGCGCCTGCTTGTCGTCGGCGTCAGAATGCAGCTGGATTGCCTCGACAATCTGGTCACCAACGCGATAGACGGGGTTCAGGCTGGTCATTGGCTCCTGGAATATCATGGCGATCTGCCCGCCACGAACCTGCTGCATCTCTTTTGTCGAGAGCGAGAGAAGGTCGGTCCCGTCAAAAGTGATCGATCCCGACGTCACATGACCAGGCGCCTGAAGCAGGCGCATGATCGATAGCGACGTGACAGACTTGCCCGAGCCGGATTCGCCAACTAGCGCCACCGTCTCGCCCGAATCGACACCAAAGCTGACTCCGTTGACGGCCCGCACGATGCCCTTGCGCGTGGGGAACTCGGTGACCAGGTCTTTTACTTCTAGCAACAACTGAATCACCTCGTCCTAGACTTGGGGTCAAGCGCGTCGCGGATGCCGTCACCAAGCAGGTTGAACGCGAGAACGGCAAGCGTAATTGCGGCGCCTGGGTAAATCATGAGCCACGGCGCAGAGAACACGTAGTTGCGGCCGCGGCCAAGCATGTCGCCCCATTCGGCCGCAGGCGGCTGGACGCCAAGACCGAGGAAGCCAAGCGCCGCGCAGTCGAGAATTGCGCCGGATATGCCGAGCGTGGCGCGCACGATGATGGACGGCAAGACGTTCGGAAGCACGTGACGGAAGATGATGGCGGAGTCGGAGTCGCCAATCACGCGCGCCGCGGCGGTATAGTCGTTCTGCTTTACCGAGAGGATCTGCGAGCGCACGATGCGCGCGTACTCGGGGATGGAGACAAGGCCGATTGCGATGACGGCCTTCTCGATGCCCTTGCCAAACGCCGCCATGAAGGCGATGGCGAGCAGCGTCGAGGGGATGGCAAGCATGACGTCCATGATGCGCATGATTACGGTATCGACTGCCCCGCCCTTGTAGCCGGCGATGGCGCCAAGCGTTACGCCAATGACAAGAGCGATCCCTACGGCAAGGAGACCGACAGTGAGCGAAATTTGCGTGCCTACGAGGACGCGGCAGAAGATGTCGCGACCCTGCTCGTCAGTGCCAAACCAGTGCGCGGCCGATGGGGCCTGCAGAGACTGCGAGAGGTCCTGCGCGTAGGGGTCGTACGGCAAGATGGAGGGGAAAAGCGAGGTCACGATGGCGATGACCACAAGGATGCCGATGTAGACCAAGCTGATCATTGCCGGCTTGCTGCTCTTGAGCGAGTACCACATGGACTCCCACAGAGACTCGGGCTTCTCCTGATCGAAGCTGGTCGGATTTCCTTCAGGCTCCGGCATTTCGGGCTCGGGCGTCTGACCGTTCTCGTTGAGGACTGCCTCAGCTGCTGCCATGGTGATCACCCCTCTTCCCTTGAATACTTGATGCGCGGGTCGAGGTAGGCATAGATGATGTCAACCACAAGGTTGATGACAACAAAGATGCAGCCTATGAGAAGCACGACGCCCTGCACGACGGGGAAGTCGCTCTTAAGGATGCACTCGACCGTGTACTTGCCGATGCCGGGCCACGCAAAGACCGTCTCTGTGAGCAGCGCGCCGCCCAGCAGGCTGCCAAACTGCAGACCGATGACGGTGGTGATGGGAAGCATCGCGTTTCTCAGCGCATGGTGGTGGATGACGCCCTTCTTGCCGCCCTCGGGAAGGCCCTTGGCTCGCGCGGTACGCACGTAGTCCTCGTTCAGCGTATCGAGCATAGAGGAGCGCGTCATGCGCGTAATGATGGCCATCGAGTACATGGCAAGCGTGAGCGCGGGCAGAATCATATGGATGAGCACATCGCCAAGTGTCTCGAAGTCACCAGAGAGCAGCGTGTCCAAAATGTAGAAGCCCGTGCCGCCAACTGGCTGCAGAAGTGGGTCGCAGCGACCTCCGGACGGCAGGATGTGCAGGACGCCTGCAAACAAGATGATGAGCAGGATGCCCAGCCAAAAGACGGGCATCGAGACGCCGACAAGGGAGAGAACCATCGAGAAGCCATCCGCCGCCTGACCACGGTGCGTAGCAGCCGTAACGCCGAGCTTGATGCCGCAGACCGACGCAATGATGATTGCCACGATGGCCAGCTCGATCGTCGCGGGGAAGCGGCTCATGATCTCTTCGGTCACGGATGTGTGCGTGTAGTACGAAGTGCCCAAGTCGCCATGCAGAGCGCCAAACAGGAAGGAGAAGTATTGGTTGATCAGCGGCTCGTTCAAGCCGTTAGCCTCTCTCCACTCTTGAATAGCCTCCTCGGTGGCATGCTCTCCCAAAACAACTGGTGCAGGATCCGCCGAGAACACCCTCATGATAAGGAACACGACGATGGACACACCGAGAAGCACGAGTAGTGACTGCAGTATTCGCTTGATGACATACCTTGCCACCAGTCACCGCCCCCTCTCATCGCAATTGCATCTAGAACTGCAGGAAATCAAAGCTTGCATTTAACAAACCAGCTGACGGGCTGGTGTAGCGTCCAGCCCGTCAGCAATGTCACTCAGACTGCGCTTTCGTAAAGAGGCGCACGGTTAGGCGCTCTTCACGGCATTCCACAGGCGAACGACGCCGGTCGGGTGAATGACGAACCCCGACACATTGGGGTTATAGCCGGCAAGGTTCTTGGAGTGCGAGATGAGGAGCCACGGCTGCTTCTCGGCGGCCATCTCTTCGCACTGCTTGTAGATCTGTGCGCGCTCGTCCTCGTCGGAGGTGGCGACGCCCTGGGCAATCAGCGCGTTGTACTCCTCGTCCTGGAACTGAGCGACGTTCATCGTGGCGTTGGTGTCGGCGAGAAGGTTCATGAAGTTGTCGGGGTCGCCGTTGTCGCCAACCCAGCCGTAGAAGCAGATGTCCCAAGGATCTGTGGTGACTTTGGTCTTGTAGGTGGTCCAGTCGTACGGGGTGATGTCAACCGTCACGCCAACCTTGCTGAGGTAGCCCTGGACGGCCTCGGCGAGCGTCTGGCCGTTCTTGGTGTTGTACGGACGAACGTTGGAGTACGTGATGCAGGTGAGGTTGGTGATGCCGAGGTCGGCAAGCTCCTGCTGCGCGGCGTCGGGGTCGTACTCGGTCTGCGTGACGTCCTCGTCGTAGGGAGCCATCCAGACAGGCATGATCGAGTTGGCCACGGAGGCGTAGTCGCCATAGAGCGAGGAGACCATTTCCTCAACGTTGACGGCCTTGGCAATCGCCTTGCGGACGGCCTGGTCGGAGCAGACTGACGTGTCGAGGCAGTTGAACGCCATATAGTTGATGTTCATGCCGTCTTCCTCAAAGAGGCTGTTGCCGGCGCTTGTGATGGTGTCGACCACGGAATCGTCGATGCCGTCGATGATGTCGACCTCACCGTTGTTAAGGGCGGTAACGCGCGAGGCGTTCTCGGCAATGAAGCGGAAAATGATGTTCTGGGTCTTTGCCTTGCGATCTTCATCCCAATAGTCGTCGTTGGCGACGAGCTTGACGTTCTGACCCTTGTCCCAGGAGACGAACTTGTAAGGACCAGTGCCGCAGGGATTCTCCATCAGCGCATCGAAGTCAGTCGGGCAGACAATCGGCGCGGCCAAGATCATGGCCATGTTCTTGATGAACGGCGCGGAGACGGCGGCGAGCTTGATCTCGACCGTATAGTCGTCGACGGCGGTAACCGACTCAACGCCATTGCCCTCGGACGCAGTGCCAAAGACGAAGGACGCGTAGGTCATGTCCTCGGTACGGTTGGGCTCAAGCTGGCGCTCAATGGACTTCACAACGGCGTCGGCATTGAAGTCGGTGCCATCGTGGAACTTGACGCCCTCCTCCAAGTGGAACGTATAGGTAAGACCATCGTCGGAAATCTCGTAGTCCTTTGCCAGGCACGGCTCAATGTCGGTGGAGTCGTCGGCATAGGTGACGAGCGACTCGTAGATGTTCTCCATGATCTTGGCAGACTCGCCGTCATCGACATAGGCGGGATCAAGGCCGCGCGGGTCGGCACCCTGTGCAAAAGTAATGGTGTCTGCCGCGCTATCGGAGCCAGAAGCCTCTGATGCGCGCTGGCTTCCGCAACCGGAAAGGAAAACCGCACCTGAAGCGCTCAGGGCTCCCATTGCCTTAATGAAAGTTCTGCGCGAAAGCGCTGCCTGTTGAGTTTCCATGTTCCCCCCTTGTTCCACGTTTAGTTACGACCTAAGAAGCTAAAGCTCCTTATATGACGTTGAAGGGAACCTTAGGCGCATCGAAAGCATTCAATGCTTATATGAATCGATGTTTTTCATGAATGAAACAGGCGAAATCTTCCTGCAATATTGTTGAAATATTGGAAACAAACCTAGGTCTATGCGTAGCCTGCCCACGAATACGCGAGGGGCTTCTCAATTGCGCTGGCGGCGCAATTGCGGCAAGCTGTTCGGGGAATCAGCACAGGGAGGACGCGGTGGCGAGAAAATCTAAGCGCGTGGGCGGACTAGCAGCGCTCATCATAGTTGTGGCTCTGGCGCTCTCGGGATGGCTGGGTCAGCCGGAGCCCGCGGGCACGGACGTGACCGCTTCAGCAAACACCAACGCATCCGCTTCCTCCGCGTCGAACGCCGAGGCCGCCTCAGGGGAGATAGTCGCGCATTTTATTGACGTCGGCCAAGGTGACAGCGAGTTCGTAGAGCTGCCCGATGGCAAGTGCCTGCTCATTGATGGTGGCGTGCCCGATGCCGGCGCAACGGTCGTCTCATACATACAGTCGCTCGGCTATACAAAGATTGATTACCTCGTCGCGTCGCACCCACACGAGGATCATATCGGCGGGCTACTCGACGTTCTCGACACGTTTGAGATAGGCGAAGTGTGGGCGCCTGACGTTTCTGCAAACACACAGACCTACGAGGACTTTCTTGACAAGGTAGAGGCTTCGGGCGCATCGACCCACGAGGCAAAGGCCGGAGAGACAATAGCTTCGGGGGACGACTATACGGTTGAGGTGCTCGGACCAGTGCCAGATTCGACAGCCGGCTCAGACTGGGAAGATTCAGACTCGGATTACATCAATAATCGCTCCGCAATTATTCGCATTACTTTTGGCGACAAGACCTTCCTCTTTACGGGAGACGCCTGCACCGACCGCATAGCCGAGGCGTGCAGCCAGCATGTGGACGTGCTGAAGGCCGGTCACCACGGCAGCAAAACCTCCACGAACGCATGGCTCTTGAAAAAGATCACCCCAAATATCGCAGTGCTCTCGTACGGACTGGACAACGACTACGGCTATCCCAAGCAGAAGGTACTCGACGCCCTCTCGGACTTTGGCGTCGAGACATACGGCACTGGCGCAAACGGTACGGTAACCATAGCCTGTGACGGGTCCACTTTTTCGGTTAGCTGCGAAAAGAGCGCCGCCGTTACCGCCCCGTAGTCTCCCCTTTCCCGTTGCAGCCAAACAGCCGCTCAGTGCGGCGGCGCATCTCCGCGGCTCGTAATGCCGTGGCATCTAGCTTGCGTGAATAACCGTCGGCACAAAATGCAAGAACGTCCCCCTCATGCGTGCCTTCTGGCAGCATGCACAGGGGGACGTTGAACGTCTGCCCAACGGCAAGCTCAATCACGGCAATGCCGTCCTCAATCCTATCGACAACCAAGCTTGCCATGGCAGGACCATCTCGCCTTGCTTATCAGGATGTAGGCAGTAGCTACTTGCTCTCTGGAGCCTTTGGCAGCGCCGCCTCGTCTGCCGCGAGCGCAGCCTTTGCCTCCTTAAGCTGCGCACGCACCGCGTCATGGCCCGTTCCCCCGTACGTCGTGCGGGCACGGGCAATCCCCTCAGGGTCAAGATCCTGCGCGATGTCATCCTCAAAGAGTGGGCTTGCCGAGCGGAACTCGTCCGCCGTCAGATCCTCAAGACCCTTGTTGTGCTTCTCGCAATACAGGACAAGCTTGCCAACCACCTCGTGCGCCTCGCGGAACGGCATGCCTTTCTTTGCCAGATAGTCAGCAACGTCAGTGGCAGCGGTAAAGCCCTTGTGCGCCTGGTCAAGCATGGTGTCGGCATTCACGGTCATGGTCGAGAGCATGCCAGACGCAATGGCCATGCAGTCAAGCAGCGTCTTTGCCGCGTCGGCGGGACCCTCCTTGCACTCCTGGAGGTCCTTGTTGTAAGCCAGAGGGAGCGACTTCATGGTGGTGAGCAGCGCCATCAGATCGCCGTAGACGCGACCGGTCTTGCCGCGTGTGAGCTCGGCAAAGTCAGGGTTCTTCTTCTGCGGCATGATCGACGAGCCTGTGGAGTAGCTGTCGGATAGCGTGATGAACCCGAACTCCGTGCTGCTCCACAGAACGATTTCCTCGCAAAGGCGCGAGAGGTGCATCATGCTGACCGCGCATGCGTACTCAAGGTCAAGCAGATAGTCGCGGTCGGAGACGGCGTCCATTGAGTTGGGGATCGCGTGGTCAAAGCCCAAAAGCTCGGTCGTGTAGGCGCGGTCCAGCGGATAGGTGGTGCCCGCAAGCGCAGCAGATCCCAGCGGGTTGGCGTCTGCCGCCTCGTACGCCGCCGTCAGACGTACATAGTCGCGCGTAAACATCCAGAAGTAGGCGAGCATGTGATGCGAGAAGAGCACGGGCTGCGCATGCTGCAGGTGCGTATAGCCCGGCATCACGACGCCGAAGTTCTTCTCGGCAACGTCAATGAACGTGCGGCGCAGCTCGACGTTGCCTTCGAGCAGCTCCCGCGTGAGGTCTTTTGCGTACAGGCGAATGTCAGTTGCCACCTGGTCGTTCCTTGAGCGACCAGTGTGCAGGCGCGCTCCAGGCTTGCCAATATTGTTGGTGAGGGTCTTCTCCACGGCCATATGGATGTCCTCATCGTTGACGTCGTACTCAAAGGTGCCGTCAGCAATCTGCTCAGAGATGTCCTTCAGACCAGAGACGATTGCGTCGCAGTCCTCTTGGCTGATGATGCCCTGCTTGGCAAGCATGGTGGCATGGGCAATGGAACCGCGGATATCCTGCTGCGCCATGGCCTTGTCATCCTCAAGCGACGCGCCAAACTCCTGCGTAAAGGCATCGACGCCCTTCTCGAACCTACCGCCCCACAGTGCCATGTGCGCTCCCTTGCATCAGTTAGATAGCCCAATTGACGGCGAATAGCTTACCGCATTGGGGTTTCTAGAGGATTGCATAAAGCCCGTCAAGATCCTTGCGCAGGACACGCGCCATCAACAACAAACGGCAGCCGAGCAGATGACCCGGCTGCCGTTGCGTGCACTATCGAAGAATCAGCGAGACAGTTTTCACTACCTGCATGTGCTCCCTTACTGAAGCTTGGAGCCAGGACCCTGGACGCGAGACCAGGTCTTGGACTGCAGACCGTGGATGGTGATGAAGCCCTTGGACGCAGTGTGGTCGAAGGTGTCACCCTCGTCATACGTAGCAAGGTTGTAGTCGTAGAGGCTGTAAGGCGAGCGCAGACCGTCGACGAACAGACCGCCCTTGCAGAGCTTGATGCGAACCTCGCCGGTCACGTACTTCTGCGTGTAGGCGTTGTACGCGTCGATGGCCTCGCGGTTCTGCGAGTACCAAAGACCGCGGTAGACCGTGGATGCCCACTCGACGTCGAGCTTTGCCTTCTGCTTCAGCGTCTCGGCGTCCAGGCACAGGGTCTCGAGCGACTGGTGGGCCTGGATTAGCAGCAGCGCGGCAGGGCACTCGTAGCACTCACGGCTCTTGATGCCAACGACACGGTCCTCGATCATGTCGATGCGACCGAAGCCATTGCGACCGGCAATCTCGTTGCACTTGATGATGCAATCAAGCAGCGGCATCTTCTCGCCGTTGACAGAGACGGGCACGCCGCCCTCAAAGCCGATGATAACGGTCTCGGGATCTGCAGGGCAGTCCTCAGGATTCTTGGTCATCGTCCAGATGTCCGAAGGAGGCGTGTTCCAGGTATCCTCGAGCACGCCACACTCGATTGCGCGACCCCAAAGGTTATCGTCGATGGAGTAGGGCTTCTTGTGGGTTGTGGGCACGGGCACGCCATGCTCCTTTGCCCAGGCCATCTCGGAGTCACGCGTGGTGAGGTCCCACTCGCGAACGGGGGCGATAATCTCGAGCGAAGGGTCGAGCGCGCGGATGGAGGTCTCAAAGCGCACCTGGTCATTGCCCTTGCCAGTGCAGCCGTGAGCGATGTACTTGGCGCCGTACTGGTGCGCGATGTCCACCAGGTACTTGGAGATGATGGGACGAGAAAGGGCGGAAAGCAGCGGGTAGATGCCCTCGTACTTGCCATTTGCCCAAATGGCCTTCGAAAGGATGGTCTCTGCGTACTCCTTGCGCATGTCGACTGCCTCGGAGGCAATGGCGCCCATGTCGAGGGCCTTCTGCTTAATCCAAGAAAGGTCCTTCTCGTCCTGACCAACGTTGCCGCAAATAGCGATAACGTCCATGTTCTTCTCAATCTGCAGCCACTTCACGATAACGGAAGTGTCCAGCCCGCCAGAATACGCGAGAACGACCTTTTCCTTTTCTGCCATGATGATGCACCTCTCTGTTGTTGGGCCTTGATACCCCTTGCAGATGTGAAACGGCTACGACACGCCGTCGCAGCCGAGAATAGCCCCCGCCATCGCCGGATGCCACCCACGTGTCTAGCTTCTTATTCAATGATTAATGAAGTCTCGACAAAACTAGGACAGCACTCGCGATACGGCGGGGCTGATTCGTCGATTCTGGCGTCGGAGAGAGACCATGCAATAATGGCTCGCAAGCTGCTGCATGTCCTCTCCTCTCATAGATAGCGCTCTTTGGCGCTGCCAGTAGGTGAGGTTGACTATAGACTGGCAAACCCAAAAGACGCTCGCCGACACGAAACTCGAATTCACTTAGAAACATTTGCAATTCGCAACCATCCATGCACTACTTTTGCACTACCGCGTGCACTACCAGACCCCACAACAAGAAAGCAGGTCACCGGACATAGCCGATGACCTGCGATTTTGCTTGGTGCGCCCTGAGGGGGTCGAACCCTCGACCTTGGGATTAAAAGTCCCCTGCTCTACCAACTGAGCTAAGAGCGCGCATTCAATCTGAGCAGAGCAATTCTACCACGCAGAAGCCCAGCCCCCTAC
>NZ_JBMNUX010000010.1:0-87587 GCF_050946515.1 Tractidigestivibacter sp.
AACTTGGGGTCGTACTTCCTTCTCGTCGTCTTGCTCATGGCAATAGCCCTTCCGTGCCTTTCGGCACATCCTAGGGCTTTCGTTAGCTCGGCTTCAAACGTGTCTGAATTTGGGCAGCCATATCACTTCTCAACCTTTTTTAGACTTTTTCGTTCCGCTTTCTTGCATGCGGAGTTATGGTTCCTCCACCAAGAGTTATTTGGTGGCCGATATCCCCCGGTCGGTCGTTTTGACCTTTGACGACTGATAAGGGGGTCGCTATGTCTTCCGCTGCAGTTTCATCAACAAATCCGGACATTTCTGGGTCTTCTCGACGGTATAGTTGCATACCGCGACAACTCGAGGCCTTTCTTTCTCCTGCCTCTCCCTATAGGCTCCTCGTGATATGCGCAGAGCCTTGTATGGGTGCGGCTGATGCGCTTCTCTATTTCAGCACTGTTGGTCACCAACGGCTTGCCTGCTGCCACAACGTCAAGTTCGATGGTCTTTCGCCTGATGCCGCTGCGCGGAAGGTCGTTCGCGCCGCCAGAGATTTTTCAATAGAGTCTTCTGCTGGAAGAGAGGTCTTCGTTACCCTTCAGTATGTTCCGCCTGCTGATGAGTGCGCTGTCGAGCGTGAGGTCAATGCAATTCACCGCATGGTTGAGAGTGGCTGCAAGATTCTCGTAACCCTTCTTCCTGAGGCTATACAGCTTGCTGACGCTCTCGGGTCAGCTATCTTTTTGAACTCAAACGACCTTTTGGATCCTAGGATTTTGGCCCTCTCTCCGAGCGATCCGCGCTATGCGTTGCGCGAACTTTCGGGTGGTATCCCCTCACTTGTAAAGCCGGTTTTGGGTCTTGGGGACGTCGCGCTTTGCCATGGAGCTGGCAGCCTCGTCTCTGTTGGCACCTCATATAGCGATGCGGTCGCTCATTTAGTGGTCACGTCTCTTCGCCGCACCTTGCTTGATCGTGAGGTTGAGGCGCGCCTTGGCATGATATTGCTGGGGTCTGGTCGACTGAGCGATGTTGCCGATGTCGTTCGCAGTCCGGACCAAGAAGACCTTGACTTGTGCTTCGATGACCCATTTTTTGGAGCATCAAGGACAAGCAGGACTTTCCAATGCGTGGGCATCTCTGATAATCAGGTCTTTGCCTCTTGCGCCAACGCCATTGTTCCGCTGACCCATGACTTCGGGGACGTATTTGAGGCTTCGGCGCAACTTCTCGCATGGCGTGGAGATTATAAGCGAGCGGCAATCGTCGTTTCCCTCTACAAATCAACTGATGCGCTTGATCTTGCTGCTGAATATGCCTTTCAGTTCATCAACGTAGGAGAAGCGCCTCTCGTAAAGTATGCTTTGAGCATCGACCTGGCCTCCGGCGCAATTAGCCCAAGCGACGCATCTCTTGTCGCCGATTCTTTGGAAGCGCTTGGGGACACCAGCTGGCGTGGTCACAACAATGCGCGAACGGCTGATTCCGAGAGCAGCTATGGCTCCCATTGCGAGCTTCTCGATGATTGCAGACTCGCATTGCGCGGAGGGAAGCTCGATGTCTCCGAAAGGGCCCGATCGGCCGACCGCATCTCTGAAGAGCTGGCGGTGCACATTGACGCTGTTGCCCTTCTTCGCGACGGGCGAATTTCCGATGCGTATCGACTAGCTCTTCCCTATGCGACCGAAGAGGTGGAGCCATCGCTGTGCGACGTGCTCCTGCGGTTTGACTGCGACTTTGCGCGCTTGCTAATGGGTGACTACGAGGGAGACGGATGCGGCTTGTCAGAAAGGGACAGGAAGTTTCTGGCGAGTGCCCAATACAAAGGAATTAACAAGACGCTGCTGTTGTTTGAAGCCTTTTCCGGAGCGCTGAAGGGCACTCCGGATGTGGCGCTTATTGAGAGCGTCGCACTTGGGGGAGAGCAAAGCGGAAACCTCCTCATTCGCGCTGCGGCGATGACCCTGGGGCTTCTTGTGGACTTCTCCCAGGGCGAATACGCGCGAGTGGAGAACAGGGCTCCCTCAATCGCAGCCTTTTCCTCACGCTCCGGCCTGCAATACATTTCACAAGTGACCCAGCTCATCGATGCTATTGTGGGCGTTCTGCTTTCTGACCGCTCCCTCGATTCGCTGTCCTTTGAAGGAGAGCCTCCGCGGGGGCTCAAGAGCGTGGCGGATTTTTCCTCATGCATACTTGCGCAGAGCGACGGCACAACGACGATGCTCGACTTTTCGAACGAGCCTGTTCCTCTCGATGAGGTGTGGCTGTTGAGGATTCTTGCTCGGGGCAGGGGCTATTTCTCGCAGAGATTTCTTGAGGCTTTGCCGTCGCACTGGAGGCGGGCGGCAAAGCTTGACGAGGGGAGCCTGGATGCCGCCCCGAAAAAGCGCATGCCCGAGAAGAGGGGGAATCGAGGGCAGGACGAGAGCGGGACCAGCGCTCTTGGAATAAGGTCAGTCAGCGTTGAGAGCGCAGAAAAGGTGCTCTATCTGCCTGGATTCTCCCGTGACGCCGAAAGGCCCGTTCAGCTCAACCTCCTTGGAGGATTCGAGCTGCTCGTTGATGGGCAGCCAATCGACAGCCGCCTTCTTGATCGTCGCTCTGCGCGCTCGCTTCTGGTGTACCTTGCGGTGCAGCCGGCTATGGGTGCCACGAGGTATTCGGTGATGGACCAACTTTGGCCCAACAAGGATTACGATTCCTCGCGCTCGAGAGTGTACCAGGCAACTCATGCGATTCGCTTGGCAATAGAGAGCGTATCGACTGATGTAGAGGTCTTCCTGTCGAGCAAGCAAGAGCGGCGCATTGCCCTTAGCTCCGACGTTGTGGGCTGCGATGTCTGGCTTTTTGAGCGCGTGGCGAGAAACGCGCTCGATGCAGAGGGCAATGACGAGCGAACGATGGAGCTCGCGCGTACGGCCGAAGACCTCTATTCGGGCGATCTTTTTGTTCCGTCGGTTGACGCTTCAGGCTATGTCGCGGCGCGTCGAGAGGAGCTTCGCAGCCTTTATGCAGACGTGATGGTCGCAGGGGCTGAGGCGGCCACAAGGCTTGGTCGCAATCGAGTTGCCGCTAGGCTCGCAGACAGCGCCACTTCGGTGGACGAGTATCGAGAGGACGCCATCATGGCGCTGGTGAATGCACTCAAAGCAAGCGGCAGGGGCTACGAGGCAGAACAGCGCTATCATCGTTATGCGCTCCGCAGCTTGGAGCTTCAGAAGCCATCAGTGGGGCGAAAGCCAAGAATCTTCCAGCAGCCAGACGGCCCCGAGCCGCTGAAGCCAGGCGAGCCCGATGCGGCAAGGCAGGGCGAGAACTCACAGGAGAGCCCGACGAACGAATAGCGTCTAGGAATATTCCCGGTGCTTTTTGTGAGACGCTGGCTGTGGCGAAGGCGACTCCCCTTCTACGGGTAAAGTGAAAAAGGATATATATGTACGGCCCTTTCGTGCCGTAAGGTCACTGAGGATGGGTATGCCGAACTTTCTCTCTAAGCTTCTCTCCATAGGCTCTAACAAGGAGCTCAAGGAATACGAGAAGATCACAAATCATGTAAATGAGCTCGAGCCCCGATTCCACGCGATGAGCGACGAGGAGCTCAAGGCGATGACGCCGGAGTTCCGCGAGCGTTACGCCAATGGCGAGACGCTTGATGACCTTCTTCCTGAGGCTTTCGCCGCCGTCAGGGAGGCTTCTCTCCGCACGACGGGCATGCGCCATTTTGATGTCCAGATCATTGGCGGTATCGCGCTGCATCGTGGCACCATCGCCGAGATGAAGACCGGCGAAGGCAAGACGCTCGTTGCAACGCTCGCTGCGTATCTGAACGCAATTCCGGGCAAGGGCGTCCACATTGTTACGGTGAATGACTACCTCGCAAAGCGCGACTCGGAGTGGATGGGTCAGATCTATCGCTTCATGGGGCTTTCCGTCGGTCTTCTTCAGAATGGCATGCGCCTGAACCTCAAGAAGCCTGCCTACCAGGCTGATATCACGTATGGCACGAACTCCGAGTTCGGATTTGACTATCTGCGCGACAATATGGTTACACGCCCGAATCTGCGTGTGCAGCGTGGTCACAACTATGCCATAGTCGACGAGGTCGACTCTATTCTTATCGACGAGGCCAGGACGCCGCTGATCATCTCTGGCGCTGGCACCAAGTCCGCGAGCACCTACAAGGACTTCGCTCGCGCGGTGCGCGGTCTGACCCCCGATGTCGATTTCGAGATGGACGAGGCCAAGCACACGATTGCTGCCACCGACACCGGTCTTGTGAAAATTGAGCATAAGCTGGGAATCGATGACATCTATTCCGACCCGTCTGGACAGCTTGTGAACCATCTCCAGCAGGCGCTGAAGGCCGAGTACATGTTCCACCGTGACCAGCAGTATGTGGTCGTGGATGGGGAAGTCAAGATCGTCGACGAGTTCACAGGTCGAATCATGGAGGGCAGGCGTTACTCCGAGGGTCTGCACCAGGCAATAGAGGCCAAAGAAGGCGTGCAGATTCGCGAGGAGAATCAGACGCTCGCAACCATCACGCTTCAGAACTACTTCTTGATGTATGACAAGCTCGCCGGCATGACCGGCACCGCCCTGACCGAGGACGCGGAGTTCCGCGAGGTCTACCACATTCCCGTTCAGGTCATTCCTCCTAACAAGCCCGTTATCCGTGTGGATCACGACGACCTCGTGTACCGCACCATCGACTACAAGTTCAAGGCCGTCGCAGATGACGTCGAGCGCCGTCATGCGAAGGGTCAGCCTTGCCTTGTGGGCACCGTCTCGATTGAGAACTCCGAGCGACTCTCTCGTATCCTGGATAAGCGCGGCATCAAGCACAACGTGCTCAACGCCAAGTACCATGAGCGGGAGGCACAGATTGTCGCGCAAGCCGGTCGCGAGGGCGCCGTCACCATCGCTACGAACATGGCAGGCCGTGGTACGGATATCCTTCTGGGTGGCAACCCCGAAGTCATGGCAGAGGACATGCTTCGCGAGCAAGGCTTCTATGCTCCTGCGAAAGAGGGGGAGGAGCCGCTGCTGCCCACCGAGGAGCAGAAGAAGGCCGCGCTCGACAAGGCCAAGGCCATCTGCGAGAGGGAGCGCGAGCATGTGATTGCCGCCGGCGGTCTTGCCGTCATCGGCACCGAGCGCCATGAGAGCCGTCGTATCGACAATCAGCTGCGTGGCCGCTCTGGTCGTCAGGGCGATCCCGGCGAGACGCAGTTTTACCTCTCGCTTGAGGATGACCTCATGCGCCTGTTCGGCGGTGACAGGATGGATAAGATCGCCGAGCTCATGAAGCATTACGACATGCCTGCTGACATGCCCATCCAGGCAAAGATCGTTACGCGTGCCGTCGAGGGCGCCCAGCTCAAGGTCGAGGAAGTCAACTTCGCCATGCGTAAGAACGTCCTTGACTACGACGATGTCATGAACAAGCAGCGCCAGGTCATCTATGAGGAGCGCAACAAGATTCTGGATGGCAAGGACCTCATGAGCCACATCGAGGAGGTCACTCGCGAGACCATCCAGCGTAAGGCGGATGAGTATTGCTCCCCCGAGATTGACGATCACGAGCAGTGGGCACTCGAGGACCTTACAAAGTGGCTGCGTGACCTTACCGGTCGCAAGGACGCCCCCGAGTTCAGCGTGGACGATGAGCAGGACGAAATCGTCGACAAGGCCGACGAATACGTCATGCGCTGCTACAACGAGAAGGCTGAGCGTCTGACCGACAGGGTCATGAAGGAGCTCTCGACGCAGGTCATGCTTCGAGTCATCGATACGCGTTGGATGTCGTACCTGCAGGAGATGGACTACCTCAAGACTGGCATTGGTCTGCGTGGCTATGGCCAGCGCGACCCGCTCGCCGAGTACAAGACCGAGGCTTATGCCGCATTCACCGAGCTAGTCAACACGATGTATGAGGACTTCCTCCGTACGATTCTGCGCATCGAGATTGCCGTAAAGCCCGCAGCAGAGAACCCCAAGACCCCTAAAGACGAGGATGCCGACTTGGCGGCAGAGCTCAAGGGCGCTCGCTATTCGGGGCCTGCCGAGGTCGACGGCGACCAGGGAGGCCGAAGGCCGCAGGCGCCGCGTCGTGGCGCTGGTCGCTCCCAGGAGTCGCCTCAGGGCAATAATCCCGGCGCTTCGAAGCCGCGCACGTATCGTAAGGCCGACGACCCTGACCCGTTTGTGGGCGTGGGACGCAACGATCCCTGCCCTTGCGGTAGCGGAAAGAAGTTCAAGAACTGCCACGGCAGGAACCGGTAGCCATGGCAGACATTGACGAGTCAACGCTCGACGGGCTTGGGAAAAGGCTCGCCGAAGTAGAGGGATATTTGCATGTCGAGGAAAAGCGCGGAACGGTAGCGGAGCTTGAGGAGAAGAGCGCGGCCCCGGGCTTTTGGGACGATGCCGAAGCGGCCAAGGCCACAATGGCCAAGCTCGCTTCGGTTAAGGACGACGTGAACGGCGTCGACGCCGCGCGCTCGAAGCTTGATGACGCCCGCGCCGCCTATGAGCTTGGCACCGAGACCGCAGACGAAGACCTTCTTTCCGAGTCTGCCGACCTTGCAGCCTCTCTCGAGCACGACCTCTCTGAGCTCGAGCTGTCCAGCTGGTTTACCGATGACCTTGACCATGGCGACGCCATCGTTACCGTGACGCCCGGTCAGGGCGGCCTTGAGGCTCAGGACTGGGCCGACATGCTCTTTCATATGTATCTGCGCTACTGCGATCGTCGCGGCTGGTCGGTTACCGTCAACGACGCGCCAGTCGCCGAGGTCATCGGCATCGATCGCGCTACTTTCACCGTCAGCGGCAAGAACGCCTACGGGATGCTCCGCGCCGAGCAAGGGGTGCATCGCCTGGTGCGTATCTCGCCCACCGACGAGAAGAAGCGCCGCCAGACGAGCTTCGCCGGCGTCGAGGTCTTGCCCGTGCTTCCAGACGAGGTCGAGGTCAACATTGATCCCAAGGATTTGCGCATTGACGTCTACCATTCAACCGGCCATGGCGGGCAGGGCGTCAACACCACAGACTCTGCCGTGCGCATCACCCACATTCCTACGGGAACGGTTGTCACCTGCCAAAACGAGCGCAGCCAACTCCAGAACAAGGCTTTCGCGATGAAGATCTTGCGCAGCCGCCTGTACGAGCAGGAGCTTGCCAAGCGTGAGGCGGAGCTCGATGAGCTGCGCGGCCCAAAGCACGAGATTGGCTTCGGGAACCAGATCAGAAGCTACGTCCTGTATCCCTACCAGCTTGTAAAGGATCTGCGCACGGGCATCGAGACGAGCAATGTCGACTCCGTGCTTTCCGATGGCGACCTCGACAAGTTCATCACGGGGTACCATCGCTGGGCGGTTGGAGGAGGAGCGCAATCATGAGAATTGCCCCGCGTTGGGTTCGAGCGGCTCGCGACGGGGCGATGATCGTGCTTGGCTGCATCATCTTTGCCGTGGGCTTTGACGTCTTCGAGGCAAGAACCGGTCTTGCCGCGGGTGGCGTGACGGGTCTTGCCATGGTAATTCGCGAGGTTGGGCTGCTCTTTGGCATTGACCTTCCCGTCGGCATACAAACGATCGTAATGAACGTCCTTCTGCTGATACCCGTAATCAGAACGGGCGACAAGCGCTATGCGGCAAAGACCCTGCTCGGAATCATCGTCTTGGGTTTCGCCGTTGACGCTCTCGAGCCCGTTCTGCCACCCATTGGCGAGAACGATCTTCTGCTTTGCTGCCTGTGGGGCGGGGTCGTGACAGGGTTTGGCTTGGGGCTGGTGTTTCGCGTTGGCGGAAACACGGGTGGCACAGACATCATTGCCCAGTTCATCGCGAGAAAAACGGGAATCCCCATGGGATCCTCGATGATTGCCGTCGATGCCTGCATCATCGCTGCGTCCATCTGCGTCTTCTCGATTGAACAGGCTCTCTACGCAACTGTGGCTCTCTACATTTCGGGCAGGGTCCTAGACGCGGTGGTGGACGGCCCCAGCACTCAGCGCGCCGCCTACGTCATCTCGACGCATCACGAAGAAATCGCTCGCAAGATCATGCGTGAGCTTGACCGTGGCTGCACAGAGTTTGAGGCGAAGGGCATGTGGAGCGGAGAGCGTCGGCCGGTGCTCTTCTGCGTCCTTGGGCGTTCCGAGACCGCGCAGCTAAAGGACATCGTCGCAGAGGAGGATCCAGACGCAATCGTGGTCATTTCCGAAATCCACGAGGCCTTTGGCGAGGGATTCAAGCGGATTGACAGCTAGATAATACGTTTTATTCCTGCTCTTATACACAAAACCATCACTTATCTGCCGCTGGCGGCTCGTTCTTGTCACAACAAGATTTATTGTCGCCGAACACTCCGTTTGGCTCGTACCATGAGAAGAAGCACGTGAAAAGGTCCTCAACAGAAGGAGCGCACATGAAGTTCTTCATCGACACGGCTGACTTGGACGAAATCAGAGAGGCGCAGAGCTGGGGCATCCTGTCGGGAGTCACCACCAACCCGAGCCTGTACGCTCGCACGGGCGGCAAGCTCGCCGACTTCGAGCCCCACATGGTCAAGATCTGCCAGATCGTCGGCCCCGACGTTCCCGTCTCCGCAGAGTCGACCGCCGAGACCACCGAGGGCATGATCGCCGAGGGCGAGCGCCTGGCGTCTTTGGCCCCCAACATCGTCGTGAAGCTCCCGATTTGCGAGGCTTCGCTTCCCGCCACGCACAAGCTCGTCTCCGAGGGCATCAAGGTCAACATGACCCTCGTCTTCTCTGCCCCTCAGGCCCTTCTCGCGGCGCGCGCCGGAGCCCGCTACATCAGCCCCTTCGTCGGCCGCTACGATGACATTGCCGACGACGGCCTTGACCAGCTCGACACCATCGTGACCGCCGTGAAGAACTACAGCTACGGCTATTGGGACGAGGAGGGCGGCCCCGAGATCATCACCGCCTCCGTGCGCAGCCCGCATCACGTGACCGAGGCGGCCCTCATGGGCGCCGACATCGCCACCGTGCCCTTCGCCGCGCTGAAGAAGTGCGTGCACCACCCGCTGACCGACCGCGGCCTGGAGGGCTTCGCCAAGGACTGGGCCAAGGTCACCGGAAAGGAGTAGGAATGACCGACGAAGAGCTCAAGAGGATTGCCAACGAGGTCCGCAAGGGCGTCGTCACCGCAGTCCACGCGGCCAAGTCCGGCCACCCGGGCGGCTCGCTCGGCGCGGCCGACATCCTCACCTACCTGTACTTCGAGGAGATGGACGTCGACCCCGCGCACCCCAGGAAGGCAGACCGCGACCGCCTCGTGCTCTCGAAGGGCCATGCGGCCCCCGCGCTCTACGCGGTTCTCGCCGAGCGCGGCTACTTCCCCAAAGGCGAGCTGGAGACGCTCCGCCACGTCGGGAGCCGCCTGCAGGGCCACCCCAACATGAGGGACACCCCGGGCGTGGACATGAGCACCGGCTCGCTCGGGCAGGGCGTCTCCGCCGCGGTGGGCATGGCGCTCTCGGCGAAGACGTTCGGCGACGCCTGGCGCACCTACGCCCTGCTCGGCGACGGAGAGTGCGAGGAGGGCGAGGTCTGGGAGGCGGCGATGCTCGCCGGCAACCGCGCCCTCGACAACCTCTGCGTCGTCGTCGACCACAACGGCCTGCAGATAGACGGCCCCATCGAGGAGGTCAACTCGGCGATGCCCATCGCGGACAAGTTCCGCGCCTTCAAGTTCCACGTGGTTGAGGTCGCCGACGGCCACGACTTCGCCCAGCTGCGCGCCGCCTTCGCCGAGGCGCGCGCCACCAAGGGCGCCCCGACCGCGATCGTCTGCGAGACGGTGAAGGGCAAGGGCGTCTCGTTCATGGAGAACCAGGTGGGCTGGCACGGCAAGGCCCCCAACGACGAGCAGTACGAGCAGGCCATGGCCGAGCTCGGGAAGGCGGGTGAGGCCCTGTGAGCGACGTCAAGAAGGTCGCCACGCGCGACAGCTATGGCAAGACTCTGATTGCGCTTGCCGAGGAGGGCCACGACGACTTCGTGGTGCTCGACGCGGACCTTGCGGCGTCTACGAGGACCGGCAAGTTCGCCAAGGTTCGCCCAGACCGCTTCTATGACTGTGGCATCGCTGAGGCCAACATGATGGGCGTTGCCGCCGGCATCGCCACGACGGGGCACCCCGTTTTTGCCAGCAGCTTCGCGATGTTCGCCGCCGGGCGCGCCTTCGAGCAGGTCAGGAACTCCATCGGCTATCCTCACCTCAATGTAAAGGTCTGCGCCACGCACGCCGGCATCTCGGTGGGCGAGGACGGCGCCACGCACCAGTGCTGCGAGGACATCGCCCTCATGCGCACGATTCCTGGCATGACCGTGGTGAGCCCCGCTGACGACGTTGAGGCCTGCGCCGCCATTCGCGCGGCCTACGAAACCGACGGTCCCTTCTATGTCAGGCTGGGTCGCCTCGCCGTCCCCGTAATCAACGACCGCCCGGACTACCACTTTGAGCTTGGCCGCGGCGTCCTTCTGCGCGAGGGCTCCGACGTGACCGTAGTTGCCACCGGCATCGAGGTAGCCGCTGCGCTCGACGCCGCTGACGCCCTTGCCGGAGAGGGCATCTCCTGCGAGGTCATCGACATCCACACGATCAAGCCGCTCGACGCGGACATCATCTGCCAGTCCGCGGCAAAGACGGGTCGCGTGGTGACCGTCGAGGAGCATTCCATCATCGGTGGCTTGGGCGGAGCGGTGTGCGAGGCGCTCGCCGAGAAGCAGCCCACCCCGGTTCGCCGCGTGGGCGTAAACGACGTCTTCGGCGAGTCTGGTCCCGCGCTCGAGCTCCTTGCCAAGTACGGCCTTGATGGCGCAGGCGTGGCCAAGCAGATTCGTTCGTTTGTCCAAGGCTAAGTGAAAAAGCGCTTGGGCTGCGGTACCCATGCGGTGCCGACCGCCAAGGGCGACAGCACGCAAGAGGGGCAGGCTCCACTACGGGTCTGCCCCTCTTGGTAGCGTGATTTCGATATAGTCAGCTTTATGTTCCCTTATTGTGGGCATTCGTCAACTGGTGCCTGGCTTTGCTACTATAATTCGAGTAACTGCACTCAATCGCACTACTGAATCGGAAAAGGAGTTCCAGTGGCCAGCCACTTTCGCACCAGTGGGCAGCCGGATGGCGAGAACAACCTTCCCAATCTGGATGCCACGCAAGTGCCTGAGGTGGAAGTCGCCCCTAGCGACACAGCCGAGCAGCTAACTACGCCAGACGATCAGGCAACTGATCAGACAACGACAGAAGAGGACCGTCCCCTTGAGGAAGTCCACGTTGTCACGGCGTCAGAGCCTGCTGACGATACCACCCAGGACCGTCCCTATCAAAGCGTCTACGAATCTCTGAAGAACGAGGAGCCCGCTCCGACAACGCCGCATACGGGTACGCCGACCATCGAGTTCAAGGACGTCACGCTCATCTATCCCGCGCAGCCCAACAAGCCCGCTCTGGAGAACGTGAGCGTTGACATCTATCCCGGCGAGTTCGTCTTTATCGTCGGTCACTCTGGCTCCGGCAAGTCGTCCTTCCTTCGCCTTGTAACGCGCGAGCTCAAGGCAACCTCCGGCCAGGTTCTAGTCGCCGGCCAGGACCTCACGAAGATGCGCAACAGCAAGGTCCCGTACCTGCGTCGCCAGATTGGCACCGTCTATCAGGACTTCAAGCTTCTCCCCGACAAGACTGTCTACGAAAACGTCGCGTTTGCCCTCGAGTGCATTGGCAAGCCTCGCGCCGTCATCCGCGCCCAGGTTCCTGAGGTGCTACGCCTTGTCGGACTTGCCGAGAAGCAGGACAACTATCCTGACCAGCTCTCCGGCGGAGAGCAGCAGCGCGTCTCTGTGGCGCGCGCAATGGTCAACCGCCCGCCGCTTCTTATTTGCGACGAGCCCACCGGCAACCTCGACCCGGCCATCTCGCTGGGCATCATGAAGCTGCTGGACCGAATCAACCGTGAGGGAACCACCGTTGTGATGGCTACCCATGACCGCGAGATGGTCGACTCCATGCGCAAGCGCGTTATCGCGCTGGAGGCTGGTCACGTGGTCCGCGACCAGGAGAGGGGAGGCTACGGATACTATGGTGCCCTCTAACTTCACCTATTCTCTTCGCGAGTGCGGCCATCACTTCAAGCGCAACTGGTCGACTGTGCTCGGCGCCGTCGTCACTATTTTCTTGTCGCTGTTCATCATCGGCGTGTTTGCGATTGCCTCCGAGGTCGTCAACAACATGGTTGGCACCGTCGAGGACAAGGTCACCATCCAGGCGTTCTTGTCCGATGACGCCGATCAGGCCACCGTCGAGGCCCTTGAGGAAGAGATCAAGAGCTGGGACAACGTCCAGTCTGTTGAGTATCGCAGCAAGGACGAGAACCTTGAACAGTACCGCTCCTCGATGTCTCAGCGCAACGCCGAAGACGCCGTGGTCGCGCTTGATGGGGAGAACCCCATTCCTGCGTCTATCGTGATCAAGCTCTATGACTCTTCGCAGGTTGAGTCCACCGCCCAGCGCTTGATTGAGGACGAGACCTTCCAGAGCGTCTGCGATACGCCAGACGACCCCTCCTCTGACGTGCAGTATGGTCGCGACACGGTCGAGAAGCTCTTCAGCGTTACGAACATCATTCGCATCGTCGCCATCGTGCTCGTGGTTCTGCTCACCTTCGTTGCCTTTGTCTTCATCAATAACACGATTCGCCTGGCCATCTCCGCTCGTCGTCGCGAGATTGCCATCATGAGGCTCGTCGGCGCATCAAACAGCTTCATACGAGGGCCGTTTATGATGGAAGGCACGCTTGAGGCCCTTATCGGAGCGATTCTGGCCGTCATAGCTCTTGCTGCGGGCATGAGCTACGTCCTGCCTAGGCTTTCGAACAGCCTCCAGTTCCTGACGTTTTATGTGGCGCCTACGTTCGAGTACGCGCTGTTTGGCTTTTTGATTCTGTTGGGCATTGTGATCGGCATGCTCAGCTCCGCCATTGCCATGAGGCGCTACCTCAAGGTCTAGCCGACCCTGAGCCTGTAGAGTTGGATAATAGGGGCGGTACGGCAATCGCCGTGCCGCCCCTTTTCTGCAACGAACGCTCTAAAGAAGGGGGACGAAATGGGCAGAAAGCGCCCGCACAGAGGCAACAAGAGGCGCTCGGGCGGCAAAGGGTCGTCGCAGCGTCGCGCCGTGCTCGCTGGCACCCTGCGCATATCTCGCCCTGGCGTCGCGGTGGTGGAAACAGCAGAGGGGACCTTTCGCGTCTCGCGCAATGGCGTCCACGAGGCCATGAACGGAGATGAGGTGCAGGCCTACGTTTTCCCCGCTCACGGTGGGGAGAAGGTCGCTGTCGTGCAGTCAGTTCTCCAGCGTGCCGTAACCACGTTCGTTGGCCGCTTCGACGTGGCTGGTCCTCTGGGCGTTGTGGTCCCGCTCGACTCACGTCTCGGTCGTGACTTTTTTGTCGTGCCTGAGGATGACTCGCCGACGCGGCTTGGAGTGGGCGTGGGAGACGTCGTGGTGGCGCGCATCGCCGAGTACCCGACAAGACGCAGCTCGGCGGTCGTGAGCATCGACAAGAGGCTCGGCTCCTCCGATGACCTTGACCTCAACATTGAGTCAGTCATTGCGTCTTATGGCCTCGCGACGGAATTCTCTCCAGCCGTGCTCAAGCAGGCTGATGGGATTCAGGCGAACGTGTCCAAAGAGCTTGCCGATAACAGCCATCGCTGCGATCTCCGCTCTCAGCCCTGCGTCACGATTGACCCCGTCGATGCTCGCGACTTCGACGATGCGGTCTTTGCGAAAAAGCTCTCTGGCGAGAAGAGCGACGGCTTTGAGCTATGGGTCCATATCGCTGACGTGACCCACTACGTGCCGTGGGACACCCCCATCGACAACGAGGCCAAACGGCGAACCTGCTCGGTCTACCTCGTCGACCGCGTGCTGCCCATGCTTCCCGAAAAGCTCTCGTGCGACGTGTGCTCGCTGCGTCCGGGCGAGGATCGCCTGGCCATGAGCGTGCGCATTGTGCTGGACGGTGCTGGCGAGGTTGTCTCGGCAGAGGCTATGCCCTCCGCCATCCGCTCGTCGGCCAGGCTTAACTACGACGAAGTCGAAGCCTTTCTCGAGGGGGCGTCTGCCACGAGCTTGAACTGCGATGAACGCTGCCGCGCGGACGTCACGGCCTCGCTCGTGGCTCTCGACGAGATTCGCGCTCTGCGCGAGCGCGTGCGATCCAACCGCGGCGCCATTGACTTTGATACCGTGGAGGCGAAGGTGACGCTCGACGAGAAGGGGCGCCCCACCGGCGTTTCGGTGCGTCGGCGTACGCGGGCAACCGGCTTGGTGGAGGAGGCCATGCTCCTTGCCAACGAGAGCGTGGCTAAGATGCTTGCCGACCGAGAGGTGCCATGCGCGTACCGCGTGCACGAGCGCCCCTCTCCCGACGACTTGCGCTCGACCGTGCTGCCCCTCTCTGAGCTGGGGCTCATCAAGACCACGGCCCAGCGGGACGCGCTTGTAGCCGGAGACCCCGCGGCCATTCGCGGCGTACTTGAGAGCGCCCGCGGAACGAGCGGAGAGCACCTCGCCAGTGCGCTTTTGCTGCGTGCCCAAAGGCGTGCCGTCTACCTGCCCCAAAACCAAGGGCATTATGCGCTGGGGGCAAGTGCCTACTGCCACTTCACCTCTCCCATTAGGCGTTATCCTGACATCCTCGTGCACCGTGCTCTCAAGGCGCTTCTCGCGGGACGGCTGAACGACCGTGAGCAGACGCTCGTTGCCAAGCAGCTGCCGCAGCTGTGCTCCACCTGCTCACATATGGAGCGTGTGGCAGACGCGGCATCGCAGGCTTCCGAAGACGTCAAGATGGCCGAGCTCTATGCCGACAAGGTGGGGCAGAGCTTCTCGGGCATCGTCGTTGGCTGCGAGCGCTACGGCCTCTTTGTGATGCTGGACGACACCTGCGCCGAAGGGCTATTGCCCACGCGCGAGCTTGGGGCAGAGTGGTTTAGCTATGATGAGGCCCGCATGACCCTGACTGGTGAGGAGTCTGGTCAGGTTTGGCGCTTGGGTCGCCGCGTTGCCGTTGAGGTCACAGGCACTGACATTGCTCGCGGCCGCATCGACTTTGCTCTCGCTGGCCCCCATCCGGCCGCGCGCTAGGCGATTGGTCGTCTTCACGCTCGATGCGCGCGATAATGGGAAGACTTTGCTAGGACACATAATGACGCCAACGACCGCTTGCGGCGGTCAAGGAGAGAATATGGAATCATCAACGCTATCTGACGAGCTGATGCGAGCCGAGGGGCTCCTTGTGGAGGGGCAGAACGAGGACGCCGTCGAGCTCCTCTCGCACCTTGCCGAGGACGCCGAAGAGTACGTCGACGAGAACTGCCACACCACCGATACTGACCAGTGGTTCAGCTTCCCTACGATGTTCGAGCGCCTTTGCTACCGTCGCGTGGAGGACGACCCTCGCACGCTCCACAATGTGGACGAGCCTCTCGACCGCATGTACGCCGACCTTGCGCTTGCCTGCGTTCGCACGGATGACTATGACAGTGCCATGGCCGCGCTCAAGAGCGCCGTCCGCTGGAACCCCATGGACTGCAGCTATCGCCTGAACCTTGCCGAGCTCTATCGCAATGCCGGAGACAACGACGAGTACCTTGCGCTTACCTACAGCTGCTTCGAGCGGGCGAGCGACGCGCGCTATCTGGCTCGCGCCTTCCTCAACTTTGCCGGCTACTTCCAGGAGTCGGGCAAGCCCAAGACGGCCGCTGCCGCACTTCGTGCCGCTCGGCGCCTGGACGTGGACGATTCCTCGCTCAAGGCCGCGCTTGACCAGGCTGCTGGTACCGACTGCGACCCTGACAAGGTGACCGATGAGCAGACGACGCGCCTGCTCGCCGACGAGGGGCTGCCTGACGGCGCAAACGCCGAAGTGGCAATCTGCCTGCTCATGTGCGCAGAGGACTATGCCGCTGCGGGCGATAACAACCTGGCGACGACGCTTACCATTCGCGCTCGCGACCTTGTGGGAGAGCCTGCTGCCATGGCGCTACTCAAGCTTATCCGCGAGACAGACGCTGAGATTGCCCGGGGTGACTCAGATGCCAGCGACAAATAAACGCGAGAAGAAGACTATCGCAAAGAACCGCTCCGCACGTCATGAGTACTTCATTGACGAGACGTTTGAGGCGGGCATTGAGCTTACGGGCGCCGAGGTGAAAAGCCTTCGCGAACGCGCTGCCCAGATTACCGACGCATTCTGCCTGATTCGCAACGGGGAGGTATGGCTGCACGGCGTGCACATTCATCCCTACTCGATGAGCGGCGTGTGGAACGTTGACCCCGACCGCAAGCGCAGGCTGCTCTTGCATCGCGGGCAGATTGACTATCTGGATGGCAAGCTACGCACAAAGGGAGTGGCCCTCGTCCCGTTGGAGCTCTACTTTGACGAGCATAACCGCGTGAAGCTCTGCATTGGCCTCGGTCGAGGCAAGAAGCTCTATGACAAGCGCGAGGATATGGCACGCCGTGATGTCGATCGAGAGATCCGACGCGCCCTCAAGGAGCGCAACCGCTAGCCGCGGGGCGTCGCATGGGGTCTCGTGATGCGAAAACGATTAGCTCAGATGCCGCATGGCGCGTCATTCTCGCCCTGTGGGTCTGCTTCATCTGGGGTCATTCCCTGGTGTCTGGGCCAGACTCGTCAATCGAGAGCCTGCGCTTCGTGGCGCTCTTTGAGCCTGCCTTTCGCATGCTTGGCGTGACCGATGCCAGTACGATGAACTTTGTGGTCAGGAAGGTAGGTCACTTCAGCGAGCATCTCGTTCTTGGCCTTCTGTGCGTGCGCGTGTTTCGGTCGCGACTTGACTGCGCCTTGATTTCGGGAGGCCACGCGGCTTGGCGCGCGTTCTGGCCGATACTTGCAATCTGCATCGTCGTCCCCCTTGTGGACGAGTCCATTCAAATCTTTACCCCCGGGCGCTGCTCGTCATTTTTCGATTCGCTTTTGGACATGTGCGGGGCTGCCGCGGGAATTGCCGTCGGGACGATTCTTCTGCGCCACTTCAAGAAACGCTTGCGCAGTTGATGGACCGCAAGTCTAGGGTTGGGGTATATCACGACCATGCGGTAAACCAAAGAAAGGGGAGCCATGGACGCAAAGGCAATGTTCAGTTTCTCATATGGGCTTTACGTCGTGTCGGCAACTGATGGCGAGAACGTCGGAGCATGCCTGATCAATACGGCAATTCAGGTGACGGGCGACCCGCTTCAGGTTGCGATTACGGTCAACAAGCAGAATCACACCACCGAGGTCATCAAGTCGGCAGAGCACTTTACGCTGACTGTCGTATCCAAGAAGGCTGACATGCCCTACATAGGGCGCTTTGGCTTCAGGAGTTCCGCAGACTTCGACAAGTTTGATGGCATCGAGACCAAGACCTCGAGCCTGTTCGACCCCTATACGCCGGTCAACACCTGCTCGGTCATCACTGCGGCCGTCGTGAACACGATTGATCTTGGCACGCACCTCATGTTTATCGGCGAGGTCACCGACGCCGAGCGCACCAGCGACGACGAGCCCATGACCTATGCGTACTACCACAGCGTCCTCAAGGGCAAGACGCCGCCCAAGGCCTCTTCCTACATCGAGGGCGCAGATCCTTCCGAGACGCCCAAACCAGGTGCCAAGCACCACTTCCGTTGCGCTATCTGCGGCTACATCTACGAGACGGACGAGGAAGAGCTTCCTGAGGACTTCCGTTGCCCGCTCTGCGGCGTTGGTCGCGACAACTTTGTCAAGGTTGACTAACGCGCTTCCATCGCTTGCACGTTGATGTAACCTGACAGGTAGCATTTGTTACGGACGTACTGTTAGACCAAGAGAGAGGAACTAATCATGGCTGAAGAGAAGAAGACCTATACGTTCCGCTGCACCGTCTGCGGCTACGAGGTTACCGTTGACACCCCCGAGCTCCCCGAGGACTTTGTTTGCCCGACCTGCGGCGTTGGCCCTGACATGTTTGAGCTGGTTGAGGACTAGCGCGCGTAGGCAAACGCATCAAGCGTGCGAGCGGGCGGATGGCTGCGGCCGTCCGCCCGCTTTTTGCGTGCGCGCGGGTTCCGCGGCCTTTAGGGCGTCTTTTCCGCCTTGCAACATTCGCGTGGCGGCTTGGTGGAGTCTTGCGTGCGCGCGACCGGCGCGCCGTAGAATGACGGGGCTGCAGCCGTTCGAGAGGAGTCCTATGCAGCGTGCGCGTCAGTCGTCGGAGTCCATCGAGCTTGCCGTGTTTCTCGCCCTGTCAGGAGGGATGATGGACGCGTATTCCTACCTTGCCCGAGGCAAGGTGTTCGCGAACGCGCAGACGGGGAACATGCTCCTTTTGGGCGTAAATCTGGCCGATGGAAACTGGGGCCGTGCTATCAATTACGCCCTGCCCGTGCTTTTCTTCGCTGGCGGCATCGCGCTCGCCCACCTCTTCAAGCTGCGCTTTCATGGCACAAGGCTCCACTGGCGGCAGCTTTCGCTGCTGGCAGAGATCGCCCTGCTGTGCGTGGTTGCCCTGATGCCTCCGGAGCTTGACCTTCTCGCCAATAGCATCACGTCTTTTGCCTGCGGCATTCAGGTGCAGTCGTTCAGGAAGCTCCATGGGCGGGCGTTTGCAACCACCATGTGCATCGGCAACCTGCGCAGCGGAACGCAGGATTTGGTAACCTACCTTCACACGCATGAGCGCGACCGCCTTGAGGGGGCGTGCCTTTATTACGGCGTCATCGTGTGCTTTGTTATTGGCGCCATAATCGGCGCCAGGCTGATTGGAGCTTTTGGTCTCCATGCCATCTTGGCGAGCCCGGCCCTTCTCGCTGTGGCCTGCCTCGTCATGTTCGTGGACCGTGAGAAGCGCCGCCGCTTGTCGGCTTTGAGCTGGTAGCGCATGGCGTTGCGCAAACGGGGTATACTATCTATCCGCAGGCGCTAGCGCTTGCAAGCACTTTGATATTCGCATGGTGGCATTGGCCCCACTTCATCTCGGGGGTGACTGGTTTCGACAAGGTATGTCTGAGATGGGTAGCAGGCCGTGGTCTCCTCGCCACGTTAAACAGGGGAACCGTCAAATTGAATTGACGACAACAATTCTTACGAGCCTCAGCTGGCTCTCGCTGCTTAAGCTTTAGCTTGCAGCGCGCCAATCCGGAGAGCGCTCCCGGCTCCGGTGCGGTGTCATCTGAGGGAGACGCTCGCGCGGACGTGGTTGGTATGCCGCGCGCTAAGACTGAACCAGCTGGGACGACAAGCGCGGGTTACCGGGTGCGCGTCGTCTGAGATCTAACCGGCAACTGAGCCTGGAGACACCTGTCAGGGATGTGCCTTGGACCGGAGTTCGATTCTCCGCACCTCCACCATACGTAACAAGCGCCGTCGAGAGAGCCTCTCGACGGCGCTTTTTTCGCTCGCGTTGTCACGCGCGGCGCAGCGCTTACAGCTTCGTGAGCTCGACCCTATCGATGAGGGAGTCGACGACGGATCGCTCGGCGGCCTGCGTGCCAGACTGCATAACGTTGGCCGCGCCGGTGGCCATGGCCAGGCGCATGGTGTCCTCGATGCCCATGCCGTTGCTCTCCGCATACGCCATCGCTGCCACGACGGAGTCGCCAGCGCCCACGGTGGATCCAACGGGCACCTTCACGGGGCCGGCGTACCAAGCGCCATCAGCGGTGGCAATAAGGCCGCCCTCGCCGCCCATCGAGATGAGGACCTTCTCGATGCCCTTCTCGACAAGCTCCTGGGCTGCGGCCGCAATCTCCTTCACGTCGGTCAGCTCGCGACCGACAAGGCCGGAGAGCTCGTGGTCGTTCGGCTTGGTGAAGTACGGCTTTGCCTCAAGGCCGTGCTTAAGCGCGTCGCCGTCGGCGTCCAGATACACCTTTGCGCCCGTCTCGCGCAGCGTGCGGGTCCAGGTTCCATACGTTGCGCGGTCGGTGCCAGCGGGAAGGCTGCCGGAGAGCACCACGATATCGCCCTTCTGAACCTGCTCGACAAGCTGGTCGAGAAGCTCGTTCAGCATGGCGTCGGTTACCTTGGGACCAGGCTCGTTGATATCGGTGTGGGTGTCGTTTTCGGGGTCGATGACCTTGAGGTTGGTGCGCGTCTCTCCCTCGACGTGGTAAGCAAGCATGCGGATTCCGGCGTCAGCGAGCGCCTCCTCGATCCACTTGCCGGTGTTGCCCGCAAGCACGGCAACGGCCTCGGAGGAGCCGCCCAGCTTGGCGATGACCTTCGAAACGTTGATGCCCTTGCCGCCGGCGTCGCTGCGAAGCTCAGTGATGCGGTTTACGGCATCGACTTTCAGATTCGGGACCTTGACGGTCTTGTCCAGAGCGGGGTTGAGCGTGACGGTATAGATCATCGGTTCCATCCCTTCCGCAAGGATTACAGGTTGAGTCCATTCTAATTGTGGACGCTCGCGTGTGCCCGACCTCTTTGCAGCGGGTACGATGTTCTCGTCAAACAGAAAAAGGGGAGGGGCCATGGATTCCGACAACGCGCTGGTGCTTGAAGGCGGAGGGTTTCGCGGCATGTTCACCGCCGGCGTCCTCGACGTGCTGATGGAGCATAACGTCTACGACTTTTCGAGCGTCTGGGGCGTCTCGGCGGGAGCGCTCAACGCCTTCAGCTTCAAGAGCCGCCAGATTGGGCGCACCATGCGCATCATGCTGGCATTTCGTGACGACAGGCGGTTCATGTCCTTTTGGTCGCTTGCTACGACGGGAAACATCGCGGGCGGCGAGTTTCTCTACGACGAGGTGCAAAACAGGCTCGATCCTGGCGACAACACCACGTTCAACAACAATCCTCTGCGGATGTATGCGGTTGCGTCCGATCTGGTCTTTGGCACCGCGGCGTATCTTCCGTGCGAGGAGTTCCCCCGCGACGTCGACAAGGTGCGCGCCTCTGCGTCGCTTCCCTTGCTCTCGCGCGTGGTCGAGATTGACGGGCACCGGTATCTGGATGGCGGCACGACGGACTCCATCCCCTTTGAGGTGGCGCTGGGAATCAACGACGCCCCACAGGTCGAAGGATATGCGCCAGCAAGGCGCGCGTTGGTTGTGGTGACCCAGGACCGCACGTATGAGAAGAGCGCCGCACAGGGGGCGCTTGCCGTGCGCTCGCGCCGCTACTCTGACTACCCCTACTATGAGGAGGCTCTTGCGACGCGCTATCTGCGTTACAACGCCAAGCGTGAGCGCCTGTTCAAGCTCGAGGCCTCCGAGAAGAGCCCGGTGATCGTAATCGCACCCGAGAAGCCCGTCGAAGTGGGCACCAACGAGCACTCGGGCGGCAAGCTCCTTGACCTCTACCTTCAAGGGCGCAATCAGGCCGTGCGCCGGCTGGACGAGATAAAGTCGTTTCTTGCGGGCGAGTAGCAGCGCAGACAAGCTGGGTCTCAAGGCTCGACTCGCGTGTGGGGAATGTGAATGGCTCAATGAGCTGGATTTTTTCGGCTCTGTCCGAAAGCCTTGGTATATACTTTTAAGGCTTTTCCACAGAGCCCCGTAATCTCTGACAAAAAAGCAAGCACAACGGTTCGTCCAGGAGCCGTTAGCACGTAATTCTCGTAGGAGGAGTCAAGTGAAGAAGTCGACTCAGTTCGCCAAGCCCGGCGAAGTCGAGCGCAAGTGGGTGCTCATCGACGCCGATGGCATGACGCTCGGCCGTCTCGCCACCAAGGCCGCGATGATTCTTCGCGGCAAGGACAAGCCGCAGTACACCCCCAACACCGACACCGGCGACTTCGTGATTGTCATCAACGCCGACAAGGTCGTCCTGACCGGCGTTAAGGCTGACCACAAGTCTTACTGGCGCTACTCCGGCTGGCTCGGTGGCCTCAAGACCGAGTCCTTCAAGGAGGCTATGGCAAAGCACCCCGAGCGCGTCGTCGAGCACGCCATCAAGGGCATGCTCCCCAAGACCAGCCTTGGCCGCAAGCAGGCCACCAAGCTCAAGGTTTACGCTGGCCCGGAGCATCCGCATGCAGCTCAGAACCCCGTCAAGATCGATCTGGAGGCTTAACCGATGGCTGATAACACCGCTGTTTACACCGGCACCGGCCGTCGCAAGGAGGCTGTCGCTCGCGTCCGCCTCGTGCCCGGCACCGGCAAGGTCATCGTCAACGGTCGCGACGCCGCCCAGTACTTCGGCCGTCAGCAGCTCGTTGACAACGCAATTGCACCCCTTCGTCTGACCGAGACCGCCGAGAGCTTCGACGTCTACGCCAACTGCGATGGCGGCGGCATCAATGGCCAGTCCGGCGCTCTGCGCCTTGGCATCGCTCGCGCCCTTCTCAGCGCTGGCGAGTATCGCGCCGAGCTCAAGAAGGCTGGCTACCTTACCCGCGACTCTCGTGCCGTCGAGCGTAAGAAGTACGGCTTCAAGAAGGCCCGCAAGCGCCCGCAGTTCTCCAAGCGCTAGGCCGTCTGGAACAAATTGCTTGTGCAGGGTCCCCGCTTTTGCGGGGGCCTTTTTTATGTTGTCTTGGCTTTTTGGAGACTCGCTGACCGCCTGGTGCAAGCCTGATGCGCCTGCCTTGGCAATCCCGCCGCTCGCCCATATTGCGGGGCCTTTCCGTGGCCTTTCGAAATGACGCGGGAGGTGCTGGTAGAATCATTCGAGAAGCTCTTCCATTCCACAAACGCAGCATCGTCACTAGGAGCAGAAATGAAATACTTCGGCACGGACGGCTTCAGGGGCAAGGCCAATGAGGGGCTCAACGTTGACCATGCCTTCAAGATCGGTCGCTTCATCGGCTGGTACTACGGAGCGCGCAAGGGCGCAAAGGCCCGCGTGCTCATTGGTAAGGACACGCGCCGCTCCAGCTATATGTTTGAGTCTGCCATTGTCGCTGGTCTTGTTTCGAGCGGCGCTGACGCGTACATGCTGCACGTTATCCCTACCCCCGGCGTTTCCTACGAGGTCATCGATGGCGCCTTTGACTGCGGCATCATGATCACCGCATCGCACAACCCCTTTACGGACAATGGCATCAAGCTCGTGAACCGCGAGGGCTACAAGATGGACGAGGATGTCCTCGAGCAGGTCGAGGACTACATCGATGACAAGTTTGAGGTGCCTCTCGCCACAGGAGACAACATCGGCTGCACCGTTGATTACATGCAGGGGCGCAACCGCTACATAGCTCACCTAATCTCTTCCTGCGGCTTCTCTATGCAGGGGATCAAGGTCGGTCTTGACTGCGCAAACGGGGCGGCGTCGTCCGTTGCGCGCCCGGTCTTTGACG
The DNA here is from genome assembly GCF_050946515.1 of Tractidigestivibacter sp. Classification (GTDB taxonomy): domain Bacteria; phylum Actinomycetota; class Coriobacteriia; order Coriobacteriales; family Atopobiaceae; genus Tractidigestivibacter. The sequence continues at coordinate 23,312 of NZ_JBMNUX010000010.1, forward strand.
CTATGGGCGCCGAGACCCACGTTATCAACAACGCGCCCAACGGCTTCAACATCAATGTGGACTGTGGCAGCACCCATGTGCAGCGCCTGCAGGACTTCGTCGTTCGCAGGGGCCTTGATGTCGGCTTTGCCTATGACGGCGACGCCGACCGCTGCATCGCCGTCGACGAGCGCGGCCGCGTCGTCGACGGGGACCTCATCATCTACGTTTGCGGCACCTATATGGCCAAGCACGGTCGCCTTGCCAAGAACACCGTCGTCCCAACGGTGATGAGCAACTTCGGCTTCTTCAAGGCGCTCGACACCGCTGGCATCAAGTACGAGAAGACCGCCGTGGGGGACAAGAACGTCTGGGCTTGCATGATGGAGCACGGCTACACCCTGGGCGGCGAGCAGTCCGGTCACATCATCTTTGGCGACCTCGAGAAGACCGGTGATGGCATCATGACGAGCCTGCGAATCATGGAGGTGCTCCTGGCCGAGCGAGAGAAGCTCTCCGAGCTCACGCGCCCCGTCACGCTCTATCCGCAGCAGCTCGTAAACGTGCGCGTCTCCGACAAGAGCGCTGCCATGGCTTCCTCTGAGGTCAAAGCCGCCGTCGAGCAGGCCGAGAAGTTCCTCGAGGGCAACGGTCGCGTGCTCGTGCGCGCATCTGGCACGGAGCCGGTGGTCCGAGTGCTTGCCGAGGCTCCGGATGAGAAGCTTTGCGCCGAAGCCGACAACATCGTTTTGGCGGCGCTCGAGCCATTCCAAGCCTAGTGCGACTCGTCCCGCTTGCACCTCCCGTGCTCCTTGTCACGGGTTGTGCAAGCGGGGCTGCTAAACTGCAACAAGCGAATTTGGCCAGGCCCTTTGGTCGGGTCGTGATCTCGGAGGACTCTTATGTGCGGAATCGTTGGCTATACCGGAAAGAATCAGGCCGTCAAGTACTTGCTTGAGGGGCTTCAAACGCTCGAGTACCGTGGCTATGATTCCGCTGGCGTCGAGGTGCTTTCTCCCGATGGGGCTCTGCATGGCGTAAAGTGCGCCGGTCGCGTTTCCACGTTGGTCGATCGCTGCGCCACGGCAAACCTTGTCGGCACTACGGGAATCGCGCATACGCGCTGGGCTACCCACGGCTCTCCTACTGACAAGAACGCGCACCCGCACCTTGACTGCACGGGGCGCATCGCCATCGTGCACAACGGCATCATCGAGAACTTCCGAGAGATTCGTTCCTATCTCACCCGCAACGGTCACACGCTCGCCTCTGACACCGACTCCGAGGTCATAGCGCACCTGATTGAGGACGCGTGGGCAGGTCCCTGCAAGGGCGACCTTGTCTCCGCCGTTCGCAATGCCGTGAGCCGCCTTGAGGGCTCATGGGCGCTCGCCGTCGTCTGCGCCGATGCTCCCGATCAGATAGTCGTCGCACGCAACGGCTCTCCGCTTGTCGTGGCCTCTACGCCAGATGGCGCCTACGCAGCCTCAGATGTGACGCCGCTTGCTAGCGTCACCTCGCACGTGATTCAGCTTGACAACGGTCAGCTCGCCCTTCTCAAGAAGTCTGGATCGGTCGATGTCTTTGACGCTGATGGCTCGCCGGTTGAGCATCCTGCAACCTTTGACATCGACTGGGATGCCTCTGCGGCAACGCTCGGCGGCTACGCAGACTTCATGGAGAAGGAGATTGCCGAGCAGCCAGAAGCGCTTGAGCGCCTGCTCAAGGACCGCATGGGCGAGAAGGGCATCAGGCTCGACGAGCTGGCGATGTCAGAAGACGAGCTCGCCTCGATCGACCGCATCTTCCTCATTGCCTGCGGAACGTCCTATCACGTGGGCCTTATTGCCAAGACGTTCATCCAGACCTGGGCAAAGATCCCTGTCGTCTGCGAGTACGCCTCAGAGTTCAACTACGAGCAGGACGTCCTCATCACCGACCACACGCTCTGCGTGATCATCACCCAGTCCGGCGAGACGGCAGACACCCTCACGGCCGCCCGCCGCATGAAGGGCATGGGCTGCAAGGTCTTTGCCGTGACCAACGTGCTCGGCTCCTCTGCCGCGCGCGAGTCCGATGGCGTTCTCTACGTTCAGGCGGGTCCCGAGGTCTGCGTCTGCTCGACCAAGGCCTACACGGCCCAGATGGTCGCCAGCGCGCTTCTTGCGCTGCGCCTTGCCCAGGCAAAGGGCGAGATGAGCCTCCAGGAGGTCCAAGGTCACTACGACGACCTGATGACGCTGCCCGACCTTGTCCGCACGGTGCTTTCTCGCTCTTGGCAGGACAAGCAGGCTGCAAAGGTGTTCCGCCGTGCGCACTCCGCGCTCTTCCTCGGTCGTGGCGTAAACTCCACGACGGCCTACGAGGGCGCTCTCAAACTCAAGGAGGTCAGCTACCTTCACGCTGAGGCCTATCCGGCCGGAGAGATGAAGCATGGCCCCATCGCCCTGCTTGAGCCGGGCTTTCCGGTTGTTGCGATCGTGCCGGAGGACCGCGTGCACGACAAGACCGTCTCAAACATCCAAGAGGTCATCGCCCGCGGCGCCACCTGCGTGGCCGTGGCAACCGATGGCGACGAGTCGGTGGCGTCGCTTTGCGAGCACGTTCTGTGGATTCCGCCCGTTGACGACGAGCTTCTCGTGCCTATCGTTGCGGTCATCCACCTGCAGATCCTTGCGCGCTACGTTGCCCGCTCCCGCGGATGCGACGTGGATAAGCCCAGAAACCTTGCCAAGTCTGTGACGGTGGAGTAGACCGATGGCGCTCGCCGGCATTGGAGTTGACATGCTCGAGATTGCGCGGATGGAGGCGGTCATGCGCCGCCGCCCCCGCTTTTTGACGCGCGTCTTCACGCAGGAGGAGCGCGACTACTGCGAGAGCCGCCCGCATCCCGCCGAGCATTACGCGGCGTGCTTTGCCGCGCGCGAGGCCGTCGCCAAGGCACTGGGAACGGGCTTCTCGAATGGCGTGAGCTTCTCCAACATATCGGTTAGCTATGACAGTTCCGGAAGGCCTCACGCGATCCTTTCCGGCGGTGCGGCAGAGATGGCTCGCAAGCAGGGCGTCCGCGAGGTGGCCCTGTCCCTTTCCTGCACGCATGACGTGGCCGTGGCCAATGCCGTGGCGGTGACCGACGAGGTTCGCCCACGCGCCAACGAGAAGCCAGACCCCGAGCGTGAGCTCGCCGAAACATTTAGAGAGGCACGATCCATCCTCGACGAGCTCGATCGTGCCCAAGAAGGGATAATTGAAGAGGTGCCGGCCGCACAGGCAAGACCGGCTGATTCGAGCGAGGAGTAAAGATGCAGCCCGTTCTCAACGTCGAAGACATCAAGCGTGCTGAGGTTGCCCTCACGCGCGTTGGGATTAGCGTGTCGGAGCTCATGCACCGCGCAGGATACGCTGCCGCGCAAGAGGCTCTCGAGATGGGTGACGACGTGGCAAACGTCGCCATTCTCTGTGGCATGGGCAACAATGGCGGAGACGGTTGGGTCGCGGCGGAGGCGCTGCAGTCTCGCGGCGTAAACGTCAAGGTCGTCACTCCGATTGACCCTGATGAGCTCTCGGGCGACCTTGCCCGCCAGATGGCGCAGCGCGCGGTGCGCGCGGGCGTGTCTACGCTGGTAGGGCCCTCGCGCGACGAGCTCGAGGGTCTTCTCTCTGCGGCCGACGTCGTTGTCGACTGCATGCTGGGCACCGGGTTCCATGGCGAGCCCCGCGCCCCCTTTGACATCTGGATCGACTGCGTCAACGGCTGCGGAACCCGCGTCCTTTCCGTAGACGTTCCCAGCGGTCTTTCCGCTCAGACCGGCCATGCGCCGGGTGGCTGCGTGATGGCCGATATCACGGTAACCATGCTTGCCCTCAAGCCGGGCCTTCTTGCTGACAGGGGTCGTGATGCATGCGGCTCGATCGTCGTGGCTCCGCTGGCCGAGCAGACCGAGCGCATTGTGGTAGACGCCGACCCTGTGGCCTGGCGCGCCGACTTGGAGGACTATCTTGACGTGATGGTCCCACGGTCAAATTCGGTGGACAAGTTCACGCGCGGATCCGTACTGGTAGTGGGGGGCTCCTCTCGCTTCATAGGCGCTCCCGTGATGGCGGCTCGCGCCGCCGCGCGCGCCGGCGCCGGCTACGTCACGCTCGCCGTTCCCGATGCCATTGCGCCCATTATCCAGTCGCACGTGCTTGAGATTCCCGTTGTCGGGCTTCCCTCTGACTCTGGGGGAACCATCTCGAAGGAGGCCTGCAAGACGGTGAGCGAGCTGGCGGAGAAGAGCACGTCGGTCCTCGTCGGTCCGGGGATGACCGTGACAAGCGGAACCACCGCGGTCGTCTCGTCTCTGCTCTCTTGCGACCGCCCGCTCGTGGTGGACGCTGACGGCCTCAACTGCATTTCTCGCCTAACCTCCAATGCCCTGCCTGACTTTCCGGAGCTTCTGCGGAGGAATGCCCCGCTTGTTCTGACTCCGCACCGCCGCGAGCTTGGGCGGCTCGTTGGCCGTCAGGACAATCCGCCTGACTCTCTCTCCGAGCAGCTTGAAGAAGCTCGCAACATCCTCTGGTCCGACGGCGGCTCTGAGCTGTGCGTTGTTGCCAAGGGCTCTGCGACGGCATGCGTAAGCGTCGAGCGCGCCGTGCTTCCAAAGCCTGGCCCCGCCTCGCTTGCAACGGCGGGGTCGGGGGACGTGCTCTCCGGAATAATCGCCTCCGAGCTCGCCCAGACCTATGGGCGCGTCAACGGGCTTGCCGTGCTCTGCGCGTTTGCCTGCGAGGTTCACGGCTATGCAGCGGCGCTCGCCGAGCAGCGCTATGGCTCGCGTGGCGTTATGGCAACCGACATAATCGATTGCCTTGGTCTTGCTTCGGACGCCCTTGCTGAGCACATAGAGTTTCCGACTGATGATGAAGAACCTGTCGCGTAAGACGCGCGGGCTTCAAGACGCGTAGGATTGACGCGGGCGCGACCGCGCCGAGTATGACCGATTTCTTGGGGGTCTTCATGGCTGGATCAGTGTGTCCCGATGACCGATGGGCATGGGTCGAGGTCGACCTTGCCGCTCTTAGGCGCAATACGCGCGCATTCAAGGGGCTGCTTGAGCCTGGCGTCAAGATGATGTGCGTTGTGAAGGCTGATGCCTATGGCCACGGCGCTGTTCGATGCGCCTCGGTCATGCGCTCGGCCGGTGCTGACCAGTTTGCCGTGGCAACCGTGCAAGAGGGCGTTGAGCTGCGCAAAGGCGGCATCCAAGAGCCTATCTTGGTTCTTTCCGAGCCTCCGGAGACCTGCGTCAAGACCCTTGTCGACTACGACCTCATGCCGTCCGTTTATGATGCCGACTTCGCACTTGCGCTGGGCGAGTGCGCTGCGTCTGCGGGCAAAGTCGCTCGCTACCACCTGGCCATCGACTCCGGCATGACGCGCATCGGCGTTCGCCGCGAGGACGTCGTCGAGCTGCGTCGCACGATAGACTTCCACCGCGGCCTTGAGTGCGCGGGCATGTTCACGCACTTCGCAACCGCCGACGTGATTGACGACTGGGACTTCTCCCTGCAGCTGAACCGCTTCAACGAGGCGGTGCAGGCGGTGCGCGAAGCCGGTCTTTCCACGGGGCTGGTCCACTGCGACAACACCCCTGGCACGGTCCTGCATCCCGAGTGCCATTACGATATGTGCCGCGTGGGCATTGGCCTCTACGGCCTGCAGCCTGCTGAGACCACTGCTCCGCGTATCCAGCTTGAGCCCGTCATGAGCGTTCGCGGCCGCGTGACGCGCGCCATCTATCCGCAGGTGGGGGATGGCGTGGGCTATGGGCTCACCTGGCGCGTGCCCAAGAAGAACATGCAGGTGGCAACCGTTCCAATAGGATACGCGGACGGCCTTGCGCGCGAGCTCTCCAACAACATGGAGGTCCTCGTGAACGGCATGCGCTGCCGTCAGGTCGGTCGCATCTGCATGGACCAGTTCATGTTTGCCGTCGACGTCAACAACGCTCGTGCCTATCGCCCCGCCTCTCCCGTCTCGCAGGGAGATGTCGTAACGGTGATTGGCGCCGATGGCGACGAGCAGATTACCGCCGATGACATGGCAGCCCTGCGCGCCACTATCAACTACGAGGTTGTCTGCGACTTCGGCATGCGACTAGAGAAGATCTATGTCTAGGCGCCGTGTTCAGCGGTCGTACCTAATGGGGGATGACGGATCGATGCCCGCACTGCACATACCCGGTCACGAACATCCACGTCCAAAAGAGGTCTCGCTTGAGGAAATCCGAAGCCTCATGGGCGATTGTCAACTCTGTCCACTGGGGCAAACAAGGACCAATCTGGTCTTTGGAGTCGGTAACCCCAGCGCGCGCGTGATGTTCATTGGCGAGGGTCCGGGAAAGAACGAGGACCTGCAAGGAGTTCCCTTTGTGGGGGCTGCTGGCAAGAGGCTCGACTCGCTCCTCTCGCTTGCTAACTTGACGCGTGACGAGGTCTACATCGCCAATGTGGTGAAGTGCCGCCCTCCCTCAAACCGCAACCCCAAGCCCGAAGAGATTGCAGCGTGCTCGCCGTTCTTGCGCGAGCAGATTCGCTCTGTCTGGCCAGACGTACTTATCTGCTTGGGCAACTTTGCCTCGCAATTTGTGCTTCAGACCGAGAAGGGCGTGATGTCGCTGCGCGGAAAGCTCTATCAGAAGGGTCATTTCATCGTGTGCCCAACGTTTCACCCAGCAGCGACCATCTATCACTCCGATTGGGAACCGCTGCTTGAATCTGACCTCACGATGGTCGGCGCGTGGCTCGCGGCAAACCCCGCTGGTCCCGGAAAGGAGTAGCGATGGAGGCCTCGTTTGAGACAAGCTCGCAGGACCAGACTATCTCACTTGGTCGCAAGCTCGGCAAGATCTTGCAAGAGGGCGACGTGCTCGTCTTGACCGGCGACCTTGGCGCTGGAAAGACGCAGCTCACCAAGGGAATTGCCGCTGGCATGGGCGTCGAGGGCGACGTCACGAGCCCAACGTTTACGATTGAGATGGTCTATGAGGGCACGAGCATGCCGCTCTACCACTTTGACCTCTACCGACTTGATGATCCTGACCAGCTCGAGGACACGGGGCTCTTTGACGTGATGGGCACAGACGGCGTCTGCGTGATCGAGTGGGGCGAGCAATTCTCCGATCAGATTGGCGACGCCCGTCTCGACGTGCTGGTTACGCGTCTTGATGACAAGGCGGACCCTGGCGAGGAGCCACCACGAGAGGTTCGCTTTGTCTCTCACGATGAACGCGGAGACAAGATCGTCGCCGAGCTACTGAGCTAGGCCGTTAAGCTGCGCCGCATTCCAATCTGTGCCAACGAAAAGGGCCCGCTCGGCAAAGCCGGACGGGCCCTCTTCTTGCGGAATGGTGCCCCCAACGAGACTCGAACTCGTGTCGTCGCCTTGAAAGGGCGATGTCCTGACCGCTAGACGATGGGGACGCAGGGCTGAGTATATCAGATATGCCTAGCTGCGAAGAATTGAATGGCAAACGCCCATGGACGATAAACACGCAAAGCACCCATCGCAGCCCTGCCGGCATGCCCTACCAGCCATAGCCACTTTCGCGCCCAAACGACTTTGCGGAGGCAACCAGCCAGTCAAGACCCTGCGTCCAGTCGACAAAGCCTGGGGTGTCGTCGATGATGGTCTCCGCATCGTGCATCAGCTGAATTGCCTCGTCAAAGCTGCCGGGCTTTGTCTGTGGGCGGTCGGGGAGGTATGGCTCGACAAATACCGGGCGCAACAGCGCGTAGGCCCCGCCCCTGCTGAGCTTGTCAAATCCGCGCAGAGCGCGCTGTGCTGGGTACATGCGCCCGAGCTTGTAGAGCAGCATCGCACGCCCAAAGTTGATCCACAAGTTGTCTTGGTCGGGGTAGCGACCGTCGAGGTCGTTAAGCCCCTCCTCATCTTCGAGGCGGGCTAGGACCAAGGCGAGCGTGCGTCGCGCGCCTAGCGCATCGGAAGGGGAGTCGCTAAGCAGCTGCTCACAGGTCTGTTGCGCCATGCGATAGCGAGAGCTCTCCACCAGGGCGCGCGCGATGGCGTCACGAAGCCGCAGCCTGGGATGGGCGAAAACATCATCCCAAGCATCGGGGCGGTGCTTGTTGTCGCCGGTTGGGGCACTCTTGGCAAGCTCGTACATGTCGTCAAGGCGCTTGTCCGAATCGGACTCTTCTACAAGAATGATCAAGAGGCGCGCGTCAGTGCACTCCGGAGATATCGCTGCCGCCTCTTTGCAGGAGCTTGAGAGTGCCTTGAGCCGCTTGTCGTGCCTCAGCTTGAACTCGGTGTCGTCAAGCGCGTCGTCGTTCGTGCAGCTTGCGTGATATCTGTCGAGAGCTGCCCCAAGCCGGGCAAAGGCCTCTTCTTCTCGGTCATCAATGAAGTTTGCGGGGTTCTCCCTCACGGCTAAGAGCAACTCCTCGAAGCCCTCGTCGGAAAGCCCGCCAATCTTCTTGCGGCGTTTTTGCGCACAGCGCAGGATAAGCTCTTCGTGCGCCCTCACTGCGCGTCGCCCCCTAGCGGTCCGTTTGGAAAGACGGTGTTGAGCTCGCGGGCCTCGCGAGCAGCCTCGGGATAGAGCTCCGAAGCCGTGTTCGCCAGCCAAGTTCCCAAAGATCCGCGCCCGCTTTCTCCGTAGCCCTCTTGTAGAAGCACCGTTCCCTCAGAGAGGGCCAAAAGCAGCTCGTCCTCGCTATAGGGGGTGGCATCAAGCCTCGAGAAAACCCCATCCGGAATCTCTACTTGATGGATGAGCGCTGCGGCAAAGCCGTTATAGGTTGTCACGAGCTGAAGAATCTGCTCGCGTGCAGCAGGGAAGTCGCGGCGCTTGTAGGCAAGGGCAATGCGCGCAAGCTGCGTCCATGCGTCGTCGAAGGACCTAAGGGGGTTTATGGCCCGCTCGCGGGCAATGAAGGCATCGAGCCCCGCTTCGTCTTCGAGCTTTGCGTATGCAAGGGCCATCGTGAAGCGGACATCAGCGGAATCCGCCGGATCTGCCTCGAGGAGCTTTTCTCCAACTTTGATGGTAAAGCGATTGCGACCGCAGATAAGGGACTCTTCTGCCAGCGAGCCCATCCATCGCAGATAGGGGCGCATGGCAATGTCGCGGGCAAGCGCGGCCCGCTCGACGCTGAGCGATGTGCCAACCTTGCTTCGAAGTTCCTCGCAGCCTTTGCGCACATCCTCTGCTCCGGCGAGCAAGAACTGGAAATACGGCTCAAAGCCGGCGACGCGGCGAGACTCCTTCATGCGGATGGCGTCGTAGCAGTTGTGGTCGATGGAGATGGCCTCATCAAGCAGCTTGCTTGCATGGGTGACGAGTTTTGCCGCGTTCTCGCTGTTGGCAAAGGGAAGCTCGTAGTCTATGTCAGAAGTTGCCTTAACCACCAGATGGAAGGCACGGTCGGAATTTGTCTGAGGAAGCTTGTCTCGCTCCAGAGCGTAGCGACGGCCAAAGTCCGAGAAGGCGTGCGCGGCATCGCTTGGGTTTTGCTCGTCAAGCTGGCTGGCGAAGCGCAGCGCAAGGCGCTGGTAGTCCTCTTGTCTTGGGTCGAATGACACTGCGCCTCCTCTATCGCCGATTCTGCGGTCAACGAGCTTTCTTCCATGGTAGCCCGATGGGGTCGCTCATGCCCCCTGAGGTTCCCGAGGGGGCATTCAGAGGCGCGGACGGTAAGACAAAGTATATTTGTATAGCAGTTGTCGCGTGCGGTAGGAATGCAGCCGCAGACGGTCTAAAAATGTTTCAAAAAGTGCCTAAAACTGTTAACAGTCAGATAACGGCTGATATTTTGTTGAATATGCGAAAACATGAATTCTATTCGATAATAAAACATCATTTTTAAAGAAAAGCTGAAATATCAGCTAGATATTCAATTTCAGTTCACGAGGCACCCAAGAAATCTTGAAATCGAAATCCCGAGCTAGACCTACTATTCGACCCACAAGCGCGAAGGCGTGGGAGAAGCCCACAAACGCGCCGACAGTAAGGAGGTATGACCAAGATGAATGGAATCACGGTAATATTGATAGCGGCGGTGGTCCTCATTATTGGCTACCTCTGCTACGGTCGTTGGCTTGCCAATAAGTGGGGCATCGACAAGGACGCCCTCACCCCTGCCGTCCGCATGGAGGATGACAAGAACTTCACTCCCGGCTCTCGCTTCGCCGTGTTTGCACACCAGTTCTCTTCGATCTGCGGCGCGGGTCCTGTTACCGGCACCATCGTTGCCATGATGTTTGGCTGGCTGCCCGTCCTTCTCTGGGTTCTTGTCGGCGGCATCTTCTTTGGCGCCGTTCATGACTTTGGCGCCTTGTACGCCTCAATCAAGAACAACGGCAAGTCTTTGGGCCAGTTGGTCGAGAAGTACATTGGCAAGACCGGCCGCCATATGTTCCTCGCATTCTCCTGGCTGTTCTGCTGCATCGTCATCGCGGCCTTCGTCTCGATGGTCGCGGGCACGTTCGCTACGACCACGGGCGCTGACGGCGCGGTCGACTTTTCCAAGTCTTATGCTGGCGGCAGCGCAGGCACCATCTCCATCCTTCTGACCTTTGCCGCGATCTTCTTTGGCTGGGCCTGCCGCAAGTGGAGCCTGCAAGGCGTCTCCAAGTTCGTGCTCGCCATCGCCCTCATCGCCGTCACGTTTGCCGGCGGCATGGCGCTTCCCATCTACCTCAACACATACGGCTGGATTGCGGTCGTGACGCTTTATCTTGTCTTTGCCTGCTCCATGCCCATCCAGACCCTCAAGACCCCTCGCGACTTCCTCACCGCGATCATGATGGTTGCAATGATCATCTGCGCGGTATTGGGCATCATTGCTCTCGGCGTCAACGGTCAGGCCACGATGACTGCGCCCATGGTCGTAAGCTCTGAGACCCTTGAGGCGCTTGCCGCAAAGGGCAACTACATCTTCCCGGCCCTGTTCGTCTCCGTCGCCTGCGGCGCCCTGTCCGGCTTCCATAGCCTGGTCTCCTCTGGCACCTCTTCTAAGCAGATCTCCAACGAGGCTGACGCGCTGCCGGTTGGCTACGGCGCCATGGTGCTCGAGTCCTTCGTCGGCGTGCTCGCTATCGTCGTCGCCGGCATCATGTTCGGCGACATGAACACCTCCGGCACCGGAGCGCTCAACAATGGCGTCGCTAGCACTCCGTTCCAGATCTTTGCTGCTGGCGTTGCCCGCGGCATGGAGCTCATGGGGTTCAACGCCACCTTCGCAACAGTCTTCATGACCATGAACGTCTCTGCGCTGGCGCTCACCTCAGTCGATGCCGTTGCCCGCATCGGTCGTACCTGCTGGCAGGAGTTCTTCTACGAGACTAACGACGCCGCCGCCACTTCCGCGCAGCAGTCAGGCGCACGCAAGGTCGTCACCAACGTATGGTTTGCCATTGCGGTCACGCTGGCACTGGGCATCGCCCTTTGCTTTGGCGGCTACCTCAACATCTGGCCGCTCTTCGGCGCGTCAAACCAGCTCTTGGGCGGCATGACCATGATTACGCTGGCAGTCTTCTGCAAGTGCACTGGCCGCAAGGGCTGGATGCTCTACGTGCCCGTTGCCTTCCTTCTGGTTTGCACCTTCACCTCGCTGGGCATGAGCATCTACAGCTGCTGGACCGCCGTTGCGGCCGACCAGTCGTTTGCCGTCATCGCCACCAAAGGCTTGCAGCTCGTCGTCGCAATCCTGATCGTGATCCTTGGCCTGATCGTTGCGTCTCGCTGCCTTGGCGAGCTGTTCCACAAGGAGCCCGGCTCGCTTCCCGACGAGGAGCCCCAGTGGTCCGAGCTTGGCCGCAAGCACGTAGCTGAGGCCAAGAAGAACGCAGCCGCCGCAGAGGCTAGCTCCGAAAAGCAGACCGCCTAGTCCTTCTCAAACAAATTGCTCTTGGCGCCCGGCATTGACCGGGCGCCTTTTTGTTAGCGAGCCAACAAAATGTGATGATAGCGTGTAGAAAAGATGTCGAAAGTTTTACGCCAAACAACACGGGTACGTGCAACGTTGGGTCACGGGAAGGCCGCTCCGCTTCCTAAAGGGTACCTATTGGGCGTCCTTTTTGAGCGGAATTGACTTTCTCATTCTGCTAGAGTGGTCGAGGTTTCGTCAGGGGCTCAGGTTTTCCCAAGCTTCTGGCAATCGCGTTCCTTGAGAGGGCATCAAGGGGTTGACCAACCAACCCCTCAACAGTTGTCGCCATCGGTGGCGACCACAGAATTGGAGGATGTTATGGGACGTTTTACTAACCCGCGCGACGTGTACTTTGGTGAGGGCGCCCGCCATGAGATCAAGAATCTCAAGGGCCACAAGGCCATCATCGTTTCCGGTGGTCACTCCATGCGTCGCGGCGGTTTCCTGCAGGATGTTCAGTCTGACCTTGAGTCCGCTGGCTTCGAGGTGAAGCTGTTCGAGGGTGTCGAGTCCGATCCTTCCGTCGAGACGGTCATGAAGGGCGCTCAGGCCATGCTCGACTTCCAGCCTGACTGGATTGTCGCCATCGGCGGCGGCTCCCCGATCGATGCCGCTAAGGCCATGTGGATCAAGTACGAGTATCCTGACTGCACCTTCGAGGATATGTGCAAGGTCTTCGGCATCCCTGAGCTGCGCAAGAAGGCTCACTTCTGCGCCATCTCCTCTACCTCCGGCACCGGCACCGAGGTCACGGCCTTCTCGATCATCACTGACTACCAGAAGGGCATCAAGTACCCGATCGCTGACTTCGAGATCACCCCGGATGTCGCCATCGTCGACCCTGAGCTCACCTACTCCATGCCTGCCAAGCTCTGCGCTCACACCGGCATGGACGCTCTGACCCACTGCCTCGAGGCCTACGTCTCCACCTCCGCCTCTATGTTCACCGACGCCAACGCGCTGCATGGCATCCGCGAGATCACCGAGTGGCTGCCCAAGTCTTACACGGGCGACAAGGAGGCCCGCCAGCACATGCACGAGGCTCAGTGCATCGCCGGCATCGCCTTCTCCTCTGGTCTGCTCGGCATCGTCCACTCCATGGCCCACAAGACCGGCGCCGCCTTCGAGAACGGCCACATCATCCACGGCTGCGCCAACGCAATGTATCTGGGCAAGGCCATCCAGTGGAACGCCAAGGACTCCCGTGCTAACGAGCGCTACGCCTACGTGGCCAAGGAGATCCTGCACCTGCCCGGCGAGACCAACGATCAGCTGGTCGAGAACCTCGTTCAGTTCATCCGCGACATGAACGACACCCTCAACATCCCGCAGGGCATCAAGAACTACGCCAATGGCGGCATCAAGGCCGACGCCAACAACGAGCCCGTCATGGTCTCCGAGGCCGAGTTCAAGGCCAAGCTCCCGACCATCGCTGCCAACGCCGTTCAGGACGCTTGCACGCCCGAGAACCCCCGCAAGACCGAGGCCGAGGACTTCGAGAAGATCCTCACCTGCTGCTACTACGACGAGCCGGTCAACTTCTAAGCTCTGTCCCGCTTATCGCTATCAAGGCTGGAGCCCAAAAGGACTCCAGCCTTTTTCTATGCCGGGAGGGGCGCGACCATGCTGCGCGCTCCGCTAGTAACCAAAGACCGATTTTGACTCGTGCGGTCGCATGGTGACAGGTACCATTGCCATGGCACTATGAGAGAAGCAAGACACTGGAGGCACTATGGAGCTCAACGCCTATATCGATCACACCAACCTGAAGCAGAACGCGACGCGTGCCGACCTTGCGCGGCTGTGCGATGAGGCAGCAAAGTACCACTTTGCGACCGTCTCCATCAACTCATGCTGGACTTCCTTTGCCGCCCAGCGCCTTGCTGGCACCGGTGTGGGCGTCACCACCTGCATCGGCTTTCCTCTGGGTGCCGCGTCGAGCGCGGCGAAGACCGCCGAGGCCGCCCAGGCCGTCTCTGATGGCACCTCCGAGATCGATATGGTCGTGAACGTGGGAGCCCTTATCGATGGGGACGACGACTACGTTAAAGATGACATCGCGGGCGTCGTGCGCGCTGCCTCAGGCCATCCCGTGAAGGTGATTCTGGAATGCTGCCTGCTCACGGACGAGCAGATCGTGCGTGGCTGCGAGGACGCGGTTGCCGCCGGAGCGGCGTTCGTGAAGACGTCGACGGGCTTCTCGACGGGCGGCGCGACGGTTCACGACGTGGAGCTCATGCGCAAGACGGTGGGAAGTCGTGCTCGCGTGAAGGCCGCAGGAGGCATCCACACCCGCGAGGAGGCGCTCGCAATGATAAACGCTGGCGCCGACCGTCTTGGGTGCAGCGCCAGCGTCAAGATCGTTGAGGGATAAGGCTTTAAGGCTCTAAATCGACGGCCCCTCGCCTTATGAGCGAGGGGCCGTTTTTGTCAGCTTACGACGACAGTTCCATAGCCAAGCTGATGGGCCAGAGACTCGATTGCGTTCATGCGCGAGTCGTCGGGGGAGGGGGCGTTCTCCATCTCGCCACGGACGCCAAAGTGCCTAAAGCGCATCAGGCGAAGCCGCGTCTTTCCGATGCGCTCGCCAAGCACCCCGGCGGCTCCCTTCACGGCGTCCTCGGGGTCGTTTCGGTCGTTTGTGACAATAACGCGCAGCTCAACAAGCTTGTCGTGCTCGGAAAGATAGGCGAGGTTCTGACGCACCATGACGCCGTCGGTACCGGTGAGCGACCGGAACCACTTGTCGTCCCAGCACTTGAGGTCGAGCATCACGCCGTCGGATATCCCAAGCAGGTACTCGTGCTTCGAGAAGTCTATGGTGCCGTTGGAGTCAATCAGGCATCCCAGCCCAACCTCGCGGCAGCGCTCGAAGAGCTCGGTCAGGAACTCGGGGTAGAGCATGCACTCGCCGCCCGAGCAGGTCACGCCGCGGATGAAGGGCATGTAGCCGCGCACACGCTCGAACGCCTCCTCGGCCGTCATGTGCAGGATGCGCGGAGAGGACCGGTGCTGGCACACGTTGATGCAGGTGTCGCACTTGGTGCATTTGACCGGGTCCCACTCCACCGCTCCTGCGACAAGGGAGAGCGCCCCCGCAGGGCAAGACTTTACGCATGCCCCGCAGGCAACGCAGAGCCTTTGGGTCTCGGGGTTGTGGCAGTAGGCGCAGTGAAGGTTGCAGCCCTGCACGAAGATCGAGCAGCGTGCGCCGGGCCCGTCCACGAGCGAGAACGGGATGATGTTGTTTATCGGCACGTGAGCGGACACTGGTATCACTCCACTCCCTACAGGCGAACCTTGCGGTCAGCAAGGTGGTTGGCGCGCCAGTTGCCCTCGCCGTCATGCGAGGTGTCGGCCAGCACGGCCTCGCCACGTGCGAACTTCTCCATCTCGGAACGCTTTACGAGGAAGCCCGTGATGCGGACGAGGTCGCCGTCGGAGGAGTAGAACGAGAGGTACTTGTCGTCAATCGCGAATGCGCCCTTCACGACGTCGAGGACGGCGTCGGGGTTCGAGGCGGCCGTGGGCTCGACGGGGAAGATGTCCGAGACGCCGGCGTTGAAGAAGCGGTGCATGCGTGCGCTGTGGCGGATGTGGTCGTAGAACACCTCGGGCTCGTCGCCAACCTTGATGCGCACGCCCGGCGTGACGCCCGGCATATCGGCGAAGCCTGCCTGTGCGTGCAGGGTGAAGCGGTTGCCGGCAACCTCGGAGTAGACCGCCGGGAAGGCGAGGACCTGCTCATAGACCTTGCACATAATCTTGTCGGCGAGGTCGTTGGCCTCCTCGTCGGTGCCATAGCTGCGGTCGTCGCCCAGCTTGAGAAGCTTCTTCACGCACTCGCTCATGCCTGCCACGCCAAACATGGCGCAGAAGCGGTCGCGGCTGATGAGCCCCTCCTTGGCGAGGAAGGACGTCTCGAAGAAGTTGGACTTCTCGACGAGGAAGCGGATGCGGGAGTTCATGTACTCGAGCAGCGCGCCTGTGGCGGAAGGCAGGATGTTGTCCATGAAGTCGTCGACGCTCGACGCCATGTCGGCCAGGTGCGGCAGAAGCAGGCGGTCAAGGCAGTAGGCGCCGCCGCCCATGGGCAGCACGTTATAGCAGCTCACGACCGTGTAGTCGCCAGGATAGGTCTCGCGATGGATGCGATCGTTGGCAAAGGCGGGGTTGGCGCACTTGAGCGTGGTGCGCACGGCCAGGCGCGCGAAGTCGTCGGGAGTGATGTCGGGGTCGTACTTGAGGGTGAAGTTAGGAACGGAGTTCTGCACCTCCTGCTCGACCTCCATCAGCAGGCGGCCAGCGCGTGTTTCCTCGGGTCCGATGTTGGCGTGGCAGTAGCCGCTTGCCACGGTGCGGTCAATGTAGTTGAGGAAGCGGGTGAGGCGCTGCTTGATCTCGTCGTCGCTCAGACCGTCGAGGTAGGGGTCGAGCATGCGGTCAAGCTGGCCCACGTAGACCGGGCGGCTCGTGACGGAGGGGACGTTGTCATAGATCATGGCAAGGTTCCACAGGGCGTCGTCAAGCGTCTTGGCCGGCTCGAGGCGGAGGAACTCGCTTCCCTGCTTCAGAAACTTGCCGTAGTCGGGGCAGATGTAGCGCGGACGGTAAGGGGCGTTGCCCTCGCACATGTAGTCAATGCCGCCGTGCTCGAAGAAGTAGTCCGCCTCCTTGGGACGCTCGATCGGGTCGATGCTGTTCTCGGCCGCCTGGGCCAGATGCAGCAGCTTCTGCTTGTAGGTGAGGTTGCTTGCCGTGCAGATGTCGTAGAACTCTTGGGTGTTGTCAATGGTCTTCATCAGCGTGCGTTCCTTTCTCCTTGTTGCGAGGACCCGTCGAGCCCGTCGCTAAGCATCCTCTCGAGAAGCGCATACGCCTCTCGGTCAATCACGATCTTTCGCCCCTCCAGGCGAACCATGCCTTCCGCTTCGAGCGAGTCCAAAGAGCGGCTCACCGTTTTGGCGCTGACGCCCACGCGCTCAGCGAGCTCGCGACGAGTGAAGGGCACGACAAATCGGTCGTCGGCTGCTCGGCTTGCGCCGTAGAGCCGGCAGAGCTCGAACGCCACGCGCCGGCGACCCTCCCAGCCAAGCAGCGAGCGCTCGTGGCTCGACTGGCCCGAGATGCGCTGGATAACCCAGCGAGAACGTGCGAGCAGAGCGTCCGGGTCTCCGGAGAGCCATTCGAGGTAGTCGGCATTCGAGGCGCGAATGAGCTCGGCGTCCGTCGCTGCGGTGAGCGAGCTGTGGTAGAACGGGCTGGCCCCTATTGCCTCCATCTCGCCAAAGACGGTCGGCGCAGCGAATTCGTCAATCACATAGGTGCCGCCATCCAAAAACCCGCTCGTCGAGGCGACAGTACCGCGGGTGAGCACATAGATAGACTCGGAGCGGTCGTGCTCTCGGACAAGCTGCTCGCCACGCTTGAGCCTGACAAGGCTGCAGCGGCTGAGAAGCGCGGCCGGTATGCGCCCTGCCCAAGGCTTGAGCCGGCGACGAGGCCCCTCGTCGAGAGTGTCAATGTATCCGAGAACGTCCATCTCTCTCCCGTGTCCGTTTTCGACCATATGGTAGGCGGGAACGGGCGAGAGAAAAAAGGACACATGTCCTATTCATTGATACGCCATGTCTTGTTTGTCGGTAAACGGCGAGCTACAGACGGCGTGCGGTCAAGAGATTTCCCTTGTCTTGTTGCAAGGCGCTACCAGGCAAAGCCTCCCTCGAGCTTGCGCGCGCCTTCCATCAGCGCGCGCACCCTCTGTGCGCTGAGGTCGGGATTGACGGTCTGGGCGCTCTCGGTGCTGATTGCGGCTGCGGCAAGCCCTGCGGCGCAAGTCCCCAGCCGCGTCTCTCCTTGCAGATAGGCCCACGTCACGGCTGCCATCATTGTGTCGCCCGCGCCGGTCGTCGAGACCACCTTCGCATCAATTATCGGCATGCGGAGCTCTCCCTCGCGGTCCGCGCAATAGAGCCCTCGCGCTCCAAGCGTCACAATCACGCGCGTAAGGCCCGTGTCGAGCATGCGCGAAGCGGCCTCGGAGAGGCTTGCGTCATCTACGATGGGCATGTCCGCAAGCACCTGCGCCTCAAGCAGGTTCGCCTTGACCGTATGGAAGTGTCCGAGAAGCCCCCTTAGCTTGCCCGCCTTCGTGGTGGCAACGGGGTCGCAAAAGAGGGGAACCTCTACGTTCTCCGCGATGAAGCGCAGGCTCTCCTCAGAGACATTCGCGTCGACGAAGCATGCCGCTGCATGCGAGATCAAGTCGAGCCGGCTCTCGAGTACGGCAGGGGTGAGGGCCCCAAGCATCTCCATGTCTGCAATGGCAAGGGACATGTCTCCCAGCTCGTCCATGATGAACAGGCAGGTAGACGTGGGCGCTCCGGGCACGGTGATGGAATGGTTTACATCTATTCCCAGCTGCCGGCATTGCTCTGAGAGCTCCTTGGCTCGGACATCGTCTCCGAATGCGGTTATGAGCTTGACGTCGCTTCCGAGCAGGGCGAGGTTATGCGCCACGTTTCGCGCCGTTCCTCCAGCAGAGACGTTTACCGTTCCGGGCAAGGTGTCATGCTGCGAGAGCGCGCGCGAGGGCTTGCCGGAAACGTCCATGTTCGTGCCGCCAATCACCACCACATAAGGCCTGTCGGCAAGCACATACTGCCTGCCGAGAATTGCTCCCTTTCGCGTGAGATTCGAGATGTGCACGGCGACCGACGATCGGGAGATGCCGGCCTTTTGCGCAATCTCCTGTTGGGATATTGACGGGTTCTGGCGAATCCATTCAAGAATTTGCCGCTCTCGTTCTGTGAGCATGCCTGTCTACCTCCCGCTTTTCAGAGTCGCTCGCTCCCCAAGCACCCTATGGATGATTCTATTTCGGGGACTGCCCAGTAGAATAAATCAATGTTTAGTATTTCTAAACAATTGCCGTTCATCGAATTGTACGTACCGATTGACCCCATTACGGCAATTGTTCCCCCGCTGTCATGGATACTGTGCTCGAAGTTCAGAGATTCTGGGTCGCCGCTTGCGACCGAAGGGAGCCCACATGGGAAGGCGCGTTTTCTTGATCGTTCTCGACAGCTTCGGCATTGGGGCAGAGCCCGATGCCGCCGAGTGGGGAGACGAGGGCAGCAACACCCTCTGCGCCTGCGCCACCACGGGCGAGCTCCACGTTCCCAACATGGCCTCGCTTGGTCTTTTCAACATCGAGGGAGCGCTTGAGTCTCCCTATGACGTCTCTCTGGCGCCCGTTGACTCTCCCAAGGGCGCATTTGCGCGCTTGCAGGAGGCGTCTGCTGGCAAGGACACCACGGTTGGTCACTGGGAGATGGCCGGCGTCATCTCGCCGCACCGATTCCCCACCTATCCCGACGGCTTCCCCGCCGAGGTGATTGACGAGTTCTCTCGCCAGACGGGTCGTGGCGTGCTCTGCAACAAGCCCTACTCGGGAACGCAAGTAATCCAGGACTACGGCCGCGAGCACCTCAAGACCGGCGACCTCATCGTCTATACCTCCGCGGATTCCGTCTTCCAGATTGCCGCCCACGAGGACATCGTGCCCCCCGAGAAGCTCTATGACTATTGCCGGATCGCTCGCCGCATCCTGACGGGCAAGCATGGAGTGGCACGCGTGATTGCTCGCCCGTTCACGGGGGAGTGGCCGCACTTTGTGCGCACCCCGCGCCGCCATGACTTCTCGCTCGAGCCCACCGGAAAGACGATGCTTGATGTGCTCTGCGAGCAGGGCAAAGACGTCCTTTCCATCGGCAAGATCTATGACATCTTTGCCCATCGCGGCATGACCGACCACGTGTTTACCTCGGGCAACGCCGAGGGCATCGAGCGCACCGTCGAGGCAACGAGCCGCGACTTCGAGGGGCTGTGCTTCACCAACCTCGTTGACTTCGACATGGTCTATGGCCACAGAAACGACGCCGTGGGATACGCTCGCGCGCTCAGCTACTTCGACGAGAACCTCCCCCGCATCATGGACGGGCTCCGCGAGGATGACTTGCTTATGATCTGCGCCGATCACGGCTGCGACCCCGTTACCCCCTCCACCGACCACTCTCGCGAGTACGTTCCTTGGCTGGTGGCTGGTCCTCGGGTGCGTGCCGGCGTCAACCTGGGCACTCGTCCCACCTTTGCCGACGTCTCGGCAACGGTGCTTGATTACCTTGGAGCGCCCGCGCTGGGCGTTGGAACTTCTCACGTCAGAGAGATTCTGGAGGCTTAGGAAATGTCAGTACCAACCCCACACAACGAAGCTATTGAGGGCCAGATTGCGCCGTTCGTGCTGATGCCCGGCGATCCCCTGCGCGCGAAGAAGCTTGCCGAGACGTACCTGACTGACGTCAAGCGCTTCAATGCAGTGCGCAACATGTTTGGCTATACGGGCACCTACCAGGGGCACGTCATGTCTGTGATGGGCTCGGGCATGGGCATGCCTTCCATCGGCATCTACTCCTACGAGCTCTTCAACTTCTATGGAGTGGAGTCAATCGTGCGCATTGGCACGGCTGGGGCCCTTTCGGAGCGCGCTAGGCTGCGCGACCTCGTGCTTGCTCAGGGCGCCTGCACCGACTCCAACTATGCGAACCAGTTCAACGCGCCGGGCACGCTGGCGCCAATCGCCGACTTCGGCCTTCTCCGCGGCGCCGCAGAGCAGGCCGAGCGCTTGGGATACCCCGTGCAGGTTGGCAACGTCGTCTCGTCCGATGCCTTCTACAATGATGACGAGACGGTCAATGGGCGCTGGGCCCGCATGGGCGCGCTGGCCGTTGAGATGGAGTCTGCGGCCCTGTATCTTAACGCTATGCGCGCAGGCAAACGTGCGCTTACGATTCTGACGATTACCGACCAGCTTGTAACCGACGAGCACCTCTCGTCGGAAGAGCGCCAGGAGGGCCTCGTTCGCATGATGGAGGTGGCGCTCGGCCTTGCCGTCTCTCAGGACGCGTAAGGGCAACAGGCAACATGGGGCTGGAGACCCCTGTTGATAGAACGTACGGAAGAGCAATGGATTGGCGTGCTCCGTCCAGAGGGGGCGGGCAAACGAAAGGGGAACAAAATGCCAGATCAGAGCAGTCTCTCTCGTCGCGGCTTTCTGAGGGGTGTCGCGGGGGCGTGCGCGCTCGGTGCGGCGGGCACCCTCGTCGGCTGCGGAGGATCGTCCTCGGACGAGTCCACCGACAGCTCGGACAGCTCGGACAGCTCCACGGCTAGCTACAAGGTCGAGATGGTCACCGATACCGGCGGCGTCAACGACCAGTCGTTCAACCAGCTCTCTTGGGCAGGTCTGCAGCAGCTTCAGGAAGAGGAGGGCTGGGAGGTCAGCTACCTCGAGTCTTCGCAGGAGTCTGACTACGCCACCAACCTCGACAAGGCTGTCGACGATGGCTCTGACCTCGTCTGGGGCATCGGCTTTGCCATGGCCGACGCCGTGGGCAACGCCGCAAAGGTGAACCCCGACGTCCAGTTCGCCATCGTGGACAACGCCAACCCCACCGGCGCGTCCAACATCACGGGCCTCACGTTCCGCGCGCAGGAGTCCTCCTTCCTCGTCGGCTACATTGCGGCATGCGTGACCTCCTCTGGCACGGTTGGCCACGTCCTTGGCATCGAGAGCGACGCGCTGCGCCTGTTCGAGTTTGGCTACAAGGCCGGCGTCGCCTACGCCAATAGCGTCAAGGGCACCAACGTCCAGGTCCTCACCCAGTACGCCGAGAGCTTCAGCGACTCGGCTCTGGGCAGCTCCATCACGCAGAGCATGATCTCCGAGGGCGCCGACATCGTCTTCCACTCTGCTGGCGGCACCGGCGTCGGCGTGATCAACGCCTGCAAGGACGCTGGCATCTATGCCATCGGCGTCGACATGGACCAGTCCTACCTTGCCGAGGGCACCGTGCTCACCTCCGCCCTCAAGAAGGTCGACGTGGCCATCGTCGATGTCTCCAAGCGCCTGCTTTCCGGCGAGCTCGAGGGCGGCTCCGACATCGAGCTTGGTCTGAGCGAGGACGCCGTGGGCATCCCCGAGGACTACTCAATCATGGGCGAGGACGTCTACAACGAGGCCATGGAGGTTGCTGACCAGATCAAGGATGGCACCATCGACGTTCCTGGCACTCAGGACGAGTACGACACCTACGTCGCGAGCCTCTAGTTTTGCTTGTCGAGGGGACGTCTGGCATGCAGCGGGGCGTCCCCTCTCTTTTTATTTCTGCCACGGCGGGAAGGGGCGGTCCCTCTCGCCCACAACTAAGGAGGTGGGTATATGGAGGTCAGTCCCGACTACGCCGTGCAGATGCATGGCATCACGAAGACGTTCGGCTCGTTCCGCGCGCTCGACGGCGTTGACCTCGATGTTCGCAAGCAGACGGTCCATGCAATCCTCGGTGAGAACGGCGCGGGCAAGAGCACGCTGATGAACGTGCTCTACGGTTTGTATCAGGCGGACGAGGGCGAAGTGTACCTTGGCGGCGAGAAGGTCAAGATGTCCAGCCCGCTTGACGCCATCGCCCATGGCGTCGGCATGGTCCACCAGCACTTCATGCTGGTTGAGAACTTCACGGTCACCGAGAACATCATCTTGGGAAACGAGGTCTGCGGAGCGGCTGGCGTGCTCGATATGCCACGCGCCAAGAAAGAGGTCGAGAAGATCGTCGAGGAGTATGGCTTCGACGTCGACCCTGATGCGAAGATCGAGGACATTACCGTTGGCATGCAGCAGCGCGTCGAGATTCTGAAGGCGCTGTACCGCGGCGCGGACACGCTGATTCTCGACGAGCCCACCGCTGTCCTTACCCCGCAGGAGATTGAGCAGCTCATCAATATCATGCATGCGCTGGTGGCCAAGGGCAAGACGATCATCATCATTACGCACAAGCTGCATGAGATTATGGAGTCCGCCGACGTCTGCACCATCATCAGGCGCGGAAAGTATATGGGAACCGTGAACGTCTCCGAGACCACTGAGGAGGAGCTTGCCTCCAAGATGGTCGGCCGTCACGTGAACCTTACCGTCGAGAAGTCCCCTGCAAAGCCCGGCGAGACCGTGCTGTCCGTGAAGGACCTGCACGTGAAGGACCGTCGTGGCATCGAGCAGGTCCGTGGGCTCAACCTTGACGTCAGGGCTGGCGAGATCGTCGGCATTGCCGGCATCGAGGGCAACGGTCAGGACGAGTTCGTTGACGCGCTCGATGGCCTTGTCAAGGTCGAGTCTGGAACAATCAGCGTGCGGGGAAACAACATCGAGAACACCACGCCTAGAAACGTCCTCGACCACAAGGTCGCGACGATTCCCGCCGACCGTCAGCGTCTGGGTCTCGTGCTTCCCTTCACGGTGGCGGAGAACTCGGTTCTCGAGCGCCATGGTGAGGAGACCTTTGGAAAGGGCGTCACGCTCGACGCCGCTAAGGTCCGCGACTTCGCCAACGGTCTGATTGAGGAATACGACATCCGTCCCGCTGACTGCGTGGACAGTCCCGCGGGTGGCCTTTCTGGCGGAAACCAGCAGAAGGTCATCATCGCTCGCGAGGTCTCGAGCCAGCCGGATCTGCTCGTGGCCGTCCAGCCCACCCGAGGGCTCGACGTTGGCGCCATCGAGTTCGTACACAAGGCGCTTATCCGCGAGCGCGACCGCGGTGCCGCCATCTTGCTCATCTCTCTTGAGCTCGACGAGGTCATGGACGTGGCTGACACCATCAAGGTCATCCATCACGGCCAGATTGTCGGAAGCTTCGAGCAGGGGACAGTGAGCGAGGAGAAGATTGGTCTTCTTATGGCTGGAGGTGGCGAGCAGTGAATGGCAGCAGTACCTTGGTCAAAGTGCTAAAGAAGCCCATTACCTCGGCAATCATCGCTATTCTCATCGGCTTTTTGATCGCGGCGATCGTTCTGGCGAGCGCTGGATACGACCCCGGCGCCTCGTTTTCAGCCCTTTTCTATGGAATGGTCGGGCGTCCGCGCTATATTGCAAACGTCGTAATCAAGGCAACTCCGCTTCTGTTCTGCGGCATTGCCGTCGCCTTCGCGTTCAAGGTTGGCCTGTTTAACATCGGCGCCGAGGGCCAGTACATCTTGGGCACCGTCGTGGCCACGGTGGTGGGCATCACGGTTAACCTGCCCGCTCCGCTCGAGATTCTCTTGGTCGTGGGCTCTGGCATGATCGCCGGTGCCCTTTCGGGAGCCCTCATTGGCTGGCTCAAGGCCAAGTTTGGCATCCACGAGGTCATCACCAGCATCATGTTTAACTGGATCAGCCTCTATCTTTGCAACTACGTCGTCTCGCTCGACGCCTTCCATGAGCCCAACACGACAGGCACCTATTCGATCAATGAATCTGGATACACGATGGTCCTGCCGCAGTGGAAGTTCTCCGACGAGGGCCTGGCCGCAATGGAGAACATGCCAATCCTACGCGACGTCCTTCTGAAGACCGACCTCAACTTTGGCATCGTTGTCGCCATCGTGTGCGCAATTCTCATCAGCTGGCTCCTCAAGCGCACCAAGATGGGCTACGAGATGCGTGCCTGCGGTCTCAACAAGGATGCTGCGCGCTTTGCAGGCATCAACGTCGAGCGCAACATCGTGCTGTGCATGCTGATCTCGGGCGCGCTGTGCGGCCTGGGCGGCGCCCTCACCATCACGGGCACCTCGCCCCATGGCATCTCGACGCTCGCAGCATTCGAGAACAACGGCTTCAACGGACTCTCTGTGGCCTTTATCGCCGGCTGCTCGTCGATTGGCTGCATCCCTGCGTCGCTTCTGTTCGCAGGCCTTATCTACGGCGGCCAGACGGTTCAGCAGACGCTGGGCGCCCCCTCAGAGATCATCGACATCATGATTGGCTCCATCGTGTTCTGCATGGCACTGGGCGGCGTGGTTCCTATGCTCGCCGAGCGCATTGAGCACAAGCGCGAGCAGCGCGCCGAGCAGGCTGCAAAGCTTGCCGCGCAGGCGACCGGCGGAGCTGGAACTGCGGCAACCATCAGCGCTCCCGAGGGCGAGACGGCATCTGAGCCCGTCGACAAGGGAAGCGCCAGCGGAAAGGCGGCTGGGCCAGAAGGCGATGAAGGCGGCCCTGAGGGGCCAAACAATACGAAGGGAGCTGATGACGATGCTCAGTAGGGTCATTCTCGCGCTCTCCATCACGCTTATGTACTCAACCCCGCTTGTCTTCGGCGCTTTGGGCGGCGTCATCTCCGAGCGCTCCGGCGTGACGAACATCGGTATCGAAGGCATGATGAACGTCGGCGCCTTCGCAGGCGTGGCCGGCAGCTTCGTGACCGGCAACCCCTGGATTGGCTTCTTGTGCGCTGGCCTTGCGGGCGGTCTCGTGGCGCTGCTGCATGCCGTCGCGTCGATCACCTTCACGGCCGACCAGACCATCTCCGGCGTCGCCATCAACCTTCTGGCGCCCGGAATCGCGCTGTTCGCCTGCCGCCGCATGTTCGACGGCGCGGCCATGTCTTCAATCGTGGCGACGCTCCCGCAGCTCGTCGATGGCACCACGCTCTTTGCGGGGACCCCGTTCTCCAACTTGAACATCGACGTGACGGTGCTCCTCGGCTTCATTGCCATGATCATCATGTGGTTTGTGCTCTATCGCACCAAGTGGGGCCTGCGCATTCGCTCCGTGGGCGAGCACCCCGAGGCAGCCGAGACCCTCGGCATTAGCGTCTATCGCACCCGCTATGTGTGCGTCATCCTCTCGGGCGTCCTTGCCGGCTTCGGCGGCGCCAGCATGACGCTGGCAATCATCTCGCAGTACACACAGACCGCCATCAGCGGTCAGGGCTTCATCGCGCTTGCCGCAGTCATCTTCGGCAAGTGGACCCCGCATGGCAGCTACCTTGCCTGCTTGCTCTTTGGCTTCACGCAGGCGCTCACGGTAATGCTTGGCGGAAGCTCGATCGTTCCTACGCAGATTCTCGCGATGCTGCCGTACGTGATGACCGTCATCGTGCTTGTTCTCTTTGTCGGACGCTCCGTTGCGCCTAAGGCTGATGGCGTCCCCTATGTCAAGGGCGGTCGCTAGTGTGACCTGGCCGGGCGCCTAGGCGCCCGGCTCGTTTGGAGGAAAGACATCATATATGGAAATATCTGACGAGCGTCTCGTCGAGCTCGCAATCGAGGCACGCGAGCATGCCTACGTGCCCTACTCGCACTTTGCTGTCGGGGCAGCCCTGCTCACTGCTGACGGAAGCGTGTATCAGGGGTGCAACATCGAGAATGCTGCCTATACGCCATCCAACTGCGCAGAGCGCACGGCCTTCTTCAAGGCCATCTATGATGGCGAGCGCAGCTTCAGCACGATCGCCGTGGTGGGCGGTCCTGAGGGCAAGCCCATCAGCGATTGGTGCGCCCCTTGCGGCGTCTGCCGCCAGGTGATGCGCGAGTTCTGCGATCCGGACAGCTTCCGCATCGTGCTTGCGCGCTCCACCGACGAGCGCCGCTCTCTGCTGCTGCGCGAGCTCTTGCCGGAGGGCTTCGGTCCCGAGGACCTCGGCCACCCCGCTCCTGCGGCCAAAGACGGTGGTGCCGCATGAGGATGTACGACATCATCGAGGCCAAGCGCGATGGCCGCGAGCTCACCGACGAGGAGATTGACTTCTTCGTGAAGGGCTATGTGGAGGGGAGCATTCCCGACTACCAGGCCGCCGCGTTCTGTATGGCCATCTACTATCGCGGCATGAGCGAGCGCGAGACCGCGCGCCTGACGCTCGACATGGCGCACTCTGGCGACATGGTAGACCTCTCCTCTATCCCCGGCGTCAAGGTGGACAAGCACTCCACAGGTGGCGTAGGGGACAAGACCACGCTGATCGTTGCCCCCATCGTTGCATCTCTGGGCGTCCGCGTTGCCAAGATGAGCGGGCGTGGCCTGGGGCACACGGGCGGCACGCTCGACAAGCTCGAGTCCATCCCCGGCTTCCAGACCGCCATCGACGAGTCGCGCTTCTTTGACATCGTGAGCACGGTGGGCTGCGCCGTGGCTGGTCAGACTGGCAACCTCGTGCCTGCCGACAAGAAGCTCTACGCCCTTCGCGACGTGACGGCGACGGTCGACTCCCTGCCGCTGATTGCCTCGAGCATCATGAGCAAGAAGATTGCCGCGGGCTCTGACAAGATCCTGCTCGACGTGAAGTGCGGCAGCGGCGCGTTCATGAAGACCCCCAAAGACGCCGTCGCGCTCGCGCAAGTGATGGTGAGGATTGGCGAGAACGTTGGCCGCACGACCGCCGCGCTCATCACCAACATGGACAGGCCGCTCGGTCACTGCATTGGCAATGCGCTCGAGGTTCAGGAGGCCGTTCGCACGCTTCAGGGCGAGGGCCCGGATGACCTGACCGATGTGTGCGTGGAGCTTGCCGCAGGCATGCTCGAGCTTGCTGGCGTGGGCGACGTCAGCGCCTGCCGCTCCGCGGCGCGCGAGCAGATTGCGAATGGCAAGGGGCTCGACAAGTTCGCCGAGATGGTTGCGGCTCAGGGCGGAGACGCCCGCTACGTGCGCGACCCCAAGCTCTTCGGCACGGACTCCTGCGTGCGAGAAGTACGTGCGACAAGCTCGGGCTGGGTGCGTCGCATGGACACCGAGCGCGTGGGTATCGCCTCCGCCGTGCTCGGCGCCGGTCGCGAGCGCAAGGAAGACTCCATCGATCCGCTTGCGGGTATCGTGCTGGAGCGCAAGACGGGCGACGAGTTTATTGAGGGCGACCTTCTCGCCACGCTCTACTCGGCTGAGGAGTCGCGCCTGGACGACGCAGAGAAAATCCTTCGCGACGCGGTCGAGCTGGGAGACGAGCGCCCCGATCCGGAGCCGCTCATATACGCGCGAGTCACGCGCGATGGCGTCGAGCGCCTTTCGTAGGCGATTTGCGCCTCTTATAAGCATGAAAAGAGCGGGTCGAGAGCACATAAGCCTCTCGACCCGCTTTCATGTATGCGCGGCACTGCCCGGCGGATGGTGTGGGGGAGCTACGAAAGCGGATGGCCCTCATGCCAGGCGTTGGCAGCCTCCTGGAAGATCTCTCCATCGGTGCGGCAGGGGACAAAGGCGTTGCCCTCGTGCTGGCGGGTCTCGTCGCCCTTGGCAAGAAGGCAGAGCACCGCGGGTCCTTCACCGGTAAAGCCAAGCTCCACGGCGCGACGTATGGCCTTCTCGCGGTCTAGGATCACCTCAAAGCTGGTGCCCTTGGGCGTCGCGTCGGCCATCTGCTGGCAGATTTCCTCAACGGGGTCGTTTGCCGGGTCTTCCTCGGTATAGATGATGTGGTCAGCGTATTGCGACGCCACCTCGGGAAGCTCTGTGCGGCGCTCGTAGGCCTTTCCCCCGGGCGCGCCAAAGACGGCGATGATGCGGCAGCCGGGGAACTCCTGCTTGATTGAGGGGAAGAAGCGCTGGTAGGACAGCTTGTTGTGCGCGTAGTCCACGATGGCGGTGACCTTGGGGTCGGGGCTCTCGAGAAGCTCCATGCGACCGGGGACGCGCGCTGCGGCCAGCGCGGGGACGATTTGCTCGCTCGAGATGCCAAGCACCTCGCAGATGGCGATGGCGGCAAGCGCGTTGTCCACGTTGAAAAGGCCGGGCATGCCAATCTTGACGGGACCTTCCCAGCTGGGCGTATGCGCGGTGAACGAGACGGTCCCATAGGAGCTTGCAATGCCGTCGGCCCACACGTCCGCCTTCTTGCCGCTTGCCGAGAAGGTCACGGTGCGCTCGCAGCGAGAGGCGCGCCCAAGGATCTGCTCGACGTCGTCGGAGTCGAGGTTCACAACAGCAACGCGCGCCTGGTCAAAGATGCGCAGCTTGCTCTCGAAGTAGTCCTCGAAGTTGGGATGCTCGACTGGCGAGATGTGGTCGCGCCCGATGTTCAAGAAGCAGGCAACGGCAAGGTCCAGCCCGAGCACGCGGTCGTACTTGAGGGCCTGGCTGGAGACCTCCATGTCCACGTAGGCAAGCCCGCTCTCGCGAGCGTTGGCAAGGTGCCGCCAGAGGTCGGGGGACTCGGGCGTGGTATTGTGGCTCTCCTCGTCGATGAGGCCGTCGTAGGTGTCGATGGACCCGATGACCGCGGCGCGGCTCTTGGGGCGTCCGGCGTCGAGGATTGCGCGCAGCATATAGCTGACCGTCGACTTGCCCTTGGTCCCCGTGATTCCGATGACCGTGAGGTCTTGGTCGGGGTGGCCCCAGCCCTCTGCCGAGGCATGGGCCATGGCAAGGCGAAGCGTGCCCGCGTCCTTTGCCACGAGCGCTGGGGCTCCGTCGGCAACAGCCGCGAGCTCGTCTTTCCGCGACGCGTCGCATAGGTATGCGACGCAGCCCGCGTCAAGCGCAGAGCGCAAAAACGCCGGCTTGAAGGCCGCCCCCTTGCACACGAAGAGGTGCCCGGGCGCCGCGACTCGCGAGTCGCAGTCGACCCCGCACACGACGGTTTCGCCGTTTTCGGCCGTTACGTTGGAAGTGCCTGCAAGCAAGCCCTTTTGGTCCAAAAGCTGGGCAAGCGAGGCGATGGTTGTTGTATTCATGCGCCTCAGTATAGCAGCCGACCCTGTGGCGCCTGGGCACAGGAAAGATCCCACACGCTTCTGGCGAGAAAACCCGCATCAGCGCCGTGGCGCGGCCGCGCTTGGCGGTCGTGTGATAAACTCTCCACGTCTGGGCGATTGGCGCAGTGGCTAGCGCAGGTGCCTTACACGCACAAGGTCGGCGGTTCGAACCCGTCATCGCCCACCATGCAAAGCCGCGGCCGGCTGGGAAGTTCCCGGCCGGCCGCTTTTTTAGTTTGGAGGAACCCATGGCAGGCGAGCAGAACCCAGAGAGAAGCTTCGGGCGCGCGGCAAACCAGATGCGTCCCGTCAAGCTCACGCGCGGCGTGATGAAGAACGCAGACGGCTCCTGCTTCGCGGAGTTTGGCGACACGCACGTGCTTTGCTCGGCAACCATCGAGGAAGGCGTCCCCAAGTGGCGCTCGGGGCAGCGCCTGGGATGGGTGACCGCCGAGTACGCGATGCTTCCGGCATCAACAAACCGCAGGTCGGCACGAGAGTACAAGGGGCGCAAGGGTCGCTCGATGGAGATTGAGCGCCTTGTGGGAAGGAGCCTTCGCGCCGTCGTTGACATGCGCCGGCTGGGCGAGCTTACCGTGACCATTGACTGCGACGTTATCCAGGCCGACGGCGGCACGCGCACCGCCTCGGTTACCGGAGGATGGGTGGCGCTCTACGATGCGCTCTGGAAGTGGGTCGAAGCCGATAGGCTGAGCCGCCTCCCCATAACGGGGCAGGTGGCTGCCGTGTCGATGGGCGTCGTGGGCGGAAGGCCCTTGCTCGACCTTGACTATCCCGAGGACAGCCACGCAGACGTAGACCTCAACCTTGTGGGCACCGCCGACGGCCGCATCGTCGAGGTTCAGGGCACAGGCGAGCACGACACCTTTGACCGCGAGCAGCTGAACGAGCTTCTCGACCTGGGTCAGGCGGGAATCGAGCGCCTTGTCGCCATCCAGCGCGAGGCGACGGGCTATTCTGCGTAGATACATGCGAATAGGAGCTAGTGACATGCAACAGATTCAGATGAGCGAGCTTGACCCCGCGTCCACCGTAGTCGTGGCCACGGGAAACCCTCATAAGGTGACCGAGATCGAGGCCATCTTGGGGCCGCGCATGCCGGGGGTGCGCTTTGTTGCAATAGGCCAGCTGGGAGACTTTCCCGACCCCGAGGAAGACGGCGACACCTTTGAGGCAAACGCCCTGATAAAAGCACGCGCCGCGCTTGACGAGACGGGCTTTGCGGCCGTCGCGGACGACTCCGGCCTTGTGGTTGACGCCCTTGGCGGCGAGCCTGGCGTCTACAGCGCGCGCTGGGCTGGTGCCCATGGCGACGACAAGGCCAACAACGACAAGCTCATCCGCAAGATGGTGGACGTCCCAGACGAGAAGCGTACGGCTCACTTCCACTCGACCGTCGTGCTTGTGCGCGCTGACGGGACGGTGCTTGTGGGCAACGGCCGCTGCGAGGGCTCCATCGGCCATGAGCCCCGTGGCACAAACGGCTTTGGCTACGACCCGCTCTTCTGGCCAAACGACACCCCCGGCAAGACCATGGCAGAGCTCACGCCCGACGAGAAGAACCGTATATCCCATCGTTTCCATGCGCTCGAAGATCTTGCTGCGCAACTCTAGCAAGTTTGTGGCATGCTGAAAGGGTCGGCATTGCGCCGAACGCCGTGGACGGGCAGGGGCCTCGACGCGGTCGTTATTGTCTCTGCGTCTTCGCGTCCTCGCCCTGGTGGACGCGAGCGTTCGGCAGGACATGCCCCGCGTGGCGCTGCCGAGAGAGGAGCGTCTCATGAAGATCATCCGCACCAAGGACTACAAGGATATGAGCCGCAAGGCGGCAAACATCATCTCTGCCCAGGTGATCCTCAAGCCTGACAGCGTGCTTGGCCTTGCCACGGGCTCCACGCCCATCGGCACCTACAGCCAGCTCGCGGAGTGGAACCAGAAGGGCGACTGCGACTTCTCGCACGTCTCCACCTACAACCTGGACGAGTACCGCGGCCTTACGCACTCCGACCCGCAGAGCTACCACTACTTCATGCGCGTGAACTTCTTCGACAAGATCAACATCGACCTCGCCAATACCCACGTGCCCGACGGCGCAAACCCCGACGCCCAGGCCGCCTGCTCGCACTATGACCAGATCGTGCGCGAGGCCGGCTATCCCGACCTGCAGCTTCTTGGCATCGGTCGCAACGGTCACATCGGCTTCAACGAGCCCGACGACCACTTCTCCAAGGGCACGCACTGCGTCGACCTCACCGAGAGCACCATCGAGGCCAACAGCCGCCTGTTCGAGAAGAAGGAGGACGTCCCGCGCCAGGCCTACACCATGGGCGTCCAGACCATCATGTACGCCCGCATGGTGCTGATCCTTGCCTCCGGTCCCGAGAAGGCTCAGGCCGTCTACGACATGTGCTACGGTCCCATCGCCCCCAGCTGCCCCGCTTCCATCCTGCAGCTGCACCAGAACTGCATCGTGATGGCCGACGAGGCCGCGCTCTCAAAGTGCCCTGCCGCCGAGTAGCCTCTCGAGCCAACCGATAACAATAACGGCGCCGCTCGCGTTGCGCGGGCGGCGCCGTTTCTTTGCGCGCATTTCTGCGGCGCGCAACGCGTGGCTAGCCCAGGACTGTGAGCTCCTTGGGGTAGGAGTTGAGCACCTCGCAGCCATCCTCGGTCACAATCACCAGGTCCTCGATGCGCACGCCCACGTCGCCCGGCAGATAGATGCCCGGCTCGATGGAGAAGCACTGACCCGGCTTTACCGGCTCGTCGTGCGTGGACGAGACGTCGCCCGGCTCGTGGTCCTCAAGGCCAATCTGATGGCCAAGGCGGTGGTTGAAGTAGGGGCCCCAGCCGGCGTCCTCGATGATCTTGCGCGCGGTGCGGTCAATCTCGGCAAACGTGACGCCGGGCCTCACGATGGCCTCGGCGGCCTCGTTTGCGCGGCGGACGCACTCGTAGACGGCGCGCTGGTGCTCGCTCGGCTCGCCGAAGAAGAACGAGCGCGTCATGTCCGAGCAGTACGCGTCCTGGCGGCAGCCCACGTCAAAGAGCACGACGTCCCCACGCTTGAGGACGGTGCCGTCGGGGGAGTGGTGCGGGTCGGCGGCGTTCGCGCCAAAGCTCACGATGGGGGTAAACGAGTGGTCCTGCGCGCCGAGCGACTTGTACACGTCGAGAAGCCCGCCCGCAATCTCTTCCTCCGTGACGCCATCGTGCACCTGGGCCGCGAGCCATTCCATGGCCTTGTCGTTGGTTCGGGAGGCCTGGCGCATGAGCTCCTGCTCCTGCGGGGTCTTCACCGAGCGGGCATCGTCGACGGCGAACGACCCAAGCACGAAGGACGAGGCGGCCTTCTTCTGCTGGAGAGGCACAAGCCAGCGAGCGGCGAGCGTCTTGTCAACGCCCAAGGGCTTGGCAGCGTCGCAGACCTCCGCCACCAGTGGCACCGGGTCGTCGGTGTCGTCAAACACGCGCACGTCAGGGCAGAAGCCGGACGCATCGGGAAAGAGCCTGTTTGCAAAGAGCACCGCGCGACCGTCGGTGCTCAGGTACAGCGCAAAGAAGCGCTCGTAGGGCTGCGTGTAGTATCCGCTCAGATAAAAAATTGACATAGGGTCTGAGACGAGCAGCTGGTCGATGCCGCCCTTCTCCATGTTCTTGAGAACGCTCGATACTTTGTCCTCGTTCATCTGCACCCTCCCCGGGGATTGCGACTTTTTTCCCATACTAGCGCGCGGGCACGTCTGCTGCCTTGGAGTTCACCTTTCAGCAAACTAGCGGTTCCTTTCGGAAAAATGTGCTTGATTCAATGTACTTGTTGTGCTTTCCTTAATAATTTTCAAATGCCACTGGTTTTGGGTCGTAACATAGGCTGCTGTGAAATGGAAGCAGTTTGCCCTTTTTGGGCTTTGGGGGAAATAAATGGAGAACGACATCCCGCCCGTCAACCGCGTTGACCGCATTCGCGATGAGCTCAAGTCGCTTGAGGGCCAGCGCGTGAGGGTGCGTGCAAACATGGGGCGCTCGCGCATCATCGAGCGCACGGGGACCCTTGTGCATGCCCATCCCTCACTCTTCGTGATTGAGATTGAGGAGCGTCGCGGTCGCACCACACGTCAGTCGTATCAGTATGTCGACGTCCTTACTGGCACGGTCGAGCTTTACGATACCGACACCGGAGAGCGCCTGCTCGATTTTTCCACGGACGAAGAGGAAGACTTATAGAAAGGCCCTGGGATGTGCGCGTCCCGTCGACAGATGGTCAGTGCGCCCTGTAAGGTGAATCTTCACCTGGGCGTCTATCCGCAGAAGGACGAGCGTGGGTACCACCGCGTTGACTCGGTCATGATTCCGCTCGACCTTGCCAATACCATCGCAATCGAAGACGCTGACAGTCTCGTTGTGGCGTTTCATCCTGCGATTGACAACATGACGCACAGCGCCGCCGTGCGTGCTGCGACATTTTTGGCAAACGAGCTGGGAATTCGCCCAGACGTGCGGATTGACATCCAACGGCGCATCCCGGAGATGGGCGGCCTTGGCAGCTCGTCTGCCGATGCCGGCTGCATTCTGCGCGCGCTTGCCGAGCGATGGGGAATTGACCCGCTCGACCAGTGCGTCGTTGCCATTGCCAAGCGCATCGGGGCCGACGTTCCGTTTTGCCTGAATCCCGCCCCGGCCCTCTATACGGGCGCCGGCGACACCTTCGCCGAGCGCTTTCCCGACCTTGTCGGCGTGCCGATTGCGCTTGTGATGCCCGCAGGAAGCGGAAGCTCCACGCGAGAGGTCTACGGCGAGTTTGACCGCACGGCGCATGTCCCCGAAAGCCCCGAGCGCATGTGCGCAGCACTCCGCGCGGGCGACATAGCCGGCGTTGCGGCGAGCTTGTACAACAACCTTGCTCCCGCGGCCAAGCTCCTGCAGCCCTCCATCGCCATGGGCGAAAAGTGGCTCCTTTCGCAGCCCGGAGTCGTGGCAGGGCAAGTCACGGGGTCGGGCAGCTGCTCGTTTGCCATCTGCGAGAGCGCGGAGGCTGCTGAAAAAATCGAAGACTCTGCAAAAAATGAGCAAGGTTGGTGGGCAAAAGCCGTTTTGACGGTTGGTTTGGACGCCCGGTTCTGCTAAAGTATCCGGTGCTAACGGGACGTGGCTCAGCTTGGTAGAGCGCTCGGTTCGGGACCGAGAGGTCGCTGGTTCAAATCCAGTCGTCCCGACCACTTGAAACCACAGGTCAGAGGCTTAAGCCTCTGGCCTTTTTCTTTTGGTGTCCTATTTGGTGTCCTATTAGTGTCCTGTAAATGGCATCCGCCGTTTCCCCTGAGGTCCCTTGGTGTCCGATTCCACGGCCGATGCGACCTCGTCGGCGAACGGAAAGGGTCCGTAGTCCTTGACGCTCGGGCGACAAACTCATCTCCGTCCATACGCAAGGCTGCACCTACGTTGCCGAATACCCCACTTTTCAAAACGCTTAGCGAAATTCAGACGTGACTCTGCTGGCAGCTAACGACTTCAGCTACTGAATTTTTCTGTACTCCCGTGGGACGCACATAAGCCTGCGGAAGCTTGGGCTGCGACCCCGTCTCCCGGTCCCGTGGGGGCGCCCAAGGGGCAACCGAACGCTCAAGGTCTGCAGGGAGGCGATCGGGGAGGTCGAGGGAGCTCGTGGGACGCCCGTCCCGGCGGACAATTTGTCCCCCGAAGCCGACCTGGCGGACAGGATGTCCGAGGGCGCGAACATTTTGGCAGGGCAGACGGACAATCTGTCCGCCCCTCTATGGATAGACAGAGACTCATAGGACAGACCAGAGGAGAAGAGAAGAAGAGAGGGGAGGAGCATGGTCGCAGGAAGGGACCGAGGGGACGCAAGCGACCCAGGGGGGCAGGAATCCGTGCTCATCACGCCGGAGGAGGCCATCGCTCTCCGGGAACTACAGGAGCGGCGAGGAGCGCGGCAGCGCGCGCTGGGCGACGCCGGCGGAGGTGAGGGCCTTCTCCGACCGCACGGACCCCAGCGGGAACATCATCCTCACGCAGAACGTCTCCCTCACCATGAGCAGGGCGGACCACGACCCCAGGCTCGAGAGGAACCGCAACGTCCTCGTCATAGGGGGTCGGGTTCCGGCAAGACGCGCTCCCACGTGATCCCCAACGTCCTGCAGATGAACTCGAGCCTCCTCGTGACGGACCCCAAGGGGACGCTCGAGCGCGTGGTCACGGCTCAAGGTTGTCACCTCCGAGGGGCGCGGGGGATCCCCCGCAGAGGGACGGAGACGCGGGGGCGGGACGGCCTCGGGCGCGAGCCCGAGACCCAGACGACAGTCTGGTCGATGGGGGGGGAGGCGCCGGTGGCCGTCTTGGCCGTCGCGTCCGCGCTGTCCATCTTGGCCGCCGTAGGCGCACAAGATGGACTACTTGCTGCTTTGCCCTTTTGCTTTCACAACGAAGAAGTTGAATGGATGCAAAGCCACCTTTCACCGTCACGTCGAGCCATCTTGTCGAAATGATTCGCTCGGCGTTGGGCAGGGGTCCGACCTCTAAGAAGACGCTCTCCCGCAGTCGTCCCCGCTGGTGCAAGTTCGTCGGGCCGGTCGCCAAGTGCTGCAGCGATTCCGAGCAAGAGCAGCACGGACAGACTGGTAGCGTATTATCGCCAGTCCTGGAATACACAAATTGAAAGCAGCTGTATCGTTCTTTAAGGTGGAAGCGATTGGCGGGCGAAGAGAAGACAGCGCTCGGGGAGGCGATTGGGACGAGGCAGTACGACCCGGCAAATGTCGAATCGATAGTCGAGTACGCGCAGCGGCTCGTGGGGCACACGCTCCGCGAGAAGACCGACGCCCCCGAGCTGCAGGACCCTTACAGGCGCCGCGGCTCGTTCGGCAACGCGGTCGAGGAGTACTACTTCGAGTACAAGCCCAATAGCGACTCCGCCCCGGACTTCCCGGAGGCGGGGCTCGAGCTCAAGACGACCCCCATGAGGAGGGACTCGAGGGGGAGGCTCGTCGCGAAGGAGAGGCTCGTGATCACGATGATCGACTACATGTCGGTCGTGGGCGAGACCTTCGAGACGAGCCACCTCATGGACAAGGCGTCCTCCATCCTCCTCATCTCCTACCTCTGGGAGAGGGGGAGGGACCCGCTCGACTACAAGGTGATCCTGGCGGAGAGGTGGGGTCTCCCCGAGGAGGACATGGCGCAGCTCAGGCTGGACTGGGAGACCGTCGTCGGAAAGGTGAGGTCGGGCCACGCGGAGGACATCTCCGGCTCCGACACGCTCTACCTGGAGGCCTGCACCAAGGCGGCCGACTCGTCTGTCAGGCGCCCCCAGCCCTTCTCCGCCGTCCCTGCCAAGCCCCGCGCCTGGGCGCTCAAGGCGTCCTACATGACCGCCGTCGAGACGGGCCTGCTCGAGAGGCGGCAGAGGATCCGCCGCTCGGAGTCGGAGCGGGAGCTCGGCCTGCTCGAGCTCGTCCGCGCCAGGTTCCGCCCCTACCTCGGGCTGACCCAGGGCGAGCTGTACGCGAGGCTCGAGCTCGCGAGGCCTGGAGGGGCCCTCCCGAAGGACGCCGGCGCCCTGGTCACGAGGAAGGTGCTCGGCATCGACGACGGGAACGAGATCGAGGAGTTCGCCAAGGCTGGCATCAGGACCAAGACCATCCGGCTCCGGAGGAACGGGCGACCGAAGGAGGCGATATCGTTCCCGTCGTTCGACTACTTCGACCTCGAGGCGACCCCGTTCGAGGACTCGGACTTCTACGGCTACCTGCAACGGAGATGGCTCTTCGTCATCTACCGCGAGGTCGGCGACGGCGAGTTCCGACTCTCCGACGTGATGCTCTGGCAGATGCCCGACTCCGACATCCCGGAGGCGCGGCGCTGCTACGAGCAGATGCGAGAGTACGTGCGGGAGGGCCGAGCCGACGTGTCGGTCAAAGTTACGGAGAACCGCTGCTGCCACGTCAGGCCGCACGCGCGGAACTCCCGCGACACGAGGCCGCAGCCGCACGGGGAGCCGGTCGTGAAGAAGTCCTTCTGGCTGAACCAGGGATATATTGCCGATGAGATTAGGCGAACGAGACGATGAAACTGAAATAACCTATTTCGAAAGAGAAGACGAAGAAAGGCGGATGGGAAATGGCTAACGACAGCTCGGCGTTCCAGGCTGAGGGGAAGAATCTGGAACACCTGATGAGGGATGGTGCCTACTCAATACCCCTCTACCAGAGGCCATACGTGTGGAAGACCGAGCAGAACTCTCGACTATGGGAGGACGTCTGCGGCTGCTTCGAGAGCGGAACGAACCACTTTCTCGGTTCGCTGGTGCTGATGAACTACAAGCGGGATAAGACCTCCCAGCCAGGGCAAGCGGATGAGTTAAATGACCGTGCGGTCAAAGTCTATAGCGTCGTCGACGGCCAGCAGCGCCTAATGTCAATCACGCTGATGCTCGCGGCCGTATGCGCGGACATGTACAAGTACGAGGACATGTTCAAGAATCTTCCCGACGTCGACCAGCAGAACCTCGAAGATTGGGACGTTATAAAGGTAGAAATGATGAACTGCCTCGTCGTCAGGGAAGATCGGGACTACCACTCAAAGACGGGGAAAGGCCACATACCGAGGGTCATCCCTGGGCGCACGTCATATGAGGCATATAAGAGCGCGATGAACCGCGAGACGGATGGAATCGGGAAGAGGAGCAGGACGTCAAGAGCCTATCGCTACTACGAAAACGAGGTGCGGAAGCTGCGCGAGTGCGCCCTCCCGATAACCAAAGAATCGCAGCCGAACAGGGTTGGGGCATCGGCGGCAGAATTCCTCGGCTTCTACCAGAGACTGTACGTGGCCATTGCCCGCAGGATGATATTCGTGAGAATCGTATGCGCCGAGGAAGAGGACCCGTTCCAGGTATTCGAGTCTCTCAACGGAACGGGGCTGGACCTGACCTCGTCAGACCGTATAAAGAACCAGCTCATGGGCAAGGGGAGCACAGAGAACCCTCCCTTCACGATGAGCAACGTCTCCAGCGAGTGGGAGAATCTGCGGGAAAAGGTTCGGGGTCAAACTAAGAGGAGAGACGAGCCCAGCCGTGAAAGCGACCTGGACAAATTCTTTGGGGTCCTGCTGTTTGTGAAGCGCCACGAGAGGGTGTCGAGAAAGGACCTGCCCAAGGAGTTTGCGCATGCCTACTTCGATAGGGGCTGGGATGTGAGGAGAACCTTCCGAGACCTGCTCGCATCGGCGGACAACTACCGCGCGATAGTACGACAGGAGCCAATCGAACTGAGCTCCGGAAAGATGTGGAAGCCGGGGGAAGATCTCGCCGAGGTGCTTAACGGTATTCAAAGCAACAATCCGAAGCAGTCGCTGGTCCCATTGATGGCTGCGGCAGACGCGGTCGGTATAGAGAGCCGGGAGTTCGATCAAATCGCGAACGTGCTGCTGGTAATGCTGGTACGGCACAAGGTTTGCGAGAGGCCGGAGAACGAGCTGGACAAAGCATTCGGGGAATTCTGCGAAAGAATTTCGGAGGACACGGTCGACAGCGCGATATCACTCCTGAAGACGCATACGGTTGGGGACGAGGCTTTCCGCCGGGCGTTCTCAGAGCTTGAGTTCGATCCGGATAAGTCAAGCGAAATGGACAGGGCGAGGTACTATCTCACGTCAATCGAGAACTATCTCAGGAGACAAGACGATGGGAATGACAGGCTGAATACGGGGGAGACGCTGCCGGTCGAGCACATCATCCCACAGGACTTTATCCCGGAGGACTGGTTCGAGGGATATCCGGAGGAGGCTGCCAGGTTCAAGGGCGAATCGGGTGAGGACGACGAGGAGTATCGACAGGAATTCCTGACATCGACGATTCAGGGAATAGGAAATCTCTGCCTTCTGAGGAAGGCGGAGAACAGTAAGGCGAGCAACAAGAATTTCAAGAAGAAGCTCGAGGTCTACAGGACGCCTGCCAAAACCGGAGAGTCGCCTAGGGGGACCTTCAAGCTGGTTGATCAAATCGTCGAGAACAAGATGGTCATCGACGGTCAGGAGCGAGTCATCGTGGAAGAGGGGAAGACGTTCTCGACCGATGCGGTCCAACGCCGCGCCGAGGTCCTCGCTGATTATGCGCTAAAGATCTGGAAGAACTAAGGCGGGGAAACGGGGCCGGCCCAAAGTTCCGAATGGGCGACGGAGATAATTGTCTGACGGATCGGCTACTATGATCGGCTAGGAAGTGTCCACAGGCAGCGATTGGAGAAACGTGGGCGAGATCAGGGTGGCCGAGCTCTTCGCGGGCGTCGGCGGTTTCAGGCTGGGCCTCGAGGGCTACAGCGACCAGGCGCGCGGCTGGGACCTCCCGGCGGCGGGTCCCTACAGGACGGTGTGGGCGAACCAGTGGGAGCCGGGCACCGACAGGCGCCAGTTCGCCGCGCGCTGCTACGAGGCTCGCTTCGGCGAGGGCTCGGTCGTCAACGAGGACATAGACGCGGTCCTAGACGAGTACGAGGCGGGGGAGCGCGAGATCCCCGACGTCGACATGGTGGTCGGCGGCTTCCCCTGCCAGGACTACTCGGTGGCCAGGCCGCTCTCCCAGGCCGCCGGCATCGAGGGCAAGAAGGGCGTCCTGTGGTGGGACATCTACCGCTTCCTGCGCATCCAGCTCGCGAAGTCGGAGGGCAACGCCCGCTACTGCATGTTCGAGAACGTCGACAGGCTTCTCAAGAGCCCCGCCAGGCAGCGCGGCCGCGACTTCGCGATCATCCTGTCGTGCCTGGCATCGCTCGGCTACTCGGTGGAGTGGCGGGTGGTCAACAGCGCCGAGTACGGCTTCCCCCAGAGGCGCAAGCGCGTGTACATCTACGCGGAGCGGGGCGCGTCCTGGGACGCTGATGGCCGACTGACCGATGGGGTCATGGCCAGGGCGTTCCCGATGGAGCCGCCAGAGGGAATCTCCCACGTCGAGATACCCGCCGACCCCTACGAGGCGACCCAGTCGTTCAACATCGGCGGGAGGACGTCCCCCTTCCTGGAGGCCGGCGTCATGGTCGGGAACGTGGCGTCCACATGCGCCGTGACCGAGCGCTACGGCGGCCCGAGGGCGACCCTGGGCGACGTGCTCGTCCCCGACTCGGAGGTGCCGCCCGAGTTCTACGTGCCCCCCGAGCAGGTGCCCAGGTGGGAGTACCTGAAGGGAGCGAAGAGGGAGAGGCGCGTCAACAAGGCCACCGGCTTCGAGTACAGCTACTCCGAGGGTGCGATGGCTTTCCCCGACCCCACCGACAGGCCCTCGAGGACCATCCTCACGGGGGAGGGCGGCACGGGGCCCTCCAGGTTCAAGCACGTGATCGCACGGCCGGACGGCAGGCTGCGCCGCCTCGTCCCCGACGAGCTCGACCAGCTCCAGGGCTTCCCGAGGGGATGGACCGACACCGGCATGACCGACGGGCAGCGGGCCTTCTGCATGGGCAACGCGCTCGTTGTCGGAATACCGCATCGTATTGGCAGGGCCATCCTCGAGTGACTCGCCCCATGTGCGAGCTCCCCCGCGCGTCAGGTGTTCCTGCGCACGGGGGACGGGAAGAGGTGCTTGTTCCCCGTGCTAGTGTTTTGGGCAAGGGAAGACGAGGAAGTCGCGCTCCGGGAACCGTGAGGCTCCCAGGGCGCCAGTCGGTGTAGGAGTCCAAGGACTTCTACACCGATTACAGGAGCTTGGGAGCAGAAGCCCCAAGGACTTCGGTACCGTCGCCGTGGCGCGAGCGGACCGTGCTAAGCACCCATCGCAACACCCGCGGGCTCGGTTGCCTCCACCAGCTCCATAAGGCACCTCGAGAGAAAGCACATCGCCGAATCGGCTTGCTCCTCGGACGCGTAGGTCAGGTCCAGGTTCCCCAGAATGGCGGCGATGCCCCTTCTCGGCGAGTGCTAGCTCGTCCATGTCGGGGGTCCCGTCGCCGTCGTAAATCCACGCCATCGTTCCCCAGCTCCAATCATGGATCTATGAGGATGCCGACATCATTGAAAGCGTTCCATTGACTGCCTGGGGTTTCGGTACCAAGGAGTTTTCTGAAGCTATACACGGCCTTGCTGTTACGAGAGGACGGAGTCCATCTCGTCCATGGCGGCCCTCTAGCTCTCCTCGAGCGCGATCGCGTAGACGTCGGGCGTCGTGCCCGCGTCGCGGTGCCCCATGAGCCCGGCCACCGTCATCGCGTCCACGTGGTTGGCGACCGCGAGCGTCGCGAAGGTGTGCCTGGGGTCGTGGAGGAGGAGACCTCGTCGCATGCCTCGCGCTCGCCATGGGGGTGAGGCACGTTATCGTCTAGGGCGCGATGCGGAAAATGAGATGACCCCACCACTGGGCGTAGCTGCCCAATGACGGGGCCTCCATTCATCCCCTCAGTTTGCCGAGGCCGCATTGTCTGCAGAGCGATTGCGGGAACGCAATCTGGCGTCACTCGCCCGAGGTCCGCACGGTCTCGTTGAACACCGCGACGACGTGCTCGGCTATCGCGCAGTCCTGCGCCTCGGTTCCCCCGCCGACGCCGATCCCCCCGACGATCTTCCCTCCCGAGAAGAGCGGGTAGCCTCCCGCCACGAGCGTGATGCGGGGGTCGTTCGCCTGGATGGCCATGAGCGGGCCTCCCTCCGCCGCTGCTGCCACTACGTTCTTCGTCTCGCATTGGGTGATGGCGGCAGTGTGGGCCTTGCAGGGAACGAGCGTGACGCTCAGCACCAGCGCATCGCCGTACCTGCGGTAGGCCCTCGGAAGCCCGCTGATGGCAAAGCTGATGTCGACGCCCAGCTCGACGCTCTTCTCCCTCGCGGCGGCGCATAGCTCGTCGCACAGCTCGTCTGTCAGAATCATCTTGAACGTGGTCCTCTCTGCTCGATTGCGATTCCGTCAATGCTGTCTGCTTTATACCGAGAGGGGCACGGTCCGCTTGCCTGTTTCTCCAAATGCGGGCTGGATTCCCCATGGGGCATTAAGATTTGCCCCGTAGGGTCTTGTCGCGATTGGGGGGTGCCCATGGAGCCTGCCGAGCTGGCGGAGAAGGTCAGGTCCCTCTGGCCCGCATGCGGCTCCCAGCCGTCGGGCGTTCCCACGCTGATGGTCCACCGCTTTTCGGGGAGGGACCTGGAGATGCCCAGTTCCCGGACCCCCTGCCTCTACCTCGTGGTCGGCGGTGCCCTTCGCCTGCACACCCCCTCCGGCATCATGGACTACGTGCCCGGGCAGTGCTCCGCGTCGTCGATTGACACTCCCGACCGGGGGTACGTCCTGGCTCCTTCGGGCTCCGGGGACTTCGTCGCGCTCTCCCTTGCGTTCACGCTCGGCGACTTCGCCTCGGTCATGACCGACCTCGACGAGAGGTCCTCCTCGTCGATACTCGAGTCGACCGTCCCCCAGGAGGAGATGGAGCTCGCGGATAGGTCGCTCGTAGAGACGTTCGCGAGGCTCGTGGACATCCCGTCGCCCTCCGTCGAAACCAAAGGTCGTCGGTGAAAGCCGGCGACCTTTTTTAGTTTCGGTGTCCTATTGGTGTCCTGCATTCGGGGCGCCTAGGCTCTTCCCCGGCATTATGAAAACCTTCTCCATGCTGCCGAACGTTCCGGTTTTTCAGCTCGGGGAAACTCTGACGAGACCGGGGCATGGGTTCCTGCGCCGTTCCCCAAAGTATCCATGCAGCTGAAGCGAGGGGTTTGATCCTAGTTGGGGCAGGGGCGCGTCCTTGTTCCCTCTTGACTGCCGTAGAAGAAAAAACGGTCTATCTGCTGGTCATGTTTTAGAACGCACTTTGCGTTTCCGTTAGAGCATCTCCGGTTTGCGGATTAGGGACTGCTATTCGCTTGATGATAAATGCCCATATTGTCAATTGTCTGCAATAATAGGCAAATGTTCTTTACCTGCTTTGTATAGAATGGTTTGCTTTGGACGCTAGCTCTATTAAGCCTGGGATGCACGTAAAGGGGATTCTTCCCGGAGAGGTGGTCGCCATTGTCGCGGTCACCTCCTCGGACAGCACTACCAATGTCGTCTACCAGCGCCAGGACGGGAGCTTCGATTCGGTCATACTCCTTGCCCAAGACATGGCACGAATCGATCCCATCACCTTTGGCAGCGAGCGGAAGTTCGATGGTGACGCTGCCTCGTTTCTGTTGGCTTCGGAGGCCATGCGTATCCGGTTCTCGTACGCCTTCGACAACAGACTTGCGATGCACACGTCCCTCATCGAGCCGCTCCCGCACCAGATAACGGCCGTCTACGAGGACATGCTCCCGCGGCAGCCCCTGCGCTTTCTCCTCGCAGACGATCCCGGCGCGGGCAAGACCATCATGGCTGGCCTCCTGATCAAGGAGCTCATGATCCGTGGCGAAGTGGAGAGGTGCCTGATCGTATGCCCGGGCGGGCTGGTACAGCAGTGGGTGGAGGACGAGCTTGGACCGAAGTTCGGGCTGGAGTTCAGGATGCTAACGAACGATGTCGTCGACTCCACCCGATCTGGCAACCCCTTCAGGGACATCCCGCTCATGGTCGCCTCGATGGACAAGCTCGCCCGCGACGAGCGTCTGAAGTCGATGCTCTCGGAGGTCG
This sequence comes from Tractidigestivibacter sp., assembly GCF_050946515.1. GTDB lineage: Bacteria > Actinomycetota > Coriobacteriia > Coriobacteriales > Atopobiaceae > Tractidigestivibacter. The sequence goes on from NZ_JBMNUX010000010.1 coordinate 67,401, forward strand.
AATGGGACCTCGTTGTCGTTGATGAGGCCCACAAGATGGCAGCGCACAGGAACGGGCGGAAGGTCGACGCAACCCGTCGTTACCGCCTCGGGGAGCTGCTGAGAGACCATACCCGTAACCTCCTCCTCATGACAGCCACCCCCCACAACGGCAAAGAGGGGGACTTCCAGGAGTTCATGAAGCTCCTCGACCGCGACCGCTTCGAGGGTGGCTCCGAGGCGGGAGTGGTCAGGAACACCGACGGGCTCATGCGCCGCCTCCAGAAGGAGGAGCTCCTCACCTTCGACGGCAAGCCGCTCTTTCCAATACGGAAGGCGAGCACCCAGGCGTATACGCTGTCACCAGGCGAACAGGTCCTCTACGAGGACGTCTCTGACTACGTCCGCGAGGGTTTCAACCGCGCGGACAGAATCGTGAGGCAGGACCGGCGGAATGCCGTTGGGTTCGCGCTGACCTCGCTCCAAAGGAGGCTCGCATCATCCCCAATGGCCGCTTGGCGCTCCCTGGGGAGGCGCCGGAAGCGCCTCGAGGAGCTCGCAAGGGAGGTTCGGGACCACGGAACATACACTCCGGGAGGACGTTCCGGCTTGGACCGGGAAGACCTGTTCTGGGACGAGTGGGACGACGATGACATCGAGGACGCCCAGGACGACGAGACCATCGAGCTGGACGACGCGACCGCCTCGCGGACATACGAGGAGCTCGAGGCGGAGATAGCCGAGCTCAGGTCTCTGGAGGCCGAGGCCGCCGACGTCCTCCACAAGGGAGAGGACCGGAAGTGGGGCGAGCTCCTCGGCCTCCTCGAGAGTCCGCAGATGCGCGACGCAAACGGAAAGCGGGAAAAGCTCATCGTCTTCACCGAGTACGCCGACACGCTCGAATACCTCGAGGGGAGACTCGCAAGCTACCTTGGCTCCGCCGACCGCCTACGCACCATCAGGGGCGGCATGAACCGGGATCAGCGCCGTCAAGTCGAGGCGGACTTCAAGCAGAACGACGAGGTGAGCGTCCTCGTGGCCACAGATGCCGCAGGCGAGGGCATCAACCTACAGGTGTCACATATCCTCATCAACTACGATCTGCCCTGGAACCCGAATCGCATTGAGCAGCGCTTCGGCCGCATCCACCGTATCGGGCAGCGCCATACGTGCTACATGTACAACCTGGTGGCCGTGAACACCAGGGAGGGGGACGTCTGGAAGAGGCTCTTCGACAAGCTGGAGCAGGAGTCCGAGACGCTCCACGGAAGGGTTTTCGACGTGCTCGGCAAGGTGACGTATGACGACAAGACCCTCGCGGACCTTCTTCTCGAGGCGATCCGCGAGGACGAGACGCCCGAGCGCCAGCGCTACCTCGACACCGTAATCGACAGCTCGCTCGACACCGAGCGGCTCAGGAAGCTCATGGCCACCGACGTCCTCGCTACGGACACACTTGACGTCGAGGACGTGCGAAGGGTGCGTGCGGACATAGAGCGCGCGAACGCGATGCGCCTCCAGCCCCACTACATCCGAAGCTTCTTCGCCCGGGCGCTCGAAGACCTCGGTGGGCACCTCGCCTCAAACCGAGACGGCACCTGGCGCATCCGCAAGGTGCCGCTTGCCGTCAGGGTGAGCTCCTCGACCGGCGCCAGGCGCCCACTCGCGGAACGGTACGAGTCGCTCGCTTTCGACAAAGACGACGTGAAGGATCCCGGCAGGACCGACTTGGTGTGCGTGGGGCACCCTCTTCTCGACGCAGTCGTGGAGGAGACCCTTGCTAAGCATGGCAGCTCCCTCGAGAGGGGCTCGCTCCTCGTTGACGACGCAAACCGCACACTCGGGCCCCGGGAGCTCCTGACCTACCTTCTCACGCTCAAGGACGGCTGCGACAACGTCTGCGAGCGGCGCCTCTACTACGTGGAGGTAGAGAGGGGGCATGAGCCTGTCCTGTTCGGCAATGCGCCCTACATCGACTACAGGCCCCCGAAAGCGGATGAGAAGGAGGCGCTTGACACCGGGCGCCTGGACCCTCTCGAGCTCGCAGACGACGCGGAGAGCAAAGCCGAGAGGGCTCTCATGGACGGGCCCGTCAGTCACGACATTCGCGAGATATCCCGCAGGAGAAGCGAGAGGGTCGACCGCGTTGAGTGCGCGGTCCGCCTGAGGCTCAACCACGCAATCGCGGCCGCGAGCACCGACGAGCAACGCTGGGCGGAGCGTGCCAGGGGTGGTGACGAGGGAGCCCGACCCACCGCGGCCAACAAGCGGCGCGAGCTCGAATCGCTCAAAGCAAGGCGTGAGATCCGCCTGAGGGAGCTGGAGGGCGAACGCATGGTCCGGGCGAAGCCCCTCAAACTCGTATCGGCTGCCATCGTCATCCCCTCTAGGGCTTTCACAAGCAACGCACAGGATGCGAAAGACGCGTTCGAGGCGCGCAAGGCGTCCGAGGAGCGTGGCATGGACGCCGTCATGACCATCGAGAGGTGGCTCCGCAACTCCCCGAAGGACGTCTCCCGCTTCAACCTGGGCTGGGACGTCGAGTCGGACGTCGAGCACGCCGACGGTACGCGGGACAAGCGATTCATCGAGAGCAAGGGCGTCCGCGAGGACGCCGACACAGTGACGCTCTCGGCAAACGAGGTTCGGCAGGCGGCAGGCAACATGGACACCTTCGTCTTGGCGGTGACCAAGCCGTCTAAGCGGGGGACGAACACCACCTACTACTATGGGGCGATACGCGACGACTACAACCCGGCGCTCGACTCGTACCCGTTCAAGCTCAAGGCACTAGAGGGGCGGGCGACCACCTGCGAGACTTTTGACATCGAGGACGGAAAATGTACAAGAAGAAGCTGATAGAGACCTCCATCCCACTAGAGGACATCAACGCTCAGTCGGTACGCGAGAAGTCCATCCGAAAGGGGCATCCGTCGACCCTGCACCTTTGGTGGGCGAGGCGCCCGTTGGCTGCCGCTCGCTGTGTAATATTCGCCAGCATGGTGGACGACCCGTCTGGACATCCGGAGCTCTTCCCGACCGAGGATGAGCAGGACAGGGAGCGGGAACGGCTATTCGGAATCATTCGCCGACTCGCCGACTGGGACAACATCGAAGACTCGCGTCTCTACGATGAGGCCCGCAGGGAGATGCTGAAATATGCCCCCAACGGCAGACTGCCAGAGTTCCTGGACCCCTTCGCCGGTGGAGGGGCGCTGCCGCTGGAGGCACAGAGGTTGGGCCTCGTGTCCCACGCCGCGGACCTGAACCCCATCCCAGTGACGCTCAACCGCGCGATGATAGACATCCCCGCAAGGTTCTGCGGACATGATCCCGTAAACCCCGAGGCGAGGCGCCCGGGATATGGGGGCACGTGGACGAGGGCAAATGGCTTGGCAAGCGATGTCGAGTACTATGCGAATAGGATGCGTGATCTTGCCATCGAGCGGATAGGGAAGAATTATCCGAAGGTGAGAGTTTCCGACAGTTCCGATAAGAAGTTGGCGACTCCCATCGCATATATCTGGGCACGTACCGTGCCCTGCCCCAACCCTGCCTGCCATCATGAGACGCCACTTGTACGTTCGTTTTGGCTCTCCAAGAAGAAGGGTCATCGTGCTTATATCGAACCCCTGATTGATAACGATTCAATTCGATATACCGTGCATAGCGACCATGATGGGTGGAAAGACTTTACACATGTTGAAGAGGGGACAATCGGAAGACAGGGCGGCAGATGTCTGTTTTGCGGCTCCCCACTCTCACTAGATTATGTAAGGGCGGAAGGCCGTAGTCATCATCTCAAACGTCATCTGATGGCTATTGTTCTCGAAAACCCAGCTGGATCAGGGCGTTTGTATCGTTCTGCAACTTCAAATGACTCTCGAATTGCTGACGGGGTAGCATTGCCAACAAATGTCCCCATGGCGACCATCACTCATAATTCCCGGGACTTTAAGACCCCTAATTATGGGATGGCCAGGTTTGTGGACCTTTTCACAAACAGGCAGCTTACTGCCCTTGTCACCCTATCGGATCTCGTCAGCGAGATTCGTCCAATGATTGAGGAGGATGCCATCCGCGCGGGAATGCCAGACGACCATCGTGGACTTGCTACTGGTGGGGCTGGTGCTCACGCATATGCGGAGGCTGTCTCGGTCTATCTCGCCCTCATGGTGGACAAGGAGGCTGACTACTGTTCATCGATTTGTACCTGGCATAGCTCAAGAGAGCTAATCCGCAACGTCTTTTCTCGTCAAGCCATTCCTATGGCCTGGGACTACGCGGAGGTTAACCCCTTGTCAGAGTCCTCCGGCTCATTCGTCAGCATGATGCGGCAGGTCGTTGAGGCTATCAAGGCTCTCCCCGCCAGGCCGGAGTGCGATGCGGTGCAGCGCGATGCTGCGAAGACTGAGGGCATGTCCAATCTCCTTATATCAACAGATCCGCCCTATTACGACAACATCGACTATTCTGACCTTTCGGATTTTTTCTACATCTGGATGCGCAGGAGCCTAAAGTCCATTTGGCCCGAAACCTTCGGCACAGTACTGACCCCCAAGGCAGAAGAGCTAGTGGCGACACCATATCGCTTCGAGGGTGGAAAGGACGAAGCGAAGGCCTTCTTCGAGAACGGAATGCGCGAAACCTTCAAGCGGCTTGCCAAAGTCATGTCAGACGACTACCCAATGACCGTGTACTACGCCTACAAGCAATCAGAAACCACAGACGAGGGCCGTACTTCCTCAGGTTGGGAGACCATGCTCCAGGCGCTTATGGACGCCGGGCTGCAGATCACCGGAACCTGGCCGATTCGGACGGAGATGGGAAACCGTACCATCGCTAGCGGTTCTAACGCCCTCGCATCCTCCATCGTGCTGGTGTGCCGCAAACGGCCGGACGAGGCCCCTGTCGCATCGCGAACGGAGTTTATACGCGGGTTGCGGAAGAGCCTCCGCTCCGGCCTTGCCGACATGCAGGGCGGGTCGATAGCCCCGGTTGACCTCGCGCAGGCATCGATTGGCCCGGGCATGGCCGCCTTCTCGAGCTACTCAAAGGTCGTCGAGGCCGACGGCAGCGCCATGAGCGTGAGGACCGCACTCGGGCTGATCAACGACCAGCTCGACGCTCTCATGGGAGAGAGGGGGGAGGATCTGGACCGCGAAACCCGGTTCTGCCTTTCCTGGTACGAGCAGTACGGATTCGGTCCGGGGCCTTTCGGCGAAGCGGAGACCCTCCGCAACGCACGGGGCGCCTCGCTCGGGGACCTCGAGCATGCTGCCGTGCTCAGCATGGGCGGGGGCAAGGTAAAGCTCGTAAGACCTGGGCAAGAGGTTGACGTCCAGCAAGCTCGTCTTGCTCCATCGTGCTGGAGCGACCTCATGGCCGAGCTCACCGCCCTCGAGTCTAGGGACGGGATAGGGGGCGCCGCAAAGGTCGCCTCGCAGCTCGACGACGCGCGCGCCGCGAGGACGAAGTCGCTCGCCTACATCCTTTACCAGCTTGCGGAGCGCACCGGGCGAGGGGAGGACGCCCAGATGTTCAACGACTTCGTGACGTCGTGGGACGACCTGACGGAACGTGCGGATGGCCTGAGGCGGGCAATTCCCGTCCAGACGTCGTTCGATTTCTAATATTGACAGGAGCTCGTGATGAACACGAAACTGGACAACAACTCGCTGGTCGGCAAGGCGTTCGACCAGATGAGGCCCGCGCTCGGCGCCTTCATCATGCGGGAGATGATCCGCAACTACCATGACGCTTGGTGGACGGACGGGGTGCTGGGCCATCTCTACGAGGACCAGCGGAGGGACGTCACGGGCCTCGACTCCGCCGACGACACGGAGCGGATAGACTCGCTCGACATCCTCCTCATGATGCGCCTCATAGTCCAGTCGTGGAAGGACGTCTTCCGAGCGGTGCTGGACCGACGGTCGAGGTCGTGGGTGCGCGAGCTCATTGACACGCGCAACTCGTGGGCCCACAGAACCGGCGATGGCTTCTCGGACGAGGAGACGACTCGCGCACTCGACACAATGGCGCTCCTGATGGACCAGATAGACCCGGAGACCTCCGTCGCGATCAGGGACTACAGGCGCGCCGTCATGGAACGGCACGCGGTCACGGCCGAGCCGGTCCCCGGCGCCTTGAGCCCCGCCTCTTGGAGCGCCGTCGTGCCCTCAAGACCGACTGGGGGGGAGAAGTTAGCGGCGCTCAGGCCCTGGCGCAGCGTCGTTGCCCCCAAGGACGACGTCGCCCGAGGGGAGTTCAAGACGGCGGAGTTCGCGCTCGACCTCGCGACAGTTGCCAAGGGAGAGGCCGGCTTCGAGTACCAGGACCCCAAGGAATTCTTCTCGCGAACCTTCATCACCGAGGGCATGAGGTCGCTGCTCGTCAATGTCGTGAGGCGCGTGTCGCCTGACGTTGGCGGCGGGGATCCCATCATCGAGCTGAAGACTGCATTCGGGGGCGGCAAGACACACAGCATGCTCGCCGTGTACCACCTCATGAGGACCTCGAGGATAGCCCGCGAGCTCCCGGGCGTCGCGGACGTGATGGACACCGCCGGCGTGAGTCGGCTCCCTGATAAGGTCTATGTGGCGACGCTGGTTGGGACGGACCTGGACCCGTCATCCTCCAAGAACCCGCCCTTCCTCTCAGGGAAGGTGAACACCATCTGGGGCGAGATGGCCTACCAGCTCTGCCTCCAGAAGGGCGATCCGACCCCGTACGGCATCATCCGCTCGGCAGATTCCAAGGGAGTCGCCCCGGGCACCGACGCGCTCACCAGGTTCTTCAGAGAAATCGGTCCCTGCGTGATACTGATGGACGAGTTCGTCCCCTATGCGCGAAACCTCTATGGCAACGACAAGAAAAACCTTCCGGCGGGAACCTTCGATAGCGTGCTCGCCTTCGTGCAGCAGCTTACCGAGGCGGTTAAGCGCACCGACGACTGCGTGCTCATCGCCTCGCTCGCCGAGAGCGACCGCGAGCAGGGCGGCGAGGGCGGTAGGGAGGCGTTCGAGCGCGTCGAGCGCATCTTCGGCCGCGTCAACACGATCTGGCGCGCGGCGTCGAACGAGGAGGGCTTCGAGATCGTGAAGAAGCGGCTCTTCGGCACCTATGACGAGTCGCTCGCGGAGCCCGTCGCGGACGCGTTCATGTCCTACTATGCCGAGGCGCCGGACAAGTTCCCCGTGGAGTGCCGCGACGCGTCTTACAGGGACCGGATCCTTCGCTGCTACCCAGTTCACCCACAGCTCTTCGACAGGCTCTACGAGGACTGGAGCACCCTAGAAAACTTCCAGAGGACGCGCGGCGTCCTGAGGCTGATGGCTACCATCGTCCACAACCTATGGGAGGCGAACGACGCCGACCCGCTCATCATGCCCGGGTCGGTGGACTTCTCCGACTCCCGCATCGGCGAGGAGATCTTCCAGTACCTGGATCCGGCATGGAACGCAATAGTCGACACCGATGTCGACGGCAGCGGGTCCATTCCCGCAGCGATCGACCGCAACAACAGCCGGTTCTCACGGCCGATGGCTGCCAGGAGGGTGTCGAGGACCATATTCCTCGGAAGCGCGCCCTCCTCGAGGGGAGAGAGCCTGAGGGGACTTGATGCCTCCGACATCAGGCTCGGCGCCGCTGTTCCGGGCACGAACGTAACCATCTTCGACGACGCCCTCGCGAAGATGAGGGACGAGCTCAGCTATCTCTATACCACAGGGACGCGCTACTGGTACGACACGCACCCAACGCTCGAGAAGATGGCGAGGGACCGGGCGGCGAGTCAGGGCGAGGACGCCATCACTTCCCGCATAATCGAAATCGTAAGGAGTAGCGAGAGGGGTACCAGGGCCGGATTCCATTCGGTGCACTCCTGCCCGCAGTCAAGCGCGGAGGTACCTGACGAGCCGTTCCTCTCGCTCGTGATCCTTCCTCCCGACAAGACCCTCGGGCATGACCCTGATCGCTCGAAGGCAATCGCCTGGGCAGCCGACTGCCTGAGCATGTGCGGTGAAGCGATGCGTACCAACCGGAACATGCTCCTCTTCGTCGCCGCGGACGCCACGTCCATCCAAGACGCGCGCAGCGCCGTCCGGAGGGAACTCGCGTGGAAGAGCATCGAACGGGATTCCGACGCCATCGAGCTGACCCGCAGCGCCGTCGTGGACATGCGGGGGAAGCTGAGGAACGCCACCTCGCGCGCGACGCGAATGGTACTGGGGGCCTACAAGCACCTGGTATTCCCCATTCAGGATGCAAACAACCTGTCTGCCATCGATTGGGATAGCGCGACCATGGACGGGAGTGACGCTATATCGAAACGTGCGTGGAACCGTGCCAAAGCCGATGGGCTTGTCGCAGAGGCCTTCTCGCCATACATGCTCGAGCGTGACCTCGACGCAATTCTGCTCGGGGAAAGGGACAACATTCGGGTCTCGGAGCTGTGGGATGACTACTGCAGGTACTGCTACCTCCAGACCCTGACCTCCCAGGAGGTGCTCCAGACGTCTGTCGAGCAAGGAGTGCAGAGCAGGGACTACTTCGCGTATGCCGATGGCGTGGACGATGATGGCCGCTACCTTGGAATCAGGCTGGGCGAACGCCCGGTTGTTGACATGAGCAACGGGCTCGTCCTCTCCCGTGAGGTCGCACTGGAGCAGCTCGCATTCAACAAGCCCGGAGGCGGTGACTCCACCCCGAGCGACGACAAGGACAACCCAACCGGTGGCGGCGGCAATGTCGACACCAAGGAACCTGATAGCGAGGAGGCCAATAACCCCGAGCCCGAGAAACCCAAGGTGCGCGAGATTGAGATCGAGGCATCACTCGACCAATGGTCAGCCGGGTCGGAAGTCGGGACCATCGTCGAGGAGATTCTCCAAAGACTCTATGACCTCGAGGGATCCTCGGCATATCTGACACTGTCGGCGGAAGTCTACGTGCCTAACGGAATCGACGACACCACGCTGAGAATCGTCGACGAGAATGCGAAGACCTTAGGGGTGACCCTTAGAAAAAGGTAAATTTGCCCCAAATATGCTTGGCGTCTCTGCATATGGGGATGGTTTTCAGCTGGTCCATACGCAACCCATCTGGAGGTCTCATGCGAGGACAGGACGAGTTCCTCACCTATATCATCGAGGGGAAGCAGACAAGGTTCGTCATCCCCGTCTACCAGCGCAACTACGACTGGAAGATCGAGCAGTGCAAGCGGCTGTTCGACGACCTGGAGAGCGTGGCGACCACCGGTGCCGGGGAACACTTCTTCGGGAGCATCGTCTCGAAGAGGGAGGGCAACTCCCGCGTAGTCATCGACGGCCAGCAGCGAATCACAACGGTCTTCCTGGTCCTCGCCGCGCTGGTGGCCCGGCTCAGGGACGAGGGTAGTGACGTCACCTCGTCCGAGCCGAACAAGGCGGACTACATCGAGGGCCAGTTCCTCATCGACGCGTACCACCCAGGCGAGCAGAAGCTCCGGCTCAAGCTCGTCAAGAAGGACATGGCGGCTTTCTCGGCAATCATGTCCGGGGGCGAGGACCCACTCGTCGAGGGATCAAACGTCACAAGGAACTACAGGTACTTCCTAAGGCGGATAGACGGGATGGGGATCTCGGCGGACCAGCTCTTCGATGCCATCGAGCGCCTGAAGATTATCGACGTCCAGCTCGAGGAGCGCGACGACGCACAACGGGTCTTCGAGAGCCTCAACTCCACCGGCCTGGACCTCACCGAGGCAGACAAAATCCGCAACTTCATCCTAATGGACCTCTCCGAGGGGGACCAGGAGAGCTACTACGAGAAGTACTGGGTGCCGGTGGAGGAGAACGCCTCCGGGCAGGTGAGCGACTTCGTCCGCTACCACCTCGCTGCCGCGATGGGCAAGACGCCCGCGATGGGGCGCGTCTACCAGTCCTACGTCGACTACGCGAGGAAGAGATACTCCCTCCCAGAGTCAGGCCGGCTCGACACGAAGAGCATGCTCGACGACCTACTCCTCTCCTCGAGGCGCTTCAGGACGGCGTCTCTGCCCGACACCGGCTCCGAGCGGCTGGACTCCGTCCTCAGGCGGATCGGGCTACTCCAGATGAACGTGGTCCTGCCGTTCACGCTAAACCTGCTGTCGGCCCTGGACGCCGGCTCGATCGACGCCGACCAGGCGGCCGAGTGCCTAGAGGCGGTCGAGTCCTACCTGTTCAGGCGCTGGTCATGCGGAATCCCCACTAACGCACTCAACAAGGTCTTCGAGACCCTGCACGCCGACGCCATGCGCGGGGTCTCAGACGGTGCCTCCTACCCGGAGGCGGTAAGGTACTCGCTGCTGCATAAGACGGGGACGGGCAGGTTCCCCTCGGACCAGGAGTTCCTGGAGTCCATCGCCACCCGCGACTACTACCGGATCGGCAACAGGAAGCTCTACCTCTACGACAGGCTCGAGAACGGGGGCAGCAAGGAGAGGGTCGACGTCGTCGGCAACCTTCGGGACGATAGGTTCTCCGTGGAGCACATCATGCCCCAGACGCTCACCCGCTCCTGGAAGCAGACCCTCGGGGAGGATTGGGAGAGGATCCATGATACGTGGAAGGACCGCCTCGCGAACCTCACACTGACCGCCTACAACTCCGAGTACAGCAACAGGGACTTCAGGACGAAGCGCGACATGGAGAACGGCTTCAGGGACAGCGCCTTCAGGATCAACAGGTGGGTCTGCGAGCAGGAATCCTGGGGGGAGAGGGAACTGGAGGAGCGACAGCTGCTGCTCCAGAAGAGGTTCCTCGAGCTCTGGCCGATGATATCCTCCGACTACGTCCCGCACCGTGAGCTGCCGGACGAGGCGACCCTCGCCGACGAGACCGAGTTCACCAACAGGAGGATCGTCGCCTACTCCTTCCTGGGCGACCTCGTCCCCGTAAAGACCTGGAAGGAGATGGAGGTTGGCGTACTGAGGTCGCTGTCCGAGCTCGACCTGTCCCGCCTTTACTCAATCTCGCAGGAGACCTCCTACCCCGGGAGCGCGTTCGAGCATGATGAGGGGGACTGGTACGCCAAGGTTTGTGACGGGATATTCGTCAATACAAGAACAAGTACCTCATCAAAGGTCGAACTCCTGAGGAGGCTTCTCGACATCTTCGGCATCGACAGAGAAGAGCTCACTATACGGATGGCACCTATAGACAAACTGGAGGTCCCGGAGGACTGACGTGGACATTCTCCCTCTGTGCGCGCGAGGCGTTCCTACACATGGAGGGAGCAGCTGAGAGAGGCTTTTCCTTTCGTGAGGGGTCTCGCTCCTCTTGTCCTAGGGCTCTATTTCCCCACGACCAGACGCCGATGAGATGGTGAAGATCGGTCTTGCCCTCGCCGACGATGACGATAGCAACGACGTCGGCACGGATTGCGGCGTACTAGAGGCAGGCGCGGCGCTTGGCGTGGATGGCGCCGGGGTCGACGTCGAGCGAGGGCGTTGCGTCGCCCGAGCCTATATCGCGCGAGACACGCACTGCCGCGAGCAAGACCCTATCGCCCTCGTAGGCTACGACGTTGGTCCCGGTCCTCTGGTCTCCTCGTCGGTGGCGTCGTGGTCCCTGTGGTAGGTGCCCGCGGACGATGTGGAGCCCCTCCTTCCGAACTTTCTCTGGGGTTGACTTTAGGATACTGCTCTCGGTTATGGTGACCTCTCTAGTACGTGGGGGAGCGTGGAAGTCGCGACTAGGAGCCTGGCGAAATTCTCGTTACTAGAAATGTCTGACATTCACAGGTGCCGGATCTAGGAAACGACGAGGAGGATGAGCTGCTGGTGGATTCATCGGGCAACGGTTTCGCATCGCAGCTGTTTCCGTCGACTGAAGGAGCGCGCCATCCGCACTCGTCGCGATGCCGCGCCCTCCGGACGCTCCGGCGGAGGCAGGCCATGCAGGAGATGACCAAAAATGTGGGGTCGCATGTGCCGCAAGCGTGGCATATATCCATCATTCCGCAAGCATCGTCCATCGACAGCGCCTTCGCCACGTCATACGGTCGAGCTGTGAAGGCAGCGCTGGTTGGCGAACAAGCTCGTAAGCGCGCGGGTGCAGGAGCGGGCTTCGACGGAAGGATTCATCATGACGCAGGGAACACTAGGGTTCGGATGCATGAGGCTGCCGGTGCGCGACGGCGTGTACGACGACATCGACCTAGACCTGTTCGAGAGAATGGTCGACCTGTTCCTGGAACGCGGGTACACCTACTTCGACACGAGCTACGTGTACCACAACGGCAAGAGCGAGAATGCCTTGCGCAAGGCTCTGGTCGAGCGCCATCCGCGCGACTCGTTCACCGTGGCCACGAAGCTCCCGACGTGGCTCGTGGACAGCGAGGAGGCTCCGAAGAGGTACTTCGACGAGCAGCGCGCCAAGCTGGGCGTGGACTACGTCGACTACTACCTGCTGCACACGCTGCGCGTGGGGCTCTATGACAGCGCCATGGTGCCCTTCCACGTGTTCGAGGCCATGCAGGCAGAAAAGGAGGCCGGCCGCATCAGGAACCTCGGCTTCTCGTTCCACGACGACCCAGCCACGCTCGACCGCATCCTCACCGACCATCCCGAGGTCGACTTCGTGCAGATCATCCTCAACTACTACGACTGGGACTCCCTCTGGATCAACTCGCGCGAATGCTACGAGACCATCCGCAAGCACGGGAAGAAGGTCGTGGTCATGGAGCCGGTAAAGGGCGGTCTGTTGGCCGACCCGCCGGCACCGAGGGCTTTGGCGAAGATGCGCGCGATGCATCCCGACTGGTCGCCGGCGTCGTGGGCCATACGCTTCGCCGCTGGGATGGACGGCGTGCTCGTGGTGCTCTCGGGCATGTCGACGTTGGAGCAGGTCGAGGACAACACCGCGTCCATGCGGCAGGCGAGGCCCCTCACTAACGAGGAGCGCGACCTTTGCTTCGAGTGCGCGCGCGAGGTCCGCGAGAGCGGCCCTGTGGGCACGGCGGACTTCGGCCGCTTTGCGGGCATCGGAGGCAGGGGCAACCTGGCAGCCGGCATGGCCGACGCCTATAACAGCAGCGTCATCCAGAGCTCGAGGGGGCTCTTCGCTGCCGAGCAGAACTACTACCGCAACCAGCTCATCCACGCGGGACTGCCCGAGAGGCCGTGGCTTCCCGACGTCGTGAGGGACGCCGAGGGAAACGACGTCACCGAGCTCATGAAGAATGCCGAAGACTGGCTGCTCGGGCACATGATCTGACGAACCACGCCTCCCCGCCATTGTCGGAGGCTTGTCGGCCCTGTATCGCGGGGATGAAGAAAATTATTTGCCTGCATCATTTCGATCGCCTTCACGAGAGTCCGACCGACACGACATTATCCATAGGCCCATGCTGGGCTTCTTGCCATCCTCGAACGCGGGTGTCTGACTCAGAGTGCCCGACGCGGCGGCGATGCCTCTCTCGGCGAGTGGCGCCTCGTCCAAATCGAAAGTTCCGCCCATCCACGACATCCGTTCGGGCACAAGCCGATGACTCTCGCTACCGACGGTTGACTTTCCGATGGTGGCTCACTACATTAATAGCATGCTATATATACGAAGGTGAGGGAAGATGGAGTCGCAGTCCTCAGAGTGTGGAATGCTGATAAAGCAGATCAACGACCGTGTGTCCCGGCTCTTCAACAACCAGGTGCGAGACGCCGACCTCACACTGTCGCAGATCCGGTATCTCACCTTCCTCTACGAGCACGGCGGCTCGCTGGTGCCGTTCAGGGAGATCCAGGAGCACTTCGGGGTCTCCCAGCCGACGGTGACTGGCATACTCAAGCGCCTCATGGTCAAGAGGCTTGTCTTCTCCGAGACCGGGGCCGAGGGTGGTCGCTCCAAGAGCTACGGTCTTACGCAAAAGGGCGTCATGCAGCTCAAAAGCGCTGAGGCTGCGCGCAATGCCCAGGAGGAGCAGCTCCTGTCTCCACTCAGCGAAGCAGAGAGGGCAGCATTTCAGGACATGCTCACCCGTATTCTCGACAATCTTCGGGAGTAGTGCGCCTTCCGTGGTTGTCGGTCTTTTTTTGTATCTATACATAGCATGCTATGTATATGGATCTGTAAGCCTATGAGAACAGGAGAGAGGAAATGGAAGAGAACTTCGACCTTACGACGGACATCTTGGTAATCGGGGCAGGCGGCTCGGGGCTGCCCGCGGCGCTCTCCGCGGTCGAGCACGGAGCGAAGAGCGTAATGGTTGTCGACCGACGGAAGGTCGTCGGGGGCACTGGGGCAATCATCGGGCACATGTTCGCCGTGGAGAGCGAGCCTATGAAGCGCGAGGGGATAACGACGACCTGTGACGACGTCTACCGCCGCCACATGGAGAGCGCGCACTGGGCCTGCGATGCGCGCCTCGCCCGCAACTTCATCAACGAGTCGGCCCACATGATCTCCTGGCTCGAGAGCAAGGACGGCATCAAGTTCAACCACATCTCCGCCACGTCCGGCACCAGGTACAAAACCTCGCATGCCATCCGCGAGGGGAACAACATTCCGGTGACGGGGCGCGTCATCGCGGACGTACTCGCGCGCGAGTGCAGGAAGGCGGGCGTGCAGTTCCTCATGGGCACGCGCGTCAGGAGCCTTATCAAGGACGGCGAGACGAAGGTGGTCGGAGTCGTCGCGACGCAGAAGAAGCGCGAGCTGCGCATTGGGGCCAAGGCGGTGATCATCTGCACGGGGTCCATCACGGCCAATGCAGAGCTGCGCAAGAAGTTCTATCCCGAGAAGAACTTCGAGAAGACCGAGATCACCGCATCCCACCCTTGGTGCAACGGCGATGGCTACCTTATGGCAAAGGAGGCCGGCGCGCTTGGTGACCCGCTCATGACCACGCTCTACATTGGGCCCTACATTACGGGCCATATGGTCGGGCAGATGATCCTTAGCCGTCCCTACATCTACCTCCTCAACATCTACGGTAAGCGCTTCGTGAACGAGGACCTCATGATCACGAACGACGACCACTCGATGATCGGCTCCGCGCTCGACCGCCAGCCCAAGCACGCCTGCTTCGGCATCATGGACACGGCGTCCCTGCGCGAGATGGTCTCCCGCCACGAGGTCCTGTCCAACTTCGAGGGCATGTTCGGTCAGGGCGTCGACGACGACATCTACAACAAGGCGGCCGACCAGCGCGTCGACACGCTCATCTCCGACGAGTCGAACGCCAAGAACGGCGCGGCGTGGCTCGACACGCTCGAGGAGACGCTCGACGGGCTCGCCTCCGACGGCTCCGGCATCGTCTGCAAGACCGACTCCCTGGACGAGGCGGCCGACTTCATGGGCTGCGACCACCAGGTCCTGAAGGACCAGATTGCGCGCATCAACGACTACTACGAGAAGGGCTACGACGCCGAGTTCCTGAAGGACAAGCGCTTCCTGTTCCCCGTCTCCACGCCTCCTTACTACGTGATCAAGAGCGACGAGATCTTCCTTGACTCCATCTTCGGCGGCATCCGGATTGACGACCAGATGCGCGTTATCCACGAGAGCGCGCAGCCATTCGAGGGGCTTTACGCGGCGGGCATCGGCGTCTCCGGTTTCATTGGCTCTCATGGTCTTGGCGCCCTCGACGGCACGGCGTACGGCTCGTCTGTCTACTCGGGTTATACGGCCGGGAAGAACTCTGCTGCGTACGTCAACGAGGAGAAGTAACTGCTAGCGAACATCCCTTGCGCACGACTGGCCCGCCAAGGGATTTGCGGGGCGGACCAGCCTGGTGCGCGGGGTTCGGAGGGTAGCCATGGGGATACTGATTGACCGTGAGCTTTGCGAAGACTGTGGGGAGTGCGTGCCGCACTGCTCGCACCACGCGCTGAGGATGGAGGGCGGCGTACTGAGGGTAGACAACTCGCTCTGCGTCGACTGCGCCATCTGCACCGACTACTGCCCCAACGACGCCATGGACCTGACGGACAACGTCGTCGGCGACCTGCTGGAGCAGGACCAGAGCCCGGCGGCTGCCCACCCCATGCCCAAGACCGAAAGAAAGCGCGTCAGGATGGGGGAGGACAATCCCTGCGTCGTCCGTCTTGACGGCTGCACCGAATGCGGGGGCTGCATCAAGACCTGCGCGGAACGCGTCCACAAGGTGGGCGACCCCGACTTCGACGTCTGCCTGGGCTGTGGCCAGTGTATCCAGACCTGTCCGGAGCACGTCCTGCGACCGAGGAACGACATCCCCAAGGTGCTCGAGGCGCTGTCGTCGGACAGGACCTGCGTCGCCTTCACCGCCCCCGGGACCCGCGTTGCCCTCGGCGACTCCTTCGGAGGGACGCCTGGCGAGAACGTCGAGGGCAAGCTCGTCTCGGCCCTTCGCGAGATGGGCTTCGACTACGTGCTCGACCTGACCTTCGGTGCCGACGTGACCGTGGTGGAGGAGGCCTCCGAGCTCGTCTCCCGGCTTAGAGACCCGAGCGCTGGCCCCCTTCCCCTGATTACGAGCTGCTGCCCGGCGTGGGTGCGCTACTGCGAGCTGTTCTATCCCGACATTCTTGCTCACGTGTCGAGTTGCAAGAGCCCTATGGGGATGGAGGGCGCGCTCATCGACGCGTACCTCGCCCCGCGGCTCGGCCTGGACCCCGACCGGCTCTTCACGGTGGCCATCGCCCCCTGCACGGCGAAGAAGGGTGAGATTACGCAGTCCGAAATTACTGGCGTGGACGCCGTCATCACCATCCGGGAGCTCTCCGAGCACATCGCGAAGTCCATGGACTTCGCGAGCCTGGGGGATGGGCGCTTCGACGAGCCCATGGGGACGGGTTCCGGCGCCGGCGCGATATTCGGGAACACCGGCGGCGTCATGGAGGCGGCTCTGAGGACGGCGAGCTATCTCGTGACGGGGGAGGAGCTCGCCGAAGGGGCCTGCGATGCGCTCAGGGGCCTAGACGACGTCAAGGAGCTGGCCCTTCCCCTCGGCGACAGGGTCGTTCGCGTCGCCGTCATCGATGGGATGAGCAATGCCATCTCCGTCCTCGACTCCATTCGCGAGGGGGCGTGCGACTACGACTTCATCGAGATTATGAACTGCTGGGGAGGCTGCGTCGGCGGCGGCGGGCAGCCCCCGCTGTCCGAGGAGGACGAGTTCTACGTGAAGAAGCGCCGAATCGATGGACTCTACAAGAAGGACTCGGGTCTCTCCTGCAGGTCCGCGCATAACAATCCTGAGCTGAAGACCCTCTACGACAGTTTCCTCGGCAAGCCCCTCGGGACGCGTGCAGAAGAGCTGCTTCATCGCAGCTACAAAGATCGCAGCAAAGAGCTCGCCCAGCGGCGGTCCTAGCGTTATGGGACGCGCGGGGCCGTGCCTCGCCGCCCTCGAGCGCGCTAGAGTCCTGTTGAGGATCCCTCGCGGCGACCTTCGCTTACCTTTAATCAGGCGCTCGCAAGCCCTTCCAGGGGCTAGGCCGCCAGCGTTTGCTCAACTGGAACATCATCAAAACTCACCCGCGAATAAAGTCGAATGCGTCCTCGGCGTCGCGCCAGCCATTCTCGTAAAGCCTCCGGATGGGCTCAGGATCTTTGCTCAAGGTCTTCATGTTGGCAATCGAGTCGGGTGCGACAATCTTGACCGTGCCCTCCTTCTCCAGCTTATGGCAAAGGGCGAGCTCCCGGTTGTACACTTCGGCCCTTTTGGCGAGGGTGTCGCCCGCCTTGGGATACTTCCGCTTGAGCATCTTTGCCGGCTTGTCGTCGCCTCCGACGGTGCGGAAGGCGTCCTTGGGCCTTGTCAGGACGACGACGACCCGGTCGCACCCATCGCGCAGCGCCTTCTCCACCGGAATCGGATCTGACATTCCGCCGTCAAAGTACAGCCCGCCGCGCCATGCATAAGGCTTGTTTATCACCGGAATGTTGGAGCTTGCCTTGAGCGCGCCAAAGTCGTCCTGAGCCATGTCCCTGCCGTCGAAATAGACGGGAAGGCCGGTCTTGGCATCGGTCGCCACGATCCACCATGTGCAGCCAGAGCTCAGAATGGCGTCAAAGTCCAAGGGATTCTCTCCGCCCTTGTTGGTGATGGTTCCATAGATGTACTCCACGTCGACCATGCTTCCCTTGCAAAAGAGGTTGTGGACGCTGATGGCTTCCCTCCTCAGGTTGTACTCGGTGTAGAACTTGACGTTTCTTCCGAGCTGCCCGGCAAAGTAGGAGGCCAGGTTGGCGCTGCCTGCCGAAACCCCGACGCCATAGGAAATGTGTATGCCTTCGTTGAGGAAGCGGTCCATGACGCCGCAGCCATAGCTGCCCCTGTTGCCGCCGCCCACGTCTACCAATCCGACCAATGCTGCTCCTCTCTGCGCATGCACATCCTCGCACGTCCGTTTGTGGAGCGTGCTCCAAACTTCAAATTTAGATTGACAAAAATTATCCTAGGACACATTATAGCAACGGTTCGAAAAAACAGACAGGCAAAGAAAGGCGCATCTATGTATACGGTCGTTATGCTCGGCGGAAATGGGTACCTGGGAAGAAACGTTACGGAGAAGTGGCTGGCCAAAGACCCCGAGGCAAGGTTCGTCGTGGTCTCGCGCTCTGGCAAGAACCAACTGCAAGACGAGAGGATCACGAACGTCAAGGCAGACTGCTCGAGCCTGGATTCCGTCAAAAGTGTCCTTCCCGAGAAGGTGGACTACATAGTCGACTTCGTGGGGCGTCCGGAGAAGGACCCGGAGGAGTTCCGGAAGGTCAACGACCAGCCCGCCGACGTGATGCTTCAGATTGCAAAGGAGAAGAACGTCAAGGCAATGGGCATGATTGGCGGCGTCCTTGGCGACAAGTCCTTCGTCGAGGGCAAGAAGCGCATAATCGAGAAGCTGAAGGCGAGCGGCATCCGCACGGAGTACGTCAACCCGACGCTCGTCTACGGAAACGGCAGGAAGGACTCCATGACGAAGATGGTGCCGCTCCTGAAGTTCCTGGGGATCTTCTCGAAGAAAATGAGGCCAGTCGACGTGAACGACGTGGCCAACGAGCTAGTAGGAAAGATGGTAAGGAAATGAGAATCAGCAGCAGGTTTGAGCAGGGAGTCTACGTCGTCATCATCCTCGCTCTCGAGAAGGACCATGCGCCCGTGAAGAGCGGCACGATGAGTCGCCTGCTTGATGTCTCGGACTCTTACCTCAAGAAAATATTGATGAAGCTCTCGCATAGCGGCCTTGTCTGCTCCAGCGCAAACAAGCGCGGCGGCTACACGCTCTCTCGGGGCGCCGACCAGATTAGCCTGAAGGATGTCTTCCTTGCGCTAGACGAGGGGGAGGACTTCTTCGTGCAGTCCGATTACGCAAAGAGGCTTTTTCCTCATCAAGCGCACGTGAAGGAGAGCACCGACAAGATTGTTCAGGCAATCGACGAGGGCCTTGATGACTTCTACAGCAGGTTGGACGAGCTGAAGATCTCAGACCTTCTGGAAGACGGGGCGTGGCAGAACGGCGCGCTTGACTGGGAGGCAAGGCTCCTCGAACTGAAGGGGAAATAGCGTATGTCCGCAAATCGTGTGCAGGCGACGGGCGAGATACGAGGAGATCTGGAGACGGTCTTCCAGTGGTTCTACCACTCTGAGAACTTTACGAAATCGCCGATTGTCTTCAGGTCGAGGTGGAGACCGGGAAGCACCTGGTGGGTGCCTGGATCAGTTCGCGACATAAACATGATTGCGGGATGGTACCAGGAGGAGATAACGGATGTGTCTGAAAACGGGTACATCCGGTATCGTGTGAACAAGTCGTGGCCCAACGTGAGGCAAGACTTTACGGAAATACGATTTGAGAAGACCGCGACGGGGACGGTGCGGGTGGTCTGGACGATTGAAATCGAGGTCCCTGGAAGGCTTGGCCCAGCGCTCGCGGGACCGGCGGGCAAGATGGCGCGCACGCTTTACGGCACCATCATCAGCGCTGGTAAGAAGCAGATTGAGCGGTCATGACCATCCTGGACACTTTCGAGAAACGTGGAGGCTGAGCCCATGAGTCGCACGGAGATTCTGCTAGAGACGGAGCAGTTCGAGGACTTTGGCGGATGGGTCTTGGAATCGCAGTTCGTCGACGAGATGGGGTCTGAACTGGCTGAGATCCTTCGACACGAACGAGCGTTGGCTAGCGAAAGCCCATGCCTGATGGTGTCCCTATCGTAGTCCTTCTCATCTAGGCTGCCCTCTGGTTGATGCCTGTGTAGTACCAGTC
>NZ_JBMNUX010000011.1:0-84014 GCF_050946515.1 Tractidigestivibacter sp.
GAACTTGGGGTCGTACTTCCTTCTCGTCGTCTTGCTCATGGCAATAGCCCTTCCGTGCCTTTCGGCACATCCTAGGGCTTTCGTTAGCTCGGCTTCAAACGTGTCTGAATTTGGGCAGCCATATCAGGGTTCACTTCGAAATTTAACGATTTACCTGCTCGTTTAAATAAAAATTCGAAAAATCATGGTCGCGATGGCACGCTTTTGATTTGCCGAAACTGAACTCAAAAGAAACCTGAAGACGCCCATACAAAGCATGCCGCCAACGGTCGGTTTCCTTCCACAAACCGCTGGCGGCAAAGAGTTTGTCTTCTACCGAATTCTCGCAAAGTCTTTAGCAAGGAATGCACACAAGGTCGTGCGTCGAGCGCGTAAAAGGCTGGAATCCCTCTTCGGCAATGACGCCAAAGTCCTCGAGGCGCACGCCAAACTTGCCCGGCAGATAGATGCCCGGCTCGATGGTGATGACAGAGCCAGCCGGAATAGGCTTGTCATAGCTGCGCGAGAAGTTCGGGCGCTCGTGAATTTGCAGACCGACACCGTGGCCCAGACCATGCTTGAAATAGTCGCCATAGCCTGCATCTGAGATGACCTTGACGGCCAGGTTGTGAATGTCGGAGCCGATGACGCCCGGCTTGGCCGCGGCAGCGCAGGTCTCATGCGCAAGGCGGACGACGTCGTAGACGTGGCGCTGCTCGTCTGTGGGCTCGCCCACGCAAACCGTGCGGGTCATGTCGGAGTGATAGTCGTGGTAGCCCGCGCCGTAGTCCATCACGATCATGTCGCCCTCGCGGATGACGCGCTCGCCAGGCTGGGCGTGCGGGTTGGCGCCGTTCTCGCCCGCCGCGATGATGGAGTCGAACGAGAGAGAGTCGGCACCGTTCATGAGCATGTAGTTCTCGAGCTCTGCGCGCACCTGCTGCTCGGTAAGCCCCGGCTTGATGAAGCCGCAGATGTGCTCGAAGGCAGCGTCGGTGATCGACTGGGCATGGCGCATGAGCTCGATCTCCTCGGCGTCCTTCTCGATGCGAAGCGTCGCGATGTCGCCGTGCAGGCGCGGCGTCAAACATGCAGTGGAAGACGCGGAGCACTCGTTCAGGAAGGCGTCGTAGAAGGCAAGGTCGCAGGTGTCCTCGACGGCAACCACGCGGGAGCGGGTCTCGAGAACGCGCTGCGCCGCCCACCATGCGGGGCTCACGATGTCCTGGTCAAGCTGCCAGGGGGTGTTCTCCCCCAGCCTGTTCTTGAACGTTCCGAAGTAACGCGAGTCGGTATGAAGCCAGAGGCCGTCCGCAGTAATGAACGCCGTGTGCGCGACCTCGTCGTCAAAGGTGCGCTCGGCGCCAGTCAGCCAGCGAAGGTCTGCGTTGTTGCGCAGTATCGCCGCATCGTAGCCGCGCTGGACCATAAGGTTGCGAAAGCGCTCGACGCGCTTGGCGCATGCCGCTGCATCTGCCATTTGAATCAGACCCTTTCCCTTGAAAGCGGCCGCAGTCCTGCGGCCGCCACGAATGATGACCTCACTTGTTGGAGCGCCCCCGACGGCGATTATCCCTGCTGCCTGCTGTCGCACCAGGCGCCCACGTGCTCGCGAAGCATGTCCTCGTCCACTTGGGCCAGGCGCACGCGGCCAAGCGTGCGAGGAAGCTCGAGCATGAACTTGTTGGAATGGCGGAAGCGCTCGGCGCGGATGGCGCTGGCAAGTTTGTCAGCGTCCACCGGGCACGTGACAAAGCCCAGCTCAAGACGGTCGAGAAGCTCGTCTTGCGTCAGCATGTCGTCAATCGTCATGGCGCCTTGCGCGCAAGAGAGCCTGCCGGCAAAGCGCATTGCCTCCGCCATGAGCGTCGACTGCGGAACCTCGGGGCCTACCAGCGTGCGCAGCGCCCGCGAGAAGGTGATGCCATAGTTGATCGACTGGCGCACGGCAATCGAGGTGGACGAGATGATCTTGCCACGGCTCTTGAGGCAGTCCGTAACCTGCTCGGCCACGACGGAGCGATCATTGGAGACGATGCCTGGAGTGCGGTCCCACAGGCGCTCGAAGGCCTTGTCGCTGTCGGCTATTGCCGAGGTGGCAAAGAGCGCGCGAGCGAGAAGCTCGTTGTCAGACCCCTGGTCAGCCATGATCACGTCAAGCTCGGCATGCACAAAGCGCGCGCTGCCGCGGTGCGTCACAAGGCCCTCTCCGCCCGGGACGTCAAGCGGCGCAGGCGTGGGTCCTGCGATGACGGCAGCAACCGGATCAAGCGGAATCTCGTCAAACGCGACGCCGCCGCACCACGAGTGAGTGGCAAACGAGGCTGCGGAGAGGCCCCAGACGTCTCCGATGGCGCAAGCCACGTCATCGCCCGAAAGCCCAATGCGGGCAAAGCCCTCGAGGAGCTCTTCCACCGTCGCAAAGGAGGCAGCCGCGCGGCCGCTCGGAAGGTTGAGCTTCTTCACAAGAAAGCCCGTGTCGGTAAGCGAGCGAAAGACGCTCTCGACCGCTTCGGAAGGAGCGTTGGGGCTCACAAGAAGGGCTGCAAGGCGAGGCTTGCTCACGTACGACTTGAGGTCGCGGCCAACGGTGGAAAGAAGGTCGTCTCCCACGTGCGCGTCTATCGAGCTTCCGCGCAGCGTCACCCATTGGCGCTTGGGCTTGATGCGCGGCTCCGCGACCTCCTCGTCTGCGGTTGGCTCCGGTCCCACGGGAGCCTCGCTCAGCCCACCAGCCTCTTCGACCTGCTCGTCTATCTGCTCGTTTTCTTCGCTCACAGAAGCCCCTTCTCCCAAAGCAGCTCGCCCGACTCGCAGGCCACTTGCTCGAACGTCTTGTTCCTGATGTCAATCGTAATGTCGGCAGCCTTTTGGTAGAGCGGTCGGCGATGCCGGTAGAGCTCGCTTGCGTGCTTCTTGTCGCCAAGGTCGGGACGGCGGTCAGGGCGGCGAATCTGCCGAAGCGAGTCTGAGAGGTCGCCGTCCAGAAAGACGACGGTTCCCATCTTGTGCATGAGCTCGCAGTTAACTGGACGCTCCACGATGCCGCCGCCACAGCTTACCAAGAGCGACTTCTTGCCCTTGAGCCTGCCCAGCACCATGGTCTCCGCATCGCGAAAGGCGTCTTCTCCCAGCGAAGAGAAGATCTCCGTCACCGACATGCCAAGCTCGCGCTCGACAAGCTGGTCAGTGTCGACGTAGGGTCGCTGAAACAGGCGACCGAGGTTGCGCGCCAGCGTGGTCTTTCCCGCTCCGAGAAAACCGACGAAGAAGATATGGTCACACCCCTCGTGCGTGACATAGCAGCAGCCCTGTGCGTCGCCCACTAAACTCAACTCTCCAAAAGCCATATGGTATCGGGTCGATTCTAGCATGGAGAGGGCCTCGCCACGGCGCGGCCAGAAAACGAGAAGGACCCTGCACGGGGTGGTTGCTCGGGCTCTGCACTACTCGCCCTCAAAACGGACGTCTCCCAGCACGACGCGCTCGCCAATGCGGAAGATCTGGGTGTACCAGAGGTCTGTCGTGGACTGTGGCCGCACAAGAATCGTGCGCACGCCCGAGAGCGTGCCCGCAAGAAGGTCGGTAAAGACCTGGTCGCCCACCACGACCGTCTGCTCAGCTCCAACGCCCATCTTTGCCATGGCATGCCACACCGCTATTGGCGCGGGCTTCATGGCATGGTCCACCTTCTGGCAGCCAAGCTCGGCGGCCGTCTGCGCAATCTGCTGCGTATGGAAGTTGTTCGAGAGCAGACAGAACGCGATGCCGGCGTCCTTGACGCTTCGAACCCAGTCGCACACCTGCGGAGGGAGCGTGCGCGTGTCTCGCGGGACGAGCGTGTTGTCACGGTCCACCAACAGCAAGCGCACGCCTTGGGAGGCGAGCTCGGCGGGGTCGATCAGGTCGACCGTTGACACATAGCGCCATGCGGAAAACGGAGACTTCATCGTGGCTCCAGCGTCCTTAAGAGTTCTCCGCGATGACCTGCTGGTGCTGCTCGTAGGTCTCGGAGAACGCGTGAACGTCGCTGGTGATATAGAAGTAGTAGTAGTTGGTGTCAGAGGGGCTCATCGCGGCTTCGATTGACGCCAAGCCGGGATTGCAGATGGGCGTCGGGGTAAGGCCGCTGTTGAGGTAGCTGTTATAGGGGTCGTCCTGCGTCAGGTCGTCGGCGGTCACCTCGCGACCAAGCGAGTAGGCAAGCGTGGCGTCGCTTTGCAGCTGCATGCCCGAGGACAGGCGGTTGTAGAAGACCGAGGCAATCAGCGGGCGGTCGTCTTCGGTCAGCGCTTCCTTCTCGATGATCGAGGCCATGGTCAAGATGTCGTAATCGCTCATGGTGATGCCGTAGCGGCTTTCGATTGCGGAGCGCGCGCTCTCAAAGTCGAGCGACGCGACCTCGGTCTGGTACTGGCTCAGCATGGTGCGAATCACGAGGTCGGCCGTGACGGTCTGGCCCGAGAAGTCATAGGTCTTGGGGAACAAGAACCCCTCGAGCGAGTCGTCCTGTGCGTCGGCGAGAAACGCGTAGTCGGACACGTAGTTTGAGGCCTTTGCCTGAGCGAGGAAGTCGTCGGTCGAGATGCCGAACTTCTCCTCGACTAGAGATGCCACCTGCGAGACGGTGTAGCCCTCGGGAACCGTGATGGTTGACGCCGTCGAGTTGGGCCCCTCCACAAGCTGGTCGATCACATTGTCAGTGCTCGAGCCTGTGAGCAGCGTATACGAGCCGCTTTTGAGCTGCTGCTCGACGCCCTGCTTCTGCACCGCCTGCAGAAAATCCTCCGAGCTCGTGATGACGCCCGCGTCAACGAGGATCTGCGCGATCGACGAGGTGCTTGAGCCCTCGGGAATCGTGACCTCGACCTGTTGGCCAGAGGCCACCTGGCTGGTGCCGCTGTCATCGCTGCCGGTGAAGACGGGGACTACGACAAAGAAGATGATTGCCGCAACCGCAAGAACCACGGCAGCGCCGATGGCAGCGAGAAGAACACGCTGGCGCGGGTCGCGTCCGCTGCGGTGTCGAGGCGTTGCTCCCCCGTGGGTCTTGCGCGTGACCGCAGCGGAGCGAGAGGAAATGCGCTTGGTGGTCGCGCCTCTCGTTGTGCGCGGGACGTCGGCCACTCTGCGACCCGACGGCCGAGACGTGCCGGACGCAGGCTCCTGGCGGGGCGTGGGCCGCTGACCCTGCTCGTCATGCCTTGTCAGCTTGGCGAAGTGAGAAGGTCGTCGGTTGTTGCTCTCGTTCGTGCTGGGCATGTCTAGCCCCTTTCAGCTCTTTTTCTCAGCGCGCGCCTGCTTGGCATCAAGCCACGACTGGAGAAATAGCGACGCGGCAACCATATCCACCTTGCCGCGCATTTCTTTTTCGGAAAGTCCCTGCTCATGAAGAATACGCTTTGCCTCGGCCGACGAAAGACGCTCGTCGACAAGCTCGAGGGGGAGACCCGCCTGAGCGGCAATCTGCTCCGCGCAACGCTTGATGCGTGCTACCTGGGGACCCTCCTCGCCCGACATTGTGAGGGGCCGACCGCAAACCAGCACGTCAGGCTCCCAATCTTCAAGGACGCGTCGAAAGCTCCGAGCCCCCGAGAGGACCTCGGGGGCAGGGAGAACGCAGACGGGAGAGGCGACGCGACCGCTTGGGTCGCTGACGGCAATGCCGATGCGCTTCTCCCCTATGTCGAGCGCCAACGCTCGCATGACAGACCTTTAGGCGCCGACTGCCGTGCGGGCAGCAGCCAATGCCTCGTCGACCTTGGACGGGTCGGAGCCGCCAGCCTGAGCCATATTGGGCCTGCCGCCGCCGCGACCGCCCACGATGCCAGCAATCTGGCGGATAACGTCGCCGGCCGCAAATCCCGCCGCCACGGCGCCATCGGTGCCAGCAGCGAGAAGCGCGACCTTGTTGTCGGCCGTGGTAGAGGCGATGACGCAGGCGATAGGCTCTCCGTTCGCGCCATCTCGGATACTGTCCCAGACGCTGCGCAGGTCCTTGCCGGAGACGCCCTGGACGCTCGCGAAGACGCAACGATACGCTCCTAGGTCGGCGGCGTTCTTGAGCGCGGCGGAGATGACGTCGCCGGTGGCGGCACCCTTGGCGACGCTCACCTTCTTGCGCGCGTCGCGAAGCTCGTCACGCATCTGAGAGACGCGCCCGGGCACGTCGGTCGGGCGGCACTTGAGCGTGGCGGCTGCCTCGTCTAGCATCGCCAGCCGCTCGTCGACGTACTCGATGGCGCCAGCGGAGGTGACGGCCTCGATGCGGCGGGCGTTGGAGCCGACGGAGCTCTCGGAGACAATCTTGAAGAATCCCAGCTCAGCGGTGTTGCGAGCATGGGTGCCGCCGCAGAGCTCGCGCGAGAAGGGCGCGTCGGAGTCGCCCGTGGAGACAACGCGCACGACGTCGCCGTACTTCTCGCCAAAGAGGGCCACGGCGCCGGACGCCTTCGCCTCCTCCAGGCCCATAACGCGGGTCACGATGGGCTCGGCGGCGAAGATCTCGGCGTTCACGAGGCCCTCGACGCGCTCGAGCTCGTCTTTGGTCATGGCCTCGAAGTGCGTGAAGTCAAAGCGCAGGCGGTCAGGCGCAACGAGCGAGCCGGCCTGGCTCACGTGGTCGCCGAGCACCTGCTTCAAGGCCGCGTCCAGAAGGTGGGTCGCGGTGTGGTTGCGGCGGATGAGCTCGCGGCGACCGTGGTCGACCGCGGCGCGCACGACGTCTCCGACCTGCAGCGGACCGTCGATGACCTCGGCCTCGTGGCCGACGATGCCGCCCTCGTGGTGCAACGTGTTGGTCACGCGAGCGGGACCGAGCTTTCCGGTGTCGCCCACCTGGCCGCCCATCTCGCCATAGAACGGGGTGCGGTCAAGGACGACCTCGACCTTGTCGCCCACCTTGGCAGAGCTCACGGCCTCGCCGTCGCGCACGATGGCAAGGACCTTGCAGCCGTCGAGCGAGTCGACGTCGTAGCCGACAAACTCGGTTTCGGGAAGGGTGTCGGAGAGCGCCACCCACACGGTGGTCGCATTGCCCCAGGCGTCGCGGTTCGCCGTGGCGCGGGCGCGCTCCTTCTGTGCGTTCATCTCGCGGTCGAAGGCGTCCATGTCGACGGCATGGCCGGCGTTGGCGGCAATCTCGCGGGTGAGGTCGATCGGGAAGCCGTAGGTGTCGTGCAGCTTGAAGGCGACCTCGCCGGAGAGCCGAGCTCCGTCAGGGAGCTTTTCAAGCTCGGCCTTCAGGCTCTCCTCGCCGGCGTCAAGGGTGGCGGAGAAGCGATCCTCCTCGGCGACCATGATGCCCTCGATGAGGGCCTTGTTCTCGATGAGCTCGGGGTACACGTCGCCCAGCAGGCGCTGTACCTCGTGGAAGTACGTGGTGAGGAACTCGCCCTTGATGCCCAGGAGGCGGCCATGGTAGACGGCGCGGCGCAGCAGGCGGCGCAGGACGTAGCCACGGCCCTCGTTGGAGGGCAGGATGCCGTCGCCGATCATGAACGAGACGGCGCGGCTATGGTCGGCCAGGATGCGCAGGCTCTTGTCGGTGGCCTTGTCGTGGTGATAGGCCTTGCCGGAGAGCTGCTCCCCCACGCCAATCAGCGTGCGCAGGACGTCGCCCTCGTAGTTGGAGCCCTCGTGCTGCATGATTGCCGCGATGCGCTCGAGGCCCATGCCAGTGTCGATGTTGCGGTGCGGGAGGTCCGGCATCGAGCCGTCCTCCTGGCGGTCATACTGCGTGAAGACGAGGTTCCAGAACTCCAGGTAGCGGTCGCCGTCGTCGCCGGGCTTCTCGCCCTCGAAGGCGGGGCCCTGGTCAAAGTAGACCTCCGAGCACGGACCGCAGGGGCCGGTGGGACCGGCGGCCCAGAAGTTGTCCTCGGCGCCCAGGCGAGAGATGTGGTCGTACGGCACGCCCTGGGCATGCCAGAGCTCGATGGCCTCGTCGTCGTCCTCGAAGACGGTCATGTACAGGCGGTCGGCGGGCAGGCCCAAGTGCTCGGGGCTCGTGCAGAACTCCCAGGCCCACGCGATGGCGTCGGCCTTGGTGTAGCCGCCGAAGGAGAAGTTGCCCAGCATCTCAAAGAACGACAGGTGGCGGGCGTCGCCGATGTTGTCGATGTCGTTGGTGCGCAGGCACTTCTGGCAGGAGCAGGCGCCAATCTCCTTCATGGTCTTGGTGCCCTGGTAGTACTCCTTGAACTGGTTCATGCCGGCGTTGGCAAGAAGCAGCGAAGGATCATCGGGGATCAGCGATGAGGACGGGTAGAGCTTGCAGCCCTTCCCCTCAAAAAACTTCAGGAAGTCCTCGCGAATCTCCGCGGTTGTCATGGTCTTGTAGTCGGGCGTGCTCATTTCTCTCCTCGTCCCGCCTCGGTTGGGGCCGACGCGTCGTCGGCTTGCCTGCCTCCCGTGGGCTTTTCGTTCAAAACATTTCTATTTTTACTCATATCTTGCGTATACACACCGTTTTCACGCGCGGCGGACTCCCCAATCGCTTGCTGGGGAGTGACGAGGCGCGTGCTTTCGAAGAACTTGTCGTCGTCGAGGGCGTCAAAGACCGCTCGGGCGTTTCCCCTGCTGTCGACGTACGGGGTGCTCTGGAACAGGGCGCCATTCGAGGAGACGATCTGGCGGCCGGAGCGAGACTCGAAGTAATAGACAAAGACGCCACGTATGGCGGCCGTCAGCGGAATGGCAAGCACCATGCCGACGATGCCGCCCAGGCAATTGCCGATAACGATGCCCACGATGGAGAGCACCGGGTGAATCTTGACCGCCTTGCGCATGACCAAAGGAGAGATCAGGTTGTCGGTCACGTTCGCCGCAACCACCATGATCACGAGCGTCCAGATGGCAACCCACAGGTTCACGAAGAGACCAAGCAGCGTAGCCAGCGCAGCCGAGACAAAGGTTCCGATTACGGGAACGAAGTGCAGGAAGAACGTGATGATGCCAATCAGGCTTGCGTAGGGGTGGCCCAAGAGCGAAAGGCCAATCCAGACGCTTGCGCCATTGATGATCGAACAGATTAGCTGCCCGCGCATGTAGCCGCCCATCGATCGGCTCATGACGGCAAGCAAGAGCGTCATGTCATCTTGGCGCGAGGGACCTGCGATGACGGCAAGCTCGCGCACGATGACGGGGTAGTCC
The DNA here is from genome assembly GCF_050946515.1 of Tractidigestivibacter sp. GTDB lineage: Bacteria > Actinomycetota > Coriobacteriia > Coriobacteriales > Atopobiaceae > Tractidigestivibacter. The sequence goes on from NZ_JBMNUX010000011.1 coordinate 9,133, forward strand.
TTCGCGAACCAATAGGCCAGGACAAGGGCCAGAAAGAAGTTAACGAAGTTATCGAGCGCGTCCGCGATGCCCTCGACGGCGCCGGAGGTAAGCTGGCGCATCGCGTCGGAAGCTAGTGAGCTGCCCGCAGAGGAGACCGCAGCGACGATCGAGTTCACCATGGCCTGCAGCTGCTGGTTGTCTGATGTGCCATAGCTCTGCCAGAAGCTAGCGAGAGCGTCTTGCACCGACTGAACGTAGGCAGGCACTTGCCGAAGGACCTCGACTGACTGTTGGATAAAGGTTCCGCCCAACACGACGATCACCACGGCGAGCACAGCGACCACAACGAGAAGGGCGATGAATGCCGAGAGGGCGCGCGGAACCCTGCGGTCTTCCAGCGAGTTGGTGAGCGGGCTGCAGATGAAACCGACGATGATGCCCATGACCAGCAGCTCGACGGCGTCGCCGACCATCGACAGGCCGCGGATGGCGAGGACGAAGACGGCGATGATGCCGACAATGGCCCATGCCACGATTGCGCGTCGCGACCATTTGCTTGACTTGCTGTCGGATTGCTCGCCCTGCTCGTCCACGTTGCATCCCTTTCGACAAAAAGCACTTCATTCTACCAGCTTGTCGCCCCATTTCTCCCCACACGTTGGACCGCCACGAGGCCGCCACGACCTTGACGAGCCCCGCACGACGGCAATGACCGCCCCACCTGCCAAGTTGCGCGAGTTATGCGACACCGGAGGTCGCTGAAGTTGGCAGGCAGAGCATCAGAGGTCGCGCGGCTTGGCAAAGTCGGCATCAGAAGTCGCACAAGTTGGCAGGCGCGCGTTGTGTGGGACCGGCGCCGAATTGGCATGCTCGAAAGTGTGGGAGCCTACGACGTTTCCACAGGTAGCGAGTCGCGTCGTGTGGAGTCGGGCGATCCGTCCCAGCCACCAACTCCGTTGTGTGGGACCTCCCATAATGCTATCTGCAATGTGCCATTTTTCTACCTGCGGCTTTGCGGAGCCCCTCTCGCCGGGCACCCTCAGCGGCAGCGAAAAGTCCCACACAACGCGAAGAGCGCCCGCAGCATCCAGGCGCAGCCCGCACGATGAGATTCCCGGCGCAGAGGAACCGCAGGCAGAGGGGCTGAGCGAGAGGGGCGCCCCGCACAACGTGCTGCGTCGTTTCTTCGCCAGCCCCACACATTGAGACGCTGCCAGGTTGCGCGACTTCTGCGGCATCAGAGGTCGCGCAAGTTGGCAGGCAGGGCAGGACCTCAGCGCGCTTGTGTGGGGCGCGTTGAGGACGCGTGGGGGCGCGTGGCGGCTAACGCAGCTACCCGCCGCGGAAAGAAAGAGGCACCGGAAGAGATCCGGTGCCTCCGCGTACGGAGCGATGCTATTTGTTCATCAGACCTTCTGGGTCAATCTTGTCCTGCACGCGCTTGAGCGTGCGACGCAGCAGCCTCGAGACCTGGACCTGCGAAATCCCAAGCTTCTTGGCAATCTCGACCTGCGTGAGACCGTCCACGAAGCGCATGCGGATGACCTGCTTCTCGCGGGGAGAGAAGTCGCGGATCGCATCCTCGAGCACGATGCGGTCGTCGGACGTCGCAAGCGCCTCGTCCTCGGTGACGTAGTGATCGATCACGGACGGCGCATCGTCGTCGTCAGAGGACGACCCGCCCTCAAGAGGTACGGAGCTATAGGCGCTCGACGACTCCATCGCCTCAAGCACCTCGTCCACGCTCGTCCCCACGCGCTGAGCAATCTCCTCGACTGAGGGGCTGCGCTGCAGCTCGTTTGTGAGCTCGTCGTTTGCCTGGTTCACCTTCGCAGAGAGCTCCTGCAGGCGACGGGGCACGCGCACCGACCACCCCTTGTCGCGGAAATGGCGCTTGATCTCGCCCATGATGGTTGGCGTTGCGTAAGTCGTGAACTCAAGGCCGCGGTCGGGGTCAAAGCGATCAATTGCCTTGATGAGACCAATCGTGCCTACTTGGATAAGATCGTCCAGCGGTTCGCCACGGTTTTTGAATTTGGAGGCGAGGAAGCGCACCAGGTTAAGGTGGCTCACGATCAGCTGATCGCGTACCTCGGGGTCTCCTGTGGCCTTGTACTGCTCAAAGAGCCTGCACGTGCGCTCCTTGTCCCATGCGTTCTTGCCCTTGGGAGTCCGGCGCAGCGAGCGGCGGCGCGCACGTTCGGCACGCTCCTCCTCGCGCTTCTTGGCCTCACCATCCAGGTTGGAAGCCTCGCCTGCAGCCTTGCCCTTCTCGGGCGTCTGGGCATCCGAGACGTTGGCCACGTCCTCGTTTCCCGCGGTAATGGACTCGACCTTGGGGGCGTCTTGAGTATCTGTGGCGTTGCGAGAGTTAGGCATTCTCGGCACCAATCTTCTTCGAGAGATGAAGGGTCATCCCATCGGGACCCAGAGAGTAGTCGTCGCAAACGGCGTCGAGAAGGACTTCGATCAGGTCAATGGGCTGCGGCTCGCCAGAGGCGTCGCTCGCCTCGTCGGGGTCCTCCTCGCCCAACGTGAAGTCCATGTCCATCTTGTCGGACGCGAGCTCAAAGGCGATGTCGCAGGTCTGGGGGCGCGTTGCGCACGCATAGACAAAGCCCTCCTCGGCAGCAATGCGGACATCTTCCACGTCGTCGACATTCATCCCGCAGCACACGGCCAGGTTGGCCGCCGTCATGCGCACGGTTCGCGCAAACTGCGCCTCGGGAGGTACGTTTAGGGTAACAGTTCGAGAAGTCATAGCCACGCCCTTACTCTGCATCGTTCGTCTCGGACGGCTTTGCTGCGTGCGCAGGCACGTAGTCTGCCTTGTCCTGAGCTGTTTCTGCAGGCTTTGAATCCTCGGCCGTAACGGTCGGATACGTTACATACGCAACCCTCGGCTTCTCGGATTTCTCATCTGCCTTGTCGGCTTGATCGGCGGCAGCCCCGCCATCAGCAAGCTTTCCCTGAGAGGGAGCAGTGCGGCCTGTGAGCTTCGAGACCGCGCCGACGACGGCGCCGGCAGCGACGCTGGCCCCATGGCTGACAGATTCGGTAACGTTGGCGGCTGTCCCGGAGACAGTGGATACGTCACCCAGAATGTTGTTCAGGTTGTCAAGGCTCGCGTTTGCGTTGTCAACTGCGTCGAGGGCCTTGCCCATCAGGGGCTGCACCTGCTTGACGGCAGGATCGAGGTCGTCCGCCATTCCGTCGAACTTGTCGATGATCGGCTGAATCTGTTCGATGGCCTGGTTGGCGGAGTTGGTCACCTCCTCGACGGAAGCGCGCGTCTTGCGAATGGTGAGCGCAAGCTCAACCACGGCCCACACGGCCACTACGACGAGCACGACAAGAGCAATGTCAAGAGGACTCATCCTATGTCCCTTCCTCTGCGCCCGCCAGGCTAAGCCAAGCGTTGACGCGCCATATGTACGAGCTCATTCTACCCATTTCGTTTCTCGGTCGTGCGGCCAGCCGTCAGAGGCGCGAGCGGGGCAAGTGCTCGGGCTCGGGGCGTCCGCACTAGTCCAGCACGTTGCCAAACTGCATCTTGTAGTACTTCGCGTAGGTGCCGCCCCTGGCCATGAGCTCGTCGTGAGTTCCGCGCTCCACCACGCGGCCGTTGTCGATGGTGGCAATCTCGTCGGCGCCCTTGATGGTGGAGAGGCGGTGCGCAATCACAATGGTCGTGCGTCCGCGCGAGAGCTCGCCAAGCGACTCCTGCACGGCACGCTCGGACTCGTTGTCGAGCGCCGAGGTCGCCTCGTCCAAGATCAAGATCTTCGGGTTCTTGAGAAAGACGCGGGCAATGGCGATGCGCTGCTTCTGGCCTCCGGAGAGGCGCGTGCCGCGCTCCCCCACCTGGGTCTCGTAGCCATCGGGCAGCTCTTCGACAAACTCTGCGATGTTCGCGCGCTCAGCGGCGGCACGAATCTCGTCTGCCGTGGCGTCGGGGCGGCCGTAGGCGATGTTCTCGGCGATGGTCCCATCAAAAAGGTAAACGTCCTGCTGCACGAGGCCGACTGCCTCTCGCAGGCTCTTCTGCGTGACCGAGCGCACGTCCTGGCCATCGATCGTGATTGCGCCGGAGTCAACGTCGTAGAAGCGCGGGAGAAGCGAGCAGGTCGTCGACTTGCCTCCCCCGGATGGCCCCACGAGCGCAATCGTCTCGCCGGGACGAATGTCCAAGTTGAGGCCGTGGATGACCTCGCCGTCCTCGCTGTTGTACGAAAAGTGCACGTCACGATAGCTGACGGCTCCCTCGGTCACGCGGATGGGCTTGGAGCCTGGCGCGTCTTTGATGTCGGGCTGCGCGTCGAGCATCTCCTGGAAGCGGCGGAAGCCCGCGATGGCCTTCTGGAAGGTCTCGGTGAAGTTGAGGATGTTCTCGATGGGGGTCGTGAAAAGCGAGATGTAGAGCGCGAAGGTCGCAAGGTCGACCGCCTGCATCTGGCCCTGCGCGATGAGCCAGCCTCCTAGGCAGACAATCACCGTGTAGAGGATGCCCATGAGCGCCGCGATGCCCGCCTGGTAGCGGCCCATCGCGTGGTACATCCGCACCTTGGAGTTGAGGTAGGCATCGTTGCTGGTGCGGAACTTGTCGCGCTCGAGGTCCTCCGCCGCGAAGCTCTTGACCACGCGGGCGCCGGCGAGGCTGTCCTCAAGGCGAGAGTTGACGCCCGAGATGCGCACGCGATTCTCGCGAAACACTGCGCGCATGCGCAGGTTTGCCCACAGGTTGTAGGCGATGAGCACCGCGAGGACGATTGCCATGCAAATCGTGAGCTGGGCATTTATCGATCCCAGGATCACAAACGACCCGATGATCTCGACAAGGCCGATCAAGATGAACTCGGGACCGTGGTGCGCCGCCTCGGAGATGTCAAAGAGGTCGTTTACCAGGCGGCTCATGAGGTCGCCCGACTTGTTGCGGTCAAAGAACGAGAAGCTCATGCGCTCGTAGGCGTCAAAGAGGTCCTCGCGCATGCGGCTTTCCATGCGCGCGCCCATCACGTGGCCCCAGAAGCAGACGAAGTAGCGGCAGCCAAAGCGGACGGCGTACATCACGACAAGCCCAATCGTGAGGTAGCCCAGAGCGTCCATGATCGCATTGGCGCCCTGCGTGAAGAGCCCGTTGGTAAGCGTTCGGAGGATGCGAGGAAATGCCAGATCGATAAGGGCCACCACCGTCGCGCAGATAATGTCTGCAACAAAGATATGGACCTGGCCCTTGTAGTAGGCGAGAAACTTCTTGAAGAGGCTCCAGCCGCTCCTGCGCCCTTCGGTCTTCGCTTGGGACATAGACTCAACCTCGCTGCCGTGCTCGACGTCAAAAAACGAACGCTAGGATAGCCGAACGCGACCCCACCCCCGCGCGCATCACGCACGTTCCACATCATGGCGCTCGACAGAGAAGCGGGGACCGAGCATACCGCGCTCGGCCCCCGCCCCGCTAGCCCTCGGCAATACCTGATAAAGGGAGGAAAGGGGAACTGCTTCAGGCTTGCATGAGGGCAAGTCCTACTCGTCTGCCTTGACCTCGGCCTCTGGCTGGGTCAGCGGAGAGGCCTTGTAGGTCTTGGTGCGGTCGTCGTCAATCACGCCCGACCAGTTCATGCCGAACGCGAAGTCGTAGGTGTTGCCGTCAGAGTCGGTGTAGCACTCCATGTCACGCGGCACGTCCTCGTCCTGGGTGAAGACGGTCTCCATGTTGGCGGGCATCTGGAACGGCGAGAGCCCGGAGGGCTCTACCTGACCAGTGATGACGCTGAGGTAGGCGTCGTCGCTCAGTCCGTTCATCCCCATGCCCCAGCCCATCAGAATCACGTCTGCCGCAGGCTCGATCTCGGAGAAGACCATCGGGTTCGAAGCGGCCACGATGAGAATGAGCTTGGCGTCCTCGGGCAGCTTGCTCTTGATGTCGAGCACGAGGTCAAGGTCGCTTTCGTTGGTGGCGTAGGTAGACTTCCCATAGACGGAGCGGTTCTCGTAGACGCCGAACTCGTCGGTCGGGTTCAGCGACTCCTGGCGCACGTAGTCGCCATCGGCCGTAAACGGGCGGTACTGCAAGGTGATTGGATAGTAGACCGCAGGCTCAACCTCGGTAGATGCGCCAGGCATCGTAAAGAACTGCGGGCCGCCCGTCACGCCGCCGTACGCGTCCTGCGGGTTCTGGACCCTAATGACTGCGTACTTCACATCGACCAGATCCTCCGCCGTGAGCCGGGTGATGTCTGCCTCGGTTGGCGTAGGGTTGCCGGAATCGTCAGGGTCCCCAGTGAAGGTGTCGGCGACGGTGTCGGTGACGACCTCGTCGAAGTAGGAAGCGAGCGTTTCCTCGTCGCCGATTGAATAGCCAACCGTGGCCGTCGCCGCCATGCCCGGCATCATCATGCCCATGCCGCTCGAGAGAACCTGCGGAACGTAGACCTTGCCCTTGATGCCGTCCTGGGAGATGACGTTGCCGGAGTTCTTCATCATGACGACGCACTTCTCGTTGGCCTCTTTACCAAACGCTGCCGCCGTCTCGTTCTCAAGAATCTCCTTGCAGGCGGAGCGATCGGAATAGGGCTGGTCAAAGAGGTCAAGCTCGGCCATCACCTTGAAGGTGCGACGAGCATGCTCGCGGTAGATGGAAAGCGCCTCGTCTTCGCCCTTCTCCTCCACGATCATGTTGTAGGCCGACTCGGCCACGTCGGGCTGGAAGGTTCCGCCATGCTGGTCGATGCTGTTCTCCATGAGCTTGGTCATGCGCTCTTCGACCGTGAGGTCCTTCACGCCATGGTCGGCATTCTCGAGGATCATCCAGTCGGTCGTTATGAGGCCGTCCCAGCCGGCGTTGCGAAGGATCGAGATGTTGTGCGCGGAGTAGGACGAGCCGACGTGCTCGCCAAGGCTGTCGTCATTGGGGTCATAGGCGATGCCATAGCAAGGCATGATGGCTGCCACCTGCTCGGTCTTGGAGTCAAGGTGCATTCCGCCATCGAGGAACGGCACCAGATGCGCATTGAAGTTGGAGCCGGGGAAGACGTTCCACTTGCCCGAGTCTTGGTGGTCGTTGCGCCCGCCTTCGGGGCAGCCCTCCCCTACGTAGTGCTTCAGCATGACGGCGCAGGACTGGTCGCCCCAGCCTTGGTCGTCCGTGGCGTCGTCATCGCCCCAGGTGGACTGCATGCCGCCGCCATACGCTTGGGCAAAGTCGCGGTTTAGGGCAGGGTCTTCGGAAACGGAGCCCGCCAGGCGCACGCCAATAGGGTTGGAGTACACGTCCACCTGAGGTCCCAGCTCGCAGCGGACGCCAGCCGCGCGCCATGCGCGAGCCTGCCACATGCCCGCCTTGCGCCAGAGGTCCTTGTCCATGGCGGCCGCAAGACCGACGGAGTCGGGAACGTCGAAGAAGGGGGACGGGTCGCAGTAGTTCAGGTACGGGATGCCGAGCTCGCTCTTCTCGCAAGTTTCCTGCACGGTGTTGATCCACGCAACGTCAGACGCATAGGTATCGAGCGTCGTCTGTAGGCGAGAGACTCCCGAACGAGAGCCTTGCTCGATGTAGTCCATGGACTCGGTGTCGGTAGTGACCTGGGACGACTGCGTTCCCCCAGCAAACACCAGAGAATAGAGGTCGTCTGCTTCGAGCGACTCCGCAAGCGCCCGAGCGCGGTCGTCGGCACTCTGGCGCCAGTCCTCCCAGAGCTCCAGCTTTCCGTCGCCGTTCATGTCACGGAAGGCGTAGCCGTCCACCTGGATGACCTTCGCGGTGTCCATCACGCCGATCGTGGCGCCGCCGTCCTGGGTGTAACGGGTCCAGCCATCGCGGGTCTCCTCGCTCGCCCACTTGGCCTCGACGTCGTCGCCATCGGGGTCGATGGGGTAGCTGTCGGCTGCCGGCGCCGACGCGGCGTCATTTGCAGCAGACCCTCCCGTCGAGCAGCCGGCGAGGCCCATGAGGCCCGCCGTCAGAGCGGAAGCAGCCAGGAAGTTCCTACGGGTAATGCTCATAGTGGTTTCTCCTCCCACGCCTTTTTGTCTTGAGGACTCATCCCAGGCCTCAGACATGCAACAATCCCAGGGGTCTTCCCAAACCCCTGCTTGCTAAAATCTGTCAGGGGCTTCCCAGGCCCCATCAGGCAAAGAGTCAACAGCGGGCTTCCCGGGCCCCTGCCGTGCGCACGCGTTGTCTAGGCAGCGGGCTTCCCGGGCCCCTGCCAGAAAAATCTGCCGAAGGGTCTTCCCAAACCCTTTCAGCTATGCGCGTTATTCCAAGATTTGCGCGCCAACGCTTTGGCGCTGAAGTACAGGCAAGAACTCCAAGGGGGCGCTTACGCGCCCCCACAGCTGGTCTAGCCGTAGAAATCGAAGTCGATGGTGTCGAAGTCGGAGATGCCGAAGTCAGCGGCGTTGCCCTCAAGAGTTGCCTTGTCGACAACGGTGAGCGTGATGTCCTTGTCGGTGAGGTGCAGCGTCAGCTCGTCCTCGGTGCCCTCCCAGGTGCCGGTGTCGGTGAGCAGATCAGCATGCGCCTCGAGCGGCGTGACCTCGCAAGTGCCGTCCTCGTTGATGATCACGTCGAGCATCTGCTCGGTGCCGCCGGCGGTGCCATAGACGGTCTGTCCGGTGATCTCGACGGAGCCGCGCCACTGACCAACGTAGAAGGCGTTGGCGTCGAAGTCGGAGCTGCTCGTTGAGCTGGAGCTGTCGGAGGTTGTAGTCGTCGTGGTGGCAGACGAGCTGGACGAGGTGTCCGTCGACGTGCTGGAGCTCGAGCCGCCGCACCCAACGAGCGGCATGGCAAGCGTCGCAGCAAGAAGGCCGGCTACTATTGCTGACTTCTTCATATGAGAATCCCCTTCCCTCAAGCATTGGCGTGGTCTTGCACCACGTTTATCAAGACTCATTACAATCTGAAAGAGGATTTTGAAGGCGAAATTGTACTAACCTGTCGCTTTTGCGTCGTGACTTGCAGGGGTCACGGGGCATGTGACTTCTGAGGTCGGCGGCAAATAAATGCGGCGACAGACGTAAGCTTGCCGCCGCCAGCTCTGCCGGCCAACATCGCCTGCAGCTGAGCCGCTAGTTCTTCTCGTTGGGATTCGTGGCTCCGCTTTCGGGGCTTGCGGGCGGCTCTGAATTGGAGTCCTGCTTGGAGGCGGGATCCTTTTGGGCGCGGGTGTCGTCTACGTCCCAGCGCTCGCGACCCCGGGCCTCAATGCGCCACGCCTCCCAGCCACGTCCGCTAGGATGGTAAAAGCAACCGCGCTCAAGCCCCTCGGGCAGGTAGCGCTGATCGACCCATCCCTCGTCGTAGTTGTGCGGATAGAGGTAGGGGCCATACTCGTCGGAGCCGGGACGATGACGGTCGCGCAAGTAGTTGGGCACTTCTCGGCGTGGTCCTTCGCGGACCTCCTTGAGCGCAGCGTCAATCCCTGCCTCGGCGGCATTCGATTTCGGGGCAAGCGCAATGTAGGTTGCAGCCTGTGCCAAGTTGATGCGGCATTCGGGCATGCCAATGACCTCGGTCGCCTTAAACGCTGCGGCAGCCACAAGGATTGCCTGAGGATCTGCGTTGCCGACGTCCTCCGAAGCGCAAATCAAGATACGGCGGGCAATGAACTTTGGGTCCTCCCCTGCGTCGAGCATGCGCGCAAGCCAGTAGAGCACCGCGTCGGGATCGCTGCCGCGCATGGACTTGATGAACGCAGAGATGATGTCGTAGTGCATGTCGCCAGCCTTGTCATAGGAAAGGCCGTGGCGAGGGTTTGCCTCGAGCACGTGGCTGCGCGTGATGGCAATCGGCTCTTCCGCGCTTGCGGTGCCGGCGGGAGCGGCCATTTGGCTTGCGAGCTCCAAAGACGTCAGCGCCGCGCGACCGTCGCCACCCGCAAGGGTGACGATCTCGTCGAGCGCATCGTCGTCAAGCGTAAAGGCTCCCCCAAGCCCGTTTTCGTCGGTAAGCGCGCGCGTCACCAGCGTGCGAATGGAGTCGTCGTCCAGCGGCTCGAGCTCCACGACGCGGGAACGGGAGATGAGCGCCGAGTTAACCTCAAAGTAGGGGTTCTCGGTGGTGGCGCCGATCAGCACGACCGTGCGATCCTCGACGGCATGGAGCAGCGCGTCTTGCTGGCTGCGGCTGAAGCGGTGAATCTCGTCCACGAACAGAATCGTGCGCTGACCCAGCGAAAGCAGGCGGCTTTCTGCCGCACTGATTTCGCGACGCAAGTCCTTGACCGTGCCTGTAACAGCGGAGACCTCAACGAACTCGGCGTGCGTCGTGTGAGCGATGATGCGCGCGAGCGTGGTCTTCCCCGTACCGGCAGGACCATAAAGAATGACCGACGAAAGCGTATCGTGCTCGATGGCCGTGCGCAGCCAGCTGCCAGGACCAACGGCCTTGGTCTGTCCGACGTATCCATCGAGCGTCTGGGGGCGCATTCGCGCGGCGAGTGGCGCATATTTCGAGCGCTTTTGACGCTCGGCATCTGAAAACAAGGTATCCATGCCCTGATGGTACCCCACTATGACCCCTTGGTGACGCGCCCTCTTGGAGGCACCCTGAGCAATGGCAAACTTTCCAAGGTCTCTGACCTCAGGGGATTGAGGGTATGCGCGCTTACCTGAAAGCTTACTGAATACCAGCAATCCTTCGTTTGGGGGGATTTCGCCACACAAACCGCCACGAGCTGGGGAAATGCGGGGCGCCAGAGCCCCTCGGCTGCCCGGAATTCGCACTACGGAGATGTCTGTGCCAAACGCGAGTGCGCATAACCTCACAGACAAGCCCCAAAACCGCCCATCTCTGTGAGGTTATGCGCACTCGAACTGACGCCACAACGAAATAGCCTCCCCGCGGCGTCGAAGAGGCGTCGTGGGGAGGCTTTTTGCCTTAGACTAGTCCATGCTCCAGTCGGTTTCCGTCTTAGTAAGCGGCGAAGCCTTATACGTCTTGGTCCTTTCGTCGTCAATCACTCCGGACCAGTTGAGCCCAAAGCAGAAGTCGTAGGAGTTGCCCTCCGAGTCCACATAGCACTCTAGGTCGCGTGACACATCCTCATAGCTTGCTTCGACTGTGTCCATGTCCGCGGGCATCTGTGCGTTAAGAAGACCAGACGGCTCGGTCTTTCCAGCAATGATTCGTGCCCAAGCCTCCCCCTGCAGGTTCGACTGCATGGTCCACGTAAAGAGGATTACGTCTGCGTAAGGCTCGATCTCGGAAAACACCATGGGGTTGCTTGCTTCGACAAGCAATATGATCTTCGCGCTTTCAGGAAGGCGATTCCTCAGGTCAATGACCATGTCAAGATCACTTTGGTTGCTGGCGGAAGACGACTGCCCATAGTATGAGCGGTTCTCGTAGTTGCCCTCCTCATCAACGTGCGCAATCGACTCCTGTCGAACGTTAGGTCCGTCCGCGGTGTACGGGAGATACTGCAAGGTGATGGGGTGATACGTAAGAGGCTCGCCAGTGTCTCCCCCAAAGAGGGCCGTGCCACCCGTCACGCCGTCGTTCGGGTCGTTCGGCCCCGACACCCTCACGATGGCATAGTCCACATCAGCAAGCTCGGAGTCGTCGACCGTAACGACGTTCTCGCCGTCGTTGGAGTCAGTAATGATATTGTCACCCAGATACTCCTTGGCAAGATCCAGGTCAAAGGCGGTATCGAAGGTATAGCTCGAGTCCTCGTTGATCATCATGGAGTACATCGTGGCTTCGCTCTTCTTTACCGGCATGTACACCTTGGCATCGCCAAGGCCGCCCTCAGAAATGATCCCGTCCTTGTTCTTCAGCATGACAACGGACTTCTCGGAAGCTTCAAGACCAAACGATGCCGCCGCTTCGCTCTCGAGAATCTCCTTTGCCGCCGTGGTGTCCGAATATGGCTGGTCAAAGAGCCCAACGTGCACCATGAGCGTGCCGATCCTTCTCGCGGAGTCACGCACGCGCTCCAAGGCGCCATCCTCCCCCAGGTCATTGACGAGAAGGTTCCAAGAGTCCTCGAAAATGGAGACCCAGAACAGGCCGCCACATTGGTCCTCTCCTGCCTCAACCATCTTTGCGTATCGCTCGGGCATCGACAAATCGGCCACGCCGTACGTCTCGTCGTTCAGAATCTGCCAGTCTGTGCAGAACATGCCGTCCCAACCAGTGTTGCGAAGAATTGAGAGGATGCTCTTGCTGTAACCGGCGCCAACAAGCTCACCGTACTTCTCGTCCTCGTCGTATGCGACTCCATAGCAAGGCATAACGGCAGCCATCTGTCCAGTCTCGGAATCAAGGTTAAGGCCGCCGTCCAAGAATGGAATGAGCTGGGCCTCAAAGTTGTCTCCGGGGAACACGTTGTAGCGACCGGCGTCGGCGTGGTCGTTGCGACCGCCTTCGACAGCTCCGGCACCAACGAAGTGCTTCAGCATCGCGGCGACCGAATCCTTGCCCCAGCCCTGGTCGTCCGTCGCCTCGTCGTCGCCCCACGTGGACTGAAGACCGCCCGCAAAAGCTTGCGTGAAATCGCGGTTGAGCGCAGGATCCTCAGATACCGAGCCGTTCATGCGGCAGCCAAGGGGCTGGGAGTAGACGTCAATCTGGGGTCCCAGCAGGCAGCGCACGCCAGTCGCCCTCCAAGCACGACCAAGCCACATGCCCGCCTTGCGCCAGACGTCCTTGTCCATTGTGGCTCCAAGGGCAATGTTGTCCGGAAGGCCAAAAAGCTGGTATGGGTCGGTCGAGTTGAGATAGGGAATTCCCCACTCGCTCTCCTCGCAAATCTTTTGGACCTCATTGATCCAATCGATATCAGAGCCATACGAGTCAATCGTCGAGCAAAGGCGCGAGCAACCAGCGCGCGACCCCTGAGAGAGAAGTCCGTACTTCTCGGTGTTAACGCCCTCGCCCGTGATAGACATAGCCGTGTCCCCACCGTGCCACATGAGGGGAATGATCTGCTCCCTGGGGAGCTCGTCGGCAAGCGCGCGAGCTCTGTCCTCGGCGCTTTGGCGCCAGTCCTCCCAAAGGTCGAGCTTGCCGTCGCCGTTCATGTCGCGAAAGGCTAGCCCGTCCACCTGGATGATCTTGGCCGTATCCCAAACTCCGATCTCAACGCCGTTCGGATTTGTCGCCTTTGTCCATCCGGCGCGAATATCCTCGCTGGTCCAAAGCGCCTCGACGTCATCCCCGTCGGGGTCAATCGGATACGAGCCGGCATCCGGCGCGTTGTAGATAGCGTTCTCGTCCGAGCCGGTTGCGTCAGAGCAAGCAGCCAGTCCAATTGCAGCTCCTGCGACCGAAGCGGTCCCGATGAAGCTCCTACGTGTCATCTGTGCCATTGCACTCCTTCCTTCCACTGGGCGGAAGATCCCCGTCCCTCTTCACGTCTGAAGCTACAATTGGGGAATCTTCAGATGCGGGAGTTGGCATAGGACGGCAAGTTAGGGGCATGGGAGGACGTAAAGAAGTGTTTCGCATCCTGATCATGGAGGACGACCCCTCCGAGGCCGACGCTCTCAAGACGTTGCTCTCTCGCTATTCCGAAGAGACCGGCGAGCGCTTTGACATCACGGTGCAGCCATCCGCGCTCGAATTTCTTGAGAAAAGGCACCCCTACGACCTTTACTTTCTTGATATCGGGCTGCCAGGAATCAACGGAATGGAAGCAGCCCGGCTAATCCGCGATTACGACGAAGAGACGCCTCTCATTTTTGTGACAAGTCTTGCCCAATACGCGGCTGGGGGCTACGAGGTTCGGGCCTTGGACTTCATGGTGAAGCCCGTCAGCTACTCGGACTTTCGCGTAAGGATGGATCGTGCCATGCGCGTCTCTGCCCAGAACGCAAGCGAGGGAATTTACATCTCGACGAAAGACGGGATGCGAGCCATGCCCGCAAGAGACGTGCTTTACGTCGACGTCCGCGGACACACTGTGACATACCACCTGAAGGATGGCGCTGTGGTGCCCGTCAGGGGAACGCTTCGCGATTGCGAGAAAGACCTGGAGGAGCTGCCGTTCGTCAGGATTTCAAACTGCTGCCTTGTAAACATGAGGCACGTGCGGTCTGTTTCCGGCGAGAAGGTCCTTCTCTCGAACGGCGAGGAATGCTTTCTCACCAGGTCCAAACGACATGCCGCCTTGCAGCGCCTTGCCGACTATTTCGGGAGAAACGTGTGAGCGGACGCCTCGTCCACATAGTACTTAGCATCGCTTCGTTCGCCGTTCCCGCCATCATGCTAGCTTGGAGACTTCCCCAAAGGGAAGGCATTGCTTGGCGACGCGTCATTGCGGCTCTTTGCGTTGTGGCTTTCTCCGCTCTGGCTTTTGGACCAGGCGCCATTCCGCCAACAGGGGAATCCTCGGGCTTCGACACGACCTCTGGAGCCATGCCTTGGGACATGTACCGCTTTGCCGCAGTGATCATCATTACGGGTGCACTGACTTTTCTTTGCCGAAAGTGCTCCCCTTGGACGGCGCTCCTCTGCAGCGCCTCTGCTTATACAATGCAAAACTTGGGGACAACGCTCTCGAGGGTTGTCAACTCTTTGATTCCTTACGGCACGGGCGAGGAAGCCGCCCCCGCCATCTGCATGATTGTGTGCTCAGCGCTCTCCTATTACCTCTGCTACCTGCTGTTTATTCGCGAGGGGAATCTAGGAGTCAGGTTTGAGGTGGCAGGATGGCGCGTCGTTTTGGTAGTTCTTGCCGTTGTCGTGATTAACGTTTTTGCTGACTCGGCAATGACGGCTCTTACGGCAACGTCCGTGAGCATGCTGCCCACCGCCGTGCTGGGAATATCCCATGCAGTAACCTGCCTTCTCACACTATTTCTTGTCTTTGAGCTCGTCACGAACAGGCGACTTGAGGGCGGAATTGCCATTACCAATAAGATCATGCAGGAGCGCGAGCGGCAATACAAAACTAGCCGCGAGACGCTCGATGCGCTTGTTGGAAGCCTGCACGACATGCGCCATAGAGTCCTCAGGCTTCTTACAAAAGACCCATCTAGCGGGTCATTAAGCAAAGAAGAGCTGAGGGACATCGCAAAAGAGATGGATGTGCTGGACGCAAGGACGAATACGGGTAACGAAGCGCTTGACACAGTTCTGGCCGAGAAGATTCTGGTTTGCAAACGCTGCGGAATCTCATTGAGCTACGTTGTCGACGGGTCCGTCCTTTCTGGATTCCGACCGGAAGACGTCTACACGTTCTTTAGCATGGCAATCGATGACGCCACTGCGGGGATGAAGAACGATTCAGCAAGCAGGAATGGCTCGACTGATGGCTCGAAAAGCATCTCGCTTGAAGTTGGTCGACGATCGGAAATGCTATTTGTGCACATTGAGAGACCGCGCGAGGGAACCACGAGAGGTGGAACGCCTTGGGAAAGCCTTCCTGTTCTTTCTGAGATAGTCGCTAGGCAAAACGGCATAGTTTCCGCAGGTAGCAAGCAAGGCCTTGATTATCTCAACGCGCTCATTCCCATGCCAGACCAAAATTAGCATGCACAAGATCAAGAAACCTTGCAGAACGTACCCATGCGTGGAGGTTATGCGCGCTAACCTGAAATATTTCTGAATATCCCGGATTGTTCACCCTTTAGACGCCAGACAGCGAGCCAAGCTCCCAAGCTGCGGCAATCTCGAGCAGGGCGCGACCCGTCCGCAACCCAAAGTTGGCACCGTCTTGTTGTCGTGCCAAACGCGAGTGCGCATAACCTCACAGACAAGCCCCAAAACCGCCCATCTCTGTGAGGTTATGCGCACTCGGTTCCAAGCCACCGCCAAACATTTCCGCCCTGCGAGCGAAAAGTCGCGCTGCAGGGCGGAAATGTTCGCCAAAAGGCAGAAAGCTTAGTCGATTGACAGGTCGGCGCCGTTCGATGCGATGACCTTCTTGTAGTAGTCGTAGGACTTCTTCTTGGAAAGCGCCAGCGTGCCGTTTCCGAAGTCGTCCTGGTCAACGTAAACAAAGCCATAGCGCTTGGTCATCTCGGAGGTTCCGGAGCTGATCAAGTCAATCGGTCCCCACCAGGCATAGCCGAACACGTCCACGCCATCCTTGATGGCCTCGCCCAGCTGCTCTACGTGCTTCTGAAGGTAGGCAATGCGGTAATCGTCGTTGATCGTGCCGTCAGCCTCAACCTTGTCGACCGCCCCAAGTCCGTTCTCGGCGATGAATATGGGCAGATGATAGCGGTCGTAGATGTGGTTCAGCGTGATGCGGAAGCCAATCGGGTCGATGGGCCAGCCCCACTCGGAGACCTCGAGATACTGGTTCTTGATATCTGTCACGAGAGAGCCGTTGGGCTTGGGAACCGGGCTTCCCTTGTAGCGCATGATGTAGGTCATGTAGTACGAGATGGAGAGAAAGTCGACGGTGCCCTCCTTCAGGATCTCTTCGTCGCCAGGCTCCATCTGGATCTTGATGCCATAGTCGTTGAAGAAGCGGTTCATGTAGTACGGGTACTCGCCCTTTGCCTGCACGTCGCTGTAGAACCAGTTGAAGTGGTCCTCGAAGAGCACCTGCAGCTCGTCTTCGGGCTTGGAGGTCTCAGCGTAGTTCTCAAGACGGCAGGTCATGTTGCCGATCTTGGCGTCAGGGATGATCTCGTGGCACTTCTTCACCGCGAGCGCGCTGGCAACAAACTGGTTGTGGGCGCACTGGTACTTGGCCTGCCACTGCTCCTTATAGGGGTTCGGGGTGCCGTCGTCGTGCAGCACGAGCCCCGAGCAGGTGTAGGGATTGCCAAGCGAGCTGTTGATCTCGTTGAAGGTGAGCCAGTACTTCACCTTGTCCTTGTAGCGCGTGAAGACAGTCTCTGCGTAGCGGACAAAGCTGTCAACCGTATGGCGAGAGAGGAACCCTTGGTACTCGGTAGCAAGATGGAGCGGAGTGTCAAAGTGGCAGAGCGTGACCATCGGCTGCATGCCAAGCTCGAGGCACTTGTCGAAGACCTTGTCATAGAAGGCAAGACCTTCCTCGTTGGGCTCCGCGTCATCGCCATTCGGGAAGATGCGGCTCCAAGAAATCGACGTGCGGAAGACCGTAAAGCCCATCCCCGCCAGCGCCTCAAGCTGTTCCTCGTAGCGGTGATAGAAGTCGATACCACGACGCTTGGGGAAGTTATAGTTCTCCGGATGCGCCATCATGTCGTCGAGCATCTCGTAGGTTGCCCAGCTCGTGGCCTTGCCAGAAATGCGCTGCTCCTTCGGGACCCAGCGGGCAAAGTCCGAGGTTGCAAGGCCACGCCCGCCTTCGTTGTAGGCACCCTCGATCTGGTTAGCAGCGGTCGCGCCGCCCCAGAGGAACCCTTCGGGAAATGCGCTCTCAGAATTTTCAGCCATAACGGCCACCTTTCTATCGTCTGAAGAGAGAGCACGCCCCAAGGGCAGCCCGTGCCCCGGGGCGTGCCAAGAATCGTTGCAACTTCAATAGCGCAGAATACCTGCTGACGCGGAAGCGTCTACTTGGACTCCAGCCTGGCAATCCGGTCGTCAAGCGCCCGCAGCACGGGAAGCATTCCCTTAAGCGTGTGAAGCTCGGCGGCAATGGTCATAAGCGTGTCCTGCGCATGGACGAAGAGAATCGAGTACTCAACGTCCTCGCCGGCTGCCTGACGCTGAATCATCGACGTCTGCGCGCGGTGCGCGGCCAGCAGCTTTTGCTCGGCCTGCTTGACGTACTCGTCCGCACCTTCGAAATCGAACCTCGCGACGGCCTCCATCGCCTTGTCCATGCATCCCCTGCCATCGCCAGCATTGAGAATGACCTCCATGGACACCTGATTGATATCGACTTTCTCTTCTTCCATCATTTCCTCCTTGGCATGGGATGCCAGCTGATCATTCTTCAGGGTTGTCTGGCGCCTTCGTCGCGTCTGCGTCAGTTGCGTCAGCGTTGCTTGCATCGGGGCTGGTTGCAGTGGAAGCAGTCGGCGCGTCTGTTGCGCTCTCGGCAGCCGCGGCCTTCGCTGCACGCTTTGCGGCCCTCTTTGCGCGCTTTGCCTCCTTCTTGGCGGCAATGCTTGCCTCTTGGCTTGCCTCTTCCTTCACAAGGTAATTGTCATACGCCTTCCAGAACGGGAAGTAGATGATAAACGACAGGATGAAGTTCACGATTACCAGCAAGGCGTTGCGCAGGTCGCCGTTTGCGTAGATGGTCGCCGAGATGAAGTTCGGGATGAAGTACATGTTGAACATCTCGGTGTGCATCGATGCGAAGCCAAAGTGCATCCAGAGCCAGGTGTTGGCCGGCAGAATGATTGCCTGAAGGACCACGGGGATGAACATATAGGGGTTGTTGACAATCGTCGAGAAGAACAGCGGCTCGTTGGTGTTTAGAAGCGACGGGACAAGCGTGGTCTTGCCAATAAGCTTGTTGCGCTTGGACTTGGAGAACATCAGCATCAGCGCCAGCGCCAGGGTTGCGCCCTCGCCGCCGATCATCGTGTAGCGCGTGAAGCCGAAGGCGTAGATGTTCGTAGGAGCAAGGCCAGCTGCGGCAGCGGTCATGTTCTCAGCAAGGGCGGCCTGCTGGACGGTCGAGGTGAACGACGTGAAGACCCAGCCGGAGA
This sequence comes from Tractidigestivibacter sp., assembly GCF_050946515.1. GTDB lineage: Bacteria > Actinomycetota > Coriobacteriia > Coriobacteriales > Atopobiaceae > Tractidigestivibacter. The sequence continues at coordinate 27,670 of NZ_JBMNUX010000011.1, forward strand.
TGCCGAAGAAGTAGAACACGTCCATGATGAGCGCGATAAGGATGACTCCGGGGAGCGTCTGGGCAAAGCCGGTCAGCGGGCTCATGAGAAGGCCAACCAGCGTGAAGACGTCGATGCTCAAGACGTAGGTGAGCAGGTAGCCGACGAGCAGGGCAACGATGATCACGATGATGTTGTCGAACCAGTTCTTAACGAAGTCGGGGATGGGCGAGTCGTCCTTGAAGAAGGAGTGGTGAGCGGTCTTCTTGTACATCAGGCCGACGAACCAGCCGATGAACATGGCGGTGAACATGCCGCCAGCGCCGAACTTGGCCATCGTGAAGACCGTGCCCTCGTCAGTCACCTGCGCATTCATGCAGAGCATGTAGGCGCCGATTCCCGTAAACCCTGCGAGCAGCGCTCGGTCTTGGCGCTCCTCCTTCACCAGGACCTTATACGGGATGATGAACACGACGAACAGGCCGATGAGGCCGAACGAGTAGGTGTTGAGCACCGAGAGGTCCGGCAGCGTCGTGATGAACTTGCGAAGGATGTTCCAAAGGCTCGGGATGGCAGAGACCATCGTGAACGGGACTATGTAGAGAACCGACTCTGCGATGATCGAGAACCAGTAGGTAGCCGTGATCTTGTTCATCACGGGCACTATGTGCTTGTTGATCCAGTCCTGCGTGCGGTCCATGACCCCGCGCTTCTTGGCTTGTGCTTCTGGCATGGCTTTCCTCCCTTTTCAGCCGTCTAGTGACTAGTCCTCGTCGTCATCGAGCTCGCCGTTATAGAGCGCGTAGGCGTCCTCCAAGATCCCTTCGCCATCAAGGGACGAGTAGTAGTCAGGATCGATTGCCATGACCTTGACGCCGTAGGGCTCGAGCTCCTTCCTGAAGCTCGGGACCTCGCCCGAGAAGTGCGGTCCCAAGAGCAGCACGTCGATCTTGTCGGCATAGTCGAGCACCTCGGACTTGCTCACGGCCTTGATCGTGCAGTTGAGCCCCTGCTCCTTGGCGACCTTCCTCATGTTCTGTGCCATAAATCCCGTAGACGCTCCGATGCCACATGCAAGCAAAATGCGAAGCTCTTTCTCTTCGGCCATTTGATGCCCCTTCCAAGTCCTGGTCTTTAGTAGCTGCTGGACGTCCGTCTTTCCTTAGCCCGTACTCTAGGGAGCGGCTCCAAGGTGGTCGAATGCAGTTTTTTCCTCCAGGCGGAAAGGCTGGATATTTTCCTTCAGCAGGAAAATGTCTCGCTTTCCCCCTTTGAAGCGGCCGAATACCATCTGTGATGATTACAACCGTCAAAACTAGGGTGCGATCAAACTTATGAGCAGCAGAAAATCCAAACGCATGGAGCAACTACTGCGCGTGCTCGATGGCGCGCAGTTCTCCATCCCGGCTCAAACGCTCGCAAGGATGCTCGGAACAACCGAGCGCACGATTCGCAACTACGTTTCTGAGATCAACCAATCCGGCGAGGCGACCATCGTCTCCTCAAGCGAGGGATATCGGCTTCGCAAGTCAGACAAGACAGCGGCGACCAACAATCAGGAGGAGAACCGGCCCGCCACTCAAGAAAACGAGCAGCAGAGTCGCGTGAGCCATGTCATCTACCGCCTGATTGGCTCAAAAGAGGCGCTGTCGCTTTTCGATCTAGCGGAAGAGCTCTGCGTGAGCGAAAGCACGCTGGCGAGCACGGTGATGCCTGCCGTGCGCTCGCTTGCCGCTCAATACGACCTGTCGCTAGAGACCCACAACTTCAACGTCTCGCTTGAGGGTCCCGAGCGGGAGAAGCGAAAGCTCTTGGGACACTTGGCAACGCAAGAGGGAAACGACAGCTTCTCGTCAATCGAGACGCTTCGGCTTCTCTTTCCCGACTACGATGTCGACTCGATGCTGTCGAGGATCGTGGACATCTTTCAGCACCGCGAGCTGCTCATCAACGACTACGCGCTGAACAACCTCATGCTGCACATCCTTATCGTGGTGTCCCGCCTGCAATCAAAAAATCCGCTGGCAGACAACGACACGCTTGCAGACGTGAACCAGGTATTGGAGCAATTCAACCAGAGCAAGGACATCTTGTCTGCGGCCCAGGACATCTCGACCTACCTCGAGCAGGACTACGGCTGCAAGATACCCGACGCCGACTTCAAGCAGATCGTCCTGCTCGTCGCCCTCTCGACGGAGCGCTATCCCTACGAAGAGCTTGACGTCAAGAGCCTTGCCAAGATAGTCGGGGAGCCGTTTGCCCAATCGGTGCACGACATCGCCCGCGAGACAGCAGAGTGCTACGGCATCCCGATGTTCGACGAGCGCCTTATCCTGCAGCTGACGCTGCACATGTTCAATGCGTATCAGCGGGCAAAGTATAACGTGAGCTATGCGAACCCGCTCGCCGACCAAATCAAGGTGGAGTACCCGCCCATCTATGACATGGGCGTTCACTTTGCGCACCGCTTCTCCAAGGCGTTTGGCTGCAGGATCGACGAGAACGAGATCGCCCTCATCGCGTTCCACATTGGCGCATATCTCGAAAGGTGCTCGTCGGACAACGAGTCGCTCACCTGCATCATCGTTGTAGAGCAGTACCACGACTTTGCCGGCCAGCTTGCGGAAAGCGTCAAAGAGACGCTTGGGACGACGGGCACCGTCATTGGCATCATGAATCGCGACGCGTATCTCAGGATGCGCCCGGAGTGCGACCTCGTCATATCGACCATGGACATTCCGACCGGCAACTCGCAGCAGGTTGTCGTGGGACCCATCCTCAACGAGCGCTGGTCGAGAAAAATCAGGGAAGCTGCCGACAACGCGCTGGAGCGGAAGCGGCGCAAGGAGGCGCTGCTCTTTCTCGAGTCAATCGTCCGCCCGGAGCTCTATGCAAGAAACGCTCGCGTGGAAGGGGCGGATGGCTGCATTGACTACCTGGGCGCGCTCTGCCGTGAGAATGGCTATGCAGATGACGCCTTCATCAATGAAGTTCACCTGCGCGAGAGCATGTCGTCAACCGCTCTGACCGACAACCTTGCGCTCCCCCACTCGCTTGGCAAGAACGCAATAAAGTCTTTCATCGCCGTGATTCACAACGACTCGCCTATCGCCTGGGGAAACAAGCGGGTCAATTTTGTCCTGCTCATCGGGATTGCCCAAGAGGACATGAGGCATTTCAGGGACGCCTTCGACATCATCGTTGAGACGTTCACCTCGATGGACAAGACCGCGAATCTTATGGCGACGGACAGCTTTGAGGACTTTGTCGCCGCCTTCACCTCTGAAGGCTAACGACCGCAGAGCCCCACAGCTGGGGCGTCATTCGCCTTACGGTCGTGCGACGCCAAAGTACCCGTGATGGGGGAACAGGTCGGCTGCTTCAGGGAAAAGCGCGGAGCATGTCGCAATGAAGTAGTCGTCAGTCATCGACGAGATGAAGTCGACCACCGTAAGGTCAAGGTCGTCCTCCCATCTGTAGCTGCGGCCATAAGGAGCGAGGTGCCTTCCCACAGGCTCGATATGGTGAGCGAAAATGGCAGACGACTCGTCGCCTGCGCGAAGTGCCTCAAGCTCATGGTCGTAAAGCATGGAGAAAAGCTCTGACACCCCGCGAGAAAAATCGCCGTTCACCTCGGCAGCGCCGCATATCTTCTCGTAGTTTTCGCGCTTGGCACGGCGCATCTCGACAAAGCCCTCCTCGCTCATCTCGATGCGCGGCTTGCCCATGCTGTGCTCGACGATGTCGGCGACAAAGGCGCTCAGGGCCCAGGCATTGTACGCCCCGCCCATGCCGTCATCGAAGCTGTTCTCGTCCAGAAGGCCGGCGCGAATGGCATCCTGGCGATCTTTCCCCACGTAGGCGATGATGTCAGACACGCGCACGACGCAGCCCTCGAGCGTCATGGGGCGAAGCCGGCCAATGGCGGCGCCCCCCTCGGCCCAGCACTGCTCGACCCGCTGGTCATATTCATCAAAGCTCGAAAGATCGCTCATCTGGAAGACCTGCTGCTCAAATTCGCCGTTGTGGCAAATGACCCCGTCGAGCGTCTGAAGGGACAGGTTCCTGCCGCCAAGCACGTCCAGCACGCGCACGCTCTGGACGTTGTGCGCAAAGAAGCGACCGGTGCGCTTGTGGTATTCGTTGTTGAGGAAGCGCTCGCCAGCATGGCCGAACGGGGTATGGCCAATGTCGTGACCGAGCGCTATTGCCTCAATGAGGTCCAAATTGAGCCCCAAGGCAGCGCCGATATCACGCGCGACGCGAGAGACGAGCTGCACATGAAGGCCGCGGCGGGCAAGATCGTCGTCAGCGCGGAACGAGAAGACCTGCGTCTTTCCCGACAGACGGTTATAGGCGCTCATATGCATGATCTTTTCAGAGTCGCGTACATACGCTGGTCGAAGCGGCGTGGCAACGTCGCGCGCAGCGTCTTCTCGCCGGATTGCCGCCGAGTCCGGGCAGGCAAACTCCGAGCGTCCACCCGAATTGCGAATCTGCACGATCTGCTCCTGAACCTGCGAAGACAGGACCCCCGTCAGGTGCGGGGCAAAGGGATTTGCTGAACTGGGCATCGAGGCATCTCCTTTAGCGTCTGCTTTCTTGCGCCATTCTAGCAACGCGAGCGGACAGCATTGCAAGACGGCTCGCGGGCAAAACGCGCGAGGGCAGGATGTGCGCAATAGGAGTGCGCATAACCTCCGCGGCACAGGGCAAAGGAGGGCAAGCGATTGAGGTTATGCGCACTCCCCCAAGGGCAACGGACGGTCGAAACACAAGAAAACGCCCCACGGCGCGACTGTTGAACCGTGGGGCGTGCTGCGAACTATTATGGCTCCGCCAAGAGCGCGGGCGTTCGGTGGGCTACTCCTTCACGACCAGGCAGCCCATGTTCACGCGATGGGTCCACTCCCCGATTACGTTCTGAAGACCGCAGCGAGTGAAAACGCCGGCGAACTTGCCGCGGAAGAGATACAGCCCCTCCATGTTGCTCATCTCGGGCGCATCGAGCGGGTCCGCGCCATCGGCCAGCGCGCCGCCAACAAGGGTCGGGGTACGGTACTGCGGCGCATATGCCTGCACGATGCCGCCCTTCTTGGCGCACTCGTTCAGGGCCTCCTGCCACTGCTCGTTGGTCTCGCAGTCAAGACCAGCCACAACACCCTCGGCGTTGTAGCCGCCAGCAGGCTTCAAGATCCAACGGTCCTTGTCGCCGTACGGCGCAAGGTCACTGTTTTCGTCGAGCAGAACGGTCTCGGGAACGTGGGCGTTCACGAACGCGATTTCGTCTTCAGTAAGAACGCCACGAACGGCGTCAGAGCGCAGGACCGCAAAAACGGTCTTCGAGGCGCACGGCCAGGTACGATAGCCTCCAATCAGGCAAGCGAGACCGCGGCGGGCGGCCTCTGCAAGCGCATCGGCGCCACGGCAGGGACGAGCGACGATCTCGGAGGTCACGGCACGACGATAGACGCACGAGATAGGACCGTTGGGACCAATCAGGGCGTCACGGCCGCCAACCTTGCCAATGTGCAGGTCGCGGATGTCGCAGAACGACGCGGGGACGCCGCGCTCGGCGAAGTGCGTCAGAATGTCGGCGACCTCGTCGGCGCTGACGCTCTCAGAATAGTCGACGATGGCTACGGCGGGATGGTCAAGAGAGCCGAGCTTCTTGGCATTTGCCCAGCTACGATAGGTCTCGATCACGGCGTCGACCACGGACTCAACCGGGTCAAACGTCTGAATTACAGGGTGAGACTCGGCAAAACGACGGTAGGTTTGCGAGCGCTTGATGGCACGAGTGACCTCGACCGCGGTGGTCATGCCGGCAGATCCGTCCGTGTTGAGCTCGCAGAACTGATAGTCGCCAGTCTCCTCATTGAAGAAAACGTCGACGCGAGCGATAGGAATAAGCTGATCGTAGCCCGTGGGAATCAGCGTAAGCTCCTCGAGCTCAGGCGAGAACTTGAACTGAGCCCTGAAGTCGGGATTACGCAGATACTCAGCAGTAACCTTGTCCATGATGCGACCCATGGTCTCGGCAGCATCAGACAGAATCTTAATCTGCTTCTCATCAAAGATTTTAGGAGTCAGCGCCCAAGAGACGGGTCCTCCGTGATAGAGGGCGTGAGTACCTGCAAGATAGGCGTCTCCATCCTTCCTGCTTTGGACGTCTCCGCCCAGCTCACGAGCAATCGACAGGAACTGATCTTCAAGTGCACGTCCATGAAACGATTCCATAGTTACCTCTCCTCCGCTTGCCGATTTGGCAATGAGGTCCGGGTGAAAAATCGGCAAGCGCACAGTTTTTTTCGCCGTTCGGCTAGCCGATTGTACATGCTCTGAAGAATCGACACCATTTCCACATAGATTAAAATTTTGCGCAACTTAATTGGCAAAAAGTGATATCAATAAAACTTTTAAATTGGCGTGGAGCAAATTCCCATGGCCGTGTTACGAGGATGGACCACAAGGGCCGAGCGCGCAAACTACATCATCCTGCAAGGCCGATTCCGCACAAGAGGGCTTTGTCCCGCACGACCGCGCCGCGACGTCACACGGCTTCGGCGTGGCGCCGCACGATCGCGCCGCGACCCTTCGCAACAGCGCGAAAAGCAGGGGATGAGGGGCCGCTCCAATGTGTGGGGCGAGCGCCGACTCGGTCAAGCCCGTTGTGTGGGAGTTCGCAACGTACTCGCAGGTCGCCAGCCTCTTCGTGTGGAGCTACGTGGAGTGCGAAGCCGAGCGGTTCCGTTGTGTGGGACAGTTCAAAATGTTATCAATAATGTTCCATTTTTCTACCTGCGGTTTTGCAAGGGCTCTCCCACTGGAAGTCCGCGGCAAGGACGTAAATCCCCACACGACGAGGGAGGCAATCGGAGCTCCTTGCAAAGTCCCGCACGATGAGATTCGGGGCTCGAAGAAGCCGCAGGCAGAGAGGCTGGTCGAGAAGCGCGACCCACACGATGAGCTTCATCAATTCTTGAGCGGCCCCACACAACAGCAGACCGCCGCGCCACGCCCAACGCCCTACTTCGCGCGAGAAAGGAAGTGCATCGAGTTCTCGGGATAGACGGTCATGCCGAGCTTCTTTTGAAGCGCGAGCGAGGCCTTGTTGTCAGGCCAGACCTCGCCCCATGGCACGAGCCCCGCCTCGAGCTGCTGGTCAATCTTTGCCGCCTCGAGCGCCAAGCCCCAGCCGCGACGGCGGAACTCTGGGAACACCTCGAGCATGCCTATGGCGCCCTCGGAGTGCTCCCCGATAAACGCGCAAAGCCGACCGTCCTCAAACCCGCCCAGCACAAGCCCGTGCTCAAGCAGGCTCTCAAGCTCGCCATCGCGAAGGTACTCGGGGTGGCTGTAGTTGCTGAGCACAAGGTCGGAATACGCGGGAGTCAGCACCCTGATGTCGAGAGACGACTTGATCTTGATGAGCTCCTTTGACTCATAGACCACCAAGTGGCAAGGCTCGTCGTGGCGAAGGCCCAGGTTGGCCTTCACGTCACGAACCATCTCGTCGCCCAATACGCAGACAAGCTCGCGCGACGCAAAGGCATCAAGCGCAGCTCTCGTGGCCGCGCGGTCGGTCCCCCACACAAAGGTCTCGTGACCGGGAAGCGAAAGCACGCAGACGCCCTTCTCGGCAACGTAAACCTCTCCCGCCCCGCGCCGAGCGCTCTCAAGAATAGGAAACGCCTCGTCCGGACCATCGGAAAGAAGCTCGATCGCACGCTGCCGACGCGTTTCCGCGCTCTCTGCCAGGGTCTCCATAACGTAGGCACAGCGCTCGGCAATCGCAGCGGACCCCTGCGCGTTGGGATGCTCATATCCGTCCGCCATAAGAACGGGGCTTGGTGCAAGCAGCCGCTCGCCCTCGATGAGTCGCAGCTGGGGGTTGGCGGCAACGCACGAGCGGATGAGGTCGGGAATCTGCGAGAAGCAGCTCTTGGGATTGGTGGGGTGCCTCTCGTCTGAGTGCCACATCGGCGTCATGACCCATACGGGCGCCTCGGGGAACGCCTCGGCAATCTCGAAGAGGCTCGTCTTCACGTCGCGAGAGACGCGCATCATCTGGCACGGCTCGTAGCGATAGTTCTCGCCCAGCTCGACGACGACCTGCGCGGGGTTTGCCGCCTCGTTCAGCCCGACGGTAGAGCCAGGAAGAAACACTTGCCCGCCAACGCCCTGGTTCACCACGTCCAGCCCCAGCTTGTCGGCGAGAAGGACCGGCCACGTAAGCGCCGGGTCGCCCGCGACAAAGCCCTGCGCGATTGAGTCGCCAATAACCAGCAGGTGACGGCGCTGCGGAACGGCAACGATGCTGTTTCCATCGCCCACGACGCGCTTGACCGAACAGCTGGTAAGGCACGGAAGCCAGACGCGCACATGGTGCTTGCGGCCAAGGCCCGGCAGGCGTTGGACTCCCTGCTCGGGAGCCTCGTCAGGGTCGTCGAGAAGAAACTCCACGCGCTCGCCGTCTTCCCCCTCGCCCTCGGGAAGGACGCAAGCAAGATGGCGGCCATCAACGTCGCAGGAAAGCCCGTCGTAGGGCTCCTCTGGCGCAAACGAGGAGCCAGCAAGATCGTCAAAAACGTCGCGGGAGCCCTTCGGGAAGGGCTCGACGCGCACTTCTACCACGATGGAGGAAGAGTCGGTCTCAAACTCGAGAAAAACGCCTGCCGTGCACGCGGCCATGGCGCGATAGAGGCCCGGATGCCAGGCGCGGCAGCTGCCCAAAGCCTTGAGCTGCCCCTTCGTGAACCGCCAGGGCTTTACCCAGCCCTTGCCCTCGTCCTCTGTCCAAAGCGCGCCATGGAGCAAGTCCTCCGCGGGAGCGCTTATCAGCAGCTGAGACATGTCCTTATCGTCCATAAAGTCACAAAGACTCATCGCACTGCCCTTCTGCGAATCAGCAACATTGTTTGCGTGCGTAAAAAGAAGTTTTCACCCATTGTGGCAGAATTCGCCAACGCCGCGCCACGGGAGCGGCAAATTTCGCTATCCCTCGGCCGCGCGACGCAAGGGCTCGTACGCGCGAATCAGGTCGTCCAGGCGCATACGCGCGTTAGCCGGGCTCGTGGATGGAAGGCCGACCGCCGCAACTCCGCAGACAGGCTCAACAAGCCGCTGGTAAAGGCGGGTGGCCGTGGTTCCGGTGCAAAATACGGAGTCAATTGGCGCCTGCGCCAGGAGAGCGGCGATGTCGTTGGGCACGGGGTCTTGGATAGAGGAGTCAGAAGCCCCGGCAATCGTGCAGCTCTTCAGCACGTCGGATAGCGCCACATGATGGCGCAGGCAAAGGGCGCGCCGCTCTTCGTTTGTCTGGGGAAGCGGCTCATCAAAGATTGCCGCCATCACGCGCCAAAAGCGGTTCTGGGGATTGCCGTAATAGAACCCCACTTCGCGAGACTTTGGGCTGGGCATGGTCCCCAGCACAAGCACGCGGCACTCACTGTCGATGATGGGCGCAAGCGGATGGACCACCCTGCCAGCTTCCGGCATGCCGCTCGCCTACTCGCCCTCGCGGATGGTCTCGGAGATCTCTTCTCCGTCATCAAGGCGCACAAAGGTCACCCGACCAAACCCCGCGCCGCCAGCCGCGCCGGAGTCTATGTCCCACCGATCGGCCACGCCGCCGGTCTCGTCGCACGCGCCCACGCGCACCATCTGAGCAAAGCCGTCATCGCCATACGGGGGACGGTCCATCAGCTCGGTCATGCCCTCAAGGTATGGCGTTGGGGTGTGACCGGCAATCACGATTGGACCTTCGCCCTTCTCATTCACAAGACCAGTCGGCACGCTCCAGAACTCCTCGCGAATCCAAACCAAGTCGTCGGGGTCTTGGCTGGCGAGAAGCTCTCCTATTGCCTTCTCGTCCCACTCCCCCTCGTGCGGAGCCTTACGTGGCCGAATTCCCGCATGCGCCATAACGTAGCGCCGACCGGAAACCTCAACTTGTGCGCTTCGCCCCAAAGACGCCACCCACTTGATGAGGTCGAGGGCCTCGTCCTCATCGATGTCGTGAAGACCGGACAGCGTCATCATTCCGCCGTTTATCGACCAGTTTGCCGCGGCGAGCCCATCGTCGGGGCTTGAGAGGTAGCTGATCATGAGGTCTTCGTGGTTGCCCTGCAGAACCTGGACGTTGGGCAGAGAGCGCACGAGCTTCAGGACGCCCACAGGATCTGGCCCGCGGTCAATCATGTCGCCAAGACAATAGACCGCGTCGTCCTCCGTGAGCGAGACTCGGTCAAGAACCCTCTCAAGGGTCGCAAGATGCCCGTGGACATCCGAAAAAACGTATGTAGCCATCAAAGCACCTCCGACTTGGCAAAACTTACTTGTATAAAGCTTATTACTGCGATTCGCCCAAGGCAAAAAGAATGCAATTACTTTGTGATGTTGGCCAAGATTATGGCACCGTCCACAAAATTCTTGTGACCAAGGCTCGCATTACGTTGTAAAGCCCGTCCTGCATTAATGCCGAGGGTGCCTTGCTTGAATATGCTTTCTCGCAAGGCGAAGGTGCCAAACCGGCGGGGCTCCCGCCTCTATCACGCGAGGCGCGCGGGGCTCGCCTGCGCTCGCGCGGTCAAGCTCGGCAAGCACGTCCTGCATCGTCGACTCCAGGCGCCCCTTCTTGAGGCGGCACTCCCACACAATGATGACCGTCCAGCCCTCGCTCACGAGCTGCGCGTTGTTGCGGGCGTCGCGAGAGCGGTTGCGGGCAAACTTCTTTGACCAATACTCCACGTTCGACTTCGGCATGGAAAGGCCACAGTACGGGCAGCGATGCCAAAAGCACCCATTCACGAAGATGGCTATCTTGCGCCCGGGAAAGCACACGTCGGGACGGCCGGGCACCTTCTTCCAATGAAGTCGGTAGCCCGTGTAGCCATGCTCGCGCAAGGCCTGGCGCATCTTGAGCTCGGGCTTGGTGTTCTCGCTCTTGTTAGCCTGCATCACGTGGCGCGTGGCCTCGCTCGTCATGCGCCGCCTACCTCTTCAGACCCGTGTCCTCGACCTGCTCGCCCTCAAAGTTGATGCGGTCGGTAAGCGCACAGCTGGCATCGAAGTCAAATCCATCGCCCATCACGGCCGAAATCGCCTTGGGCGCGCGGGCGAGCGCTCTCTCGTAAAGGTCCCAGAACGAGCTATCGCTCTGCTGATGCGAAAAGGGATTCTCCCAGGTCGCGTGCTCAAGGTTATCGAACCTCGAGCGGTCTGAGCGGCGCGCGCGATGCGACAGCGCGCAGATTCTTGAGTATGGCTTTCCGGTTGACATGCGCTCGATGCGGCCCATGAGCTCGCGATGGTGGTCGCGCGGAGAGTAGATCACCTTCATCACGCGGCGATAGCAGCGCGTTCCCACCGAGAAGATCGTGGGATCGACGGGCTTGCCATACGCCCAAAGGGTCACGTAGAAGTACATCTTGTCGACAATCGAGAGGACCTTGCGCGAAGCCTGTAGCGTCTGCTCAAAGGGACGGTACTCCTCAATCGTCTTGCCCACCTTGGAGAAGAGCACCGCCTCGTCCAAGTCGCGCTCAACCTCGGCGTGGACAATGCCCTCATAGCTGCTGTCTAGACCGGTGACCCCCTGAGAGGTCAGGGCCTTCTGCCACCAGTACACAAACGGGTGGATTGTGGCGTCAAGCAACCAGTGGCACGAGAATCCCGCCAGATAGGCGCGGCCGATACTCTGCTCGGAGCGCGGAAGCTTGTCCGCGGCAATGCGCAGAGAAGCAAGAAGGCTTGCGGGGCGCTCCTCATGCATGAGGTTGCCAATGGGCGCCCACTTGGCCATCAAGGGATGGATCTCAAGGTAGAAGAGGGGGTCAGGGCCCTGGCAGCCCAGGGCAAAGGCGTCCCTCTCGTCGAGAGAGCCAATCGGAAGAGCGTCAGACGCAAAGACGCTGGCGTCGCGTGCAAAGAAATCATGAGTAAGAAGTGCAGGCATGTGTCCTCTTTTTCGGCAAAACGTGACCTCGTTCAGTCAACAGTCACATTATGCCCCATACGCAAGCGAGAATCGCGCCAACGAGAATCACGCTCTGCCCTTCCAGACATTGCCCCGTTGGCACGAATCCGTCCCGCCGTCGGCGGGCCCCCAACAGAGAGCCGCGAAAAAGCATTACAAAATGCTAACAAGTAGCTCTTTCTAGGTTGAATTTCGACAGCTAGATTTTTGATTGTTTATGCAGTGAAATTCTCTAACTGTCCGCAGACGATGAGAGCGAGGCATCATGGCGCAAAGGATGACGAAGGCAGAACGAAGCTGGGTCATGTACGACGTGGGCAACTCTGCGTTGGTCCTGCTTGCCACAAGCGTCATCCCCATCTACTTCAAGGCGATTGCGGACGGCGCGCAGATTATGGTTGCCTGGAGCTACGCCGAAACGGTTGCCTCTTTGATCATCGCTCTGCTCATGCCAATCCTCGGCAGCATCGCCGACATGGAGGGGATGAAGAAGAAGTTCATCACCTGGTGCGTGGCCATTGGGGCCATCGCGTGCGTTGCCATGGGGTTCCCGACCACGGCGCTGCCGTTTCTCATCATTTATGTAATCTCATCTATCGCATTGAATGCCTCTTTCGTGTTCTATGACGCCCTTCTTGTGGATGCAACAACCGACGAGCGCATGGACGAGGTCTCGAGCAACGGCTACGCATGGGGCTACGTCGGGTCATGCGTGCCGTTCATCATTTGCCTAGCAATTGTGCTCTTCCGAGACAGCATTGGCCTTTCGCTCCAGGGGGCTATGCAGATTGCGTTTACCATCACCGCAGCTTGGTGGATTATTTTCACGATTCCCCTGCTGAAGAACGTCCAGCAGAAGCACTACAAGCCGCGCGAGCCGCATGCCATCTCAAAGGCCATCGGAGGGATTGGCAAGACGCTCAAGGCAATCTGGGCCGACAAGAGCCTTCGCTACTACATCATTGCTTACTTCTTCTATATCGATGGCGTCCATACGATCATCAAGCTTTCAACGAGCTACGGAACCGACCTTGGCATCGACGGCACGCAGCTCGTGCTGGCCCTTCTCGTGACGCAGTTCGTGGCATTCCCGTCCGCCATCGCATACGGAAAGCTTTCGAGCAAGTACGGGACAAGGCGCATGCTCTTGATTGCCATCTTTGCCTACTTCTGCATCACGCTCTTTGCCGCTTTCTTCCTGCGCTCCGCGTTCGAGTTCTGGATTCTCGCCATCGCCGTCGGGCTTTTCCAGGGAGGAATCCAGGCGCTTTCAAGGTCTGAGTTCGGCAAGCTCTGCCCCAAGGAGCATGCAAACGAGTACTTCGGCTTCTTTGACATCTTCGGCAAGTATGCCGCTATCCTGGGCACGTTCTTGGTTGGGACCTTCACCGCGCTGACCGGCAACGCGAGCCTCGGCGTCTTCTCGATTGCCGCGCTTTTCGTCGTCGGCTTCGTTATGATGCTGAAGGTCCCCGAGCGCAGGCAGACAAAATAGCCCTGCAAGCAAGCCCGCCCAAGCCCGCGCGCAACCCGCACGACGCGTGCCCCATAGTGCTCAAGAGTCCCGCACGATAGGCAATGTGCTTATCGTGCGGGACTTGTCTTTCGCGTCGTGTGGAGGCTGCGGGCGTTATTGCAGTTGGCGGCAAACGTCGTGTGGGGGCCTTGTTTGGAGATCCCCGCACGACACGCCTCATCAATTCTTGTGCAGCCCCACACTTTGGCCCGCTGCCAACTTGCGCGACTTTTGCAGCATCAGAGGTCGCGCAACTTGGCAGTCCGAACATCAGAAGTCGCGGAACCTGGCAGATCGGGCATCAGAACTCGCATAACTTGGCAGGCTCGAGCATCAGAACTCGCGGAACTTGGCAGCGCCCGTTGTGTGGGCATCAGAAGTCGCGGAACCTGGCAGATCGGGCATCAGAAGTCGCGCAAGTTGGCAAGGCTGAACATCAGAACTCGCGGAACTTGGCAGCGCCCGTTGTGTGGGCATCAGAACTCGCGCAAGATAGCAGATGGAACCTCGCTAGCAGATGGAGCCTCCGGCACGGCGAATGTCCTTCTCGGGATAGTCGACGATTGCCTGGATTGCAGCGGCAAGCGCGCGAACGTCGTCCTCGAGCGTCATCGAAGGCAGGCCGTCACGACCCTTGACCTGCTCGGGCAAAAACGGAACATGAACAAAGCCGCTCTTGAGACCGGGATGGCGCGTCGCCCCCAAATGGCGCACGCCATAGAGCACGTGGTTGCACACAAAGGTTCCGGCGCTGTTTGAGACCGACGCCTCTAATCCTGCCCCTCGCACTGCCTCGACCATTGCCTTTATCGGAAGGTTCGAGAAGTACGCGTCGGGGCCTCCCGAAACCACGGGCTGGTCAACTGGCTGGACTCCATCGTTGTCGGGAATGCGGTAGTCATCCACGTTGATGCCAACGCGCTCCACGGTGATTCCGCGCCGACCGCCAGCCTGTCCCACCGAAAGAACCACCCGCGGAGCCACTTCGGCAATCGAGCGCTCCACGACCTCAAGCGAGCGCTCGCATGAGGTGGGCAGCTGAACCGCAGAGATCTCGGCACCGGCTATCTGCTTGGGCAGACGTCTTACCGCCTCCCAGCTTGGATTTATCGCCTCTCCCCCAAACGGGTCAAAGCCCGTGACAAGAATCCTCACAGTCCCCTCCGAACGCAAAAGGCTCGCGTGCTAGAGAAACCCTAGCACGCGCCGCTCCCGCACATCAAATTGATGATGGTGCGGTCAGTCTCGCGCATGCCGTCGTGAGCGAGCACGCCGACGGCGTGGATGGTGTTCTCGACGCCCTTCACCACGATGCCGTCGCCGCCATAGAACTCGGAGCCATGCTGTTGCATCTGAAGCCCCAGAAGCCCCGCCTCAACCGCAGAGGCTATCTTGGCTGCGCAGCTCGCCTTAGCGCCGTCGCAAATCATGCCGGAATCCACGGCGATAGCGTTCACCACGGTATGGGCGACCTCGCGCTCGCGGCCGCCCATCAGATAGCAGATGCCCGCCGCAGCCCCTGCCCCTGCGCTCGTGGCGCCGCAGTAGGCAGAGAGCCTGCCAATGCCCGTCTTCAGGTGAATGGTGACCAAATTCGAGACGACCAGCGCGCGAAGCAGCTCCTCGTGGGTCGACCCCAGCTGGTCTGCATAGACAATGACCGGCACCGAAGCAGTAATCCCCTGGTTGCCGCTGCCAGAATTGATGACAACGGGAAGCTCGCAGCCTCCCATGCGCGCGTCGGAGCCAGCTGCCGCCCAGGCCTTTGCGCGGTTATGGACCTCGTCGCCGTAAGCATCAAGGAGAATCGAGCCGATGTTAGCGCCCCAATCGCCTTCCATTCCCGCCTTCGCAATGGCAGTGTTGCAGCTAATCTGGCGCTCCAGGGTTTCAGAAACGTCCGCAAGATCGACAATTCCAGCAAACTCGACAATCTGGTCGACGCCAAGGAGCGAGCGGTCCGTCGTGGTTCCGTCGCCCTCGTCTTCGGCGGAAAACTCCTTCTTCTGCAGGACCTCGCCATCGTGCTCGAGGAAAATCACGTTGGTGTGGGAGCCGGCAATCTCGCAAGAGGCCTCGTGCCCGCCTGCCTCCACGCGAACCTGGATGTCAAAGACGAAAGGCTTCTCCGACGCGCTCACCGCGATGTCGTGCGCGTCGAGATATGCGCGCATCTGCTCAATCTCGTCTGCTGTCACCGAAGAGAGGACCTCGAGCTGTGCGTCCGCATTTCCCGCGACGACTCCTGCGGCAGCTGCGGCGGCGATTCCGCGCGCGCCACCTGTGTTGGGAACGACGACGCTCTTTACATTTTTGATAATGTTGGAGCTCGCGGCAACAGACACGCGCTCGGGAAGCGCCCCAAGCGCCTTCCTTGCCAGGGCCGCGCAATAGGCAACGGCGATGGGCTCTGTGCAGCCCATCGCGCACACAAGCTCTTCTTTCAGAATGGCAACGTACTCGTCATAGATGCGCTTCTCCATATGTCCTCCTCAAGACGACGCACCTCGTGCGCTGCCTTCTCGCTTGGGCGCGGGACTCACCTGGGGGATCGGAGCCACGATGAACGGCGAGAAGGTCGAGCCATCGGCACAAATGAGCGTCCCTCCGCCATGGCTGTGAACGCAGCGACGAATGCCGTTCATGCCTAACCCGTGGTTGGTCTTGTCCCGCTACGAGGTCTTTGGCGACCCGCCCAAAAACTTGAGCTGTCGCACGAAGCAGGCGCCTTCTCGAATCGGCGCGAAGTTGCCCTCGCGACGAACCGTGAGACTGATCTCCCTTTTTGCAGTATCGCCAATCTGCGCTTCGGCCTCAATTGCAGCTCCGAGGATGTTCTCCATAAGGAAATATTGATCGTGCCATCAAGGGGCGCGAGTAAAAGAAGGCTCCCCCTCCCGCGCGGGAAGAAGGCCTAAGGCTTGCTGCCAGCGCCCTCGCCATCCGTCGCGTCGGCTCTGCCCTCAGCAGCGTCTGCCCTTCCAGCGCGCTTCTTGCGAACCATGCTTGCGACGATTGCCGCCGCTCCCCCGCACATCGCTACGGATGCCGCCGTCAGTCCGATGCGCCAGGGGCTCGGACTGTAGCTCACCGTGCTGCCGGGGGCGATGCCATTCATTGCGTTGGAGTTCGTCGTGGCGTAAAGGATTCCTCGCATGGCGTTGCGCATCGCGTAGCGTGCGGTGGCAGAGGTATAGTCGACAGGCTCCTCGACCATCGTGGTCATGTACATGTTGCCGCCCGTCCTGAACACAAGGTCGCGATCCTTTGCGGGCGCGCCAAGATACAGGTCAGTGACGACCGACCCCGTAAAGCCCCACTCTTCGCGCAGAATCTTCTGTTGCGTGCCCAAGTGGCAGAAGCCCATAGTGCCGCCGATGCTGTTTTGCGCGGACATGATGCCCGTTACGGCGCGAATCGCACGCGAGGACATGGTTCCCTGCGAGTCGGAGATGTAGCTAATCGTTGCCCTTGCGGACTGAAGCGCCACCTCGAAGGCCTTGAGATAGATTTCGCGAGCAGTCTGTTCGTCCACCCACGTGGCAAGCGAGTTGCTTCGGTCGGTCTCCTGCTCGTTGAAGGCATAGTGCTTGAGATAGCAGATGCAGCCCTCTTCGACGGCGCCCGATATTGCGGCAGCAGCAATCTTTCCCGAGACAAGCGGGTCCTCGGAGTAGTACTCGTAGAAGCGTCCGGAGAACGGGCTGCGATGAATGTTGACGGCGGGCGCATACCAGCCAGTCATCCCCAGCTGCAGCGCCTCTTCGCCGATGCACTGACCCATCTGGTTCATAAGGGAGACATTCCACGTTGCCGCCTGAACGTTGGCGGCAGCCCAGCCGGAGGCGCCCTCCGAGCTCCAGCCCATGGCTCCGTCGGCGTCGGTGGTGGCAGGCTTGCCAACAGAGCTGACCTCGATTGTCTGGTAGGCGGCACCGCAGAGGAGCTTGATGAGGCTGTCGCGCTCTCCGTCCCAGTCAATTTGGTCGAGTAGCAAATCCCAGCGCTCGTCGTCGTAGGGAACGCAGCGCAGGTCGATGAGTGAAAGGCCGTTTTGTTGGGCGGAGGCTGGCTGGTCCGCGTGGTAGACAAGGCTGCCCTCGACGTCACCGAGCTTCTCGTCAGACATCGGGTCAAAGTTGTCGAACCACGCGAACTCCTCGAGGGCGACCTCGGGAGCCTGGCGCTCACGCCCCGAGTACTCGGTCGGATGGCTTGCCTCCCAGTCGGCACGCGTGAGCATGCTGGTCTCATCCATGTAGGCGTTCATGGAGTCAAGCTTGTTGGTGGCGGCGACGAAGGCGCTTCCGTCAAACGTCGACCCCGTCGGATTTCCCTGATTGTCGGGCGCCGACTGGGCGTCAATCTCGGCCTTTCGCGGGTTGGAGGAATCAAAGACCACATCCGAGTCGATCGTGACCGTGTAGGACTCAATCACCTGGTGAGAGTTCTTCCTCAGGTCGATGGCATAGTCCCCGGCCTCGAGGATGTAGCAGCCGATGGTTCCGTCAGAGTTTGCATGATGGCGATCGTAGGAGGCCATGGTCTCCTTGGCGAAGCTGAGCGTAAGCTCCTGGCAGTCGCCTGGGTCGAGAAGGTCGGTCTTGGCGAACGCCGCCAGCACGCACTCAGGCTTCTCCACGCCGCTCTCGCGGTCGTAGTCAGTGTAAGGCGAACCGTAGTAGACCTGGACGACCTCCTTGCCAGCCACCTCGCCCGTATTGGTCACGCTGACGGTCAGCACGACGTCGTCGCCAGAGTCGTCAAGCGAGGAGATCTTCTGGTCGAATGTCGTATAGGAAAGGCCGTACCCAAAGGGGTAGGCAACGCGGCCCGCAACCGTAGCGGCGCCCTGCTCGTCAAGCTCGCCGTAGACGAAGGAGGCATCGACGGAGGCGGCGGTCTCATAGTAGCGATACCCCATGTAGACGCCCTCTTGGTACTCCACAAAGGAGCGGCTCATGGTGTATTGGCTGCCTTCTCCCTCAGACCAAATTCTGGTTGGGTCGGAGGCGACAACCTCAGAGTTCGTGTACTGGAAGCGGCCGAAGTTGGAGAAGGTGGGGTCTGCCGTGAAGTCCGTCGCATAGATGTCGGTCAGCCGGCCTGAGGGATTGACCTCACCGACAAGCACCTTGGCAAGCGAGGCAAAGCCACGGGAGCCGGCTGTCCCCACCCAGACGATGGCGTCCGCCTCAAGCTCGCCGCTCATCAATGGGCCAAGCTCGACGGGGTTGGAGGTGTTCAGGACCACGACAACAGAGCCACAGGCCCTCTTGGCAGCGGCAATGACGCCCTTCTCGTCCTCGGTCAGCGCAAGATAATGTGGGGTTCCGTCTTCATATCCCTCAAAGCGCTTGTCGATGCCCTCAGAGCCGCAGCGCTTAATGACCACAACGCCGCACGTTCCCTCGACGCCCGACACGGCATCGTAGATTGCAGGGTCATACTCGTAGATCTTTGCGCTCTCGCCCTTGTCCATCTGGGCTTGAAAGGAGGAGACGTCAAAGTCCAGAGGGTCAGTGCCATCTGCAGCGTCGGGATAGGTTGGCTCTGCGCCCTCGGCAGCATCGAGTGCGGTGCGGTTGACGGTGAGCTTGCTGGCAATGGCATCTTCTGCGGTGACCATGGTCATGTCCGAAGAGGCGGCCGCGCCAGTGCCAAAGTACGCCGGGTTCTGGAAGGCCCAGCCAAAGGGAGTCACCTCGTCGCCCGCGGCAAGCGGAAGGACGCCGTTGTTCTTCAGAAGGACGATGCCCTCGTCGCTTACCTGCTCAGAGACCACGTCCGATGCCGCTTTCGCCTCTTCAAGCGAGGAGTACCTTGGCTTGTAATACTGGGCGTCCCAGCTCTCGGAGCCCTCGGCCTTGTCCACTTGGATGTCTCCGCGGCCAAGCTTTGAGTCGAGCACCGAGCTGAATGCATTGCCAGCAACGTTGCCAGCGACAGTCAATCCCACAAGGCCCGCCGAAGCGATAGCTCCCCCGATAAGGCCCCTCCGCGTGAGCGGCTTCGCTGCCTTCTCGGCCCTCTTGCCTGCCTTTGCCACCGTCTTTTCCGTCCCTCTTGAAGGGCGTCCCCTAGCTTGCGCCCATCAACTTCCAATGTGCTGCGATGCGTTGAGCGGTCTTCGAGAAGGCTCTTGGAACAGCATGGCACGAGCGACGGCGCTGCTGGCATAGAAGGACAAAAAAAGGACGCTCGCGGAGAAATCTCTGCCGCGAGCGCCCCTCAAAATCGCTAGGCCTGCCAGAGATGCCGAACGGGCGCCACGACCCCCCTCAGCAAGCCCGGCACCTAAGCGATCCGGTTGACCAGCGCGGCCAGGCGCGTGCAGACCTCGTCCACCTGCTGGTCGGAAATCACCAGCGGGGGAAGGAAGCGCAGGATGGAGTCTCCAATGTGATTGAGAACCAAGCCCTCGCCAAGGCCCTGCTCAACCAGCTGGTTCGCGATGGGCACGTCAAACTGAGCGCCCAGCATCAGGCCGTGGCCGCGGACCTCGCTCACATGCGGGAGCGCCTCAAGACCGGCGCGCAGGTGGGCGCCCGTCTCGATAACGTGCTCGCCGATGTTTTCCGAAACAAGCGTCTCGACCGTCGCACGACCAGCTGCGGCGGCAAGCGCGTTTCCGCCAAATGTGGAGCCGTGGTCGCCTGGGCCCATCAGATCTGCAACCTCTGCGACCGCCGAGACGGCACCCATGGGAAATCCGTCGCCGATCCCCTTTGCCAGGCTCACGATGTCGGGCTCGATGCCGGCGAGCTGATAGGCAAAGGGGGCGCCGTTCCTGAAGAACCCGGTCTGGACCTCGTCGATGATCAGCAGCACGTTGCGCTTGCGGCACTCGTAGGCAACGCTGCGCAGGTAGGCGAAGTCTGCCGGCCAGACGCCGCCCTCGCCCTGCACGCACTCAAGCATCACGGCGCAGATGGGGCCAACCTCAGGGTCGGGGTTGTCGAGCATCTTCACCAGCGCGTCAAGGTCGTTTAGGGGCACTGTCACAAAGCCCTGCGGCATGGGCAGAAACGTGCTGTGGAAGCTGTCCTGCCCCGTTGCGGCGAGCGTCGCAAGCGTACGGCCGTGGAAGCTCTTCTGCGCGGTGATGATGCCGCTTGCGCCATGCAGCTTCTTCTCGCCCCAACGGCGCGCCACCTTGATGGCGCCCTCGTTTGCCTCGGCGCCCGAGTTGGCAAAGAAGGTCTTCCAGACGGTGCCAGTAGAGCCCGTCAGGTGGCCAAGCTCGTCAGTCGTCTTGGAGAGGAGCTCGGAGAGCTCGCGCGCGAGCTCTCCGCGGTTCTCGACGTAGTAGTAGTTGCCAACCTGCCAGACCTTGTCAAGCTGCCGGTGCAGCGCCTGCGCTACCGCCGGATGGTGATGGCCCAGGCTGACCGAGCCAATGCCGCCCAGGCAGTCTATGTAGACCTTGCCCTCGGAGTCGGTGAGCGTGGCGCCCTCGCCCGAGACAAATTCGACGGGCAGGCGCCCATAGGTATGCATCACATAGGTGTCATCCAGGCTCTTTGCGGTCTCGAAGCTACTTTCTGCCATGGCTTTCTCCTTGTCTAGTCTTGCGTGAAGAGCGTGCCCACGCCGGCGTCAGTGAAGATCTCGAGCAGAAGCGAGTGGGGCGCCTTGCCATTCAAGATGACGACCTCCGACACGCCGCGGTCCATCGCCTCGAGAATCGAGCGGATCTTTGGCACCATGCCGCCATCGAGCTCGCCGGAATCAAGGATCTCGCGGGTCTCGGTCTTGGTAAGAGAGCGAATCAGGCTTTCCTTGTCGTTCACGTCAGCGAGAAGCCCGTCGACGTCGGTCAGATAGATGAGCTTGTCCGCATGGAGCGCCTCGGCAACCGCGGCGGCTGCCTCGTCGGCGTTCACGTTGAAGAAGCCGTCAGGACCGCAGGCGACGCTGGCAATCACGGGGATGTAGTCATCATCAAGAATTGTCTCGATGAGCTCGGGGCTCACCTCGCGGATATGGCCAACGCGCCCCAGCTCAGGGGATATGGGAGCAGCCTTGAGCGTCTTTCCGTCAGCGCCGGAGATTCCCACTGCATTATGACCATACTCGTTGAGCGACCAGACGAGCTTCTGGTTCACCTTGCCAATGAGCACCTCTTGGACCGCTTCCATCGTGGCGTCGTCGGTGACGCGCAGGCCGTCTTTGAACTTCACGGGCAGGTTCAGCTGCTTGAGCATGGCGCTGATTGCCTTGCCTCCGCCATGGACGAGCACGACGCGCATGCCCATGAGCTTCAGAAGCTCGATGTCGCCCACGACCTGGGTCATGAGCTGCTCGTCTTCCATGGCGGATCCGCCATACTTGACCACGATGGTCTTGCCGCGCATCTTGTTGATCCACGGAAGCGCCTCGGTGAGGACCTCCGCCTTGGTAAGGGCTTGCTGAAGCTCGCCCATCTCGCGTTCCTCCATGCCTCTTCCTCCTGTTGCCGTCGCACCTGCTCGCCTGCGCCTCGCCACGGGCGCTCGTTGTCACGTCCCTGCGGGAGAAGCTCGGGCTAGGTGCGATACTCCCCGTTGATCTTGACGTAGTCATGCGTAAGGTCGCAGGTCCAGACCCTGGAGTGGGCATCCCCCTGCCCAAGGCTGATGGCGACATTGATCTCAGGAGCCTCGAAGCGACGGAGCATGTCGTCCTCGTCCATGCCAACGGGAAGGCCGCCCCTCAGCACGGGAACGCCCATGAAGTCGATGTCGACGCACGACTGGTCAAACTCAACTCCGCACTTTCCGGCAGCTGCGGCAACGCGACCCCAGTTGGCATCATGGCCATAGATTGCAGTCTTGACCAAGGGAGAGTTGGCGATTGCAAAGGCGACGGTGTCGGCATCGTCTTGGCTGGCCGCGCCCAGCACGTCCACGGTCACGAGCTTTGTCGACCCCTCTCCGTCAGCAGCAATCTGGCGAGCCAAGTTGGTGGTTGCAGCCTTGATGGCAGCGGCGATGGCAGGGTATGCCGGGGACGCCTCGTCAATCTTCTCGCCGCCGGCCTCGCCAGTGGCAAAGAGGAAGCAGGAGTCGTTCGTGGAGGTGTCGGAGTCGACGGTCACCTTGTTGAAGCTCTGCTTCACCGCGGCGAGAAGGGCGGAGTGCGCGGCCTTGGCGGTCAGCGGCGCATCGGTCGAGAGCACGCAGAGCATCGTTGCCATATTGGGCTGGATCATTCCAGAGCCCTTCACGAAGCCGCCCACATGGACGGTCACGCTGGTGCCATCCGACTGTGGAGCCGGGCCCTCAAGCGAGACCTCCTTCGGATGAGTGTCGGTGGTCATGACCGCGCATGCCGCGTCATGGGCCGCGGCCGCGCTATGGTCGAGCGCGGCGACAATCGCAGGGACGCCGCCGACGTAGGGCTCAAAGGGAAGCTGGACGCCAATGACGCCAGTCGATGCCACCAGCACGTCATCTGCCGAGCAGCCAAGCGTCTGCGCCACAAGCGAGGTGGCGTCGAGCGCGCACTTGATGCCCGGCTCGCCCGTTGCGGCATTTGCGTTGCCAGAGTTCAAGACGACGGCGCGCGCATGGCCAGACGCGGCACGCTTGCGGCTTACCTGCACGGGAGCGGCACAAAAGCGGTTTTGCGTGAACGTTGCTGCGACGGTGCAGGGCTTGTCGGCTGCAACGAGCGCCATGTCCAGGCGCTCGGGGTTTTTCCTGAAGCCGGCCGAAATGCCTGCAGCCTTCATCCCGGCGGCAGCGCAGACGCCACCTTCGCAGGGAGAGAACCCGAACGAGCTGGCGGCGTCATCCATTTGGGGGATGGCCAGAGGATCATAGCTTGTCATGTCAATTTCCTTTTTTATGTGGGGCGCGCACAAGGGCGAACCAAGCGGACAAATCGCGGGGCCTTTGCCAAAGAGCTGCGCGCTTGTCGGGCAACCTAGATGAGCGGGGCGGAGGCGCTGATTCCTGCGGTCTCGGCCTGTCCCAGCACGATGTTCGCGCATTGCATGGCCTGAGCCGCAGCCCCCTTCCCAAGGTTGTCGATCGCGCAGGAGGCGATGATTACCCTGCGTCGTCGATCGTCGAGCGCCACGCCCACCTGGGCGCGCGCGGTCCCCACGACAGAGGAGGTCTGCGGCATCTTTCCTGAGGGAAGCGTTGCCACAAGGGCCTCGCCCGCATAGCGCTTCTCGTAGACCGACTGCACGGCCTCTGCGGTGGCGTCGTCGGACGCCTGAAGGTACACCGTGGCGAGAAGCCCGCGGGTGAGCGGAGCCAGGTGGGGGGTGAAGACGACGTTCATCTGCCTGCCCGCCACCTGCGTGAGAGTCTGCTCGATCTCGGGCGTGTGGCGATGGTGCGCCACGCCATAGGCCTCGAGAGACTCGTTTGCGTGGCAGAAGTGCGTACGTGCGCTGGGAGTGCGACCGGCGCCCGACACGCCAGAGATGGCGTCCGAGATTACGAGGTCGCCCGTGGCAAGCCCGGCCTCGAGGGCAGGCGTGGCCGCAAGGGCCGTTGCCGTGGGATAGCAGCCCGGCACGGCCACGAGCACGGCATCGCCCTTCTCGTGGCGTGCAGCCAGACCCTTAAGCCCTTCACGATTGAGTTCGGGCAGGCCATAGACCGTCTGAGACAGAAGCTCGGGGCTCGTGTGAGGCGTGTTGTACCACGTCTCGTAGACAACGGGGTCCTTCAGGCGGTAGTCGGCAGAGAGGTCAATCACCGTGACGCCGCGCTCAAGCAGCTGGGGAGTCAGGGCCAAAGATGCGGTATGCGGGACTGCCAAAAACGCGACGTCGGCCACAGAGGCAATGGCGTCAGGGTCAGGCAGAGACAGCTCAAGGTCGCAGACGCCCTCGAAGGAAGGATAGACGTCTGCCAGGCGTGTGCCCGCCTCTTTGCGGTCGGTTGCCATCACAAGCTCCATGTTGGGGTGCCCAAGCACAAGACGGCACTCCTCAATTCCTGCAAAGCCCGTAGCACCGACAACGCAGGCCCTTATGCACGCCATTTCATTCATCACCTCAGAATTTTTGGATAAATGCAACCAGATATGCATGAATTACTAATTTTGTTTTGTGAAGAATAGCACAGACACCTAAAGGCATCCGTAAGGACTCGCATTTTTCTTCTCCCTGACACATTCAACTAACCAAAGCGTCGCATTGATGGGGCGAGCTAATCGACGCTCTTCAGGCTCTCCACCATGCTTATGCGGTCAAGGCGACGCCTCATCAGCGCAATCACGATGAGCGTGAAGACAATGGTGAGCGCAAACGAGATGAGATAGCTTTCGGGGTGAATCGTTCGGCCGAACATCACGTAGTCGACCTCGGCCGTCGTGATCACAAAGCCCTCAAGCCAGGTGCCCAAGAACATCCCGACGAAGTCCCCCATGATCGAGATGATGATGACCTCGCGGAAGATGTAGGCGTATACCTCACGTCGCGTGAAGCCAAGCACCTTGAGGCTGGCAATCTCGCGAACGCGCTCGGAGATGTTGATGTTCGTCAGGTTGTAGAGAACGATGTAGGCGAGCGCCGCCGCCGAGACTACAAGCACCACCACGACGTAGTCAACGACCTTGAGCGTCGTTCGATAGGAGTCGATCGTGTCGTCCATGAACGAGACGACGGAGACGTTCTCGTAGTTGTGGAGCTCGTCCGAGAGCGCCTCTTTGGCATCTTCGTCAAGGCTCGCCGAGGCATAGACGGTCGAGAAGAGCGGCTCGTCCTTGCCCGTCTGCGCCCAGGCGTCGCGACCGACGTAGACGTAGTTGCCCACGTAGTTCTCGCAGACTCCCGTCACGGTATGCTGGTAGCCACTGCCAGTCGCATTGCCGACGTCGTCCTCGTCGTATACCGTGATCTGGTCGCCGACGCCAATCCCAAGCGTGGAGGCAAGCTTCTCGGTCACGATGACCGAATTCTCGTCGAAAGCGATGGACTCCCCGCTCGTCCGCTCCTGGAAGGTGACGGCGCCCGTGAAGTCGGAGGCGTCTTCGGGAATCACGACGCTCACACGCTCTTGGTCCTCCGTACCCGACGAGCCCGCCAGCATGTTTTCCTGCTGAAGGCGCCAGCACTGGCTTATGTCCTCGTCAGAGGCGAGGTACGAGGCGACGTCTTCGACGTCCTGGTCGTCTGCAGAGGAGTCAAGGCTCACGACCAAGTCGTAGTGAATGATGGGGCCGAACTGGCGGTCGATGATGTCCCAGATGGAGTTGTCCAGCCCGAAGCCCACCAGCAGAAGCGCGGTGCAGCCCGAAATGCCGACAAGGGTCATCAGCAACCTCCGCTTGTAGCGGAAGATGTTTCTGAACGTGACCTTCCACGAGAAGGACAGGCGCTTCCAGATGGGGGCGATGCGCTCCAGCAAGATGCGCTTGCCCGCCTTTGGCGCCAAAGGCAGCATCAGGCTTGCCGGCGTGGCGCGGAGACTCGAGACGACCGCGACAAGCGTTGCTATGATCGTGACGCCAACGCCAAGCGCTCCCGAGAATAGCGCAACGCCAGCGTCGACGGGCATCGGGAAGGAAAGAAGCGGCACGCTGTAGATGACGCCGTAGGACGCCATGATGATATAGGGAAGCACCTGCGTGAGGACCGCAATTCCCAAAACGGCGCCCGTGAGTGACGCGATCGCCGCGTATGCCAGGTACTTCGAGGCGATCTGGCGCGTTGAGTAGCCAAGGGCTTTGAAGGTGCCAATGAGTACGCGGTCGTCCTCGACCATGCGCGTCATGGTAGTGAGGGCGACAAGGGCCGCGACAAGGAAGAACATGGCTGGAAACACGTCCGCGATGCGGCTGATGCGCTCGGAGTCGCTGCGATAGTACTCGCAGCCCTCGTTCTTCGTGCGATCGAGCTCGTAGATGTCGGGCTTCTCAAGGGAGTCGATCTCTTCCTGCGCCTCGTCAAGCTGAGCCTCGGCATCCGCAAGCTGGGCCTCGACGTCACTGCGCTGAGCCTTAAGCTCTTCGACGCCGTCCTCATAGGAAGAGAGGCCGTCCGCATAGGAGGCCTCCCCCTCCTCGAGCTGCGCCAAAGACTCATCGAGCTTCGACTGCGATTCGAGAAGCTGGAGGTAGGATTCGTCGAGCGTAGACTCGCCGGCAGAGAGCTCCGACTCGACCTGGGCCTTTTGCGCATCGAGCGCGGCCTGGGCCTGGTCGAGCGCGTCATAGCCCGACTGAAGCTGCGCGCGGCCGCTGTCAATCTGGTCCTGCACTTCGTCAAGATTGCTCAGACCGTCGTTCACCTGGTCAAGACCGCTCTTGATATCTTTCGCACCGGCCTGTGCCTGTGCGAGCGCAGCTTTGAGCTGCTCAAGCTGGGCACTTGCGTTGCCGTTCGTTCCTTCTGTTGAGCCGTCGGTCGTGCCATCTGTCGCAGAGCCCGTCGTGCTGTCGGTCGTGCTGTCGTCCGTCGCAGTGTCTTGCGTGCCGTCGGTCGTGCTGTCGGTCGTGCTGTCAGCTGCCGCGGAGTCCGTAGCTTCGTCGGTCGTGCCCTCGTCCGTCGCAGTGTCTTGCGCGCTGTCGGTTGTGCTGTCGGTCGTGCCGTCCGCTGCGCCATCCGCAGTGCCGCTCGTCGTAGAGTCCGTCGTTTCATCTGTGGCCTCCAACGCGGCGATCTGCTGCTGCAGGGAGGATATCTGCTGGTTGGTTTGCTCGAGCTGCGTCTCAAGTTCCGATTTCTGCTCCTCAAGGGAGAAGCGCTGCTCGTCGACCGTCGACTGCTGCTCGTCCAGGTCTTGGGAGGACTGGTCAAGCGTCGCGCGCTGCTCGTCGATCTGCGATTGAGCCTCTGCAAGCTGGGACTCCGCCTCTTCGCGGTTGGACGACAGCTCGCTCACGCCGTTTTGGTACTCTTCCCATCCGCTCGAGAGCTGCTGTTGGCCGCTCTCGAGCTCAGACCAGCCAGAGTCCAGCTCCTCACGAGACTCCGCAAGCGTTGCAGCAGCGTCGTCCAGCTGGCTCTGCGCATCAGCAAGCTCCTGCTCCGCCTTGGCCTTGCTCTCCTCGTACTCCGCACGCTTGTCGTCGAGCTCTGCTTGAGCGTCGGCCTTGATGTCGTCGAGGCGCGCTGAGGCTAGGTAGTCCTCCTGGCTGTCAATGCGCTCCGAGACCTCGTCGACCAGCGCCTGGTATTCGTCCGAGCCGCTTACCTCGTCGGCGGCGCCCTCCACCTTGACGTAGACCTCAGTATAGGGATAGCTGTCAGCGAACGCGTCGGGCTCGACATAGAGGTACTGCTTGATGCTGCCGTCGCCAAGCGTGGTTGTTCCCAAGCTCCCGCCATAAGGGTAGTTTGACGAGCTCACAAGGCCCACAACCGTAAACGTCTTAGTCACCAGCACGTCGTCGACGTCGGAGGTGCCGTAGAGCACCTCAACCGTGTCGCCAATGCCAAAGCCCTCGCTTGAGGCAACGTCTGCGCTGATGACGCACTCGTCGGGAGCGTCCGGCCACTCCCCCTCCTTCAGCACGACGCGGTTGAGGTAGGAGTCGTCGTCCGACTCGACCGTCGTCGAAGACGTCACGACCGCCGAAGACGCATCCTCGACGTTGAGCGAAGAGATGCGAATGGCAACCTGCTCTTTTCCAAGGCGCGCCACAAAGTCTGCCGTCGTGGAGCCCATGGCCGCCTCAACGCCGTCAATCTGAGAGATGCGCTCGACGTCGGCGTCTTCGAAGCCATCCGTCGAAAGTACGCGAATGTCATAAAGATTGGTGCCGTCATAGTAGCGATCGGCAGCATCGGTCATGTCGAGCCCGCTCATCTGGAGACCCGCGAAAAATCCGCAGCCCAAAGCCACGATGCCAATGATGGCGAGGAAGCGCCCCTTCGAGCGCTTGATGCTTCGGAGCGTCTCTTTCGCGAGGACGGAGCGCATGGCTACCACTCGACCGTCATGGCATCGACGGGATGCTGGTTCGTCTGTATTGAGGAGGCCTTGCCCTCTCGAATGTGGATGACCCGGTCGGCAATCTGGGTGAACGCCGAGTTGTGCGTCACGATGGCCACCGTGCAGCCGCGCTCGTGGCAGGTGTCCTGCAGAAGGCGAAGCACCTGTTTGCCAGTCACGTAGTCAAGCGCGCCAGTCGGCTCGTCGCAGAGCAAAAGCTTTGGGTTCTTGGCAAGGGCTCGGGCAATGGCGACGCGCTGCTGCTCTCCTCCTGAGAGCTGGGCCGGAAAGTTGTCGGCACGCCCAGAGAGCCCCACCTCGTCAAGAACCACGTCTGCGGGAATGGGATCGTCGCAGATCTGGCTCGCAAGCTCGACGTTCTCGCGTGCCGTGAGGTTCTGGACAAGGTTGTAGAACTGGAAGACGAAGCCAATGTCGTGCCTGCGATAGAGCGTGAGCTCGCGCTCAGAGAGACAAGAGACCTCGCGGCCGGCAAGCGTGATGGTGCCCGACGAGCAAGAGTCCATGCCTCCCAGCATGTTGAGGACCGTCGTCTTGCCGGCGCCCGACGGGCCGACGATGACGCAGAGCTCGCCCTTCTCAATGTCAAAAGTCATGCCATCGACGGCACGGACCTCGACCGAGCCCATCTGGTAGACCTTGGAGACGTCCCGAAACTCGACGAACGACACGACGCTCACCGCCTGAACGATGTGGACAATAGTCAGATTATTCCCCAGCCGGGAATTCCGCTTGACATGATTAAGAACCTTATCGACGGACGGCGCTAGCGCTCAAGCACGATTCGCGGCTTCAGGTTCTCAGCAGCCTCGTCGCCCAAGAACCAACGCACGATGGCCAAGCCGAAGTCGATGGCGGTGCCCATCCCCTTGCTGGTGATCACGTTGGTGTCGACGACGGCGGGCTCCTCGGAGAGGATGGCCCCGTTCTCCACAAGAACGTGCTGGAAGTTGGGGTTTGAGGTTGCGGGGCGCCCCATCAGAAGACCGAGCTCAGCCAAGATGGAGGGCGCGGCGCAGATGGCGGCTACGCCCTTGCCCGCGCGGTCGAACTCGACGAGCTTGTCGCAGAGCGGCCCGCACGCCTTGAGGTTGAGCGTGCCCGGCATGCCTCCAGGGAGCACGAGCATGTCATAGTCATCAAAGGAGAAGCCTTCGTCCTCGATGGAGCGCTCGCAGACAATGGTCACCTCATGCGAGGACGTAACGGTGTGGTCGGCCACGATCGAGACCGTGTCAGAGGGGATTCCCGCACGATAGAGCAGGTCGCGGACCGTAAGGCCCTCGATTTCCTCGAGCCCCTCGGCAACAAAGATGGCCACGCGCCGATCTGTCGTCTGTCTGAACATGCTCTCTCCTCTCGTCTGCGTTGCGACACAACCCCAGTCTACATGCCGAGCTCCCCCACCTCAGAAAAAAACGCGCCCCGCATACGTGCGAGGCGCGCAAAGAAGCGCTGCGGAGCAGGGCGGAAATTCCGCGAGCTTACTCCTCGTCGATGCCAGCGTTGATGGCGTCAGCGATGGCCTGCTTGTCATCGGTGCCACGGACGAGGCTCTTGAACTCGTCCCTCATCAGCAGAACGGCGGTCTTGGACAGCAGCTTGATGTGCGTGGTGCCAGCCTCGCCGGCGGGAACCAGCAGGGCAATGCAGATGTCGACGGGCTTGTCGTCGAAGGACGGCCACTCAACGGGGGTGTCATTCTTGTAGACGATGACGACGGCGTTCTTGATGGCGTCGGCCTTGGCGTGAGGGACCGCGAAGCCGTCGGTCATGCCGGTCTCGCCCATATCCTCGCGTGCGAGGAAGGCGTCGTACACGGCGTCAGCGTCGTCAGCGGCGCCGAGCTCGACGGAACGTTCAGCGATGAAGCGGAGAATCTCCTTGCGGTCCTTGCCATGCTGGTTGACGAAAACGTCTTCTGCCTTAACGAAATCGCTCACTGGTGTCTCCTTCGTAACGTGGTTTTTCGTGCGCAAACGCAACACCATGTATTCATCATAGCTGCTTAGCCAACTTCAGAATAAGAAAAATGGCGTCAAATAAGGTCTTGCAGAGATTGACTTCGGCTTTTTGCCTTGAGAACTATCCGAGCCGTGCCCCCAACGAAAGAAGCGAGAAGGTCCGCGCCGCGGCAAGCCGCAAGTTCCGCTCTGCCTGGGAAAGCGCCTGGGAGATGTCGCAGACATCGATGACGCAGGGGACAAGCGCATCGATTCCGCAGGCGAGAAGCTCCTGGGCATCCGCGTCCATGCCTCCGACGAAGGCCACGCAGGGAACTCCATTGGACCTGCAGCGCGCCGCGACCCCGCTTAGGAGCTTGCCGTGCGCCGACTGCGCGTCGGCATGCCCCTCCCCAGTGAAACAGAGGTCTGCGCCCGCAAGGGCGGCGTCCATGCCGACGAGGTCAAGCACCCAGTCGACGCCGCGGACCATCTCGGCGCCCAGGAAGGCGCGCGCCGCCGCCCCAAGGCCTCCTGCCGCTCCCGCGCCCGAAACGTCTGCAACGCGGATTCCAAAGGTCTTCTCCAAAACGGCGGCGTAGCTGGCCATGCCGCGCTCGAGCTCCTCCACCATCTGGGGCGTCGCGCCCTTCTGCGGGGCAAAGACCCGAGCGGAGCCGCGAGGGCCCACGAGCGGGTTGTCCACGTCGCACATCACGTGGAAGCTTGCCTTGCGAACGCGCGGGTCAAGGCCGGACAGGTCGATGGCCGACACGCGCCCCAGGTCGGCGCCCACGCCCTCGAGCTCGCCGCCCTTCTCGTCGAGAAAGCGCACGCCTAGCGCACGCGCCATGCCCATGCCGCCGTCGTTTGTCGCGCTACCTCCAATGGCAAGCGAGATGTCAGTCGCGCCGCGCTCGAGCGCGTCAAGTATCAGCTGACCGGTCCCATACGTGGAGGTGCGCAGCGGATTTCTCTCCGCAGCAGTCAGGAGCGGAAGCCCCGAGGCCGCCGCCATCTCGATGATGGCGCGACTGTCGGGAAGAAGGCCGTATGCCGCTAGGACTGGGTCGCCAAGGGGCCCTGACACGCGCACGTACTCGCGCTCTCCGCCAAGCGACGAGACGACGGCGTCCACCGTGCCCTCGCCGCCGTCCGCCACGGCAAGGCGGGCGACCTCGCAGCTGCCAAAGGCATGCGTCGCCTCGTCCGCCACGATGTCGGCAACCTGCCCGGAGGAGAGGCTCCCCTTGAACGAGTCCGAAGCAATCACAAGCTTCATGTTTCCTCCCAGCCCTCCGTCTTCGCAGTTGCTTCCCTACTCGCTTCTCAGCGCCTCGACAGGATCGGACTTGGACGCCTTTCTCGCGGGGATGAGGCCGGCGATGAAGGTGAGCAGCACCGAGATGCCAATCAGCGCAAGCGCGTCTTGGGGCGGCAGCTGTGCCAGGTTGGCGACGTTGAAGTGCTCCTCGATAAGGACGTTTGCCGGAATCAGCAGAAGCAGCGTTATTAGGATGCCCATGAGGCCTGCCACGAAGCCCTCGATGATGGTCTCGGCATTGAACACCTGCGAGATGTTGTGCTTGCTGGCGCCGATGGAGCGCAGGATGCCGATCTCCTTCTTGCGCTCGAGCACCGAGATGTAGGTGATGATGCCGATCATGATCGAAGAGACCACCAGCGAGATCGAGACGAACGCAATCAGCATCGTCGTGACCATGTTGAGGATGTTGGAGACCGAGCTCATCATGGCGCCCACCATGTCCGACCAGCTCACGACCTTGTCGTCCTCGCCAGCGGCCGTCCGCATGTCGTTGTAGTCGTTCAGGATCTCGGTGATGGCGTCTTTGGCCTCAAAGTCGCGAGGATAGATGTCAATCTCGTAGGGCGTGCTCAGGTCTGCGTAGCCAAGCTTGGAGAGGTTGCCCTCATAGCTTGCGGTGCTCCCGCTCAGGATCGAGCTCATGATGGCGCGCAGGTCGTCCTCGGTCAGGTTGAACTGGAAGGCTTCGGCCAGCTTCGACTCGTCGACCTGCATGGCCCCCGCCATGTTGGCCATCAGGTTCTCCACAGAGCTCGTAAGCGCGCTCTGGAGCTCAGACTGGATCTGCTGGGTCATCTGGGTCATGACCTGAGACAGGGCCGACTGCAGGTACTGGCTCATGGCGTCGGTGATCGCCGTGGTGAGCGATGCCGCGACCTTCTCTTGGTACGCCGCAAGCACCTTGTTGACGACGTCCTCGCTCACGCCCTCGGGCGTCGTTTCAGAAGAGCCCGTCAGCGAGCCAAGCGCCGTCGCGAGCTGGGTAGAGAGGTCATCGGTGTCAATGGCGTCGTTCACGGCAGCGCTGATCTTTTGGCGAACGTCGTCGGTGGCGATGTAGTCGGCCACCGTCTTGTCAGTGTTCTCCTGCTGCCAGGTGGTCCAGCCCTGCGCAACCTGGGTGAGCGCCACGGCAAGGCGCTCCTGGCCGCCGTCCTTGAACTTCACGGTGATGCCCGAGAGGGCCTCCACCACCTGCTCTTCGGTAAGGTCTGGGAAGATCTGCTGCAGGTCGTCAGCGGTGAGCTCCGGGATATCGGAAGAGTCGATCTCGAGGTCAGAGAGGTCAATCTCGGGGACCGTGATGCTCGAGAAGTCCATGTTGGAGAGGTCAAGCGAGGAGAGGTCGATGTCGGAGACGCTGCTGGCGATTGCCGAGGTGTCGATGGAGAACGCCGACTGAAGGACCTCCCCGTCAATCGTGATCATCGACGAGAGGTCGAGCGAGTCGGTATTGCCTGCGGCCTCGTCGGCAAAGGTCTCTCCCGTGAAGACGTCGACGTCGGGGTTTGCCAGCTGGTCGGCCACGATCTGCGAGTTGGAGGCGTCCTCGATCACCTGCATGGTGAGCTCGCTTGTGTAGTAGATTCCCGAGGAAAGCGTGTGGGTCTTTACCTCGGACTTTGGCTGCACCACGCCGACGATGTGCAGCGTGCGGCCGCCCTGGACAAGGCTCGTCATGTACTCTGTGTCGTCCGATCGGTCAGACCAGACGCCCAAATCAGACTCGTAGCTGTACATGTCGGAGGCGTTCACGAGCGAGAACGTGGGCTCCATCAGCTGCTCGTAGGTATAGGTGTTGGTCGTCTCGTCGCTGTCGACGTCCTCGCCCGAGAGGTACTGGCTCACCATGTCCTGCAGCTCGTCGTGGTCGCGAAGCCCCATGTCGTACTCAAGCAGGTCGGGGATTGTCCCGTCGTCAGAGAGCACGAGCACGAGCTCGTCTGCCGCCTCGGGCCAGCGGCCGGCCTTGACGTCGTACTGGTCTTGGTAGAGCTCGGCATTCTCGGGAAGCTGGCTGAAGATCGAGAAGGACATGCTCACGGAGGACGAGCTGTCCGAAGAGTTGATGCCCATCTCGGTGAACGAGGTCTCGGGATTCACCTGCAGAAGACCGTCGGAGGTGTCAGAGAGGAAGATCTGCGGCGTGACGTCGTACTTGTACTCGATGTCGGTCGCGTAGTCCTGGATGCCGCCACCGTTGGCGTCGAGGTACTCCTTCAGCGAGGCAGTGTCGTTTGACCCGACGTTCGAGGCGATATCCGCAACGAAGGCCGACGAAGACACCTCGCCTTCCGTCCCCTCGTCCGTATTCCCCTCGAGCTCGTCCACGCGCTCGCTTTGCGCCGAGGAGAGCATCGAGCTCATGTCGACGCTCTCTTGGTCGATCTCGATGGGGTAGACCGAGAGGGTCTCCTCCTCCACGTCGTGGATGTAGTCGTTCACGCCATTTGCCAGCGCCAGGATCGCCGCGATGCCGATGATGCCGATCGATCCCGCAAAGGCAGTCATGATCGTGCGGCCCTTCTTTGTCATGAGGTTGTTGAACGACAGCCCCAGCGCCGTGAGAAACGACATCGAGGTGCGGCGCGCCGGCTTTGCCGGTCGGCGCTCGACGGTCGAGGGGTCAAACGGCATCGAGTCGGAGGTGATCTGGCCGTCGCGGAGCTCTACGATGCGCGTGGCGTACTGATGGGCAAGCTCGGGGTTGTGCGTGACCATGACAACCAGGCGGTCGCGCGAGACCTCCTTCAGAAGGTCCATGACCTGCACCGACGTCGCGGAGTCAAGCGCGCCGGTGGGCTCGTCTGCAAGCACTATCTCGGGGTCGTTGATCAGGGCGCGCGCGATGGCCACGCGCTGCATCTGACCGCCGGAGAGCTGGGAGGGCTTCTTGTTCACGTGCTCGGAAAGGCCCACGTCTGCAAGCGCCTTCAGGGCGCGCTCGCGGCGCTCTGCTCGCGAGACGCCCGAGAGCGTCAGCGCCAGCTCGACGTTCGCGAGAATCGTCTGGTGAGGAATGAGGTTGTAGCTCTGGAAAACGAAGCCGATGCGGTTGTTGCGGTAGGCGTCCCAGTCGCGGTCCTTGAACTTCTTCGTGGAGATGCCGTCCACCAGAAGGTCGCCTGAGTCAAAGTGGTCAAGGCCGCCGATCACGTTGAGCATCGTCGTCTTGCCCGAGCCCGAGGGACCAAGAATTGCCACGAACTCTGAGTCACGGAATGCCACGCTCACGTGATCGAGAGCCACTTGGGTGAAGTCGTCCGAAACGTATTCCTTGCATATGTCTTTAAGCTCAAGCATCGACGCTCCGGGAGATGTCGCAGGTTATGAATGCTAATAAAA
The DNA here is from genome assembly GCF_050946515.1 of Tractidigestivibacter sp. GTDB lineage: Bacteria > Actinomycetota > Coriobacteriia > Coriobacteriales > Atopobiaceae > Tractidigestivibacter. The sequence goes on from NZ_JBMNUX010000011.1 coordinate 62,663, forward strand.
ACCAACAGCAACATACCCGGGGCGACAACGTTTAATCAAGCTGCTTTTAAGCCTTGCCTTGAGCCTGCCACAAAACCAAATGAACGATTGCGGCCCTTAGGCAACGAGCACCTTCACGCACGCCTTCTTCAGGTGGCTGGGGCTCTCCCCCTCGGCATGGCAGCCGGGCTTGTGCGCGTCTGCCGGATAGGTCACAAGGATGTCGCCCGGAACGAGGGTGATCCACTGCTCGCGACCGGCAGGAAGCGTGCGAAAAAGACCGAAGTCGTCCTTCTCGCTAAAGGCGCCCACGGGCTCGACCTCGTCCATGCTTGCAACGCAGATGCGCTCGGTGCCCTCGATGCATACGTGAATGTCGGCATAGCGGCGGTGTGCCTCGAAGTCCTTCTCGGAAGGAGCCACCGTGTCGAACTCCATCACGTTGGCAAACACCTCGTCGCCCATGATCTCGTTTCTGCCGCAGGGCAGCGCCGCAAGGTCGGTGGTGCGCAGATACTCAAGCGCGCGTTGCATGCGCTCGGCGCGAACGTCGTTTTCAGCTGCGCCTTCGATGGTCGAGAAGATCATGGGCCCTCCTTGGTTGTCGTTTTCGCTTGTATCAGTATGAATCATCCGCGCTCTGTGGAGCCTTGCTCCTTCGGCATGCTGCGTTTATTTCGCAAAGGCCCTAAAATGGCTTACTAGCTGTGCGGAATCACCGCCTACATACGAGACGACAGCCGCGCGAGCGGCAGAGGGAGACAGCAGATGGCACAGACGGACGAAGAGAAGATTCGCCAGGAGATGGACGAGGTCATGCACGGCGGCTCTGGCAAGGCTCAGGGACAGGCTGGCCCGGCCGCCTTCCAGCAGAACGACGCGAGCAAGATTCACAACGTGATTGGCGTCATCTCAGGCAAGGGCGGGGTCGGAAAGTCGCTGGTCTGCGGCATGCTGGCCGTCGAGCTTGCGCGCCAGGGCAAGCGCGTGGGAATCCTGGACGCCGACGTCACCGGCCCCTCTATCCCCAAGATGCTGGGTCTGGGCGGCGTGCGCGCCATGGCGCAGAACAACCTGATCCTGCCGGCCATCACCGAGGGCGGCATCGAGGTCATGAGCGCCAACTTGGTGCTTGAGCACGAGACCGACCCCGTCATCTGGCGTGGCCCTGTCATCTCTGGCGTCATCAAGCAGTTCTGGGAGGAGTGCGCCTGGGGGGAGCTCGACGTGCTGCTCGTCGACATGCCTCCGGGAACGGGCGACGTGCCCCTGACCGTCTTCCAGTCGCTGCCCGTTGAGGGAGTCGTCGTGGTGTCCTCGCCGCAGGACCTGGTCCAGATGGTCGTTGGCAAGGCATTCAACATGGCCAAGCTGATGAACGTGCCCGTGCTTGGCCTTGTCGAGAACATGGCCTACTTCACCTGCCCCAATTGCGGCGAGAAGATCTGGCCGTACGGCCCCAGCCGCCTTGAGGAGACCGCCAAGGCCTACGACATCGACGCGCTGGACGAGCTGCCGATAGACCCCAAGCTTGCCGCGGCATGCGACGCCGGGACGCTCGAGCGCGAGCTTCCGCAGGACGCGCTCCCCAAGGCCGCCGCTGCCGTGAAGGCGGTCTGCGGGCTCAGCGACGCAAAGCGCGCTGCCGGCCTGGAGTAGCCGTGGCGCCGCGCGCAAAAAAGCCATCGCGAGCAGAGCGGACCCGTCAGCTGGAGAAGCGAGCCTCGGCCGTTGAGGTGCCGTCCTCTGCAGACGTCGTGATCTGTGGAGGGGGCGCCGCCGGCATTGTTGCCGCCATCTCGGCGGCAGAGGCCGGCGCGCGCGTCGTCGTGCTCGAGCGCGCCCTCGAGTGCGGCAGGACGATCCTGGCGACGGGCGGCGGCCGCTGCAACTTTGCGAACGCGCGCCTCGACATGGCTCACTACAGGAATCCCGAGTTCGTCGCGGCCGTCGCCGGTCCCTCGTTTCTGGACGACGTGCTGGGGTTTTTCTCCAACTGCGGCCTTGGCTGGGCAGAGGAGGCCGAGGGGCGCCTCTACCCCATCACGCGCGAGTCGTCCACGGTGCGGGAGGTGCTGCTTGCGCGAGCCGCGAGGGCAAACGTCACCCTGGCATGCGGCCGAGAGGCGAAAGGGATACGGCGCGGTGGGCAAAGCGGGCAAGGGCTTGAGGTGCGCTATTGCGATACGTTCGGAGGCAAGGAGCCCCGCACGATGACAGCCAACGCCGTGGTGCTTGCGACGGGAGGCGGAAGCGCCAGGACGGCCGAGTCGCTGGGCATTCCCACGGTGAGCGAGCATGCAGCGCTCTGCCCCCTTGCCTGCAAGGGGCTTGACTTTGCTCGGCTTGACGGCCGTCGAGCCCACGCAACGGCAACGCTCTCGCGTGACGGCAAGACGCTCGCGGTCGAGAAGGGCGAGGTCCTCTTTCGCCCCTATGGCATCTCCGGGATTGCGACCTTCAATCTGTCGCGCAAGGCCCAGGCTGGCGACACGATCGCGCTCGACTTTCTCCCAACCTTGTCCCTCAAGCAGGCTCGCGCGCTCTACGCGCGCGGAAAGGGCGCCATGGGGCTCCTCGACGACGAGCTTGCGCATCAGCTCTCGCGGACGGGCGATGTCGTTGCGGCGGCAAAGAGCTGCAGGCTTCTCGTCTTGGGCACCACAGACGAGGGCCACGCCCAGGTGAGCGCAGGAGGCATTGCGACAGGCGCGCTTGACCCCTCGACGCTTGGGGCATACGGCTGCCCTGACCTTTTTGTCTGCGGCGAGGCCGTGGATGTAGACGGAGACTGTGGCGGCTTCAACCTTGCATGGGCTTGGAAAAGCGGCATGGTCGCTGGGAGCGCGGCTGCCAAGAGGTGCCGCGAAAAGCGGAAGTGTCGCGACCAGCGTTAGAATAGGACCCCAGCGATAGCACATTGATTTTCGGCAGGGGCGACATATGGTAGAGGTCAGCGGCATTCGTATTCCTGTAGGGCGGCTCGACGGCACAGATTCTCGCGAGCTCACCGCGCTACGACGCGCCCTCTCCAAAAAGCTGCGCATCCAACAGAGCCAGATTGTGCTGATCGAGCGCCGTCGCAGGTCGATTGACGCCCGGAAGCATGGTGAGGTGCAGCTCATCTATACGGTGCGAGTCTCGCTTGCCCCAGAGCTTGACGAGAAGGAGCTTGTCGACGGCCTCGTTGCAAAGGACGGCGCGAAGAACGTGAGGCTTGTGGACGAGAAGCCCGCAAGCTATCCCTCCCCCATCGCATTGCCTGACGACGGTCCGACCATCGTCGTGGGTGCAGGGTGCGCAGGGCTGTTCTGCGCGCTCTCGCTTGCGCGCGCAGGGCTTCGCCCGCTGGTGGTGGAGCGTGGAGACAACGCGTCGCGCCGGACGCGCGTGGTAGTGCGGCACACCAGGACCGGCGAGCTTGACCCTGAGAGCAACATCCAGTTTGGCGTCGGGGGCGCAGGGACCTTCTCTGACGGCAAGCTCCAGACCGGCACAAAGAGCCCCTATCACAGGCTGATCCTTCAGACCTTTGTTGACGCAGGTGCTGACCAGCGCATTTTGTGGGAGGCAAAGCCGCACATCGGAAGCGACGTGCTGCCCGAAGTCGTTACCCGGATTGTCTCGATGATCGAGGAGGCCGGCGGAGAGCTGCGCTGCCGCTGCCGGCTGAGAGAGCTTGAAATCTCCAACGGCAAGGTTAGCGCCGTTGTGCTCGAAAGCCATGACCCCACAACGGGAATCGTGAGCGAGGAGAGAATCCCCTGCTCTCGCGTCGTGCTTGCCTGCGGGCATTCCGCAAGGGACGTGTTCGAGATGCTGCACGAGCGCGGCGTCTCGATGGAGCGCAAGACATTCGCCATGGGCGTTCGCATCGAGCACTTGCAGGCAGACGTCGACGGCCAGCTCTATGGGAAGGAGGCAGGCAACCCGGTGCTTGGCGCCGCCCCCTATAAGCTTGCCGTCCACCTGCCGTCTGGAAGGAGCGCCTTCTCCTTCTGCATGTGCCCCGGCGGCTACGTCGTTTCTGCAGCAAGCGAGCCAGGTGGGGTCGTAACCAACGGCATGAGCCTGTCGGACCGCGCTGGGAAAAACGCAAACGCTGGGCTTCTTGCCAACGTCTTCCCGACTGACCTTCCCGGCGACGACGTGCTCGCAGGTGTCGAGCTGCAGCGAGCCTGCGAAAGGGCGGCCTTTGCCGCCGGAGGAGGCGGCTACGTGGCGCCTGCGCAGCTGGTCGGAGACTTCCTGCAGGGAGCAAAGTCAAGCGGGCCGGGCTCGGTTGAGCCCACCTACCTACGAGGCGTTGCTTGGGGAGACGTTTCTTCCTGCCTTCCCTCCTACGTTTCCGATACGATTCGCGCCGCCATCCCAGAGATGGCCCATAAGCTGCACTGCTACGGCAAGCGCGACGGCGTACTGACCGGCGTCGAAACGCGCTCGAGCTCCCCGGTGCGCATTACGCGAGGGTCTGACTACCAGAGCGTCAATGTGGCGGGCCTGTGGCCGGTTGGCGAAGGCGCTGGCTACGCGGGCGGCATCATGAGCGCGGCGACCGACGGGCTGAACGCCGCCGACGCGATTCTCCGCTCGCTTGTCTAGCACATGGGCACGGCGACCGCAGGCCACTGGCAAGCCGAAAGCTTCTTCGACAGCACGCGGTCGCGCCACACAGAGACATGGCGCGACCGCTAGCACGGGGTGGTTGGCCTAAGAGCGGCTTTAGTCTATGAGTCGAGCGACGGGAATCGAGTTTCCAGCAACCTTCCTGATGTCGATGTGAACGCGGCGAGGCAGCGTCTTCAGCGCGGGCCACAGGTCGCGGTTGTACATGACCCCGAAGCCTCCAACGAAGCACTGGATTGACGGGCCGTCGTCGAGCACGACCTCGCCCCAGACGTAGTTGCTGGTTGCAGGCTGCTCCTTCCAGCCCTTCTCCTTCTGCAGGTTCTTCAGCTTGACGCCATCGATGGTCGAGAAGTCGGAGAACTCAGGAAGCGTGTCTCCCGTGGGGCTGAAGATCTTGAGGGTGCCCTCGGGTTTGAGCTCGATCTCCTCAAGGTCGGGGCTTCCGCACTTGTCACAGAAGGCTACGTACTCATAGCGGACGGCACCGCACTTCTTGCAGCGCTGGCCTGCGAGAATCCCCTTGTCCATGGCCTTGTAGAACTCTTCGACGTAGTTGCGATACGTATTGATCATGCCTGTTCCCTTCGAGACTAGAGCTGTTGCAAGACGGTGACGGCATAGTTGAAGCCAGAGCCCATGGTGATGCTGACGCAGGCTTCGGGAATCTTCTTGACCTGTCGCGCGCCCGCCTCGCCGCGCATCTGGAGCATGCACTCGACAACCTCGGCGATGCCGGTGGCGTCATTGCCGTTGCCGCAGGAAAGCATGCCGCCATGGGTGTTGATCGGCTTGTCGCCGTCGTAGCGGGTGCGACCCTCCAGCACGTACTTCCACGCCTGTCCCCTGGGAATGAAGCCGGCGCGCTCAGTGAACGTGACGCACTCTTCTCCCCAGTCGTCGTGCATGCTCATGTAGCCGATGTCCTTGGGGTCGAGGTCGCTCATCTCGTAGGCGATCTTGAAGGCGTTGTCGAAGCCGAAGAGCCTGCCCTTGCCGTTGATGTCGCTCTTCCCGTAGTTGAATCCATTGGTGCAGTGTCCGATGCCGCCGATGCGCACGGCCTTGTCGGGATGGCCGCTGTACTTGCTCACGTCCTCGGCGCGGCACACGATCACGCATGCAGCGGCGTCCGTCTCAATCCATGCATGCATCCTGCGTCGCGGATAGGGCTGCCAGGGCGACGAGTTCACGTAGTCCATCACGTTGTCGAAGCCGTGGTCGGCCGCCTCCTGCTCGAAGGTGTAGCCATAGCGGTAGGCCTTGGGGTTCAGCTGGGCGGTATCGCGCATGTTGAACATGTGCTGGTCCATGACCTTCGTGAAGGTGTCCAGAGGCACGTCATACTCGAGGCAGTACTCGTAGATTGGCCACCAAGTTTCCGCAGCAGACCAGACGGCTCCGTGCGTGTTCACGTAGGCATAGTCAAAGCCGCCGTAGTTGTTCTCCATGAACCACTTCTGGTCGATGGGCTCCAGCCCGTTTGGCTGCAGGTCCTTCGTGCTCTGAACGGTCGGGGTGATTACGCCAAGAACGGCGACAACATCGGCATGGCCGGACGCGACCATATCTGCCGCAAGCCGAATGGAGCCGGGACCTCCCGCGCACGCTTCCTCTGCGCGAATGACGGGCTTGCCTGCCATGCCAACGTATTCGGAAATCGTGTTCGCAATCGCCACGCCAGCCTTCACGTTGCTCGCGATGGTGTTTGAGACGATCATCGCGTCCACGTCGCCCATAGTCAGCCCAGCGGACTCGCATGCCTCGGTCGTTGCCCACATGCAAAGATCGCGAAACGTCTTGCCCTTGAGCTCTGGCGTCTGGAGCAGGAAGCCGTGCTTCGTATAGCCGCCGCCGATAAGGGCCACGTCATGTTCCCATTTGTTGATCGCCATTAGCGATACCTCTCCTTCTGTCGAAGATACCGTTCTTTTCCCAGGTCCCGGGCCCCGGAAAATGGAAACTCAAGAGATAGAGAGCCCAATTACGCGCAGGGGGATGGACAACGTTTGGCTCTTCATCGTGTTGTCCCCAGCGCCATTGAGCATTGAAAGATGCGAGCAGGACGCTCGAGGGCTCGCTTGCGCGAAGTGTGGCTCGCACTCAGAGAGGAGGACCTTCTTTGATGCCGAGCGAAGGCTCAAGGCAATGGCAGGGAGTGCCTTGCGAGTGCTATCCATCCGCCCCTCCCCTCCCTGAGATGCGACATGCTGTCGTTTGCTTTCCTTGAGAGAAATGTAGGCGGGAAACTGACACAGTCCCAGTTCAGAAGAGGTTTCGAGCGTCATCACGAGACGACGCTGGGGACCATCGGTGCAGTCCCAGTTCGACGTTTTGAGCAAAAACTGTTTCCCAAGACCATTTGCAGTTTTGAGCCTGCCGCTTGCCGAATATGACGCTTAGCGCCTAACTGGCAGGCAAGCGTCCACGAGGTCGAGAATGACCGATGACGCCTCCTCAGGGCTTAGGTCAGGGCGCTCCTTCAGCCAGTAGCAGTTGGCCTCGAGCACGGCACCGCCCACAAAGGACTCAACTATATCAGGCTGGGCAAGATTGACTTTCGAACGCGAGATCATCGTTTTGAGGTGATGGCAGATGTGGGACTTCACCTTATGGACAAAGAGCGGCTCTCCGCCATCGCAAAGCAAGGCAACGAAGGTCTTCCTATGCTCGGCAAGGTAGCGCAGGGTATCAACGGTGCCAAAGGTCGAGAAAGAGTAGTCGCCGTCCCCAAGGCGGATTCTGTCAGCGCGCTGGTCTATCTCATCAAGGCCTTCCATGAGCGTGTCCTGGATGTCTTGCATCACGGCATAGGGGTCATCGTAATAGGTGTAGAAGGTCGTCCGTGCAATCCCGGCACGCTTTGAAATGGCGGATACGGAGAGCTCGTTCAAGTTACGATTCTTTTCGAGATAGATGTCAATAAGCGCATCCTGGATGAGCTTTTCTGTTTTCTCGCTAGAGCTCCGCCTTGCCATGAATTCACCTGTCCCACGCCGTCGCCAACACGACGAGCGGACCGGATCCACCGCGCCCGTTCTGTCGTGCCTTCAAAAAGAACGGAACAAATGATTTTTTCGCAGCTTGCCGCTTAATCACAAGACATTTTTGACGTCATGTGACAGCTTGAGACTACGAAATTAGGGAAAAACGTCGAGCTACTCGCTACTGCTCCGAAAGGTGATCGTGCGATTGAGGGCAAACTGCAGAAGCCCGGCGCTCACAAGCGCGCAGAGCTTCGCCAAAAGAGAAGAAAACCCCTCGCACGTGGTAAGCGCGGCAATTACCAGCTCTTGGACGCACATGCCGCAGAGCCCGATCCCAATAAACATCACGTAGCGGCGACCAGGATTGTCGCTCACCTTGAAGGTATACCGACGGTTGAAATAGAAGCTCAGGGTAAGGCCGCATGCAACGCTTATCACATTCGCCACAAGTGGCTCTAGGCCGAAAAAGCTTGTCAGGCACCAAAAGACGGCCACGTCTGCCGCTGAGCAGACGCAGCCGAAAAGCGCATACGAGATGAGCTGGCGGAAGGCAGACGATGTGCCGCCTTTCTCCTTCTGAGAGGCGGCCATGGCAGCGCCCTACTTCTGGCGAAGAAGCGAGACCAGGCGGGCAAGCTCCTCGTCTTGGTTCATTCCCGTCAAGAAGGCGACGCCGTTGAAGACGGGGACGCTAAACTCGCGGTCGGGCTTCACGACGGCCACATAGGCGTCTGCGTCCTTTAGAGCCTCATCGAGGTCAGACACGGCGACGGCAACGACATCCGCATCGACGCCCTCTGCAGCAAGAAGCTTTTTAATCTTGTTCGCGACAGTAGCGGAAGTTGCGACACCCGAACCACAAGCAACGACGACCTTTGCAGCCATAGGAATCCCCTTTCGTTAACGCGACTCAAATCGCTCTTCGCTCTTGTTCACATAATACTCCACGAAGGCGCGGCATCTTTGCCCCCTCCTAGTGCTTAGGATGATACCGCCGGCGCGTGGCATGAGTACTGCCCTTGCGAGCCCCAGCCTTCAGGCGCTTCATGACGTCTTCCTCAGAGGTGCCTTCAACCTGGCTCTTAAGCTGGACAAGCTGGTCACGGATGAGCGCGGCCTGCTCGTACTCCATGTTCTCGGAAGCGGCGGCCATCTCTTCTTGAAGCGCCTGGATAATGTGCATGACCTCGTCTTTTGGAAGAGACGCGAGCTCATTGGCAAGCGACTCGGCGCTATCTGTTTGGTCGCTCTCGGAGCCCGCAAGCGACTCGAACACGCCATGGCTTCCCGTCCCGTGCCTGTCGCGGGTCTTTCCCTCCAAGGTCTTGTTGGCGTCGGCGAGAAATCCCGAGATGTCATTCATTGCCTTGCGCACCGTCTTGGGCTCAATGTGATGCTCTTCGTTGAACTGCTCTTGGATCTGGCGGCGGCGGCGCGTCTCGGTAATTGCCTCGCGCATGGAGTCCGTGACGTCGTCGGCATACATGATGACCTCTCCGGAGACGTTTCTAGCCGCGCGACCCATCGTCTGGATGAGCGAGCGGCGGTTGCGCAAGAACCCCTCTTTGTCGGCGTCCAGGATGGCAACAAGAGAGACCTCCGGGATGTCCAGGCCCTCGCGGAGAAGGTTAATGCCCACGAGCACGTCAATCTTTCCTTGACGAAGGTCTCTGATGATGTCGACTCGGTCTAGCGTTGCGGTATCAGAGTGCATGTAATTCACTCGTATGCCCTCGTCGAGCAGGTGATCTGTGAGGTCTTCCGCCATGCGCTTGGTAAGCGTGGTCACCAGCACGCGCTCGTGACGCGCTGCCCGCTCGCGAATCTCCGAGACAAGGTCGTCAATCTGCCCGCGCACGGGACGTACCTCGATCTTAGGATCGAGAAGCCCCGTCGGCCTGATGATCTGCTCAACCTCCTGCTGGGAAACCGACTCCTCGTAGTCGCCGGGCGTTGCCGACACATAGATAAACTGCGGGATGCGGGCCTCAAACTCGTCGAAGCGCAGCGGTCGGTTGTCGAGCGCCGACGGAAGGCGAAAGCCATGCTCCACAAGCGTGACCTTACGCGAGCGGTCGCCCTCGTACATGCCTCGAATCTGAGGAACCGTGACGTGAGACTCGTCGATGATGCAAAGCATGTCCTTGGGGAAGTAGTCGATAAGCGTGTAGGGCGGCTCGCCAGGCTTGCGACCATCCAGGTGACGCGAGTAGTTCTCGATGCCGTTGCAGTAGCCCATATTCTCGAGCATCTCGAGGTCATAGGCCGTGCGCTGCGAGAGACGCTCTGCCTCGAGCAGGCGACCGGCACTCTTGAGCTCGGCTACGCGGGCCTCGAGCTCTTCTGAGATGGTAGTGAGGGCATGCGTGATCTTGGGCCTCTCGGTGACGTAGTGCGACGCGGGCCAGATGGGGATGGCATCGTACTCGCGAACCACTTCGCCCGTTACGTTGTCTACCTCGGAGATCTGCTCGACCTCGTCGCCAAAGAACGAAATGCGCAGAGGGTTGTCCGAGTAGGGCGGAAACACCTCGACGGTGTCTCCGCGAACACGGAACGTGCCGCGCACGAGCTCATAGTCATTTCTGTCGTATTGGATGTCGATAAGGTTGCGAATGAGGTCATCGCGCTCGAGCGGCACCTTCTTGTCGACGTTTGGGGCAAGCCCGGCATAGTCCTGGGGGCTGCCGATGCCGTATATGCAGCTGACCGAGGCGACGACAATCACGTCGCGGCGTGAGAGCAGGCTCGATGTTGCTTGGTGGCGGAGCTTCTCGACCTCCTCGTTGATGGAGGCGTCCTTCTCGATGTAGGTGTCGGTCTGGGGAACGTAGGCCTCTGGCTGGTAGTAATCGTAGTAAGAAACGAAGTAGACGACGGCATTGTTGGGGAAGACCTCGCGCATCTCAGAGGCAGCCTGCGCAGCGAGCGTCTTGTTGGGCTCCATGATGAGCGTAGGCTTCTGCACGGCCTCTATGGTCTTTGCCATCGTGAACGTCTTGCCAGAGCCAGTAACGCCCATGAGGGTCTGGTAGCGAAGCCCGTCCTTTACTCCCTGCGCAAGCTTCTCAATGGCTTGGGGCTGATCGCCAGCAGGCTCGTACGGTGAGACGACCTTAAGCGGCTCTCCCTCGCCTTCAACACCAAAGCGCTTGAGCTCCCCGCCAACGCGCTCTACCCCTTGTGTGACGTCAGCCATCCGTGCCTCCAACCCCATGATTCGAGTTAGGACTTCGAGTGTATACCATGCCCGCTATGCAAACAAGTGTTCTATTTATGAACCTGAGCGAGAACCAATTAGTGTCCGGTCTGACAGTAGAATGGTCACAGGAGGAGGCATCATGACTGAACGCCAGGCAACGAGCACGACAAACGTATTCGAGCGCGCAAGAAAGACCTTTGTCCTGCAGGTTGTGGGGCTCGGGCTGCTGCTTGTTGGAACTGCTGGCGTAGCGGCAGACGAGAAATCTCCCCTTGCCTTTGTCCTTGAAGTCATAGCGGTCGTTGGCCTCGTTTTGCTCGTTGTAAGCGCGGCGCACCTGACCGCCCTTACGTCGCAGCAGAAGAAGGAGAACCAGATGCAGGAGCTTGAAGCTGAGAAAACCAGAAGGACCCGCATCACATCTGAGCTGTCAGAGATGCTTCTGCGCGCCGACAACGTTGTCGCAACGCTTGCCAATCTGGTTGACCACGCAGACGAGCACCCCGAGTTTGCTCTGCTCACCTCTTTGCTCAAGAATGCTGGCATCGAAAGTTGGGGAGAAGACGCGCCAAAGGCATCGGCGCGCAAGCTTGGCTATAGCGGAAGCTGGTACCTGGTTCCCGCCGACGACGAAATCGGAAGTGTCACCTTCCAAAAGCTCATGCAGATAGAGCTGTCGCTCAACCTGTGCAGCATCCTCGACGACCGCGAGCAAAAAACGACCGAAAGCCTCGCGGCAGCAAAGGCGGCGCTTGATTGTGTCCATCTCACGAGCCCGCAAGACAGCGAGATGCGCGCAAGCGTTACGGACATCCTGCTTGCACCGGAACTTGGCGAAGCGGGTGGCGAATGGCGTTGTCGCATGTCGTTTGCAGACTTCATTGAGGCCGTGAAGACCCCCTTCCGCCTCTCCGTCAAATTCCAATCAAGCGTAGCTGCTCATACGCTATGCGCACAGATATGCGTGCCCTCCCCCAGCTGCTTTGCTCCCCTTGAGCCAAGCAACGGAGTCGAGCGAGAAAAGCTTGCCCGAGGCTACGCGCTGAGGTCTGCGCTTTTGGTCGCTCGCGGGGCATTTGAGTCAAGCACCTCAATCGAGCGCGTCTGCGTCAATTGCCACGACGAGCTTCGAAACGACATCATCCTGTCGCTTGACGTCACAAAAGAGACCCTGACGCCACTTTTCGCAGCGCTTAATGGCACAAGCTGCGCCGACGAGCTTCCCCAGAGCGCAAGCGTCCGTATTGCTCCGCAGGACAAGGCGTGGGGCACCGCGGTCATTCCTTTCATGCGAAGCTCCGACCCCGCGCTGAACGATCCGGAGCGCCGTCAGTGGCCAGAAGAGCAGGATGCTGTTTGCAGCGAAGAGCTCGAGGAGGCAACAGGAGCGCACAATATCTCCGAGCTTGGAATCAACGACCCTCGCGAGGTCGCCTGGCACAAGCTCTCAAAGAGCCTTGGCAGCTCCACGGCCGAGGCCGTCTCGACGTTGATTGACCTTCAGCATCAAACCGACGACGCGCTGGTGAAAAACGCTTGCGAACGCACGGTAAAAGCGCTGGTAGATGGTACTATCGAGTCAGCATCGAAAGACGATGTCGCCCCCGTGTTTCTCACAGGCGAGCCTCTCGACAAGATCGTCGAAGCTACCCGCCGAAACCTCGGAAGCAACAGCCCATCGGAAGAGCTCGCACAGCAGAGCACTGACCAGCTTGTACGGGCTCTCGAGCAAGTGTACGACTCCGGAATTTACCAGGACACGGACGAAGAGGTCCATCGCTTCTTCAACTCCGCCAACGAGCGCATCGTCTATAACCTCTGCGAGAAGGACGACGACCGCCGCGTGGTGCTTGTGCCCGACACGTACTACGTCGCAAACCTGACCGCTGCCAACGCCCTCTGCGCGTTCGACCGCTACGACGATGCGCTCCCCTACGCGGACGAACTCTGCCGCCTTTCCCCATACGGCGAGGACGCCGCGCTCAACAAGGCCGCAGTGCTCATTGGCCTCTCTCGCACGTTCGATGCCGAAGACTTGATTAAGCGCACAATCGACAATGCAATTAATGCGCGACAGCTCAGCCGCTGCTTTGCCGAGCTCGCCTACGTTGAGTGGAAGCTCGGGCGTGGAATGACAGCGGTTGCGTGCTACGAGCGCGCCCTGCAGGTATGCGCTGTGGAGCGCCCCCTCTTTGAGCGTAGCTATGCCGAGCTTCGCGCAACTGACCCAACGCTTTCAGAGCTCACCGAAGAGCAAGCCACGGCAGAGTTCGAGGAGAAGCACATACCCTTTGGCAATCCAGAGGCGATTCGTGACCGCCTCATCAAGGCGCTCGCCGCCTGCGTTGACAGCCAGTGCTTTCTCACGGCCGGCGGAATAGGCAAGGCGCTCATGCTGGGGCTTGCAAGCGACCCGCTCCAAGACGTGGTCGCCTCTCTTGAAGTGCAGCAAGACGCAAACGCTTAGCGGCTTTCCGTGGACTTAGCGCTGGATTTGTCGAACTTGCCGGAGGGCCAGCCCTCCGACGCGCGGCTCTGCCACCACGCACGCACCTGACTTGCAAGCTCGTCTCTGCTCCCGTCATTCACGATAACGGTATCGGCATGCGCACGCAGCCACTCGTCTGTCGGCTGTTTCGCTACGCGACGCTCAAAGTCATCGAGGTCCATGCCACGCTCGAGAGCGCGCTTGCGCCGCAATTCCATGGGGCAGGTCACCAATAGCACCTCGTCGGCCAAGTCCATCATGGATTGCATGCGATCGAGGAGGGGCACCTCGACCAAGCAAACTTCCGGAGCAGACTCGCAGCATCCCTCGTCAAGCGCGGTGATGAGGGCGTCGCGGATATACGGAAGCTCGATTGCCTCGAGCTTTCTTGTCGACTCTTCGTCGCAGAAGGCGCGCTTTGCCAAAAGACCGCGATCGAGCGCCCCCGTCTGCGAATCCACAAGATCTGATCCAAAAGCAGCCGCCACTTCGTCCAGGCAGGAGGAGTATGGCGCGAGCACTGAGCGCGAAACCTGGTCAAGGTCTATCCTCCAGGCCCCCAGCCGCTCAAGCTCGCGACCAACCGTCGACTTGCCCGAGGCGATGCCGCCCGCGAGAAAGACCTTGTACATCTCCACGCCTCCTAGAAAACTATGACGAAGCCGTGACCCTGCGAAAGAGCCACGGCTCTACTGTAAAAGCTCTTGCTGTTGCGGAGAACTACGACTTCATTTCAAACTTCTCGTGGCACTTCGGGCACGTCACGCGGAGCTTTCCCTTGCCGCGCGGAACACGAATTTTCTGCCCGCACTTGGGGCACTTCACATGCTTGTATTCGCGCTTTTCCTTCCAAGCGGCCTTGGGGTTCTGAATCCATGGGCGAACAGGCCCAAGCGCATTGAGAAACGAGTTGTTCTCCTTTATGCGCGCATAGACGTTCTTGGAGCACATACGCCATATGGCATAGATGACCAGCGCAAGGGCTATGAAGCTCAGCACGGACGACTGTGGGGTAAACAAGCTGATAATAATCAGGATGAAAGAGATGACGACGCAAAACGATGCCAAGTCGTCTGGTCCGCGCCTGCCGTTCATGAACTTCTGAGACCAGTTGTTGCTGCTGCCTGATGCCATTGGGCTTCTCCCCGTCCGTCGGTCAGTCGACCAGATACAGACTCATGTCTACCCAAGAGCACAGCAAGAATGACTCGCGATGCGACCTTCACAAAACAGATGTGGGAAAGCCGGCGCCCGCTGAGCTAGACAGCATCGGCGCCGGCTTTTCGCAAGGCAAGGATCGTCCCAACCGCCGCAGGACAAAAAGCGACCCTACTCGCCCAGCCCCATCACGTAGCCACGGCAAAGACGCTCGGTCTGAACCAGCGCGTCGACATGGCAGCGCTCGCGACCGTGGGTGTTCAGGCAAGCCATGCCGAATGCGGCACTCGAAACGTTGTTCGAAGAGTGATTGGCGGTCGCGGCGTCGGTCGAATAGTGGAAGCAGACCTGCGTGTTCCACTTGCCGTCATCGCAGACCTCGCCCGCAATTCGAATCAGGCGGTTCGTCAGGTCCCAGTCGTAGGGGCCCTTAGCGTCGGAGGCAATGACGCCGACGTTGTGCTCGTCGGAGGTGTAGTCGGGACCAATAAGCGTGATGTCCATGGCAACGTACTCCGAGGCCCCCTCCGGGACATAAGAGCCGCCGAAGCCAATCTCCTCGTAAACGGGGAACGCAAAGACGGTGTCGTGAGCGGGCTTCTCGCCAGATTCGGCAAGCCAGCGAAGCGTGTCAAGGGCCACCGCGACGGCTCCCTTGTCGTCAATGTGCCGCGAGACGATGTAGCCGTTGCCAAAGGCCTGGAAGTGCGGGTCGATCGAGACGATCGCCCCCTGCGTCACGCCGAGCGCGCGGGCGTCGTCCGGGCACTTGACGTCGGCAATCAGCGAGACGCTCATCGTGTTCTCGGTGCGCTCTTCGGTCTTGGCATCCTCGAACACGTGCACGGAGTGCTTGTTGCAGATGACCTGCCCATCAACCTTTCGGCCATCTCGGCAGAGAACCGTGCAGGTCTCTCCCTCAATGGAGTGGTAGTTGATGCCTCCCAGCTGTCGCACGCGCAGAGTCCCGTCGTCGTTGAATCCGCGAACGACAAGACCCACCGTGTCGAGGTGAGCGCCAACGCACACGACCTTCTTGTGATCTTTTCCGGGCACGCGCACGTAGGTGGTGCCGCGATTGTCTGCCGTAACCTCATAGCCCAAAGGCTCGAGCTTCCGCTTCAGATAGGCGCGCGTCTCGGGATAGTAGCCCACGGGGCTTGGCACCTCAACGACCTCTTTCAGAAGCGTAGTCAGGGCCTCGGGCTTGATGTCATCAAAGTTCATCTGGTTTCTCCTCATGGGTCAGGCGCGGCCTGACCGCGCCAGGAAGCGCTGCCAGACCGCGACCCTAGGGTTATTACGCCTTAGTCGCGTCGGGGCTTGCGTAGAGCGCGACGAGCTCCTGCAGCATGTCGACCATGGCCTCGAGCTCGGGAACGGGAACGAACTCGCGCACGCCGTGGGCGTTGTAGTAGCACGCAGACAGGTTGCCACAGGCAAATCCGCGGAAGGAGAGCTGGCTGCCGTCGGTGCCGCCGCGCATGGGGATGCAGGTCATCTCCTGGCCGATGGCGGCGTAGGCCTTGCGCGCGTTCTCAATCAAGTGCTTGTTCTCAGGCTTGCCGACGACCTCGGCAAGGTTGCGATACTGGTCGTGGATGTCAATCGTGAGCACCTCAGAGCCGTACTCGGTGTTCAGCATCTCAACTGCCTGGCGCATGATTTGCTTGCGCTTCTCGAGGATGGCGTAGTCATGGTCGCGCATGATGTAGTCGACCTTGGCCTCCTCGCAGTCGCCGCTCATGCGCTCGAGGTAGTAGAAGCCGTCGTAGCCTTGCGTGTACTCAGGGCGCTCCTGCGCGGGGAGCAGCGCGTTGAACTTGCAGATGGCCTCGGCCGCGTTGATCATGATGCCCTTGGCGGTTCCGGTATGCACGGAGACGCCATTTGCATGCACGTGAGCCTCTGCCGCATTGAACGTCTCGTAGCAAAACTCGCCCAGCGGACCACCATCAATTGTGTAACCAAATTTGGCGCCGAACTTGTCGAGGTCGAGAAGCGCCGCGCCATGGCCGATCTCCTCGTCGGGCACGAACGAGAAGGCCAGAGGCGGGTGCGGCAGCTCGGGGTTCTCGCGAAGACGCGCCATGAGGCTCACGCACTCCGCAACGCCGGCCTTGTCGTCTCCGCCAAGAAGCGAGGTGCCGTCGGTGGTGATGATGTCCCAGCCAACCATGCGCTTAAGCTGCGGATTGATGGTCTCGTCGACAAAGACCTCCTTGCCGTCGCGGCCGGTGCCCATGACGAGCTTGCCGCCCTCGTAGTGCTGGATCTTGGTGTGAACGGGCGAGCCGTAGCTCTGCCATGCGGTGTCCATGTGAACGCAGAAGCCAAGAGTCGGAAGGTCCTCGCAGCCTTTGCTGGCCGGCCAGTGCGCAAGCACATAGGCGTGCTCGTCCATGCTCACGTCTTTGGCGCCCAGCTCATTCAAGTCGTCTACCAGCACTTTTGCAATGTCGAACTGCTCTTTGGTCGAAGGGACCTCCTCGGCGGTCAGCGGGTTCGACTGCGAGGGGACCTCGCAGTAGCGCACGAACCTGTCAACGACATCACTCATCAAACCATCTCCCTTGCGGTAAGTACATAAGACCTCCCCAACAATACCCCTCAGGGAGTGGATTGGTGCTTGTTACGGATTGTTTTCGACAATGGAAATCATTTTCCAAATGATTTGGCGAACGTTTAAGAAAGCCAGACGTCCCGGTATAATTCCTACCACGTTGTTAGTAATTATTTAAACGTAGCGCACGCGTCTATGTGCGGCAGGGAGGGATGCAGATGTCAGATTTCTCGAAGAACAGCCTGAGCCGACGCTGCTTCGTTCGCGGCAGCTTGGGAACCGCCATTGCCATGGCAAGCGCCGGAATTCTCGCTGGCTGCTCCAGCGACAGCGGAGACACGTCATCGACCGAAGAGGCAAAGGTCCTGCGCTTCGGCTGCTCGAACCCCAAGGTCACCTTTGATACCCAGAAGACCTCCAACGACGTCGGCGTCTCCGAGGCAGTCGCGGAATCCCTTGTCGCGCTTGATCCCGACACGAAGGAGATCTATCCCGTCCTTCTCACCGAGCTGCCCACGGTCTCAGACGACGGCTTGGTGTACACCTTTGAGCTCAAGGACGGCGTGAAGTTCCATAACGGCGAGACCTTGAAGGCCTCCGACGTCAAGTACACCTTCACGCGCATGTTCCTGCCCGAGACTGAGGCCACCTCCATTGACTCCTACATGTACATCGAGGGCGCGCAGGAGATCATCGACGGCACCTCCACCGAGCTCACGGGCATCGAGGTCACGGACGATACGCACTTCACGATCACGCTGACCCAGCCCTACTCCACCTTCCTTGCCATGCTCGCCCAGTTCTACGCGGTCATCTATCCTGAGAGCGCCTGCTCCGAGGCTGGCTCCGAGTGGGGCACCGGCACTAGCTTCATCGGAACTGGCCCCTTCACGCTGGAGTCCAACGACGACTCCACCGAGGTCGTGCTCAAGGCCTTCGACGACTATCACGAGGGGCGGCCGGAGCTCGACGAGGTTGACTTCGACTACATCGATGACGCCAACACCCGCATGCTGAGCTACAAGAACGACGACATCGACCTCGCCTTCATCGACCGCTCCATCATCAGCACGTACGCCGAGGACGAGGACGTGAAGGACGACATCGTCTACTACACCCCCGGCTCCTGCCAGTTCGTGAACCTCAACCTCACGAGCGACAACCTTAAGGACGTTCGCGTGCGCGAGGCCCTGTCGCTTGCCATCAACCGCGAGGAGCTCTGCTCGACGGTGCTGAACGGCTGCGGAGACCCCTGCACCTCGTTCTTGCCGCCTTCGTGCACCGGCCATGACGACTCGCTCGAGGTGCTTGAATACGACCCCGACAGGGCCAAGGAGCTGCTTGAGGAAGCAGGAGTCTCAGACCTTACGCTTGACTTCCAGATTCGCTCCCAAGACCAGAACGTCGCCGTCGCGCTGCAGAACTATTGGAGCCAGATTGGCGTCACTGCAAACGTGACCGTCATTGACAACGGCATGTGGTCCGACTCTCGCCGCGACGGCGGCCTCGAGATCACCACGGTCACGTGGTCAACGCTCTCCTTCCAGGGCGTCGAGCACATGGGCTCCTACTTCAGGAGCGACCGCGCATCCGCAAAGTCCTCCTTCTATGACAGCGAGACGTTCGACGGGCTTATCGACGCCGCACGCCAGACCGTCAACGACGACGACCAGGTAATCGTGCTGACCAAGCAGGCGGACAACCAGCTTGTCCGCACTGACTGGGCCTGCATCCCCATCGACTGGCCGCAGATGCCCTATGCGCTGAAGCCGAAGTTCTCGGGCCTTAAGGTGCTCGTCAACCCGCACTTTGGCGACGTCACCGTGAACGAGGACAGCGAGAGCTAGAGCTAGTCTCGTCTCTCCATTCGAGTGCCGACATGCCAAGATGCCGAGAAGGGCGCCGCATCCCCATGAGGGAGCGGCGCCCTTCCTTGTCTCGTGAGGGCACCTCGCCGGTGCCGCGTCTCATTACGGAACGTGGCGGTTTACACGCCAGCCAGCGCACACCTCCACGAACCGTTGCGTTTACGGCCCCTCCAGCCGCCCGAACGCTACGGAACGTGGCGGTGTTGGTAGGAACAGCAGCACACCTCCACGAACCGTCGCGTTCAGCGCCCGAAGGCGGCACATATGCTACGGAACGTGGAGGTGTGCGAAAGGAGCTACTTCGTGGAGGAGGCACCGTCGGCGTCTGTGGACTGGATGCCAATCAGCTGCTTCTCTGCATCGGAGAGCGCCTCGTCGAAGAGGTGGCAGGCGCACAGGTGACCAGGCCTGACCTCGCGCAGCTCGGGCACCTTCTCGGTGCAGACCTTCATGCACTGAGAGCAGCGCGTATGGAACACGCAGCCCGAAGGCGGGTTCGTAGGGCTTGGCACATCGCCCTCAAGAATCTTCTTGTCCGTGATCCGCTCGGCACGAATGCGCGGAATGACGTCAAGCAGCGCGCGCGTGTAGGGATGCAGCGGCTCGTCAAACAGCAGATCTTTGCTCGCGAGCTCCATCGTGTGACCAAGGTACATGACCATCACGGTGTCAGAGATGTGCTTGACGACGGAAAGATCGTGGCTAATGAAGATGTACGAGAGCCCCAGCTCGTCCTGAAGGCGTTCAAGCAAGTTGATGACTTTCGCCTGCACGGAGACATCCAGTGCGGAAACGGGCTCGTCGCAAATGACAATCTCGGGCTCAAGCACGATGGCACGGGCAATGCCGATGCGCTGACGCTGACCGCCAGAGAATTCGTGAGGGTAGCGGTACTTGTACGAGAGGTCCAAGCCAACGGCTTCCATGACCTGCTCAATGCGAGCGTTGCGTTCCTCGCGAGTGTTATAAGTCTTGGCGATGTCGATCGGCTCGGCAATGATGTCAGCAACGGTCATACGGGGGTTGAGAGACGAATAAGGGTCCTGGAAGATGAGCTTCATCTTCTTGCGGGCCTCCGTCAGCTCTTTGCCCTCAAGAGCCGTAAAGTCGACGCCATCAAGGTAGACCTTGCCCTCCGTCGGCTCAGTCAGACGGAGGATGCACTTGCCGGTGGTGGACTTGCCGCAGCCGGACTCGCCGACGATGGCAAACGTCTCGCCACGGTGCAGCTCAAACGAAGCATCCTCAACTGCGTGAACGCAGCCTGTCTCCTTGCCAAACAGACCGTTCTTGATCGGGTAGTGCTTAGTGAGGTGCTCGACTTTCAGGACAACGTCGTCCATGTTTCTGTTCTTTCCCATCGGCTACTCACCCCACTCCTTCGTGAACTTCCAGCATGCAACCATGTGCTTCGAATCACCGTTTGCAGGGGCCATGTTCGGGCACCTTGTGCGGCAGATGTCCTTGGCAAACGGGCAGCGCGGATGGAACGGGCAGCCAGACGGCATCTCGGAGAGCATCGGGACGCTTCCAGGGATGGCGTACAGGGTGTCAACGCTCTCGTCCAGCGACGGGATGGAGTCAATCAGGCCGCGCGAGTAAGGATGCAGCGGGTTGGTGAAGAGCTCCGGTGCGACGGTGTACTCGACGTGATGGCCAGCATACATGACCAGAACCCAGTCGGCCATCTCGGAGACGACGCCCATGTCGTGCGTGATCAGCATGACCGCAGTGCCGAGCTCGGTCTTCATGCGGTCGATGAGCTGCAGAATCTGCGCCTGGATCGTGACGTCCAGCGCCGTGGTGGGCTCATCGCAAATCAGAAGCGACGGCTGGCAGGCAAGGGCCATGGCAATCATGATGCGCTGGCGCATGCCGCCCGAGAGCTCGTGCGGATAGCTGTTGAAGACCTTCTCGGGAGCAGGTATGCCAACGAGCTTGATCATGTCTAGAGCACGCCTGTCGGCCTCTTTCTTGTCCATCTTGGGATTGTGGACAAGAATGCCCTCGCGAATCTGCTTGCCTGCGGTCATGACCGGGTTGAGCGACGTCATGGGCTCCTGGAAGATCATGCCCATGCGGTTGCCGCGGTACTCGCGCATCTGGTCGTCGTTGAGCTTCGTCAGGTCCTGACCCTCAAACTCGATGGAACCATTCGTGATCTTAGCGGGCGGCTGGGGAAGAAGCCCCATGATGGAGAGCGCGGTCATTGACTTGCCGCAGCCGGACTCGCCAACGACGGCAAGCGTCTCGCCCTTGCGCATCTCAAACGAGAGGTGCGAGATGGCGGGAAGGTCGCCATCCTCGGTAAAGAGGGTGACGTCGAGGTCCTTCACCTCGAGGAGCTTCTCGCCCTTCCTCTCGGCGTCCAAGATTTTCTCGGCGCGCTCGATCCCCTCGTCACGCGCCTCGCCCTCAGAGAGGACATCGGTCGTGCTTGTGTGCTTTTCGGTATCTGTCATAGCAATCCTCCCCTACGCG
>NZ_JBMNUX010000012.1:0-77587 GCF_050946515.1 Tractidigestivibacter sp.
CTGGTACTACACAGGCATCAACCAGAGGGCAGCCTAGATGAGAAGGACTACGATAGGGACACCATCAGGCATGGGCTTTCGCTAGCCAACGCTCGTTCGTGTCGAAGGATCTCAGCCAGTTCACCTCAATTGCACAGAACGCTGAGCTCGGAGACAAGTATCGTGAGTTCGCCTATGTCGTCAACTCGTCAATGGTTCGAAGGCTCCGTGAGAGGCAGATGCTTGACTCATTCTTTTTGGCTGTCGTTGGCAAGGCTGCAGACTTCTCGGTTCCTGGCGCGGGGAAGACGGCTACTGTTCTTGGAGTCTATGCCTATCTCAAGCACCTTGGCAAGGTCAACAAGGTTATTGTCGTTTGTCCCAAGAACGCATTTATGTCTTGGGAATCCGAATGGCGTGCAACGTTTGGCAATAAGGACCCACTAAGGTGCTTCTGCCTTGCCGACCCTCGAATTGCCAGGATGTCGAAAACGATGCAACAGCATACGCTCGAGCTTGACACCGGAAACGATAATCTTTTGTTGCTGAACTACGAGTCCTTGGGTAAATTTGTCCCGCAGCTCAAGGACCTTGTACCAAATCATACGTTGCTCGTCTTTGATGAGGTTCATAGGGTCAAGGCTCTCGGGGGCAAGCGAGCTCGTGCCGCTTTGGATGTGTCTTTTGGCTCAAAATTCACGATAGCCCTGACAGGCACACCAATCCCTAATACCTATCAAGACATCTACAACCTTTTGCATATCCTCTATCCTGACGATTACGATACTTTCTTTGGATTTGACCCTGATGAGCTTAAAGATCCAGATCCTAACTTAGCCGATCGTGTTAACGAAAGTCTCAAGCCCTTCTTCTGCAGGACGAGCAAGACTGAGCTGGGCGTCCCCGCTCCAGAGCCAGATACAATTCTTAGTGTTCCTGCAACATCCAGCGAGAACAGACTCCTCCATATCCTTTACTCGTCTTGCACAAACGCGCTGGCGCTAATCGTTAGAACGTTACAGCTTGAATCTGACCCCGAAATGCTCACGCGTGCAATTGACCCAGAGGATCTTAAGTATGTCCTCGATCAGGTTGGCGAGGACTATACCGACCTCGATTTTGTCGACTATTCACAAGAATTTCCCGAGCTCGTGCGAGAGAGCGGACCAACCAGCAAGCTGCTGCGCTGCGAAGGACTTGTCAAGTCGCTCGTACAAGAGGGGAAACCTGTCATCGTTTGGTGCATTTTTATCCGAAGCATTAACAACATTACAGATGATTTGAAAGCCTCTGGAATTGCAGCGGCTTCTATTCATGGATCAACGCCACAAGAAACGCGGGAGGAAATCCTCAACGACTTCAGAGCTGGAAAATACAGCGTTCTTGTCACTAACCCTCAAACTCTCGCAGAGTCTATTTCGCTCCACAAGGTTTGTCATGATGCTGTCTATTTCGAATATGGCTATAACCTCGTGCACCTTCTTCAATCGAAAGACAGAATTCACCGACTGGGTCTTTCACCAGACCAGAAGACCCGTTATTACTTCATGCAGTCAGATTTCACCAGAGACGGCATGCCCTTTTCTCTTGACGAGAAGATTTACAACCGACTGAAAGAGAAGGAGCAGACAATGCTTGAGGCTATAGATGGGGGTTATCTTGAGCCGGGGTATCTTGACAGCGAGGACTTGAGAATCATCTTCGGAGAGCTGCTTGGTGACGAATCCAGCAAGCTTACGTATTGAGCCGCAGAGCCGCAGCTCACGAAATTGATGAATAACATTGCACCATGGGATAAATAGCAGGTCAGCGAACGTATCCGCTGACCTGCGTTATATTTGGTGGGCCCGGCAGGATTCGAACCTGCAACCCAGGGATTATGAGTCCCCTGCGCTAACCGTTGCGCCACGAGCCCGTATTATGAAAAAAGGCAGCGACCAAAGCCGCCGCCCTTGAGTTTCTGGTGGAGAATAGGGGATTCGAACCCCTGACCTCGTGACTGCCAGTCACGCGCTCTCCCAACTGAGCTAATTCCCCGTGGGTTTGTGCGGGAACTAATATAGCAGACAGAAAATTTGGGTCAAGCTACTTTCCCAAAAAAATTATCGGCATCCAATTTGTCCCAAAGCATATTCCAGCTCTTTTAGAATATGCCCTGTTTATCGTACGATTCAGATTGAATCTGGGTATCTGTTTACCGTCAGCATGATTTGTCTTGCAGAAGGGATCCTCATGTCGCCTGAAGCCAAGAAGCTCAAGATCTCCAGCCTCGTCACCATGATCGTCGGCTTGGTCGCCATCGTGTGCGGAATCGTCTTCCTCGTCCAGGGAGCCGACCTCTCTGACGCGTGCGTGCTTGTCGCAGGCGTCGTCACCACCATCATCGGCGGCAAGGGCGCGCGCGTGGCAAACGTGCCCTCCACGTCCAACAAGCTCGTCGCGCCCGCCGGGGGAGCAACCGCGGCCAATGCCGTCTGCCTTGCGGGCGACGTCGCCTTTGGCGCTGGGCAGATTGCCCCTGTCGTCGTTGGAGCCGTCGTTTGCGTCCTCACGCTGGTCGTGACGCTGTTCGCGCGCACCATCAAGCGCAAGCTCGAGCGCGCTTAGCCGCACTTTCCACGTAAGTTGGGCGAAGAAGGCAATTCTCGCTTCCCAGAAGCAAAAGTTTTGGTATTATCGTTCACCGCACGGGCGATTGGCTCAGGGGTAGAGCACATCCTTCACACGGATGGGGTCGCTGGTTCGAATCCAGCATCGCCCACCATAGAACTGCAGGCGGCGGCGCTTTGGCGTCGTCGCCTTTTGTTTGGCTGCTTGTTTGGTGATGTGCTGCAGCTTGCCTACCGGGGCATTTCCGAGCGCTGAAGTCCCATATACTAGCTGTGCATGTCACTCGAACGCTCATTCAGGAGGGGCTGGTACCATGGCAACATCTGACGATCCCAAGCAGGCGCTCGGCCTGCGCCTTGCCCACGTTGGCATCAACGGCGGAACCCCGGAGAACGCCGAGAAGATCACCAAGCAGCTCTCGGCCCTTCTCGGGCTTGGCATGACGGAGCTCGCCCCCTCGTACTTCGTCGACTCCTACATCGAGATCATGAAGGGCGCCGGCCGTGGCGAGAAGGGTCACATCGGCTTCCACGTAGACGACATCGACGCCGCACAGAAGTGGTTCGAGGAGCGCGGCTTTGCGTTCAACGAGGAGTCTCGCGCCAAGTTCCCCGACGGCTCCACCCACCTCATCTACTTCAAGGACGAGATTGCCGGCTTCGCCATCCACATCACCGTGGACGACTAGCGGCTTGCCCCTTATCTAGGTTCACCAGGCACATCCCAAGGCCGCCGGGCTCAAACCGACGGCCTTGATTGAGAAGGACGGAAAGCAAGAATCTCGTGATTGCACTCGCAGACAAGATCTCAAAGTCATTTGGCGACAGGGTCCTCTACAGCCAGGCGACGCTTCAGCTGAACGCCGGCGAGAGGTGGGCGCTTGTTGGGCCAAACGGCGCCGGCAAGACCACGCTGCTCAAGATCATCATGGGCCTTGAGACCCCCGACGAGGGCACGGTCTCGTTTGCCAAGGACACCACCATCGGCTACCTGGAGCAGGAGACCAAGCTCGCGGGCGACAAGAGCGCCCTCGCCGAGGTGGTCGACTCTGCCAAGGAGGTCAAGCGCTGGGAGAAGCGCGTTGGGGAGCTCGAGAAGAAGATCTCCACTACCGCGCAAGGCCCCGAGCTCGACCGCCTGCTTGAGGAGTACGGCCACGCCCAGGACCGCTTCGAGCGCCTGGGGGGCTACGAGCTCGAGGCCCGCGCGCGCCAGATCCTTGCCGGCCTAGGCTTTCCCGTCGAGGACTTCGACAAGCCTGCCAAGGACTTCTCGGGCGGCTGGCAGATGCGCATCTCGCTCTCCAAGCTCTTGCTGCGCCATCCCGACCTGCTGCTCCTCGACGAGCCCACCAACCACCTTGACCTCGAGAGCGTCCAGTGGTTCGAGCGGTTCCTCTCGACCTACGACGGGGCCGTGCTGATCGTCTCGCACGACCGAGCCTTCATGGACGCGTGCGTGTCACACGTGGCGGCCATCGAGAACCGCCGCCTCACCACCTACACGGGCAACTACACCGAGTACCTGCGCCAGCGCGAGGACAACCTCGAGCAGATGCGCGCCAAGCGCGCCGCCCAGGAGCGCGAGATTGCCCACATGCAGGTCTTCGTCGACAAGTTCCGCTACAAGCCGACCAAGGCCGCCCAGGCGCAGGAGCGCATGAAGCGCATCGAGCAGATCAAAAGCGAGCTCGTGATCTTGCCCGAGGGCTCCAAGAAGGTGCACTTCTCGTTTCCCGACCCTCCGCGCACGGGCGACACCGTGGTGAGCGTGAAGGGCGTCTCTAAGTCCTTCGGCGACAACCACGTCTACTCCGACGTCAACTTCACCCTCTATCGCGGCGACCACGTGGCGCTCGTCGGCCCCAACGGCGCGGGCAAGTCGACCTTGATGAAGCTCATGAACGGGCTTCTGAAGCCCGACGCGGGCACCATCGAGCTCGGGCAGAACGTGACCGAGGCCTACTACGCCCAGCACCAGCTCGAGGAGCTCACCGAGTCGAATACCGTCCTGCAAGAGATGGACGAGGTCGCCCCTGGCTGGACCACCTCTGAGGAGAGAAAGCTCCTCGGTGCCTTTCTGTTCCACGGTGACGACGTGGACAAGCGCATCTCGGTGCTTTCCGGCGGAGAGCGCGCCCGCCTGGCGCTTGCGAAGATGCTTGTGGCGCCCGACCCGCTGCTTCTTCTGGACGAGCCAACCAACCACCTGGACATCGACTCGGTGGACGTGCTCGAGCAGGCGCTGGTCAAGTTCCCCGGGACCATCGTGCTGATCAGCCACGACGAGCACTTGGTGCGCGCGCTCGCCAACAAGGTGGTGGACGTGCGCGACCACAAGGTGACCGTCTACGAGGGCGACTACGAGTACTACCTCTACAAAAGGGCCGAGCTCGAGGCGGCGCAGCAGGGGGAGGCAGGCGACGCAACCGCTGCCGCGCAGACCCAAAAGGCCATGGCGGCCGAGGAGCCAGCGCCCACAGGAAGGAACATCAAGACCAAGGAGCAGCGTCGCGCCGAGGCCGAGGAGAGAAACCGCCGCAGCCGCGCGCTTCGCTCAACCAAGAAGCGCCTGAAGGAGGTAGAGGCAGCGCTCGATCCTGCGCACAAGCGCTATGACGAGCTCATGGGTATGATGGCCGACGAGAGCCTCTACAATGACTCTGCAAAGTTCAACGAGTGCCTGAGCGAGTACAACGCCCTCGCAAAGAAGATTCCGGCGCTCGAGAACGAATGGCTCGAGCTCACCGAGAAGATCGAGGAGGGCGAGGCTGATGACCAGTAGGGCCCGCCACGCCACGGCGAGCGCGCTTCGCGTCCTGCGCATCATCGCGCGAGTTCTTGCGTTCGCGCTTCTCGCGCTGACCGTCGTCAACGTGCTGGACCCCGAGCCTCTCCACGCTACCCTCCGCCGCATCAACGGCGCACTCACGCTGAACCTGCCCTCGCAGATCGCCGGCGTGCTCGTGGTGTCGACGCCCTTGGGAGGCGCCTTGAGGGGCGACTACGTCCTTCTCGCTGTCATCTTGCTTGTTGTTGGCTGGGTCCTGAAGAGGGGAGCGAACGCCTTGGAGTTTGGTCCCTCGAGAGGGGAATGACGATGTACTCAACCACAAGAATCATCCAGATTGCCATCTCCGTCCTTCTCGTGATGCTCTCCGTCGTCCCGCACGAGGTGGCTCACGGCTGGATGGCAGACAAGCTTGGAGACCATACCGCCCGCCAGGCAGGGCGCCTGTCGCTGAACCCCGCAAAGCACATCGACCCCGTGGGCTCGATCCTTCTGCCGCTGATCATGGGGCTTCTCGGCGGACCGATCTTTGCCTACGCAAAGCCCGTCCCCTATAACCCCATGAACTTCAAGCGCGAGACCCGACGCCGCGACGAGGCGCTCGTCGCCCTTGCCGGGCCTGTCATGAACTTCATCGAGGCGCTTGCCGGCACGGCGCTCTACTACCTTGCCTTGAACGGCTTTGAGGGCGCGCTCATGTCGGAGGCACTGCCGATCGACCCCTGGCTTGAGGTGGCCAGCTGGGTCGTGTCGATCCTCTACTCGTACGTCTATGTCAACCTCATGCTCATGTGCTTCAACCTGATACCGCTGCCACCGCTTGACGGCTCCAAGGTGATCTCCATCTTCATCAAGAGCGACGGGGCGCGCCGAGCGTACTACCAGGTGCAGCGCTACTCAATGCCCATCCTGATTGCGGTTCTCTACCTGATTCCATACGCCTTTGGCGTCGACCCGCTGGGATGGCTCTTAGACGTCACCGCTGGCAACCTCTGCAATCTTCTGCTGGGGGCCTAAGCGATGTCGTGGCATGTTCAGACACAGGCGTTCTCAGGACCGTTCGACCTGCTTCTGACGCTGGTCAGCAGGCAGAAGGTAGCCATTGGCTCCATCTCCATCTCGGAGGTGGCTGACCAGTACCTGGCCGAGGTGCAGCGCATGGGCGAGATGGACCTGGACGTGGCCTCCGACTTCGTCTTGGTTGCCTCCACGCTGCTCGAGATGAAGGCCGCCGCGCTCGTGCCGCAGGGCCAAGAGGCCCTGAAGGACGCCAAGAGCGCAGAGGATGACCTCGACGAGGACGAGGACCTTGCGGGCCTTGCGCCTGACGAGGCGCGCGAGGTGCTTATCGCGCGGCTGATCACCTACAAGCAGTTCAGGAACGCCGCCTCCGCGCTCGGCGCGCGCGCCGAGGCAGAGTCGCGCATGTTCCCCCGTACCGTGGGCCCCGACCCCGAGTTCCTGAACCTTATGCCCAACTACCTCGAGGGCATCAGCCTTCGGAGCCTCGCCGTCATCTGCGCGGACCTTGACAGCCGCCGCGAGACCTTCCTGCTTGAGTCCGAGCACATAGCCCCGCGCAGGCTGCCCATCGCCCTTACGGTGTCTTCGGTCGACCGGCTGCTCCGCTCGCGCAAGCACATGACCTTCTCCGAGCTCACCGAGAACTCAGACAGTCCCGAGGTGGTCGTGGCGAACTTCCTTGCCGTTCTCGACCTCTTCAAGCGCGGAAAGCTCTTGGTGTCGCAAAAGGAGCTCTTCGGAGAGATAGAGCTCGAGCACGTCGAGGGGGCCACGCCCTACGAGATGGACGAGTCGGTGATCGAGGAGCTGCACGAGATGGGCGAGGGAGAGCTGGCGGACGCGCTGAGCGACAACGACGAGTACGATGGTGTGGCACCAGACGCCGAGAAGGGCAATGAGGACGATGAGTGAGCTGGATCATCTAGAAGACAATTCGCTGAAGGGGCTCCTTGAGGCGCTGCTTCTTGTCTCTGACGACGCCGTAGCCGCGACCGACCTTGCCAAGGCGACGGGCGCCACCCCTGGCGAGGTGGCAAGCGCCCTGGCCGAGCTTTCGGCCGAGTACGCAGACGCAAACCGAGGCTTCCAGCTGCGCGAGGTCGCCGGGGGGTGGCGCCTCTTCACGCACCCCGCCTTCCATGACCAGGTTGCAGACTATGTGCTCTCGTGGGACCAGCACCGCCTCTCCCAGGCCGCGCTAGAGACCCTTGCCGTCATCGCGTATCACCAGCCGGTGTCGCGCGAGGGCGTGCGCGCCGTGCGTGGCGTCAACTCAGACGGCGTCATCGCCTCGCTTCGCGAGAAGGGGCTGGTGCGCGAGGTCGGACGCGACGCCGAGCACGGGCAGGCGGCGCTCTTTGGCACCACGCGCGCCTTTCTCGAGCGCTTCGGCCTCAAGAGCCTTCGCGAGCTGCCCCCGCTTGAGGACTTTGCCCCCGACGAGGAGTCCAAGCAGTTCATCCGCGAGCGCCTGTCCGGCCGCTCCATTGGCTCTACGCTCGAGGAGACCGCCGACGACATGGACGACGAGCGCGAGCTCATGGAGGACGACTTCTCCGGGGATGACGAAGAGGCCGCGGACCCAGGCCCCTTCGCTCCGAGCGCGCCCGAAGGGAGCGGCGCAGATGAGTGACGAGGGGAATCAGCTCTACCCCATGCGCCTGCAGCGCTTCCTTGCTCGCGCCGGCGTCGCCAGCAGGCGAGGCTCGGAGCGCCTCATGACGGCGGGTCGCGTCCGCGTGAACGGAGAGGTGGTGACCGAGCTGGGAAGCAAGGTCGACCCTGTCCGAGACGTCGTGACCGTAGACGGCAAGGTCTGCGCAATAGCCGAGAAGCCCGCGTACCTCATGCTCTACAAGCCGGCCGGATACCTTACCACGATGGCCGACCCCCAAGGGCGGCCCACGGTGGCCGAGCTTGTGCCAACGGGGCGCTATCCTGGGCTCTTCCCGGTGGGGCGCCTCGACATGGACACCACGGGGCTTCTGTTCTTCACGACCAACGGAAACGTGGGGCAAGACCTTCTCCATCCCTCGAAGCATGTCGAGAAGCACTACGTGGCGCTGGTCCACGGCACGCCATCTGCGCATGACTTGGAGCGGCTTCGCAGGGGCGTCATGCTAGAGGACGGACCGGCATATCCTGCGAAGGCGGAGATATTGTCGCCGGACGACCCGCTCTTCTCGGTCGTGGCGCCGCATGGAGCGGGCATGACGGGAGGGGGAGAGCCAAACGCCGTCGTGGGCATCACGATCCACGAGGGCAGGAAGCACCAGGTCAAGAAGATGATGCTTGCGGTGGGGCACAAGGTCCTTCGCCTCCATCGCGACAAGTTTGGCCCCCTCACGCTCGAGGGAGTCAAGGAGGGCCAGTGGCGCGACCTCACAGACGAAGAGGTCAAAGCCGTCGAGGCCTTAGGAAAGGGAGGGAGACGGTAGGTGGCAATTCAGCATCGCATCCTCGCGATGAGGCATCCGGAGACCTTGGCGAACACCGAGCATTTCTTTTCGGGGAGGCGCGACGTCGCGCTTACCGAGCGAGGCGAATACCAGCGCAAGCGCGCGGTTGACGCCCTCCAGGCATTCGCTCCCGACCGCATATGGTGCTCGCCGCTGTCGCGCTGCGCTGACCTTGCGGCCATGGCAGCCGCACGCTTGGGCATCGAGGCCGAGGTCGTGGACGACCTGGTCGAGATAGAGTTCGGCGTTCTTGAGGGGACGCACTTCAGGGGCGCGTTCCAAGGCGACATCTGGCAGTTCCCCTGGCCCCTGGACGAGAACGGCCACTCCATGCCCGCCGAGGGCGCGGAGTCGTTCGAGCACGTGTCCGAGCGAGCCCAGCGCGTCCTTGACCGCCTGCGCCCGCTCTCAGGCAGGACCGCGCTCGTGACGCACGGAGGCTTCTCGCGCGTGCTCCTCGCCACCATCTATGGGATGCCGCTCGACCGCTTCTGGTACGTGCACCTTTTCAACGCGTCGTC
Source organism: Tractidigestivibacter sp. (assembly GCF_050946515.1). GTDB lineage: Bacteria > Actinomycetota > Coriobacteriia > Coriobacteriales > Atopobiaceae > Tractidigestivibacter. The sequence continues at coordinate 9,383 of NZ_JBMNUX010000012.1, forward strand.
CGCGTTCTATACCTGCAATGGGAAGGATTTCTATCTGGGCGGCTTTAACCTCTCGCCAGACGAGGTCATTGCCCGCGCAACCACCACCAACGAGTTCGACACGCACGACCTCTGGGGCGTGCAGGAAAGGGAACAAGCATGATCGTAGCCATTGACGGGCCGGCCGGCTCGGGCAAGTCTACCGTGGCGCGAGCAATCGCCAAGCGGTGCGGCCTGACGTACCTCGACACGGGCGCCATGTATCGCTCCGTCACGGCGGAGTGCCTGCGACAGGGCATCGACCCCTCCGACGACGAGGCCGCGACGCGCGTCGCGCAAGGCATCAGGATCGTCTTTGGCACCTCCCCTGACGGGCAGACCGTGAGCGCCAACGGCCGCGACGTCACCGCCGAGATCCGCACGCCCGAGGTCGACCGCAACGTCTCCGCCGTCTCGGCCATTCCCGCCGTGCGAGAGGCCATGGTTGCCATCCAGCGCACCTATGGCGAGACCGGCGACGTCGTTGCCGAGGGGCGCGACATCGGCACCGTCGTGTTTCCGCAGGCAGACGTCAAGGTCTTCCTGACGGCCGACCCCAAGGCGCGCGCCCTTCGCCGCGCCGTCCAGCGTGAGGGCGGAGACGTGGCCAAGGACGCAAATGCGACTGCGGACGCCGAAGAGGTAAAGAAGATCCTGGAGGACCTCGAGCGCCGCGACCAGCTTGACTCCACGCGCAAGACCGCGCCGCTCAAGCCCGCCGAGGACTCCCATCACATTGACTCGTCCTCGATGACCGTAGACCAGGTTGTGCGCGCCATCTGCGCGCTCGACCCAAAGCTGGAGGAGCGCCTCGATGCCTAGCGACCAAGAAAAGCCTGCCAAGAATACCGCCGTCACTGCCAAGAAGAAGAGCTCCTCGGCCAAGAAGGGCAAGCTCCGCGCCTTCCACGGCAACACCTTTGACGACTACTTCGACTCGGCGATGAGGGACTTCCCGCTGCCGGGGCGCATAGCCTTGGGCATCGCGGTCTATGGCTGCGGCTTCTGGACCAAGTTCCGCTGGTACTGGAAGTTCGAGAACGACGAGAAGCTCGTGGGCGGCGACAAGCGCCCGCGCGTGGTCGTGATGAACCACACCTCGATGCTCGACCCCGTGGTCATGATCGTCCACCTATGGCTTCGCGGCATTCGCATCCGCACCATCTACAAGAGCGAGTTTGACAAGTCGCCAATCGTGAGCTGGGCCTTCTCGCGCGTTGGCGCAATCCCCATCAAGCGCGGAACGGCCGACATCAAGGCCATCCGCCGAGCAGTCGCATCGCTTAAGCGCGGCGAGTGGGTGCTGATCTTCCCCGAGGGCACGCGCATCAAGAGCGATGACGAGCCCGTTGAGATCCACGAGGGCTATGCTCTCATCGCCCAGATGGCCCACGTCCCCGTGCAGCCCGTGGGCTGCGTCGGCGCGCGCGACATCACCAAGCGTGGCAGCCACCTGCATCACTTCTCTCGCGTCTTCCTGAAGGCGGGGGACCTCATCGAGTTCTCCGACATCAACGCGAAGAGCCGCAAGGAGCAGGCGGAGGCCATGAGCCACGCTGGCATGGACGCCGTCTACAAGCTGCGCGACGAGCTCAGGCAAGAGCACCCCGGAAGGATGTAGCCGTGGCGAAGGTGGTTATTGCAGAAGAGGCGGGAGCGTGCTACGGAGTCGAGCGCGCCCTGCGCATGGTGCAGGAGGCCGTGGAGAAGAACGAGAAGGTCTGCACCCTCGGGCCCTTGATCCATAACCCCCGCGTTGTGGACGGGCTTGCCAGCCGCGGCGTCCGCGTAGTGTCCACGCCTGAGGAGGCGGCGGGCTCGGCGCTCGTGCTGCGCACGCATGGCGTGACGCCCGACGAGGAACGCCGCGCAAGGGAGGTCTGCAGCAAGGTTATCGACGCCACCTGCCCCTTCGTCAAGAAGGTCCACCAGGCCGTCGAGCGCCTTGCCAAGGACGGCTACCAGGTGGTCATCGTGGGCGAGGCCGGGCATCCTGAGGTGGTCGGCACCCTGGCGCACGCTCCCCAGGCGACGGTCATCGCGAGCGCGAAGGAAGCGGAGCGGCTTCCGCATGCGCATCGCATGGGCGTCGTGGTGCAGACGACGCAGTCGATAGCCGTGCTGCGCGAGTGCGTGGGGGCGCTTCTAGCGCGCTGCGACGAGCTGCACGTGGTCAACACCATCTGCGAGGCCACCTCAGGCCACCAGGGCGCCTGCGCCAAGCTTGCTCGCCAGGCCGACGTGATGGTGGTCATCGGCGGGAGGAACTCGGCCAACACGACGCACCTCGCGGAGATTGCCCGCAAGCTCTGTCCCAGCACCCATCACATCGAGGGTGCGGACGAGCTGTCTGGCCCGTGGTTCTCTGGCGCAAAACTGATTGGCGTCACGGCAGGGGCATCGACGCCCGCCGCCCAGATCAACGACGTGGCAGCCGCAATCCGCGCCATGGTGGGGGAGCAGGCGTGAGCGAGGGGCGTGCCGACTACGCATCGACGCGCGAGCGCCGGCTTGGGGCCTGGGTTGCCTCCGTCGAAGAGGAAAGCCCTGCCTGGGAGGCCGGCATCGAGGCCGGTATGCGCATTGACCGCGTGAACGGCATCGTTCCGCGCGACCTCATCGACTGGCGCTGGCATGCAGACGGCGACCAGTGCGACCTTGTCGTCTTTGACCCGCGCGACAACAGCCAGAACGAATGCACGCTCTTTCGCGAGCCTGGCGAGGACTGGGGCATCGACTTCACCGACGTGCTCTTTGACGGGATCAGGACCTGCGTGAACGCCTGCAAGTTCTGCTTCATGCGCATGCTTCCCGAGGGGTCCCGCTCCTCTCTCACCCTTCGCGACGACGACTACCGCCTCTCGTTTCTGCAGGGAAACTTCGTCACGCTGACCAACGTGACGGACGAGGACGTCGAGCGGATCATCGAGTGCCGCTTGGAGCCGATGAACGTGTCCTTGCACGCCGTCTCTGCTGATGTCAGGCGCTCCCTGATTGGGCCGCATGCGGGGCGCGGGATCGAGGCGCTCGAGCGCCTTCTTGCCGCAGGCATCGAGGTCCATGCGCAGATCGTGCTCTGCCCCGGCATCAACGACGGCCCCGAGCTCGAGCGGACGCTCGGCTGGATAGAGGCGCGAGAGGGCATCACCTCGCTTGCCGTCGTCCCCTTGGGCTACACCAAGTACTCGAAGAGCTTCTCTCGCTCGTTCTCTGACGACCAAGAGGCCTCGCGCTCCGTGGTGCGGCAGATCGAACCCTACCAGAGGCGCGCTCGGGAGAAGACCGGGCACACGCGCTTCCAGCTATCCGACGAGTTCTACGTGGATGCTGACCTGCCCGTTCCCGCCGCCGCTACCTATGACGGATACCCGCAGTTCTATGACGGGATCGGCATGCTGAGGAGCTTCTTGGACGAGGCCGCCGTGGCTAGCCGCGAGCGCGCAGATGAGCTCGCTCGGGTTGGGCAGGCGCTCTTGGCTCAGTCGCTGCGCGTTGTGCTCGTCTGCGGCGAGGCCGCCGAGAAGACCATCCAGTCGTTCTGCTCGCTCTTCCCTCAAGGGCTCGTGAGCACGAGGGCCATCCGCAACGACTACTTTGGCGGAGACGTCAACGTCACGGGGCTCATCGTAAGCTGCGACCTTCTCGCCCAGCTTGAGTCTGACCTGGCAGGGCAGCTCGTCGTGCTGCCCGAGGTGATGTTCAACTTCGACAAGGTGACCCTCGACGGGGACACGCAGGCGCGCATCATACAGGAGCTTGGGAGCCGAGGGGCAAAGGTCGTGGTCTCTCAGACCACGCCGAATGCCATCCTCGACGCCATAGAAGAGTCAGCTTCTGCCCGCTAAGGTCTGCCATGTGGGTGGAGTCCTTCCCGCGTTGGCGAGCCGCGCTGGATTGCATGGTAGACTTTCTAGCACTAATGGAATAGCAAGGAGATTTACATGCCAAAGCCCGTAGTTGCCGTCGTCGGCCGCCCGAACGTCGGCAAGTCTACCTTGGTCAATCGCATCGCCCAAAGCCGCGATGCCATCGTCCACGAGTCGCGCGGAGTCACGCGCGACCGCTCTTATCACGATGCGGACTGGAACGGCCGCGACTTCGTGATCATCGACACCGGCGGAATCGAGTCCATACACTCCAAAGACACCTTTGCTCCGCACATCCGCGAGCAGGCGGTCATGGCCGCAACCGAGGCCGACGTAATCATCTTCGTGGTCGACGGCTCCACAGGCGTGACCGACGAGGACGAAGAGGTCGCGCGCATCCTTCGCAAGCAGGACAAGCCCGTCTTTCTCGTTGTCAACAAGAAGGACGACCCTGCGACCGAGGAAGACGGCCTGTGGGAGTTCTACGCCCTTGGGGTTGGCGAGCCGCGCCCGCTCTCGGCAAGCCATGGCTACGGCACCGGAGACCTTCTGGACGACGTCGTCGCCGCCTTTCCGCCTGACGCCGGCGAAGAGGACGAGGAGGACACCCTCAACCTGGCCATCATCGGCAGGCCAAACGTGGGCAAGTCAAGCCTCGCGAACCGCCTTGCGGGCAAGAAGCGCTCGATCGTCTCGGACGTCGCCGGCACCACGCGCGACGCCATCGACACCACCATCGAGTGGCAGGGCCAGCGCATCCGCCTGGTCGACACGGCCGGCATGCGCAAGAAGAGCCAAGTCCACGAGGACGTCGAGTACTACAGCCTGGTCCGCGGGCTTATGGCCATGGAGCGCGCAGACGTCTGCCTCCTTGTGATCGACGCGACGGTGGGCGTGACCGAGCAAGACCAGAAGGTAGCCGGCATGGCCATCGACCGCGGGTGCGGCCTTGTCATCTGCCTGAACAAGTGGGACCTCATCCAGACCGACCAGGATCGCGACCACGTGATGGCCTCGCTCAACCAGCGCCTCTCGTTTGCCACATGGATTCCCTACGTGAACATCTCGGCGCTCACGGGGCGCGCGACAGACAAGGTCTTGAAGCTGGCGCTCAAGGCCCAGGAATCCCGCTGCTCCGCCATCAAGACCTCGCAGCTCAACGACCTTCTCGCCGAGATTCGCGAGGGAGGGCACTCCGTCTCGTACAAGGGTCGCCGCCTCAAGATCCACTACGCAACGCAGACGGGCACCAAGCCACCCGTCTTCACCTTCTTCTGCAACGCGCCCGACCTTGTGGACGACAACTTCGAGCACTTCCTCGAGAACCGCATCCGTGACCGCTTTGACCTCGAGGGCACTCCAATCCGCATGCGCTTTAGGGCAAAGGTCGAGAAGGGCGAGGTGGACCGCTAATGGAATCTGTCGTCATGCCGACGCTCGCGTTCTGCGCGCTGGCTTACTTTGTCTGCGGAATCCCGTTTGGCATGCTGATCGCCCGCGCGCAGGGCGTCGACGTGCGCAAGACGGGCTCGGGCAACATCGGCGCGACCAACGTCGGGCGCTCTGTTGGCGCCTGGGCGGCCGTCCTGACCTTCCTTCTGGACGCGGGGAAGGGCTGGCTCTGCACGGGGCTTGCGAGCTGGCTCATTCCCATGCTGTCCGGGGTAGAGCTGAAGGCGTTTTCCCCTGGCTCGCCCTTTGACGTCTGCTTCACCTGCGTCTACGCGGCCTGCGTTCTGGGCCACGTGTTCTCGCCCTATCTCAAGTTCCACGGCGGCAAGGGAATATCGGTCGGCTTTGGCGCCGCGCTCGGCTTTGACCCTCGCATTTCCTTTGGGCTGCTCGCCGTCTTTCTCGTCTTCGTCCTTCCCACGCGCTACGTCTCCTTGGGAAGCATCTGCGCGGCCGCCTCTCTTAGCATTTGGACGCTCTTCTTTGGCTACACCGTGCGAGCCATCATCCCTATGGTGATCGTTGCCGTCTGCGTCATCTGGGCGCACCGCTCCAACCTGAAGAAGCTCGCCTCGCACCAGGAGAAGAAGTTCTCGTTCCATCACAGCGACGGCGATGGCTCGTCGAGCAAGGGCGGCGACGCCAAGTGACGCGCGTTGCCGTCATAGGAGCTGGCTCTTGGGGCACCGCCATGGCGGGGCTTCTTGCTGCGTCGGCCGACGAGGTCACGCTCTGGGCAAGGAGCGCCGAGGCGGCGGAGTCTATCACCAGCAAGCACGTTAACCCCCGGCATCTCTCCGGCTACGCCCTGCCAATAAACGTCCGTGGCACCTCCTCTTTGGAGAAGGCCGCCGACGGGGCGGACGCAGTCGTCATGGCCGTGCCGTCCGCCTACCTCAGGGCAACCACCAGGAGCCTTGCCCCCTTTGTCTCGCCTGACGCCAAGGCGCTCGTGCTCACCAAGGGCATGGAGCCAAGAACCCACGAGCTCATGCACCAAGTCGTGGCAGACGAGCTTGGCGACGCCAGCCGCATCGCCGCGCTCTCTGGGCCCAACCACGCCGAGGAGGTGTGCCAGGGCGTGGTCTCGGCGGCCGTCATCGCCTCGGAGGACGCCGACTGCGCAAAGTGGTTCCAGCGCCTGATCACGCGCCCGAGCTTTCGCGCGTACGTGAGCGACGACGCCATCGGCCTTGGCTGCTGCGGGGCCGTGAAGAACGTCGTGGCCATCGCCTGCGGAATAGGCGCGGGGCTTGAGATTGGCGACAACTCGCTTGCGCTTCTCATGACCCGCGGCATCGCCGAGATAGGGCGCGTGGTGGCGACGCTGGGAGGAAACCCCATGACCTGTATGGGACTTGCCGGCATGGGCGACCTGGTGGTCACGTGCACGTCTCGCCACTCCAGAAACCGCAGCTTTGGCGTGGCGCTTGCCTCGGGCGAGACGCTCGAGGGCTACGAGGCCAGGACGCACATGGTTGTCGAGGGCGCGCGCGCCTGCGTGGCCGTCTCTGAGCTTGCCGAAGAGCGCGGAGTCGAGGTGCCCATAACCTCGGCCGTCAACGCTATCCTGTATCAGGGGATGCCCATCGCCGAGGCAATCGACACGCTCCTCATGCGCCCGCCGCACGAGGAGTTCTATGGAATGGACGATGCACCGACAGATAGGGCATAACGATAAAATCTTCAACTGAATAGCAATGGAGAAGCAACTAGGTTGGGAAGGGCAATGTCACTGGATACGCGCAAAATTCTAATAGCTCCGTCGATTCTTTCCGCGGACCTCGCTAACCTCTCGGCTGACCTCAAGCAGGTCGAGACAGCGGACTACGTGCACTTCGACGTCATGGACGGCCACTTCGTCCCCAACCTCACCTTTGGGCCGGGCATGCTCGCCGCCGTCAAGGCAGCGACTGACGTCCCGGTGGACGCCCACCTCATGATCTCAAACCCCGACGAGATGGTTCCCGCCTACCTGGAGGCAGGCGCCGACATCGTTACCTTCCACCTCGAGGCAACCAACCACGCCAATCGCGTGGCCGCCATGATCCGCGAGCACGGAGCCAAGGCGGGAGTAGCCATCAACCCCGCAACGCCCGTCATCATGCTCGAGGACATCATCGACTACGTCGACCTCGTGCTCGTGATGAGCGTGAACCCTGGCTTCGGCGGGCAGAAGTTCATTCCAACGTCCCTAAAGAAGCTCCGCCAGGTCAAGCACATGTGCAGCGATCACCGCGTGTCCCCGCTCATCGAGGTCGACGGCGGAGTCAGCGAGAAGAACGCCGAGAAGATCTGCCACGCCGGCGCAAACGTGCTGGTAGCAGGCAGCGCCGTCTTCCATGCCGACGACCGCGCCAAGGCGATTGCCGCCATTCGCGCAGCCGGCGAGTCCGCAAACCAGCTGAAGGCGTAGCACCGTGAGCGACAAGGACTTCATCTATCTTGACTACGCGGCGAGCGCTCCCGCAAGGGAAGAGTCGCTTGCTGCCGAGCGCGCCTACGAGCAGAGCCCGATCGCGGGAGCCAACCCCAACTCGCTCCACAGCTTGGGACGGGAGGCGGCGCGCCAGCTTGACGGCGCGCGCCGAGACCTGGCTCGCCTTGTCGGGGGCCGCTTCCGCCCCTCAGACGTTATCTTCACCTCGGGCGGCACCGAGTCGAACAACCTCGCCCTCATCGGCCTTGCCGAGGGCGCGCGCGGCCGCGACCGCAAGAGGCGCCGCATTGTGGTCTCGGCCATCGAGCATGACTCGGTCCTCGACCTGACCGGCGTGCTCCATGACCTCGGCTTCGACGTGACTCCCGTGAGCCCCGACCGCGACGGCCGCGTGAGCGCCTCGGCGCTCGAGCACGCGCTTGGGCCCGACGTGGCGCTCGTCTCCATCATGAGCGCCAACAACGAGACCGGCGTCGTGCAGCCGGTGGCAGAGCTTGCCCGCGCCTCCCACAAGGCAGGCGCCGTGTTCCACACCGACGCGGTGCAGGCCTTCGGGCGCATCCCGCTCGACGTGGCCGACGCGGACGCCGTGAGCATAGCGGCGCACAAGATCGGAGGACCCGTTGGGATAGGCGCCCTTCTCGTGCGCGGGCGCGTGCCGTTGCGTCCGCTCTCCTATGGCGGCGGCCAAGAGGCGGGACGGCGCGCAGGCACCCAAGACGTTCGCGGCGCGCTCGCCTTTGCCGCGGCGGCAAAGGCGTCGTGCGCAGACCTCGCGCAGACGCGAGCGCTTGTGGCAGGGCGAGCAAACCGCCTCTACCAGCGCATCTGCGCCCCCGGAACCGGCATAGTCCCCACGACGAGCGCCGTCGTGGACGAGGGACGCCTTCCCGGCATGGTCAGCGTCATGGCCCAGGGCGTCGACTCCGAGAGCCTCGTGCTGGGGCTCGACGACGCTGGCTTCGAGGTCTCCGCGGGAAGCGCCTGCTCATCTGCCTCGCTCGACGCGAGCCACGTGCTCACCGCAATGGGCATCCCGCGCACGCTGGCGCTGGGGTCCCTGCGCATCTCGTTCGACGAGCGCGTAAGCCAGGAGAGCCTGGACGCATTCGCGGATGCCTTGCTCGACCTTGTGGCCAAGCGCACCGGCCGAGCCAAATGACTGCAACCACCACCCACTGAGAGGGGACCAACCATGACAGAAGCCGAGGCGCTCATTCGCCTGCAGGAGCTCGACATCCAGCTGCTGCGCCACGCATCCACGCTTGCCTCAATGCCGCAACAGAAGAAGATCAAGACCGTCGAGCTTGCCAAGCGCCGCGTCAACTCGGAGCTCAACAAGATCGTGGGGCAGCGCAAGGACGTCGAGACCGAGATGGGCGACGTCACGTCCAACCTCGACTACTACAACGCGAAGACCGAGGAGGTCAAGGCAGACGCTGCGGCACGCCAGGAGAACTACCGCCAGATCCAAGACCTCGAGGCGTCGCTCACCTCGCTTGCCAAGAAGGCCGAGAAGTGCGAGCACCGCCTTGGCGAGCTCGACCAGAGCCTCTCCAAGCTCAAGCTTGCCGAGAAGAACGCCCACCTTACGCTCGACCGCCTAGACCAGCAGCGCGAAGCGCTCGACAAGTCGTTCGAGGACGACTCCGCCCAGATCAGGCGCGAGATCGTCTCGATGAACGACGAGCGGAACCGCGTCGTCGATCAGATCTCGCCCGAGACCATGGAGCGCTACGACGCAGCAAGGACCCGCTTCAAGGGCCTTGCCGTCGAGGTCCTGCACGGAAACGTGCCTTCGGTTTGCCGCGTCAAGCTGCAGCCTGCCTCCTACCACGACCTCATGCACGGCCCCGAAGTCTCCGAGTGCCTCTACTGCCATAGGATCCTGATCGTGCGCGGTCCTTTGGACGATGAGGAAGACAAATGATTGAGAACACATCCCAGGCGGTGGAAGGCAGGCGCGTTCTTCTCGCGGTGTGCGGTGGCATCGCCTGCTACAAGGCCGTAGAGGTCATGCGCGGCCTCCAAAAGGCCGGCTGCGACGTCCGCGTCACGATGACCGCAGACGCCGAGCGCTTCGTGGGCCCAGAGACCTTTGCGGCGCTCTCGAAGCACCCGGTGCTCGACGACCTCTACAGCTATCCCGATTCCATGACCGGACACGTCGACCTTGCCAACTGGGCCGACCTCGCCGTTGTCGTCCCCGCCACTGGAAACGTGATGGCTAAGGTCGCGGCTGGCATCGCAGACGACGCGCTCACGACCACGATGCTTGCCGTGCACTCTCCCGTGCTCGTGGCCGCGGCGATGAACGTCCACATGTGGGAGAGCCCCGCAACGCAGGCAAACGTCCGCACGCTCGCCAGCCGCGGCATGCGCTTCGTCCACCCCGAGAGCGGGCTTCTCGCCTGCGGAGAGGTGGGCACGGGCAGGCTCGCGAGCGTCGAGCAAATCGTCTCTTCGGCGCTCAAGATGCTTGCCGAGGCCAACGCGAAGCAAGACCTTGCTGGCATCTCGCTCATGGTGACCGCCGGGCCCACGCACGAGAAGATCGACTCGGTGCGCTACATCGCAAATTCCTCGACGGGCAAGATGGGCTATGCCATCGCGGCCTCGGCCGCGAAGCGAGGCGCCGAGGTCACGCTCGTCACGGGTCCAACGGCACTAGCCACGCCGGCTGGCGTAAAGCGCGTCGACGTTGTCTCCGCCGCGCAGATGAGGGAGGCGGCCGTGGCGGCCTTCGCATGCTCTGACGCCGCGATCTGCGCCGCCGCCGTCGCCGACTACACGCCCGCGCACCCGGCAGACCACAAGCTCAAGAAGGGCCGCGAGCAGCTGACCTCCATCGAGCTCGTGGAGACGACCGACATCCTGGCCGAGCTCTCCGGCGCCAAGGGCAGCCGCGTGGTGGTCGGCTTCGCCGCCGAGACGGACGACCTCATCGCAAACGCCCAGGCAAAGCTCGCTCGCAAGGGCTGCGACCTCATCGTGGCAAACGACGTGTCGCGCTCTGACTCCACGTTTGGCTCCGACACCGACCGCGTCGCCTTCGTGTGGGCAGACCGCGTCGAGCAGATGGAGACCCTGCCGCTGGAGCAGGTGGCAGACGAGCTTCTCGACCGCGTGGCAGCGCTCATCGCACAAAGGAGGCGCAATGGGCGGCGATAGCCAGACCAAAGGGACCTCGGCACAGCCAGTACGCGGCCCGCTTACCATAGGGCCGCACATCTCGGCGTCGGGCGGCTGGAAGGCGATGGGGGAGCGCGCCCTCTCGATCGGCGCCACCACCTTCGCCTTCTTCACCAGAAACCCCCACAGGGGCTCCACGCTCAAGTCGCTCGACGAGACCGACCCCGCAGAGCTCGCGCAGCTCATGGAGGACAACGGCTTCGGCACGCTCGTCGCGCACGCGCCCTACACGATGAACCTCTGCTCCGCGAAGCCGGACATCGTCGAGTTCGGACGCCAAATGATGGCGGAGGACATCGCCCGCCTCGACGAGGCCATCCCGGGCAGCTACTACAACTTCCATCCTGGAAGCCACGTCAAGCAGGGCGCAGACGAGGGAATCCGCCTGATCTGCGAGGGGCTCGACCAGGTTCTGGTACCAGGACAGAAGACGCGCGTCCTTCTCGAGACCATGGCAGGAAAGGGCTCCGAGGTGGGGCGCACATTCGAGGAGCTCGAGCGCATCATCGAGGGAACCAAGCACGGAGACATGCTGGGCGTGTGCCTAGACACCTGCCACGTGTGGGACGGCGGCTATGACATCGTGGGCGACCTCGACGGCGTGCTCGACGAGTTCGACCGCGTGATTGGCCTTGACCGCCTGTGCGCCCTGCATGTCAACGACTCAAAGAACCCCCGCGGCTCGCACAAGGACCGCCACGAGAAGATCGGGCAGGGCGAGATTGGACTTGAGGGCTTCAGGGGCATCGTCGCCAACGAGCGCCTGCGCGGCCTGCCCATGATACTCGAGACGCCGAACGAGCTCGAGGGCTTTGGCGCCGAGATACAGCTTCTGCAATCAATGGCCTCAGAAGGGGCGAGAGCGTAAGTGGGAATTCTGATAGGCTGCGAGCACCTGAGCCACGAGTGGCCGGGCAAGCGCGTGCTTTCTGACCAAACAATCGGCATCAACGAGGGCGAGAAGATCGGCATCGTGGGCAGAAACGGCGACGGAAAGTCGACGCTGCTGTCGCTGATCGCGCATCGCCTTGAGCCTGACAGCGGGACAGTAACCTGGAGAAACGGCATACAGGTGGGCTTTCTGGGACAAGACGACGAGCTGGACGACAGCGCGACGGTCGGCTTCTCCGTCGTAGGTGACACTCCCGAGTACGCGTGGGCGTCAGACCCCAAGACCCGCGCAATCATTGCTGAGCTCTTGGGCGACGTCGACTGGGACTCGCCCGTCTCGACGCTCTCGGGCGGACAGCGGCGCCGCGTTGACCTTGCGCGCGTGCTCGTGGGCAACTGGGACGTCCTCTGCATGGACGAGCCCACCAACCACCTTGACATGCATGCCATCACCTGGCTTGCGGAGCACCTCAAGCGCCGCTGGCAGGACGGAACGGGCGCGCTTCTCGTGGTGACGCACGACCGCTGGTTTCTGGACGAAGTCTGCGAGCACATGTGGGAGGTGCACGACGGCCAGGTGGAGCCCTTCGAGGGAGGCTACTCCGCCTATATCCAGCAGCGCGTTGAGCGCGAGCGCCAGGCCCAGGTTGCCGAGGAGCGCCGGCAGAACATGCTGCGCAAGGAGCTCAACTGGCTGGCGCACGGAGCCAAGGCGCGCTCGTCCAAGCCAAAGTTCCGCATCGACGCCGCCATGGAGCTGATCGCGAACGACCCGCCACTCAGAAACTCGATCGAGCTGAAGCGCCTGGCCGTCTCGCGCCTGGGCAAGCAGGTCATCGAGATGAAGGGCGCCGGCTTTGCCTACAGAAACGACGACGGGAGCGAGAAGCGCGTCTTCTCAGACGTCGACTGGCTGATAGGGCCGGGAGACCGCTACGGCATCCTGGGAGAGAACGGCGTGGGCAAGACGACGCTGCTCAAGGTCATGACCGGGGCGCTCAAGCCCACCGAGGGCCACGTCAAGGTGGGAAAGTCGGTCAAGTTCGGCTTTCTGACGCAGCATCTGGACAACCTCAACGCCAAGGAGACTTGGACGGTCAAGTCGGTGCTCGCCGACTATCGCACCAACCTCTACATAGACGGCAAGCCCACGAGCCCCGAGAAGATGCTCGAGCGGCTGGGCTTCGACAAGCGCGAGCTCATGAGCCGCGTGATGGACCTGTCGGGCGGCCAGAAGCGCAGACTCGCCATCCTCTGCGTCCTTCTCGAGGAGCCGAACGTCTTGGTTCTGGACGAGCCAGGAAACGACCTGGACACCGACATGCTGGCTGTGCTCGAGGACCTGCTCGACACCTGGCCAGGGACCATGCTCGTGGTGACGCACGACCGCTACCTCATGGAGCGCGTGACCGACGACCAGTTCGCCCTGATAGACGGCCATATCCGCCACGTTCCAGGCGGCGTGGACGAGTACCTGAAGCTTCTGGACGAGAGCGCTGCCGCCACAGCGCAGGCCCCAGAGGGGCCACGAGCGCAAAGCCCGTCCCCAAAGGCAGAGAAAGCAGTAGGCTCTGGTAAGCTCTCGAACAAGGAACGGCGCGAGGCCAAGAAGCGCCACGACGCGGTGGAGAGAAAGCTGACAAAAGCTTCTTCGTTGCCAGACGAAATCAAGAAGAAGATGGCCGAGGCTGACCCTACGGACTACCAGGAGCTCGAAAGGCTGCAGAACGAGCTCAAAGAAGCAGAGGAGCAGATCTCCGACCTCGAGACCGAATGGCTCGAGCTGGAGGACCTTCTCGCAGAAAGCTAAGGGACCACCCGCATGATTGAGCTGATGAAGCGTTACCTCAAACCCTACCGAGGGAAGGCGCTCGCAGGCATCCTGACCAAGATGGTCGAGGTCGTGTTCGAGTGCCTGACGCCCCTGGTCGTCGCCCGCATGATCGACGACGGCGTTGCCACGGGAAACACCGACGAGATCGTGCGCCTGGGGCTTCTCCTGCTTGTGTTCGCGGCGGTGAGCTACTGCTTCACGCTCGTGTGCCAGAAGATGGCGGCGCTTGTCTCGCAGGCGGTGGGCACCGACCTGAGAGACGCCCTCTACGCGCAGGTGAACCGCCTCTCGAGCGCCGAGGTCGACCGCTTTGGCACGCCATCGCTCGTCACGCGCGTCACCAACGACACCAACCAGGTGCAGGTGACGCTCGCCCTCACCATCCGGCAGCTCACCCGCTGGCCGCTTCTGGCCGTAGGCTCCGTGATCGCCTGCCTGCTCATCGACCTTCGGCTTGGCGTCATCACGCTCATCTGCACCCCGCTCGTGGGCCTCGTCTTCTATCTGGTTATGAGCCGCGTCCTTCCGTACTACCAGTCAATGCAGACCAAGCTTGACCGCATCTCGCTCGTCACGCGCGAGGCGCTCTCCGGCGTCCGCGTGATTCGCGCCTTCCGCCGCGAAGACCACGAGGACGCCCGCTTCAACGACGCCGCGCGCGACCAGGCGGACACCGCCATCGCATCGGGCAAGCTCTCGTCGTTCCTGAGCCCCGCGACCATGGTGATCATGGACATGGGAATCGTCGCCATCCTTTGGCAAGGCGGCATCCAAGTGAACCTGGGCAACCTCACGCAGGGCGAGACGATGGCGTTCATAAACTACATGACCACCTCGCTCACCTCGATTGGCTACCTCGCCAACCTGCTCATCCTCATGATGCGCGGGCAGACCTCGGCCAAGCGAATCCTCGAGGTGCTTGACTGCGAGCCCTCCATCACCGACGGCTCAGACGAGAGCCTCGCTCTTCCAGCGCGTGGCGAGAAGCCCGCGCTCGAGCTCGAGCGCGTGGCATACCGCTACGAGGGCTCCGAGGTGGACGCGCTCTCCGACGTGACGCTGACGCTTCCCGAGGGCGGGACGCTCGGGGTCATCGGCGGAACCGGCTCGGGCAAGTCGACGCTCGTCGACCTCCTGCCGCGCCTCATGGACGCAAGCGAGGGGAGCGTGCGCGTGCTTGGCCATGACGTGCGCAGCTACCCCATCGCGCAGCTGCGCCACGAGGTGAGCATCGTTCCGCAGCACGCGTCGCTTACCTCGGGCACCATTCGCTCCAACCTCACCTGGAGAAAGAAGGACGCCACAGACGGCGAGCTCTGGGAGGCGCTCGAGTGCGCCCAGGCTGCAGACTTCGTGCGCCAGAAGCCCGACGGCCTGGACACCCTCGTCGAGGCCGACGGGAAGAACTTCTCAGGCGGCCAGCGCCAGCGCCTGACCATCGCCCGTGCGCTCGTGGGGTCTCCCCGCATCGTCGTGCTGGACGACTCCGCCTCGGCGCTCGACTTTGCCACCGACGCCAGGCTGCGCGGGGCGCTGGCCGGGCTCTCCTCAAAGATCACGACCGTGATCGTGAGCCAGCGCGTCTCGGCCGTCATGGGCGCAGACCAGGTGCTTGTCCTTGACCACGGGCGCATGGCGGGCTTGGGACCTCATAGAGAGCTTCTGAGCACCTGCCAGCTCTATCGCGAAATCTGCCTCTCGCAGCTTCGCAAAGAGGAGGTGGAGCGCTGATGCCGAACATCTACACGGGAGCCGCAGGAGGGGCGGCCTCGCTTCGCATGGTCAAGGGCGACATGGGCCAGGGGGGAGGACCTGCTGGCAATGACCTCGACGCTTCCGTCTACTCCACGCGCGAGGTAGTCTCGCGCCTGCTGGGATACACGAAGCCGCACCGCATCTCGATGGTTGTCTCGCTCGTGACGGCTGCCGTCTCGACCTTGCTGCAGCTTTACGTGCCCATCCTGATTGGCCAGGGCATCGACCTTTTGATAAGCGAGGGGCACGTCGACTTTGCGGCGCTCCAGCCCATCTGCGTTCGCCTCGCCATCGTCGTCGTGATAGCGGGCTTCTCGCAGTGGCTCTCGGGCTGGTGCACCAACCGCCTCTCCTACGAGACGATTCGCGACCTTCGCATCGACGCGTACAAGAAGTTTCGCCACCTGCCTCTCTCGTTCATCGACTCCCACTCCCATGGCGACCTCCTGTCGCGCGTGGTGAATGACGTCGACATGGTGGGAGAGGGGCTGCTCCAGGGCTTCACCCAGCTCTTCACCGGCATCTTCGCCATCGCAGGGACGCTCGTCTTCATGTTCTCGCTCTCCGTGCCGGTGGCGCTTGTCGTGGTCTGCGTCACGCCGCTCTCGATTCTGGTTGCCTGGCTCATCGCGCGCTTCTCCGCCAAGAGCTTTGCCGACTCCCAGGCCATCCAAGGTGAGCTTGGCGGCTACGCCGAGGAGATGATCGGAAACCAGAAGCTGGTCTCGGCCTTCGCGCGTGGGGACGAGTGCAACAAGGAGTTCTCCGAGATAAACGGGCGCCTCTACACGGCAGGGGAGCGCGCGCAGTTCATCAGCTCGCTCTCTAATCCCTCTACGCGCCTGGTCAACAACATCGTCTATGCAAGCGTCGCCGTCTTTGGGTGCATCTGCGTCATCACCGGATACCCCAGCCCGCTCACCGCCGGGCAGGTCCAGAGCTTCCTCTCGTACGCCAACCAGTACATGAAGCCCTTCAACGAGATCTCGGGCGTGGTGACCCAGCTGCAGACGGCTCTTGCCTCCGCGCGGAGGCTCTTTGCCCTGCTCGACGCCGAGGACGAGCCTGACGAGGCAGGGTGCAAAGAGCTGGCGGAGCCAAGGCGCGGGCGCATCCAGTTTGAGGACGTATGCTTCTCCTACGTGAAGGACCGCCCCCTTCTTCAGAACATCACCTTCGAGGTCAAGCCCGGACAGACGTTTGCGCTGGTTGGCCCCACGGGATGCGGGAAGACCACGCTCATCAACCTGCTTCTGCGCTTCTATGACGTCGACTCGGGCACCATTCGCATCGATGGGCAGGACACCGCAGCCTTGACGCGCGAGAGCCTGCGCTCCGCCTTCGGCATGGTCCTTCAGGACACCTGGCTCTTCAAGGGCACCATCCGCCAGAACATCGCCTACGGCCGGCCCGACGCGACCGACGAAGAGGTCGTCGCCGCAGCGAAGCGAGCGCACGCGCACAAGTTCATCGTGCAGCTACCACACGGCTACGACACGGTGGTCGAGGAGAACGGAGGGTCGCTCTCGCAGGGGCAGTGCCAGCTGCTCTGCATCGCCCGCGTCATGCTGACGAACCCCGCAATCCTGCTTCTGGACGAGGCGACCAGCTCCATCGACACCCGCACCGAGCTGCAGGTGCAAGACGCGTTCGACCGCATGATGGAGGGGCGGACCTCGCTCGTCGTGGCACACCGCCTCTCCACCGTGCGAAACGCAGACTGCATTCTGGTCATGAAGGACGGCAGGCTCATCGAGCACGGAACCCACGACGAGCTCCTTGCGCAAGGCGGCTTCTACGCCACGCTCTACGAGTCGCAGTTCGCGAACAACGACAGCCGCCCGGGGGCTAAGGTGGACTAGGGAAGCCGGCAAGGGGGATAATCTGCACGGAGTCAGTTCAAATCTTGAACTTTTGGAGCGGCCCTATGGAAGAACCCAACAGCTACGACGTCATTGTGATTGGCGCAGGCGTCTCGGGCTGTGCCACGGCGCGCGAGCTCTCTCGAACCACGGCGTCGGTCATGGTGCTCGAGGCGGAAGACGACATTTGCTCGGGCACGTCGAAGGCGAACTCGGCCATCGTGCATGCAGGCTATGACGCGCAGCCGGGAACGCTGATGGCAAAGCTCAACGTGGAGGGCAACTCCCTCATGTTCGAGCTCGCCAAGAAGCTCGACTTCCCCTGCAAGCGGATTGGCTCGCTCGTCGTCTGCACCAACGAGGCCGACCGGCCAGGCCTTCTTGAGCTTCTGGAGCGCGGGCGCAAGAACGGCGTGCCCGACCTGCGGATCGTCGAGAGAGACGAGCTTCGCCAGATGGAGCCCAACGTCTCCGATGATGCCGTAGCCGCCCTCTGGGCTCCGACTGCCGGCATCGTGAACCCCTTTGACCTCACGGCCGCCTTGGCCGAGAACGCCGCTGCTAACGGCGTCAAGTTCACGTTCAACGCCCCTGTCACGAACATCGAGAAGAACGAGGACGGCACCTTCGAGCTGCAGACCACGCGCGGGATGTTCCACGCCCGCTGCGTCGTGAACGCCGCTGGCGTCTATGCCGACCTCGTGCACAACGCGGTGAGCCCAGAGTCCGACCAGATGAAGATCGTCCCGCGCCGCGGCCAGTACCTGCTGCTTGACACCACCGCAGGCGCTCACGTGAAGCACGTCGTCTTCGCCCTTCCCACCAAGATGGGCAAGGGCGTCTTGGTCGCGCCCACCACCCACGGCAACCTCATCGTAGGACCCACCGCAGAGGACATAGACGACCGGCAGGGAACCGACACTACGGCCGCCGGTCTTGCGGAGGTGGCAACGAAGTGCGGCATCACCGTCAAGGACGTGCCGCTTCGAGAGGTCATCACCTCGTTCTCTGGACTGCGCGCGCATCGAGCGGAGCACGAGTTCCTGATTGGCGAGAACCCCGCCGTGCCGGGGTTTGTGGACTGCGCTGCGATCGAGTCTCCCGGCCTTACCGCGTCTCCCGCCATCGGCCGCATGGTCGCAGGCATCGCGGCCAGAATCGTCGGCGCAGAGGAGAGGCCCGCCGAGGACATCGTCGAGACTCGCCGCGGAATCCCCAACCTCGACGAGGCCGGCCTTGAGGAGTGGGCAAAGCTCTGCGAGAAGGACCCCCGCTACGGCCATGTGATCTGCCGCTGCTGCCACGTCAGCGAGGCCCAGATCGTCGATGCCATCCATCGCGTGCCCGGAGCGCGCAGCCTTGACGGCGTCAAGCGCCGCACGGCAGCCCAGATGGGCCGCTGCCAAGGCGGCTTCTGCACGCCCAAGATCATGGAAATCCTCTCGCGCGAGCTGGACGACGTCCAGATGGAGACCGTGACAAAGTGCGGTCCAGGCTCGACCCTCATCGTGGGAACACCTAAGGACTCGCTCGGAGGCGATGCCAAATGAGCACCACTGACTATGACGTCGTCGTCATTGGCGCTGGTCCCGCCGGCCTTGCCGCCGCCATCAGCGCGCGCAAGGCGGGAGCAGGCCGCGTGCTTGCGATAGAGCGCGACTCAAAGCCTGGCGGCATCTTGAACCAGTGCATCCACAACGGCTTTGGGCTCATCACCTTCAAGGAGGAGCTCACCGGGCCCGAGTACGCGGCGCGCTTCGAGGACCAGGCCGCGGAGGCGGGCGTCGAGCTTCTCCTGAATACCATGGTGCTTGACATCTCTGGCCAGCGAGTCGTCACCTGCGTCTCTGAGAGCGAGGGCCTTCGCCAGATCTCTGCCGGCGCCATCGTCCTTGCTATGGGCTGCCGCGAGCGCCCGCGCGGCGCGCTCAACATCCCCGGCTTTCGCCCCGCAGGCATATACACCGCCGGCACGGCGCAGCGCCTGGTCAACATCGAGGGCCTCCTGCCCGGCCGCGAGGTAGTCATCCTGGGCTCTGGCGACATCGGACTCATCATGGCGCGCCGCATGACGCTCGAGGGCGCGCACGTCGCCTGCGTGGCCGAGCTCATGCCGTACTCGGGCGGCCTCAAGAGAAACATCGTGCAATGCCTGGACGACTTTGGCATCCCGCTTCTGCTCTCGCACACGGTGACGCGCGTAGAGGGCCAAAAGCGCGTCGAGGCCGTCTGGATCTCTGAGGTGGACGAGCATCGCCGCCCCATCCCTGGCACTGAGAAGCGCTATCCCTGCGACACGCTGCTGCTCTCCGTCGGGCTGATTCCCGAAAACGAGCTCTCGCGCTCCGCTGGCGTCGAGCTTTCGCCCGTCACGCACGGCCCCTCGGTCAACGAGCACTTCGAGACAAGCGTCCCGGGGGTATTTGCGTGCGGAAACGTCCTTCACGTGCATGACCTCGTAGATTACGTGTCGCAGGAGGCGACAAGCGCGGGCAAAGCTGCCGCCGAGTGGGCAGCCGGTGGCTCCGCAGCGGATGCCGCCCGCCACAACCTGCCCGTCTTTGCCGAGGGAGGGGTAAGGTACACCGTTCCCCAAACCCTCGACCCAAGCTTGATGGACAGCGAGACTACCTTGAGGTTTAGGGTTTCTGACGTCTTCGAGGACCGACGGATCAGCGTGTACGTGGACGACGAGCGCATAGTCTCAAAGAGGCGCCCCATATTGGTGCCGGGACAGATGGAGCAGGTCACGCTGAAGCGCGAAGACCTTCTCGCCCGCCCGAACGCGTCTAAGATCACCGTCAAGCTCGAGGAGGCGTAAGCGATGGAAAAGAGAACCTTGACCTGCATCAGGTGCCCCCGCGGCTGCGCCATCACGGTGACGCTTGACGAGGGGCAGATCACCTCCGTCACGGGCAACTCCTGCCCTCGCGGCGACCGCTATGCGCGCGACGAGGTGACGCACCCCGTGCGGACGGTCACCTCCACCGTTCCCGTGACGGGCTCGACGTCCGAGAAGGCCGTCTCGGTCAAGACCGCCTCCGACGTTCCAAAGGACAAGGTCATGGACGTCATGGCCGCCCTCGTCGGGGTCACGGCTAAGGCTCCCGTTGAGATAGGGGACGTCATCGTGCGTGACGTTGCCGGCACGGGCGTCGACATCGTTGCAACAAAGCGCGCCTAGCCAGACACAAAGAAAGACCAGGGAGGGCTTCCTCTGCCAGCGACTTATGCCTCCCACTGAAAGCGCCGCATGTCCACCTTGCCGTTGGGAAGAAACTCAATTCCTTCGGCATCGAGCATGCGGCGCTGCTCGTTAGGGCCGCCGAACGCAAAGCCCGGCGCGAGCGAGCCGTCCTTGAACACCACGCGATGGCAGGGAACCCCGCCGGCCATGCCTGGCGAGGAGTGCATGGCAAACCCGACGAAGCGGGCCTTGCGCGGCTCGCCCATCATGCGCGCTATCTGCCCGTACGTGGCGACACGACCTTGGGGTATCTGCCGCACTATGTCGTACGCTCGCTGAAAGAAGCCCTCGTCCATCGCATGCCCCCTATCGCTAAAGCCACCGCAAAGGGTACCATTAGCCCCAGTTGACTTGACCGAAGGGAGCAACCATGGCTCTAGACAAAAGCTCTACCGCCCTTCTCGTAATCGACGTTCTCGTGACCAAGGGCGAAGACACGCTCTACAAGGCAGACCCAGACGAGACGCGCCTTGTTGCGGCTTCCAAGCGCGTGGTGGACGCCGCCCGCAAGGCTGGCCTTCCCGTGCTCTTCCTGTGCGACCAGCACATCCCGGGCGTCGACAAGGAGCTTGCGCTCTGGGGCGAGCACGGCATCAAAGGCAAGGCCGTGCCGAACCCCGAGCTTCGCGCTGGCTCAGGCGAGCGCGACTTCATCATCCCCAAGCGCCGCTACTCAGGCTTCTTCCAGACAGACCTCGACCTCACGCTTCGCGAGCTGGGCATAAAGACCGTCATCGCCGTGGGGGAGGACACCAACATCTGCGTCCTCCATACGCTGGCAGATGCCTGGAACCTGGGATATGACTCGATCGTCGTCGAGGACGCAACCAGGACCTTCCTTTGCGGAACGCAGGAGGGGGCGCTCGAGCACTTCAGGAAGTGCTATGGCTCGAAGGTCGTGAGCGCAGACCAAATCGTCTCCGAGCTGGCGGAGGCATAGATGGCTGAGAAGCGACACTACAAGGCCATGAAGACGCCCTCGGACTCCATGGTCACGGTGACCAAGACGGTCCACTACGAGGACATCAACGGCATCAACCGCCTCTTTGGCGGCCGGCTCATGGAATGGATCGACGACGCGGCGGGCGTTGCTTCTCGCCGCCACTGCGGCTGTGCCGTCACGACCGCCTGCGTCGACCAGCTTGTCTTCAAGCGCCCTGTGCTCTTGAACGACATCATCACCATCCACGCGCAGGTCACCCATGTCGGCCGCACGTCGATGGAGGTCCGCGTGGAAACCTACGTGGAAAACGTCGCAGACGGCTCGCGCGCCCTTGTGAACATGGCCTACCTGACCGAGGTCTGCATGGACAAGAGCGGGAAGCCGACGCCGGTCGAGTATGGGCTTTTGCTGACGACAGACGAGGAGCGCGCCGAGAACGAGGCTGCGAAGAAGCGCATCGTCTTTCGCAAGACGCGCAAGGCCGAGGGCTTCTAACGGCAGGCCGCGCAGGAGTTTGGAGTGAGCAGGGCATGGCAAAGAGCACCAAGCGCTTCTCGCTTGACAGGTACCAGATATGCGTGGCGCCCGCAACAACGGCGGGAGCGCCGGTGGTCTATCTCAACATGTACGAGGACGAGACGGACCAGACCCTCGACGCGCTCGCCTCGCTTGGGTGCCCTGACGTGGCGCTCATTGGCATCAGCAACATAGACTGGGGCCGCGACATGACGCCGTGGGAAGCGCCCTCTGCCTTCGAGCGCAACAAGAGCTATGGCGGCCGCGCCGACGGCTACCTCGAGCTTCTCGTAAGCCAGATTGCTCCCTCCGCCGAGGCCGAGCTCGGCGGCGAGCCTGCGTGGAGGGGGCTTGCCGGCTACTCGCTCGCAGGGCTCTTTGCCTGCTACGCTCCCTACAAGAGCACGTTCTTCTCCAGAGTCGCCAGCATGTCGGGCTCCCTTTGGTACCCCAACTTTCTGGAATTTGCCACCTCGCACGACATGGCGCGCGTTCCCGAGCGCGCCTACCTCTCGGTCGGGAGCAAGGAGAGCCACACGAGAAACCAGGCCACCAGCACCGTGCGTGACCGAACCGAGGCATTTCGCGACTACCTTGAGTCCGTTGGCGCCCGCGCGTCCTTCGAGCTCAACCCGGGCGGTCACTTCAAGGACATATGCCTGCGCACGGCCAAGGGGATCATGGCGCTGGCCGACAAGGCGCGATGAACGCCTCCGTGCGAGGCGCTACTTTCCCACGGGACGAAGAGACGCCTGCTCGGGGGTAAAGCGCTGCGTGTTGCCGTCGTCGTCGCGAACGAGCGCACGGCCCCAGTCGTCGACGCCCACAAGGCTCCCCGTTGCAAGCAGCAGCCCCTCATGCGATAGCGCGACCACCCGCTGCCCCATATAGGCAAGGCGCGCGCAATACTCCTTCGCCAGAGAGGCGAGCGGACCCGTTGCCTCATCTTCGTCCCTCACGGCGTCAGCCCAGGCGCCGACGCTTTCAACGATGCCAGAGCTAACCGCCTCGGCAAGCTCTTCTAGCTGCGGCAAAGTCGTGCTCGCAACCTCCTCGAGGCCGATGGCGTCAAGGCGCGTCGGCTCGTCTGATGCCGGCTCGTCAAGCTTTGGAGCCTTCACGTCAAGACCTGCGCCGCACACGACGCCAGTGCCGGTTGGCGTGTCCACAAGCTCGCAGAGGATGCCGCCCATCTTGCGCCCCTTGGAAACGATGTCGTTTGGCCACTTCACAAGGACGCTGCCAGGCGTGCACCATGCGGATATTCCGCGCAGGATGCCAAGGACGCCCGCCACGCTGACACCTGAAAGCTTCGCGCTCGGCACGTTAGGCAGAACGAGCGTCGAGAGGTAGAGGTTTCCGTCCAGCGACTTCCATTTATGGCCGCGCCTGCCTCGCCCCGCCGTCTGAACGCGAGCGACCACGGACGTCCCGTTGGCGGCACCCTCACGCGCCAGGGCGGCCACCTCGTCGTTCGTTGAGCCGCACTCGTCGAGAAATATCAGCTTTCCGCTCAGCTCCATGCCAGAAAACGCCTCGTTTCACAAATCGTGAGAAATGTATAGCTAAAAGTTGTGTCGAAATTAGCTACTATTTTGAACAATTCTTCTGAAGCGGTAAAGTACTCTAGGTTTTAGTTGAAGGGTGGGGGGTGAAGCAAGGTGGGCTTCTCCATAGTTGGCACCGGGTCGGCGCTCCCAGAACGCGCCGTCACGAACGACCAGCTCGGCGAGTTTCTCGACACGTCAGACGCGTGGATCCGCCCCCGCACCGGCATCGCAGAGCGCAGGGTCTGCACGACCGAGACCCTAGACGACCTTGCCTTGCTTGCCAGCCAGCGCGCGCTCGCCTCGGCTTCCGTCACGCCTGGCCAGCTCGACCTCATCGTCTGCTGCACCACGAGCGCAGACCACCTGATGCCAGCAGAGGCCTGCGCCATCGCGGAGCTCCTGGGGGCTTCCTGCCCGGCATTCGACGTCTCGGCCGCCTGCGCCGGATTCGTCTTTGCGCTCGACGTCGCCGACGGATGGTTTGCGCGGGGACGCGCCCAGCACGTGCTTGTGGTTGCCGCCGAGAAGTTCTCGCGCCTCCTTGACTGGAGCGACCGCTCGACGGCGGTCCTCTTTGGCGACGGCGCAGCGGCTGCCGTGCTTGCGCCCGGAGACGGCGTCCTCTCGCTCAGGCTGTCCACTCAGCCAGACGTTGAGGCTCTGCACGTGCCAGGGCTTTCCGGCAACTCTCCCTTCGACCAGACCGCAAAGCCGCCCTCGCAGCTCAAGATGGACGGCCGCCGCGTCTTCAAGTTTGGCGTCACCACCATCTGCAGCTCAGTCGATGCCATGTGCGCCGACGCGCAGATTAAGCCAAGCCAGATCGACCACTTTGTGTTTCACCAGGCAAACGAGCGCATCCTCGCCGCCGCAGTCCGCCGCCTTGGCATAGACAACGGCAAGGTGGCCCGCACGCTTGAGAAGACGGGAAACATCTCGAGCGCCTGCATTCCCTTGGCGCTCGACAGCCTCGCCCGCAACGGAGAGCTGAAGCCAGGCGACCTCGTTGCCATGGTCGGCTTCGGCGCGGGGCTGGACACTGGCGCTTGCCTCATCAAGTGGGGCTAGCGCCTCGCAATTCATCCATCAAAAGCGCCTCCGGGCGCCAGAGAAGACAGGAGAAACAAGATGGCAGAGAGCACCTTCGATCGCGTTTGCGCAATCGTCCGCGAGCAGGGCGGTCTTGACGACACCGAGCTTACCGAGGACACCAAGCTTTCCGACGTGGGCCTGGACAGCCTTGCCACCGTCGAGATCGTCATGGCCTGCGAGGACGAGTTCGGCATCGAGATCGACCCTGACGCCAACCCCACCACGATTGGCGAGTTCGTGAAGCTCGTCGACGGCCTTCTGGAGAAATAGCATGCTGCGCACACCAATTTGCGACATCCTCGGCATCGAGAAGCCAATCTTCCAGGGCGGCATGGCATGGATTGCCGACGCAAGCCTTGCCTCCGCCGTCTCTGAGGCGGGAGGCCTCGGCATCATCGCGGCCATGAACGCCAATGCCGACTGGGTTCGCGACCAGATCCACCAGCTCCGCGAGAAGACCGACAAGCCCTTCGGCGTGAACGTTATGCTCATGAGCCCGTTCGCCGACGAGGTCGCCGACCTTGTCGCCGAAGAGCACGTCCCTGTTGTGGTCACGGGCGCTGGCAACCCCGCCAAGTACATGAAGGCGTGGATTGCGGCCGACATCAAGGTCGTCCCCGTCGTCGCGTCGGTCGGGCTCGCCAAGCTCATGCAGCGCGCGGGCGCCACCGCTGTCGTTGCCGAGGGCACCGAGTCTGGCGGCCACATCGGCGAGCTGACCACGATGGCGCTCGTCCCGCAGGTCGTCGATGCTGTCGACATCCCCGTCATGGCCGCGGGCGGCATCGCTGACGGCAGAGGCATGGCCGCCGCCATCATGCTGGGCGCCCAAGGCGTCCAGGTGGGCACGCGCTTCTTGGTTGCCGACGAGTGCACCGTGTCAGACGAATACAAGGACCGCGTCCTCAAGGCCAAGGACATCTCCACCATTGCCACCGGCAGGCGCTATGGCCATCCGGTCCGCTGCCTGAAGACGCCCTTCTCGAACGAGTACGCAAAGCGCGAGCTTGAGGGCGCATCGGAAGACGAGCTCAACAAGCTTGGCACCGGCGCGCTGCGCAAGGCGGCCAAGGAGGGCGACTACGAGCACGGGTCGTTCCTCTGCGGGCAGATTGCCGGCATGGTCACCAAGCGCCAGCCCGCTGCCGAAATCGTCGACGACATCGTCGGAGGCGCGGAGAAGTGCCTCAAGGAGGCAACCAAATGGGTAAAGTAGCCTTCCTCTTTGCGGGGCAAGGCGCCCAGAAGCCCGGCATGTGCGCCGACGTCGCGGCGGCCGAGCCTGCTGCGAAGGCAGTCTTCGACATGGCCGACTCCGTGCGTCCCGGCACGTCCAGCCAGTGCTTCAGCGGCACGAAGGAAGAGCTCACGGCAACCCAGAACACCCAGCCCTGCGTCTTTGCTGTCGACCTCGCCATTGCCTCGGCGCTCAAGAGCCATGGCGTGACGCCTGACGTCGTGGCGGGCTTCTCGCTTGGCGAGGTGGCAGCCCTCACGTTTGCGGGCTCGCTCACAAACGAGAAGGGCTTCGAGCTCGTCTGCCACCGCGGAGAGCTTATGGCAGACGCAGCGGCGGCGCATCCCGGACAGATGCGCGCAGTCGTGAAGCTTGACGCCGACGTCGTCAAGGACCTGGCAGCAAAGGCGGCCGCCCAGTCGGGAGGCGAGTGCTGGCCGGTCAACTTCAACAGCCCCCAGCAGACAGTCGTTGCCGGTACGCCCGAGGCGCTCTCGGCCCTGGACGGGCTTGTGAAGGCCGCGCGCGGCCGCGCGCTCAAGGTGGCCGTCTCCGGGGCCTTCCACAGCCCCTACATGGAAGACGCCACAAAGGGGCTTGCAGAGCTTCTTTCCGGCGAGTACGCGCTTGCCGAGCCGAGCCTTCCGGTGTACGCAAACCTCACGGGAAGCCCGTATCCGCAAAGCGCCGACGAGCGCGCCGACACCCTTGCCAAGCAGGCCTCGAACCCCGTCCAGTGGACCCTCACGCTCGCCAACATGAGGGAGGCAGGCGTGGACACCTTTGTCGAGGTGGGACCGGGTCACACGCTGACGGGGCTGGTGAAAAGGACGCTCTCTGGCGTCACGGCCATATCTTGCGAGAACGAAGAGCAGCTCACGGCGGTCGTCGCCGAGCTCGCATAAGCGTTGAGGAGATGCAACATGGCAACTAGCAGCGCCACCATCGAGCGCGACCAGTCTCGCCGCGCGGCCTTTGTCACCGGCGGCTCCCGCGGCATCGGACGCGCCATCGCGGAAGGCCTTGCCGAAGACGGCTTCGACGTAGCCATCGCCTACGCCGGAAACGCCGCGGCAGCTGATGAGACCGTCGCCGCCCTTGAGGCCGCAGGCGCCACCGCGCGCGCCTATCAGTGCGACGTGTCGGACTCCGCGCAGGTAGACGCCGTGTCCAAGCAGGTGCTCTCAGACTTTGGAAGCGTCTGGGCCGTGGTCAACGACGCGGGCATCACGCGAGACGGGCTTCTCATGCGCATGAAGGACGAGGACTTCGACCGCGTGATCGACGTGAACCTTCGCGGCGCCTTCCACGTGACGCGCGCCTTCTCGCGCAGCCTCATGCGCCAGAAGGGCGGCCGCATCGTCAACATGGCGTCGATCGTCGGGCTCTCGGGGAACGCCGGCCAGGCCAACTACGCCGCATCAAAGGCTGGCCTCGTCGGCCTTACCAAGTCGTGCGCCCGCGAGCTGGCACCGCGCGGCATCACCGTGAACGCCGTCGCGCCTGGCTTTGTCGAGACCGACATGACGGCAAAGCTCTCGGACGCCATCCGCGAGCAGTACGCCAAGCAAATTCCGCTCGGCCGCATGGCAAGCGCGCAGGAGGTCGCTGCCGTCGTGCGCTTCCTCGTGAGCGACGCTGCCGGCTACGTGACGGGCGAGGTCATCCGCGTGGACGGCGGCATGGCAATGTAGCAGGGCCTTCGCCTTCGGGCAAGGACAGTTAGGGGTAGTAGCATGGAGCACAGGGTAGCAATCACCGGCATCGGAGCCGTCACGCCCGTGGGCAACACCGCCAAGGACACGTGGGACTCCCTCGTTGCCGGAAAGTGCGGAGTGGGCCTTATCACCCACTTTGACACCGACGACTTCCGCGTCAAGGTAGCCGCCGAGGTCAAGGACTTTGACGGAGCAGAGCTTCTCGGCAAGCAGCAGGCCATGCACTCTGACCGCAACGTGCAGTTTGCGCTTGTCGCGTCCGACGAGGCCATGGCAGACTCCGGCCTCGACGCCGAGGGCGCCATCGACCATGAGCGCCTTGGGGTCTACATCGGCTCGGGCACGGGAGGCCTCAAGTCGTACACCGACAACGTCTACACCATCGAGAAGCGCGGTCCCAGGCGCGCCTCTCCGTACATGGTGCCGATGATGATCTCAAACATGGCGGCGGGGGAGGTCTCCATCCGCCACAAGGCGCAGGGGCCCACGCTCCCCGTCGTCACCGCCTGCGCCACCTCGGCGCACACGATCGGCGAGGCGTTCCGCGCCATCAAGCACGGCTATGCCGACGCAATTCTCGCCGGCGGCACCGAGGCCTGCATCATCCCCGAGTCCATCGCCGGCTTCACGAGCTGCCGCGCGCTCTCCACTAACCCCGACCCCGCAACGGCCTGCCGCCCCTTTGACGCGGACCGCAACGGCTTCATCATGGGCGAGGGGGCCTGCGTGCTCGTGCTCGAGGACATGGACCACGCGCTTGCCCGAGGTGCGCACGTCTACGCGGAAGTCGTCGGCTACGGCAACACCGCCGACGCCTATCACGTGACGAGCCCCGACCCTAAGGCCACGGGCATCGCCCGCGCCATCAAGCAGGCAGTGGAGGAGGGCGGCGTCAAGCCCGAGGAGGGCCTCTACATCAACGCCCACGGCACCTCTACCAAGCTCAACGACTCCTCCGAGACCAAGGGCATCAAGCTGGCGCTGGGAGACGCGGCCGCGCATGCCGCGCACGTCTCGTCCACCAAGTCGATGACCGGCCACATGATAGGCGCGACGGGCGCCGTCGAGGTCATGGCCTGCGCGCTGGCGCTTGAGAACGGCGTCGTCCCGCCCACGATCAACTACCGCACGCCCGACCCCGACTGCGACCTTGACTACACGCCCAACGAGGCGGTTCGCTGCAAGCTCGGCTGGGCGCTTTCCACCAACCTCGGCTTTGGCGGCCACAACGCGGCCATCGCGCTCAAGGCGTTCGACGGGGAGTGACGTCCATGGACATCGATAAGATCACTGAGCTTGCGTCTTTGATGGACGAGAAGGGCCTCTCGCGCGTGCGCGTGGAGGAGGCGGACGGCACGGCCTTCGAGCTCGAGCGCACCGTTCCCCAGCCGCCAGCGCAGGTCGTGATGCCCGCCGCAATGCCGGCAGGCGTGCCCGCTGCTGGCCCGGCGCCGGCGCCTGCCGCGCCCGAGCCGGTCGACGAGGACGAAGGGGATGACGACGAGCCGCTGGACCTTGCCAAGGCAACGGCGGTCCGCGCCCCCATGGTCGGCGTCTTCTACGCCGCGCCCTCGCCGGGCGCCGAGCCCTTCGTCCACGTTGGCTCAAAGGTGAAGGCCGGCGAGACGCTCTGCGTCATCGAGGCCATGAAGGTCATGAACGAGGTCACGGCAGAGGCGGACGGCGAGGTCATCGACATCTGCGCCAACGACGGCGACCTTGTTGAGTATGGCAGCATCCTCATGAAGATATCCGAGCAGGGGGCATAGCGCATGAACAGGGAAGAGTTGGAGAAGATCTTGCCGCACCGCCCGCCCATGCTGCTTCTGGACGACGCCGAGGTCGTGGACGGAGAGGCCGTGGGGCACCTGGCCATCCATGGTGACGAGTGGTTCTTGCAGGGCCATTTTCCCGGCAACCCCATCGTCCCCGGCGTGATCCAGTGCGAGATGCTTGCGCAGAACTGCTGCGTCCTTATGGCAGACCAGCTTGCTGGAGCCGATGCCACGCCCTACTACACCAGCCTCGACAAGGTGCGCTTCAAGCGCCCGGTGCGTCCAGGCGACACGGTTGAGCTGCGCTGCCACATCACGCGCTCGCGCAAGCCGTTCTTCTTCGCGACCGGCGAGGCAAGCGTAAACGGAGAGCTCTGCTGCAAGGCAGACATGTCGTTCGCCCTCATGCCAAACGGCAAGTAGCCAACTGCCGCCAGAGGGCGCGCACGGAGGGGCTTAAGTTGTTCGACAAGATACTGATTGCAAATCGCGGCGAGATCGCGGTGCGCGTCATCCGCGCCTGCAAGGAGATGGGCGTGAAGACCGTCGCCGTGTTCTCGACCGCAGACTCAGAGGCACTTCACGTGTCGCTCGCCGACGAGGCCTATTGCGTCGGAGGCCCGCGCGTTGGGGAGTCCTATCTCAACGAGGACGCCATCCTCACCGTGGCCTTGGAGTCGGGAGCCAAGGCAATACACCCTGGCTACGGCTTCTTCTCGGAGAACGCGCACTTCGCGCGGGAGTGCGAGAAGAGCGGCCTTGTCTTTGTGGGGCCCTCGCCCGAGGTGATCGAGCGCATGGGCGACAAGGACGCTGCGCGCCGCACCGCCCGCGCCGCCGGCGTTCCCGTGGTTCCCGGCTGCGACCTTCTGTCCGGCCCTGAGGACGCCGAGGCCGAGGCCAAGCGCATAGGATGCCCCGTGCTGATCAAGGCCCGCGCAGGCGGAGGCGGCCGCGGAATCAGGAAGGTGCTTCGACCTGAGGACGCGGCGGCGGCCTATACCGAGGCAAAGGCCGAGGCCGAGGCCGCGTTCGGCGACGGCGAGTGCTACATGGAGAAGTTCGTCTCGCCGGCCCACCACGTCGAGGTGCAGATCCTGGCCGACCAGTACGGCAACGTCGTGAGCCTGGGCGAGCGCGAGTGCTCGGTACAGCGCAGGAACCAAAAGCTTCTGGAGGAGAGCCCCGCGCCCTGCCTCGAGGGCAAGCAGGACATCCGCGAGCGCATGTACAAGGCGGCGCGCGACCTGGCCGCAGCGGTTGGCTACGTAGGCGTCGGCACCATCGAGTTTCTCTACTCTGACGACGGCAGCTTCTACTTCATGGAGATGAACACGCGCCTGCAGGTCGAGCATCCCATCACCGAGTTCGTGACGGGGATCGACCTCGTGAAGTGGCAGCTACGCGTTGCCTCGGGCGTCGAGCTGCCCTTCTCGCAGGACGACATCCACGTGACCAACCACGCGATCGAGTGTCGCATCAACGCCGAGACGCCTGACTTCAAGCCATCCTGCGGCGAGATCACCATGCTGCACGTGCCCAACGGGCCTTGGACGCGCTTTGACTCCGCGCTCTACATCGGCGCGAAGGTCCCTCCCTTCTACGACAGCCTGCTTGGCAAGCTCGTCGTAATGTCCCCCACGCGCGAGGAGGCAATCCGCAAGATGCGCTCCGCCTTGGGCGAGCTGGTCATCGAGGGCGTGTCCGAGAACTCCGAGCTTCAGCTGGACATCCTTGCAAACCCCGAGTTCAACTCGGGCTGCTATCACACCAATTTGATGGAGCACCTCTATGAGCAATAGGCGCGACAAGAGCGTAAACGAGCTAGAGTCACCGGCAACAGACGTTGAGGTCGAGATGCCCCAGCGTCACATCTTGGTCAAGTGCCCGGGCTGCCGGCGCATCATCGACCAAGAGCAGCTGCATGCAAACATGGACGTATGCCCGCGCTGCGGCCATCACCTGCGCGTCAGCGGGCGTGACCGCCTGAAGATCACCGTGGACGAGGGAAACTTCCAGGAGTGGGACGCAGAGCTTGCCGTCACCGACTTCCTGAACTTCCCCGGCTATGCCACCAAGCTCGACACCGCCCGCGCAAAGACGGGCGACCCTGACGCCGTCGTCTGTGGCAGGGGCACCGTCGGCGGCCACGACTGCGTGCTCTTCTTCATGGACCACAAGTTCATGATGGGCTCGATGGGCTCGGTCGTGGGAGAGAAGATCTGCCGCTGCTTCGAGCGCGCCACCGACCTCGGACTTCCGGTTGTCGGGTTCACGGTCTCGGGCGGCGCCCGCATGCAGGAGGGGCTCATGTCGCTCATGCAGATGGCGAAGGTCTCCGCCGCCGTGCGCCGGCACTCCGAGGCCGGCCTTCTCTACCTTGCGGTGCTGACCGACCCCACGACAGGCGGCGTCACCGCAAGCTTTGCCATGGAGGCGGACATCGCGCTCGCAGAGCCCGGCGCCCTCATCGGCTTTGCAGGGCCGCGCGTAATCGAGCAGACCACGCACAAGAAGCTTCCTGCGGGCTTCCAGCGCTCCGAGTTCCTTCTCGACCACGGGTTTGTCGACATGATCGTCGAGCGCTCGAAGATGAAGGCGACCATCGCCGAGCTCCTGTCGCTTCACGAGGGCGTGGCGCCCGGCGCGGATGCTCCGCACGCGATTGCTCACGAGAGCGCCTCCGACGGGCACGGCCTGGGAGAGCTTGTTGCCGAGCCGTTGAAGCACGTGCTCGACCTTCTCCCCAACGGCCGCGGCGAGACGGCCTCGGACGCCTCTGGCCAGGGCATCGAGCCCACGGCCTACGAGATCATCCGCAACACGCGCTCGACAGACCGCGCGACCTCGCTCGACCTTATGGAGGCCATGCTCGACGGCTTCGTCGAGCTACACGGCGACCGCCTGTACGGCGAGGACCCCGCCGTCGTGGCCGGCATAGGCTGGCGAGGCGAGCGCATACTCACCGTCATTGGCATCGAGCGCGGCCGCAACACCAAGGACCGCATCCGCAGGAACTTTGGCATGGCAAACCCCGAGGGGTACCGAAAGGCCCGCCGCCTCATGGAGCAGGCCGAGAAGTTCGGCCGTCCCGTCGTTTGCTTTATTGACACCTCTGGCGCATACTGCGGCATTGGCGCCGAGGAGCGCGGCCAGGGAGACGCCATCGCGCAGAACCTTGTCGTGATGAGCGGGCTTCGCGTGCCCATCGTCTCTGCGGTCGTAGGGGAGGGCGGCTCGGGCGGCGCGCTCGCGCTGGGAGTCGCCGACAGAGTCTTGATGCTGGGGTCTGCGGCGTACTCAGTCGTGAGCCCCGAGGCCTGCGCCTCGATACTCTGGAAGGACACCGAGCATGCTCCCGACGCCGCGCAGGCGCTGCACCTGACGGCGAAGGACCTCTCCAAGCTGGGTCTCATCGACGAGGTTGTCGACGATAGCGGGGCGGACGCGCAAGAGGTCTCCAGCCGCCTTGCGACCGCGATTGATGACTACCTGGACGAGCTCTCTCCGCTGTCTGCCGACGAGCTCGTCGGCAGGCGCTACGACAAGTTCCGTGCGATGGGAGGGAACCGGCTGTGCTCGATATCATAACGGACTCCACAGTTGGGCTTGCCAGAAACGAGGCGCACGAGCTGCACACCCACGTCTGCCCCACGAGCTACGTGAACTCCCAGGGCGAGTGGGTCTCCGAGCGCTATGTGGGCGAGAATGGCAACTATGCGCCTGACTACTCGCTCCGCGGCAGGGTGACGACCGAGGCCGTGCGCGTCTCTGCCTTCATCAAGGCGTACGAGACGTCGTTTGGCAAGGGCCGGCAGTGCATCGCGCTTCCGATGTCCTCAAGGCTTTCGGGCACGTATCGCAGCGCCGTGGAGGCGGTCCCGCTCTGCTCGCGCCCTGACGACGTGCGCGTTGTCGACACTGGCGTCACAGCAGGGGCGCTCGAGTTTGCCGTCCGCCATGCGCGCAAGCTTGCCAACGAGGGCAAGACCATCGACGAGGTTGCTGACGGCATCAGGGAATGGGCCAAGAGCACGCACGTCGTGTTTGCCGTCGTGGACCTGGACGTGCTCAGCGCCAGCGGCCGGCTGGGCGCCACGAGGCAGTCGATGAACACGGCCATGAACCGCTATCCGGTGCTGGGCCTTCGCGACGGGGCAATCGTCCAGATGGGAGTCGGCCGCGGCGTGCGCGGGACGGCAAAGAAGCTTGTGTCCGAGGTTCCCGAAGGGGCACCCGACCTCGTGATTTCCTGCTATGGCGTGAGAGGAGACCTCGCGCGCGAGCTTCTTCTCGCCGCGCATGAGCGCTTTCCCGAGAGCCTTGTCCGCGTGAAGGACGGAGGCCCGGTGCTTACGGCAAACCTCGGGGTAGGGGCCGCGAGCATCGCCTGGGAGTAGCGCACAAGGACCGCACAAGGACGTCTAAGGTATCCGCCAGCCTAAGCCTCAAGGCCGTAGAGCGAGGCGGCATTGCCCCTGAAGATGCCATCTGCGAGAGGCGCCAGTGCCTTGTCGGCACGAAGCGCCTCTCGCTTTTTCGCAATGGCGGCAGGAGGCGTATAGGGGAAGTCAGAGCCATAGAGCAGGTGCGTCGGGTCGGCGACCTTGAGCAGCGCCTCTGCCATAACTGGCTCGGCGTCTCCCGCCAGATCGTAGTACAGAGCGCGCAAAGACCCCATCACGTCGACGCGCTCCATGAGCCCTGCAGGCACCAGCACCTGCGAGATGCCTTGCAGACGGCCAGCCACCTCGGGCAAGAACGACCCGCAGTGCGGAACGACCCACCTGATGCGCGGAAAGCGCTCAATCGTTCCCGTCGACACCAAGTTGAGCACCGCACGGGTCGTATCGGCAAGGTACTCGAAGAGCGGCGCTGGCCCTGCGGTAAAGACGTTTGGGGGAACCTCTTGAGGCCGTGACGGGTGGATCGTGACGACAGCCCCGTAGTCGTTCAGGCATTCCATGACCGGGTCGAGCGAGGCGTCTCCCAAATAGACGCCGCAGGCGTTGCTCGGCACCTTGACGCCAAGCACGCCGAGCTCGCCAAGGCCGCGGCGCGTCTCGTCAATCGAGGCCTCGACCGCCGGAAGCGGAAGCGTCGTCGCAAAGCCGAGCCTGTCGGGATGGCGGGAGCAGAGCTCTGCCAGCTGGTCGTCTATGCGGCGGGCGAGCGCCGCTGCCTGAGCGTCGTCTCCTCGGTTGATGTGAGGCGTCGAGACTGACAGCACAGAGAAGCCGATGCCCTGCTCGTCCATGAACGCGAGCATCGACCGCTCGCTCCACGAGGGAGTTGGAAACCCGTCCTCGTCGATGGGGGAAACCCCAGCCGCCGAGAGGCCGTCCAGATACGCCGACGGCAGCGCGTGAGCGTGCACGTCAATCATGCCTGGCGCAATCCTCTTAGAGCCATGCTCTGGTTTCTCGCCCATGCGAACCTCCAACCACGATTGGCCGTTTGCGACGCCCCGCTAGGCGTCCCATGGGATGAACTCGTTGTAGACGTCGCGGGGATATGAGACGAGCTGCACGTCAAACTTCAGAGAGGGCTCCACCTTCGAGCTTGCGTTGTGGATGCGAAGCGAGATCTCCCAGCCCTGGTCGCAGATCACGAGTGCCGTGTTGTCCGAAGGGCCGCCGTTCTCGCTCTCCAGAAAGCCGATGTAGTAGATGTGGCGAGGCATCCTGATCACAGGGACCTCCACAATCGGCTTGCGGCTGCTTGACGGCATGTTCAAGGTGCCTGCGAGATTGAAGGCAACGAGGCGCGTCGCGCGGCTGTTCTCATAGGAGATTACCTTGTAAAAGTCGTTTCTGCCTATCAAATATCTTACGAGGCGCTCGGGGACGTCACGATATTGGGAGTTGAGCCGGCGCAGCTCGTCCATGAAGGCGTTGAGGATGGGGACGTAGTAGCCATCAATCTTGTCTGGAAGGTCTCGCCAAAGGGCACCACGTTTCTGAAGGCCGTCCAGGCGCGAGAAGAGCGGGTCTATGGCTTCAAAGTACTGGCGGGAGCAGGGGTGAGCGAGCCACTTTGCGCCAAAGTCGATGCTCGAGGAGAGCCGGCTGTGCTTGACGGCGTCATTGTTGTGCTTGCACGAGATGCCTATCTGCCAAGGACCGCGACTGCACACGACGTCGCGCACGTCGCCGGCGATGCCTTTGGCGTCTGACTGAAGGCCAATCGAGAGACTCTGGGAAGAGCTTTCGCTCAGGCATGGCTCAAGGCGCTCGAGAGCCGAGACGACGGCAGTCGCTCCCGACGAGAGGTCCCGCTGACGCTTAGGCGTGCATTCATTAAAGAAGAAGCCACTTGCAGTGTCTAGGGCAGCATCCTTCCTCAACACTGCGCCGGGACACCTGTTTGCGAGAGAGCTCGCGCACGCATACTCGAACGCCTTGCCGAGAATCGACTGCTTGCTTGCCATGGCATCCTCCAATGCGAATGTGCGGCCCTCGCGTTCGCTACTCGCCCAGAGCCGGAGTCAGCGCCGCGCGGACCGACGTAGCCACGCGCTCGGCAAGCTTGCAGGGGACCGCGTTGCCAATCTGCTTGTAGACGCTCGTCTGGTCGCCAAAGAAGTGCATGCCCGCCGGAAACGTCTGGACTGCCGCCGCCTCCTGCCAGCTCAGGCGACGCGTGGGACCGCCGTCGCCAAAGCGCCAGAGGTCCTTGCCCAGCTTCACCATGTCGGGCGAGCCCGGCCACAGGGGGACCTGCTTGGCCATGGCGGGGATGGTGTAGCTCACCTGGTCCCAGCCGCGCTTGCGGTTACGCGACATGTAGCGGCTGCTGTAAGGAGCCTCGCACACGTCGCCAGGGCCCGGCTCGGGCACGTCAGCCAGGGCCTCGCCGAGCGTGACCAGCGTCTCGGAGGGCTCGGGATAGGAAAAGCCATCGATTCCGAGGTCCTTCCTGAAGCCGACGATGATCACGCGCTCTCGGTCCTCTGGGACGCCGTACCACTTGGCATTGAGCAGCTTGTAGCGCACGTCGTAGCCGCAGTCGGAGAACGCCTGGATGATGGCCTCGACGATCTGGCCTCCGCCCATGGTCAGAAGGCCCTTGACGTTCTCGCCGACAAAGGCGAGCGGCTGCTTCGCGTTCACGATGCGAACGTAGTGCTTGTAGAGCACGTTTCGGCTGTCGTCGAGCTTGCGCGGACCGGACAGAGAGAATCCCTGGCAGGGAAACCCGCCCAGGATGATGTCCGTATCTGGGATGTCGTCTGCCGAAACCTTGCCAATGTCGCCGCAATAGACCTCGGCGCCGCTCCACTCGCGGAACGTGTCGCAAGCGTCCTTGTTGAAGTCGTTTGCCCAGACGGTCTTGAAACCAGCGCGCGAAAAGCCAATATCCAGTCCGCCAGCCCCGCAGAACAGGGACGTGGTAGTGATCTCCTTCATGCAATTCCCCTCGTAGCGAAAACGAGTGCTCGCAAAGGGCGAGCTATTTTTCGGTCATAAATTCTAAGTCATTTTCAAGAAGACCGCCGAGCGCAGGACGATGCTTCACGTTTGTCAGAGGCCCCGCCGGAAATCGGGAAATCCTTTGATATACTGGCACGCGTTGGGCCTACCGCGCCCGACCGGTCTTGCGACCGAACATTAACGGCAGGGGCGGTCCGGCCTTTCTCCTGGAGGATTGCCATGTCAAGAGCACCAATCTGGAACTGCGCCGATGCTGTCGTCGACCTCTCGCGCCCGCGCGTGATGGGGGTTCTCAACGTGACGCCCGACTCGTTCTCCGACGGAGGCGCGCACAACGACCCCGCTTCAGCTATCGCGACCGCCTCGGACATGCTTGCCAACGGGGCAGACGTCATTGACGTGGGCGGGGAGTCCACAAGGCCGGGGTTCAAGCCCGTCACCCCAAAGGAGGAGCTCGGCAGGCTTGAGCCCGTCGTATGCTGGCTTGTCCGCGAAGGGGCGCTCGTCTCCGTTGACACGCACCATCCCGAGGTAGCACGCAAGTGCGTCGAGCTAGGCGCGCAGATCGTCAACGACGTCACGGGCTTCTCGGACCCTGACATGGTCTCCGTTGCTGCGGAGTCTTCCTGCGGATGCGTCGTGATGCACTCTGGGCCAGTTTCGGGGTCCGCGACCGCAAGCTCGGCGGTAATGGCAAAGGCGGGGACCGACGACCTCTCGTCGCTCATGAGCAACGCCTCGGCTGGGGACCTTGGCTGGGAGCGCAAGGGAGACCAGGCGCTTCTGCCGGATCACGAGGGCGTCATGGGCCTTTTGGAAGGATACCTGCTCGATCGCGCGCGCGACCTTGAGGCCGCCGGCGTGGACCCGTCGCGCATCTGCCTCGATCCCGGCGTCGGCTTTGGGAAGAGCCCAGAGGACAACATCGTGATACTTCGCGAGACCGCCCGCCTTGCGGACCTTGGCTACCCGCTCATGTGCGCCGTCTCGAGGAAGCGCTTCGTGGGAACGGTCAGCGGGGTTGCCAAGGCAGCAGAGCGCGACGCAGCCACAATAGGCATCACGCTCGCGGCCGTGGCGCAAGGGGCGCGCGTGCTCAGGGTTCACGACGTTGCCGGCATGGCGCAGGCGCTCGATGGCTTCTGGATCGCCTCCGACAGCTGGACTAGCAAGTTCAGCGTCACCGTTGCTCCCAACGATGGGAAGCCGGATGCGGAAGAGTCCGTTGCGTCCGCCCTCGACAAGATGCCGTTGACGCGCGTCGTCTCGCCTGCCGAGGCTGCGGGCAAGAGCGGAAGCGTCAGCTTGCGCGTTGTCACCGCGCTGGACAAGGTCCCATTCTCCCGGGCGCTAGGGACCGCGCTTGATGGCTGCGGCGCCACGCTTGAGTCCATTTCGCCACAGTAGCAGACAGCCAAGTGCGCATAACCTCAATCGCCGCAGCTACCAGCACCTGCAAGATCGAGCTTATGCGCATCCCCTTCATGCCTAAGGAGGCCTTTACGCCCCTCGTGCGGCGGCAGACCGCGCATAACCTCAACGCAGGGGGCAAGACGGGGCCTCTTCTGTGAGGTTATGCGCACTCCCGTCCCCGCTCACCTGGCTCTTGCCACCTTCGAAGCGGAAGCCAAGTGCGCATAACCTCAATCGCCGCAGGTATAGGAAGCCTTTGCGTTGAGGGTATGCGCGCCGCCACGTGGACGCAGCGCAAAAAGGAGGGGCCCGCCAGCTGCAGGGCCCCTCCCTCTCTCGTGCATTGGGCGATGGCGCTAGACTGCTTGGATGTCCCTCACAATGACGTCGCTCCCCGTCACCAGATAGGTGTTGTATCCGCCGCACAGCGGACAGGCGCGGCCGTACTCGGTTGTCCGATAGGTCTTCTTGCAGTCGCGGCAGTACGAGATGCCCTGCACGATGATCATGTTCAGCTCGCACTCCTGCATGTACTTCGTCCGCTTGATGGCCCACTTGTAGCAGTCGCGGAAGTAGTCCGGCACGATGGTAGAGACCTCGCCGACCTCGAGGTCAAGGCGAAGCACCTTGCTGACGCCGTTTTCCTCCGCTGCCTTCTCGACCATGTCGATAACGTGGACCACGATGCCAAGCTCATGCATCTAGCGGCTCCCCCAGCTCTTGCGAGCCTCCTCGCGCCTGCGCGTCTCCTCAACGGTCTCCGCGCTGGCGTTTCCGGTATAGGGGTGCGTCTTGTCGAACTCCCTATGCGTGCGCTCGTATTCCTTCCTCTTGGCGCGCATGGCCTTCGCGTCCTCGGAGCCGGCGTTGCCCACGATCTTCATCGCGCGCTTCAGCTGATAGCCCATAAGCCCGCCGACCTTGTCCTCCGCGCGGCGCATGTCGGTCATCTCGGGGTGGTCGCGATACAGGTGGATGGCATCAAACTTGCAGCGAGTGGTGCAGATGCCGCAGCCAATGCACTTGTTGGGGTCGACGACGGACGCTCCGCAGGACAGGCACCTCGAGCACTCGGCGTGGACCTGCTCCTCGGTCAGCGTGCGGTGCACGTCGCGGAAGCGGTCGGCTCCCTCGGGGTCCATGCCCTCCTCCTGGCGGCCCGCGTTGTCGTAGTTGTCAACCAGCAGGTCGTCCTTGTCGAACGCCAGGTAGTTGTGGCGGTCGCGACCAATGGTCAGGCTCGCGCCCTCCTGCACGAAGCGATTCAGCGAGTCGGCGGCGTAATGGCCCTCGGCGATGGCGTCGATGACGAACTTAGGACCGGTCAGCACGTCTCCGCCCACAAAGATCTCGGGGTCGGCAGTCTGGAAGGTCAGCTCGTCTGCCTGCGGATAGTTGCCATGATGGAACGTGACGGAGCGCCCGTTCAGAAGCCCGCCCCATTCGACGGCCTGCCCGATGGCAAACACGATCCGGTCGCACTCGACGGTCTTGGTCTCGTCCTCGTCATATAGCGGCGAGAAGCGCCCGGTCTGGGGGTCGATGACGCGCGTGCAGCGCTTGAAGACGATGCCCGACACGTGGCCGGCATCGTCGGTCAGGACCTCCTTGGGACCCCAGCCGTTGTCCACAACGACGTCGTCCCCAAGCGTCTCGGCGATCTCTGCGTTGGTAGCCGGCATCTCGTCGCGCTGCTCGAGCGAGACCATCGTGACGATGTCTGCCCCGCGGCGCTTGGCGTTGCGCGCGCAGTCGACGGCCACGTTGCCGCCGCCCACGACCACAACGCGCCCGCTCATGGCAGGGTTGCCGGCGGCCATGGAGCTCTCGAGGTAGTGCACGGCGACGTCGGTTCCCTCGGCGTCGTCGCCGGGAACGCCGGGACGGCGGCCGCCCTGGCAGCCTATGGCAAGGTAGAAGGCCGCAAACCCCTGCTCCTTGAGCTGCTCCAGCGTCACGTCCCGCCCGACCTCGACGCCGCAGCGAATCTCGACGCCCAACTCCTCGATGATCTTGACCTCGGCCTGAAGCACGTCCTTCTCGAGCTTGTAGGTGGGGATGCCGTACATCATCATGCCGCCAGGCTGCTCGTGCTTCTCGAACACGACGGGGGAGTAGCCCATCAGAGCCAGGTAATAGGCGCAGGAAAGCCCGGCAGGGCCGGCGCCGATGATGGCGATCTTCTCGTCAAAGTGGCCCTTCACCGACGCGACGCGGCGCTTGGGCAGGGCGTGCTGGGCCTGCGCGAGGTCGTAGTCGGCAACGAACTTCTTGACCGCGTCAATCGAGACGGGCGCGTCGATGGTGCCGCGCGTGCAGGCGTCCTCGCAGCGCTTGTTGCAGATGCGGCCGCAGACGGCGGGGAAGGGGTTCATCGTGCGGATGAGCTCGATCGCCTCGTCGTACTTGCCCTCCTTGGCCTTCTGAAGGTAGGCCTGGACAGGCACGTGAGCAGGGCAGGCCGCCTTGCATGGAGAAGAGCCCGTCGGCCAGGTGTTGCTCATGCGGGCGGTGTCGCGGTAGTTCTCGTCCCAGGCGTACTTGCCCCAGCGAATCTTGTCGGGGAGAATCGCGCGCGGGTAGTTGGGCTGCGTGCCGTCGGCGCGACAGAGCTTCTGCCCCAGCTTGACGGCGCCTGCGGGGCAGGACTCCACGCACAGGCCGCACGCGACGCACTTCTCGGGCGTTACCTTGGCGGTGTAGGAGCTGCGCGAGAGGTTCGGCGTGTTGAAGAGCATGCTCGTGCGCAGGGCGTTGCAGATCTTGACGTCGCAGTTGCAGATGTCGAAGATGTGCGTCTCGCCGTCGATGTTGGTGATCTGGTGCACAAAGCCGTTGTCCTCGGCCTTTTGCAGGATGTCGAGCGCCTCGTCGGCGGTGATGTAGTGCGCGCGGCCGGTCTCGACGGTGTAGTCGGCCATGTCGCCCACCTGGATGCACCAGTCGTCGGGGTCGTCTGCGCAGCCCTCGCCGAGCTTCGTGCGCGAGTAGCGGCACGAGCAGATGCCCGCGGAGATGTGGCCCTCGTACTTCTTCAGCCAATAGGAGATGCGCTCGAGGTCGACTGCCTCGTTCTGGAAGTTGACCGCCTCCTCGACTGGAATCACGTGCATGCCGATGCCGTCGCCTCCGGGCGGGACCATCTGCGTGATTCCCGCGAGCGGCTGGAACGTCATACGCTCGAAGAAGTTCGCAACGGCAGGGTTCTTGTCGACGCGGTCCTTGCTCGAGTTGAAGAGCTCCGCGGATCCCGGAACGAAGTACGGCACGCGCCAGCGCTTGATCTTGGGCGCGTCTTCGATTGGCGCGTCATGGCTGTAGTTGTCGCCGTAGTCGTACTCGAGGATGCCGACCCAGCTCATCTGGTCGAGAAGCTCCTGCAGGTGCGCGGGCTCGATGTCGGGCGCCAGCTGCATCATCTCCTCGAGGGTGTAGAACTTGCGCAGCTTCATGCGGTTGGCAAGGTCGACCATCTCGTCGGAGAGGACCTCCTTGAGGCCCCAGTACTCTGGGTCATCGGTCTTGATGCCGCCTATCTTGTGGGCGACGACGTCGGTGATCTTGCGTCCAAGCTTGGCCACGGCTGCGTCGCGCTCGGCCTCGTTCTGATAGATGGAGCGATGCTCCTTGAATTGCTCAGGCATCGGCTATGCCTCCCTCCACGCGCTGGCCTCGCGGCGAACCCACGCCGCGAGCTCGTCCACGCCCTCTCCGGTCTTGGCTGAAATGGGGATCACCTGGCAGCTGGGATTTCGCGCAGCCAGGTATCCCTTGAACTTGTCAATGTCGAAGTCAAAGTAGGGAAGGACGTCAACCTTGTTCAGCACAACGACGTCGGCCTTCTCGAACATCAGCGGGTACTTGAGGGGCTTGTCGTCGCCCTCGGGCACCGAGAGAATCACGCAGTTCTTCGACGCTCCGGTATCGAACTCCGCAGGGCACACCAAGTTGCCGACGTTCTCAAGGAAAAGCAGGTCAAGGCCATCGGTCTCAAGCGAGTCAAGACCAGTTTTTGTCATGCCGGCGTCCAAGTGGCACATGCCGCCCGTGTGGAGCTGGATGGCCTTGGCGCCGGTGTCGCGCACGATGTCTTCGGTGTCGACCGCGCCGTCGATGTCGGCCTCCATGACGCCGATCTTGTAGTCGCTCTTCAGCAGGTTGATCAGGCGCGTGAGCGTGGTGGTCTTGCCAGAGCCGGGAGAGCTCATCACGTTCACCAAGAACTGCCCGCGGCTGCGAAGCTGCTGGCGAACGCGCTTGGCCTCGGCGTCGTTGTCGGCGAACACGCTCTCCTTGAGCTCGATGACCTTGACTTCTTCCATGTAGTTCCTCTCCTTGGGACCCTTCCGGGGCAGCTAGTCGGCAAAGAACCTGCGAACGAGGTCCTTGCTATATTCTACGGTCTCCTCCATGTCGCCGAAGGCCATGACCTCGCCGGCGAAGTAGGCGTTGCGCTGCCCCTGCAGGGCCTCTACCTTGTCGTACCATCCGTCTGCGTAGTCGGCGCTCGAGACGTGCGGGAAGTAGTACCAGTCATCGATGCGCTCGGTCTTGACCACGGGAAGGCCAGACTTCGCCATGTCGGCAAGGGTGGTGTCGCGAGCCTGCTCAAAGGGCACGTCGGGCATGCCCTCGTGGTTGCGCAGCGTGAAGGTGACAAGCGGCTGAGGCCCGCAGTCTGGCCAGCGATGATAGAACACCATCAGGTGACCGCGGGTCTCGTTGGTCATGTTGGCGAAATAGTAGTACGAGATGTCCGGGGCCTTGTCGTCCTCGGTGCGCACCGCCATGGTGAAGTACTCCTTGTTCTGGATCTTCGAGAAGAGCTGGCGCTCCTCGTCGGTGGCGTCGCCATAGTCCATGAACATCTCGAGCGGCGTGCAGATGATGATCTTGTCGAAGACCTCCTGGCGCTCGCCGTCAGGGCCCTTCACGGTCACGGTCACCTTGCTGTCGTCGCGGACGACGCCCACGACCTCGGTGTTCAAGACAGCGGGGTGCTTCAGGTGGTCGTTCACGCCCTGCCAGATGGACTCGGTGCCATTCTTCCAAGTCCAGAGCTTTCCCGTCGAGAGGAACTGCCTCACGGTGTAGGCGTCAAGGTACTTGAGCACGTAGGCAGCCGGAATCTCGTCGAAGTAGCCATAGCCGAACGACGTGAAGGGACCCTTCCAGACCATCTCGGCATCCTCGCAATGGTTGAGCTTCAGGAACTCCGAGAAGGGAAGGGACAGGTCCTTCAGGTTGGGGTTCTCGCCCTCGATGTGCGCGAGCTTGAGCTCGGGGGAAGGGCAAAGGCCCTCGTAACGACCTTGGGCCACGCCGCGGTGGCCGTTGACGTCGTAGCCCTTGTACTTGGTTGCGAGCAGCTTGGAGAGCTTGCGCATCTTGAGAAGCTTGTTCAGCATCGAGATCTTGGACTGCTTGAGAGGCGTGCCGTCAGTGTTGGTGAAGCGGCGCCCCATGGCAGGACCGTCGGCGTGCGACGTGCCGCCGAACTCCTCGCACTCATGCACCGCGAAGTAGGTCTCGCAGCCCATGACCGCGCCCATCTCGATGGTGCGCTGCTCCTTCTTGCCGTCCTTTGTGGTGACCTCCATCTTGGGGGAGAACGCCTTGCCGCCAACGCGCCCGCTCTTCTCGTAGATGACGTAGTTGTCGTAGCCCGCCTTCTCAAGGTACATGGCCATTGAGGTGCCGGCCGGGCCTCCGCCTACGATGCAGATGCGCTGGTTCTTGTCCATAAGTGATTCCTCTCGCGTTTGCTGACGGCTGTGTGCATTTTTTCAGCAGCCTTACATACAGTTGTCTAGTCTATACGCGAATATAGTCACTGCGACCAAGAATCTGTCCGCATTTAGTCAAATAAATTATCAGTTGTGTGCTTGCTCGCTGCGAGAGCTATGAGATGTGGGGATATCGGTCATAGTATGCGCGCAAAAGCGAGATGCTATCCCTTCTGAGAACGCCCTTCGTCACCTTGGGCTCCCAGGCGGAACTCCTGAAGACGGTATCGGCGCACTTGCTGCCCGGGTCGCAGATGATCTTGCCCAAGTCCTTGTCGGTGGCTGCATACACAAGGCGACCGACGTGCGCCCACACGATGACGCCGCAGCACATGAAGCACGGCTCGCAGTTGGCGTAGATCGTGTAGTCGGAAAGGTCCTTGATGCCGGTCTGCGCGCAATACCTGCGGATGAGCCCCGAGGTTGCATGCATCGTCTTGTCTCCCGAGGTCTTCACCTGGTTCTCGTTCTCAAAGACGATGCTGCCGTCCTTCACCAGCACGGCGCCGAAGGGTTCGTTTCCGTGCTTGACTGCCGAAACGGCCACCTTGATTGCCTGGCGCATAAATCGTTCGTCTTCGGTCATGGATGCTCCTCACGCTCT
Source organism: Tractidigestivibacter sp. (assembly GCF_050946515.1). Lineage (GTDB taxonomy): Bacteria > Actinomycetota > Coriobacteriia > Coriobacteriales > Atopobiaceae > Tractidigestivibacter. The sequence goes on from NZ_JBMNUX010000012.1 coordinate 54,007, forward strand.
CTCTGTACGAAAGGTGATTTTCCCACACAGCAAGGGACCCTTTCATGCTGAAACGCATCCGGATTAAGATTGGGTGATATCGCAGGAAAAGAGCTTAGGAGAACGAAATGGCGAGATACGTCGTGCTCGACATCGGCGGGACTTTCGTGAAGTGCGCGACGATGGACGAGAGCGCGTCGTTCATCGACCGTAGCAAGGTTCCGTCTGTGCGCTCTAGCCTTGATGGCTTTCTCAGCTGTCTCGATGCCTGCATCGCACCGCGACTAATCGGCGCCGAGGGTATCGCCGTCAGCATGCCGGGCCGAGTGGACACGGACCGAGGCGTGGCCATAAGTGGTGGAGCCTTCAGCTTCATTGACAGCCTTCCCATAGCGCAGAAGCTGCAAGAGCGCTACGGGATTCCAGTGACCGTGGCGAACGATGCGAAGTGCGCGACGGCGGCCGAGCTTTGGGATGGCGCGCTCAGCGATGTCAATAGCGGGCTTGTTTACGTACTGGGAACTGGCATCGGAGGCGGCATTGCGATGGACGGCCACGTGGTCATGGGCAGCCATTTTGCCGCAGGCGAGCTGAGCTTCTGCGTGGGGGATGCTTCGAGGCCTTACGGAGTCAACAACCTAATCGCAGCAAAGCTTGGAACGAAGGGGCTCTTGCGCACCTATGAAGAAGCGTCCGGCGAAAAGGTTGACGGCATCGAGCTCTTTCGGCGCATCGACGCTGGCGAAAGAGAGGCTGCAACCGTCTTTGACGAGTTCTGCGACCTGACCGCAAAGTTCCTTTTTGACCTGCAGGCGATCCTCGACGTTGACCGCATCGCTATTGGCGGAGGCATCAGCGCACAGCCAATATTGATCTCCGAGCTCGATGCTCGCCTGAAGGGGCTTTACGAAACTCTGACCGAACAACTTGGGACAATCGCCTGCCAGGCTCCGGAGGTCGTCCGCTGTCGGTATGGCAACGACGCAAACTTGATTGGGGCGCTTGGAATTCACTTAAGAAAGATGGAAGCACAGGGCTAAAGCCCAAGAAGCTCCAGAGTCTTGGGGTCTGGCCTGCCGTCATAGAACTTTTTAAGCACACGGGAAAACACGGCGTCATCTGATGAGGCAACTTGGTCAAAGAGCGTCATGGAAGATCGTAGCTTGAGGTCGTCAGGATGGCCCATCACGGCGTGGGGGTCATCCGTCGGAAGCTCCAAAAGGGCAGAAGAGATGGTGCGGAGGTTGGCACCAAGATAGGGGTGTGCCAAGAAAGCGCGCGCCTCATCGGCATCCTCGATTCCGTAATACTTGGCAGTCGAGCTGTAACCGAGCTCTTTTAGCTGGGGGAATATATACCAGATCCAGTGAGAGCGCTTGTGCCCTGAGCGAATCTCAGCCAAGGCGGTGTCGAAGTCTCGCCGCTGCGCCTTAACGAACCTCTCTAGGTCATAGCCATAGGTCGAAGTTGCCATCAGAGCCACCCCTCAAAGCCATGCAAGCTCGCACGCAAATAGAGCTGTACCGCAACGAGACAGCGAAGTCAGGGCTTTCTTGAAGCCACGGCGCAAAAAAGCGCATCCACAAGACGATTGTAGGCGCGCTGCAAAGGTACCGTGTCGGCGAGTTAGCGGCCGTAGGCCGCCAAGAGGGCACCACCCTGCGCTGAACTCGCCTTAGTGCAGACTTTGCCGATCTCCGTGCACCGAACTCGCCTTAGTGCAGACGGTCAACACGACAGCATGAGACATGACAGGCAAAGCAAAATCTGGGACCCCCATCTACCAGGCATTCTATATAGTTTGAAGTTTGATGGTACGAGAGGGTTCTCGCAAAGGGCCTGCACTAAGGCGAGTTCGGCGCAAGAAGGGGGCAGTCTGTCGCATTAGGGGCGGTTCAGCGCAAAGGATGCCAAAGAAGGCGGACCGGGGAACCCGGTCCGCCTTCTTTTTAAGGTCGTTACGCGCCAGGGCGCTAACGAGGGGTGTAGCCCATCGACTCGATTTGCTTCTGGCTCACCTTGCTAGAAAGTCCATACAGCACGGAGACAACAATCATTAGGAACGCGAAAACGATCCATGCGTTGTTATAGGTGCCCGTCACATCGAAGATCAACGCTGCCACGGTGGGACCGACGATCTGGCCCACGTTTCCCGCAATGTTCATCCATCCGCTAAGGACGCCGTACTCTTTGTCGCCAAAGTTGCGCGCCGTAATCAGGAACGGAACGGTGGACGGGAGCGCTCCGCCAATCATGTAGAGCGGCATCATGATGTAGGCAAACATCATGTTCTGCGAGGACAGCGTCATGCAGACGAAGACCGCAGCGTAGAACAGCGGCACAATAACGGCCATGCGACGAATGCTGATAACGTCGGAAATGACGCCAACCAAGAACTTGCCGATGATGAGCGTGCCGAGCACCGTTGAATACAGCGCAGCCGCTTGGTCGGACGAGCCGGTGATCTCGGTATAGTGTGCTACAAACTGCGCGCTAAACGCGGCGGCGCCAATCATCGTAATCATGCCAGCCAGCCACTGCAGCCACCATCGGGCGGTATGAAGCGCCTGAGATGCCGTAATGCCAGCCTTTTCGCCAACCTCCTGGCCGCTCACCTCTCCGGGCTCGGGGTCTCCGATACGGTGATCGAAACCCTTCTCGGACGGCGTGGCAACAACAAGAAGCAGCGCAATGGGAATCATGATTGCGTTGATGCCCGCCATCACCAGGTACCCGTAGCGCCATCCACCGGACACAATGGCGGAGTTCACCACTCGCACCCAGACAAGTGCGCCCGCGCCGGAGCCCAGCATTGCAAGAGAGAGCGCGGTGCCCTTGACCTTGGGGCCAAACCAGTTGCCCATGAGGATGGTTGCAGGAAGGTTGGTTGCGCCGCACCAGCCAAAGCCCTGGATGGCAGCGAGCAGGTACAGCTGCCAAAGAGAGGTTGCCCGGCTCATCAGCAGATAGCAGATGCTGGTGATGGCCACGCACGCGCTCAGCACGTATTTGAACTTGTACTTCTTGTACAGCTTGCCGATGAACAGCGACCCGATCATCATCGTGACGGTCATGATCGTGTTGGTCTGGATATAGGCCGTCTTGCTTACGCCGAGGTCGTCGCAGATAGGCGTGTAGAACAGCGACTGGCAGTTCACCTTGATGACATAGCAGATGAACATCGACATGAAGCCGCAAATCATCATGATCCAGCCGTAGTAGAAGCGGCCGTCAATCTTTAGGGAAACCTTTTTCATTCCTCACCTCGAAACGCACAGTCCTTCAGTTTCTTAGGGGAGGAGCTAGACGATGGTCCAGCCGCCGTCGACAAGCAGGAGCTGACCGGTGACATAGCTGGAGGCGTCAGAAGCAAGGAAGAGCATAGCGCCGTTGAGCTCGCCGGGCTTGCCGCGACGGCCCATGGGGCAGCCGCGCTTGATGCCCTCGTCGTAGGCAGCATTGGTGACCTTCGCGGCCATCTCGCTCTCGAAGTAGCCGGGTCCAAGCACGTTCACAGTGACGCCGCTCTTTGCCCACTCGGCGGCCAGTGCCTTCGACATCATGAGCACGGCTCCCTTGGCGGTGGAGTAGCCGGAGCGTGGCACGCCGTTCATGGTGACCATGCAGTGGAACGAGCCGATGTTCACGATCTTGCCGTAGCCACGCTCGACCATGTGGCGACCGACCTCGCGGCAGAAGTAGAACACGCCATCGACGTTGGTCTTCATAGTGCGCTCCCAGGTCTCGTCGTCGCACTCGAGAGCAGGCGTCGAGAAGCCCGCGGCAGCATTGTTGATCAGGATGTCGATGGAACCGAACTCGGCGATGGTCTTGTCGACTGCGGCCTTTATCTGGGAGCTGTCTGTCACGTCGCAGGGGCACACGACGCACTTGACGCCGTACGCCTCGATCTGCTTCTTGACCTCCTCAAGGCGCTCGACGCGGCGCGCGGCGATGGCCACGTTGGCACCCTGCTCGGCCAGGCAGAGGGCGAACTGCCTGCCCAAGCCCGACGAGGCGCCGGTTACGATTGCGTTCTTCCCCTTAACGTCGAAGTAATTCTTCATGCGTCAACAGGCGTGCTGTTGGTTTGCACGCCCCCTCCTCGGTGATGAATGGTAGTGCATGCCTCGCCGTATTGGAGCGAAATGTAAAAGTATATTTTTGAATAAGATTATGCAGAATCTGGCGATGTCAGATGGACACGTTCGCTCTTGGCATCCAATAGCAAGCCTTCTCCCGCTTCAAAGGCGTTACGCATAAAAACCAGGTTGAGACAACAGGATGCGGGTCCCCTTGCGATCAAAAAGAGGGGGCCCGCATCAGAAGTCACGGCGTGCCAAGGCACCTACAGCCTGAAGAGCACCGGCTCGCCAGGCTTGGTGGAGAAGTCCTCAAAGAAGAGCCCGTTTCCGCTGAACTGCGCGATGTCCAAGTTGACCACGCGGCGCACCCATCGCATGAGGGACGCGCCCGCAGGCACCTGAAGCACAGAGCTGCTGCCCGTAAGGATGGCGAGGCAGCCTGCCGCGCCTGCACCCCTTAGGATGGCGACGACCTGCTTCAGAATCTCGTCGTCACTCTGGACGGCGTCAAGCGCGCCCTTCAAGACGAGAACCTCAAACTCAGGCATCTCTTCGCCGTCGTCCAGCCGGTCACGGAGGTCCCAGTAGTCGTATGCCTCTGAAGAGGCAAAGGCCTCCTGCCGCTCGACAAGCCCAGAATATGCCGCAGCAAGTGCATCCGAGGTGGCGTCGACCTCAACAACCTGCGGCTTCGCCCCAAGCTCCTGCTCAATCTTCTCCTCAAGCGAAGAGCAGAGGGAGCCACGCGCTTCAGAGGTGCCGCCACAGGCCGCAACCGCGGCAAGGTCTCGAGGGCCAACGGAAAGCCGAGCGGCGCCAGCCCCACCCTGAAGCTCGCCGAGCTCGACGACAAACCCTGCGGCAGGGGGGACCTGAGCGGGAGCAACCACAGGCGCTGGGGCCGCTGTCGGCTGGGCCGGCACGAAGTTCGCCTGCGCCTGTGGCGCAAGCTCCGTCGCTGCAGCAGCCGCCACGTTCTCGGGAGAGAACTCGTCTTCAAGCTCGTTGTCCACTTCATAGCTCTTGGTCGAGAAGAGCCCTGCAGGGTCGTTGAAGAGGTCTGAGTCAAAGATTGAATGATGCTCGCGCTCAATTGGGGCACCCGCATCGGCAATCGCAGCTTCATCTTTCTTGGCTTCCGGCACCGCTCGCCCTGAGGCAACGGCAGCAACACGCACTCTGTTGAATCGCGGAGCGTCTTGCGCATCAGCGGCCGTGGGGACCTCGGTCCTCTTGCGCCATGAGAGGAGCTCTTCTTCGGAAAGGGGGAGGTAGGGCTTAATCTGGCACGAAACGGAGAGGTCCGCCGCATTTCTGCCCTTGAAGTAGACGACGTTTGCGTTCATGGAGTCGGTGGGGACCTCGGAGCCCAGGACGCGACGACCGTCGAACGCCGAAAGCCCCCTCACGACGCGCTGGGTGAGGTCTCCGGCCATGTTTCGCTCGTCCAAGAAGCTGTAGAACTCCGCCGACGCTGACTGAGCCGTTATGACCACGAAGACGCGGCACTGCGAGCCTTCGTGAACCAATTCGGCAAGCTGCTTGCTTGCGCCCGGAGCCCCTTCGGAAAGCTCGCCTTCCCATTCAAGCGCATAGGGGTCCTCAGGAAGCTTGTCCAAGACAAGAGCCTCGGGCTCGCCGGACTCGCCAGGTTCTCCAGCCAAAGAGTCAGCCTCTCCACCAACTTCGCCAACATCCTGCGCGCTATCGTCACCAGAGGGCGCGAGAAGGTCGTCCAGCTTGTCCGCCACATCGCCGAAGAAGTCGAACGTGTGGGGGTCACCCTTGTAACCGCCTTCATCGTTTGCGCTCGCATCTTCTGCGCCTGCGCCGCCTACGCCAGCATCCGGCTTCTCACGAGAAACACGCGCCCCGGGCTTTGTGACCTTCCCGCCAACCAAGCGCTCGAAGAACCCTCGCTTCGCGGCACGCCTGAAAACGATGATGATGTCGCCAAGCGATGCTATGCCGCCCTCGTCCATCACCGCAAGCCTTCGCTGATACTCATCAAAGACGCAATGGATTCCAGCGAGCGCCTCAGCCTCGTTTCTCGTAACGCGCACGCGCCCGCACGAGACGCCCTCAAGCGTCGAGAGCGCCTGTGCGTCACTGTCGGTCTCGTTTCCCGTAAATGCAGGAAGGTCGACGTAGAGCATGTTGGCCTTCCTGTTGAAGAGCACGGCGTCCGCCAGAAGCTCGGTCAGGGCAAAGTCGCTCTCGCGCCTATCCACCATGGCGAGCATGTTGCTGTCCATGCCCGAGTCAAACTTGATTGCGATGTCGTCAGCCATTCGGATGGGCTCGCCGAGCGGAACGACCACCTGCCCGATTGCGTCAAGCCGCTGCTTATGGGCGGAACTCAGGACGGCATCTGCGACATCGGAAAGCTTGCAAGGCTCGGAGACGTTGAAGACCCTGTTCTTGTCTGACGTGTACTCAAAGCCCCTCTGCTTGCTTTCCTTCGAAATCTTCTCGAGCACCCGGTCTCGGTCGCCGTTCTCGGGATTGCAGAACGAGACGCGGAACCTAAACGGAGCCATGGAGCTGTGCACGTCGTTGGTCATGACGGCGACGCCCTTGGCAGAGTCGGTGCCGAACGCCTTCAGCGCATCGTACTTCTTCGAGACGCCAAAGAGCTGCGCCTGGTTGTCCTCGCTGTTCTTAAGGCCGATGCGGACGGCCATCTGGCTGATTGCGTCGGCAACGCCCGGCGAGCTGATGAAGTTCTGAGAGGAGAGGACCAGATGTATTCCGTACGACCTGCCCTGCTTCGCGAGCATTCCCAGGTACCTGTTGCAGTTCTTGGCAACCTCGTCGTTCGCGGACATCTTGAAGAGCACTTCGGCCTCGTCGATGACCACTAGGATGCGCGGCATCTTGCGCCTAGTCTCACGGCGATAGGCGCTCAGCGCGTTGACCTTGGAATCGGCCAGCTGGTTGAAGAGCAGGGAGCGCCGATCCATCTCGTCGCACAGCTCCTTGAGCACGCTCTCGCCAAACTCGGGGAGGGCGCTCACGGCGACGAGGCGCATGTGCGGCAGCGGGTATGCAGGGTTAGCGTAGACCGGACCGAACTCGTTGCCCTGCTTGAAGTCGAGCAGGTAAAGCTGCAGCTCGTCGGGGGAGTAGTGGCTGATGGCGCTCAAGATCATGGTATGCAGCAAGGTTGACTTGCCCGAGCCCGTGTTGCCGCAGATGATGCCATGCGGGACGTCCTTGTTCAGGTGTATCTCTATTTGCTGGCCGTTCTCCCCAATGCCAATGGGAATGTCCAGGCCATCCAACGAGCTTCGGTCAAAGAGCGTATCGCCCGCAATCGCCGAGAAGTCCAGGCCCTTTGCGGCCCTGCGCTTGGCCTCGTCGCGATATGCGCTCAGGTACGCATTTGCGTCGGCATCGCTTTGGGGGAGCGCCGGCGTCTCGAGCGGCAGGACAGAGAGACCCGACGGGCTCAGGCTCACGCCATTCTCGTCCACAAGGAACGTGGCCGCGGAAAGCTCGTCCAGCTGGGTGGCATGGTCGAAGGCATAGTGCTCCTCGGCACTCATGACCACATAGACGCCGCCCTGGTAGCCGCGGCTCATGAGGTTGCAGAAGTTTGCATAAAGCGGGTCGCCCGGGCGCAGCAGGTCCTCGGCGCCATTGACCACCACGAGCGTAAGCGGCATCGCGTTCTCTGGATGCTCGAGGTTGTAGTCGACCAGGCAGCCCTCGGCGCGCGTGCGGTCGCGAATCACATCGTCCACCTGGTCACGGACCTCAGAGACCATGGTGTCAAAGTCGCGAGGCTTAGTCACGTTGTCAGTGGCGCTTCCGCTGTTGAAAAGCGTCTGGGTCTTGCCGTTGAGAAGAAGCATGCCCGCGCAGCTGCCGCCCTGGCGAACGTCGACGACCTTAACGTGCAGAAGCGTCGGGGGAATCTGCCGGATGAACTGCCAGGTGAGCTCTTGGACAAAGGAGAGGGCGCTTTCTTGGCTGCCCTGCTTGTAGGTCACGAGGAAGTTTTGCGGACGGCGAAGGTCAGCCTCGAGCGGAATGCCAATGCGGTCCTGATGCTTTCCGTCTTTCCGGTTGAACGCGAGCTTCAACGTGTCAAAGCTCGGCTGAGACTCAAAGTCGTACAGGGGCAAGAACGCGTCAGCAAGGCAGACCTTGCCGGAAAACTCATTGGCTGGGAGAAAGTCACCGGTGCGCGCGAGGCTTACCGCGCCATCCACGCAGCTGCGGAAGCGTGCGACGGCCTCGGGGCTGTCAGGGTCGCCCTCTGGCTCTTGGGACACGAAGTCGATGATTGCCTGCGGGAGAACGCGCCCCTTGCCGCCGGAAAGCTCAAGGCGGCTCTGGCATCGAGACATCGCTGCCAAAAGCGTCCCCTGCGAAGCGAACATGCACTCATACGAAAGCGAAGCGCGGTCCCAAGACGGGGTGGGACCGGCCGATATTTCCCAGCAGCTCGCAACGGCACCGTTGAGAACGTCGGTCTTGCCGACAATGGGCGCCAAGAGAAGGCAGTCCTTCTGCTTCGAACGAGAGGAGAGCTCCTTAATCGCGGCCCTGGTCTTTGCTGACCCGCCGGCATCCAGCCCAAACGCCACAACAATGGCACGGCCCTTGCCCGAGTTCAGGTAGCCTTTGGTCTGCGTCAGCGCGGCGCGAGCTCCCTCATCGCCTTGCTTGCCCCAGATGAACATGGTTGGAGCCGCCTGCCTCAACTGCGAAAGAGAGTTCAGAATGGCTGTCGACGCGCCGTCCTTGGGCGCTTCGGGCTGCACGACGCATATGCGCAGCCCCTTCGAGCCCAGACGAGCAACGGCGGAAACAACCGTGGCGGTCACAATGTCCACGCCTTTTTTTGGAAGGCCGCCAGAGACGTTGATGGCAAAGGCGCCATCCTGGAAGAAAATCCCAACGGGGAGCTTGAGCTGCTTCTCCTTTGCGCTGAAGACCTCAGGGCAGAGTTCAGTCGCCTTCTGGAATACAGGTCCCCACGACTTATAGCTGATCGTTGCCACAAGAAGGCATGCCAGGCCATCGACGTCATCGACTTGGCTGCAATGCGCCTCCGTCGAGAAGGCCGCCAAGGACTCCTTGAGCTTTTCCATGAGGGCTTGAGAAAAGGTCCCCCTCGTCTTGGTCTCGACCGCCCTGAGAATCTGCCCTTGCTTCTTTTTCTCCCGCTTTTCAAGATTGCTCAGGACAACGTTTCTGTTGGCGGTGTTTTGGGACTTTGCGTGCGCGCGCGCCTTCACGAAGTAATCGCTGCTCTGCACATAAGATTGCCGGAGCTCGCCGAGCCTGCGCACATAGTCCATAACGACGTCATGGTATTCGGTCCAAGTGAGGACCTTCCTTGTCGGGATGCTCCCGCTTGAAGCGGCATCTTTGTTAGTCGGCTGGGAATCTTGCTTGGTTCCTTCATCCGTCGTCGGAGCCACCGGCTTTTTGATGCCGTACTTCTTCAGAAGGCTGTCAACGTCCACGTCATTAGGCTTCTGCCGTGAGCCACCCTTGCCCATGAGTCAAATCATCTCCGAACTAGAACGGAAGCTAGAAACGAGTGTTCAGGTAGTCGTCGAGCGCGTCGGCGAGCCTGTCGAGCTGCGGCGCGGAATAGGTCAGCGTGTCGAGCGGCTGCTTCACAAGGTCGTCGATGCGATGCATGATCTCGCGATACTCGTCGCCCTTCTCGTCGCTCCAGTCGGCAGATGACTTGATGGTGCGCTCGATGAGGCTTGAGGTGTCTTCGATCTCGTTGATGGTGTTACGGACCGTCTTCGCGCAATTTCGAATTGTTGCGGGATTGGAGTTGATATCGAACATGGTTCTCTCCTAAAGCCTCGTCGACTGGTAAGCGTCAATGCTTGCGAGCAGGCGACGGAGGGTTTGCTCGCAGTTCTTCAGGTCGGCGAGGGGCTGGTTGAGCGCTCCCGAGCAGCTGTCGACTATCTGCGCATACTGACGGAACTTGTCATCGTTCCAGTTCTGACCTGCGCTGTTCTTCTCGTTCTCAAGCAGCCTGCCCACGTCGCGATAGTTGGCCTCGACTGCCCTGACCAGCTCTATCGAGCGAACGACAGCATCTCTCCTAACGGAGACGTTTCGCATGGTATTGTCCTCTCTCTTCTGGACCAGCAAAGCCGGGCGGATTCTGGTCTTCTCCTGCTATAGGTTCTGGTTAAGGTAGTTATCCGCTGCGTTGATGAGGCTGCCAATTCCCAAGATGCAGGCGTCGGTGTGCTCTGTGGACACCATCAAGAGCTGGTCTGCGTCAATCTTGAGGGTATCGAGGCGCGGCAGCAGGAACTCCTGTAGCGACTCAAGGTCCGAAAGCCTACCAAGCTCATAGGTAAGCAAGCCCTCAATCTCATGCGCCTCCTGCTTCAGCGAGGCAATCTGGCTGCTCAGGAGCCTGATGTCACTGGCAATGTTATTAGCTTCGGCCGCATATCCATTGGCTGTGGAGGCGTAGTCTCGGGCCTCCTGCTGGCTTTGTGCGTTGTGCGCGGCCGCGGCATACCGCTCGTACTGGCTTCTCGCACGGTTGTACCGCGCTTGGTCGTCTGCCATGCGGTTCTTGTCATCCTCAATGCTCGCCATGCACTCGTCGTGCGATGTCGTAAGCATTGCGACATGGTCCTTTTGGTCAGAGATCTTCTGGGCCATCTCGTCTATTGCCAAGTTGGCGGCATGACGGATCTCGCTCGAGGCCTGCTCAATCGCTTCCGCATAGTCCTGAATGCCAGAACGCACAGAATCGAGAGAGGCTATAGAAACTCGCACCTGTGCCATAGCTAGTACTCCCGAAGCAGAGACTGAAACTTGCGCAGGCTCGTAATGATTGGAGCCGCGTCGCTATAAATCTTGCGGGACTGCGATGCGATGGGGGACATGTTTACGTTCACGCTTTCAAACTGCCCATCATCCCAGCCGTCGCACGAGACAGAGAGCACTGAGTTGAGCGATGTCGACGCGTCTCGAAGATGGGCCAGCGAACTCTGGAGGTAATTCAGGGAATCCAAGGAATTCATGTCGCGCGCTCCTTACCATAGGAATCACGCATTCACTTTATCAAAAGGAGCCGCAAGGTCAGCTGGCGTTAGAATGCGTTTATGACAGCTTTAAGCAAGTATGAGGGGATTGCCATGAAGAGGGTTTGCAAATCCTGCGGACAAGAGATTGATTTCAGCTGCGTCGAATGCCCGAACTGTGGCGCAGTTGTCGAAGAGTCAGAAATTGACGAGACGTCTGCCAGCGCAACAAAGCGGCGTGACGAGCTGCTGCCCGAGCTCGACTCCCTCAACAAGAAGAAAGCACAGCTAAAGAGTCAGGCAGATGGCCTGAAAAGCAAGATAGGCAAGACAAACAATGAGATAGCGGCCAAAGATAAGCTCTTGAAGGGCAAGCTCTCCGAAAAGAATGTGAGCGACTACGAGGAGATCGCCAACAACCCTGGTCCGCACATCGAAGAGCTTGAGTCAAAGATGCGCTCCGAGCAGGACGCGATTGACGGCCACATCCAAGCGGCATCCGTACTGGAAGGCCTAAAGCCTTCCTCTAATCCCGAAGCCAAGGAGGAGCAGCGACGGGCGCGCGAAGAGGCGGCCACGGAAAAGGCCATTCTCGACGCAGTGAGCGAGACCTGCGACAGGGCGCAGAGCAAGATGAACCAGGCAAAGCAAGGCTACTCGGCCGAGAAGAAGAAATATGACCTCCTGAAGAAGACCAATGACGAAAAGGAAGCTGCCTACAAGCAGGCTTCCGATCTTCTCGATGCCATAAAAAGGAAGCTCAAGAATGACAAGAGCCTGTCCAATGCCCAGCGCAAGATTCGCGAGAATCAGGTCAACGACCTTGAGCGCGCGGTTCGCATAGCCCTTGAAGAGGCAACCAAGGCGACGAGCGAGCTTGACCTGCAAACCGAGAAGTTCGCTCCCTTCCAAGAGCAGTATGATCAGGCGAAGTCTGAGTATGACGCTGCGCTGGCGGACTACAACAGGCAGAAAGAGAAGTACGAGGCAGCGCAAGCAATCGTCGACCAACATAATACGAACAACCAAAAGCTTGATACCAGCATCAAGACAGAAAATAGCTCGGCAGAGGCGGCGCGCAAGCGGCTCAATGCGCTTCAAGCGCAAAAGGGCAAGGTCAAGGCTATGGCCGACGACCCAAGCAAGATGCGCAACGAGCGAAATGCTGCCTTGAAGGAGCGTGACGACCTTAAGAGCAGGCAGAGTCAGCTGAACAATCAGCTCAAGGCAACGTTGAGCGAGCTAGATTCAGTTTCGAAGCAGGTCAATAGGGATTCTGCTGAAATCAGCAACCTCGAGTACACCATTAAGAATGCCGGCAATCTGCAAAAAAGCCTCGCCTTGTACAAGCGGAATAAGGAAAAAGAGGAGGAGCTTGCTCAGCAACAGGCGGAGCACGAAGCGCAAGAAAGGGCTGAAGAAAAGAGGAAGAAGAGAGCAAAGTTCTTCAAGAAGCATCCGGCCCTTTCCTCGTTTGTCGTGGGAATCCCGATATTTCTCATCCTCTCGAACGTCCTGCAGGCCCTGTTCCCCCTAACGAGCTCAATGGTCACGTTCTATTGGGTCGCCGTGGTTCTTCTTACAATCATCCTGTTCTCGTGCGCGGGCTCGGTGGGCATCTTTCCATTGGGCGTGCTAATTGCCTCATTGATAATGATGAACAACGGACTCAACTACGTCGACTTCTTCTGTGACGTCATTGTGGCGGGTCTCTCTTGGGCAATCGCATACTTCGTCCTGAATTCCAAGGTCGCAGACAAGGCTTAAGCGGCAGGAGCCCTTGCAAGCGGGCTGGCCGAAAGACAATACCCTCGACAGCAGGCAGGCTGGAAATGTTCCAGCCTGCCTTATTCTTGTATGCAGACGACACGAGGGGAGGAACCGACTCGATGAGCAACTATGAAGGAGGGGTTGCGGGTCTGGCGCGAGGCCACGTCCTGCTCGCACTGTGCACGGTGCTGTATTTGGTCTGGTGGTGGGTGTTCTTCCATCCGCGCGACGCAAGGCCGGCGGGGCTAGAGCGCGGCTTCGGCATCGCGTGCATCTTGGGCGCCGTTGCGTTTGGCCTTGCCTCCGTCATCAAGATTGAGACCGCTCTGGGGGAGCTTCCGGCAACGATTCCCGGCTATGCGCTCTGGGGAGCTGCCGTCCTGGCATACGTTGCGCTCTACTTCATAACCGTCAGGGGGTTCGATCGCCAGCCGACGACGGAGCTGGTGCTGATTGTGGCCTGGGCCGCGCTCGAGGCGTCCGTCGCCAGCGCGCTTGCCGCGTGCGGCATGGGCGGCAACGCCATGGCCGTGGCTGCGCTCACCGTGGCAGGATTTGTCGTGAGCATGGTCTGCTACGTCATGTACTACCGACTGGACGGCATGGCGTCGTTTCTCGATGGATGCGCCCCGCTTGTCGTCATCGGGATAGAGTCAGCCATCATCGCAGCGATGCTGAGGTAGAGGCTGGCAGGCGCGCCGCGATTCTGCTTCTGATGAGAAAGGAGGGCCATGGTCTCCCACGGCTCTCCTTTCTCGTCAGCGAACAGAGACAAGCTTCGGCGCGATGGTTTCGCCGCCCTAGCCCTTTCAGCGTTCTCTTGTGGCGGAGAGAAGAGAGAATCGACCCGTTACAGCTTGTCAGCAAAGAAGGAGACCAGCTCGTCTGCGGCGTCGTCCATGAACGGCGCAAGGTCATACAGGTCAAAGTGGCCGGCCTCGGGGATGACGACGATCTTCTTGTCGCCGTCTGGCACGGCGGCAAAGACCTCCTCGGACGCCGGCCTGCTCCAGGCGTTCTCGCCAGTCACGACAAGGTAGGGCTTCCTCATGTCCTTCATGATGGCGGGAACGTTGTAGGCTACCAGCTCAAGCTGGCTCCAGGAGACCGCCTTGTTGCTGTAGCCCCTACGGTTGCCCCTGGAGGTGTAGTAGTAGGCGGCGCCCTCGTCGAATGCCCTGGGCATGAAGTTGAGGTAGGTCACCTCCCCCTTGCCCTCCTCGTATGCCTTCTTCTCGGCCTCGACCTCTTCTGCCGGGCGGAAGAACCCCATCATCGGCGACTTGGAGATGTCGGAGATGGCAGGCACCACGGCTGCTATCGCCTTGAAGCGCGGCTCCCTCACGCCTGCGACTGACATGTATGAGCCACCGCCACAGATGCCGACGCCGCCAATCCTGTCCTTATCGACATAGGGGAGGGAGGCGAGGTAGTCCACGGCGCTCTCGATGTCGGTCTCCTTGACGGAAGGTGACTCGAGCTGCCTTGGGGCGCCCTCGCTTTCGCCGAAGTACGCGCCATCGTAGACGAGGGTGACGTATCCCGCCTTGGTAAGCTGCTTCGCATAGGTGCTCTGAGCCTGCTCCTTGATGGAGAGCATGGGACCAGCGACCACGATTGCCGGGTAATTCTTGCTGAGGTCAAAGTTGTAAGGAAGCCTCAGGATTCCCGTCATGCGAAGGCTCAGCTTATGGTTGACAAATACGACCTTCTGTTCCGTCATCGCTCATGACCTTTCTACTAGTTGAAAACCTTGTTGAGCCACGCCCGAACCTTCTCCGGGCTGCCCTTCTCGGCCTCTGACATCTCGATGGGAAGCCCCTCTTTGACCTCGGCGTTCGGCTCAAGCTCGCTGATGGTCTTGTAAGTGCCGCCATCGCCCGAGCCCATATGGGTGTTGAAGGGGATGATGGTCTTGCCCGAGAAGTCCAGCTGGTCGAACAGCGTGTAGATGATCATCGGGAACGTGTACCACCACATCGGGTAGCCGATGAAGATGGTGTCGTAGCCAGTGATGTCGATTGCGTTCTTGATCTCAGGGCGCATGCCCTTGTCGTGCTCGCTCTTGGCGCGGCTGGCAAGCTGGCTGTAGTGGTCCCTGTTCGAGTCGTACGGCTCCTTAGGGACGATTTCCTGAAGGTCCGCTCCCGTCTGCCTTGCGATTTCCTCTGCGGTCTTCTTTGCCGTGCCATAGACCGAAAAATAAAGCACCAGTGTTTTGCTCATGGCCATCCTCGCGCTACTTCAGCTCTGCCCCATCGTGGAAAGCGTCTCCTTCTTTCTTGCCAAGAGAGTAGTAGCTGTGGTGAGCCGTCTCGTAGGTGATAGGGTGGAACAGGTCGAGAGAAACGTCGCCGTCCGAGCCAAGCACCGACTCGTCCACGCTTACGTTGACGATCTTGGCGAGGTACTTGCTGCCGCCGATGACGTCCTCAAGCTTGCACTCCAGGGTCACCGGAAGCTCGTTGATGATCGGGGCGTTGACCTTCTCGCTCTTTGCGACGGTAAACCCCGCCCTCTTGACCTTACCGGGCTCCTTTTTGCCGGAGACCATGCCGACGTAGTCGCAGGACTTCAGATGCTCTGCCGTGCCCATGCTGACAGTGAATTCCTTGTTCCGGACGATGTTGTCCGTCGTCTTGTGCTCGGAGAGGTCGATCATGATCTCGTCAGCGCCGACGACGCCGCCCCACGCCGCGTTCATGGCGTTGGGCGTCCCGTCCTCGTCATACGTGCCAAGAATCAATACTGGCTGAGGGAACAGGTACGGCCTCGCGCCGAGGTCTTTTCTAGCCATGCGTCATGCTCCTAACTAATAACTGATGCATATGTTGTTTCTCTTGTTGCACGCACGTAGAAATTTAGGTGTTTGCTCGAGTTATGTACAATTCAATTTGGTCATAAGACTATAAACGCCAGTAATATAGGAAAAACGATGATCGAGATTTATCTGCTTGAGCAGCTAGACGCTTTCGCCCACAACGGAACGCTGACCAAGGCCAGCGAGGAGCTGCACATATCGCAGCCGGCGCTTTCCCATTCGATGAAGAAGCTTGAGGCAGAGACCGGCATGTCTCTGTTCAGCCGCGACGGCAAGAGGATGACCCTGACCGAGACGGGAGAGATTGCCGCTCGCTATGCGTCAAGGATACTGAGCGACGAGCGAGAGATGCTGGACCAGATGGCGCAAAAGGAGAGGAGCCTCAGGTCAATCGTCCTGGGCTCCTGCGCACCCATGCCCATCGCAAGGCTCATTCCCGTCCTCCAGATGCTGTTCCCGGACAAGTCAGTAATCACAGAGATGAGGGATTCTGACGACGTCCTCCTGCAAGGCCTGAGAAATCGCACGGACCAGCTTGCCATCTTGCACGAGAAGCCCAAGGAGGCCGGAATATTCTATCAACGCTACGTGCGGGAATCCATCTGCCTGTATGTTCCGGAGAGCCACCCTCTTGCCCGGAGGCAGAGCGTCACGCTCAAAGAGATCTCTGGCATGCGCATCGTCGCGCACCGCCACATAGGGTTCTGGCTTAAAGTCTGCGAGAGGGCGATACCCAAGTCCAACCTTCTGATTCAAGACAGCATGGACGCGATGGACGAACTTGCAGAGTCTTCCACCATCGCAATGTTCAACTCCGACGCCATGATCATCGACGGGTTCGAGCAGAGGGGCCGCGTTGCCGTGCCGATAAGCGACCCCGAGATGACGACGACCTACTACGTCGCCTGCCTTGACAGCGAGAAGGAGAAGTATCGCTCATTCTTCAGCTCCGTGCGCGCCGAAGCCATGCGGGCCCAAGGCCATGAGGCGAGCGATGGGACAGCATCGCACAGAGGAGGGGAAGCTTCGACGCTGCCGAGTTGAGCGCACTTTACTGATTCAGGTTGGGATTCAATAGAATCAATTGCAGACAAGCACTTGTGACCGAACGAGGGGAGCTGCGGGGATGGTTCTGGCATGACGAAAAAGAATGTGGCGTTCATCTGCACGCAAAATGCCTGCCGCAGCCAAATCGCGGAGGCGCTTGCGAAATACGGCGCATTCGAGGGATACGAGTTCTATTCTGCCGGCTCAGAACCGCAAGAAGAGATTGATCCGGATGCTATGCGCATTTTGAGGATTGCCTTCCCCCTTCTTGCCTCTATGGGGAGAAGGAGGCCGATGGCATCCCTCGTCCTGGCGAGCTCGCTTTTCGTGAACGGCCTTATGCACGCGATCCTTTGGATTGCGGGAACCTATACCGCTGGAGCCCTGACAAGCGTGTGCCTTTTCCTCCCGCTCCCCATCTGGATCCTCTCTCACTCAATCGGAAGCGACCAAGAAAGGTTTCCTGTCGCGGCCCTGGTCGCGTCGCTTCTCATCGGCGGCGTCTTGATGCACGCAGTGCTCATCGCCTCGACGGCAGCCTACGTGAAGGCCGGCGCAATTGGGTTCGAGGCGCTTGTGGCCATTCAGCTCATCAACGCTTCGCTTCTCGTCTCTCTTGGGTGGATCGTGTCGGGAACAAGGCTCGGGAGGAGGTAGGACCGTAGCTCTCTCGCGCAAGTCAGCGAGCAAACGAGGAAAGCCCTCCAATTATTAATGTTTATCAAAGTTTGTTAGGCAGCCCTATGGCGGTGATGGGCGGCGTTCAGGCAGTCTGGCAAAGATGCTTTTGGATGGTTGAAAAGTTAATTAAATAAAAAGTCGGGCGGGAAACACCCCGTCCGACCTGCGCTTTTCTGGTCGGGTGGACTGGATTCGAACCAGCGACCCCTTGACCCCCAGGGCGCAATCCTTGATGAATGTCAATAGACACCAGAGGACACCACTTCCACAAATTGTGCTGTTTAACTGGGCATTTGCTGACCTTGACGAACATGAGGCGACCACAGCCCCCGTCATGTAAAGTCGTCCGCAGTACGCAAATAGTACGCCACGTACTATCCACGTACTGCACGTACTGCGACGGCCGCGGGCGGGCGCATCAAAGGTTCAAACGTTGATGGGGGCACGATGCCGAGGAATCTGAGCAACGGGTTCGTCTTCAAGGACGAGAGGTCCGGCCACTGGAGGGCCGCGATCAGCTGGCAGGACGAGGACGGCAGGCAGAGGAGGATGACGCGAAACACCCCCGTCGCCTGCTATCCCGACAGGGTGAGCAGGAAGACCGGGAAGGTCACCAGGGACAACCGCGGGAAGGGCGCCGCCGAGGACTTCCTCAGGGAGTGGCGCGACGAGGAGGTCCGAAAGGACGAGGAGCTCTCCGGTACCGTCTCCTGCGAGACGCCTGTCTACCGCTACGTCCTCGACTACATAGACATGAAGGAGTCCACCGGCAACATCCTCGCCTCCACGGCGGACGGCTACCGCTGGTACGCGAAGCACCTGCTGGGCACGGAGCTCGGCAAGACCCCCGTGGGGCAGGTCACCGCGAGGCAGATCCAGGAGTTCGAGCGCGACATGGTGCAGGACGGATACGGCGGCAACACCGTCTCCCACACCCACGTGCTGCTGAAGACGGCCTTCATCAGGGCGCGCAGGCTGGGCGACATCCCGTCGAACCCCTTCGACCTCGTCGACGCTCCCAAGAGGCCCACGAAGCCGATAAACTCCCTCGACGCCACGAGCGTCCGGCAGCTCAACCAGACGCTCGGGAGCGTCGCCGACCCGTTCTCCACGGCCGTGCTCCTCGCGCTCATGACGGGGATGAGGCAGGGCGAGATATGCGCCCTCAGGTGGCAGGACGTCGACCGCGTGTCGCGCAAGATCCGGGTCTCGCACGCGCTCACGAGGGCGAGCGGCACCTTCGCGCTCTCCACGCCGAAGACCAGGAGCTCGGCCAGGACCATCCCCTACGGCGACGAGCTCGCCCGCGTGCTTGAGGCGAGGGCGCGCGCCATGCACGGCGAGCGCGAGGCGATGGGCCTCGACTGGGACGAGGGGCTCTTCGTCGTGGGCAGCGCCGTCACCGGCGCCTGGAAGAGCCCCATGGCGCTGGGGCAGGAGTGGAGGGCGTTCGTGAGGGTTGCGAGGCTCGTTGGCTCCCAGGGCGAGCCGCCGAGGTTCCACGACCTCAGGCACACCTTCGCGACGATGGCGATCGGCTCCGGCGTGGACGTGAAGACCGTGAGCGCCATCCTCGGCCACTCCAACGCGGCGATGACCTTGAACGTCTACGCCGACGCGCTCGCAGACAGCAAGAAGGCCGGCATGGACCTCATGGGCAGGATCATGTCCGCGGGGCTCTCGTAGGAACGGGGTGCAGACGGCACCCATCGAAGCATCGGAAGCGGATTCGGGGCGGAAGCGAGTCCGGTTGCCGCGGCGCGTGCGGATGCACACCCTGGGGCGAACGGAACGCCGATGGCGACTTTGGAGGATCGCATTATGGAGCGTGCGATTGAGAATGTGTCATATGTAGAGTGTCTTCGCTATACTATTGCCATGGCTAAGATAGATGACATATACGGGGCGGCCGACGACTACGGCCTCGTGACGTCCGCGGACGCGAGGGCGCTCGGCGCCTCCGACGCGGAGGTGGTGCAGTACGCGGCGCGAGGGAGGCTCGAGCGCGTGGCCAGGGGCGTCTACCGAGTGCCCGTGTGGCCCTACCAGGAGCAGTCCCCCTACGCGATCGCCGTGAGGGCCGCGGGCGAGGGCGCCTACCTCTACGGCGAGTCCGTGGTGGCGCTCCTCGGGCTCTGCCCCACCGACCCGCGCGCCATCTGGGTGGCGACGCCCAGGAGGACCAGGCGCAGCCTCGGCGAGGGCGTGAGGCTCGTCTGGCGGAGGCACCCGGACAGGGTCACCTGGTACGAGGGCATAGCCTGCCAGGAGGCTGCCGACGCGATCCGCGAGGCGGCGAGGACCTTGGGGCCCTCCCGCGCCGTCGACGCGGCGCGCGAGGCGGAGCGGAGGGGCTACGTCACGCCGGCCGAGCTCGCAGAGATCGAGGGGGAGGTGGGCGCCCATGCCTAGGCGCCCGAACAGCATGAGGCACCTGGACGACGCCATCAGGAGGGCCTCCGGCGGCACCGCCGACGGCTACGTGCGCATGCGCACCCTCGTGGCGAACGCGATAGTGGCACAGATGCTGCCCGACGGGGTCGTGAAGGGCGGAAGCGCAGTCAGGATGCGCTTCGGGTCCGAGGCCACGCGCTACACGACCGACCTCGACACCGCCACGGCGAGCGACCCGGACGAGTACGCGGCGAGGCTGTCCGAGGCGCTCGCCGCCGGATGGGAGGGCTTCACCGGCCGCGTCGTGCGCCGCGAGCCCGCCACGCCACCGGGCATCCCCGGCGAGTACGTGATGCGCCCCTTCGACGTGAAGCTCTCCTACCTGGGAAGGCCCTGGTGCACGGTGCCCCTCGAGGTGGGGTTCGACGAGATCGGCGACGCCGAGCGGGCCGACGCGACCAGCCAGGCCGAGGCCTCGGACGCCCTCGGGAGGCTCGGGTTCCCCGCCGTCGGGGACGTGGCCCTCATGGACCTCTGCTACCAGGTGGCCCAGAAGCTCCACGGGCTCACGAGCGGCGGCGACCGTGTGCGCGACCTCGTTGACCTCCAGCTCATCATGGGCAACGCCGACGTGGACCTGGCGCGCACGAGGCGGGTCTGCGTGAGGCTCTTCGCCTACCGGAAGGCCCAGCAATGGCCGCCCAGGGTCGTCTCCGGAGAGGGCTGGGACGAGCTCTACGCCGCCCAGGCGGAGGGGCTCGGCGTGCTGCAGGACCTCGCGGAGGCCATCGAGTGGGCCAACGGGCTCGTCGCCCGCATCGATGCCGCACGGTAGCGGGAAGTCGCAGGCGACCCAGTCCTTCAATACCAGTTGCCGGCCCCAGAATGCGAGCACACCGCCACCGTTAGCACGGCGACGCCCAGACCACGAACCCGATTGGCCGCCAATCCCGGTTGGATAGAATGGACGCAGATCGCAAAACCCGATAGGGTTTTATGTGGCGGGGACGCACGAGCGCCTCCGCCTAATTTTTGCTCGAAGGCATCACTGGCATAGCCACCAAAACACATGGACACGAGACATGGAGTCGGGACGATGAAGTGGATCTACGATGCCGACGGCAACGCGGACCTCGAAGAGGTCGCGTTCGCGGAGAAGGGCATCTCGGCAATCCTGGAGAACGTCGACCTCTCTTCGGCGCCAAGTGGCGCTGCGGACGCCGCGATGTGCTTCCTGGGGCGTTTGGTAAGGGAGCTCGCCGAGGCGACCGAGGCGCACTCCCATGCGGGAGGCGGCTTCCCTGCGCGGTAGGGTCATCCTCACCGTGCGGGCTAGGCGCTGCGTGAGTTGCAAGTCGGTCCCCACGCTCCTGCGGGAGCGCGGGGACATCGGGCCGGATGTGCCCTTCCGACATCCGCTGCGCCGGGGACATCGTCGGCATCCCCTATCCTCGCGGTCGTCGAAAGCGCCCGGCCGGCGCGGCAGCGGGGGTCGCCCCCGCGCCGGGTCGGTGTAGAAGCTCGCCGCACTTCCGCGCCGACACCTCCAAGCCCTCCCTCGCCCAAGACGCTGGCACAGGGAGCAAGCACCTCTTCCCGCTCCCCGGCGGCCCGCGCGACTGGTCGGCGCCGCGCCACGCCCGCAAGGGCGCGCCGCCCCGCCACGCGGGCCTTGCCGCTCGTTGGGCGAGGGAGGGCAAAGGGCCTTCCCACGTCCTAGGGGGGTCACCATGACCGAGAAGACAGAGAGCGCCGCAGCAGTGACCGAGGAGAGTCTCGTCGCCACGTGCGAGGGCATCGTGAGGGACTACCTCGCCCACAGGGGATACGAGGTCCACGCGGGCGACGGCTGGTCCTGCGACTGCGAGGACGCGCCAATCGTGGCCACGGACGGCGACGAGACGGTGCTCATAGCCGTCATCTCCGGCTATGAGGAGGGCTCGGCCAGGATGCCCGAGCTCAACGTGGGAGCCGCCGAGTTCGCGATAATGAGGCGTGCGTGCCTGCTCTACCTCGCGGACCACGGCGACGTGGACGCGATACGCCACGATGTGGTCTCCATCGTCGTGACGGGAGAGCGCCAGGCGAAGCTCCGCCACCTCATCGGCGCCTGGCAGTGGGCGGAGAGGGAGGAGTGACCTAGGACGTCATAGCACAGACACCGCTCACGGCAGGAAGGCGGCCGCTCGGGGAAACCCGGGCGGTCGTCCCTTTCCTGCCGCCACGGCCGCAGCCAAGCCCTCCCGCGGCCGCCCTCCCCGCCGTCAGGAACACCTAGCGACGGCGGGGAGGGAAAGACTCGCTCCTGCTGGCGTCATCCGTACGACGTTGGGAAACCTGGCTATCGGACGCCATCTTAATGAAGAGCTAATAGAGAGGCAGCCTGCGCCGAAGAGCGCTACACGTATGAACTAACTCGTCCATGGGTGCTACGGGGCCCTGGAGCGCGACATCTGGTTCTTCAACTGGGGGGCTAGCTCTGACTGTAATGGACACGCCAATTGGTGTGGCAGACGGCAAGGGAACCGTACTCACGGCAGTCATCTCTGCTTGCCGTGATTGCTCGGTCCGAATATCCAAGCCGAGAGTCAAAGCACCTGCCTTCATGATGATGCGGAGCAAATGCCTTTCTTACATGTATGAGCAAAGTGAGACATAAGAGATAGCAAGGCGATTAGAAGGGCATCTAGAGCAGGAATATGAGATCGCCACTTGCGCGGGTTATTGCGACGTACAGCTTTGCACGTGCACCATTACTAAGATTGACTGGCTTGCCTGTAATCCATTTTCGCATGTCTGACGTAGGGATGATGGAAACATCGCCAAGCGTGAGCCCTTTGGATTCTCCCATGTTCATTACTCGATAACCGTCAGGAACATTGGTGCGTTTATCATATCGGAGGATAGTGGGAGTAGAGTTGCGGGACTGGACCCACGTTTCGAAGTCCGACCTCTTCACCTTGAGGACTTGTCCTCCGCTAATATCGTCGCTTTCCTTGGTCGCCACAACCTTCGGCAACTCGGGAAACAGCTTGTTGGCAAGACTGATGATGTCATTTGAGCATCTATATGACACAGACAATGAAGTAGTGTCTATGGGGAATGAGGACCTCTGGTCAAAGAACTCGAAGACGTTCGAATAGCCTGAGTTGATCTGTCCGTTGTTGGTGCGATAGGTTTGCTGCCTTGGGTCGCCAACAATCGTCATGTTCTTGCAAGACCCCATCAGCGCCAGTAAAAGGTCGTAATCGTACCCAGCGAAATCCTGTCCCTCATCCACGAGGATAAGGTCGTATATTCCGCAAATTCATGGCGAATCCTCAGAGCAAGTGCAACGACTGGTGGTGGTAGACCTCCCAGGGGCACTTCCACTTGAGACGCTTGCGTGGTCTCCGGTTGAGTGAATCGTATGCCTCCTGCACCTCGCTGTCGCTGACATCGTCGAGGCTCTCGCCCTTCGGGAACCAGTCCCTGAGAAGGCCATTGGTGTTCTCGTTGGTGCCCCGCTCCCATGGATGGTGGGGATGGCAGAAGTAGGCCGGCGCTCCCAGCGCCTCCTGGAGGCCCTCTGCATCCGAGAACTCCTTGCCCCTGCCGGGAGCGACGGTATGGACGGCCTCTCCCTCGAGCGCCCTCTCCGTGGCCCCGCTGGCCTCGGCATGGGCCTTCCTGGCGGCCTTGCCGCCGACAGGGCATCCGCTCATCCTGTCGACCTGGGTGACGAGGCATGCGCCGCCCTGCCTGCCAGCGACCGTATCGCCTTCCCAGTCGCCTGT
>NZ_JBMNUX010000013.1:0-74742 GCF_050946515.1 Tractidigestivibacter sp.
AAGGGGAAACTGAAGCGACTCCCTCCACCCGCGCGCACTCGTGCTACACTCAACCACGTAAAACGGGGAGCTGGGGAAAGCCTGGCTGAGAGGCGGCGCGCGCGTCGCGACCCGAAGACCTGATCCGGGTAATGCCGGCGTAGGGACCAGAGCAGCACGTTCGGGCGCCTACGGAAACGTGGGCGCCTTTTTTGCGCGGCGCCCAGGGAAGGAGCGTTTATGGAGTGTTCCGTTGCTATCCAGTTCTTGCCGATGGACGCCACCACTGACGACGAGATTTGCCGCATCGTCGACGAGGTCATCGCCTACATTGACTCCACGGGCGTCGACTACTTCGTCGGCCCGTTCGAGACCGCCATCGAGGGCGACTACGACACCTGCATGGAGATCGTGAAGAACTGCCAGCTCGTGGGCGCAAAGGCCGGCTGCAAGAAGATGGCCGCCTACGTGAAGATCGACTACCGCCCCGAGGGCGAGGTCATGACCACCGAGCACAAGGTTGGCAAGTATCACGCCGGCGACCCCGAGTTTGCCCAGAAGGCAAGCGAGGTCGCATAGGGTGGCCGCTCGAGAAGGACATGGTCGCGCGAGAAGCGCCGCCACGCCGGCTTCCCCGAGAAGCGCCACGGCTCCCAGCCGTGCGCGTCGCATCCTGACGCCGCTGCTCACCATCGCTGGGCTTCTCGTTGTGTGGGAGCTCGTCGTTGACACGGGGCTCGTTGCCAACTACCTCTTGCCGACTCCGATACAGGTGGTGCTCGCGCTGGTCGAGGACTTCGGCCTCATCATGCAGCACGCAGGCACCACGCTCATCGAGTCGGCAATCGGCCTTGGCCTGGGCGTGGCGCTCGGCTTCGTGTTCGCCGTGCTCATGGACCGCTTTGAGGGGTTCCGCCTTGCCATGAACCCGCTTGTCACGATCTCGCAGACCATCCCCACCATCGCCATCGCGCCGCTTTTGGTGCTGTGGCTGGGCTACGGGCTTCTGCCCAAGGTGGTCCTGATCATCATCACCACCTTCTTTCCCATAACGGTCTCGCTGGTGGCGGGCTTTGCGTCTGTCGACCCCGACGTGATCGACCTCATGCGCACGATGGGGGCCAGCCGCTGGCAGATCTTCCGCTACGCGAAGCTGCCCGCCGCGGCCGACCAGTTCTTCAGCGGTCTGCGCATCAGCGCCACCTACGCCATCGTCGGCGCCGTCATCGCCGAGTGGCTCGGCGGCAACTGGGGCCTTGGCGTCTACATGACGCGCGTCCGCAAGTCCTTCTCGTACGATCGCATGTTTGCCGTGATCATCATCATCTCCGCGCTGTCGCTTGCACTCATGGAGCTCGTGAGCGCCCTGCAGCGCCTGTGCATGCCCTGGAAGAGGGCGGAGAGGAACAACAAACAATGAAGCATCTGAACCGTGCGCCCATGTCCCGCCGCGCCTTTCTCGCCGCGACGGCCGGCCTTGGCGCCGCCGCTCTGGCTGGCTGCGGCTCGTCCTCTAGTTCGAGCAGCGATTCCAGCGCTTCTGCCGACTCGTCGAGCAGCGATTCCAGCTCGTCGGACCTCACGCACATCTCGTTCGTGCTTGACTACACGCCCAACACCAACCACACCGGCATCTACGTCGCCAAGAACAAAGGCTGGTTCGCCGACGAGGGCCTGGACGTCGAGATCGTCCAGCCGCCTGAGGACGGCGCCGACGCCCTGATTGGCGCGGGCGGCGCCCAGCTTGGCGTGAGCTATCAGGACGTCATGGCCAACAGCTTCTCGTCTGACCAGCCCATGCCCTACACGGCAATCGCAGCCGTAATCCAGCACAACACCTCGGGCATCATGAGCCGCCAGGAGGATGGCATCACGAGCCCCAAGGCCATGGAGAACCACACCTACGCAACCTGGAACCAGCCCGTCGAGCAGGCCACGATCAAGGACGTGATGGAGGCCGACGGCGGCGACTACTCAAAGCTCAACATGGTGCCCTACGACGTGGACGACGAGGTCAGCGGCCTGCGCGCCAACATGTTCGACTGCGTGTGGGTCTATGAGGGCTGGGCCGTCCAGAACGCAAAGGTGCAGGACTACGCCGTCAACTACTTCTCGTTCATCTCGATTGACGACGTGTTTGACTACTACACGCCGGTCATCGCCGCAAACGACGACTTCCTGAGCGAGAACCCCGACCAGGCTCGTGCCTTCCTGCGCGCCGCGAAGAAGGGCTACGAGTTCTGTGCCGAGAGCCCCGACGAGGCTGCCGACATCCTTTGCGAGGAGGTTCCCGAGCTGGACGCCGACCTCGTGCGCGCAAGCCAGGAGTACCTGGCCGACCAGTACATCTCTGACGCCTCCTCGTGGGGCCAGATCGACGGCGAGCGCTGGGCGAAGTTCTACCAGTGGCTGAACGACCAGGGCCTCGTCGAGAACCAGCTCGACGTGAGCGCCGGCTTCGACACCCAGTATCTGGAGTAGCCATGAGCCAGGCGAGCGACGTGGAGAAGGGCGCGGGAGCCAGAGCGGCCGCCGGCAGGGGCGACGGCACGACTCCGGCGCTTGAGGCGGACGGCCTCACGCTTTCTTGGGACGGCGGCAGCCCCGTCGTGCGGGACATCTCTCTCTGCGTGGGCGAGGGAGAGGTGGCCTGCCTTGTGGGCCGCTCCGGCTGCGGGAAGACCACGATCCTCCACGCGCTCGCAGGCCTCACCACCCCCGACGAGGGCCGGGTCATCTTGCACGGCCAGGACGTCACTGGCCGCCCCGGCAAGATCAGCTACATGCTGCAGAAGGACCTTCTTCTGCCCAACCTGCGCATCATCGACAACGTGTGCCTTCCGCTGGTGATCGCGGGCGTCCCGCGCGACGAGGCGCGCAAGAAGGCTGAGCCCCTCTTTGAGCGCTTTGGCCTTTCGGGCACCGAGAAGAGCTGGCCGGCCGAGCTCTCCGGCGGCATGCGCCAGCGCGCGGCGTTCATGCGCACCTATCTGATGGGGACCGACGTCACGCTTCTGGACGAGCCCTTCTCGGCGCTTGACGCCATCACGCGCGCCCAGATGCGCACCTGGTTCTGCGACATGGCCCGCGAGCTGGGGATGTCCGCGCTGGTGATAACGCACGACGTGGACGAGGCGGTCTCTATGGCAAGCGTCATCTACGTGCTGGCGGGAAATCCCTCTGCGGGCGAGCCCAGCCGCCTTGCAGGCACCGTTGCGCCCGACCGCGGTAGCATGAGCGGCGTCGCGGGCGAGCAGGACTTTGCCCTGACGCCCGAGTTTCTCGCTGCAAAGCGCCGGGTCATCGAGCTTCTGGGGTAGGGAAGAGCGCCGTTCTGGCAGCGCAGTGCGCCTGCGGAACGGCATGACAAAAGAGGAGGGCCCCGCACGATGCGGAGCCCCCTCCCCGATGTATGGCGACGCGCCGTGGCGAAAATGGGACGCACGGCGCGTTGTCAACTAGCTTGACGAGCTCGTCCCCGTTCCGGAGGAAGTGGTGCTCGTCGTTGTGCTGGTAGTCGTGCTCGTGCCCGAGTCGCTTGAGGAGCTGTCTGTCGAGCCAGTGGAGCTGCCTGTGCTCGAGCTGGTGTCGGAGCTGTCCGTCGAGCTGCTGCTGTCGCTGCTGTCGCTGCCCGTGGTGCTCGACGAAGAGTCGGTCGAGCTGTCGCTTGTGTCGGAGCTGCTCGTGGTTGACCCAGAGCTCGTGGTGCCGGAGCCGGAGTTGCTGGAGCTTGTGCTGCCAGAGTTGTCGCTCGTGGTGCTGCTGCCGGTTGAGCTGGTGTCGGAAGTGTCGTCCGTCGTGGTGCCGGTGGTTGAGGTGTCCGACGTCGTGCTGTCATCCTTGGTGGGCGAATTGCCCTCGTTCTTGTCGGTGGGGCTTGTCGAGCTTTCGGTTTCCGTCGCCGTCTGCGTCGTGGTTGTCGTCGTGCGCCCGGGCGTGGTGCCGATGCCCTGGCCGGCGGTGGCAAAGTTGACGACAAGAGCCGTTACCAGCACGGATGCCAGCGCAATCACAACGCACACGATGGCGATCTTCTTGCGCGTGTAGGTCTTCGAGCGCTCGCGCACAGCGGAGCGCACGCTCTCGGGCGCGATGGGCGTGCCCGTGGAGGCAACCCTGCGCACCACGGTCTTGTCGGCGCTGCTGGCGCTGGCAGTGGCGCTCGTCTTGGCGTTGCCCCTCTCGTCAATCGCGGTTCCGTAGATTGTGGAGTCAAGGATCTTTGGAGCGTCAGCGGTCGAGGCGGCGTTGCCGCTCACCACGGTGGTCTTCTCGATGGAGCTGGAAGAGCCCGACTCGGCGTTGCTGCGGACCTTCTCGGCAGATGCGCTGAATAGGTTCTTCAACACGTTGGTGGTAATGGCGGTCACGGCGGTGCCTACGACGGTTCCGATG
This sequence comes from Tractidigestivibacter sp., assembly GCF_050946515.1. Classification (GTDB taxonomy): domain Bacteria; phylum Actinomycetota; class Coriobacteriia; order Coriobacteriales; family Atopobiaceae; genus Tractidigestivibacter. The sequence goes on from NZ_JBMNUX010000013.1 coordinate 4,375, forward strand.
AGCGATCCCGCAAGGCCAATCTGAGACGACAAGGCAAACGAGACTCCAGCCGCAAGTGCGCTTGCCAAAACCTGTGCAAATGAGAGGTCTTCGAAGACGGTCTTGTTGTTGCTATTATTGCTATCGCTGGTAGATTCTTTGCTCTTAGCGCTACTGGTACGATATGCTGCGTTTCTGGTGTTTTTAGAAGTGGCTGGCACGAATCGTTCCTCCCTAACGAAGCGTCCCTTGGTTGGTGCTCACCTACAGTAGTACCCGCTTCGGACAAAAGCGACTCCGCCAAGCACTCGCCCACGAAAGAGACAATACCAAACGAACCTTAATTCGAATAGCTGGTTGGCCGTCTGATGGGTTCGAAGCCTCCAATATCCGCTATTATTAGCAAAGGTACGGCTTTACTTCTCACAACAGATGGAGGTAACTATGCTCGTCAATGCAGCTGCTATGCTTCAGAGCGCTGAGAAGGGCCACTATGGCATTGGTGCTTTCAACACCAATAACCTTGAGTGGGCCACGTCTATCCTGGACGCCGCTGAGGAGCTCCAGTCCCCGGTCATCATTCAGTGCACCGGTGGCGCTTCCAAGTGGCAGACCTCCTATCGCGTCGTCGCTGACATCGTCCGTGACCTCGTCGAGGACAAGCACATCACCGTTCCTGTCGCCCTTCACCTTGATCACGGCTCCTATGAGGACGTCTTCAAGTGCATCGACGCCGGCTTCACCTCTGTCATGTATGACGGCTCCCATGAGCCCGACTTCCAGACCAACCTCGACCGCACCGCTGAGGTCATCAAGGCTGCCCACAGCAAGGGCATCTCTGTTGAGGCCGAGGTCGGCGGCATCGGCGGCACCGAGGACGGCGTGACCGCCCGCGGCGAGCTGGCCGACCCCGACCAGTGCAAGCAGATTGCCGACCTGGGCGTTGACTTCCTCGCCTGCGGCATCGGCAACATCCACGGCATCTATCCTCCCAACTGGGAGGGCCTGTCCTTCGACCAGCTGGCAGCCATCAAGGCCAAGACGGGCGACCTGCCGCTGGTCCTTCACGGTGGCACCGGCATCCCCGTTGACCAGATCCAGAAGGCCATCTCCCTCGGCGTCTCCAAGATCAACGTCAACACCGACCTCCAGCTTGTCTTTGCTGCCGCCACTCGCAAGTACATCGAGGAGGGCAAGGACAAGGAGGGCAAGGGCTACGATCCTCGTAAGCTCCTGAAGCCTGGCCGCGAGGCAATCGTCGAGCGCACCAAGGAGCTCATCAAGGAGTTTGGCTCCGAGGGCAAGGGCTGGAACTAACAGCCTTGCGTTTCCGGCGCTCGTGCGTCGTTGATTTGGCACGCATGCGCATCTTTCAGGGGTCGGCCTGGCGCCGGCCCCTTTTCTTGTGGCGCGGAGAGCGGAGGGGAGGCGGTCGCGGCCGCCTCCGCTATGCGATCAGCGAGAGCGACTTCAGCAGCCAGAGCCAGGCGGTCAGCGTGAAGGCGCAGCCAAAGGTGGTCATCATGACCGTGGTCGAGGTGAGCGTGCCTTCATGGCCCATGTTCTTTGCCATGATGTAGCAGCTCACCGTGGAGGCGGAGCCCAGCATCACGAGAAGCGCCACAAGCTGCTGGTCGCGGAAGCCCATCTGGATCGCAAGCGGCATGAAGATTGCGACGAGGGCCACGAGCTTGATGAAGCTTGCGACCAAAGCCGCCGGCACCTCTTCTTTGGACCTCTCGAGCGAGAACGATGCGCCGAGCGCCATAAGACCCAGCGGCGTTGCCAGCACGGCCACGTTGTGGACGGTGGACGAGAGGATCTCGGGCATCGGGAGGCGCAGAAGCGACCAGGCAAGACCAACCAAAATGCCGATGATGATTGGATTCTTGATGATCCCGACGCCCGCCTTGCGCAACAGCTGGCCAACCGTCGGCTTCTTCTCGCCCGTGCTTGGGGCCGTCAGCGTCAGGTCGAGCACGGCCACGAGGTTGTAGAGCGGGACGCTGCCCAAGATCATCAGGGGAGCCATGCCGGTGGTCGCGGTGCCATAGATGTTCTGGATGAACGCGATGCCAAGGATGGCGGCCGAGCTTCTGTAGCTTACTTGGATGAACTCGCCGCGCCTGGGCGTGTCGTGAATCACAAAATGCGACACGCACACAATCAGGAGGATGCTCAGCGCCGTGGCTACCAGGCAAAAGAGAACGTATCGTCCGTCCCAGGCGGAGGCGAAGTCCTGTGTCGCGAGGTCCTGAAACAACAGCACGGGCAGCGCTACCTTGAAGACGAAGCTGTTGAGGTAGTCAGTGAACTTCTCGTCCATGACGCCGACTTTGCGAAGAAATGTTCCCACCAGCATCGTGAGAAAGATCGGCAGCGTGGCGTTCAGGCTGAAGATGAGGTCGTCCAAGGCGAGAAGTCCCTTCAATTATTGAGAATAACTTAGTCACTATGCGGTATTCGAGGCGGGGTATCGCCCGGGGCGATGACTCATTATCGGAAATTTAATGGGCATCCGGGCTTGCATCTGTTGGGTCTGGCGTCTATCCTTCATATAAACCTACCAGTTAACTAGGATTTAGAGGGGAGGACGCGATGGCTGCGTACGAGTGCCAGAGGATGTGTTGTTGTCGGCTGTGCCGCGCTGGTGCGCCATGTAGATGCCATCGATGTCTGCCACATCAAAGGTAGCAGCAAATAGGTACATCTATCTGGGCGGCGTCAGCGCAAGTTGACGCCGCTTTTCTGTTGGCAATCAAGTGAGGAGACCTCAATGGACATTGATTTGCAAGCACTTCTCGCCCTTGTCGTGGCGGCAGCGTTCTTTGCGCTGCTCGTCGTGCTGAAGCGCAAGTTCAAGATGGGCTTTGGCGCCCGCACGCTCATCGCCACCGGGCTGGGCGTCATCCTTGGCCTGGCGTTTGGGCAGGCGTACACGTACTATGCCGTGGTCGGCACGATATTCGCGAACGTGATTTCGGCCATCGTGGTGCCATTGCTGTTTTTCAGCATCATCGCGAGCATCACGAACCTCTCGCAGACGGTGCGCCTGCGCGGCATCGGCCTGAAGTCGGTGCTGTTCTTGGAGCTGAACACCCTGATCGCATCCATCCTGACGCTGCTCATTGCGGTGCCGCTGGGCGTCGGCCGCGGGTTCTCGCTTGAGGGCGTAGACTACCAGGCAGAAGAGGTTCCGTCAGTTACCGACACCATAGTGGGGCTCTTCCCCAAGAACCTTGCCGATGCGTGGGCAAACAACCTCGTGGTTCCCATCATCATCTTTGCGCTGATCGTGGCCTTGGCGTACAACCGCCTTGCCTCCAAGGAGGCAGCTGACGAGAAGGTCTCGGTCAAGCCGTTCAAGTCGTTTGTCGACGCAGCGAACAAGGTGCTCGGCGAGACCGTGAGCTGGGTCGTTGGCTTTACGCCTTACGCCGTGGTCGCGCTGATTGGCCGCGCTGTCGGACGCGCCGACGCAAGCCAGCTGGTGCCGCTTCTGGGCGTGCTCGCGATTGCGTACGTGGTGCTTGCCATCCAGTTCTTTGGCGTCGAGAGCGCGCTTGTCGCTTGGATTGGGCGCCTGTCGCCGGTGCGCTTCCTTCGCGGCATGGTTCCGGCGACCGTCACGGCCTTCACCACGCAGTCAAGCGTGGGCACCATTCCCGTCACCGTGCGCTCGCTGACCGAGAACCTGGGAGTGGACGAAGACGTCGCGAGCTTCACCGCGGGCCTTGGCGCCAACCTTGGCATGCCCGGCTGCGCTGGCATGTGGCCGACGCTCGTCGCCGTCTTTGCGATGAACGCGCTGGGCATGCCGATTGGCCCGACCCAGGTTGTGGGCATCGTCGTGCTGGCGCTGGTCGTTTCCATTGGCACGGTGGGCGTGCCCGGCACCGCCACCATTACGGCGACGGCGATGCTCGCCGCGATGGGGCTGCCGGTTGAGACCATCGCCGTCGTTGCGCCCATCTCTTCGATTGTCGATATGGGTCGAACCGCGACCAACGTGCTTGGAGCGGCTGAGTCCTCGCTTCTGGTTGCGAAGACCGAGGGCCTTGTGGACGAGAGGGTCTACGAGGGCGAGGAGAGCTACGTGCTCAACCGCAAGCAGCAGGGCGCTGCTGCGTAGGCGCTCGCGCTTGTAGCGGAGCGGCAGATTGGGGCGATGGGCCGTGATGGCCTGCCGCCCCTTTCTTCGCTCGCTGCGGAGCCAAAGTCTTGGCGCTACTGCTGCTGCTGATCCTGGTCGAGCTGCTCGGCGCCCTCCTCGATCTGCTCGGCGATTGGCTGTTCTGGCGATTCGGGGTTTACCGCGGACTTCGAGTGGCGGAGGATCGTCTTGTAGTCGTGGCTGAGGATGTTCGCCGCAGATTCGGGCAGGTAGACAGAGCACTTTCCGTCTCCCACGGGGAAGGTGGCGTTGCCGCCCTCGTCGATGTTGACTGCGTTCTCCTCGCCCATGACGCAGATCCAGCGCTCGTTTGCATGGCGCGTGCCCACGTACATGTTCTTCTCGCTGTGCTCCTTGTCGGTCAGGACCACGGCGCACCCCGAGACTTCCATGTCGTCCACGCCCTCGCGCGTCCATCCGATTACGTCGGGGTTGTCGAGGTAGTCATGCTGCGGACCATAGGCAAACCTGCGGCGCACCTCCATCAAAAGTGGAAGCTCCTTGACCGCCGGGATGCCACCGTCGTTGGGCATGCCAAACAGGTCGCCGAAGAAGACGCAGGGGTATCCGGCCTCGCGCAGAAGGATGATGGCGTAGGCACTCGGCTTGAACCACGCCTCGATGAAGCTCTGGAGAGCCTGGCCGGGCTGGGTGTCGTGGTTCTCCACGAAAGTTACGGCATGGATGGGGTCGACCTGCACGAGCGTGCCGTCAAAGAGGTGCGAGAGGTCCATCTGGCCCATGGAGTTTGACGCCTGGAAGAGCTTGTAGTGCAGCGGCACGTCGAAGAGGCTCATGATTTCGGAGTCGCCCAAGTATCCGCGCAGGTCGTCGAGGTTCGGCGACCAATACTCGCCGACGGTGAAGAGCTCGCGGCCGGTGTATTCGCGCATTGCGGAAAGCCAGCGCAGGTAGAAGTCTCGGCTCATGTGCTTGAGCGCGTCCAGGCGGAAGCCGTCGACGCCCGTGGTGTCGACGTACCACTTGCCCCACTTGACCAGCTGGTCATAGACGGGCTGGTAGCTGACGTCCACGTCGCAGCCCATCAGGTAGTCGTAGTTGCCGTTGTCGTTGTGGTCGACGGACTGGTCCCAATGCTTCCCGTCAAAGAGAAAGACGCTGCTGCGCTGGGTGTTCTCGTCCCAATCGGTTCCGTGGAAGTGGGTCCAGTTCCACGCGAAGTCATCGTAGGTGCCGTGGCGACCGGGAAAGGTGAAGCTGGTCCAGGCCTTGATGGTCTGGAGGTCGCCCGATATCTCGTTTCTGTTCTGCGGGTTTGCCTCGCGCGCCGGGACGTCTTCGCACGCGTCGCCGCCCATGCGATGGTTGAGCACGATGTCGCCAAGTACCTGGATGCCGACGTCCTGAAGCGCCTTGATGGCCGCCAGGTACTGGTCCTTTGTCCCGTACTTGGTGGCCACGCTTCCGCGCTGGTCAAACTCTCCAAGGTCCCATAGGTCATAGACGCCGTAGCCCACGTCCTCGGCGCCGCCCTGCCCCTTATAGGCGGGCGGCAGCCAGATTGCCGTGATTCCGGAGTCAGAAATTATCTTTGCATCCTCGACAAGGCGGTTCCAGTGCTCGCTATCGGCATCCAGATACCATGAGAAGCCTTGCAGCATGCATCCATTAACTGTTGTCATATTTGAACCTCCTGAATGGGTCGCACCTATACCGTACCCCTCTTTCGTGCACCCTTCTTGCACGGGGTGTTTCCCCCGTGTATCCGTTTCCGGCGCCGTCGCTGCTTCGGCGTTGCGCCGCCCTTTTCGCAAACCGCCACGTTCCGTAGCGTTTGACCCCTCTTTCGGGCCCATAACGGCACGGTTCGTGGCGGTTTGCGCCGTCCTTCTCACACACCTCCACGTTCCGTAGCGTTTGGCTGGCTTGAGCGCCCTGTACGCTACGGTTCGTGGAGGTGTGCGGAAGGTGGGACGGTCCGTGCCGCACATTGTGTGGGACGCAAGCCGCGTTGTGTGGGGATTCGCCATACGAAGAAACGTCTATTGTGTGGGACTTAGTGGCAATTGCGTGAACATCCAAGGCCGCAGGCAGACGCTCGGTCGGCACCCCCCTAGCATGTCATCCACCAGAGGCGTCTTGGGGAGGGGATGGCAATGCGAGGAGGAACGAGGAAAGAGGTACTTCGGCAAGTGAGGCTCGTGTGGAAGCGGGGCTCATGCCTCACGGCGAGAAGCGACCAGCAACGTCGATGGCTCATGGAGCTATGCGGCGAGGGGCTTCTCGCAATGCCCGACAGGGACTGCTTCGCCGAAAAGGCCGAGTGGGACAAACTCGATCCCGCACAGCGCGCCGAAGTGCGGATGCGTACGATCTGCTCTTCTCGACCAAGCTGCGTATTTTGCGGCATCTCTGCAGCACACATGCTTGGCCTTCCCATTCCGTACCGCGCCTTATCGCGGCTCCATTACTGCATTCCCGGGGACGACCACAGCCGACAGCTCATCTGCGGCGTCCAACATACGATGGGGAAGGTCGATTCAGTAATCGTGCGCGGCGTGCGCACGACCACCCTTGAGCAAACCGTCGCAGACTGTCTCTGCCATTTGGACTTTGCAAGCGGTCTCGCCGTTGCGGACAGCTACTTGCGGATGACGGGAGAAACGATAAGCCAGCTGCTAGCGAGGCTTGAGAAGTATTCACGGCATCGGGGCATCAAGCAGGCGCGGTTTGTTGCGCAATTTGCTGACCCGCGAAGCGAGAGCTGGGGCGAGTCAATCGCCCGCGCGACGTTTATTGAGCTGGGATACCAGATTCCCGACCTGCAGGTGGAGATTCCGAACCTTGTCGAGTGGGGGAGGGTCTATCGCGTTGACTATCTATGGAAGCTGCCGCGCGGCAAGCTGGTTGCGGGTGAGTTTGACGGAAAGGAGAAGTACGAGGCTCCCGAGATGACTCAAGGGCGTACGGCGCTCGAGGTGATGAGCGACGAGAGGGTCCGCGAGTCGAGAATATCGGCTGCCGGGGTGACAGTGATGCGGATGAACTTCCGTGACGTGCTGGACCTTGACAAGATGGACCGGGTCCTTTCGCTGTATGGCGTGCCGAGGTCGTCGGTCGATTATGGCGACCGCTTCGACTATCGTCCTCGGACGGCAGACCGCCGAGACGACCTTCGCTAGCGCTTCCGCGTCGCGGTGACGGTTCGTGGCGGTGTTGGCGGGCGGGTACGCAAACCGCCACGAACCGTAGCGTTTCGGGCGCTCCGACCAGCCAAACGCTACGGAACGTGGAGGTGTACGAGAAGGACGACGCAAACCGCCACGAACCGTGCCGTTGAGGGCCCGAAAGAGAGGCCAAACGCTACGGAACGTGGAGGTGTACGAGAAGGACGACGCAAACCGCCACGAACCGTGCCGTTGAGGGCCCGAAAGAGAGGCCAAACGCTACGGAACGTGGCGGTTTGCGAGAAGCGGGGCGGGGCGAGAAGCGGGGACGACGCGCAGGGGCTACGAAACGGCAGGGGCACCGCCGGCGTCGGCGCAGTTGTCGGCGTCTGGAGTGATGAGGTCGGCAAGGGTCTTGCTGTCGAGGTAGCTCGACGTCACGCGGCCAAGGTCGCGCCAGATGCCCACGGTGGGGCAGGTCTCGATGCGCGAGCAGATCTCGTCGTTGGTGCATTGCAGGCACGAGACGGGCGCAAGCGACCCCTCCGCGGCGCGAAGAAGCTCTCCCAGCGTGTAGTCCTCGGGCTTGCGCGTCAGGCGGTATCCGCCGCCCTTGCCGCGCTGGCTCTCCACGTAGCCGGCCTTGTGCATGAGAGAAATGACCTGTTCAAGGTACTTGCGAGAGATGTTCTGCCGCTTGGCGACATCGCCCAGCGACACCCAGCCGTCGTGCGAGGCGAGGTCAGCCATTGCGCGCAGCGCGTACATGCCTTTTGTCGAGAACATCCCAGCCATGATCAGTCCCTTTCTTTGGCGCTCCCCGCCTCTTTGTCCCATGAAGCGAGAGGCAAGCGGGAGGCGCACGTGTGAGGCGCCGTGAGGAGCTAGTCGGAGGCCTTGGCAGCCTCGGCCTTGCCCTCGCCCTTGCGCGCCTCGAGCATCTCCTTGAGCGTTCGCCACGCAAGCTCGGCGCACTTCACGCGCGCGGGCATGTGGGCGATGTCCTTCAGCATCTCGGCGTCCCCAAGCGGCGCGAGCTCGTCCTCGTCGGTGACCTCGCCGCGCACCATGCGCTCGAAGAGGTCGCAGAGCTCGATTGCCTGCTCGGGGGTCTTGTCCAGCATGAGGTCGCTCATGATGTCGGCCGAGGCCTGCGAGATGGCGCAGCCGCGGCCGGTGAAGGCCGCCTCGGCAATCTTGCCGTCGTCGCCCAGCCGCACGGAGAACTCGAGCTCGTCGCCGCAGGAGGGGTTCACGCCCTCATGCGTGCAGGTGGGGTTCTCCATCTGGTACTTGTAGTCGGGGTTGGAGACGTGGTCCATGAACTCCGCGTTGTAGAGGTCAGTTATTGCCATTGAAGACCTTCCAAACCTTGTCGAGGCCTGCAACCAGGCGGTCAATGTCCTGCTTGTCATTGTAGAAGGCAACGCTCGCGCGGCAGGTGCTGCCGATCTCGACGCCAAGCTCGTTGATGAGCGGCTGCGCGCAGTGGTGGCCGGCGCGGATGCAGACGTTGTCCATGTCAAGAATCGAAGCGACGTCGTGGGGGTGGATGCCGTGCACGTCGAAGGCGACCGACCCCACGTGGCGCGCGCCGTCGGCGGGACCGATGACCGTCACGTAGGGGAGCGCCGCAAGCTGGTCGGTGAGGTAGCGGGCGAGAAGCCGCTCGCGCTTCTCGAGCGCGTCAAAGCCCTTCTCGTTCAGGTAGTCGATTGCGGCGCCAAAGGCGTAGGAGCCCGCCGCGTCCTGCGTGCCGGCCTCGAACTTCTGCGGTACGGGCGCCCAAACGGCATCGGTCTCGGTGACGGAGTCGATCATCTCGCCGCCGGTCAAGAACGGCGGCATGGCATCGAGCACCTCGGGCTTGCCCCACAGGACGCCGATGCCCATAGGGCCGCACATCTTGTGGGCAGAGAAGGCGAGAAGGTCGCAGCCCAGCTTGCGCACGTCCACGCGAAGGTGCGGCACGGACTGCGCACCGTCGACCACCATGTAGGCGCCCATCTCGTGTGCGCGGGCGGCGATCATCGGGATGTCGTTCTCGACGCCGAGCACGTTGGAGACCTGCGTGACCGAGACGATCTTGGCCTTGGGGCCAATCTTGGCAGCAACCTCCTCGGGCGTGATCGTGTAGTCGTCGTTCATGCGCAGGTAGACAAGGTTGGCTCCGGTGGCGCGGCAGACCTGCTGCCAAGGAATCAGGTTGGAGTGGTGCTCCATGATGGAGATGACCACGTCGTCGCCCGGCTTGAGGATGGTGCGGCCAAGCGTCCATGCAACCAGGTTCAGCGACTCGCTGGCGTTTCTCGTGAAGACGATCTGGTTGCCACAGGGATTTCCCGCCTCGTCAACGGCTCCGATAAAAGAGGCAACCTTCTTGCGAGCGTCGTCAATGGCCGCGGTGGCCTCGACCGAAAGGCGGTACAGGCCGCGCAGCGGGTTGGCGTTCATGGTCTCGTAGAAGCGGCGCTGCGCGTCAAGAACCACGCCCGGGCGCTGAGCGGTGGCCGCGCTGTCGAGAAACACCAGGTCGGGGTTCTGTGCAAGCAGCGGGAAGTCTGCCTTGTAGGGGCTCTGCTCGATTTCCGCGAGCTCTTCGTTATTCAGCATGACACGCCTCCTCGGCCGCGTCGGCGTTCGCGCTGTCGTCGAAGTCGTGCGCGACCTCGGCGCCCAGCACTCTCTCGGCCTGGGTCACGGCAACCTTGTGCGAGAACTCCTCGGGTGCGTTGATGATGGCGTCCTCAAAGAGGGCGCGCACGAAGAGCGCCTCGGCCTGGCTGCGAGAAAGCCCGCGGTCGGCCAGGTACTGCATGGCCTCGGGGGCCACGGAACCGATAGTTGCGCCATGGTTGCCCTGGACGTCGTCCTCGTCGCAGAGGATGACGGGCATGGTCTTGTTGGTGACGCCGTCGCCAAAGACGAGCACGCTCTCCGCCTCGTTGCCCTTGGAGCCGCGCCCGCCGTGCACGAGGTCGATCGTGGCGCGCAGGGCCTTGGTGGCGTCGTCGTCCAGGATGCCTGACTCGTGCACCTCGGCGCGGGTGTTGTGGCCGCGCTGGCGCACCACGTGGTTCACGTCGAGCACGTCCTTGCCGTCAGCGAAGTAGCGCATGAGAAGGTCGGTGCGCGCGCGGTCGCCGTCGAGCGCCACGCAGCTGCCGAAGGCGATGGTGCCGCCGCCGAGCGCGTACTGGCGCACGGTGACCTGCGAGTCGTCGTCGGCGGTGACGCCCAGGCTCTCGAGGTGCTGCTGGCTGGCGCCCACGCCCACGACCTCGACGATCGAGACGTTCGTGTTCTCCTCGGCAATCACGCGGAGAAGCGAGGCGGACGTGGTGGCGCCGGCGTCCGTGCCCAAGGCGGCAACCACGATCGTGGCTGAGGCTCCGCTGCGCACCATGACGCCCGTGTCTGCGACCTCGCCCTTGTCGGCGTCGATGGTCACCACGATGGGCTCAGCGCGCTTCTCGTGAGCGCGGACCTCGACGTAGCGGGAGTCGGCCGCCTGCGAGGTGACCCAGCTGGTGACCTTCTCGCCCATGCCGCACTCCACGCGCTCGAAGAGCTGCGGAAGCGCAAAGTAGACGTCGCCCTTGCGCGAGAGCCTGGGCACGGTGAGCGTGATGTCGTTCACGCGAAGGCGGTTCCACGTCTCCGCAGGGGGCTCGTTCACGCGCTCAAGCGTGAGCATGGGCGTGTCTTCGGACGTCTCTGCCATTAGCCGATCGCCCCTTCCATTTCAAGTTTGATGAGGTTGTTCATCTCGACGGCGTACTCCATCGGGAGCTCCTTCGAGACCGGGTTAGCAAAGCCGTTGACTACCATCGTGCGTGCCTCGGCCTCGGAGCAGCCGCGGCTCATGAGGTAGAGGATCGTGTCGTCGGAGATGCGGCCGATGGTGGCCTCGTGGCCCACGCTTGCTGATGCGTTGCGCACGTCCATCGCGGGGATGGTGTCGGAGCGGCTGATGTTGTCGAGCATCAGCGACTGGCAGCTGACGGTGCAGCGCGCGTTGTCGGCGTGGCGCCCTACGACCACGGACGAGCGGAACGTGTTGATGCCGCCGTCCTTGGAGATCGACTTGGTGCTCACCGAGGCGGTGGTGTCGGCGCCGTTCAGGATGACCTTGCAGCCAGTGTCGAGGTCCTGCGTGGCGCCGGCGAAGGTGATGCCGGTGAACTCGCAGCTCGAGCGGTCGCCCTGAAGGATGGTGGTGGGGTAGAGGTAGGAGACGTGGCTGCCGAAGCTGCCCGAGACCCACTCCATCTTTGCGTCCGCGCCAACCTTCGCACGCTTGGTGTTCAGGTTGTACATGTTCTTCGACCAGTTCTCGATCGTGGAGTAGCGCAGGCGCGCGTGGTCCTTCACGTAGAGCTCGACCGCGCCGGCATGCAGGTTGGCCGCGTAGTACTTCGGCGCGGAGCAGCCCTCAATAAAGTGCAGGTCAGCGCCCGGCTCCACGATGATCAGCGTGTGCTCGAACTGGCCGGCGCCCTGGGCGTTCAGGCGGAAGTAGCTCTGCAGCGGGTAGTCAAGGCTCACGCCCTCGGGCACGTAGACAAACGAGCCGCCGCTCCAGACCGCGTAGTGCAGCGCGGCGAACTTGTGGTCGGTCATGGGGATGAGCTTGCCGAAGTACTCGTGGATGACGGGCTCCCACTTGGGATCGTGCAGCGCGTCCTCGATCGTGGTGTAGACGACGCCCTGCTTGGCGACCTCCTCGCGCATGTTGTGGTAGACGATCTCGGAGTCGTACTGGGCGCCCACGCCGGCCAGGCTCTCGCGCTCGGCCTCGGGGATGCCCAGGCGCTCGAAGGTGTCCTTGATGTCTGCGGGCACGTCATCCCAGCTCGAGGCCTGCTTGGTCTTGGGCGAGACGTACGTTGAGATATGGTCTAGGTCGAGCCCCGCGATCGACGGTCCCCAGTTTGTGGCCATCGGGCGGCGGTGGTACTCGTCGAGGGCCTCGAGGCGCATCTGGAGCATCCAGTCAGGCTCGTCCTTCTTTGCGGAAATGGCGCGCACGATGTCCGGCGTCAGTCCGTCGGCGTAGCGCTCGTATCCCTCCTCGGACTTCGTGAAGTCGTAGAGGGAGCGGTCAACGTCTTTGACCTGGGTCCTCTCTCGGCTCACTGGGCATCGGCCTCCTTGGCAGTGGTCTTCTCGAAGCGCTCGAAGCCGTTCTTGTCGATGTCGTCGATCAGCGACGCGGGGCCCTCGGCGACGAGGTGGCCCTTGACCATCACGTGCGTTCGGTCGACGGTCAGGCGCTCGAGGATGCGGGTGTTGTGCGTGATGATGAGCAGCGCGCCGCCCACGTTGTCGCGATAGCTTTGGATGCCGCGCGACACGGTTGCCAGCGCGTCGACGTCGAGGCCGGAGTCGGTCTCGTCGAGGATGGCCAGCTTGGGACGAAGCAGCAGCAGCTGGAGCATCTCGATCTTCTTCTTCTCGCCGCCCGAGAAGCCCACGTTGAGCTCGCGCATCAGGAAGGACTGGTCGAGCGAGAGCTCGTCGGCGATCTTGCCTACGCGGCGGCGGAACTCGCGCGCCGTGCACTTGAGCTCGGGGCGCATCTGGCTGATTGAGCGAAGGAAGCTGTAGAGGGGCACGCCGGGCACCTCGACGGGCGCTTGGTACGAGAGGAAGATGCCTGCGAGAGAGCGCTTGTCAGGAGTTAGAGAAGTGATGTCCTGGCCATCAAAAGCGATACTGCCTGAGCTGACCTTGTAGGTGGGGTCGCCCATGATGACGTGGCCGAGCGTCGACTTGCCGGCGCCGTTGGGGCCCATGAGGACATGGGTCTCGCCCGCGCCAACTGCGAGGCTGACGTTATGAAGGATGGGCTTGTCCTCGGTCCCGGCTGAAACCGAGTTCACCTCGAGAAGCGTATCTGCCATGCTGTACTCCTTGCCAACGAGCGCCGGGTTCTTTTCTATGTCGGCGCTTGCTCTTCTCACTTATTACCCACGCAGAGACCGCGGGGCAACCTAATTCATAGTAATTTGTAGGGAATTAAAGGCAACCCACAATTGGGCGTTTCTCGCCCCCTTCACAAATTCCTACATGATTGGGGGTATTTATAGGCGGGCCGAGCCAACTGGGGCGGTCCCGCGCCGACCGCGCCGCCTGCCGGAGGCACCTTGCAATGCTGACCCAAGCATGCTGAAATAGCGCGCGTAGTTGATTGGACCCTGGGAAGTGAGCGCATGGTGACGGGAACGACACTCAAGCACTAGGTCGGCGGCCGGCTGCCTATCTCTCCGTCCCTTCTCGCTCGATCTATCCAGGAGCTGCCATGTCTTCTGCTCAATCCGACAAAGCGTCTCTCGTGGCGTCCGAGCGCCGCCTTGTTGCAGCGTCCTTTCTGATCTTTCTCGGCTTCCAGACGACCTACTTCGTCGGCATCATCGGGCTTGTCACTTACGAGCTTGGCGCAAACGCCTACATCGTCTCCGCTATGGTCGTCATCCTGAACCTGGTGCTGGTGGCTGCGGGTGGGGTTGCCGGAGTGATTGTGGACCGCATAGGACCGCGCATCACCATCGCCGCGTCGTGCGCGCTCATGGCCATAGAAGGTTTTCTGCCGTTGGCGCTTCCGATGGGATATCCGCTGCTTCTGACCCTAGCGGTGCTTGACGGCGTCGTTGCGGGCGTGGGCGGAGCCGCGCGCGAGGCGTACCCGCGCTTTTTGACCGACGACGCCCGCGAGCTCTTGAAGACCAACAGTTGGATCAATACGGCAAGCAACCTCTCCGTGATTGTGGGACCGACGCTTGGCGGCGCCATCACGCACTTCACGGGGACGAGCCTGTCAGTCTTCTTTGCCATGCCGCTCGTGGCCGTGCCGGCGGCCATTATCGTGTGGCTGACCCCGGAGCTGCTTGACCTGAGCGCGGTGCGTACTGACGAACAAAGTCGCAGGGAGGAAGCGCGCGGAGGCTTTTGGCACGAGCTTGCGGCCGGGGTTCGCGCGACCTTCTCGTCGAAAACCCTGGCGGAGATCTTCCTGATCTACTTCCTTGGCTTCTTTGCGTACGGGGCGTTCGACTCGCTCGAGTCGATCTTCTATCGCGACGTCCTCAAGGTGGGCAACGAGTGGATGGGCTGGCTTTCTGCGTGCGCCGGCATCGGCGCCACGGCGGGGTCGCTTCTTGTCCTGCGCGTGCCGACGCGCAAGCTGAGCGTCCGGATGATCGCCGCGCTGCTTCTTGTGACGGGCATCGGTTCGATGATTTATGTCGGGACGTCGAGCGTTGCCGTTGCCGTGGTGGGCCAGCTCATCACCGGGCTCGGCTTTGGCGCGATGCCGCCCGTGAAGAACACGCTCGTGCAGCGCGACTGCGACCCCTCGGCGATCGGTCGCGTGACTTCCGTGATGCAGGTTGGCGCAAACAGCGCGGGCACGCTTCCGCTTCTGGTTGCGCCTTTCATTGCCGATGCCTTTGGCGTGCAGCAGACGCTCTTTGCCGCCTCGGCGCTGGTCGCGCTCATCGCGGCGGTGTTCGTGTGGATTTCTGGGCGAGGTGGCAAGCGCGCCTAGCGGCGGTTTTCCCGTCGCCGACGGCGAGGCTTGCCATCGTCGAGAAGCACGACGAGGCTCAGAACGACCGTGAGCATGGCAAAGAAGAGCTGCTTCAAGATCATGTCTTGCACGGTCTTAGGCCTCCTTGCCAGCGAAGGCGCAGGCGGCCATGAGAGCCATAACGAAGGTCATTGCGATGATTGAGACGATGCCGGTCATGTTGTGCCCCTTTCCGATTGGACGCTCCGCGTCCTGTTCTTGACGACTCAATGCTCTCAGTTGGGGCTCTGACCTGCCATCGAACTGGCTTACCCGTACCTTACGCTTTGGTAAGAATTGGATGATGAAGCGCCCAATGGATGCGGAAACTGCCACCGTTCGCGCCAATGGCGGCAACGCAGCGTTTGGAAACACTCGCGCGGGCAATAATAAACAGTGGTCTGTTGGCGGCGCCGCAAAAGGTGCGGTGCCTGAAATGGAAGGGACTTGGTTTTATGGTCAACCGCTTCGTCCTGAACAGCATCTCGTACCATGGCAAGGGCGCAATCAAGGAGATTCCGGGCGAGCTCACTCGGCGTGGCTACAAGAACGCCTTCGTCTGCTCAGACCCCGACCTCGTGAAGTTTGGCGTCACCAAGAAGGTCACCGACCTGCTTGACCAGGCGGGCATCGCCTACACGCTTTACTCCGAGATCAAGCCCAACCCCACGATAAAGAATGTTCAGGACGGCGTCGCCGCAATCAAGGCAGCTGGGTCTGACTGCATCGTGGCCATCGGTGGCGGCTCGTCTATGGACACCGCGAAGGCCATCGGCATCATCAACGAGAACCCTGAGTTCGCTGACGTGCGCTCGCTTGAGGGCGTGGCCGACACCAAGAAGCATGCCACCTTTACCATCGCCGTTCCGACGACCGCCGGCACCGCAGCAGAGGTCACCATCAACTACGTGATCACCGACCCCGAGAAGGTCCGCAAGTTCGTGTGCGTTGACACCAACGACATCCCTGAGGTTGCCGTCGTCGACCCCGACATGATGGCAAGCATGCCCGCCGGCCTTACCGCAGCTACCGGCATGGATGCGCTTACGCACGCCATCGAGGGCTACACCACCAAGGGCGCCTGGGAGCTCTCAGACATGTTCCACTACGAGGCCATCAACCTGATCTCGCACAACCTCCGCGACGCCTACGCAGAGGCAAAGAGCGGCAATCCCGGCTCTGGCCGCGAGCAGATGGCGCTTGGTCAGTACATCGCCGGCATGGGCTTCTCTAACGTGGGCCTGGGCATTGACCACTCCATGGCGCACACGCTCTCCGCGCACTATGACACCCCGCATGGCGTTGCCTGCGCAATGCTGCTGCCGATCTCGATGGAGTTCAACAAGCCGGTCGTCGCTGAGCGCCAGGCCAAGATTGCAGAGGCTATGGGCGTCGACACCACGGGCATGAGCACCGACGCTGCCGCCGACGCCGCAATCGACGCTGTGCGCCAGCTCTCCGCCGACGTCAACATCCCCAAGACCTGCGACGGACTCGTCGAGGCCGACCTTGACCAGCTGGCAACCGATGCGCTGAACGACGCCTGCTATCCGGGCAACCCGCGCGAGGCCACGCACGATCAGGTCGTCGAGCTGTTCCGCAAAATCATGGCGTAACAAGCGCGACCGAACCAGCGCCACTATTAATGACAAACAGGGGAGGGGCCTTTGCGCGGCCTCTCCCTTTTTCTGCATGGCGTTGGCGTCGATTCTTCGGATTGCCGGCTGGTCCTTGGGCCGAACTCGCCTTAGTGCGAGTTTGCGGCGGGCTTATGCACCGAACTCGCCTTAGTGCAGACGTTGTTTGGGGGTCATAGCGGGACATCAAGCTCTTACTTAGTTGCTTACCGCCTCTACCTGCGGAAACGCAAAGCCGCGCCAGCGCGTCACGCGCTGGCGCGGCTTTAGCTCGTGAGAGGGCCTGCACTAAGGCGAGTTCGGCCCAAATGAGATGCCAAAGTCTGCACTAAGGCGAGTTCGGT
Organism: Tractidigestivibacter sp.; assembly: GCF_050946515.1. GTDB lineage: Bacteria > Actinomycetota > Coriobacteriia > Coriobacteriales > Atopobiaceae > Tractidigestivibacter. The sequence continues at coordinate 21,207 of NZ_JBMNUX010000013.1, forward strand.
GCAACGGGCGGCGCCCCCGGCGTCTTATTTGCCGAAAGACGGCTGCACAAACTTTTCCACAACCTCAGCCAGGATGCCGTCGTCGCAGGTGGAGTGCGCAAAATAGTCGGCGCGCTCGCCAAGTCCGTCGACAGCGTTTGCCACGGCGACTCCTACGCCCGCTGCGCGCACCATGCTTTCGTCGTTTGCGGCGTCTCCGCAGGCAATCGTGTCGGTCATGTCGATTCCCAGTAGCTTTGCGAGCGTCCTAAGGCCGCTGCCTTTGTTGACGCCCTCAGGAACAAACTCCAAATAGCGTCCGCTGCTGAAGGTGACGTCGCAGCCCTGTTTGATTTCCGATGGCATGGACGAGTCGATAGCGCGTAGCTTCTCGGAGCCGTTGGGGATGCAGTAGAGGATCTTGGCAAGAGGGACGTCGCGCAAAAACTCGATCGAAGGGGTCTTGAGCGGCTCGTAGGCCATGTGTCCGTTGAGATAGCGCTCCTCGAGGGGCTGCAGTGCCCAAGTCCATACCTTTCCTGCAAGCTCGTAGACATGCATGCTCACAGGCTGGGTCAGCCCATATGCAAACAGCTGCGCCACGCGATCGAACGGCAGCGAGTTTTTGACCAGCGGCTCCTCGTCTCCGATGCGGTTGACGCAGCCGCCGTTGTAGCTGATGAGGTACGAGCCGTCGAGCAGCTCGAAGGGGACGCTTTCCAGCGACTCCATGACCGAGACGTAGCTCCGTCCGGATGCGGGAACGAAGAGGCATCCTAGCTCGCGCATCTTTCGAATGGCGTCAATGTTTGCCTGCGGGACCTTGTGCGAGTGGTCGAGCAGGGTTTGGTCCATGTCGCTGGCGACGATTCTGAACATTGATCCTCCGATGTGCTTGCATGTTGGGCGTATTGCTGACGAGGCGCCTGGGAGGCTGCCTGGCCGCTTGCTAGCTCAATCCTAGCGTAGCTAGCTCCCGCCGTGACGGAGCACGGCGCGTGCCGCAGCTCCGCGGCACACAATGTTGCGCCTGCGTCTCGGCGGGCACTGCCACGTGCGTGGACGTCCTAACCTGACTTAGAATGTGAAGCCGTGATTTCATACGAGAGGGGAGAGCCATGGCCCTGACCAGAGAAGATGTCGCGGGGATTGCGGACTACGCCCGCATTGCCCTGACTGACGAAGAGCTCGACGAAATGACGTCCTACATGAACGACGCCATCGACTTGCTCCAACCTATCCGCGAGTACGACCTCGAGGGAGTCGAGCCCACGTTCCATCCCATTGGAGACCTCTCCAACGTGATGGGCGAGGACGTCATAGACGACTCCGACCGCGCGCTGCCCATCGACGTCGCGCTCAAGAACGCTCCCTCGGCGCGTGACCGCTACTTCCGCGTGCCGTCGATCCTCGGCGATGAAGAGGGGGGCGATCGCTAATGGCAAACTTCGACGCGATGTCTGCCGCGCAGATCGCCGCTGGCGTCGCAAACGGCGACTTCACGGCCACCGAGGTCGCCAAGGCCTCGCTTGACGCAATCGACAAGCGCGAGGGCGACGTCCAGGCGTTCCTGCAGGTCTCTCCGGAGCTGGCGCTCGATGCTGCCGCCGCAACGGATGCCGCGCGCGAGAAGGGCGAGAAGCTCGGCCCCCTCGCCGGCGTGCCCGTGGCCTTCAAGGACAACATGCACCTCGTGGGCACGCGCACGACCTGCGCCTCGCGCATGCTCGAGAACTACGAGTCGGTCTTCACGGCCACCTGCGTCAAGCGCATGCTGGACGCAGGGGCAACGCCCATGGGCAAGACCAACATGGACGAGTTCGCCTTTGGCTCTTCGACCGAGACCAGCTACTTCCACCGTACGAACAACCCCTGGGACACCGAGCGCGTGCCGGGCGGCTCGTCGGGCGGCTCGGCTGCGGCGGTCGCAGCGGGAGAGGTCACCATCAGCCTGGGCTCCGACACGGGAGGCTCCATCCGCCAGCCGGCGAGCCTGTGCGGGGTCGTGGGATTGAAGCCCACTTACGGCGCGGTCAGCCGCTACGGCGTCGTGGCCTTCGGCAGCTCGCTCGACCAGGTGGGTCCCTTCGGCCGGAGCGTGGCGGACGTCGCGCTGGCGATGAACGCGCTGACCGGCCCCGGTCGCGACCCGCTTGACTCCACGAGCCAAGACTGCCCGGTCGACTTCCTCGAGCACCTCGAGGACCCCATCGAGGGCAAGACCGTGGGCGTCGTCCCCGAGCTCATGGACATCGCCGGTCTCTCGGACGAGGAGCGCGCCGCGCTTGACCGTGCCCGCGCCACTTTTGAGGACCAGGGCGCCAAGATCGTGGAGGTCAGCCTCCCCAACATCAAGAGCGCAATTGCCGCTTACTACGTGATCGCCCCCTGCGAGGCCTTCTCCAACCTCGCGCGCTTCGACGGCGTGCGCTACGGCTACCAGGAGCCGGGCTGCTCGACGCTCGCCGAGCAGACGAGCAAGTCGCGCGCGAAGGGCTTTGGCGAGGAGGCCAAGCGCCGCCAGATGCTGGGCGCATACCTGCTCTCCTCGGGCGTCTACGACAAGTACTACTATCCCGCGCAGCAGGTGCGCACCCTCATCACGCAGGACTACGTGCACGCCTTCGAGCAGTGCGACGTGATTCTCATGCCGGCGACCCCGCGCACGGCGTTCAAGTTTGGCGAGATCTCGGACCCCACGCAGATGTATGCGTCCGACATGTTCACGATTTCGAACAACATCTGCGGAAACGGCGGCATCTCGGTGCCGCTGGGGCTGGGCAAAGACTCGGGCCTCCCCGTGTCGGCGCAGCTCCAGGGCCCTGCCTTCTCGGATCGCAAGCTTCTGCAGTTTGCCCGCGCCCTCGAGCGCGGGGCTGGCGCCACGGGCGTCGTCGCGCCCGACTTTGCGGGGAAGGGAGGTGAGCTTGCATGAAGAAGCTCGCCGAGGTCCTGAAGGACTGGGAGGCCGTCATCGGCCTTGAGGTGCATACCGAGCTCACCACGCTCGACACCAAGATGTTCTGCAACTGCAAGCTCAGCCACGACGACCCGCCAAACACCAACGTCTGCCCCGTGTGCCTGGGCATGCCGGGCGCGCTGCCGGTGCCCAACCGCAAGGCCATCCAGTACATCGTGATGGCCGGCCTTGCCACCAACTGCCAGATTCAGCGCCGCTCGATGTTCTACCGCAAGCACTACTTCTATCCAGACATGGCCAAGAACTTCCAGACCACGCAGGGGCCGGTCGCCATCTGCATGCACGGCCATCTTGACTTGGCCGTCTCCGGAGAGGGCGCATCTGAGCGCCCGGCGTGGGAGACGCTCGCCGGCGACGGCGAGACGCCCATCGAGCGCGAGAAGGACGGCTCATACGTAGCCCCCATCCGCATCCTCAGGATCCACATGGAGGAGGACGCCGCCAAGATGGTGCACGTGGGCGGCGAGGAAGGCCGCATCACCGCGGCCACCGAGAGCCTCATCGACTACAACCGCTGCGGCACGCCGCTGATCGAGCTCGTGACCGAGCCCGACCTGCGCACCCCCGAGGAGGCGCGCCTCTTCATGGAGAAGCTGCAGCAGACCTTCAAGACGCTCGGCATCTCGGACTGCTCGCTCGAGAGCGGCTCGATGCGCTGCGACGGCAACGTCAGCCTGCGCCGACGCGGAGAGACCAAGCTCGGCACCAAGACCGAGATGAAGAACATCAACTCTTTCAAGAGCCTCCACGACGCGCTCGAGTACGAGATCTGCCGCCAGGCCGAGGTGCTCGAGGAGGGCGGCATCGTCTACCAGGAGACCCGCCACTGGGAGCCCAGCCGTCATCGCACCGTCGTGATGCGCGTGAAGGAGACCGCAGACGACTACCGCCTGTTCCCCGACCCCGACCTCGCCCCCTTTGACCTCACCGACGACTTCATCGAGGAGGCCCGCGCGAAGATTCCCGAGCTGCCCGACGCCAAGCGCGACCGCTACGTGGCCGACTTTGGTCTGAAGCGGGCGGACGCCGCGCAGCTTGCGGGCGATCCCTCGACGGCTGAGACGTTCGAGAAGTCCGTGGCGCTTGCGCCGGACAAGGCCGCCAAGACCGTGGCCAAGGTCATGGTGAACTTGGTGCCTGCCTACAAGGCGCTCGCCCCAGCGCAGATTGCCTCCATCTCGGCCCTGCTCGACGAGGACGCCATCACGTTCTCGCAGGCAAAGGACGTGCTCGAGGCCGTTGACGGCACCGACCGCGACCCTGCCGCCGTCGTCGACGAGCGCGGCATGCGCCAGGTGAGCGACACGGGCGCGCTCGAGCCCATCGTGGACGAGGTGCTTGCGCGGTGCACCGACCAGGTGCAGCAGTACCACGACGGCAACAAGAAGGTCGTGGGCTACCTCGTCGGCCAGTGCATGAAGGCGAGCAAGGGCACCGGCAACCCCAAGCTCTTCAACAAGCTGCTGAGGCAGAAGCTGGAGGCATAGCAGACGTAGATTCTGGGGCTGCGCGGACGTGGACGCAACGCTCTGCGCGGTCCCGCGTTACCTTGGCAGCGTGCCCTGCATGCATACGAAAAGGAGGCGGGTGCCTTTGGGCATCCGCCTCCTTGCGTTTCCGATTCAGCCTTCCCGCTGGCCGCCGCTATTCAACGTCATGCGAAAGCGAAGAGTCGCCCTCCTCGCGCATGCGGTCGATGCGACGAAGCAGGCTGTCCTTCAGCGGATAGGAGTGCGACTGGGCAATGTCGCCGCCATCGTCGGGATAGAAGCGGAAGAAGTAGTTGCCAGACAGCGTCTGGAAGATGCGATACTTGGGCGCCGGCACGTGCATGGTGCCATCGACCGTCGTGTCTTCGATTGCGGCGTCAGCGGCCGTCTTGCGAATCTGGTCGATGCCCGTAAGGCAGTCTTCCTTGCTCGCAAACACCATGGACGTGGCAATAACATGTCCGTTTGAGCCGCAGAGATTGAACAGGTACTTCCCGTCGTTCTCGTTCACAACGTACTGACCCATAAAAGAATCACCTCATCAGGTCGAGGGCTTTCACATATAGGTATCATTGCCCACCGTCTTCGTTCGAAACCACAAAATATGGCGAGCGGTTGAATCGGGTAGTGTAACAACCGACTAAAACCGCTCGCCATGGATAGCCGTTCGCTCAATGGGCGGCTAACGCATTTTGGGTGCCAAGAAAAGGCGGGGCGCCTCGCTACTGGCCCTGTGCCGCAGCGCGACCGGCGTCAAACGCAGCAAGGTTGGCGTCGATGGTCTTGGTCGGCACGCGACGCTTGATGGCGTCCTTCCACTCGTCCTCGGCAAAGGGCAGCGCCGTGGAGAGCGCGCCCACCAACACCACGTTGGTGGAGCGGGGGCTTCCCACCTGACGGGCGATCTCGCCGGCGTTGATGCGCACGGCGCCCGCGTCGTCCAGGCGCTTTCCGATGTTCTCGGGCATGCGCGCGTTGCCGATGTTCACCGGAACTGGCGTGATGGTCTCGTCGTTCACGAACAGGCGCCCACCCTCGCGAAGGAACTGCTGGTTGCGAAGGGCCTCGATGGCCTCAAAGGCCACCAGCACGTCGGCGCACCCTGGGTCGCATACCATGGAGTCGACCTTCTCGCCCATGCGGATGGTGGTCGAGACCGACCCGCCGCGCTGGCTCATGCCGTGGATTTCGGAGACCTTGACGTCGAGGCCCGCCTCTGAGGCGGTCATGGCCAAGATGTTTCCGGCGAGGATGGTTCCCTGGCCGCCGACGCCCACCAGAAGGACGGTCATCGTGCGGTCAAGGGTGACCCGCTTGCCAAGGCGGACGGTCGAGCTCTCTTGAGAAGCTGTTGCGTGAGGCATTGTTCTCCTCCTATTCGGACTGAATGCACCCGAAGGGGCAGACCTGCTGGCACTGGCCGCAGCCTACGCACTGGGTGGGGTCGATCACGGCATGGCCGGTCTCGTCCTTGCCAAGGGCGGGGCAGCCAATCTGGACGCAGCGACCGCAGCGGCGGCAATCGCGAATCACGGGCATGGCCTTCTTCGTGCGGTCGACCAAGCGGCAAGGCGCCTTGAAGATCACGACGGAGAGAAGGTCGGCGTGCGACGTTGCGGTCTTGAGCGCATCGCGCACCTCGGCGAGGCTCTGCGCGTTGGCCTCGATGACCTCGTCCACGCCGATGGCGCGGCAGAGGGCGGGCAGGTCGAGCGCATGGCCGGCGGGGCGGTCGAGGACGCTGGGCTTGTCTTGGGGATCCACGAGCGGGCTGATGCGCGCTCCCTGCTCAGAGAGCGTGATGCCGTTGACGGGGTTGCCCTGCGTTCCGGTCATGGCCGTCGTGCGGTTGTCCAGAATCACGAGCGTCCCCTTGCCGCCGTTATAGGCGGTGCCCAGAAGGGAGGTGATGCCGGAGTGCGCGAACGTGGAGTCGCCGATGACGCCCACCACAGGACGTCCCGTGCGCTCGGACACGCCGGCAAGCTCCATGCCGTGGTCCATCGAGAGGGACGCGCCCATGTCTATGACGGAGTCGACCGACTTGTACGGCGCGACGGCACCCAGCGTGTAGCAGCCGATGTCGCCCGTGACGATGGCCTTCATGCGGCGAAGCTCGCAGAAGACCAGGCGGTGAGGGCAGCCGGCGCAGAACGCGGGCGGACGAGGCGGAAGGTCGGTCGCCGCATTGAGGTGTGCGGGCTGCTCGACGCCAAAGCTGGCGCGGATGTCTGCGGGGAAGATCTCTCCGGAGCGGGGCAGGGGAGACGCGGGCGGCTCCTCGAGCTTGATGCCCATGGCGGCAACATGGTCGCGGAAGTAGCGGCAGGCCTCCTCGACAACGTAGAGGTGGTCGACTGAGGCGGCGAACTCGGCCAGGCGCTTGGGCGGCAGCGGCCAAGAGAGCCCCACCTTGAACACGGATGCGTTGGGCAGCGCCTCGCGAACGTGGTTGTAGAGGGCGCCTGCGCAGATGACGCCCACCTTTGTGTCGCGCATCTCGACGCGGTTGAGGTCGCAGGTCTCGGCGTACTCGACAAGCGCGTCCTCGCGCTTGTTGGTGGCCTCGGTGCGCCCAACGGCGAAGGCCGGCATCATGACGTACTTGGAAGGCTGGCTCTCGTAGTCGAGCTGTTTGGGCTCCACGCGCTCGCCAGCAGCCTCCACCATGGTGCGCGTGTGCGCAATGCGCATGGTCTCGTGGAGAAGGACGGGCGTATCGAAGCGCTCGGAGATCTCGAACGCGCGCTTTGCGAACTCGTAGGCCTCCTGCGAGTCGGACGGGTCAAGCGCAGGCACGCGCGCGAAGGCCGCGTAGTTGCGCGAGTCCTGCTCGTTCTGCGAGCTGTACATTGAAGGGTCGTCTGCAACGAGAAGGACAAGGCCCGCGCCCACGCCGGTGTTGGTGACCGACATGAAGGGGTCCGCCGCCACGTTGAGGCCGACGTGCTTCATGGTGACCAGCGTGCGCACGCCGCCCAGCGACGAGCCGATGCCAACCTCAAGCGCGACCTTCTCGTTAGGCGACCACTCGCAGTAGACCTCCTTGTGCTGAACGAGGTTCTCCAAGGTCTCGGTAGAAGGCGTTCCGGGGTAGCCCGTCCCCACCTTGCAGCCGGCCTCCCATGCCCCGAGGGCTATGGCCTCGTTTCCTGATAGAAGCTGCTTTCCCATGTGCTCTCCGTTCCTCTCGCCCAAGGCTTGGGCGTATAGACCTATCCCTTATTCTCGCGATCGACGAGGTTCTGCGCACCATAGCGCTTGCGCAGAAGGGGCTTCTCGATCTTGCCCGTGGGGTTTCTCGGCACGGGCGCAAAGATGATCTTGCGGGGGCGCTTGTAGCGGGGCAGCCCCAGGCAGAAGTCGTTGATGTCCTGCTCGGTGACGGTCTCGCAGCCTGGCTTGAGCTCGATGATGGCGCAGGCGATCTCGCCCAGGCGCTCGTCGGGAAGGCCAATCACGGCGACGTCCTTCACTGCCTCGTTAGCCGAGATGTAGTCCTCGATCTGCACGGGGTAGAGGTTCTCTCCTCCGGAGATGATGACGTCCTTCTTGCGGTCGACGAGCCAGTAGAAGCCGTCGGCGTCCTGTCGTGCCATGTCGCCGGTAAAGAGCCACCCGTCGCGCAGCGTCTCGGCCGTGGCCACGGGGTCCTTGTAGTAGCACTCCATGACGCCGGGCCCCTGCACGGCAAGCTCGCCAACCTCGCCCTGCTTGACGTCGTTGCCCTTGTCGTCCACGATGCGGCACTTCCAGCGATATCCTGGCACGCCAATGGCGCCCACGTGGTCGGTGTTCTCGACGCCCAGGTGCACGCAGCCCGGCCCGGTCGACTCGGAAAGGCCGTAGTTGGTGTCGTACTGGTGGTTGGGGAAGACCTCGAGCCAGCGCTTGACCAGGCTCTTGGGGACCGGCTGGGCGCCGATGTGCATCAGGCGCCACTGGTCAAGGTGGTAGTCAGAGAGGGTGACCGTGCCCTGCTCGATGGCCATGAGTATGTCTTGCGCCCATGGGACGAGAAGCCACACGATGGTGCAGCGCTCGTTGGAGACGGTCTCGAGGATGGTCTTGGGGCTCACGCCGCGAAGAAGCACGCCGCGCCCGCCAACGAGAAGCGAGCCCAGCCAGTGCATCATGGCGCCTGTGTGGTAGAGCGGCGGTATGCAGAGGAAGGTGTCGTCTGCGGTCTGGCTATGGTGCTTCTGCTCCATCTCGGCCGCCTGGGTAAGGCTCCTGTGGTGGTGAAGTATCGCCTTGGGAAATCCCGTGGTGCCAGAGCTGAAGTAAATCGCCGCGTCCTCGTCCTCCGAGAGCGGGATCATCGGATCTGCGGACGAGCAGAACCCCACAAGCTCCTGGTAGGGCTCGGCCCAGGTCGGGCAGTCGTCGCCTACATAAAAGAGCAGCCTCCCACGCGAGATCTGAGGCACGATCTGCTCCACGCGCCCGGTGAACTCAGGGCCAAAGACCAGCACGTTGGTGTCTGACTTCTCGATGCAGTACTGGATCTCGTCGGAGGAGTAGCGGAAGTTCAGCGGCACCACCGTGGCGCCGCTCTTGAGGACGCCGAAGTAGATGGGCAGCCATTCGATGCAGTTGTAGAGCAGAATGGCCACCTTGTCGCCCTTGTGGACGCCGCGCGAGGCCAGAAGATTCGCGAAGCGGTTGGCCTTCTCGTCGAAGACGCGCCAGGTGATCTCGCGACGATAGGGCTCGTCGTCCGTTGTCTCTACCAGCTCGTAGTCGCGCCACGTGATGCGGCGGCTCTCTCGACGCTGAGGGTTCACCTCAACAAGAGCGACGCTGTCTGGCGTCTTCTGCGCGTTCGCGCGCAGCATGTCGACGATGCTCACGGTACCTCCTTGGAAGCAAGCAAACGTACTTTATTAACAGCAAGTTGCAATGATAGTTGAGGTATGCGAATGCGCGCGCGAGAAGCGATGCCGCGTCACAGAGGGATAACCTTGGTCGCAAATGCCGCTCTGTCTCCCAGGGGCTCGCCCAGTCTGAAAGCGCGGAAAATTCGACAAAATATTACGCAGGGTTGATTTTTTTCAAATCAGGTTCAAAATATGCTCTCAGTATAACGTAAGGGAATTACGATAGCCGGCAAGGGTCGGCACATGCCCTCGGGCGAAAGGATCGTGGAACATGCAGTCTAAGATTGCGCATGCGGCCGAGCGCAAGGCGTTCAGCATCGCATTGGATCAGGCCATCAAGGGTGTCAGGAGCGATCATCCCGAGGAGGCCCTCGAGAAGTTCCTGGACATGGGCGGCAAGCTTCTTGCAGACACCGCTCCTGACATGGCAAACTCGCTTCGCCGTGCCTTCTATCCAGGCTCCAAGTGGGAGAACATGGTCATTGGCCTTGCTAAGAGGATCGATCCCCACATCCTGCACACGGCCGTGCTGAATGGCGCCTACGAGTCCGCCTTCCGCGGCCTGCGCGAGACCACCCAGTCCGCCGAGAAGTACCAGTGCAACGTGCCTTGGATCATCATCTTCGACCCCACGAGCGCCTGCAACATGCACTGCGTTGGCTGCTGGGCCGCCGACTACTCCAAGTCGCTGAACCTCACTTATGACGAGATGGATTCGCTCGTCACGCAGGCCGCCGAGCTTGGCTGCCACTGGTTCATGCTTACCGGCGGCGAGCCCATGGTTCGCTGGCGCGACATCGTCAAGCTGGCCGAGAAGCACGACGACTGCCTCTTCAGCCTCTACACCAACGGCACGCTGATCAACCAGCAGGTCTGCGACGACTGCAAGCGCACGGGCAACATCCTGTTCTCCGTGTCCCTCGAGGGCTTTGAGGATGCAAACGACAGCCGCCGCGGCGAGGGCTGCTTCGACAAGGTCATGGCCGCCTTCGACCTCATGAAGGCCAACGGCATCCCGTTCGGCATCTCCACGGCCTACACCCGCAACAACGTCGAGTCCGTCACCTCCGACGAGTACCTCGACATGGTCATCGAGAAGGGCGCCCTGTGGGCCTGGTACTTCCACTACATGCCCGTCGGCGAGGGCGCGAACGCCGACCTCATGCCCACGATCGAGCAGCGCGAGTACATGATCAAGCGCATTCGCGAGATTCGTGACTACGAGGGCGGCAAGCCCATCATGACCATGGACTTCCAGAACGACGGCGAGTTCGTCGGCGGTTGCATCGCTGGCGGTCGCGTGTTCTGCCACATCACCGCAAAGGGTGACGTGGAGCCCTGCGTCTTCATCCACTACTCCAACGCGAACATCAAGGAGAAGTCGCTCATCGAGTGCCTGCAGCAGCCCATCTTCCAGGCCTATCGTGCTCACTGGCCGTGGAACGACAACATGCTGCGCCCCTGCCCGATGCTCGAGAACCCCGAGATCCTGCCGCAGATCGTCCACGAGGCAGACGCCAAGTCCACCGAGTACGTCACCCCGGAGGACGTCGACCACCTGTGCGCTCGCACCACGCCGTACGCGAAGACCTGGCAGCCTGTTGCCGACCGCATCTGGAACGAGGAGCACCCCGGCGGCAAGAAGATCTACGAGGACGACATCTCGATGATGGACGTCGACAAGAAGGCCAAGATGCTGGCCAAGAAGGACGCTGAGCTCGAGGGCCAGATTGAGGATGGCACCGAGTTCGATGATGCCGCCATTGAGGAAGTTCGCAAGGCTGCTGGCGTCAGCGCCAAGTAGTAATAGCTTAGAATGTCGTGCGCGGCCCCGGAGAACCGGGGCCGCGTCATGTTGAGGGGTTCGGCGTGCTTTTTTGCATGCGAACGAAAACGAAGACGCGGAAGCCGATGAGTTTTCCCACCGGGCCTTGATGCAGGAAAGAGGGGGCATCGCTCATGTGGATTTTGGCAGCCGCGGGTTCGGCGTTCTTCGCCGGCGTGACGGCGATTCTCGCCAAGTGTGGCATTCAGAAGACCGATTCGGACGTGGCCACGGCCATCAGGACCATCGTGGTCCTTCTGTTTGCATGGCTGATGGCGGCAATTGTGGGCTCCATTCCCACCATTGGGCAGATCACCCCGCATTCGCTTCTGTTCCTCGCGCTTTCCGGCCTTGCGACGGGCGCAAGCTGGATCTGCTACTTCAAGGCTCTCTCGATGGGAGACGTGAACAAGGTCGTCCCGATTGACAAGTGCTCCACGGTCCTCACGGTGCTGCTCGCCATCGTGCTCTTTGGCGAGACCAACAACCTTCCGGTGAAGCTTCTGGGCTGCGCAGGCATTCTCGTGGGAACGCTCATGATGCTCGAGCGCAAGAAGCAGGACCACGACGTGCAGGGCAACTCGTGGATGTGGTACGCGGTGGGCTCTGCCGTCTTTGCCGCGCTGACCTCGATTCTTGCCAAGGTTGGCATCGAGGGCGTCGAGTCAAACCTCGCCACGGCCATCCGCACCTGCTTCGTGCTGGTTATGGCCTGGGTCGTCGTCGCCATGCGCGGAAAGATGAACCTCGTGCATGGCATCGACCGTCACGAGCTGGCGTTCATCTGCCTGTCTGGCGTGGCGACCGGCGCCTCCTGGCTCTGCTACTACTACGCCATCCAGAACGGCGTCGTCTCGGTCGTCGTGCCCATCGACAAGCTGTCCATCGTCGTGTCGATGGCATTCTCGGCAATCGTGTTCCACGAGAAGTACACCAAGCGCTCGCTGATCGGCCTTGCCATCATCGTGGTCTCGACGCTTGCGATGGCGATCTTCTCGTAGGGCTTGCCGGCTTCCCGTGGTCCCACGCGCCGGCAAGGCTGGCCGCCGGCTTCGTCTAGTACTTGTTGTGGATGTGCTCTGCTGCGCCGCGTAGGCCGCCTATGGTCAGGGCCGTGCCGTCGTCCAGCACGAGCGTGCCGTCAAGGGTCCCAAAAACCTGGTGCTGGATCGAGACGAGCACGCCTGCTATGTCGGTGTCGTCGCGACGGTCGAGCAGCGGCTTGAACGTCAGGTCGAGCCTGCCTGCGTCATCTGTCATGTGCCACGTCTCTAGGTAGCGATAGTGGCCAGGCTCGCCGGGGATTCCAAAGTCAACGCGCCCAAGCTTGTGGGCGATGCCGTCGACGAAGATCATGTTCTCGCTTGCCGCCGTTGTGTCGCCGAAGCCATAGCCAAGGTTGAGCCCTATCACGTGGCCTGCCTGGCGGCCTTGCGCAGCAGCCCAATACCACGTGTTGTCATAGGTCCAGACGCCACGACCCCAATCGAGGAGCCCGAAGGAGCTCTCGGGCGAGAACTCGTGGAAGGCGGCCCCACGGCGAAAGCCCCCGCGGGCGCGCATGCCGACGATCTTGCGGTTGTAGTAGAACGCCGTCGGGTCGTCTTGCCATGGCGTGCAGATCACCATTGAGTCGCGAGGCTCCTCATCAAGCAGAAGCTCGACGTCGAGCTCGTCGTCACCATCGAATCCGCTCATAAAAAATGAAAGCCTTCGCCCGCCGGGGACGTGGCGCCAGCTTACGCGGCAGCGCCGATTCTCCCACACAATGTCGCCGCTTCTTGAATCTGCGGGCAGCCCCATCGTTCCTAGGGGCACAGGCACCGTCTCGGTGGTCGTCTTGTAGCTGTGCTCGGCAAAATTGACGACCGAAGCAGAGACGATCCCCAGATATCCGAGGTCGCCAAACGTGAGGGCTATGGCCACCTCGTCGTCGTTTACAAGGTAATAGTCCCAATCCTTGATGCGCCAGATGGGCGCCGCGATGTCGTCGCGCCTGTACTCGAAGGGAGGACGGGTGGCCCATCCCGGCTCGCGGAGCCTTCCGGACTCGTCCAGCAGCCTGCCAGAACCGACAATGCGATGCTCGCCCATGCCAGCCTCCTCAAAAGAGCCATCCTTTCATTTAGCATCGGCCTTGTCCTAGCGAAATCTCCGCATATCTCGGTGCGCGGCGGGGCTCTATCCGCCTGTGGAGGCATAGGCTCTGAGCTGGCATTATTTCAGAAAATTGTCGGAAAAATCAACAAAAAGATACGTGAGCGATTCGAGCAGGTAGCATCTTTGTTCCGGACGGCAGCCGCTCTTGCCACTGGAAATAAAATTTTCTACGAAAGCGTGTATTCAGACGCGTCCGCTTGGCAAGCGCAGAGACACAACCACCCGACAGGCAGCTCTCTCGGTGCAGAGAAGAGCTCCCCGCACTACGGACAAGGCGCGCTGCCACAAGAGACAGGAACGCGCCCGCACGTGGCACTTATGGATGGCCGTGCGGACGCAGGAGAGGGAGGGACCCCATGAGTTCAACAGCAATGGGCAGCATGGGCGCCGGAAATCGGTCGCAGCAAGGGCTCTATCGGGAAGAGTTTGAGCACGACGCTTGCGGCATTGGCGCTCTTGCGCACCTGAAGGGACAGCGCTCGCACCAGATGCTTGACGACGCGCTCTCCGTGCTTGTGAACCTCGAGCACCGAGGCGGCAAGGGCCTCGAGCGAAACACCGGCGACGGCGCCGGCATCCTTTTCCAGGTGCCGCATCGCTTCTTCCGCAAGGAAGCCCAGAAGTGGGGCCACCTTCTTCCCGAGGAGGGCGACTACGGCGTTGCCATGGTCTTCTTCCCTCAGGACGACGAGGGCGAGCAGGTGGCCCGCCGCGTCTTCGAGGAGGGCTGCGCCGAGCTTGGCGTTCCGCTTCTCTTCTGGCGAGAGGTGCCCATAGACCCGCACGACCTGGGCGAGACCGCCCGTGCCTGCATGCCGAGAATCCGCCAGGCGTTTCTCGGCCGGCCCCAAGGAGTGAGCGCTGGCGACGACTTTGAGCGCAAGCTCTACGTCTGCCGTCGCACCATCGAAAAGGCGGCGAGCAAGAACTCCGGCCTTGACGGAAAGATCTTCTATATTTGCTCGATGAGCTCGCGCACGATCGTCTACAAGGGCATGCTCGTGGCAACGCAGATGCGCGGCTTCTATCCAGATTTGAACGACGCCTCCACCGAAACGGCGCTGGCGCTGGTGCACTCGCGCTACTCGACCAACACCACCCCCAGCTGGGAGCGCGCGCACCCCAACCGCTACATCGTCCACAATGGCGAAATCAACACCCTTCGTGGCAACGTCAACTGGATTCGCGCCCGCGAGTCCCAGTTCTACTCGCCCGTGCTCGGCCATGACCTCGGCCGTGTGATTCCGGTCATCAACCGCGAGGGCTCGGACTCAGCCATCCTGGACAACGTGCTCGAGTTTCTTACCATGAACGGTCGGCCGCTCGCCCGTGCCGTCACGATGCTTCTGCCCGAGCCGTGGGACAACAACACGCAGCTTTCCGACTCGCGTCGAGCCTACGACTGCTACCAGTCAATGCTTACCGAGAGCTGGGACGGTCCTGCCGCCATCGCGTTTTCCGATGGCATCATCACGGGCGCCGCGCTTGACAGAAACGGCCTTCGTCCCGCTCGCTACTACGTGACGCGCGACGACCGCATGATTCTTGCCTCCGAGGCCGGCGCGCTCGACGTCGATCCCAGCAACATCTTGAAGGCGGGCTCGCTCGGCCCCGGCGAGATGTTCGTGGTTGACCCCGCGCAGGGCCGCATCATCTGGGACGACGAGGTCAAGGGCCACTTTGCCAGCCAGAAGCCCTTCCGCGACTGGATTGACTCCCAGACGCTGTCCGTGTCTGACCTTGTCGACGCAGCTGGGGAAGATGCCGGTGGCGACCCCTTTGCCTCCGCTGACGCCGACGTGAGCGTGGTGGAGCGAATGTCTCGCCACGGCTACCACTTCGACGACGTCGAAGAGGCCGTGCGTCCGATGGCGCAGACCGGAAAGCCCCCTCTGGCCTCTATGGGCGCAGACATTCCGCTTGCCGTGCTCTCCAAGCGCCCCCGTTCGTTCTTTGACTACTTCAACCAGCTGTTTGCCCAGGTCACAAACCCGCCAATCGACGCCCTTCGCGAGAGCTTCGTGACCTCGAGCGTGCTTTACATCGGCAACCACGGCAACATGCTGGAGGATTCCAAGAAGAACTGCCAGCTGATCAAGCTGGACGACCCCATCCTGACGGGCGAGGAGTTCCGCCGGATTGCGACCGTCGACAGGAACGGCTTCCATGCCGCGCGCTTCTCGGCAACCTATCGCCGCGACGCCGGGGATGGAGCGCTTGAGGCGGCTCTCGACAAGCTCTGCGCAGACGTCGAGGCGGCCGTGCGCGCAGGCGCCAACATCGTGGCGATCTCCGACCGCGCCGGCAGGGGAGAGGTCTCAATCCCCTCGCTTCTCGCCGTCTCTGCCGTCCACAACCACATGATCCGCGCCGGCATCCGCATGAACGCCGACTTGGTCGTCGAGAGCGGGGACGCCATCACGCCGCACGACTTTGCTACGCTTGTGGGCTATTCCGCCTCGGGCATCTACCCCTATATGGCCCATGACTGCATCCGCGCGCTCGCCGAGCATGGCTCGCTTTCCGTCAGCGCAGAGGAGGGCGTCAAGAACTACGACAAGGCCGTGCTCTCTGGCATCACGTCGATCATGTCCAAGATGGGCATCTCCACGATGCAGGGCTACCACTCCGCGCAGATCTTCGAGATCATGGGCTTTGACGAGAAGTTCGTGGACAAGTACTTCTCGGGCACGGTGAGCCGCGTGGGCGGCCTGGACGCAAACGGCGTGCAGCGCGAGTGCAACGAGCGCTACGACGAGACCGACGCCATGCTCAAGAGCCCGTCTCCCAGCCAGCTCCCAAGCTCGGGTCTCACCAAGTGGCGTCCTCTGGGCGGCGAGCAGCACATGCTGACCCCCGAGGTCATCTACCTGCTGCATCGTGCCACGCGCGAGAACAGCCCCGAGCTCTTCGAGCAGTACTCGAAGGCGCTGCACCCCACCGACCGAGCCATCGTGCTTCGCGACCTGTTGGAGCTCGTGCCGCTTGAGTCCGGCCCCGTCCCCATCGAAGAGGTCGAGAGCGCAGACGACATCGTGAAGCACTTCCAGACGAGCGCCATGAGCTTCGGCGCCATCTCCGACGAGGCGCATCGCACGCTTGCCATCGCCATGAACCGGATCGGCGCCAAGTCGAACACCGGCGAGGGCGGGGAGAACCCCGACCGCGAGACCACGATGGAAAACGGCGACTCCGCCAACTCCAAGGTTCGCCAGGTTGCCTCCGCGCGCTTTGGCGTCACGAGCCGCTATCTGGTGGCTGGCGAAGAGATCCAGATCAAGATGGCCCAGGGCGCAAAGCCCGGCGAGGGCGGTCACCTGCCCGGCACCAAGGTGTGGCCGTGGATCGCAAAGGTGCGCAACTCCACTCCTGGCGTGGGCCTCGTCTCTCCTCCGCCTCACCATGACATCTACTCCATCGAGGACCTTGCTGAGCTGATCTTCGACCTCAAGAACGCGAATCCCGAGGCAAAGGTGTCGGTCAAGCTCGTCTCCGAGGCAGGCGTCGGCACCATCGCCACGGGCGTTGCCAAGGGCGGAGCCAACAAGATCTTGATCTCGGGCGCCAACGGCGGCACGGGCGCCGCGCCGCGCGACTCTATCTACCACACCGGCCTCCCGCTTGAGCTCGGCCTTGCCGAGGCGCAGCAGACGCTGCTGAGAAACGGCCTGCGCTCCCGCGTTGAACTCGAGGCGGACGGCAAGCTGATGGACGGCTATGACGTGGCGGTGGCTGCGCTTCTGGGCGCCGAGGTCTTTGACTTTGGCACCGCCGCGCTCCTCTCGCTTGGCTGCCTCATGCAGCGCGACTGCCAGACGGACACCTGCCCCATGGGCATCGCTACGCAGAACTGCGAGCTCAGGAAGCGGTTCACGGGCAAGCCCGAGTACGTGGTCAACTTCATGTACCTTGTTGCCGAGCAGCTGCGCGGCATCATGGCCAAGCTCGGCTTCCGCACCATCAAGGAGATGGTGGGTCATCCCGAGTGCCTGCGCCAGAAGAAGGTCAAGGGCAACTGGAAGGCCAACACGCTCGACCTGTCTCCAATTCTGGTCAACGTGACCAACGAGTACGGCAAGTCTGTGCCCGGCGCCAGCTGCAAGCACTATCTGCCCGAGATGGGACCCGTGGACGAGCTGCCCTGCGCCCTCGACTCGACGCTGTTCATCCCGTACACGGCGGCCGCTCGCGCCACCCTCACCCCGGTCCGCTTCCATGCGGACATCGCCAACGTCAACCGCTGCGTGGGCACCATGCTTGGCTCGGTCGTTACGCGCGCGCATCCCGAGGGGCTGCCAGAGGGGTCCATCACCATCGACTGCGAGGGCTCCGGCGGCCAGAGCTTCGGCGCGTTTCTGCCGGCGGGCATCACGATCAACGTCCACGGCGACGCCAACGACTACTTTGGCAAGGGACTCTCTGGCGGCATCCTGACCGTGGCGCCGTCGTCGAAGGCCACCTACAAGTTTGACCAGAACGTCTCCATCGGCAACGTCGCCTTCTATGGCGCCACCGGGGGAAGGGGCTTCATCAACGGTCTGGCCGGCCAGCGCTTTGGCGTGCGCAACTCCGGCGCCACGATCGTGTGCGAGGGCGTGGGCAACCACGGCTGCGAGTACATGACGGGCGGCACGGCGCTGATCTTGGGAGAGGTTGGAATCAACTTTGCAGCGGGCATGAGCGGCGGAGTCGCCTATGTCTACGACGAGTACGGCACGCTTGCCGAGCGCTGCAACACCGACATGGTTGAGCTGAAGCAGCCTACGCTGCGCGATCTCAAGACGATCCACGCCCTGATCGAGGAACACGCTGCGCGCACGAGAAGCCCGCGCGGCATCAAGATGCTCTACATGTTTGACGACATCAAGGACCGCTTCGTGAAGGTCATTCCGCACGAGTACGAGATAGCGCTTGAGCTGACCGAGGCTGCAGAAGCGGCGGGCAAGACGCGCGACGAGGCAATCGAGATTGCCTTCGAGACAATGAGGAACGGGAGGTAGGCCATGGGCAAGGTAGGAGCATTCATCGACACGAAGCGTGTCGCCCACGGCGAAAGGCCCGCGGGTGAGACCATCAAAGACTTTGACGAGTTCGCGGTACCGTTGGACGAGGAGAGGCAGCGCGCGCAGGCGAGCCGCTGCATGTACTGCGGGGTGGCGTTCTGCCAGACGGGATTCTCGTTTGGTCACGCCAAGAGCTCTGGCTGTCCGCTGCACAACCTGATTCCCGAGTGGAACGACCTGGTTTGGCGCGGCATGTGGTCGGACGCGGCAGAGCGCCTGGCGCTCACGAACCCGCTGCCCGAGTTCACGAGCCGCGTCTGCCCCGCTCCCTGCGAGGCCGCCTGCAACCTTGGACTTGCCGACGAGCCCACCACGATCAAGGACGACGAGCGCGCCATCTCCGATCACCAGTGGGCGACCGGAGGGCCCGCTCCGCTTTCGCCTGCGGCCGCCGATGCTCCTTCGGTCGCCGTCATTGGCTCTGGCCCTGCCGGGCTTGCGACGGCGTGGGAGCTTGCGCGCCGGGGCGCTCGCGTCACCATTCTCGAGCGCCACGACCGCGCGGGAGGCCTTCTCATGTATGGCATCCCCAACATGAAGCTGCCCAAGGAGGTTGTCGAGCGCCGTCTTCGGCTGATGGAGAAGAGCGGCATCAAGATTCGCTGCGGAGTCGACGCCACCGACCCCTCCGTGGTTTCTGAGCTCGGCGGCTATGACGCCATCGTCGTTGCCGCGGGCGCGGCGGACGCGCGCGGCCTGAAGGTGCCCGGAGCCGACCTTCCCGACGTGCACTTTGCCGTCGAGTTTTTGACGGCTCAGACAAAGGCGCTGCTTGAAGGACATGCCGGCAAGCCCGCCATCAGCGCAAAGGGCAAGGATGTCGTGGTCATCGGCGGCGGCGACACGGGCACCGACTGCGTTGCCACGGCGCTGCGCCAGGGCGCAAAGAGCGTCCACCAGCTCGAGTTCCTTCCCGCTCCTCCCGATGCCCGTGCGGCATCGAACCCCTGGCCGGAGTGGCCCAACGTCAAGAAGACCGACTATGGCCAGGTTGAGGCAGCGCTCGTTCAGGGGGAGGACCCCAGAAGCTGGGCGACCAACACGCTCGAGGTGCTGGATGACGGCAAGGGCGGCGTGCGCGGTCTGAAGGTCGTCTCGCTTGACTGGTCAGCCGGAAAGCCCGACCCCATCGAGGGCTCCGAGCGCGAGCTGCCAGCCCAGCTGGTGCTCCTGGCCATGGGCTTTACGGGCCCCGAGGCGTCGATTTATGAGGCGCTTGGCGTGGAGTGCACGGAGTTTCGCGGCGGCGTTCGCCCCAAGGCGGCAGGCGCGGGCTCACACCAGGTTGTTTGCACTGGAGACGTACCTGTCTTTGCCGCGGGCGACGCGCGCACCGGCTCGTCGCTTGTCGTCGCGGCCATTTCGGACGGCCTGGCGTGCGCCACGGAGGTCGCTGGGAGCTTGGGGCTGTAGCTATGGCTATCGCTCGGTCGCGGGCCTTGTTGGCTCGCTTGAGCGCCCGCGTGCGCCCTCTGCAAAGCGCGGCAAGAACTGGTACCAATTTGGGAGGAAAGCGAGGTTGCATGCTCATGTTTGGGGATTGGGGGTTGTCATGCCTTGGTCGTCAGCGGAAAGACG
Organism: Tractidigestivibacter sp.; assembly: GCF_050946515.1. Taxonomy (GTDB): domain Bacteria; phylum Actinomycetota; class Coriobacteriia; order Coriobacteriales; family Atopobiaceae; genus Tractidigestivibacter. The sequence continues at coordinate 41,162 of NZ_JBMNUX010000013.1, forward strand.
AGATGCAAGTCGCGAGAGATATCTGTCGCGAAGGAGGAGCGCTCGAAAAAGAGCCTCGGGAAGCCGGGCTGCTCAACCTGAGGATTCTGCCATGAACAATGCAAGCTCTGCTTCCGCCAGCCTCATCTGGCTCGAGGATGGCGTCGAGAAGAAGGCGCCGGAGTTTGAGGAGCCTGTGCGCCCTTGGCTCGAGGAGTCGTCTGAGTGGGGGAACGACCACGTGCGACAGCCGCTCAAGAAGTCCGAGGGCGACGATGATGACGGTGGCAAGCCCTCGCTCATTTGGGTGTAGCCAGGTCCCTTGACGGACGGATGCGCTTGGTCGGCTCCACACGATGCGCCCCGCATGGCAAATGCCGTGCGGGGCTTTTCTCGTCTCTAGCAAATTCTATTGCGTTATTCGGCGCTGCCGGGACAGCCGTCGTAGTTGATGCCGCCGACGAGCTTGGAGAAGTCATCCCTGTTGCCTCTGATGAAGCTCTCGGCGTAGCGCGGGTAGCGCTCGGTTGCGTCGACGAAGAGGTCGGCAAAGCTGAGCTGACTCATCTGTCCCGTGTAGGGGTTCTCCCAAAAATGGCACTTCAGGTTTGCCGCTGGGCACTCGCTGGTGCGCACCACGCGGTGCGCCATCGAGGCGGCCATAGAGTGCGGCCGTCCCAAACGCTCTACGTCTGAGATGAGGCGAGTCTTGGGGGATCCGGCGGGGTCGATGCGACGGAAGATCCAGCGGTAGTCTCGAAGCGAGCTCGCATAGTCTTCGGGCTCGATGCCAATTCCGAAGACTGACATCGCAGTCTGAGAGAAGAGCGCTCCGGCAACACGGTCGATGCGTGCGGTGCTTGCGAGGTTTGCCGAGGCGGGAGACTCAAGAATCGTCAGCTTGCGCTTCTCCCACAAGATCCAGGAGTCGATGTCGCTTTCAATGAGCGCATGGACCTCCGCGCTTGCATCGGGAAGGCCCATCTCCTTGAGAAGGTCAAACTGCTCGGAGAAGACGAACGGGTGCGTCGTGCTGTCAAGCACGTAGTGGGCAAGCATGCCAAGCGAAAAAGCGCGTCCGATGCGCTCGTCCGCGCGCGGAAGGTGGCCGACAGAGTTTCTGACGCTCAGAAACGCGTTCACCACGCTCTTCTCGTGCATTGCGTGAGCAAACCGATGGCATTCGCTGGCCCGCTCGGGAAGCATGAAGAAGGCGGCGAAGAAGGGGTCGGGACCCTGGTTTCCTAGCAGAAACGCGAGAAGCTCCTCCTCGCCCTCGACGATTCCCTCCGGGAGCTTGGTGACGACGTCCTCGCCAAAGATATGATGCGTGATAAGCGCAGGCATGAGAGGTGCTCCTTGAAAGCTTACTTAGATCCGAGTGACCGGATAAAGTTTCGTGGCAAGGTCAATAGCATAGCCTAACTTGTGCGTTGCGGGAAATGCTCCGTTGTTGCGTCCACTTGTTCAGTTCCTTGGTACAATTTCGCATTTGTTGGGCATGAGGGCATGACCGTTTGGAGCGCAATGAGCGTCGCTGAAATCTTTATCTTGGGTCTCGCACTTTCTGCAGACGCCTTCTCTGTCACGATTTCGAACTGCTTCGCCTACCAGCACGAGACTCTTGCGCGCCGGGCGCTCATGCCAATTCTCTTTGGCCTGTTTCAGGCTCTGATGCCGGTTGCCGGCTACTACTTGAGTGGCATCGCCGGCGACTTCATCGAGCGCTACTCCGGAATCATCACCCTTGTCATCTTGGGAATCATAGGCGGAAACATGGTGCGGGAGGGCGTCTTGGCGCTGAGAGAGTCAAAGAGATGCGGAGGCGCCCCCGCTGTGCGAGAGGGCCATCTTACCGTCTCCATGCTGCTCTTCCAGGCTGTCGCAACGGCCATTGACGCCTTCGCGATTGGCGTCTCGCTGAGGGCTCAGGCGGTTGACCTCGCATTTTCCGTGACTGTGATAGGTCTTACGACGGCTGCGTGCTGCATCCTCGCGCTCGTCATTGGCCGCAAGCTCGGAGACCTTCTGGGGGACCGCGCCGAGATCCTAGGCGGCTGCGTCCTTATCGCAATCGGCATCAAGGCGCTGCTCAGCTAGCCTCGTGGCATCTGGCCTCCTCGCGCTGCGCTACGACAGGGCGCGCGCCCTCGTCGCTTGGCCTCGGCGAAGCCACCTGCCGCTTCTGTAGTAGATGACAAATGCGATGGTGGTCACCACGTAGGTGATGGGATACACAATGAGCACCGAGTCAAGCGTGCGCACCTGCGGCACCACGGCAAGAAGCCATACGATGCGCAGAAGGCAGGTTCCCGCCATGGTGATGAGCATGGGCGTCATGCTCTCGCCGCAGCCCCTGATAGTTCCCGAGATGTTGTCCATGATCGAGAACAGCACGTAAAACGGCGCGATGTAGTAGATCATGTGGACCGCATTGGCCTCGATTTCGGCGTCGGACACAAAAAATGCCGCTAGCTGCGGGGCAAAGACCGTAACAAGAAGACCAGATCCACCCACGACGAGCAGCGTGAGCATAAAGGACGTGCGCAGCCCCGCCCGCACGCGCTTCTCGTCGCTAGCCCCAAAGTTTTGCGCTGCAAACGTGGTGGTCGAGACGCCCAAGGAGTCAGTGATCATCCACACGACGCCGTCGATGCGTCCGGAGAGCCCCCATGCCGTCACGATTGACGTGGAATTGAACGAGTTCACCGTCGACTGCACGATGATGTTCGAGATGGAATACGCCGAGGACTGCAGCCCCAGCGGAAGGCCGGTCACAATCATGACCTTTGCGGTGTGCGGGTTGATGAGCTGTCCCTTAAAGTCGAGGCGCCACGGCCCGTCGACATGCATCAGCTTGATAGTGGTGACGGCAGCGCCAAAGAGCAGCGAAATCGCCGTCGAAAGACCGGCGCCAGCCGCCTCCATGCGCATCCCCGCAATGAAGACGAAGTCGCACAGCACGTTAACGACGCAGGTGGCAGCCACGATCATTGCTGGCGTCTTGGTGTCTCCAACGGCTCGCTGGATCGCCGAGCCCATGTTGAACACGATGGAGAACACGAGCGCTCCCATATAGAAGCGCGAGAAGGCCAGAGACTGCTCCATCAGCTCGGCGGGAGTGCCCATCAGCCTGAGCGCGGGCTCAAGAAAAGCAAGGCTGAGCGCGGAGAAGCCCAGGCCGCCAACGACTGCTATGGACATGGCGGTGCGCACCGACGTGCGCAGCCGCTCGTTCTGGCCGGCTCCAAACTGCTGCCCGCAAATGATCGCGCAGCCCGTCCCAACGCCAATCGAGAAGCCGACAACAAGGTCGACGAGGCTCTGCGTTGCCTGAATGCCTCCCAGCGCGTTCGTGGTGGCGTAGTGCCCTATGACCCAGGTGTTTATCAGCGAATAGGCCTGCTGGAAAAATGAGCTCAAAAACACGGGAAAGAAAAGGCGCAACAGCTGTTTCCAGATGGTTCCCTTCGTTACGTCAAGCGAACCCGAAAAAGCCTTTGACGCCATACGCCGACACGCCGCCCTTCTCGCCTTTTGAGAGTGGTATTGCCTTACATCCCGACGTTAGCAGCGATTTTTTCCGCTGCCCTTTAGAAAGCCAAATCCAGGCAAACGCCATGCGCGAGAAGCTTCGGATTGCACGAAGCGCGATGAACCGAAAGCCACAAGGGCAGATAGTTAAATATTTTTCTTTGTCATAATTAGTCCAGAGCTTTGTAATGAGACGGTAATGGACTGAACCATACCGCTCGCCAAAATCAATTTTTGTAAAGCTCGAGTAAAGCTGACTATTGACTAGGAGGAAGTTTGGCAGGCTATGGCCTGCCTGCTTATGGGGAGGAGGGCCCTCGTGGTCTTCCAAAGAAATGAGGGGAATTGCGATGAGAAGCATTTCACGTAGGAACTTTATCGGTTCTTCCGCCGCGCTTGGCCTGGGCCTTGGCCTCGCCGCGTGCAGCAGCGATGACTCCAGCAGCTCTGAGAGCAGCTCTGGTACCGATACCAGCTCTTCTTCGGATGCTTCTGACGAGAACCTGAGCCGCATCGCTGACGACGACATGATCAGCGCCGCTAAGGAAGACGGCCAGCTGGTTGTTTACGGTTCCTGCGAGGAGCAGCACGTGGCAGCCTGCTGCGAGCACTTCCAGGAGCTCTTTGGCATCGAGACCAGCTATCAGCGCCTGTCCACCGGCGAGGTTGAGTCCAAGATCGAGGAGGAGAACGGCAACCCGTCTGCCGACGTCTGGTTCGGAGGCACCACCGATCCTTACAACGTCGCCGTGAACAAGGGCCTGCTCCAGGCCTATGAGGCAAAGAACGCCTCCCACCTCATCTCCGACGTGTACCGCGATGCCGACGGCTATTGGTATGGCATCTACAAGGGCATCCTCGGCTTCTTCTACAATACCGACGAAATCGACCGCCTTGGCATCGACGCTCCTCAGGACTGGCCCGACCTTCTTGACAGCAAGTATCAGGACCTTATCTGGATGTCCAACTACAACACCGCCGGCACTGCAAAGCTGATCCTCAACACCGTCATCCAGAAGTACGGCCACGACGAAGGCATCCAGTATCTGGTCGACCTCGACAAGAACATCGCTGTCTACACCAAGTCCGGCTCTGGCCCCTCCAAGAACGTCGGCACCGGCGAGTGCACCGTGGGCATCGGCTTCTTGCACGACGCCATCTACCAGATCGTCGACAACGGCTACAACAACATCGGCCTGGTCATCCCGTCCTCCGGCGCTTCCTACGAGATTGGCGCTACGGCAATCTTCAATGGCGCCACGCACCAGAACGCCGCGAAGCTTTGGATTGAGTACGCTCTGTCCCCGCAGTGCGTCGAGCGCGCGCAGGAGGTCGGCGCCTACCAGTTCCTGGTCATCGACGACGCCAAGCAGCCGCAGGTTGCTACCGACTACGGCCTGGATCCGGACAACGTCATGGACTACGACTTCGAGGACGCCAAGGAGAACACCGAGACCTACGTCAGCGACATCATGACGGCTCTCGCCAACTCCGGCACCAACACCGACGATACCTCGCGTTTCCAGACGGAGTAGCGCCTGTGTGTTGCCAATAAAAGGGCTTCGCTCAGAGGCTGGGCAGGCAAATTGCCTGCCCAGCCATCTGCCTGTCTAAAGGTAGCGACACATATCGTATTGGTCACGACAAAGAAAGGGGGGAGAAGATGGCAAAATCGCAATCAGAGGAGCTCGACCGAAAGAAATTTATGGCCGACCCCATCATGGTCACGACAATTGTTGTCTTGATCGCGTTTCTGGGCCTGTTCATTCTCTACCCGCTGGCCATCCTTCTGGTGGACAGCTTTATCACCGAAGACGGTCCCACGCTCTCGATCTTCCAGCGCATTCTCGCGATGCCTTCCTTTGAGACGGCCATCACCAACACGCTGTCTCTGGGACTTTTTGTAAGCCTGTTTGCGGCACTGATCGGGCTTTTGTTTGCCTACGTCGAGGTGTACGTGCAGCTGAAGTCGAAGTTCATGTCGAGGGTGTTCAAAGTCGTCTCGATGCTGCCTGTCGTCTCCCCGCCGTTCGTGCTGTCGCTTTCCGTGATCATGCTGTTCGGCAAGTCCGGCATCATCACTCGCTACATGCTGGGCATCTATGACAACAACGTCTACGGCTTCTGGGGCATCGCCCTCGTTCAGATCCTGACCTTCTTCCCCGTCTGCTACATGATGCTCAAGGGCCTGCTGAAGAACATCGACCCCTCTCTCGAGGAGGCCGCCCGTGACATGGGCGCTTCTCGCTGGAAGGTCTTCACGAGCGTCACGCTCCCGCTGATTCTCCCCGGTCTTGGCAATGCCTTCTTGGTCTCGTTCATCGAGTCGATCGCAGACTTCGCCAACCCCATGCTTATCGGTGGCTCTTACGACACGCTGGCCACATCCATCTACCTGCAGATCACGGGAGCGTACGACAAGCAGGGCGCGTCTGCCATGGCAGTCGTGCTTCTCTGCATCACGCTGCTCATGTTCATCGTTCAGAAGTACGTGCTCGAGGCCAAGTCCACGGCCACGCTCACGGGCAAGGCCAGCCGTCAGCGCATGCTCATCACCGACAACTCCGTGCGCATTCCGCTGTCCGTCCTGTGCGGCGCCATTGCCATCTTCGTCATCGTGATGTACATCTGCGTCCCGTTTGGCGCCCTGTTCCAGACCTGGGGCTATGACTTCCACCTGACGCTCAAGTGGTTCCAGCAGGTCTTCACGATGCACCACGGCCTCGAGGCCTTCACGGACTCGTTCCTGCTCTCCGCCATCGCAGCGCCTATCTGCGCGTTGCTCTCCATGATCATCTCCTATCTCGTCGTCAAGAAGCGCTTCCATGGCCGCGGCTTCATCGAGTTCGTCTCAATGCTCGCCATGGCCGTTCCTGGCACCGTCCTTGGCGTCGGCTACATTCGCGGCTTCTCCAGCGGCCTGTTCCACACGGGCATCATGCAGGGGCTTTACGGTACGGGCGCAATCCTCGTCATCGTGTTCATCGTCCGCTCGCTGCCTACTGGCACGCGCTCGGGAATCTCGGCGCTGCGCCAGATCGACAAGTCCATCGAGGAGTCTGCCTATGACATGGGCGCCAACTCCTTCCAGGTGTTCATGACGGTCACGCTGCCGCTCATCAAGGACTCGTTCCTGTCCGGCCTCGTCACGGCGTTCGTCCGCTCAATCACGGCAATCTCCGCGATCATCCTGCTCGTAACGCCCGAGTACCTGCTCATCACCGTCCAGATCAACGAGTTCGCCGAGAAGGGCGCCTACGGCATCGCCTGCGCGTTCGCCACGATCCTGATCATCATCACCTATGGTGCTGTGCTCCTGATGAACCTTGCCATCAAGCACTTTGGCACCAGCGCAAAGATCAACGCCGCTGCTGAGGAGGAGTAACAGATGGCAAAAGAGAAGAAGGGTGTGCGCCTTGAGCACATCTCCAAGATTTACCAGGACCCCAAGACCAAGAAGGACTTCTATGCCGTTCACGATGCCAACATCGACATCCAGCCGGGCGAGTTCGTGACGCTGCTCGGCCCTTCCGGCTGCGGAAAGACCACCATCCTGCGCATGATCGCCGGCTTCGAGAGCCCCGACGAGGGCCAGATCTACCTGGGCGGCGAGCCCATCAACGACCTGACGCCGAACAAGCGCGATACGGCCATGGTGTTCCAGAGCTACGCCCTGCTCCCTCACTACAACATCTTTGACAACGTGGCCTATGGCCTGAAGATCCGCAAGGTCCCCCAGGACGAGATCAAGAAGAAGGTCGTCAACATCCTTGGCCTGGTGGGCCTTGAGGGCATGGAAGACCGCATGACCAACCAGCTCTCCGGCGGTCAGCAGCAGCGCGTCGCCTTGGCGCGCGCCCTGGTGCTCGAGCCCGGCGTGCTGCTCTTCGACGAGCCGCTCTCCAACCTGGACGCCAAGCTGCGCGTTGACATGCGCACCGAGATTCGCCGCATCCAGCAGGAGGCGGGCATCACGGCCATCTACGTCACGCACGACCAGTCCGAGGCAATGGCCATCTCCGACCGCATCATCGTCATGAAGAAGGGCGTCGTTGACCAGATCGGCGACCCGCACACTATCTACTACCACCCGGTGGACGAGTTTGTTGCCGACTTCATCGGCGAGTCAAACTTCCTGCGCGGCAAGCTCGAGAAGAAGGAAGGCTCCGACGGCGTTGCTCGCATCGAGGGGCATGACGTTGAGGTCTCTGGCGTCGACCACCTGAGCGTGGGCGACGACATCGTGCTGGTTCTGCGTCCCGAGTCTGCAAAGCTCGCCGACGAGGGCGTCCTCAAGTGCAAGGTGACGCTGTCCCGCTTCATGGGCAACTACCAGAACTATCAGGTCATGGTTGGAGACACGCTGGTCAAGATCCAGGACTTCAACCCGAAGAACCACAAGATTTATAACGTGGGCGACGAGGCGTACGTGAGCTTTACGGCAGACGACGCCCATGCGCTCTAGTTTGTAGCTCTCAACCGCAAGCGCGCGGCAATGGCGGGCCCGCTTTCCTGCACTCCATGGGGAAGCGGGCCCGCCTTCTTTGCCTCTGGGGCAAAGGCACGCCTCGAGGCCAGATGCCGATTTCCGTTTTTCCCAAACTTGTATAAAGCGGCAAGAAATGGATAGTTTACTAACAGCAGATAAACCGCTTGTTGTTAATTTAGAGGGAAAGGGCTTGGCCATGGAATTCAAGTTCACTCGCTCCAAGGCGTCGACGATCATAGTCGGAATTCTGAGCGTCATCTTGGGCGTGATAATGTTCATCTATCCGTCGAGCGCAACGCAGCTCGTCACCTCGATCGTGGGGTGGGCCATGCTGATATCTGGCATCGTCGCCTTGGTAAGCGCCTTCAGCACGCCGAGCGTGCTGCTCTCCTCGATGGACTTGTACTGGGGCATCCTTGGGACGCTGCTCGGCATCCTTATCGTGAACAACCCTGGTCTCTTTGTCGCATGGATCTTCATCCTACTGGGCATTTTCATCATGATGGCTGGCTTCCAGATGCTCTTCGGCGCGAATGCCCTGCGCGTTGCCGGCGCCCCCCATTCTGGCTCGCACCTCGCCTTGGCAATCATCATGGTTATCCTCGGCATGATGGTCATGATGTCGCCCTTCGCAATGGCTGACGTCACGATGATGCTCTGCGGCTGCGCGCTCATCTACACGGGCATCGTTGGCGTGATCGACGGCGTCCAAATGAAAAGCGACAAGAAGTAACGCATCGACGCTTCGCAAATGATGGCTGGGCCCAGGTCATGTGCCTGGGCCCTTCTTTTTTGCCGATTCATAGCAAGTCGCGCCGAAGCGCCTCCGTGGAAAAAGACAAAATCTTGATTCATAATCTTGTCCATATGGTCATCACGCGTTACGAACATGTCATTATTTGTCATCGGAATGGATAAGCAGCATAAGGAACAGCACCTTCCTTTGTCGTTTACTAAGGCTGCTTCGAAAGAGCACTGATCGGAGGGGCATCGACACTGGAGGTGGGTTCGGTGGCATATAGGTACGCGGTAATTGGCTATGGGTTCATCGGTCGTAGGCACGTTGACACGCTCAAGTCCTTTGAGGAATCAGACTGCGTCGCCGTCTGCGACATCAATCCGAGGCGCCTTGCCGAGGTTCGCGAGAAGTACCCTGACATGCCCGTGTATGAGAGCGCGAACGAGATGTTTGCCAACGAGTCGCTTGATGGCGTGATCATCTCGGCAAACAACAACCAGCACAAAGACCTCGTGCTGCTGGCGGCGCAAAACGGCGTCAACATCCTTTGCGAGAAGCCCGCGGCGCTCTCGGTAGCAGAGTTTGACGAGATGATGGACGCCGTCGACAAGGCGGGCGTCTCCTTTACGGTGCATCAGCAACGTCGCTTTGACAAGGACTTCGCTACGGTTGAGCGCTGCTACAAGGAAGGGCTCGTCGGCGACATCTACACAATCCAGAGCTCGCTTTATGGCTACAACGGCAACATGCACGACTGGCACCGCTTCAAGGCCGAGGGCGGAGGCATGCTGTATGACTGGGGCGTGCACCTGATCGACCAGATACTCTACCTCGTGGAGGGAAAGCTCAACACGGTCTATGCCGACGTGCGCAACGTCATCAACAAAGAGGTGGACGACTACTTCAAGATCATCCTGCGCTTTGAGAACAACGTGACTGCCGAAATCGAGCTGGGAACGTACTTTTTGAACGACCGTCCCGACTGGTTTGAGCGCCACTGGTTTGTGGGCGGCAACACCGGATCGATGGTCGTGGACAAGTTTGAGCCCCAAGGCGCCATTGTAAGGACGACCCATCTTCTTGAAAACGTCGCCGACGACCAGGACAAGTCCGCAGCCTCCTACGGACCCACGCGCTCGTTTGGCGTCCCGGCTCCCGGCCTTATCGTCAGCGAGCCCCTGCCCAAGGTGAACGTGAGCCAGTCCGACTTCTTCGTCAACTACTTTAACGCTCTCGCCGGCAAGGAGGACATGCTCGTCACGCCTCAGCAGGTGAGGCGCGTGCTCTCCGTCATGGAGGCCTGCCGGGAGTCGGCAAGGACGAAGCGCAGCGTTGACTTTGAGCTCTAGGCTCGAGCGGCATGGCCTGGGCTGGAGCGCGCCTGGGCAAAAGAAGGGGGTCATGAGACGTCATGGTGATTGACGCGCACGTGCACATCGCGGTGAACGAGGGCGAGAACCCCATGTCGAAGCCCGAGAACGTCATCCGCTCCATGGACAAGAACGGCATCGACAAGATCGTCTGCTTCACATTTCGCCCGGGACTTGACAACCAGCGGCGCCTCGCCGAGGTAATCGAGCCCTACCGCGACAGGATGATCCCCCTCGCCTTTGTCGGACCGAGGGACTCGGACTGCGCCGAGCAGCTCACCTACTGCCTCGATGTGCTGGGATTCCAAGGAGCAAAGCTGCACCCGTACATCTCAAACTTCGTTGTGGCGGACATAAAGCTTCTCTCTCCAATCTTTAGCATCCTAGAGGAGCGCAGCTCGTATGCCGTCATCCACTGCGCAAGCGAGGACTTCCGCAATCACCCCACGATGTTCGAGCGCCTTGGCAACTGCTTCCCCCACGTGCTCATCCAGATGGCGCACATGGGCGAGGTCATGTCCACAAAGTATGCCGTCGATGTGGCGAGCCGTGTCAGAAACGTCTACCTTGACACTTCGATTTGCTCCTACAATGCGGTGAAGCGCGCGGTGAGGGGATGTTCCGACAAGACGTTCATGGGCTGCGACTACCCTTTCTACAAGTTCGAGATGGAGATCCAGAAGCAGCGGCTTGTTGCCGAGGACCTCAACGTTCCCAATGAGATTGCGACGATCATGGGAGGCAACTTCGAGAGGGTCTTCGACATCGACGAGAGCGGCTGCATTCAGCACAAGCCGTTTGATTAGGTCCCTGTCGTCATCCCAGCTCGGGTGGTGGCGTCCTGAGATGGCTTAGAGAGGAGAAAGGCGAGTGCGTCCAAATGAGGTAGTCACCATTAGCTTCCTTGACGAGAGACGGTCTCTTCCAAGACATCACGAGAACCCCGAGATTCTCTTTGTTCTCGAGGGCACGCTGAACGTGACCGCAGACGACCGGGAATTCTGCCTTGGAGACGAGGACTTTCTTCTGGTAAACGCAAACCACCCGTACAGCTATGTCGCCGTCGAGCATCTCCTGGCCGTGCGTCTCGAGGTCTCGAGCGCACGGCTTTACGAGGTTCTTCATCGCTCGCCCATCGTGTTCTGGTGCTGCTCGCTCAACAATGAGGCGGATACCGGCTCGTACGACGAGCTGCGGCAGCTGTTGAAGAACATCCTCTTCTTCAGCGTCAACAAGTCGGCGAACGACGAGTTCTATGCAAACAGCCTTTACTACCAGCTCATGGGGCTTCTTTGCAACAGCTTTCTTCTTACCGACGCCAAAGGGGCTGGCGAGGAGGGCGTGGCCGAGAGCCGCCTCGATGCGGTCGTCTCGTACATTCAGGCAAACTACCGTGGCAAGATATCGCTGACAGAGATTGCAAACGAGCTTGGGCTTTCGCCGACCTACCTCTCGAAGTACGTCAGAAAGGTCAGCGGCAGCAGCCTCATAGAGCTCGTCAACCAGGTGCGGCTCTCGCACGCCCTTGATGACCTTCTCTACACTGACAAGTCTGTGCTGAGGGTCGCCATGGACAACGGCTTCTCTTCGGTAGCCTCCTTTGACAGGGTCTTCAAGGACGCCTATGGATCGACGCCTTCGAAGTATCGCGTCTCGCACTCTACGCCGCAGGAAAGCGATGACGTCCGCGCTCAGAAGGCGGTGGCCTACCTGCGCAAATACCTTGTCGGCCACAACGAGGGCACCGGGGCGAGCCGCGAGGACCTCGCCATCTTCCGGGAGACCTATCGCCCAATGCGGCTCGAGGCGATAGTGAACGCTGGGCGAGCGTCCAGCCTCTTGCAGGCTGTCACCCAGGCTGAGCTCCGCCGCTGCCGAGACGAGCTCAGCATCCGCTACGTCAGGTTCTGGAGCATCTTTGAGCCCGACATGCACTTTGGCGCAAGCTCTTCCGACGGCAGGCCGAACTATGGCCGAATCGACGAGGTCCTCGACTTTCTTCTGGGCAATGGGCTCAAGCCCTATCTCGTTCTGCGGTCAAAGGAGAACCGCATCCTGCAGACTGCCGACAAGGCCTACCAGGACGAAGGCCTTTCTGGCTCTGCTGCCAGCCTTGACGAGCTCGACCGGCGCTATACCGACTTCTTTGCCCACCTTACGCGGCGCTACGGGAGGGGAGAGGTCAACAGCTGGGTGTTTGACTATCCCATGAAGACCGACTCTCAGTTTTCCGGCGGCTCAAAGACCTATCGGCTGCTTGACGACCAGAGCTGGGAAGAGTACCTGTGCGAGTTCGACGTGGTTGCCGCCGCGCTCAGAAGGCGTGCGCCAGATGCCATGATTGGCGGCGCTGACGTGCCCGTCCAGCATTATGGGAGAAAGGCGCTCACGCGCTTCTTCTCGCGCTGGAACGAGCATTCGCAGCGGCCGAACTTCGTCAGCGTCACGAGCTTTCCCTACCAAATCGTCAACGTCGACGGGCAGAGCTACGAGCGGCGCAGGGCGCATCCTGGCTTTGCGGTTGACGACGTGGAAGTGGTTCGCACCGCCATGGCCGATGCGGGTTTCGGCCTCGTCGGCCTTCATCTGGCCGAGTGCAACCTTACGCTTTCGGACCGCAGCTACATCAATGACACCTCGATGCGCGCCGCCTTTATCGCTAGCACCATTTCAAAGGTCTGCGACAAGGTTGACTTCTTTGGCGTCTGGAATATGAGCGACTCGTATTCTGAGTCGTCCGATACGGTGAGCCCGCTTTTTGGTGGGAGCGGCATCCTCACGAGGTCGGGGATTGCCAAGCCAGCGTTTCATGCCCTCTCCTTCATCTCGCGCCTCTACCGCGAGGCCATTGTCGAAAAGGGGTCGGGCCTTGTGACAAAAAACGAGCACGGTCACTACAAGCTCCTTCTCGTCAACCTCGTGAACATGAACGTCTCCTACTACATGAAGAACGAGGACCAGCTCTCGCCTTCCGGCCTCGAGCAGATGACCGAGACGGAAGAGCACCGAGTCATCCACGTGCGCATCTCCGGGCTCAAGCAAGGATGGTGGCAGGTAAGGCGCTACAGCCTGAGCAGGGAGTCCGGGTCGGTCTTGAACGAGTGGATCAACCTCGACATGAGCCTCGATTTGCGCCAGAGCGAGCTTGAGTACCTTGCCAAAGTAAGCACGCCGCACATGTACATCCAAAAGATGAAGAGCGAGGCGGGCGTCCTCGAGTTTGACGTGGACCTCGAGCCAAACGAGGTCCAATACCTGCACGTCACCGAATACAACTGATAGCTGACGCTCTTCTCTGCGTTTCTCGCGCGCCGGTCACGATGGCAAATAATCGTGGCCGGCGCGCTGCCATTAACCCAGGTAGGCAAAATCTAGACTCAAAAAATTGGCTTCAGCTGGGAAACAGCTAGGAACTGGACAAAATGTCGCGCTTCCTTCGCTTTGCGGCGGATAGAGCAAACATCGCCCCCTCCGTATTCTTCTAATTGTCAAACGAAGAGCATCGTCGCAGGTAGCAGGGTGATTTTTGACATGAAGCGCGTACGGTTTTTCTACGTAAGGCATGGGGAAACCCTCTTCAACGTTATGCATCGCATGCAGGGTTGGTGCGATTCGCCCCTTACTGAGAAGGGCGTCGAGGACGCGCGCGCGGCAGGAGCGCTTTTGGCTGGCGTCCCTCTCAGCGCCGCATACGTCTCGACGAGCGAGCGGTGCCGCGACACCTGCGCGCTTGTGCTTGAGGGGCGAGATGACGTTCCCGTCTACGAGCGCAAGGGCCTCAAAGAGGTCTTCTACGGAACCTGGGAGGGCGTCAAGGTCGACGACCACCTCGACGAGATCAACCGTCGCCGTGGCACGGGCATCCATTGGGATGATTGCGGCGGCGACAGCGACGAGTCGTTTGCCCGCCGCGTTCGCAAGACCTACACGCAGATCTTCGACGAGCGCGACGACGGCGACAACGTCTTGATCGTGTCGCATGGAGCGGCATGGCTCTGGCTTCAGCGAGTGCTGTTTGGCATCGACCCTGGCGAGTTCGGAAGGGTCAAAAAGGCCAAGGGCCTCCCAAAGCTGCCCAACGGCTATAACGGGTCGTTCACCTGCACCGATGGCGTGTGGCGACTCGAGTCGGTGCCAGGGCTTGATGACGCAGACGTTCTCCATCTGATGAGCGGGGAAAGCAACTAGGTCATAGCGCGCTTGGTCCGCCGAGGCCAAGTGCACGAGGTCACGAGGGTCGGGTCCGACCACAAGGAGGGGCGCATGTTCGATAACTTTCTGATTCGCAGCGACAGCCTGAAAAACGACGTCGATAAGGACGGCAACGTCGTCGGCTTCCAGATGGCCGTCCGCAACGCCAACTACCGCGGCGTGTATCTCTCGCTTCACAACGGCTACTACCTCAAGGTCGACGGCGTCCAGTACAAGCGAGACGTGCAGACCTTTGAGATCAACGGCAAGGAGCCGAGAAGCTTCGAGGAGATCAAGAAGTACGTCTGGGAGCACTGGGACTTCGACGACGAGGGCATCCTTCACATTCGCAAGCCTGGCGGCCTTGAGCCGGGAATGCACACGATCGACTTCCAGCAGTCCATCCTTGCCGCCTATGGCTATCTGCCGACAGACGAGGAGTGGGTCAAGAACCCGCCGGAGCCTGGCAATGGCGCGGGCTCTGACAAGACCAAGAACATCGTCACCTACCATCTGCAGCTCAGCGAATAGGGGAGGACAAAACATGGGAATCAAGCTCGGCGTTGACTTCTACAGCTATCAGCAGGCGCAGTTCTTCAAGCAGCTCGACCTTGAGGGGATGCTCAAGGAGGCGTCCAGCATCCCCGACGTTACCGGCTTTGAGATGCTCGACGAGCAGTCGCTCCACTATCCCAACCCTGACCCGCGCTTTCTTGACAAGTGGGACCAGTGGATCGACGAGTACGGAATCCAGCCGGTCACCATGGACGTGTTCGGCGACGTTCTGCAGTTCCGCGACCACGTCATGAGCATCCACGAGCTCGCCGAGCGCCTCATGCACGACATCCGCCTGGCGCACCGCCTGGGCTTCAAGTACGTCCGCACGCTCGCGACCACGCCGCTTGAGGTCATGACCATCGCGCTTCCCGTTGCCGAGGAGCTCGGCATGCGCATCGGGAAGGAGATCCACGCGCCCATCTCGCTGCACGGCCAGTACGTGCGCGAGATTCGCGAGTACGTTGACCGCACGGGCACCAAGGCCTTGGGCGTCGTTCCCGACTGGGGCGTCTTCGCCTACAGGCCCTCCGAGGTCACGCTCGACTGGTACGTGCGCCAGGGGGCCAAGCGCAAGACCTGCGAGCTCGTTGACCAGCTCTGCATGGACAACTACCTCGGCAAGAGCGACGAGCTCGCGCAGATCGACACCTCCCTCTACACGGCGGGCAACATCGAGTCGTTCTTCCACGGCTACCTCAAGACCGGCAACGCCCCCGCCGACCTCGTCCCCGCCTTCCAGAAGATGGAGGCGCTCGTGAAGGAGAACGTGGAGGGCTACACCGACATCGACTTCGAGGTCATGGGCCAGGCGCTCCTGCTCACGAGGGCCAACCCCGACGAGCTGCGCGACCTCTTGCCCTACATCGTCAACTTCCACGGCAAGTTCTACAACATGTCGGAAGACCCGGACCATCCCGGCGAATACGTCGACAAGTCGGTTGACTACGCGGGTCCCATCAAGGTCCTCAAGGAGATCGGATACGACGGCTACATCAACACCGAGTACGAGGGCCAGCGCCGCTTCCAGGACCGTACCGAGAAGGAGCTCATCAGCGAGGTCGACCAGGTGAGGAAGCACCAGGCGATGATGCGTCGCCTGATCGCCGAATAGGCACATAAGAAAACGACACAACAAAAAGAAAAACAGGAGGTATACCCATGAGCAAGCTGAGGCTAGGCATCATCGGCACGGGTGGAATCTGCAACAACAAGCACCTTCCTTCCCTGGCGAAGGTCGCAGACAAGGTAGAGGTCGTCGCGCTGTGCGACCTCATCGAGTCGAAGGCAATTGCCACCAAGGAGCGCTTCGGGCTCGACGACGCAAAGATCTACACCGACTACCACGAGCTTCTCGCTGACCCGACAATCGACGTCGTGCACGTCTGCACGCCCAACGTGGCGCACTGCCAGATCACGGTCGACGCCTTCGAGGCTGGCAAGAACGTCCTGTGCGAGAAGCCCATGGCCGCAACGTCTGCCGACGCGGCGCGCATGATCGAGGCATGGAAGAAGTCGGGCAAGAAGTTCACCATCGGCTACCAGAACAGGTTCCGTCCTGACGTTCAGGTACTCAAGAAGTCTTGCGCAGCCGGCGAGCTCGGCGAGATCTACTACGCCGAGGCCAACGCCATCCGCCGCAAGGCCGTTCCCACCTGGGGCGTGTTCCTGGACAAGTCAAAGCAGGGCGGCGGCCCGCTCATCGACATCGGCACCCACGCGCTCGACATCACCCTGTGGTGCATGGACAACTACGACGTCGACAGCGTGAGCGGCCAGGTGTTCTACAAGCTCGGCAACCTTCCGTCTGCCGCCGAGGGCAACACCTACGGCCCCTGGGACACCGACACCTATGACGTCGAGGACTCAGCCATGGGCTTCATCAAGATGAAGAGTGGCGCCCTCATCAACCTGCGCGCGTCCTGGGCGCTCAACTACGAGGACGCCCGCGAGGCCTCGACTACCCTGTGCGGCACGCTCGAGGGCGCAGAGATCAAGCATGGCGGCAGCTATCCCACCTCCGAGCTCTACTTCAACCACACGCGCCACGGAAAGATGATGACCGAGAAGCTCGACGGCGAGGCGCTCGTCGACTACTTCGAGGGCGTCAACGAGGCTCCCGGCGTCGTCGAGGCTCGCCAGTGGATCAACGCGATCATCAACGACACGGAGCCATGCGTGAAGCCGGAAGAGGCCTTCCGCGTGACCCAGATCCTCGAAGCCATTTACAAGGCGGCTGAGACGAACACGACGATCAAGTTCGAGTAAGGCATCTGGTCCGCAGGAACGTCCCATATTTGGAAATTGCCTGCGGGCCTTTTTGGTGCTTGCGCGCTGTCCGAGTAGCCGAACCAGAAGGAGCTGCAGTCACATGGCCGCGGACAAAACCATCGCTGACCAGATTGTCTTGGCAGTCGGCGGAGCAGGCAACATCAAAACACTCGGGCATTGCATGACGCGCCTGCGGTTCAAGCTCAAGGATTTTGACGAGGCAAACGCTGCCGCAATCGAGAAGATCCCCATCATCACGGACGACAAGGGCAGCGATCCGAAGTTCGAAGCTCTCGGAGCGGGTCGGGCGCGCCCAGGTGATTGGGCAGCGCTAGCGCGCGTGGCGCAAGCCTAGCAAGACATCAAGAAATCGAAAGAGAAAGGACTCGACATGTTGAAGCTCGGACTCCTCACGTCGATTCTTGAGGGAATGACGTTTGAGCAAACAGTGGACGTTGCGGCAGAGAACGGACTTAGCTGCCTTGAGGTGGCGTGCTGGCCGGCCTCCGGCGGAGCAAAGCGTCGCTATGCGGGCGTGTGCCACATCGACGCCGAGAACCTCACCGCGGCGCGCGCAAAGGAGATTTGCGCGTACTGCGCCAAGAAGGGGGTGGCCATCTCGTCGCTTGGCTACTATCCGAACACCCTCGACCCCGACCTCGAGCGTCGCGCGGCCTACGTCTCGCACCTCTATTAGCTCATTGACGCCGCCGCCATGCTCGACGTCAACATGGTCACTACCTTCCTTGGCCGCGTGAGCGACAAGAACGTCGAGGACAACCTCGAGATTGTCGCCGAGGTCTGGCCGCCCATCTTGGACTACGCAAAGGACAAGGGCGTCCGCATTGCCATCGAGAACTGCCCCATGCTCTTCACGAAGGACGAGTGGCCGGGAGGACAGAACATCATGACCTCGCCTGCCAACTGGCGAAAGGTCTTTGAGGTGCTGCCCTACGACAACCTGGGCATCAACTATGACCCCTCGCACTTCGTCTGGCAGCAGATCGACTACATCAAGCCCCTCTACGAGTTCAAGGACAAGATCTTCCACGTGCACTTCAAAGACCTCAAGCTTTTGCCCGACCGCCTTGCCGACGTCGGCATCATGGCCTATCCGCTCGAGTACATGGTCCCAAAGATCCCCGGGCTGGGTGACGTTGACTGGGGCAAGTACGTCTCTGCCCTGAGCGATATCGGATATTCCGGCTATGGCGTCATCGAGGTCGAGGACAAGTCGTTCGAGGGCTCTCTCGACGAGGCAAAGCGCGCTGTGAAGCAGAGCGCTCATTATCTGCGGAACTTCGTAGGAAACTGACGACCGTCGCCATTGGCACAGGAAGGAGCCGGTAGGAGATGGATTACGCAAAAGCAGCGGCTGAAATAGTCGAGAAGGCGGGCGGTCCTGAGAACGTTCAGTCGGTGACACACTGCATGACCCGCCTCCGCCTCATTTTGAACGACGAGAAGAAGGCGGACATCGAGGGCATCAAGAAGATCAAGGGCGTGCTTGGCTGCGTCTATATGGGCGAGCAGCTCCAGGTCGTTCTTGGTGCAAACCTCATAGACACCTACAACGAGGTCGTCAAGCAGTTCGGCTTCACTGAGGCCGCTGTGGTGGACGAGAACCTCGACCCCGAGCTCACGAAGAAAGACGACGACCAGCCGCGGTGGAAGCGGTGGGGCACAGAGCTCATTGGCTACATCTCGGGTTCCGTTGCGCCGATGATCCCAGGCTTCATTGGCGGCGGCATGCTGAAGGTCGTGCTGCTGCTCATCAAGCTGGTATGGCCTGAGTTCGAGAGCACCGACACCTATGCCCTGCTCTCGATCATGGCAAACGCGCCCTTTTACTTCATGCCGATCATCGTGGCATATGGTGCGGCAAAGAAGCTTGGCGCCACGCCGGTCTATGCGATGCTCGTCGCGGCGGCGATGTTTGCGCCCGACTTCCTTGAGTACGTGAACGCAGACCCGCAGGAGGAGATGACCCTGTTCGGGATCCCAATCCTTTTGCAGGACTACTCTAACTCGCTGCTTCCGGCGCTGCTTCTGGCATGGGCGGCCGCGCGCTTCGAGAAGCTGTGGAACAAGGTCGTGCCGGGCATCTTCAAGTCGGTGTTCGTTGGCCTGCTGACGATGGTGTGCACCTACGTCCTCACGATGACCATCTTCGCGCCGCTTGGCACCTACATGGGCAACTACATCGTTGCCTTCCTGATGTTCCTCAACAGTACTGTGGGACCGCTTGCCGTCGCGCTGCTTGCAGGTATCATGCCATTCGTAATCATGACGGGCGTTGGCGGCGTCTTCATGGCCTTCATGACGCAGCTCCTCACCGACCCAGGCTACGACTCCCTGTTCCGTCCTGCTCTCCTGCTGCACAACATGGCTGAGGGCGGTGCCTGCCTGGGCGTCGCGCTGCGTGCCAAGAACAAGGAGTTCAAGAACGAGGCCTTCTCGATTGCCATCGGCTGCATCGTCGCTGGCGTAAGCGAGCCCTCCATCTACGGCATCACGCTGAGGCTGAAGCGCCCCATGATCGGCGTGTGCGTCGGTGGCGCCGCGGGCGGCCTTGTCGCAGGGCTTCTCGGAGCAAGGGCCTACATCATGGGCTACTCCACCATCCTTGCCCTGCCAATCTTTGAGGATACGATCGTGGCGATCGTGATAGCAATCATTGTGGCGATTGCGGTCTCGTGCCTAGTCACGATGGCGCTCGGCTTTGACGAGAGCATCGTGGTGGACGAAGAAGAGGCCTGATGCTCTATCTAGCCCCGTCAATGTGCCTCATAGGGCCATAACGGAGTGCCTCCGTTCGAATGGGGTCCCGACCTTGTGGCCGGGACCCCTACTTGTGGGGGAGAGGTCCATGGCGCGATATTCATGAGGATGACCGCACGCCAAAGAGTCATCTGTCCCATGCCAAACGCTCCACGTAAAAGGAGCCATTTCCTACATAACACAAACAGCCGCCCAGCTCCCCATACTGGGGTGCCAGGTGGCTGCTTGCATGGCTATACTAACATATCTTGCTGGTAGAAAGACGGGACTATCAAGCCGCTTCTACACGTAGAAGAGCATCTTGTTGTAGCTCGGGACGGGCCAGTAGTCGTGACCGCAGACCTTCTCCATGGAGTCGACGGCGGCGCGAAGCTTGTCCATGGCGGGAATCACGACGTCGCGGTACTGGTTGTCCTGCGCCTGCGGGTCGTCCATCTTGCGGGCCTCGGCGTTCTTCTTCTCGAGGTCGTCGACGTCGGCGGTAATCTCGTCGATGCCGTCGGTCAGCTTCTTGACCAGCGCCTTCTCGGACTTGGAGTCGATGCCGATCTCTGCCTTGGTCGCAACGCTCGTCGCGATGTCGCCGGAGTAGTCAAACAGCGCCGGCAGATACATGTGACGGGTCATGTAAATCATCGTATTGGCCTCGATGTTCAGCAGCTTTGCGTACTGCTCGGCCTTGGCGATGTAGCGAGAGCGAAGCTCGGCCTCGGAGAGGACGTTGTACTTCTCAAACAGGGCGACGTTGTTGGGGTCGATGAGCGCCGGCAGAGCGTCGGGCGTGGTCTTGAGGTTGGGCAGGCCGCGCTTCTTGGCCTCCTCTTCCCACTCCTCGGAGTAGCCGTTGCCGTCAAAGAGGATGCGATGGTGATCGCGGAAGGTGTGGCGGACGAAGCGCATCGCGATGTGGACGAAGTCCTCGTCGGAGACGCCATCCATGTAGTTGACGAAGCGGTCGAACTGCTCGGCCACGGCGAGGTTCAGCACCGTGTTGGGGTCGGAGAGGTTCTGCTGGCTGCCGCACATACGGAACTCGAACTTGTTGCCGGTGAAGGCGAACGGGGAGGTGCGGTTGCGGTCGGTGTTGTCGCGCAGGACGTTGGGCAGCGCAGGCACGCCGGTGTCCATGAGCTCGCGCTCGTGGGCCTCGGGCTGCTCCTTCTTGACGAGCGAGTCGACGATTGGGGTCAGCGCGTCGCCCAGGAAGATGGAGATGATTGCCGGAGGCGCCTCGTTTGCGCCCAGACGGTGGTCGTTGCCCGCGGAGGCAACGCTCATGCGCAGCAGGTCCGCATGCTCGTCGACGGCTGCGACAAGGCAGGCGAGAACGACGAGGAACTGCAGGTTGTCCTGGGGGTCGTCGCCCGGCTCAAGAAGGTTGCGGTCGTCAGCGCAGATTGACCAGTTGTTGTGCTTGCCGGAGCCGTTGACATACTCGAACGGCTTCTCGTGCTGCAGGCAGGTAAGGCCATGGTGAGAGGCGATGATCTTCATCTTCTCCATGGTCAGGAGGTTGTCGTCGACTGCCAGCGAGCCCTTCTCGAAGATTGGGGCAAGCTCATGCTGGCACGGGGCAACCTCGTTGTGCTTGGTCTTGGCGGGGATGCCCAGCTTCCACAGCTCGTCGTCGAGCTCCTTCATGAACTCGTTGACGGTCGGGCGAATGGCGCCGAAGTAGTGCTCCTCGAGCTCCTGGCCCTTGGCAGGCTCGCAGCCAAAGAGGGTGCGGCCGGTGAGGATGAGGTCGGGACGCTGCTCGTAGTCCTCCTCCTTGATCAGGAAGTACTCCTGCTCGGGGCCGATGGTCGTGAAGACGCGCTTGGGATGCTGTCCAAACAGCGCGAGCGCGCGCTTTGCCTGGGTCTCGAGGGCGACCTCGGAGCGCAGAAGCGGGGTCTTCTTGTCCAGTGCTTCGCCGGTGTACGAGATGAAGGCGGTGGGGATGCAGAGAACCTCGTCCTTGATGAACGCGGGGCTCATGGGGTCCCAAACCGTGTAGCCGCGGGCCTCGAAGGTGGCGCGCAGGCCGCCGGACGGGAAGCTCGATGCGTCAGGCTCGCCCTGGACGAGCTCCTTGCCCGAGAAGGCCATAAGAACGGTGCCGTCGTCCTTGGGCGTGATGAAGCTGTCGTGCTTCTCGGAAGTAATGCCGGTCAGAGGCTGGAACCAGTGCGTAAAGTGCGTGGCTCCGTGCTCGAGCGCCCAGTCCTTCATGGCGTGAGCGACCTCGTTGGCGATGTCGATGTCGAGCGGCTCGCCATTCTTGATGACGCTCATGAGCTTCTTGTAGGTGGGCTTAGGGAGACGTTCCTGCATGTCCGCATCGGTGAACAGCAGGCTGCCGTACTCCTGTGTGACCTTGTCAGTACTCATTTGCACCCCTTCTCCTGTGTTGGTTCGAAGGCTTACGGGCATTACTTTACGTGCCCTTTATTTCGCCAACATTGCCACGCGGTGTCTTGCGCGAACCCCACACATTGCAGAAGTTTGAACTATTCGGCGCATTTCGCGTGGCGAGAAGAGCCCTTATGCGCCCTCGCGCGTTTCCTGTCTGGGGCGCCCGTTACAATAGGGGAGGACAATGATAGAGAGGACAGCTTCATGCCTGAGACAAACCAGCAGGACCGCCGAACCATTGCCGTGATTGACGGCAATTCGCTTATGCATCGTGCCTACCATGCCATCATGCAGCCAATGACGGCGCCCGATGGTCGCTCCACCAACGCCCTCTTTGGCTTCTTCAACATGTTCATCAAGATGGTGGAGACCTTCCATCCCAATGGCATCATCTGCGCCTTCGACAAGGGCAAGCCTCAGGTGCGCATCGACATGCTGCCTCAGTACAAGGCCCAGCGGCCGCCCATGGACGACGCCCTTCACGAGCAGTTCCCAATGGTCAAAGACCTGCTGCGCACGCTTGACGTGCCGGTCTGCGAGCTCGAGGGCTGGGAGGGCGACGACATCCTGGGAACGCTCGCACGCCGCGGCGAGTCAGAGGGCTACGAGATGCTGCTCTTTACGGGAGACCGCGACATGTACCAGCTGGCGACAGACCACGTGAAGATCGTCTCCACCAAAAAGGGCGTCTCGGAGGTCTCGATCATGACCCCCGAGAGCGTCGACGACCTCTACCACGGCGTCACGCCCGACCTCGTGCCCGACTTCTACGGCCTTAAGGGCGACAGCTCTGATAACATCCCCGGCGTCCCTGGCATCGGCCCCAAGAAGGCGGCGGCGCTGATCGTCCAGTACGGCAGCCTCGACAACGTGATCGCACACGCAGACGAGGTCAAGGGCAAGATGGGCGAGAACCTCCGCGCGCATATTGACGACGCGCTTCTCTCGCGCAAGGTGGCCACCATTCGCACTGACGCGCCCATCGACATCGACCTTGCCGACGCAAAGTTTCCCACCTTTGACCCGGCGGAGGTCAAGAAGGCCTTCTCCGATCTGGGCTTTACGGGAATGACCAAGCGCATCCTGAAGCTCTCTGATGCCCCGATGCCAGCCGATGAGCCAGCGCCCGCCTCCGTCGACGTCTCGCTGGGCGACGTGCTTTCCGGCGAGAAGGCGTATTCGCAGCTCGAGAGTGCCGTTGCCTCTGGCGAATGGGTGGGCGTCGCGCTTGACGAGCCGGGCCATGGCGAGCAGCTTTCGCTTGACTTTGAGGATGAGCCCAAGGCGGGGCTTTGGGTGAGCTGCGAGAAGTACATGGCTCACATCGATGGAGACCGTTCCCATGAGGCTCTCGCGCTGTTGTTCAAGAAGGGCCGCGTTGCGGCGGGCGACGTGAAGGCGCTGCTCCACGAGCTCATCCCGTATGACTCCTCAGAGCCGGCTGAGATATCCCCCGCCAAAGTTGGTCCAGACCGTATTTTTGACGTGGGCGTAGCCGACTACCTCCTTGATTCTGACAGAAACGACTTCTCTCCCGCTGCGCTTGCGAAGGACTTGCTGCCCTCGCCGCTCCCAGAGGCGACAGGGGACGTTCCGCAGGCGGCCATCGACGCGCTTGCCTCAAGGCTTCTGGTGCCGGCGCTCCAAGAGCGAATGGCCAAGACCGGCGAGAAGACCGTCGAGCTCTTCTCGAAGCTCGAGATGCCGCTTCTGCCTGTTCTTCTCGTGATGGAGCGCCGCGGCCTGCATGCCGACCGCGCAATCCTCCGCGCGCAGTCTGACGAGTTAGGCGCAGAGATCGACCAGATGGTCGCCCACATTCACGAGCAGGCGGGGGAGGACTTCAACATCGACTCGCCGATGCAGCTCTCGCACGTGCTTTTTGATGTGTGGAAGCTCCCGACGACCGGGCTCAAGAGGACCAAGCGCGGATATTACTCAACCAATGCAAAGACGCTGAGCGATCTTGCCGACAAGGACGGGCGCGTGGCCGAGGTCCTTGAGTATCGCGAGCGCGCAAAGATAAAGAGCACGTATCTTGACGCGCTGCCACAGCTCATCAGAGGTGACGGTCGCATCCATACGACGTTTAACCAAACGGTCGCGGCGACGGGTCGCCTCTCAAGCTCTGACCCCAACTTGCAGAACATCCCTACGCGCTCTGAGCTGGGGCATCGCGTGCGCAAGGCGTTCACGGCCCCCGAGGGAACCGTATTCCTTGCTTGCGACTATTCGCAGATTGAGCTGCGCCTGCTTGCCCACCTCTCTGGCGACGAGCATCTGATTGCCGCCTTCTGCGAGGGCCGCGACTTCCATGCCGCCACGGCCGCGCGCGTCTTTGACGTGCCTATTGAGGAGGTCACGCCTCAGATGCGCAGCCGCGCCAAGGCCGTCAACTTTGGCATCGTCTACGGCCAGCAGGCCTATGGGCTGGCAACCTCGCTCAAGATCCCTCGCTCCGAGGCCCAGCAGATGATCGACCGCTACTTTGAGGCCTATCCGGACGTGGAGCGCTTCCTCAAGGGCCTCGTCGAGTTTGCCCACAAGAACGGCTACGTCGAGACCATGTACGGCCGCCGTCGCTATACCGCAGATATTTCGAGCAAGAATTTCCAGCTTCGCTCGTTTGCCGAGCGCACTGCCATGAACCACCCAATGCAGGGGAGCGCTGCCGACATCATCAAGATTGCCATGGTTCGCGTTGAGCGCGAGCTTGCCGAGAAAAACCTCAAGAGCCGGCTTGTTCTGCAGATTCACGACGAGCTTGACCTCGAGGTGCCTGAAGGCGAAATAGAGGAAGCCTCGGAGCTTGTCAAGCAGACTATGGAGGGAGTGGTTAAGCTTCGAGTACCGTTGATTGCCGAGGTTTCCTATGGGTACACCTGGGCCGACGCTAAGTAGGAGGAGTTATGAAAGACGAGAAGATGAACGTGGTTTGCTATAGTGACGGCGCGTCTCGCGGGAATCCCGGCAATGGGGGATACGGCGCAGTCCTTATCTATGTTGATCCATCGGGAAAGGAGCATCGGTACGAGCTCTCGCAGGGATATCGATGCACGACTAACAATCGCATGGAGCTAATGGGCGCGATTGCGGCGCTCGAGGCGCTCAATCGCCCTTGTCGCGTGGAGCTCCATACAGACTCGCGCTACGTCGTGGACGCGTTCAACAACAACTGGATTGACGGCTGGATTAGTAACGGATGGAAGACGGCCTCAAATCAGCCCGTAAAAAACGTCGACCTGTGGAATCGACTGCTTTCGGCCATGGCCCCACACGATGTCACCTATATATGGGTGAAGGGCCATGCCGGCCACGACCTCAACGAACGCTGCGACGAGCTTGCCACGACAGCGGCAGACGGCGACGATCTTGTTGAGGACGAGGGATTTACGTTCGCAGACTAGGACGTGGTGGGGCCTGGCGCCACGGCGGGCATAGCCGAAAAGTGCGGCGGGAGAATGGTCGCGGACGTATTTGCGGCAATTGTTAGTCTACTAAAACTTTCTTCTCTCTTGCGCTATAGTTAGATGCAGTTAACTAGAGCGCCCCCGCATTCGCTTGCGCGGGGCAGAGAGGACGTGATATGGGAACGGTAGACGCAATCATCCTTGCCGCAGTAGTCGCCGTGCTGGTCGTGGCAATCCGTCGCTTTGTTGGAACGGCGACGGGAACGCGCGACTGCTGCAGCGGTGCCAAGAGGCAGGGAGCAAAGAAGTTCAAGAACGTCAAGATCGCCGACACCGACAAGAGCCACTATCCCTACGCTGCGGACTTCTCGGTCAAGGGCATGAGCTGCGAGAATTGCGTGGACAACGTCACCCGTGCGCTTGACTCGGTCGATGGCACGTGGGCAACGGTGAGCCTAGAGCAAGGCCGGGCGCGCGTGCTCTCCAAGAAGCCCATCGACGCCGACGCGTATCGTCGGGCTGTCTCGGAGGCTGGGTATCGCTTGGTATAGCCGTGCCCATTGCCATTCAACGCTGACGCGCGCAATAAGCTTCCAAATATGATGCACGGAGCCTGCCCCTGCGGTCGCTGACCGCGGGGGCAGGCTGTCTTCTGCCTCTATATAAGAGAGTGAGAGAGCAACAGGGCTGTTTGGCGAGCTACTTCTTTTGGATGTCAACACGGCTGAGCCGGTCGATGATCTGCGGCAGCTCGTCTGCAAAGCGATACATCGAGCCACGCCAGACGGCGCGCTTGGGATTTGCGCGGCCGACATAGGCGGTTCTCAAGCCACAGTCTGGGCGAGGGAAGTCACGTGAGGCGTCATTTCCCACCATAAGGCACTCGTCGCATGTGTACCCAAGCTTGTTGACGAACTCCTGGTAGAAGCGTGCGCTTGGCTTGAGCCTGTGTGAGTTGTCCCAATGCGATATCAGCACAAAGTCGCTTGGGGACAGCCCCGCCCACCCGATGCGCGTCTTTACGCAAGAGAGCGAGAACGCGGGGTTGGTGGCGAGAGCGCAGGTAAGGCCCATGTTGTGGACGGTCTCGACGGCAAGCTTTGTCCCGCGCTGCTGGTGAGCGTCGACAATCCTCCCATTGAGGTCGGGCAGTATCTGGCTGTCGTAATACTCAAGAAGGTCTATGAACGCGGGGTCATCAAGAGGAATGCCGGTCTTCTTCTTCATAACCTGAACGAAAAGCTCATGGTTCGTAAGGTCGTCCGCGCGCTTTTCGTTTTCCATGGCAAGGTATGACAGAGAGATAGGGATTCCCAGGCTTACGGTTGGCATGCGAGCCGCCTTTGCAATCAGGCTCGAGAAGCCCGCGATATAACGCACCATGAAGGGCGTGAAATTGACGTCAAGAAGGGTGTCGTCAAGGTCAAATAGCACTGCCTTGATCATGTGCCCTTCTCCTCCCTCAGAATCCTCGCGTGCGCTGCTCCGACACTTTTATACCCCCAAGATAGTTGAATAACTTCACCGGAGCATGCTCGTGGCGGCAATCTGGAAGCTGACGCCCTGCTACACGCACGGGAAGCGTGCAATTTCCCAACAACTTGGCTGGATTTCTAAAAATCAACATATGACGCTTGAAATTTCCCCTACTAACGGGCTAATCTTACTACCGCATGCGCAGAAGCCATGCATCGTATCTGTCGGCCCCCGAGAGCATGTGTTTGCACGTTGGTGCCCTTGGCACTACAGAGCAGCGACCATGACGACCGGGGCCCCGTTTCGAGAGGGGTCCACCTTTGAGTGAGATTCAGAACTCGTCCGTCTTCGCGCTGGATGACATTTCCGACGAGGAGATGAACAACCTCATCGACGGCACTGTCACTGATTTCGATGAGGGCGACCTGGTCACCGGCACCGTCGTAAAGATTGAGCATGACGAGGTCCTGCTTGACATTGGCTACAAGTCCGAGGGCGTCATTCCTGCCCGCGAGCTTTCTATTCGCAAGGACGTCGACCCGTCTGAGGTCGTCTCCCTTGGCGACCAGATTGAGGCTCTCGTCCTTCAGAAGGAGGACAAGGAAGGCCGTCTGGTTCTCTCCAAGAAGCGTGCCGAGTACGAGCGTGCTTGGAACCGTGTCGAGGAGAAGTTCAACTCTGGCGAGACTGTCGAGGGCGAGGTCATCGAGGTCGTCAAGGGCGGTCTTATCCTCGACATCGGTCTTCGCGGCTTCCTGCCCGCCTCCCTTGTTGACCTTCGCCGCGTGAAGGACCTCAACGCTTATCTGGGCACCCGCATCGAGGCTCGCGTCATCGAGATGGACCGCAACCGCAACAACGTCGTTCTTTCTCGCCGCGTCGTGCTCGAGGAGGCCCGCAAGGCCGAGCGCCAGGAGATCCTCTCCAAGCTCAAGCCTGGCATGCGCCTCAAGGGCACCGTCTCCAGCATCGTCGACTTCGGCGCCTTCGTCGACCTCGGCGGCATTGACGGTCTGGTGCACATCTCCGAGCTCTCTTGGAACCACGTCAACCATCCTTCCGAGGTCGTCAAGGTCGGCCAGGAGGTCGAGGTCCAGGTGCTCGACGTCGACCTCAACCGCGAGCGCATCTCGCTCGGCCTGAAGCAGACCACCGAGGATCCTTGGCGCACCCTCGTCAAGAAGTACCCCGTTGGGGCCATCGTCGAGGGCAAGGTCACCAAGCTCGTCACCTTTGGCGCATTCGTCGACCTCGGAGAGGGCGTCGAGGGCCTGGTCCACATCTCCGAGATGGCCAAGCAGCACGTCGACGCTCCTTCGCAGGTCTGCTCCGTGGGTGACACCGTGCAGGTGAAGGTCATGGAGATCGACCTCGACCGCCGCCGCATCTCCCTGTCCATGAAGGCTGCTGCCGAGACGCTGGGCACCGAGGTTGAGGTCAAGCCTCTGCCCGAGAGCGACAAGGCGGCTGACGCCAAGGACGCCGAGTAGCGCGAGCGCTCACGTTTCCAAAGCATGTCGAGAGGAGGCCGCCTTTGGCAGCCTCCTCTTTTTTGCGCTAGCGTGTCACAGGGAATATCAAAGTTGGCTCGCATTTTGGCGAGATTTGGGCAAGGGCAAGGAAGGGTTTCCGTGAGCTTCTCTCATAGCACGAAAAAGCCGCTCATTGGCATTACCGCTCGTTGGAACAGCGTCAAGTCGCCCTTCATCGGAGAGGGCGAGTTTGATTGCGACGTCTGCGACGACGACTTCGTCTGCGCTGTGGAGGCGGCTGGAGGGATCCCGGTAATCATTCCGATCATGGGCGGCGAGGGCCTGCAGGACCTCGTTGACAGCTACCTCGACCTTGTCGACGGAATCGCCATGCCCGGTGGTCCCGATGTGCAGCCGCGCCTTTTTGGCGGGGACGAGAACTATGACCCCAAGCTCACCTGCCCCAAGCGTGACGAGTTTGAGATGCCCGTCATCCGCGGCGCAATCGAGCGTGACAAGCCCCTGCTGGCTATCTGCAAGTCGGAGCAGATGCTCAATGTCGTTCGAGGTGGCACGCTCAACATGGACGTCTTCTCGCGCCAGAGCCCAGAAGGCGTGGTCACGTGGAACCACGAAGGCGGGCTTGCTCGCCCGGTGCACCCCGTGCGCGTTGTAGAGGGGTCGTTGCTCTCCCGCTGCGTCGACGGCGCAAACGAGCTCCAGGTCAACTCTGCCCATCATTGCATTATTGATAAGGTGGGGGACGGCCTTATGGTGTCTGCTCGCTCTACTGACGGGGTTATTGAGGCAATCGAGCTTCCTGCTTGCAAGTTTTGCCTTGGCGTGCAGTGGCATCCCGAGCACGAGTGGAGAGTTGTGCATACGGACCGTATGCTATGGGATAGCTTCGTTGATGCATGCAAAAAATAACGAATCCCCTTTCATCAATATTTCGTGAGGAAAAGTAGTTCAACATCTCATTACATATTGTTACCTCGGCGTTTCTATAACCTCCCCGCCGATGAATATTCAGCTGGAATGTCGGATGCTTCATACAGTGTCATTCAATCTTTCTGCCAAAGTGCAGAAGATGAATCTTGGGAGGAATGCTAGATGACATATTTCATGAATCGCCGCGGTTTCATCACCACGTCGGCAGCCATCTTTGGTGCCGGCGCCGCGTCTCTTCTTACGGCTTGTGGTAGCGACACTAGTTCGTCTACCAGCTCTGACAGTGGTGAGACGAAGAAGATTCTGCGCTTTGGCCTGTCCAACGCAAAGCAGGGTCTCGACATGCAGAAGTCTACAAACTCGCTCTCCAGCTGCATCTCTGAGTCCATCTTTGACGCACCGCTGCGCTGGACCGAGGACCTCGAGCTCGTCCCTGACCTTCTGACCGAGGTTCCTACGTTTGAGGACGACGGCGTCACGCTGCACTGCACCTTGAAGGAGGGCATCAAGTGCCACGATGGCTCCACCCTGACCGCGAACGACGTGAAGTACACCTTCGAGCGCATGTTCACGCCTTCCACCGGAGCGAAGTCCACCTACATGTACGACAAGATCGTGGGCGCCTCTGAGATGCTCGCCGGCGAGGCCACCGAGCTCGAGGGCCTGACTGTCGAGGACGACACGCACTTCACCTTCGTCCTCACCGACCCGATGGTCACCTTCGTCAAGAACCTGGGCATCTCCTATGCCCAGATCTTCCCGCAGTCTGCCTGCGAGGCGGCGGGCGACTCTTGGGGTTCCGGCACCAACTGCGTCGGCACCGGCAAGTACAAGATGGTCTCCAACGACGACTCCACCGAGGTCGTTCTTGAGAAGTTCTCCGACTACCACGGCGGCGAGCCCGCTCTGGACGAGATACACTTCATCTACTACGATGACAACAACACGAAGATGATGGCGTTCAAGAACGGCGACATCGACTACTGCGACCTCGACGCCTCGCTGCTTCAGCAGTACCAGGCCGACGCCGACGTCAAGGACCTCATCAACCAGTACCAGACCCTGGGTGTCCAGTTTGTGAACCTGAACCTTCAGTCCGAGAACCTGCAGGACGTCCGCGTGCGCCAGGCGCTGTCCCTTGCCATCAACCGCGAGGAGCTGCTCAACTCCATCGCTGGTGGCGCCGGCACCGTCGCCTCTGGCTGGCTTGCGCCCCAGACCCCTGGCTACGACGAGACCGCTCCCGCCTTCGAGTATGACCCCGACAAGGCAATGTCGCTGCTTGAGGAGGCCGGCGTCTCCAACCTTACCCTCTCCGCGAAGGTCCGCTCCGGCATCAACCAGAAGCAGCTCGTTGCCATCCAGGACTATTGGAGCAAGATCGGCGTCACGCTGAACGTCGAGGTCGAGGACAGCGGCGTCTGGTCCTCCGACTGGGTCGAGGGCAACCTCGAGATCACCGCGCTTGGCTGGTTCCCGCTCTACGCCGACGCGGACAACCACATGTACACGTACTTCTACAGCGAGAACGCAAAGGGCAAGTCCTCGTTCTACAACAGCGCGGAGTTCGACGAGCTCGTCTCCGAGGCCCGTATCGAGCAGGACGAGGACAAGCGCGCAGAGCTCTACAAGGAGGCAGACAACCTGCTTACCCGCACTGACTATGCGACGCTGCCCCTGTACTGGCCGAAGAACCAGCTGGTTGCCAAGGACTACGTGGAGAATGCCAAGGTCGGCAACCTGATTTATCACATGTTTGATGTCGACATCGACACCACGAAGGAAGACTACACCGGCGAGTAAACGCCAGTTTTTCGGGCGTTGACTTCTCGCCTAGGCGTGGGAACTGGGCAACTGGGGGCGTCGCCTATTTAAAGCGGCGCCCCCGGCCAGTGAACGAGAACCTGTAGGCGGAGGGCATCTGAACCTACGAGAGACAAGAGAGGAGAGGTGGATGAGGAACTATCTCATAAAGAGAATCTTGCAGGCCATTGGCGTCATCTTCTGCATCTCTGCTATCACCTTCTTCATCCTGAACATCGTGCCAGGCGACCCTGTGCGCATCATGGTGGGAGACATGGCCGATGAGCAGACCATCGAGACGGTGCGCCACAACATGGGCCTTGACCGTCCGGTGCTCGAGCAGTATTTCACGTGGCTGGGGAACCTGCTGCATGGCGACTTTGGCACTTCGTACACGCAGAACAAGCCTGTCGCTACGCTGATGGGCAACGCGTTCTCGGTTACGGCGCGCTTGGCAGGGTTCGCCTATCTCTTTGCTCTCGCCCTTGGTCTTATCATCGGCATTGTCTCGGCCGTCAAGCACGGCACCTGGGTTGACCGTCTGCTCATGGCCATCTCCGTCTTTGGCATTTCCGCCCCTGCGTTCTGGGTGGCAATCATCCTCCAGATCGTCTTCGCGCTGAACCTCAAGTGGTTCCCGCTCTCGGGCATCAAGACGGCCTCGGCCTTCGTGCTTCCCGTCATCGCATTGGGCACGCGCTATGCCGCCTCAATCGCCCGTGTTACGCGCACGTCGATGCTCGACGTGCTCAACCAGGATTACATGCGCACGGCGCGCGCAAAGGGCATCAAGAAATCCTCGATCGTGCTCGTGCACGGACTTCGGAACGCCCTGATTCCAATCATCACCATCGCCGGCACCCAGCTGGGCGACATCTTCACGGGCTCCATCCTGATCGAGTCCGTCTTTGCCATGCCCGGCATGGGCAAGATGCTGCTCGATGCCATCAATGCCCGCGACCTGCCGCTTATTGAGGGCGGCGTCATGTACATCGCACTCATCTGCGTGGTCGTCTACCTGATCGTCGACATCCTCTACGCCGTCGTTGACCCGCGCATTCGTCTCGGTGGGGAGGTGTCCGAGTAATGGCAATCTTTTCTAGCGACAAGAAGGACAAGAAGGTCCAGGAAGCCGAGCGCGTCGCTAAGGACGCTTCCCAAGCTCAGATGGACGAGCAGGCAAAGACCGGCAAGAAGCGTGCTGAAAGCTACTGGGCCGTCTCGTGGCAGATTTTCAGGAAGAACAAGCTTGGCATGACCTGCTTGGTCATCGTCGGCATCCTCGTGTTCATTGCCATCTTCGCGCCGGTTCTGGCGCCCTATGACCCTGACGCGCAGGAGCTTTCCAACATGCTGGCGTTCCCCAGCTCCGAGCACATCTTCGGCACTGACGAGTATGGGCGCGACATCCTCTCGCGCGTCATCTATGGCTGCCGCATCTCGTTGTCCGTTGGCGTCGTGTCCCAGCTCATCGCACTTGTCATCGGCTTTTTGCTGGGAGTTCTGGCTGGATACTTCGGCGGGAAGGTCGACGCGGTCATCTCGTTCATCATCCAGGTCTTCTCGAGCTTCCCGTTCCTGCTCTTCGCAATCGTTGTTATGTTCGTGCTGGGGCCTGGCCTTGTGAACCTTTACGTTGCGCTTGGACTTCTCATGTGGACGTCGACGGCGCGCCTTGTCCGAGGCGACGTCATGCGTCTGAAGAACTCCGAGTACATCCAGTCGTGCATCCTGTCCGGTGGCTCTAACTGGCGCGTCATCATGCGTCACCTGCTTCCCAACTGCGTCTCGACCCTGATCGTTGTCTCGACTCTGGGAATCCCGAACGCCATTCTTTCCGAGGCCTCGCTTTCGTTCTTGGGCCTTGGCGTTCAGCCGCCGACTGCCTCTTGGGGTCAGATGATTTCTGCAGCGCAGCCCTACATCCAGTCCAACACCTACTACAGCATCGTCCCAGGCGTTGCAATCATCATCACGGTTATGGCATTCAACCTGCTGGGAGACGCGCTTCGTGACGCGCTCGACCCGAAGATGCGCGCGTAGGGGAGGATTGCTATGACAGATACCGAAAAGCACACAAGCACGACCGATGTCCTCTCTGAGGGCGAGGCGCGTGACGAGGGGATCGAGCGCGCCGAGAAAATCTTGGACGCCGAGAGGAAG
>NZ_JBMNUX010000014.1:0-71197 GCF_050946515.1 Tractidigestivibacter sp.
TGGTGCGCCCTGAGGGGGTCGAACCCTCGACCTTGGGATTAAAAGTCCCCTGCTCTACCAACTGAGCTAAGAGCGCGCATTCAATCTGAGCAGAGCAATTCTACCACGCAGAAGCCCAGCCCCCTACTCCCAAGGCCACTGACCGTTAATGAAGACGGGAGTTTCCGTTCCATCAGCGGAGACGCCCCAAATGTTGAGGTCGTCAGAACCCACCATAAAGTCAACATGTATCGCGCTTTGGTTAACCCCTGCGGCCACAAGCTGGTCCTTGTCCATCTCAAGGCCACCACGAACGCATTCTGGGAAGCCCATGCCAAGCGCGAGATGGCAGCTAGCGTTTTCGTCGTAGAGCGTGTCATAGAAAAGCACGCCACTTTGGCGAATGGGCGTGTTCTTGGAGACGAGCGCGACCTCGCCCAAGCGCACGGAATTCTCATCCGTCTCAAGAATGTGCTTGAGCACGTCACGACCGAGCTCGGCATCATAGTCCACAACCGCACCATGCTCAAAGCGCAGCCAAAAGTCTCGCACAACCTGCCCATTGTGAACGAGAGGCATAACGGAGTGAACAATGCCGTCCACCCTCATGCGATCGGGAGAGGTGAAGACCTCCTCGGTAGGAATGTTGGGGAAAAAGACCGTGCCATCCTGGGTTCGACCTGCGCCGCCTTCCCAAATATGACCCGCGGTAAGCCCCACCGTAAGGTCCGTTCCGTTGGAAGAACGGTAGCGCAGAGCATCATAGTGCTTGCGGTTGAGCGAGCGCTTTGCGTGCTCAAACGAGGCGTTGTGGGTTTCCCAAGCGCTCTCAGGGTCCTCCCCGTCTGCGCGAGAGGTTTCGAGGATGGCAACCCAAAGGCGATAGACGGCCTCGGCGGGAGAAAGCTCAGGGAAGACCTCCTTGGCCCACGCCTCAACGGGCGCACCTGCGATGCACCACGCGTTGTAGCCAAAGTCCATGCCGTTTCGGTAGTCAATGCACTGCTCGTTATGCGCACGCGCAGCCAAAGCAGGCTTCATGGGGTCAATTCCCTTGAGCGACGAAGGATCTGCACCCTCAATGAACAAGAAGGCGGCCCCGGCCTTTGCCAAGGAGTTCAGCTGCTCGCGCTCCCAGCTTGGTACGGTCTTGAACCAGTCGGTGTCAACGTTCTCGTACGTCATGCGCGAGACTTCGTCGTCACGCCAGCGGACCGTCACGTGAGACGCCCCCGCAGCATAGGCCGCAGAAACGATGCGACGGGCAAAGTCCGCACGCTCAACGGGAATGGAAAGCACCAGCTCTTGGCCCTTATGCAGCGCGACGCCCTTCTTCACAATAAGGTTTGCGTAGTTGTCGATCTTCTCTGACAGAGCATTGGTTGCCAGCCTGCATTCCTCGTCGGTCATGGGAATGATGCCCACGGTTGCTCCCCTCTCATAGGCCCGTTCGCTATGTCTCGTTGTACTTTTACCCACAAAAAAGGCCCCCGTTTGGGGGCCAGAGTCTCCCTGGAGCGGGCAACGGGATTCGAACCCGCGGATGATGGCTTGGGAAGCCATTGCCTTACCACTTGGCGATGCCCGCATGCGTGGAGATTTTATCACAGAGCATGACCGTTTTTTGTCTCCTCATTTGAACGACCGCTAACCATCACACGCAAAACGTCCCTTGCTTCCTGCAGGGTGTTGAAAACCCAGCTCAGAGCCCGTAAGAAACGCGATAGATAGCCGATAGCCAGCGGCAAGAATGCCGAAAGGGGCCCTCGCTAAGCTTCGTGTCCCACAACGAGGCTAGGAGGGCTCATGAGAGTGTCACCGAACAACAAACAACTGAAGGCTATTTCAAAAAGATCCAGAGAGGAGAGCCGGCGCGTACCGCGCGCACGGCTTCTGGGAGGAGACCCCCTGCGCGGCGGTCCAAACGTCGGACCAGGTCACGCAGGGAGAATGTCAATGTCACACAGACTACCCGTGATTGTCGTAGCGGTGATTTCGACGCTCGGTTTTCTGCTTATTGCGGGAGGCACGGCCCCGGCATCTGCGGAAACGGGGGATGTGGCATACTTCTACAACGCATGCACGCCTGAGTCTTATCGTCCAGAGACTGCAGACGAAGCAGATGCTGGAGTCTTTCAGGAGTTTGCCGAGAGCATGGGTCTTTACCAGCGTGTCGGCGACCCGCACAAGACGGGCATCGCCTATTGCCTGGACAACACGTTGGGCGGACCAGGCTATGGAAAAATCGAGTACACCGCTACCGAGACGGCAAATCCTGGCATCTCCTACATACTTGCGCACGGCTATCCCGTGACAACCACGATTGAGGGAACCGACTACTCAAGTGGCGATGCGCGCATGATCACGCAAATTGCCATCTGGGATTACGAGCATGGTTTCACCATGAACACGACAAACGACGAGCAAAAGGCCGAATACGAAGTCGGACTTGCGCTCTCCGCAGAGGCAAAGGAGTATGCCCAGTCTGGTGGAGAGAGCCTTGGTGAGTTTTGGGTCTATACGCCGAGTACCCCTTCGGCACAGCGGATAGTGCTATGCGGTGCTGTCTTCGGAAAGCCCGAGATTGAAAAGAAATCCTTGGATCCAAACGTAACCGCTGATAACAGCAACTATTCGCTAGCCGGAGCAACCTTTGGTCTCTACTCCGACGAGAGCTGCTCAACACAGGTAGCAACGTTGACGACAGACGAAGAAGGCATAGCTTCCGCAGGAAGCATGATTCCTGGTACGTATTGGATAAAGGAGCTCACTGCACCGAAGGGCTATAAGCTGGACAAGAGCGTCCATAAGATAACGGTTGAGCCGGCACAGACTGCAAAGCTCACAGTAGAGGATGGCGCAATCTATGCCACGGCTACTGCATTGCTCAAGAAAGTCGATTCCACGAGCAATGCTCCGCTTGGAAACGCCGAATTTTCTGTCTCGTACTATGAAAACACCAAGGGCAACGCGGAGGGCACCCCCACAAGATCATGGACGCTGAAAACCGACAAAGACGGCATCCTTCGCGTGAGCCAAGACGCCCTTGTTTCCGGAGACGCGCTTTTCACCAATGCCGCTGGGGACGTCGTAATGCCTCTAGGCACGTACGTAATCCAAGAGTCAAAGGCTCCTGATGGCTACTTGCTATCAGACACGTCTTCCCATGTGGTTGTTGTTTCCACAGACAAAGACGGCAATGCGGTTGTCTCAGGCAACGAGAATCTAACGGTAAGTGACCAGCCCGTTCGTGGCGGGGTCAAGCTATACAAGATCGATGCCCAGACGCAAAGCACAACGCCAACCGGAAAGGCAACTCTTGAAGGGGCAACTATTGCCATCAGAAACGTCTCTGGTCATGCCGTTGTTGTGGACGGGAAGCGCTATGAGGACGGCGAGGACGTTATAACCCTTACGACAGACAAAAACGGTACCTGCCAAACTGCTCAGGATGCCCTCCCCTTTGGCACCTATGAGGCACACGAAACCCGGCCATCGCAGGGCTATCAGCTCAACTCCGCTTGGAAAGTCCGCTTCTCGATTACCAAGAGCAGCAAGTTCGTTGACCTGCAGAAAAGCGCCCTTCCCGAAAAAGTCATCCGGACTGACCTCAAGGGCGTGAAGGTAGCGACCGACACGGAAAAAGGCATGGCGAATGTACCTTTCCTCGTAACAAACATGGATACTGGCGAGAGCCACGTAGTAGTAACGAACGAGGATGGCGTTCTTGATACAAGCTCAGCGTCCTCGCCACATTCCAACAAGACGAACGAGAATGACAAGGCTTACAACGCAAGCACGGGCAAGATCGATGACTCGATGCTGGACAGCAAGGCTGGCGTCTGGTTCTTCGGCACCACTGAAGCGAAGGGGTCGGTTGACGACAACGAAGGAGCACTCACCTATGGCACCTACAAAATCGAAGAGCTCCGCAGCGAGGCGAATGCTGCCTATGACCTCGTTACGTTAAATGCGACTGTTTCGAAGAATGAGGCGACTGTCGATCTTGGCACCATTAGCGATGACTTGACGCCTGTGCCAGAGATTGCAACCACGCTCACAAATGCCGAGGGAGACAAAGTTGTTCCAGCAACTGAAGGCGCCGTTCTCATTGACAAGGTCCACTACAAGGACCTTACCGCCGGAAGCTCGTACACGCTTAAGGGCGAGCTACATCTTGTTGATGCAGACGGCAATGACGAAGGCGTGATAGCAACCGCAGAGCAAGAGTTCTCACCCAGCAGCACGGAAGGCTCTGAGACAATTACGTTCATATTTGATGCCTCGCAGCTCAAGGGATCGTCGGTTGTGTCATTTGAGACGCTCTATCAGGAAGAGAAGAAAGTCACGTCTCACGCCGACCTGGACGACAAGGGGCAAACTGTCACGGTGCCCTCCCTTTCGACGACGCTTGCCGGAGACGTTGACCATGAGTCCTACGCAGCTGCAGACCAGATTGTCCTAACTGACACCATCACCTATCACGGTCTTGAGGTTGGAAAAGCCTATACGGCAACGGGAACGCTCCATCTAGTTGCCGAGGACGGAAGCGACGCGGGCATCCTTTACGACAAGAACGGAGACGAGGTCACCGCATATGCAGACTTCACGCCTACCGCTTCCGATGGATCTGTGCAGGTGGTGTTCACGTTCGCGGCGCCGGACAATCTTGCGAATCAGAAGGTCGTGGCATTTGAGAGCATTGGCAAGGGCAGCACGACCTATGCAACGCACTTTGACATAAGCGATACTAACCAGACTGTGACTTTCCCAAAGATTGAGACTTCCGCCAGCGACAAATCGGATGGCGACCATGAAATCGTGGCTAGCAAAGACCAAGTTGTCGTTGACACCGTAAGATACGAGAACCTCTGCCCCGGCAAGGAGTACACGCTCAAAGGAGAGCTGCATCTGGTAAACGAGGACGGGTCTGATGGTGGCACGTTGCGGTCAGCAGAACAGGCTATTGTTCCTGAAGACGCTGATGGAGAAGCGAGCGTTGAGTTTGATCTAGACGCCTCTGAGCTAGCAGGGCGAACAATTGTGGTGTTTGAGACGTTGGAGAGAGATGGGAAAACCGTCGCGGCGCACTGTGACCTCTCCGACCCATCCCAAACCGTGAGCGTTTATGACGAAAAAACACCAAAGACATCCGTCACCGCGGGACCAACACCGCTACCCAATATGGGAGATGACTCGACGTCCGCCCTGCTCGTTGGTTTGGCTTCGCTAACCGTCATTTCTGGGGCAGGAATCATAAGCCACATGAGCAACAAAAAGAAGAGTCGAAGGTCCAACTGGAGGTAAATAAGGCCGAGCCATGCGGGAGCGCCATTTCCTGGTCGCTCCCGCACAAAGCTCTTTGATTCTCGCTAAGACCGGCGAATGATCTCTGTCACAAGCTGAGCAACGCGCTCAATCTGTTCAGCATCAACGTTTTCCCAGACGTCATTGGACTTGTGCGAAAGCGCAGGCAGTCCGTCGTCCCCCAGACCCATGATGGTGGCAGAACGCACTGAAGACCTCATTGCCAATGTAGCGTCAGTGTCAATCCAATCATATGGGGTGGAGCCAAGATCAATGTGCAGGTCCGAAGAGGTCTTTGTAAGCAGTCGAGCAATTCGGCGATCAATGCGGCGAGGGAACTCGGCACCCTCCCGCGTAAGAAGCGAGAGCTCGCCCGCGCCGACACACTCAAGGTTCACGAGGAACGCACCTCGAATGTCGCGACGATGCTCTGTCAAGAAGGCCTTCATACCCGCATTGCCAAGCTCAGAGGACCCCAGAGCGACAAACCAGATGTCGTGAGAGATGAGCTCGTCATATCCCATGTTCAGAACCTCATTGCGAAGCTCGTCCTCAGTAGGAACGTCGTTAGATGCCCCGTTGGGCTGGCTGGTTGCTGCCTGAGCATCCATGGGCTCATCGAGCTGATTGATGGCATCCTCAGGAGTCTGAGGCGCCTGTTGCTGGACGCCCTTGGGATCGTCGTCGACAAGCCTCAGATCTCCGCGCGGCGCAGCGCCACCCTTCCAGCTAGATCCTCCGCCATTCTTTGGAGAGCGACGCCGCTTCCTGCTTTCAGACTTGATGTCGTCTGGGGTAATGACATCAAGACCATCCTGACTTGGAGAAGCAGGGGCATTGCTCGCCCTGTTTGGCGCAGCACTGTTACGGGGGTAGCGGCTGTTCACAAGCGGCGTGCTCTGGACGCCGCGCTGACGCGCCGTCGGCGTCGTCGGCCTTTCGACACTAATGCGCGTTGCATTGGGGTCGGTGCCAAACGGATCTGAACTCTTGGAGGGATCAGGAAGATCATAGAGTGCTGCGCGGCGAGCAACGCTCGATATCTCGGGTCGATACGAAGATTGCCCCCACGTGGGATCGTCGGGTGCTGCGGGAGACGGAACCGGGTCAGCCGGAAGCGACTGAGTGTCGGCGGCATCATAGACGCCGTCTAGATTGTCCATTCCGCTCGTATCCCTCTCCCCCACGCTGCCAAGATCGTTCGAGTCTTCAGCAAACCTGAAGCGAGTTACCACGGTAGCCTGCGGATCAGCGGGCTCTGCCGTATGAGCGGGCGTGGATGAAATCGTGGGAACGTCGTTGAGCGTTTGCGAGGGCGCAAAGGCAACGGGCTCAGGGGCCGTAGCCTCGTCTGTCGGACCCCTGTCGCCCACGTTGGCGTTGGTCGCAACATTGGTCTCAACGTTTTGCGACACAGTAGCAGTGGGAACAACCGGAGTGCCCATGTTTACATCAGAGACGTCAATGCGTGGGGTGCTGTCGGAGGCAGAAGGCGCAGCAACCGTAGCTTCGGGAGATGGCTCTTCGCCTTTTGCGTCACGATGGAAAAGTGACGTCAGTCGATCCTTGAGAGAAGGACTTGAAGTCTTAGCGGGTGCCTCGTTGCTCTGCTGCTCAATATCCGCTGGCTCGCCACCAGAAGCCTCGCCTGTCGAGACCTTCTTGCGAGGAATGAGGTTTGAAATCTTCGGAAGGCGTAGCGTGTTTGTCTTCTCGGACTCGCTCTCTTCGGGCTCGATGTCGTCGATGTCGTCGATGTCGTCGTCCATCGGCGGCGCGTCAACAGTAGCGACAGGAGCGACGGTCGCCGGTATCGGTGCTTGCACAGGCTGGACGGCAGCCGAGGGCGGCACGTAGGTCTCTCCCCATACCTCGCAGTTATGCTCGACGTACGAAATCTCGCAGTTGGCGGGGAGGATGCCCATCTGTCGAATCATCTCCTCGCCATGGCGAACGCCGACCACAGGCTCGGGCTTGTCAGCGAGGGGAATCTGAGTTGTGGGCTCCGCAGCGCTAACGACGGTCTGATCAGCATCGCCTTCGGTCTCGGGCGTCTCGCCCTCATCGGGCTCAGGCTGCGAAGCAACTTCCGGAGCCACGCTCTCGGGTTCGGAGGGAGCGACAGGCGTCACGGCAGCAGCCGCAGCGACAGCCGAGGCATCACGCATGGCATGTTCGCGTTCGCGGGAGCGTCCAGAAACAAGGTGCTCCTCAGTCGGATGGACGTTCTCAAGAATTCCCATCATTGCAGCAACGCCAGACTTGTTGTCATTAGCGCCCAGCGTGCACGGGGAGAACCGCTGATATATGACGTCAATGCCCTCTAGAAGAATCGGAATCGCGCAAATGATGCCAACTATCCACATGACTTTGCGGAATGGGGTCGGCAAAAACGTCAGCACCTGGAGAAGCCCGCAGACGCCAACAATCAAGACGATAGCGGAGAAGTACTTCCGAACCTTAGGCAAGTACGCTCCGAGCGTAGACCCATAGATGAAGCTCTCGTGGGGCGCATCATAATGAGCCACGATCACGATTGGTCGCTTGCCCTTGGTAACAAGATCGCCCGTTCCCTTGTGGAAGGCAACGACGTTCTGGCTACGGACAGTAGGTCCAAGGTTAGAAAGGAAGCTTCCACCGATGCCAAGATGGTTGAGAACAAACAGCACTGCAGGCACAAAGGCGAGCAGCATGCCGATGATGGGAAGCGCTCCCGCATCAATTCCAGAAAACAAGATGCCAACGAACATCAAGATAAAGAGGATTGACGGAGTCAATCGCGCAAAGGAGTTAGCGTCAAACTCCTCGATCTTGGTGTCAACGTTGTGGTTTCGCATCAATTCGGCTATTGTCTCGGCGGCCTGTAACTCCTCTTGGCTGTTCGCCGGAGAGATGCCGATCTGGTCGTCCAGATAGTCCATGTATTCTTGTGTCGTGGCCATACTATATTGCCCTCCGCTGGTGCTCGTTCACGGTGCACATACGTGAATGAATGCACATATACCCGGTCAGTATACGTCTTGTTGTCACAGTTTCATTCCGCAAGACCCCTGTGAGGCCACATTTTGCCTGTTAAGATAACTTTCTTTACATCTTATGCGCGTATTTTGCGAAGCTGGTTTCAGTTATCGTGTCATGTACTGGCACCAACGATACGTGGCATGGAGAGCGCGCATGGCAGAAGAGACACACATAGACGATGGATTTTCAGAGTTAACCGACGACGACGAAAAGAGCAGGCGCGTTGCTTCAATCGCTTTGGCCTTTATGAATGCTTCGACTCTGTCAGACGATGAAATTTGGCACACCTACTACGAGGAGCTCGACAAACGGGATTCTTATCGAGTCGCCTTCAAGCGGGACAGGGCAACGCTTGCCGCCTGCGGAATTGTCCTTGAACGCGCTCACCTTGCTGATGGGTCCAACGCTTGGCATGTAAACGAGAAACTCTCGTTTGCCAACACGTCGGAGCTTTCAGACCAAGACGCCCTCGTTATAGACATAGCCTGCCTACCTCTTGTGGACGACCCGAACTTCCCTTACGGAGACGAGCTTCGCCTGGCACTCGCTAAGATTGATGACGTCTTTGACAATGAGGCGATCGAGAGTCTTAAGCCGTCTGTTCGCACTCCTGACAAGGTGCTCAATATCGTGCGAGGCTGCCTAGATGCTGGCACGGCCGTGCAGATTCAATACACCGACGCCTCAGGAGAAGCTTCAAAGAGAGTTGTTGCGCCCTATGGCATCTTCGGGCTGCGTGATAAGAAATACCTAGTAGCTCCCCGCATTGACGAAAGGGGCGACATCGCTTCAGGCTCCATGCGCCGCTATCGGCTTGACCGTATTTCTTCTGCGAAGCAACTTCCAAAGATCACGTTTGAACTCCCGGATGACTTCGATGTCCAAGACTGGATCAGCCTCCCCTTCCAAATTGGTCAGACGATCTGCAAAGGATCGTTTCTTGTTCCTCAGTCTCGGCAAAAAGAGCTGGAGCGCGACCTTGACCGCCTAGGAAAAGAGGCTGGCGAGCTTGAGCATGACCATGACCGCGTCATTTGGCACGTCAATGTAAGCAACATCGATGCGGCCGCTTCATGGGCAATCTCAGAGCAACTCAGGCCTCTAGACCCGCCCAATCTTGTCGAAAGTTACCGAACGTTGCTGAAGGGGGTCATTCAGAATGGCTAGCGCATCGCACAAGAAGAGCGGCCGACCGGGCAGCACCTTAAAAAGCCGCGAACTCACGGCCCTTATCGGAGCGCTAGACCAGGGCGGTGATGGCATTTCAGTCGACACGCTTTC
Organism: Tractidigestivibacter sp.; assembly: GCF_050946515.1. Taxonomy (GTDB): domain Bacteria; phylum Actinomycetota; class Coriobacteriia; order Coriobacteriales; family Atopobiaceae; genus Tractidigestivibacter. The sequence continues at coordinate 9,589 of NZ_JBMNUX010000014.1, forward strand.
TGCACGGCTTGGTATTACCGCCGAAGAGGTCAAGCGGCGGCTCCACCTTATCCTGACGGCAGGAGGCAATGAGTCAGGGCTGCCACTGCTCGAGAGCGATGATGGTGCCCGCCTCGCCCTTGCAAATGGAAGTGGGAATCGCGGCCGTCGCGTTCGCTTGACCAAGGAAGAGACAGTTGCTGTGCAAGCGGCTCTCAATTACGTGGGACTGCCGGAAAACGATCCTCTCCGCACCACCATTGACCAAGCGCTTTCGTCTACTCCCGTCGACAATGGCATCGTGCTCCGCGCCCTTGGAGGAATGCGTGGCCATACGGCAGAAGCTGACTCTCTCTCGGCATGCGCCCGAGCAATTGCAGATTTTGGTCTTTTGGAATTCTCTTACCAAGGCGTCTCTGAAAGCGCTTCTCGGGAAAGGCGCGTTGATCCAAAGGCTTTGCGCGTAAGCGGCGACCATTGGATTTTGGATGGGATTGACATGGACAAGCGCGCGATGCGTCATTTTCGCGTGGATCATATGTCCGACATCCTCCAAATCCCAGCTGAAGAAGAGGACGAGGCGGCCATGGTCGAAGACGCGCCGCTTCGTCAGGTAAGAGTTACTTTCCATAACAAGAGCTACCTCAGCATCTTCGACTGGCCAGGAGCTCGGTTAATTTCGGACGGTGACGATGGGACTACCATCGAGCTTCCCTACTTCGGCGGGATGTGGCTTCCACGTCGCCTTGCTGCGTGCGGTGGCACCTTGACTATCTATGACGAAGAACTAAAGCGACGCACAACTGCCTATGCGCAGGCGCTTCTGAACCAGCTTGGACAGAAAGCACCTGCACAGGCATAGACAGCGTTTTATTCGTGAGATGCCCTCCACATGCGGATGAAGCGTCCCACGTTTTCTGTTTCAAGCTCGCTGACAGCGTTTGAGGGCAGCGAAGAAGTAAACTGCTTGCCATAGCGCTTATGTGCCACGCGTGAGTCGGCAATCACCAAGACCCCTCTGTCGCTTGAGGTGCGGATAAGCCGTCCGGCGGCCTGCTTTACCGATATAACGGCCTCGGGAAGCGAATAGCGCCACCAGGCCCGGTCTTCGCGCGCCTCGCGCTCGCGAACTATGGGGTCATTTGGGCTCGCGAACGGCAGTTTGGGGATAACGACGCACCTTAGCGTGTCGCCCGTCGCATCAAAGCCCTCCCAGAACGACTTCAAAGCCAATAGGGACGTGCTCCTTTGCGCAAGGAACTGCTCGCGCAGCCGTCGCGGAGAAGCACCCCGCTCCTGACAAACAAGTTTGAGTCCCCTTTCGCCAAGCATAGGCTGCAGCTCTTCAAAGACTCGCTCCATGTCGCGTCGATTGGTAAACAGCGTGAGCACTGAGCCGTCCATCGCAATGTGCACGTCGTAGAGAAGACTGATGAGCTTATCAAGATACCTGCCATCATTTGGCGCAGGCATATCGGACGTTACCAGCACTGACATGCTATTGTCATAATCAAAGCTCGAATCAAGTTGAACGTCCTTGTGAGCGCTCTTGTCAAGGCGGTCAAGCCCTACGGCATGATCGAAGTGCGAGAAGTCATGACCGACTGCAATGGTTGCTGAGGTAAAGATCACGCTTTGCGTTTCGGGAAGCCACCGCTCCGCAAGGTCCGCGCCGACATCGAGCTTCTCAGCTAGAAGCTTTTCAGACCCAATACGCCTCTTTGATCGATAGAGCTGCGCCGAGTACACATAGGTCCTGTCTTCGCCCGAACAGATCAGACGAATGTTTGCCAAAAGGTCGGACAAAAAGCGTGAGGACTCAACGAGGTCACCCTGGTGTTTTGGTGACAGCTCCCCCACCTTCGTCGCAGCGCCCTCAAGCTGATGTACTGCGTCATCCAGACGCTTGCTGGCGACGTCTGCCGCCTCAACAACGTCAGCCCATTCATCGGTTGCCCGAATGTTCTCATCCAACCATAGTGTCACGCCATCATAGCCACTGCCACAGGGGGCAACGTCGACAAGTCCGTGGATTGCGTCAAAGAGCGCAGAGCATGCCGTGCTCGCTCGCGCTACGCTTGCCGCAGACTTGGCAAGCAGCGCTACAGCAGTTGTCGAGCCCTCCAATGCTGACATTGCAGTCATCACAGAATGAATCGTGCCCGTCTTGAGACCACCAAGCAGCTCAAAAGCCGAGCGAGCATTCTCACTTGAGACCTCCCGAGCCCACTGTCTGCGAGCCTCCGACTCGAGAGAGTGTGCCTCGTCCACAACCCAATGCCTGATAGGCGGAAGGATTTTGCCATCTGCCTCGACGTTTCTTAAGAGCAAGGCATGGTTGGTCACAACGACGTCGCTCTCGGAGGCGCGGCGGCGGGCACCGTGAACGAAGCATTCATTAGGAAAGAACGGGCAGCGCGTGCGCAGGCATTCGTCCGGAGTTGTCGTGAGCATGGCTCGAGGCACCGATCGCCACCTTATGCCAAGCGCGTCTATGTCGCCGTCAGGCGACTGGCACGCGTATGCGCTGCATACAGCAATCGCTGTCATCATGTCTTCAGCAATTGAACCGTCCGAGCGGCCGTCCGCTGCAGATGCAGATACCGGCAGCTCTTCACGCATGGCGCGCTCTACTCGATGCAGGCAAGGATAGTGATCGTACCCCTTGAGGCTTGTATAGGTGACCCCCTCGGGCAGGGCTCGATCGAGCGCGGGCAGCTCATGGGCAACCAACTGGTCAGTCAGCGCATTGGTCTTTGTCGCGACACCGACAGTCACATGGTTTGCCTGGGCGAACCTGACCTCTGGGAGCAGGTAGGCAATCGACTTGCCAACGCCAGTCCCCGCCTCGATAGAGCGATGCGTCGAGGTCGCTAGCGCGTCGGTGACCTCAAGCGCCATGCTCACTTGCTCGGGGCGGCTCTCATAGTTGCCATACATGCGACCAACGGGACCATCAGGCGCAAAATCAGCAATCACTTGCTCATGGGTCGGAGCGATAAGCTCCCCTTCCTTCTCCGCAGCGTCATCGCGAACGTCGGAGCTCACGCGAGCCACCAAACCATGGCGACAGGCCGCGAGCGAGAAGGGCGCAGGACCAGCCTCTTGCGCAAGGTGGGCCAAAATCGGCCGGAATGACCAGTCATATTCGCGGTGCATCTCTGAAAGGTCAGCGAGAAGCCCTGATGGAAGGTCTGAAAGCCCCAGAAGGATAATCCTCCAGACGCCACAAAGCGCGTCGACGTCATCCCCCGCTCGGTGCGTTACCGAATCGCAGCCAAACGCAGCTGCCAAGTCTGAAAGCCTATGGGAGGAGAGCCTTGGCAGCGCAATACGAGAAAGGGCCAGCGTGTCAATCCAATTGTCAGAGACCTCTTGACCTCCCCGCACCTTGGTAATAAAGGTATGGTCAAACGTAGCGTTATGTGCCAAGACCGGCATGCCGCCAACAAAGTCGGCAAGGCGCGCGACCGCTTCCTCTGGATCAGGGGCAGAAGCGACATCAATGTCGCGGATTCCCGTCAGCCTTGTTATCTCAGGTGGGATGGGCACTCCGGGATCGACGAACGTCTCAAAGCGATCAACCACTTTTCGACCGGATAGCCGTGCTGCAGAGATTTCGATAAGGTCGCAATCTTTAAACGAGAGCCCCGTCGTCTCTGTATCGAGAACGACGAGGTCCTCCTCGAGCAGGCCAAAATCTGTGTACTCTGCTCGCTCGGCCAGGCTTAGGTATTGTTCTTTGATGTCTTCAGGAGTGCCAGGAAGCAGCAGCTTCTCAAGAGTGGCCCGCGGCGCATCGGAAGCTGCTACACCCTTCTCGTCTCCCTTAACGGTCCTCGGCATTTATCGCTCGCCCTTGCCATGTGCCTCAAGCGCGAATTCGATGAACCTCGTGCATAGCTCTGGGAACTCGATGCCGCCATGACGTGCGGAATCAGGAAGCAGACTTCTCTCGGTCATGCCCGGAATAGTATTGGTCTCGAGAATAACTGGGGTGCCATCGTCCTTCACAATGAAGTCGCTGCGCGAAGCTCCGAGACAATGAAGAGCTTTGTGCGCCTTAATTGCGAGCTTTTGCGCACGGGCATAGACGCCAGCCTCAAGGCGGGCGGGAACTACGTGGTGCATGGAGGCGGGCTCGTACTTCACCTTGAGGTCGTAATAGTCCGCACCGGTCACAATCTCAACGATTGGCAACGCCTGAGGATCATCGTTGCCAATCACAGGAACGGTAATCTCGGTGCCCATGATGCGTTCCTCGATGAGAATCTCGGAGTCAAGCGCGGCAGCGTCAGCAATTGCCTTCTTGAGCTGGGTTTCTTCGGCTACAGAAGTCACACCAAAGCTTGAGCCATTGCTGACGGGCTTCACGAACAGAGGAAGCCCGAGTTCGTCGACAATCTGATCAAGGCGCTCGTTCGTCACCTCGTCGGTTGCCGCAAGCGTAACTCCTTTGGGCGTAGGAATCCCAGCGTCGGCATAAAGAATCTTCGCAACGGTCTTCTCGCAGGCAAGCGCACTGCCGAGAACTCCCGAAAAGGTATAAGGAATGTGAAGCGTCTCAAGAAGGCCCTGAATGCAGCCATCCTCGCCGTAGCTTCCATGCATGGCAACAAACACCACGTCATAGTTGCCAGCTAGCAAGCGCTGGATAAAGTCCGGCTCAGCAACGTCGACAAGGTCGACTCCCTTAAAGCCCGCCGCTGTAAGGGCAGCCTGGCAAGCCTCGCCAGACTGCATGGAGATGTCATGCTCAGATGACCATCCACCGGCCACGACAATCACCTTGAGCTGCAGTACCTCATCTCTTGTCATGTACGACAACCTGCCTCTCTCATCTAGTGCTGTAGACTCACGTAAATGCAGTTAACTAACTGAGAATACTCCTCAGACGTTATATATCAGAGGCTGGAGACAGAAATGCAGGGAACCAACGACATTCGACAGAACAAGAGTGACCTCAGGAGCATGACGCGCGGTCAGTTGGAGGCGCTTTTGGCAGAGCTTGGGCAGCCAAAGTTTCGTGCCAAGCAAATTGAGGAATGGGTCTGGACAAAGGGGGTAACCTCATTCGATCAGATGACCAATCTTCCCAAGACGCTTCGCTCAGAGCTTTCTGAACGCTTGACTCTTGGAGGTGTGGAGGAGATTGCTCGCCAAGTCTCACGGGATGGCAGCCGTAAGTATCTGCTTCGCTATCCCGATGGAGTCGCTGTCGAGTGCGTAGGCATGCCGACTAAAAACCGGCTGGCTGTCTGTGTTTCTTCGCAGGCTGGTTGCGCTATGGGGTGCGCCTTTTGCGCAACCGGTGCTGCAGGCTTGACGCGCTCTCTCACTGCAGCCGAAATTTACGAGCAGGCAATGCATGTGCGTGACGACTTCAATACTCGCGTCACAAGCATCGTCATGATGGGCCAGGGAGAGCCCATGATGAACTACGACGCTGTTCTTGATGCCCTTCGAAAGTTCAACTCTCCTGAAGGCATGGGTATCGGTGCACGACACATCACAGTCTCTACCTGCGGTGTTATTCCAATGATCAAGCGATTTTCAAATGAGCCCGAACAATTCACTCTTGCTGTCTCTCTTCACTCTGCTGTCCAGAAGACGAGAAACGCCCTTATGCCTGGTGTAAAGAAATACTCGCTGATTCATCTCTACGATGTCATGGGCGAATATGTCGACAAGACGGGGCGGCGTCCAACCTATGAATATGCACTTATCCAAGGCGTTAACGATACTGATGAGGAACTAGCAGCGCTTTGCGACTTCTGTCGCGGAACTCTTGCGCATGTGAACATTATCCAGCTTAACAACGTTGAAGGGTCGAAGTTCCGCCCCTCCTCAGCTGCAAGAGCTCAGGAGTTTGTCTCTCGCCTGGCCTCTGTGGGAGTAGAGGCTACCATTCGCAATTCCCGCGGCTCTGACATTGATGCTGCTTGTGGGCAACTTCGCCAACGCGCCCTTCGCTCTAAGGAGGCTTAGACTTCCCTCTTTGCTTCATTTTTTATGTGAGCGGCGACCCTCTGAATAGAGAGTCGCCGCTCACGAACATTTGTTCTATTTTCCATGTAGATGGCTTTATTAGTATCCTATATTCTCCCATTGTTGGCTTGTTGCCTGAACATTTGGCAGAGGCGCATCGTCATCCATTACCTCTCCCGTTATTTCTGTAACAATTTCTTTGATTCTCTGATACGACCGCTCTGTAGCCTTTATTGCTCGCTTGAGCTCTTCTTTTGCCTGGTCATTGAGGAGAAGCTCATATGCGGCGTACGCAGCTCCTGCCATTACTCCAATTGTTATGAGCTTTGCTCTTACTTTGGACATGAGCTACTCCCTTGTCAGTAAATCAACGATATGACTTAGCTGCTCCTCGCTATCAAACTCTATCTCGATTTTGTTCTTACCTCTGACATTCTTGACCTTTACGTTGGTGTCCAACGCTAGTCTCATCTCTCGAGCAGCACGTTTATATGACTGTGGTACTGGTAATCTGCGAACTGGTTCATCATCTTGATTGACAGAAAATAACGGAGCGAGCCTTTCTGTCTGTCTGACCGAAAGTCCTTCGTTTACAACCTTTTGCGCAAGTTTGATTCGACTTTCCTCTGTTGGTACCGCAAGAATTGCCCTTGCATGGCCTGCGGTGAGCTTTCCATCTCTCATTAGGTCTTGCACTTCAATTGGCAAATCAAGAAGGCGAAGTGTGTTAGTAATTGCCGATCTGGATTTGGATACTAGCTTTGCAACTCCTTCCTGTGTCAAATCGTTTTGGTCAATAAGCTGCTTGTAGCCCTGTGCCTCCTCAATCGGATTAAGATCAGATCTCTGAAGGTTCTCTATCAATGCGAGTTTAAAAACATCCTCGTCACTGATGTCTCTTATTACAACAGGAACTTCTTCTAGCCCTGCAAGTTTAGCGGCTTGATAACGCCTTTCTCCTGCTACGATCTCGTAGAAAGACCCCTTTTTCCTGACTAGAATCGGTTGGAGCACTCCGTTCTGCTTAATTGAATCAGTTAATTCTGCCAGTTCATCCGCATCGAAATTTTTTCTCGGTTGACCTTTGTTTGGCTTTATCTTCTTAAGTGGAAGTGTTGTATCAGCAGCTGTTCCACCAACTTCTGCATTGGCTTCTTCCATTAACGAGCCCAGCCCGCGACCTAAACCTTTCTTAGCCACGACGAATCACTTCCTTCGCAAGTTTTGTGTACGCAAGTGCTCCCTTACTCATTCGTGCATACTTTGTAACAGGAAGCCCATGACTTGGAGCTTCAGCGATCTTGACATTGCGTGGAATATAGGTCTTAAAAATTTCCTTGCCAAAGTAGTTTTCACACTCTTCAACTACTTCATGAGACAAGGTTGTTCTTGTGTCATACATGGTCATAAGTACGCCAAAGATTCTTAGGTCAGGGTTGAGTCGACTTTTAACCATTCGCATTGACTCAATAAGCTTAGTTACTCCTTCAAGTGCGTAGTATTCGCACTGTATTGGAATAAGAAGGCTATCCGCTGCTACCAGCGCATTGATTGTCAAAAGTCCTAATGAAGGCGGGCAATCAATAAAGATATAGTCAAATTCTTCTACAATGTCCTTAATGGCGCCTTTTAATATTGTCTCTCTGGACATTGTCGAAACAAGTTCAATTTCAGCCCCCGCTAGCTGGATCGTCGAGGGTGCTATAAATACATTTGGTTCACAGGTATCGACAATAGAATCCTGGATAGGGAAGTCTTGTAGGAGAACATCATACATATCATGCTCAAGATCTTCTTTTTCTATACCGAACCCGCTTGTCGAATTTCCTTGTGGGTCAAGATCAATTAGAAGCACTTTCTTCTTTGCTTCACCAAGTGCTGCTGAAAGGTTAATCGCTGTTGTTGACTTCCCAACACCACCTTTTTGATTGATTATTGCGATTACATGCGGATTTCTGTTGGGAAGACCCCTTTTTACATCTTTATATGACAATTTGTCCTCCATTATTCTTGGCGCATTTTCATCTCAGCAGTGTTTTCGCTCAAGAAGCACGTAACCATGATAGTTGATTGTTTCACGTGAAACTAGGCTGTCTATTAGATGTCTTCAATCTATATTTCAATCACTGTTTCACGTGAAACATAGCTTTTATTGGAATTACTAGGTATGAATCAAAATTATGTTATGTGATTCTGATTCAAAAACCGAACTATCTAATTTGCATCATTCAATTTGAATGCAATTTATGTGGTAGTGTCGAAATAAGGATTATGAATTAAGCAGATATATCAATCATTGTCTATCAATATTGATGGCAAGATTTCTTTTATAAACAAATCCTATTTTTATAAGGCTACGTTTTTACAGACTCCCGAGTCTTCAACAAATATGTTTCACGTGAAACATATGCAATTTTAGGACTATAAGATTGAGTAAGATTCTGAAATCAAATCGACTGTCTATAACAATATTCTTCAAATGTGTAAGCAAGTTCGGCTTCAATTGAGACAATGTGCTTTATCAGAACCATCTGACAGTTGATGCCTGGTACTCTCAAATAAAAATTATATGCATGATTAAAACGATGCGAAGAAACTTGTGTGATAGAACTGATGTTCTATCCCACAAGTTCTTATATACCAAGAGGGTGATTCTTTGCCATGCCAACCTTTCGTGGTAGTTTTATCTTGGGATACTTTTCTTTCATGAAAATAATGATTTCACGGTGACCAAAGCCAGAAGGTAGTTCATAAGTTTCACGTGAAACAAGCTTTAATCCACATATATCAGCAGCTACAAGAGAAGATGAGATTTCCTCATCAGAGGGATTCCCCTTGCTTACAAGAAGAAAGCCATTCGTATTAAGCAAGGGTGAAGCATACTCAACGAGTACATTCGTTGGAGCTACAGCACGAGCAACAACAAATTGATACCTCTGTTTAGAAATATTTGGGAGCTCTTCAGCACGACAATGAAAACAATCAATCTTTTTAGATAGACCAAGCTGTAGTGAGAAGTCTTCAACAGCTTTAACTTTTTTGCCAACAGAATCCAAGAGCCCAGAGTGACATCCAGTTGCAATTGTTAGAGGTATTCCAGGAAAGCCGGCTCCAGTGCCAATATCTAAAAGATTGTCTTCAGGAGAAATATCTATATTCGGAGGAGCGAGAAATAGAAGAGAATCGAGTATATGTAATACAAGGGCATCATCAGGATCGAGAATCCGCGTAAGGTTCATGACCTTGTTCTTTTCAATAACAAGAGCAAGATGCTTCACCATCAAACGAAGTTCGTCATCAGAAAGGGACAGGCAGGAAAGAGGAGGATACGTAGTAATCAAGTCTTTGAGCTTAGAAGTAAGACTAGAAATCTCACTTTTTTCCATAAAAGCCTCCTGCCAAAAACACACGCGACAAAAGAAATTGTCATACAAAAGGGGAGGGCACTCAACACCCTCCCCAACAGCAACACTATGATGTGAAGAACAATCTATTCTTCAGGGTCTTTCACAACAGTAATTACAACACGCCTCATGGGCTCTTCACCCTCAGAGTGAGTCATGACCTCGGGATCATTTCGAAGTGTTAAGTGGATGATTCTACGGTCATAGGCATTCATCGGTGCAAGGGCAACAGAAGATCCTTGGCGCTTCGCACGAGAAGCTGCAGACAGGGCCATTTGTTGCAGTTTTCTCTTGCTGCGACTCTTATAGCTTTCGATATCAACGACAATAGGGTAATAGAAGCGAAGGCGGCTGCTCATAAGAGATGACAAGACAACCTGAAGAGCATCTAGCGTGCGACCATGCCGTCCAATAAGAACAGCAAGATTGCCACCGGTAACATCAAGAATAAGCTCTCCATCGTCGCCGTCATACTCGTCAATTGCAGAATGGTTCTCACCAAAAAGAGACAAAATTCCTCTTAAGTAGTCAACAGCGACATCCGCAATTTTGTCTTTCTCATCATCCGTCAGAGTACCATTAGCCTCATAGTGCTCACGGATGGTTGAAAACTCATCTGCGCCAGATTGAGCCAGCGCATCGTCGGATGCAAGGACGTCTCCCTGCTCGCCGAGGTTTTCTTCCTCCATCATTACCCCTCACTACAATCCAATTAATATAAAATATTAAACTATTACATACCTTGCTTTAATACAAATTCAAGCCGTCGCGAAGACGGCTCGATAATAATAGAAATCAAGTGGGCTAGCTCTTCTTATGTGGACGAGGTTTCTTCGCTTTGCGAACGACATCTACCTGCACAGGCTTATGCGTCGCCTCGTACTCGGCCTTCTTCTTGGCTTCCTCAATCACATGCTTGGTCACAAGCTGCTGCTGCAGTATGCCCCAAATCGCCGACGCATTATAGTAAAGGACTGCCGCAGAAGGAATATTCCACGAGAACCAAACCATCATCACGGCCATGACAATGCCCATAATGAGTTGTTGCTGCTTCTGTTCAGAAGTCGTGCTGTTCTTGAGGTTGAGAGCCATCTGCAAAAACGTTAGCAACCCAAAAAGAAGCGCTGCAATCACATAGGGTGCGCCAGCAGCCCAACCGCCCTCAAGTCCACCAGCAGCAGACTGAGAAAGCGACGGAATAATATTAAAGAACGAAGCGTCTTCAGGTACGTGGTAACGGGCAACCGTGAAGAGGGCAAAGAAGATTGGCATCTGAATCAGGACTGGCAAGCAGCCCATGACAGGATTCACTTTAAGATCTGCGTATATCTTTCGGAGCTCTTCAGCTTGCTTTTCAGGATTATCAGCGTAGCGCTCCTGTAGCTCCTGAATCTTTGGCTGCGCCACCTGCATGCGCGCCGACGACTCGACCTGCTTGTTCATCAGCGGCATAATGATGATTCGGATAATCACGGTCAAGATAATGACCGCGAGACCCCAGTCCCCGCAGAAGCTCTCGATACCAGCAAGGATGCTGGCCATAAAATTAATCAACCAATCCCACATGGTTCCTCCGTGAGTTCCCCCTAGGGAACGGGATCGTATCCACCGGCATGAAAGGGATGACAACGCAGGATTCGCTTAAAAGCAAGCCAGCCACCCTTAGCAAGACCGTACTTAGCAATAGCCTGGCGTGCGTACTCAGAACAGGTTGGAGTGTATATGCAATGGGGTCCAAGAAGTGGCGAAATATAGCTCTGGTAGAAACGAATCGCTTTGTTGGCAGCCCTGGCAGGCAGAGACTTGCCCTTCTCGCTCATATACTACACACCGGCTCTCCTGAGCAATCCTCTAAGAGACACGGCTACTTGCTCGGGAGAGCTGTCATGAGTCCTGTCAGTTGATAAGAGAATTACGTCAAAGCTGCCTAGAGGAAGCCCACACGAACGCGCCGCCTCGCGGAGTACGCGCTTGCATCGGTTCCTATAGACAGCATTCCCAAGCCTCTTTGGTGCGACAAAGGCGACTCTTCCATGGTCGCCTTCATCCGTCCTTGCTACGCGAATACGCAGAAGGTCGCTTGAGTAGCGCCTTCCACGCGAGAAGACCTTCTCAAACTCTGAATTAGATTTGATGGTCTCCATGAGACGTGCCGATTAGACAGTCAGGCTCTTACGACCCTTGGCGCGACGACGAGACAAGACCTTACGGCCGCCCTTGGTCGCCATACGGGCACGAAAGCCGTGAGTAGTGGCGCGCTTGCGCTTGTTGGGCTGATACGTACGCTTCATTGTTAATTCCTCCCCAGACGGGTGTAATCGTTATGAGACGTGAGCTTTCGAATTGTACGTGTCAAGCCTTGTTCATGTCAATTGTCTATTTTTCATGCACGAATTTGCCAAAACATCGCCGTCTTGCGCTGAAAGGGGGCGAAAGGTTTCGTGCAAAGCGAAATCATTGTTCCAGAAGATAGATACAATGCTTTCTGTTGCTATACTTTTTAATCCGTTATCCTGAGATACAGCAGTTATCAACAAGTTTTTCACGACAGTTGAAAAGTTTCGTTCAATAGAAAACGGTCTGAAAGTTTTCGACGGTCTTTCAACCACAGGTAACCCAAAGACCAACGTTTCGAGAGGTAGAGGCATGGTTCACTCGTTCTATCCGTTTGTTGAAAACGGTGGAGAAGTGCCCAATGAGGAAGACAAGCCCCAGGGCGAACTAGGAACAGAAGTGCGCTACCCCGCTCGAATTGCGGTTTACGACGATGCGGCAGCGGCCCCACGTGTGGTCGTCGTCGAGCCAAACGACATTCGCAGCTATCTCGAAGAGATCACAGCAACCGTAAACAAGCTCGCGCACGAGCAAGGCGGGCAGATCCCATTCACGGTTATTAGGGAGATTGTTGAGAATTTTATACACGCGTACTTCATTGCCCCAACCATCACGATTCTGGACAATGGCAATACGCTGCGCTTTTCTGACCAAGGACCAGGCATTAAGTCAAAAGAGCTCGCTCTAGAATATGGAACGACCTCAGCAACGGAAGAGATGAAGCACTACATCCGTGGCGTAGGCTCGGGGCTTCCTTACGTGCAGCAGTACATGACCGACAAGGGCGGCAGCCTCACCATTGAGGACAACATCTCCGGAGGGACCGTCGTAACGATCTCAACCCGCCCCGGCAAGGACGCCATGGACATCACGCATGCGCAAGGCGGCGCAGGCGCCTCTCAGCAGCCGATGCAGCAGCAATTCCAACAAGCTATGCAGCCACAGCAGCCCCAGTTCCAGCAACCGATGCAGCCACAGGTCAGCCAAGGCTATTCGCAGACCTCCTATCAGCAGGTATATGCAGGAATGATGCCGCAGCAATCAATGCCGCAGATGCCACCCAGCCAGCAATACGTGCCTGCGACCCCGACTCAGGCGCCGGTCGCGCAGGGCGCGATTGCGCTCTCAGAGCGCGGCGCTCAGATTCTGAAATATCTCTCAGAGCACGAGATGGTTGGACCGTCTGACCTCGTGAGAGCCTACGGCCTCTCGGCGCCAACGTGGTCGCGCGAGCTTGTAACGCTTCTCCAGGCGGGTATCGTTAAAAAGGTAGGGCAGAAGTACCATCTCACGAAAGCGGGAGAGATGCTGATTTAGTCCGCTATTGCCGAGGAGTTGAAGTTTTCAACATTCGAGGCAAATGAGCTTCTGAGTTTTCAACAATCCACCTATAATGGGCATTCCCATTGTCTTTCGAGAGGAATGCCCTAGGAGATGGAACCAGAGTTCGAATCAGATGCGGATGCCGTCTGGCAGGATACCCTTGATCTTGTGAGCGAGAAGAATCTCCCAGGGTCCATACTTGCAATGCTTGGGAGCTGCCATCCTGTCTCACTTGAGAATGGCGTCCTCCGTGTTGAGACACACAGTCGCATTGTCACGTCACGCCTGTCCAAGAACAGTTCAGTCATTGACGAGTGCCTGACGCAGGCGGCCTTTGAGCCAACCAAGATTGACGTGCACTTCGTGCCTGACCCGGCAAGAAAGCCCATAGCCACTGCCTCGACGGTAACTGCCGAGGAGGCGCGCGAATGGATTGAGCCGGCTCAGCGCGCAACAGCGACCCCTTCTCCAAGGGCCATCTCCTCAGAAGATGACTGGCAGCGCGCTGCGGCAGAGCGCGAGGAAGACGCACAAAGCCGCAGGAAGGCAAATCCATTAGTAGATGACATCTCAGAGAACGATTCTCGCCTAACGTTTGACCGCTTTGTCGTAGGCGAAGAAAACACCTTTGCCTATCAAGCGGCTTTGCAGGTGGCAAATGGAGAGAACCACAACTACAATCCACTCTTTATTTATGGGAAGAGCGGGTTGGGCAAGACACACCTCCTACGTGCCATCCAAAACTACATAGCGACAAACGACCCGTCACGCGTGTGCGTATACAAGGACGGATCAGCGTTCATCACAGACTACACAACAGCCATGAGCCATCGCGAGAAGTCAGCCCCCGAGATTCTCCGCGAAAACTACTACGACATCGACGTTCTTATCATCGACGACATTCAGAAGCTCTCAGGCAAGACCGGCACCGTTGACTTCTTCTTTGACGCTTTCAACCATCTGACCTCAGCGGGAAAACAAATTGTGCTCGCGGCCGACCGATCGCCCTCGCAGCTTGGCATGGGCCCAGACGGCATGGACGAGCGCGTTACCAGCCGCCTTGACTCTGGATTTTCTACAAGCATCCAGACGCCAAGCTATGAGCTTAAGCTGCGCCTTATCAACACGTTTCTCGAGCGGATGAAAAATGATGGCGAAAAGGAGCATGTGCCCAATTGCTCGGGAACCATCTCAAAAGACAATCAGGAGTACATGGCGAGCAAAGCAGGAGCCAATATTCGCGTAATCGAAGGCTTCTGCCTGCGCTGTCTCACCACCGAGAGCCTTCGCGAGGAATCAGGCAAAGAGCTGACGCACGAAGACATCAACCACTTTGTCAAGATCTCCTGGCCCAACGGAGAGCGTGACTATCAGATAGAGGACATCCAACGCGCCGTCGAGCAGTACTTTGACATCTCTCACTCCGACCTCATTGGTCAGAAGCGCAACAAGGAGATCATGGAAGCGCGTCACATTGCCGCTTGGCTCTCCAAGGAGCTTTGTGATGTCACATACGCCGAGATTGGGGCACACTTTGGTGGACGAAACCACGCGACACTGCTCCATAGCGTTCGCGTGGTCGAGGAAAAAAGCAAGAAGGACAAGCTTTACTATGACCGTCTGATGCAAATAAAGGAGAGCATCACGGGCAGCGCGTAACAGACGGCTTGTCAACATACGTTGTGAAAAGGTCTGAAAGAGATGATGAAAAGTCAGCGCGGAATGTGGAAAGTTTTCTCAACATGTTTTCAACTGTTGGAACATAGGAAAAGCCAGTAGCCTCCCAAGTCGATAAACTATCCCTTCTACCTGCACAAACGCCTGTTATTAACTTATTCACCGACCTTATTATTACTATTGTTCTTGATATATATAAAAGAACTACTAAAAGAGAAAGGGCAACCATGAAGTTCACCGTCAGCCAGTCATCCCTCTTGAAGGCCCTTTCTGTTGTGTCAAAGGGTCTTGGCTCAAACTCGACGATTCCCATCATGTCGGGCATCTATATAAAGGCAGATCAAGGAACTTTGGAGTTCCAGACCAATAACCTTGTGATTACGGTTCGTCACCGCATACCCGCAAACGTCGAGGAGACCGGCGAGACCGTTGTCTCGGGCAAGGTACTGATGAACATCGTGAAGACTCTGCCTGACTCTGCCGTTGTCTTCGACGGAGGCCAGCGCACGATTTCTATTTCGTGCGAGAAGTCCTCCTTCCGCCTGAACACGCTGAACCCTGCAGACTGGTCTGAGTTCCCCGAGTACTCTCTGGAGTCTGCGACCGAGTTGCCGTGCGAGCTTCTGTCCGAGATGGTAGACAAGGTCTATCGCCTGACCTCAAAAGAAAGCTCTCGTCCCGTGCTGCAAGGCATTCTGCTGACGGCAGGGGACAACACTATTCGCCTTGTTGCCTCTGACTCGTATCGTCTGGCCGTCTGCGACGCATCTGCCGAGACTGGCGACGGTGACTTCAGCGCTATCGTTCCCGGCAACGTCTTCCATGAAGTGCTCGGTATGACCGATGGTGCCGAGAAGATTTCGATCGGCATCACTGATAGCCAGGTGGTCTTCTCGTTCGGCAATACGACACTCGTGTCAAGCAAGATTGGCGGCACGTTCCCCAACTATCGCCAGCTGCTTCCTACGAGCTGCTCTACGTCGGTAAAAATAAATATTGCTGAGTTCTCCGCGGCGCTGCGCCGCGTGACCTCCATTGCCACCACCAATGCTGCGGTTAGGCTCGATATTGATGCCGACGGAAAAGTTATGCGCCTTTCAACCAGCTCTCCTGACCAAGGCGAGGCCACCGAGGTGCTCCCTGTTGAAGTTGAGGGCGAGTCTTGCTCCATCGGCCACAACTACCACTATGTCTTCGATTGCATGAACGCAGTCTCCGACAAGAAAGAGATCACGCTTGAGCTGCAAACCAGCATGAAGCCTGGCGTCTTCAAGACAAATGGCAAGATTAACTACCTTTACATCCTGATGCCGGTGCGCCTGTAGCGTGGGACTCCTTGTCAAGACACTCTCGCTCCAGTCGTATCGAAACTTCCGCGAGAGGGAAGTGAGCTTCTCCCCGGCCACAACGATACTTGTAGGGAGAAACGCGGTGGGAAAGACCAACACCGTGGAGGCTCTTCAGATGCTGACCGCTGGGCATTCCTTCAGGCACCCGACTCCCGCAGAGCAGGTGCTCGAAGGTGCCGAGCAGGCCCGCATTGGGGCGCGCCTGGAAGGCGACGGGCGCGTGATAGACGTTGCCTGCGAGATTTCCCCGGGGCGGCGGCGCTTTACAAAAAATGGCAAGAAGTGTGTCGCTGCTGACCTTTCAGAGACGCTGATGTCGGTCCTCTTCTGTCCGGATGACCTTTCCCTTGTCAAAGGCGGCGCGGCAAATCGTAGAGGCGAGCTCGATGATTTTGGCTGCGAGGCAAACAGAGGCTATTCGAAGCTGCTTAGTGCCTATCTCCGCGCTGTCGAGCAGCGCAACCGTCTTCTGCGAGACGAGTATCCGGACCCGTCTTTGCTTGCTGCATGGGATGCGAGCGTAGCCGTCGGCGGGGCCACGCTTCTTCAAGCGCGCTGCCGTCTCTACCGGCGTCTGAGCGAGAAGATCGAGCAAATCTACGAGAACATTGGGGGAGGGGAGAAGCTTACGTGCTCGTACAAGAGCACCGTGGCTGACGACCCCCTCTCGCTCTCACGTGACGATCTTGCTGATGTGTTTCTCGCGCGTCTGGAGGCCGCTCGCGACATTGACCTACGCCGCCAACAGACAACGATTGGACCTCATAGGGATGACGCGATCTTTGCTATCGAGGGGCGTGATGCCCGGGCTTTCGGCTCGCAAGGCCAGCAGCGCTCGATTGTCCTCGCTCTCAAGATGGCAGAGGTACTGGTGTCTGCCGAGGTCACAGGGTCCCGCCCGCTGCTATTGCTAGACGACGTAATGAGCGAGCTTGACGAGGGCCGCCGCCAGTCGGTAATAGAGTTTGCCCAGCGCGGAATTCAAACGGTCATCACGACAACGAACCTTGGCTATTTCACGAAGGAACTGCTCGATAGCTCGTTGGTGGTGAGCTTTAGTGAGTGATGACTTCACAAGCATCTCTTCGCTTCTTGGCAATCTTATGGGAGACGGTGGCCTTCGCCGCGCTATGGGCAAAAACCAGCGTGCGGCCATAGCCTGGAGGGCCGCGAACGGAGACATCGAGCGAGAGCACACCACAGGCGTGTTCGTGAAGGACGCTCGCATGCCGGGTCGGCCTCCCGTACTGGGAGTCTACGTTGATTCGCGAATGCGGGCGGTGGACTTTCGTGCAAACCGTGAGGTCTATCTCGCGCGGCTCTCCATGGCTGGCTATGAGTTCTCGGACATCGAGTTTCTCGTCACAAAGTATGGAAAGAAGAAGCCTACAGAAAAGAAGAAGGAATCTGCTGCGCAAGAGGAGCTTCCCCAGCTGTCCGCTTCCGAAGAGCAAGAATGCCGCGATATGGTTTCTGGTCTTAGCGAGCCTCTGAGAGACAAGGTCTACAAAGCCCTATGTCTCTCAAAACGTCGTGTAAAGATTCAACACACTACAAAATAAAGATTGCCGCTCAAATTCGTTCTCAGCGGCTCCTGTGAGTATTTCGTCTAAAAATGATAGGCTGAATCACTTTCGGCACAGAACAATTTGAGGGCGACTAAACTCTACTCTGTAGCTTTCTACCATAGAGGGGAAGTCACGTGGCAAAAAAGAACAACAACGAATACGACGCGAGCGAAATTAAGGTCCTCGAAGGTCTTGAGGCCGTACGCAAGCGCCCGGGCATGTACATTGGCACTACGTCGTCTGCTGGACTGCACCATCTTGTGTGGGAGATTGTCGACAACTCCGTTGACGAGGCTTTGGCAGGCTACTGCAGCAAGATCAAGGTCACCGTACATCCTGATAACTCTGTGACCGTTGAGGACAACGGCCGCGGCATCCCTGTTGCCAAGCACCCGCAGAAGAAGATTTCGACGCTGGAAGTGGTCTTGACGATTCTGCATGCGGGCGGCAAATTCGACAATACCGCCTACAAGGTTTCCGGCGGCCTCCACGGTGTTGGCGTATCTGTCGTCAACGCCCTTTCCAAGAAGCTCATCGCGACGGTCAAGCGCGATGGCGCCATCTGGGAGATGCAGTTTGAGCGCGGCAAGACCACCGAGAAGCTCAAGAAGGTCGGCACGACCAAGACAACGGGAACAACCATCACGTTCTGGCCTGACGACACGATTTTTGAGACGACGGTCTACGACTACGACACGCTGCACGACCGCCTGCAAGAGACGGCTTTTCTGAACAAGAACCTCAAGATCATTCTTACCGACGAGCGTGAGCTCACCCCACGTGTCGATGAGTTCTGCTATTCAGGCGGCATCATTGACTTTGTCAGGTTCCTCAATGGCTGGAATGGTCAGAAGTACGAGAAGGAGATCCTTCCTGGTCTCAACAAGCCCATTTACATCGAGGGCAAGTCTGATCCCGACGCCCCAGTTTCGCAGATGGGCGAGGTCGAGGTCGCCATGCAGTGGAACACGGGCTACTCGGAGCACACGCTTTCCTTTGCAAACGACATCTACACCGAGGAAGGCGGCATGCACCTTGAGGGCTTCCGCTCTGCCCTCACCAAGGCTGTGAACGACTACGGTCGCAAGTCAGGCATCCTGAAGGAGAAGGACTCAAACCTTACAGGCGACGATATTCGCGAGGGTCTGACGGCAGTCATTTCGGTCAAGCTGCCTGACCCGCAGTTTGAGGGCCAGACCAAAGCCAAGCTGGGAAGCTCCTATATGCGCACGCTCACCAACCGCATCGTGAGCCAGGGCATGTCGGAGTACCTTGAGGAGCATCCCAACCAGGCGAAGGAAATCCTGAAGAAGGCTAGCCAGGCTGCCAAGGGACGGCTTGCTGCGCAGAAGGCCCGCCAGGCTACGCGCCGTAAGGGGCTTCTCGAGAGCGCGAGCCTGCCTGGAAAGCTTGCCGACTGCTCTGTGCGCGACCCCGAGATGACTGAGCTCTTCATTGTCGAGGGAGACTCTGCAGGCGGGTCCGCAAAGATGGCGCGCGACCGCTCCATCCAGGCGGTTCTCCCGCTTCGCGGCAAGATTCTGAACGTCGAGCGCGTCCAAGAGCACCGCGCCCTTTCGTCTGATACGATCATGGCCTTGATTACGGCTATCGGCACTGGCGTTGGTCCAGAGTTCGACATCTCGAAGGCGCGCTATCACAAGATCGTTATCATGACCGATGCCGATGTCGACGGTGCCCATATCCGCATTCTGCTTCTGACTTTCTTCTATCGCTACATGCGCCCAATGATCGAGGCTGGCTACATCTACGTCGCTCAGCCGCCTCTGTATCAGCTGAAGCCGAAGGGCAAGAAGCATGGCAAGTACATCTACACCGACGAAGAGCTTGCCATAGAAGCTAGCAAGTACGAAGACTCCACCAAGTACACTGTTCAGCGCTACAAGGGTCTGGGCGAGATGGATCCTGAGCAGCTTTGGTCCACAACGATGGAGCCCAAGAACCGCATCTTGCTGAAGGTCAATATCGATGATGGCATGGCTGCGGAGCGCGCTGTTTCCGACCTAATGGGAACGCAGGTGGAGAAGCGCAAGGACTTCATCCAGACACACGCAAAGGATGTCCGCTTCCTGGATATCTAGCACCAGCTGGTCTTTGCATGTTAGCTTTGCCGAGCGAAAGACAAGAAAGGTAACTCGTGGCAGACGATAACAACAAGAACAACGGCGTGGACGACGAGGACAGCAACCTCGGCGATCGCGACGACGAGTTCGAGGACGACGTCGACAACGATGCCGACCTCGACGATAGCGATGAGGACTTCGACGACGAGGACTCAGGCAATAGCGAGGAGGAGCTTGCCAACCTTGCCGGAGCAAATCTCGACCATACGATTTCTGACGAGGCGGGCACCCGCCTTGACCTTTCTGACATCCATGGCGGCACGCTGAAGCCTACTGATATGGCCACCGAGATGAAGCAGTCATTTCTCGAGTACTCCATGTCGGTTATTGTGGCGCGCGCCCTGCCTGACGTGCGCGACGGCTTGAAGCCCGTCCAGCGCCGTATCCTCTATGCCATGAACGAGGCCGGCATCACACCCAACAAGCCTCACAAGAAGTCGGCATGGACTGTCGGCGAGGTCATGGGCAAGTACCACCCGCATGGAGACTCCTCCATCTACGAGGCAATGGCACACATGGCCCAAGACTTCTCGATGCGCTTGCCGCTCATCGATGGTCACGGAAACTTTGGCTCCATTGACGGCGATCCCCCTGCGGCAATGCGTTACACCGAGAGCCGCCTGACGCGCGCTGCCATGGAGATGCTCGCCGATCTCAACAAGGAGACCGTCGACGTCCAGCCCAACTATGACGAGTCGCTCACCGAGCCCGCCGTCTTGCCCGCGCGCTATCCAAACCTGCTGGCGAACGGTTCTCAGGGCATCGCTGTCGGCATGGCAACCAACATTCCCCCGCACAACCTGCGCGAGGTGGCCGCAGCCGTCGACATGCTGATTGACAACCCCGACGCCACTACCGATGAGCTCATGACCGTGCTTCCTGGGCCCGACTTCCCCACGGGCGGCATCATCATGGGCACCGAGGGCATCCATGACGTCTACGAGACTGGTCGTGGCTCAATCACGGTGCGCGCTAAGGTGCACGTCGAGAACATTGGCAAGGGCGGTCGCCAGCGTCTTGTCGTAACCGAGATCCCCTATCAGGTTAACAAGGGTCTTCTCCAGGAAAAGATTGCTCAGGCGGTTAACGAGAAGAAAATCGAGGGCATCTCTGACCTGCGCGATGAGACCAACCGCAAGGGCATGCGCATCGTCATCGATCTTAAGAGCGGTGCCGTGCCGCAGGTAGTTCTTAATAACCTGTACAAGAAGACGCAGCTACAGACCAACTTCAACGCCATTGACATCGCGCTTGTTGACGGAGTCCCTCGCACGCTCTCCCTGCGCGAGATGCTGCAGTACTACATCGACCACCAGATCGACGTTGTCACGAGGCGTACGCAGTTTGACCTTGACAAGGCTCTCAAGGACGTCCACATCAAGGAAGGTCTGCTGATTGCTGTCGACAACATCGACGAGATAGTGCACATCATCCGCTCCTCGCATGACGACGCTGAGGCAAAGAGCCGCATGCACGAGCGCTTTGGTCTGGACGACATCCAGGGCGAGGCAATTCTCCAGATGCGCCTGCGCCGCCTGACCGGCTTGGCCCGTGACCAGCTTGTCTCTGAGATTGACGAGCTGCACAAGCTTATCGCGTACTACCAGGACCTGCTGGCGCATCGCGAGAAGATCCTGGGCGTCATCAAGGACGAGCTCGGTCAGATTGTTGATCGATTTGCCGACAAGCGACGCACCACCATCACCACGCAGGAGGCGCAGGACCTCGACGTTGAGGACCTGATTGCCGAGGAGGACATGGTCGTTACGGTGACGCACGCCGGCTACATCAAGCGCCTCCCGGTTGCCACCTATCGTTCCCAGAGGCGTGGCGGCAAGGGCATTCAGGGTCTGTCGCTCAAGGGCGGCGACTTTGTCGAGGACCTGTTCGTGGCATCTACGCATGACTACGTGTTGTTCTTCACCAACTTCGGCAAGGTCTACCGACTGAAGGTCCACGAGCTGCCGATTGGTAGCCGTCAGGCGCGCGGCACCGCCATCGTGAACGTGCTGCCGCTTGCCGAGGGAGAGCACCCCACGGCTGTCATCACCTGCCGCGACTTCCCTGCGGACGAGTACCTGATGTTTGTCACAAGAAACGGCATGGTCAAGAAGACCGCCATGAGCGAGTACGACCGCTCCCGTCGTGATGGCATCATTGCCATCAACCTGAAGAAGGGCGACGAGCTTGTTAACGTCCGTCGCGTGCGCGCGGGCGAGAAGGTCATCCTTGTCTCTACCGACGGCAAGGCGATTCTGTTTGATGAGTCCGACGTTCGCGCCATGGGTCGCGGAACTTCCGGCGTGCGCGGCATCACCCTGAAGGGCGACGCCAGGATGCTCGGCATGGAGATCTCAAACGGTAACGGCGACCTGTTCGTGATTACCGAGAAGGGCTATGGAAAGCGCACGCCCGTCTCTGAGTACCCGGAGCACAAGCGTGGCGGTCAGGGCGTCTACACCATCGCTATGACGACAAAGAAGGGCAATCTTGCGGCGTGCCGCGTGGTTGGCCCTCAGCACGAGCTGATGATCGTGTCTGAGGAGGGCGTGGTCATTCGCGTCAAGTCCACCGAGATCTCCAAGCTTGGCCGATCAACACAGGGCGTCAAGGTTATGAACCTGACCGAAAGCGATAAGGTCTCTGCTGTCGCGCGCATGGTAGCTCACAAGAAGAAGGCACCAAAGCATGACGAGAACCAGGCAACTCTTGATTTGGCAGCCGCAGGAGAGCGCGAGCCTGACGAGGAAGATTCGGTCGACGTCGGTGGCGAGGAAGAGATAGGGACCGACCTTCTCGACGAAGAGTAAGCATTAAGAAAAGCAGCATCTTTTAGGGCACCTGTCTTTGCAGGTGCCCTTTTTTGTTGCAGCTGCTGGGCAGCCTCCTCCATGCCTTTATGGCTGGCAAGACAAAAAAAGGGAACGACCGCATGCTTGGCCGTTCCCTCATTGCTCTTGTTTGAGCTGACACCTACGCGTGCTTCTCGCCAGGACCTGCGACGTTGAAGTCGTCAGGAGAGAGACCCTCCACAAAATCGTGGAACTCCTTCATCTCGTGTTCCTGCTCTTCTTCCTTAATCGCATCGAAGTCAGGCATTCCTGCAACGTCCAGAACGTCGCTTTCGGCGTATATGGGCGCTCCACAGCGCACGGCAAGAGAGATTGCGTCAGATGGACGGCAATCCACCAATACTTGTTCACCTGCGGAATTTATGATGTCGAGGCTTGCATAGAATGTTGTCCCCTCGACGCGCGAAATAATCACGCTGCGTAAATGGCCGCCAAGCTGCTCCATCACGTTCTTCAGAAGGTCGTGAGTCATAGGACGAGAACCCTCGGCGGGTTCGACGCCCATGCTTATCGCCGTGGCCTCAACTGAGCCAATGCGAATTGGCAAGCTTGCTGCGTCGCTCTCATCTCCATCTGAGGTCTTGAGCACGAGGAGCGACGTGACGGGTCCACCACCGATAACAATCGTCTTGATGTCCATTCTTCTGAGCATCGTCCACCTCCGTTCTTTGACTGTTTGCCTATCCTACCCATTCGCTTGAGGATGGTACAGACGATATTTAAAACGTAACCGGGTGCGCATTACGTTTCAACAACTTGGCGACTTTCAATGGCCTCCGCTCTTGCCAAAATAGATTTTGTCATATTCAAATTTTCCCCAATTTCTTGTTGACTCACCCCTTGGGTTTAGGTAGTATTCACTCTTGCGTTGGGCCTGTAGCTCAGTTGGTCAGAGCGTCCGGCTGATAACCGGGAGGTCACAAGTTCGAACCTTGTCAGGCCCACCACCTTCTTTTGATAATAACCACCCCAGCGCTAGCCGAGTCGCCGCTGGGGTGGTTATTCGTTTATTGCGGTAAGTAGCCAGCTGGAGGTCAAGAGCACCAATGCCGGACACCAAGAAAACAGTCATTGTGTATTATTCCCTCACCGGAAATTGTGAGGCCGTGGCAAATGAGCTTGCAGACGTACATGGCGCTGACAAGATTCGCCTGCAGCCAAATACTGAGCCGCCCAAGAACGGGATTGGAATGTATGCAAAGGGAGGAGCTGCGGCGCTCAGGGGCGCGCGCCCGATGCTGATGAATTCCATGCTCGATGTGAGCGGCTACGAAAACGTCATTCTGGTAGCTCCCGTTTGGGCTGGCAAGCTGGCTCCTGCCATGGGCTCTTTTGTTGAGCGTGCCATGCCAAGTGGCAAGAAGGTAGGAATTGTTGTCTGCTCAAAGTCAGGTCGCGGCGATGGGGTAATTTCTTACCTTCGCGAGAAGATCGAGCCAGGCAGCAAGGTGGTTGCCGCTCTCAACCTGGTCGAGCCCCTTTCCAATATGGAGGCTATGAAGAGCGAGCTGAAGGATTTTGGAACTGAACTTTTCTAAGCTTTCCTTAGCGGTCGATTTCCGTTACAATGGCTTCTGCTTTTGGGGACATAGCTCAGCTGGGAGAGCGCGGGCTTTGCAAGCCTGAGGTCGTGGGTTCGAACCCCATTGTCTCCACCATGAACATAAGGGCCAGGGAGCAATCCCTGGCCTTTTTGCTAGCTCTCATATTTTCAACGTCGCACAGAGATTCGGCGCTGTAGTCAAGGGAGGCCGCGCGTTGCCAGCCAAGGGACTGTTGAACACCGGAAGCAGCGAAAAACGGCGACTCTTCTGCGCGATTGCGCTTGACGGGCCTACTCGTCTTGCTCTTGCTCGTGCGCAAAATGACCTGCGCTCCGGGAGACCAAGCGCCCAAGAGAACCTTCATTTGACGCTGGCGTTTCTCGGTAGCTGCACAAATGCGCAGGAACAGGCCGCCCGCTCTGCGCTTGATGCGGCTTGCCTTCTCTCGAGGTCCTTTGACCTTACGATTTCTGGCATAGGACGCTTTGACAAGAAAAAGGGGTCAATCATCTGGGCTGGAGTCTCAGAGGGGCAGGGAAAAGACGAGCTTCTCTCCTTCCAGAAGCGCCTTGTTGCAGAGCTGTTGGCACGGGGCTTTGAGCTCTCGGGTGAATATACCCCGCACATCACTCTGGCGAGGGGAGCCAAGCTTAGCCGCACCGCGCTTGATGAGGACTGCTCCCGCGCCGCGCGCGACATTGGAGAGCGCATTGTTAGTGTGCGAGAGGCCCATCTAATGTGGAGCCATCATCCCAATGGCGGCGCCCTTACCTATACCTCTATCTATTGCGCACCGTTTGGCGGAGCTTAGTTGCAGCCGCCCGCGCAATTGCCTGCCCCGCAGTTGCCGTCGCGCTTGGGTATAGTCTTATGGCGACGATAGAGGGCGCAACGAGGAGACGGCTATGACCAAGCGCGAGCAAGAACAGCGAATTTCTCCGGAGCTAGACGATTTGTCCAGCACACTAATGGGACAAGCGTTTGACGTGCTAGCCGAAGGGGAGGAGCTCGACGTTCTTCTTGCCGTGGCTGATGAAGCCGGAACCGTTGCAAGCTACACTTTTTCCGACGATGGCGCAGAGGAGTGCTTAAAGGCCGCTCGCGATAAGGCTCGCTCTCTTGCAAGGGCGCATGGCGACAAGAGCGCTCATTTGCAAGATCCCTGCTACTATGCAATTGCCTATTTTGGGGCAATTGCCGATGAGACCGGGGCCTATCAGGACGCGGTCATCCTTGAGTTTGGCGAGAAGGGCAGACCAGCCTTCTCGGCATATTCGTTGATCTCTGGACGTGGAAAGGGCAATGGCTTCGCCTGGACCGATCCTGCCCCAGCAGGCGAGGTCGAGAACCTGCTTGATCCGAGCATACGGTAGAACTGCTTCTGACAAAGTCGTAGATTCATAACTTTCTTTGCCGCATAGCTGGAAAAGGGCAGCCATCGCCGAGCTGCAACGCCTGGCGAGCCACGACCCCGCTCGTCGTTTATTACGTGGAACAGCCCAAACCTGAACACGAAGAACCGTGAGCTGGTATAAAGTTGCCACGAAATCGGTAAGCGTTAACGTTCATTGCGCAGACGCATAAGACGAGAGGTGCGCATGCTTCAAGAGCAGATTAGAAACATTGCAATTATCGCCCATGTCGACCATGGCAAAACCACGCTGGTCGACCAGATGCTCAAGGCCACTGATGCATTCCGTGCAAATCAGCAGGTCCAAGAGCGCGTTCTTGACTCCAATGACCAAGAGCGCGAGCGAGGCATCACGATTCTCGCCAAGAATATTTCCATTGAGTACAAGGGCATCAAGATCAACGTTATCGATACCCCGGGCCACGCCGACTTTGGCGGCGAGGTCGAGCGCGTTCTGAAGATGGCTGACGGTGCGCTGCTTTTGGTCGATGCTGCCGAGGGCCCTATGCCGCAGACTCGCTTTGTGCTGCGCCATGCCATCGATGCCGGTCTTGCCATCATGATGGTGGTCAACAAGATTGACCGCGATGGTGCGCGCCCCGAGGAAGTTGTGAACGAGTCGCTCGACTTGATGATGGACCTTGGCGCTTCCGATGATCAGCTTGAGTTCACAATGGAGCATGTCGTGTATGCATCGGCGGTCAACGGCTTTGCCCGTCTTGATCCCAACGACGGCAACATGGACATGTACCCACTGCTAGACATGATTATTGATGCCCTGCCTGCTCCTGACGTTGACCCAGACGGTCCGCTTGCCATGCAGTGCGTGACCATTGACCACTCTGACTATGTCGGTCGCATCGGCATCGGCCGTGTGTATTCTGGCACTATCCATGACGGCGACAAGATTCTTGTGGTGAAGAACGACGGCAGCCGTGCCATGAGCCAAGTGAAGCAGCTCTTCACCTTCGATTATCTTGGTCGCAAGGAATGCCAGGAAGTTGTTGCCGGCGACATCGGCGCTGTCGTGGGCGTCGACTCCACCGATATTGGCGACGTCTACACCGATCCTGAGAACCCTGTCGAGCTTCCTCCCATTGAGATCGATCCGCCAACGCTAGCTGTTGTCTTTGAGGCATCTACCTCGCCGCTCGTTGGTCGCGACGGCGACATTGTGGGCGGACGCCAGCTCAAGGAGCGCCTTGAGCAGGAGCGCGAGAACAATGTCACCATGCGCATTGAAGAGCTGCCTGACAAAACCGGCATTGAGGTTGCGGGCCGTGGCATCTTGCACCTTTCAGTCCTGATGGAGGAGATGCGGCGCGAGGGCTACGAGTTCCAGGTTGGTCGCCCGCGCGTTCTCTTCAAGAAGGACGAGAACGGCAATCGCCTTGAGCCAATTGAGCAGGCCGTTGTTGAGTGTCCCGGCGAATATTCTGGCAAAGTGATTGAGGTCTTCGGCAACGCCGGCGGCACTATGGTCTCTATGGACACCGGCACCACTCAGACGCACCTTGAGTTCAAGATTCCCACGCGAGGAATCATGGGCCTTAAGAACCGTATCCTCAATGTTACCCACGGCGAGGCTGTGTTCTATCACACCTTCCTTGAGTACGGTCCCTTTGCTGGTGACATCGGGAGCCGTCAAAACGGCGCCATGATCTCTATGTCCACGGAAAAGGCCGTTGCCTACGCGCTTGGCAATCTGCAGGAGCGCGGCCAGCTGTTCATTGAGCCTGGTACTGAATGCTATGAGGGAATGCTTGTGGGCGAACGTTCCAAGCCCGGTGACATTGTCGTCAACATCGCTCGCACCAAGCAGTTGGGTAACCAGCGCTCCTCTACGGCCGACATCGCAGTCCAGCTAACGCCGCCGCGCACCTTTACGCTCGAAGAGGCTCTTGAGTACATCATGGATGACGAGCTCGTTGAGGTAACGCCCAAACACATTCGCATGCGCAAGCGTATTCTCTCTGAGGTAGACCGTCGTAAGTGGGCGGTTCGCAATGGTCTCGTTAAAAAGTAGACCTTCATAGGGGATAGACTAAGCGCCCCCGAAAAGCGTTTACACGCTTTTCGGGGGCGCTTTTCGTATATGAAGTGGCTTTCGCACTAGTACCACTGAGGTTGCTGCAGAGATTCTTCGGTTGTAGGTCTTTTTACAGGAGGTTGCTAAGTATCACCGAAATAGTGCCATTTAACTACCTGCTGCGCAGCAAAGAGTTAGCCTTTTCGTACTAAGCATCTCTGTTATGAAAGACCTACAACCGAAGAATCTCTGCAGAGCCTCCGACGTTGAAAGCAATATCTCCGTTGCTTATCTATTCCTTCTACGCCGGGAGGTCGTGTTTGTGCGGGATGCAACGCGCCGGAGTTTGCGGACGCTTCCTACAACGCGGGGGGCGAGGTCAATGTCCGCTTGTGTAGCCACGTTATAGTGGAGCGACCAGCGACGAAGACCAACTGTGGCGGCAACGCAAAGAACGGCCGCCCAAGGCTTGCCCAGCCAAATGAACATGACCATGACGTAATAGACGGTAGAGCCAGCGACGGCGCAGAGGGCATAGTAGTTACTGGGGCGAAAGATTCTCGGAACGTCTCCTAGGAAGACGTCTCGGAGCATGCCGCCGCCAATGCCCGTGAGCGTGCCCATCAGGATTGCTGAACAGGGGAGTAGACCATAGACAATTGCCTTGTCGGTGCCAACAAGGGCAAAGAGGCCAACGGTAAGAATGTCTGACCATTCAAGCAGGTTGGGGAAAAGGGTGAACGGCTTTGGAAAGTAGTACGCGACAAGCCCGAGAATGACTGCGGCTGGGATTGCGTAGGGGCTCGAAAGCATGTATACGTCTCCAACCTGCATGATCATGTCGC
This sequence comes from Tractidigestivibacter sp., assembly GCF_050946515.1. GTDB lineage: Bacteria > Actinomycetota > Coriobacteriia > Coriobacteriales > Atopobiaceae > Tractidigestivibacter. The sequence continues at coordinate 38,036 of NZ_JBMNUX010000014.1, forward strand.
GAATGAGGCCGCCGCCAAGGCCGCAGAGCATTGCTAGTCCGATAAAGCCAACCAAGTCTAGCTTGCGCTCTCTTGCTACGAGCACCCCTGAGATAGCACCCACGATAAGCGCAGCAAGGTCTAGCCACGCAGGAAGCGAGACAGCCGCAGTCTCAGGACCAAATTGCGAGAAGAGCTCGGGCATAAGCGATCACTTTCTAGTGAATGTTTGTTCTGAAGACAATGCGCTTCACAATAGTCCAATTTCGTCCAATTGCGCAGGTCTTTTGAACAAAGAGTAGGTAACTCAGAAAAAGTTGTCGCATTACATCGGAACATGGGATATACTAACCGACGCGGTTCATGGAGAGTTGTCCGAGTGGCCGAAGGAGCACGATTGGAAATCGTGTATACGCCTAAAGCGTATCCTGGGTTCAAATCCCAGACTCTCCGCCAGTAAATCCGGCGGCGTCCCCTCTGGGGCGCCGCTTTTCACCCCACGGAGGGGTGGCAGAGTGGTTGAATGCGGCGGTCTCGAAAACCGTTTACCCGCTATGCGGGTACGAGGGTTCGAATCCCTCCCCCTCCGCCATAGTTGGCTACCAAGGTCGACCTCGGTCGACCTTTTTTATTTTGTTGAGAGAATGCTCATAGCTCCTTTACCTTCTTTGGGTAGTCTTCTCTTACAATTACTGTCTGCAAGTCTCCATTGAGGAGGTTCTTATGGATGACGACAGCCTGAATGGCTATAGACATGACCACTATTTTGCGAGGTCGTGGAAGCTCACCATGCTCAATGGTGGCTACAAGACAGTGTTTCTTTTGGCCCTTTGTGCCTTAATTCCTATCGTGGGCCCGCTGTTTATGCTTGGCGGGGCTCTTGAGCATGGACGCCGAGTGGCGTGGGGTAGCAACGAGGGACCTGTCAAAGCCGGTCCCACCAAAGAAGGCATTGGAATGAAGACGTGCCTTGCTAGCGGATGGAAGGCCTTCGTTGTTGATCTAGGATGGGTTGCCGTAATCGCTATTGCCAAGGCACTGCTCTTGAACATTCCTGGGCTTGGCGATTCGGAGGTTTTCAACAGTATCCTGAACGTTCTTGAGGCGATCTTGTGCTTTGTGGTAGCGGTCGCGATGCTTCGCGCGACTATCTATCAGCACATTGCTCCTGGCTATCGCGTCTCTACCATCTGGAGCATGATTAAGCACGACCCCGCCGGGCTCCTGCGTCTTTTTGGCATGCGGGTCCTGATGATGGCCGTTGTCGCGCTGACGGTAATTCTTATCTTGGCCGGTGCCTTCGCTAGCGTATGGCCATGGATTCTCGAGCTCGTTTATATCGCAAGCGTAGGATATGCTTCCGATTACTATCTGCTTTACTTGATTGCCCAGATGATTCAGGCGCTGTTCCTTCCTCTTCTTGCAGTTATTCTCTTGGGCATCTTTTTGGTGTCTATCGTCTGCTGCATCATGTTTACTGGCTTTGGCCTTTGGATGAGGCAGTTCAACGTGCCAGCCTGGGGATCGGACAAGGATCCGCTTCCCTCCTTTGTGAACGAGACTTCCGACAGCAACCAAAACGGCCTCGTGGGGCTTCCAATGACCACTTCCGAAGGTTCGCAATCACCTGATGCGCCTGTGGCAAATCAGACTGACGAGCCCATTGGCACGCCTCAACCGCAGGCGCCCGTGGCGCACGAGAAGGACGAGCCCGCAGCAGCAGAGGGGCAGACACAAACTGAGCCCGCGCCCCAAGCTGGGTCCGATACTCAGCGGGTGAGCGAAATGACGGCTGCTGCGGCAGCAACGCCTGACGTATCCACCTCCGCCCAGCCCGAGCCTCAGGACCAAGTGTCTTCTTCGGAAGAGACAAGCTCCAATGACGAGGAGTCTGCCGAGCTTGACCCAATTGCTGTAGACCCCATTGAAGCTCCGGAGGAAATCGAGCCGGAGGATCTCGGCGCGAAGAAGGACGGTGGCGCGCAAGACAGCGCGCAAGAGTAGATTAGCCCACATAGCGACGCTTTAGAGATGCCCAGGTTGCCAACAGTCTGTGGCATCTCTCCTTTATATAAAAGCTTGTGCAAGTACAATGCACGACGCTTCGGTCGAGGCTTCAATCCAATCTTCTGTCTGGTCAATTTTTGGCAACGGGGTTTCTTATATAGGAGAATCAAACAGTTTGCGGGCAATAACAAGGCAGAAAGAAAGGCGGTCCTTGCATCCGTCCAAAATGGAACTCACTTGCTTGTGGAGAGCTCGTGACGAGGCATTGCTAATTTCGGAGGTCTCAAGAACGCGACAAGGCTTCTAGCAGCGAGCGTTTCCGCAGGTGAAAGATGTTGGAAAGACAGCCGAAAGGTTGATGTTCGGGTCTTAGGGTATCCTTTCTTTAGTGGGGGCGCGTGGAGCAGTTTTCGCTGGTACAGGAAGCATTGTGATATTATTTCCCTCTGACCTTTCCTGCCCCGAGTGCAAACCTTCACGTCTCGGGGCCATTAGCCCAGAGGAGGTGACAACATGAAGGCTTATGAACTGCTGTATTTTGTCGATCCTGCGTCTAACGAGGAGACCCGCGCGGGCGTCATGAAGCGCATCGAGGTCGCCGTTACCACTGATGGTGGCACCATCGATAGCGTTGAGGACTGGGGCAAGCGCAAGCTCGCCTACGAGATCGACAACCTGACCGAGGGTGACTACACCCTCATCAACTTCCACGCAGACCCCACCCAGATTGCCGAGCTCGACCGAGTTCTGCGCATCAACGATGCCGTGAAGCGCCACATGATCGTGCGCCGTTCGGACAAGGACTAGTTGTGGAAGCCGGGCATACGCCCGCTGATGAGAGGTAGTGAGCAGGATGAGCATTAACAGAGTTAACATTTCGGGCAACCTCACGAGAGACCCTGAGCTTCGTGCCACCGCTGGCGGTACGCAGGTGCTTGCTTTTGGCGTAGCGGTCAATGATCGGCGTCGCAATCAGCAGACTGGCGCTTGGGAGGACTACCCCAACTTTGTCGATTGCGTCATTTTCGGCACGCGTGCCGAAGCGCTTGCGCGCTACCTAAGGAAGGGCTCCAAGGTTGCAATAGAGGGCAAGCTCCGCTATAGCTCCTGGGAGACCAAGGACGGTCAGCGTCGTAGCAAACTCGAGGTTGTGGTAGACGACGTCGATTTCCTCTCTTCGAGGAACTCGCAGAACGCAGACGGTGGCTATAGCGCCCCCTCTCAGCGTCAGCAGCCCACCTATTCGGCACCTGCTCCATCGGTTGCTGCATCGCAGCAGCCCCAGCAGGCCCCTCAGGTTGTTCAGGCGCCGCCCTCGCCTGACGTCTATGACGAGGACATTCCGTTCTAATATTTCGGTAAGACGGTCAACGTATCGTCTGTAGAAAGGCAACGAAGACATGGCTCAGCAGAAGAAGCAAGAATTTCAGCGCCAGCCGCGTCGCAAGTACTGCCAGCTTTGCAAGGAGAACGTCGAGTTCATTGATTACAAGGACACTCAGCTCCTTCGCAAGTATATGACCGACCGCGGCAAGATCAAGCCGCGCCGCGTCACTGGCGCTTGCACGCAGCATCAGCATGACATCGCGGTCGCCATCAAGCGCGCTCGCGTTATGGCCCTTCTCCCGTACACGGTTCCCGTGGTTTCCAGCCGCGGCGGCCGTAACCGTGGGTAGAATCAGGTCGTAGGCTTCAAGAAGGACCTCGGGCAATGAGTGGCTGCAACGGAGTAGAAGACAAGCAGTGGGGATTCTCAACTCGGCGAGGGAGCGTCCAGACGGGCGATTCTAACGGCGGGTCGATAGTTCCTGCCGGTGGTCAGGCTCCTACACCTGCGCCCAACGGAAGGGCAACGCTGATTGGCGGCATCATTTCATGCCTCATCGGCGGAATTCTTACTGGTTTTTTGCCTGTCGTTGGGTGCATGCTCGTCGCGTATGGGCTTGTGTTTGTCTGCTCCGGCAGAGGCTTGGGCTACGCACTCGGCACGCTTGTGGCAACTGCTGCGGTTGTGACGGCAACGGCGTTTTTTGCCGGCACCGTGTACGTGCCTGACGCAATCATTGCCGCACTGCTGGCTTTTGCCTGCGCCTACTCAATGGTGCGCAAGCGGCTAACTCCTACGGTTGGGTTTCTTGTGGTGGTTGGCGGTACGCTAGGGCTTATAGCCTCGAGTACCATCTACCTTTCACAGGCGGGAAGCTCCATCCAAGAGGTTATTCAGCAGGTTATCAACCAGTATCTCGAGGTAGCGGCTTTGCAGTCTGCCGCCATGGTGTCGGCGGTTCATGCTGTGGGGGATTATTGTCTGCAGTATTGGCCGTCGCTCTACCTCTTGACGGCAATAGCCTTCTTTGGCTTCGCCTATCTTGGGGTGCGCGTTGCTGCCCCAAAGGCAAATCCAAAGGTGGAGCTCCCCGACTTCACCCAGTACGACGTTCCCCTGTGGCTCGTTGGGGTGTTTGTGGTTACGCTTTTGGCGCTCTCGGCCAATGCAGTTAATCCCACGTTAGACGACGTGGTGACAATTGTTTGCGACAATCTTCTTGTTGCGCTCAGGATTGCGCTTGCGCTGCAAGGTCTTGCGATTGTCGCGTGGGTTGCAAAGAGCAAGAAGGCAGCCACGCCTATGAAGGTTGCTGCATATGTAGCGGCCGTCTTTCTTGAAGTTGAGCTTTATTTCATGGCTATCCTCGGTTTCGTGGATGTGTGGGCCAACTTCCGTCACCTCGCAAGAGGTGTGGGCAAGACCACTATCCAAGAAGACGATGGCCAAGATAATGGATCGGTCTAGCCGATTGTTCTAAGGAGTATCCCATGAAAGTCATCCTCTTGGATGAGCTCAGGGGCAAGGGTGGCGAGGGCGACATCGTAGACGTCGCCCAGGGCTATGCAGAGAACTATCTGTTCCCCAACAAGATTGCCCAGCCTGCGACCCCCGGCAACATCAAGCAGCTTGAGGAGCGCCGCCATAACATCGCAAAGCGCGAGGAGAAGCGCATTGCTGATGCCGAGGCGACCAAGGCCGTTCTTGACGGCAAGTCTGTGAAGGTTGACGCCAAGATTGGCGATGAGGGCCAGCTCTTTGGCTCTGTCACCTCTCAGCAGATTGTCGACGCCATCAAGGCTCAGCTTGGCGTTGAGCTTGACCGCAAGCGCATTGCTCGCGGCGCAACCATTAAGACCTCTGGTGCCCACAAGGTCGAGGTCAACCTCTATCGTGACATCAACGCCACGATCACCGTGCTCGTCGGTGTCGACGCAGCCGAGCCCGCGCCCGAGAAAGAGCCCGAGGCAGAGGCTGAGGAGAATGCCGAGGAGAATACCGAGGCTGTTTCTGAGTAGCTTGTCAAGTTTTGAACAACCACCATTTCTAGCTGGGGATTTCAACAATAACCACAGGTAGAGGGCTTGGTTGTAAGCGGAAAATTCCGCTATGTTCTTTTCGTGATTGCCCCGTGAGTGAATTCGCGCCGCGGGGCAATCTTTTTTACTGAATTTCTTTGTGCCATTTACCTGCGGAAACGTTAGACGAACGGATAGGCAGCAATAAAATCGTAGGAAAACGCAGCTCATTTTGCATAAATGTGAATTTGTCCGGTTTACGGGGGCTTGACAAATCAGAACAGCGGAAAAAATTGTTGAAAACGTTGAAAACTCGAGAAACCCCCGCTATTAGGCGTGGACCATTAACAATCTCAGTGGATGGTTGCTCATGGCCTCGCCGCACTCGTCCGCTGGCATCCCTATATTTGATGTAGCATCCTCAACACAAGCGTTTCTACGCTCACAGAGAGACTGAGAAAGAGAAGGACCCCTTGCCTCAAGAAGACTTCGATATCAACCCAACGAGAATGACCGCAACGCACGAGACCGCAATGCCGCAGGACCCGGAGGCAGAGGCCTCTGTTCTCTCGGCCATGATCTTGTCTCGTGACGTTCTGCAAGAGTGTCTTGTTGAGCTCGAGCCGGATGACTTCTACATTCCTTCAAACCAGAAGATCTTCTCTGCAATCTCAGAGATGTTCTCTCGCAATCTGCCTGTAGACACCATTTCCCTCGCTGACTATCTCAAGACGCAGGGCGAGCTTGAGCGTGTCGGTGGCAGAGCTTATCTGCTTGACCTTGGCAACAACACGCTGGCGCTGGCGGGCTGGCATAACCACGTTGACATGATTCGTCGCGACTCTACGCTCAGACGCATGATTTCGGCGTCTGCCCAGATCACCGCCTTAGCCTACGACGCCCCCGAGAATACAAAAGAGGTTGTCGACAGGGCTGAGAAGCTCCTTCTGGACGTGACCAACCGAGATGTCCGCAACAGCTACCAGTCGCTCGAAGAGATTATGGGCGAGTACTATGAGCAGCTGGGCGAGCTCTGCGCCGACCAGTCGAAGAAGCTTGGCGTAAGCACGGGATTTCCCTCCATCGACGCCATGCTTCTGGGCCTTCGCCCTGGTCAGATGGTTGTCGTCGGCGCCCGTCCTGGTGTCGGTAAGACATCGTTTGCGCTGAACCTTGCTGTCAACGCTGCTGCTGACGGCGCGAGCGTCGCGTTCTTCTCTCTTGAGATGAGCAAGGTCGAGATTGCGCAACGCTTGCTCTCGTCGCAATCGGGCGTCTCTCTGCAGGACATTCGCGCGGCGCGCATTCGTGACAACCAGTGGCCAATGCTTCTCCAGGCCACCGACGACCTCTCGCGTCTCGATATCATGATTGACGATACGCCTGGCACGACAGTTACTGAGATTCGCGCAAAGGCGCGTCGCATGCTTCACGGCAAAGAGCTTGGCGTGGTTATTGTCGACTACCTGCAGCTGCTTTCCCCGCCCGTCGGGGGGCACCGTGCTGACAGCCGTGCCACTGAGGTCTCCGAGATGTCTCGTGGCATCAAGATCATGGCCAAGGACCTCAACTGCCCCGTCATTGCGCTCTCTCAGCTCAATCGTCAGGTCACCGATCGAAAGGGCCAGAAGCCCCAGCTCTCCGACCTGCGCGAATCCGGCTCCATCGAGCAGGATGCGGACATCGTTATCCTGCTTGACCGCTCGATGACCGAGGACGAGGCCGCGCGCGACGACCGTCCCGACGTTGGCATCACCAACTTCATAATCGCAAAGAACCGCTCCGGCGCGCTCGGCGAGGTGCCCCTCACCTTTGTGGGCAACAAGACCAAGTTCCTCGAAGTAACCAATCGTTATCCAAACGACTAGCGGAGTCATCATGGCGACCGCCGACCGTCGCTGCGCGGGCTCGTTCATGCCGTATACTTACATAATGCGGAAGACCGACTGCGGGCTTTCGTGGTTGCCGGCATGAGCCGGCGCCATTCTCACAACAATCGAAGGAGAAGCAATGCCGGCTACAGTTCTCGTGGGTACTCAGTGGGGCGACGAGGGCAAGGGCAAGGTGACCGACCTTATTTCTGGCGATTATGACGTCGTTTGCCGCTATGCCGGCGGTGCCAACGCAGGTCATACCGTCATTGCTGGCGGTCATAAGCTAGCCCTTCACCAGGTTCCCTCTGGCGTTATGTACAAGGGCGTCTATCCCGTCATCGGCAACGGCTGCATCGTTGACCCGGAGATTCTTCTGAGCGAGATTGACATGCTCGAAGAGCAAGGCATCTCTTGCGATGACCTCAAGATCTCGGGGAACGCTCATATCGTGATGCCCTATCACAAAGACCTTGATGGCGCGCACGAGAAGAAGCTCGGAAAGAACCTCATCGGCACCACCAAGCGCGGCGTTGGTCCTACCTATATGGACAAGATGAACCGTATCGGTCTGCGCATTCAGGACATGCTGGACGAGAAGATCTTCCGCGAGAAGCTCGACGCGGCGCTGTCTTACACCAACCCCATTCTCGAGAAGGTCTATGAGCTCCCCACCTACACGGTCGACCAAATCTGCGAGACCTATCTGCCGTATGCCGAGCGCATCCGCCCCTACATCGTCGAGAGCTCCATGTTCTTGAACGAGCAGCTCGAGGCCGGGAAGAACATCCTCTTTGAGGGCGCCCAGGCAACGATGCTGGACATCGATCACGGCACCTATCCGTTCGTCACGAGCTCCAACTGCACCGCTGGTGGAGCCGTCACCGGCTCGGGAGTTGGTCCCACCCAGATCTCTCGCGTCCTTGGCGTTGCAAAGGCGTACCTCACGCGTGTTGGCTCCGGTCCTTTCCCGACAGAGCTGTTTGACGAGGTTGGCGACAAGCTGGGCGAGGTTGGCCATGAGTATGGCGTTACTACTGGTCGCAAGCGTCGCTGCGGCTGGTACGATGCCGTTGTTGTCAACTACGCCGCCCGCGTGAACGGTCTTACCGACCTTGCCATCACCAAGCTCGACGTCCTCGGCTGCCTGGACGAGATCAAGGTCTGCGTTGCCTACGAGTGCGACGGCAAGACCTACAAGACCGTCCCCGAGTTCCAGGGCGTCTTCTACCACGCAAAGCCCGTCTACGAGACCCTGCCAGGATGGAAGTGCGACATCTCCAACGTTCGCAACTTCTACCAGCTCCCCCGCGAGGCCAAGGACTACATCGACTTCCTCGAGCAGCTCGCAGGCGTGCGCGTCTCCATCATCACGGTTGGGCCTGACCGCGAGCAGACCATCAACCGTGGCTGGAAGTAGAGCTCTTTATGCTGATGCCGGCGCCTGTGCGCCGGCACAGCTTGTTAGGGAGGCCCATCCATGAGCGATTCAAAGATTGACATCCTGCTGCTTGGCGCCGGCGGTCGTGAGCATGCGCTGCTCACCAAGCTTGCCGAATCTCCCCGTGCAGGCAAGTTGTGGGTTGCGCCGGGCAATGGCGGCATGTACGCAATAGCCGAGCGAGCCGGCATCAATCAGAATTCTCCAGTCGAGGTTGCAGACTTTGCCCGCAAGCAGGGCATTGGCCTCGTGGTCATCGGTCCCGAGGCACCGCTTGTCGAAGGCGTGGCAGACGCGGTGCGCTCAGCTGGCGTCGCCTGCTTCGGCCCCAACGCCTCTGCGGCTCGCATGGAGGGCTCCAAGAAGTTTGCCAAGCAGGTCATGGCCCGCGCTGGCGTCCCTACGGCCGCATGGCGCTCGTTCACCGACGAGCAGTCCTGTGCCGATTATGTCAAGCGCATTGGCGGCCCCTGCGTCGTGAAGGCAGACGGTCTGGCGGCTGGCAAAGGCGTCATTGTTGCCTCAACCACTGATGAGGCGCTAGACGGCGTTCACGAGTGCTTCTCAGGTCACTTTGGCGAGGCTGGCAGCACCGTTGTGATTGAGGAGACCCTTGAAGGGCCCGAGTGCTCTCTTCTCGCTCTTACTGACGGCCATACGCTGGTGCCGCTTGCCACCTCGCAAGACCACAAGCGCGCCCTTGATGGAGACAAGGGTCCCAATACTGGTGGCATGGGCGTCTACTCTCCTGTCCCGCTGGTGACTGACGAAGAGCTTTCCGCGATGATTGCAATCGAGCAGCGCGTGGTTGATGAGCTTAACTCTGAGGGCATTACCTACTCTGGCTGTCTTTATGGCGGCTTCATGCTTACCAAGGACGGTCCCAAGGTGCTTGAGTTCAACGCGCGCTTTGGCGACCCCGAGACCCAGGTTGTTCTCCCGCGCATGCGTGGCGACCTCCTCGAGGCGTTTCTTGCCTGCGACAATGGCACGCTTTCTCCTGACATGGTTTCTTGGGATGATGACTGGGCGGTCTCTGTGGTGCTTACCAGCGCCGGCTACCCCGGCAAATACGAGACGGGCAAGCCCATCACGGGAATCGAGAATGCCGAGAAGCTCGAGGGCGTTACCGTCTACCATGCGGGTACTGCGCTTTCTGATGACGGGCAGCTTGTGACTGCCGGTGGTCGCGTGCTGGATGTAACCGCCGTGGCAGACACCTTCGATGATGCCCGCAAGCAGGCCTACGCCGCCTGTGACCTCATCAACTTTGAGGGCAAGACGTTCCGTCACGACATTGGCATGAAGGCAATTCTCGGCAGGCAGAACCTCTAGAGGGCATCTAGTATTGAAAGGGGCGCAAGGCGCTTGACGGCCGATAGCAACAAGAACATTCAGAACAAGAACGAGAAGGACGAGTCCACAAGCCAGTCAACGGATGAGCCTGTCTCTGCGTTGCAGACAGACTTCTCTGCAAGACCCACAATGGACGACCTTCGCGACGCCGTCTCTGACATGCGCTCCGTTGCAAACAGCCTTACCTACGACGGCGACCGCACGAGGCAAGACCACCTGTCCGGCGAGCCCGTCGCTCGTCGCCTTGTCTTGGGTGACGAGGACCCGCGTGACGCCAGTCTCTCTGAAGTGCCCGTCTCTGAGGATGTCGCCTGGAAGGGTCGCATCTTTAACGTCAACCGCCTTCGTGTTCGTATGCCAGACGGTCGGATTGCCCTTCGTGATGTGGTGCGCCATCCCGGAGCCGTAGCCATTGTTGCTCTTACTGACGAAGGTCGCATCTGCCTTGTTCGCCAGTACCGCACGGCGCTTGGCCGCGTGACGGTAGAAATTCCCGCTGGCAAGCTGACGCCTGGCGAGGACCCCCTTGAGGCGGCAAATCGCGAGCTGCTTGAGGAAACCGGAATGGTTGCAGATAAAATGGCCTATCTGACTACCATTGCCACGTCTGACGGATTCTGCGACGAGCTCATTCATATCTACATGGCATCGGGCCTGATTTTTAAGGGCTCCAGTCCCGATGCCGACGAGTTCATCAACGTTGACCTCGTTGAGCTGCCAGATCTTGTCGACGCCGTCCTTGACGGTAAGATTGAAGACGCTAAAACTGTGGTAGGCGCCCTCATTTGTGACGCTGTGTCGCACAGGCTTACCATGACTAATCCCAGCGACGGGGAGAGTTTCAATGGCTAAGAAGTACGAGGTAGCACGCAGACAGACAAACGCCTTGACCGAAGACGAGGCCGAGAAGCTCTTTGAGACCGTCGACGAAACTGGTCACTCAAACGAAGAGCGTGCTCGTCGTGAAAAGAAACTGCGCAGCGAAAAAGGACAGGGAGAGGAATTTGACCCGCTGTCTGCCGGAGACCCCTCAGGCTCGAACGTTGGCCAGGTCATTGCAAAGACCGCTGTCGGCGTTGTTGTAACGCTCCTCGTCGTCATTGTCGCCGCACAGGTTATCTATGGTTTGGTGCGCCGCTCCAACACGGCTGACCTTTCGAGCAACGTTACGGTTTCTACAGTTGCCTCTGCCCTGCGCGGCGGAGTGGAGTGGGGCAACGGTTTCACGCAGTTCCCCGAGGACTTCTCCGTCCAGGAAGCCGACGAGAACACGGGAACCGTTGAGGTCACGGTCATCGACACATCCTCTGAAGACGCTCTTGAGTGCTTCGCTGGCTCGCAGGTGCAAGCAGCCGCATTTTCGGTCAACTGTCTGCTCAACCCCAATATCGACACCGTCATCTACCACGTGAACGTCCATATGGACTCTGAGGGCAACTTCCAGCAGTCCTCGTTCTTTGGCTTCTTCAAGCCGACGGGCGACGTCACGTCGTTCATGACCTTCGTCTGGACAAAGACTCAGTCGTCTGATGGCGTGTACTTCAATTGTTCGATTACGGGCGTCAACGACGACGTTCAGGACGAGCTGCGCGACGCCATCACCACGTCGTTCACTCCGGTGCAGATTATCTCTGACCTCACTGGCTCGTCTTCGTCCAGCTCGTCTGACAGCCAATAGCAGCAGCGTCCGCTACGAGGCGGCGCGGATGGGCTTCCAACAAGAAGCGGGCGGTCCCTTCTCGACGTAGTGAGGGACCGCCCTTATTGCTTGTCGCTTTTTTGGCGACGATTGCCTAGGAGCGGGGGACTTCCGGTCGGGGCACTAGCTCGGTGACCTCCCCGAGAATGCTTTCAAACGACACTCCGCGCGCAACGTTGTCTGGCTGGTAACGCGTCAAGATCATAGACTCGCGGACAAACCCGCTGGCAAACTGCACCGCGTCGCGCAGCCCCTTCCCGCACATGATTGCGCCGAGCATGGCCGAGGCAAAGAGGTCGCCGGTGCCGTGGCACATGTACGGGAGCTGCTCGATGGCTACCTCAACACGGTCAAAGTCTCTGCCTGCGATAAAGTTGCGAAGCGTTCCGTCATTGCGCATGACGCCCTTCAGCACAACAGCCTTTGCGCCCATCTCGATCATTGCATCGAGGTAGGCGTCCACCTCGGCATCAGAAAGGTCCGTGCCGTGATAGTCCATGCCGGTCAGAATGTGCGCCTCGGTAAGATTGGGCGTCAGCACGTCTGCATCCTTTACCAGCTCGCGCGTCTTGTCGCAGAGCTCCTTTGTATAGGTGGGATAGAGGATGCCGTCGTCGCCCATCACGGGGTCAACGATGCGAAGTGCCTTGGGGTGCTCGCGGTATAGGCGCTTGATGCTTTCCACTTGCTCTGCAGAGCCAAGGAAACCAGAGTAGATAGCGTCCAGCTCGACGCCTTCTTTAATCCAGGCGTCCAGGTAGTCATTGAGCATAGAAGTGGTGTCATGCATGTAGAAAATGGGGAAACGCGTGTGAGCCGAGAAGAGCGACGTGGGCACAGGGCATACGTCGCAGCCTGCTGCGGAAAGAACGGGGATGGCGGTGCCAAGCGAGCATTTGCCATAGCCGCACAGATCATGGACTGCGGCCACACGCGGAATATAGGCGCCTTTGCGCTGGTAGAGGACGGGATTGCTTGAAGTCATTATGTCCCTCTCAAAAAAGCGAACACTTTGAGCATCCGCTGACGAATACCGTTCCTCATAATAACTGCCGACAGGGAGGAGCGAGAGCCGCAGAACGACACATGCTTCTAACCTGCGCAGATGCGAAGGCTTTTTGACCTTCTCGCCGTCATTGACAAGGTGCAACTATACTGAAGAAGTCTATGAGACAACATCAAGGAGGACGCATGGCAGACGCGATCGCACCGCTTGTTGGAATCATCATGGGGTCAAAGTCGGATATGCCGGCAATGGAGGCCTGCACTGCAGAGCTCGATGAGCTTGGAGTTCCCTACGAGCTCGTCGTCGCGTCGGCTCACCGCGCACCAGAAAAGGTCCATGAGTGGGCAACGACAGCCGCAGATCGCGGCATCAAGGTAATCATTGCCGCAGCTGGCAAGGCTGCGCACCTTGGCGGCGTCGTTGCCGCCTATACCCCGCTGCCCATCGTTGGCGTCCCCATGAAGACCAGCGACCTTGGCGGAATGGACTCGCTGCTCTCGATGGTTCAGATGCCGTCAGGCGTACCCGTGGCCTGCGTAGCAATCGGGGGAGCAAAGAACGCCGCTATTTATGCAACGCAGATTCTTGGCGCAACAATGCCCGAGTACCGCCAGAAGATCGTTGACCTTAAGCGTCAGATGGCCGAGGCATAAAAGACTGCGGCTGCCCGGCGGGAGCGCCCGCCGGGCTTCTGTTTCACTGCACCATGAAAGGAAGTCGTTCCGTGAAGAAGGAAGAGCTGCTCGAGCAAATTAAGGGAGCCATGAAGGCGCGCGACAAGGTGCGCCTCTCCATTCTTCGTCAAGTAAATCAAGGCGTTAAGCAGATTGAGGTCGATAACCGCCGCGATGCAACCGAAGCTGACGTAACTGCGGTTGTTAAGAAGCTTCAAAAGGTCATCGCCGAGGAGCTGGATGGCCTGCGCAAGGCCGGCACTGAGAGCCATGCCGACCGCATTGCCGAGCTCACTGAGCAGGCAGAGATTCTCGATCAGCTGCTTCCTGAGCAGCTTGCGGGCGATAAGCTTGAGCGCGTGGCCGATGACGTCATCGAGAAACTCGGAGCAAGCTCCAAGCGCGATATGGGCAAGGTCATGGGCGAGCTCACCAAGATCACAAACGGGAACCTCGACAAGCGCGCCGCTGCCGCATACGTGGGCAAGAAGCTCAGCTAGTCTCCCCGCGCTCCGCGCTAGGACTAGGACTACCAAGAAAGGCATTACGTTTCATGGCAAACAGCCAAGGCAAGCACTTCAGCAACTCGGAAAACAAGCCCGCGCACGCGAACTCGGCGCAAGGCTTCATTCCTGTCGTCTCAAGTGATTCCGAATCGAACGATGGGGCTTCTCGCGCCTCGCGCAACAGGCGCAATCGCCGCGTGAAGACAGATGCCTATCGCGAGACCGATCCGTATGACCTTTCGGGCAAGCGTTCGCGCGACCCTAAGAAGCGTCGCAACCGCATCATTTCAACCATCCTGTTCGCCGTTGGCATCGGACTGCTTGTTGTTGCGGCCGGCATGTGGGGCTACAAGCAGTGGGAGTATAAGCAGCAAGACGAAGAGAACGAGAAGCTTGCGCAATACGCAACGGTAGACGATGAGGGAAACAATCCGCCGGTTGTCGACTGGGCTGCGCTCAAGGCGATAAACCCCGACATTGTCGGTTGGATTCAGATACCGAATACTGTCGTGAGCTTCCCGGTTTTCCAGGGGGATGACAACGACGAGTACCTGCATACCAACGCAGAGGGCAACTACTCGCTTGGCGGACAGGTGTTTTTGGATGCCGAGAACACGGCTCCTGGCATGCAGGACCAGCAGTCCATCATCTATGGGCACCATCTGCGCAACGGCGCCATGTTCAAGCCAATCGCCGACATGGACAACCAAGAGGCGTTCGATTCCGTCTCGACTGTTTGGTATGTGACGGAAGACGCAACCTATGAGCTGGAGCCGCTCTTCGTGTATTACACAGACGAGAACGACACCAATGTGCGCATCTTCGACTGGTCTTCGGAAGATGAGTTCCACCAGTATCTCAGCGACCTTCTGGGAAAGTCGGTCACGAGCCGTTCGGATGCGGCCGACATCATTCCTAACGTGAGCCACGTGCTTACGCTCTGCACCTGTAACTACATCGACGGCTACGGGCGCACCATCCTCGTGTGCGTCCCGAAGGGAGAAGTGAGCGGCTCGTGACAGAACAGACCTGTGGGGTTCGGGATGTCGTTGACCTAGGTCAAGACGACGGCGACACCGCAGAGATTCATGACGAGTGCGGCGTCTTTGGCGTGTGGGCACCCAATCGCGATCCGGCGCGCATGACGTACTTTGCCCTCCGTGCGCTGCAGCACCGTGGCCAGGAGTCGGCTGGCATTGCGGTGGGCGACGGGAAGACCGTGCTTGTGCGTAAGGACCTCGGTCTTGTTACCCAGGTCTTCACTGAGGCCGATCTTGCCGCAATGCCCGGAAAGGTTGCCATTGGCCACTGCCGTTATGGCACTGCCGGCGCAAAGGGATGGGAAGCCGCGCAGCCGCACCTCTCGACCATCGATGACACAATCATTGCGCTGGCTCACAATGGCACGCTGGTCAACTTTGACTCGCTTCGTCGCGAGCTCATCGAGATGGGCATCCCATTTCGCTCAAACACCGACTCTGAGGTCGCGGCAAAGCTGATCGGGTACTTTACGCAGCGCGGTCATCGCCTGCGTTCGGGCATCGCGCATACCATGCGAATGATCAAGGGCGGCTACGCAATGGTGCTCGCGCGCGAAAATGCGCTTTACGCGTTCCGCGACCCTCACGGAATTCGTCCTTTGGTGTTGGGCAAGCTTGGAGAGAACGAGTGGGTAGTCGCTTCGGAGACGTGCGCGCTCGACATCGTTGGCGCTACCTACGTGCGCGACGTCGAGCCTGGGGAGATCATCCGCATCTCTGACGATGGAATGCGCTCGGAGCGCGGGCTTCCGCCTGCCGACCGGCATGACTGCATCTTTGAGCACGTGTACTTCTCGCGGCCCGACTCCATCAAGGACGGCAGCTCGTTCTATCTCATGCGACACAATATGGGCCGTCGCCTTGCACGCGAAACTCCTGTTGACGCCGACCTCGTGATCTCTGTGCCTGACTCTGGAACGCCAGCAGCCGAAGGCTATGCCGCTGAGCTGGGGCTTCCGTATGGCACTGGCCTCATCAAGAACCGCTATGTAGCTCGCACGTTCATTCAGCCCACGCAGGAGCTGCGCCAGCGCGGCGTGCGCCTGAAGCTGAACCCATTGCCTGACGTGGTGCGTGGTAAGCGCATTGTGATGGTGGACGACTCCATCGTGCGCGGAACAACCTCAAAGCAGATTGTTCGTATGCTGCGCGAGGCGGGCGCTACCGAGGTGCACGTGCGCAGCGCTTCCCCCATGGTCAAGTGGCCTTGCTTCTATGGAATCGACACGGCCAATCAGGATCAGCTCATTGCCGCAAACATGGAGCTCAAGGAGATCTGCTCCTACATTGAGGCGGATACGCTGGGGTTCCTCTCGATTGAGGGGCTACTCTCCTGCGTGCCGTCCGGAGGCTATTGCACGGCATGCTTCACGGGGGACTATCCCGTCGAGATCCCCAAGTCCTTTTATGAGGAAAAGTTCCTTCCCGGATATACGCCACACAATCCCGACCCAAGCGCTTCGGACGCTAGCATAAGCATTTCCGATATCGCGTTCGACCTCAAGGAATCGGAGAATGGAGACTGACATGGCCGAGAATCCCAAGCATGTGTCGTATGCAGACGCGGGCGTGGATGTAGATGAGGGTGCCCGAGCCGTCGATCTTATCAAAGATGCGGTTAAATCGACCAATCGTCCTGAGGTCATCGGTGGTCTGGGAGGATTTGGATCGTGCTTCTCGATGGCAGGCTTCAAAGACATGGAAGACCCGGTGCTGGTCTCTGGAACCGACGGCGTTGGGACCAAGCTTGCCATCGCCCAGCTGCTTGACCGGCACGACACGGTTGGGCAGGACCTTGTGGCCATGTGCGTTGACGACGTGGTTCCCATTGGCGCCGAGCCGCTGTTCTTCCTTGACTATGTTGCCATTGGCAAGCTTCGTGCCGAGCACGTCGCCCAGATTGTGAAGGGCATTGCAGACGGCTGCCGCATGAGTGGTTGTGCGCTGGTGGGCGGCGAGATGGCCGAACATCCGGGCGTCATGAATCCCGACGATTACGACCTTGCCGGGTTTGTGGTCGGCGTCGTAGACCGTCCCAAGATGATTGGTCCGCACCTAGTTCATCCGGGCGACGTCGTGCTCGGCCTTCCCAGCTCCGGCATTCATTCCAACGGCTATTCGCTGGTACGCAAGGTTGCGATTGAGGGCAAGACGGTCGAAGAGCTTGAGACCCCGCTTCCCGAGCTAGGCGGCGAGAGCCTGGCGGACGCCGTCATGCGTCCTACCACCATCTATGCGGGAGGCCTTGTGGCCGCCCTTAAGGCAGGCGCCCCTATCCACGCGATGGCGCACATCACGGGCGGCGGCATTACCGAGAACCTGAACCGAGCGCTCCCCGCCAACGTCGACGCTGTCGTGGACCGCGGCGGCGAGGACGGTCCCGCGTGGGACGTGCCGCCCGTCATCACGTATATGGTGAAGGTCGCCGGCCTTACGCCGGACGAGGCTTACAAGACGTTCAACATGGGCGTCGGCATGAGCGTCATTTGCGACAAGAACGATGTCGACGAGACTTGCGAGGCGCTTGTGAGCCAGGGCTTCTCGCCGTTTGTGATGGGCGAGTGCGTTGAGGGCACGGGCAAGGTGGTGTATCGATGAGCATCAAGCTTGGCGTTCTTATTTCCGGAAACGGCACCAACCTCCAGGCAATCATTGACCGCATTGCGGCTGGAACGCTGGACGCCACAATTGAGCTGGTAGTGAGCTCGCGCCCGAGCGCGTACGGCCTGAAGCGTGCGGAGTCCGCTGGAATCCAGACGCTGACGCTTTCCAAGGAGACCTATCAAGACCTGGATGGGCTGATTGCTGACCAAGTGATTGCGGAGTCGCTCAAGGCGCGCGACGTTGACTATGTGATCATGGCCGGCTACATGCGCATGGTTCACAAGCCGATTCTTGACGCGTTCCCCAACCGCGTGGTCAACCTGCACCCGGCACTTTTGCCAAGCTTCAAGGGTGCGCATGCCATTCAGGATGCCTACGACTACGGCGTCAAGGTGACCGGCGTAACCGTGCACTTTGCTGACAGCAAATATGACTGCGGACCGATCATTGCCCAGCGCCCGGTTTTGGTCGAGGAGGGGTGGACCGTCGACGAGCTTGAGACACACATCCACGAGGTCGAGCACCAGCTGTACCCCGATGTAATTCAGATGCTTGCCGAAGGTCGCGTCCACGTGGGCGACGACCGCCGCGTGAAGATTGACCCAGCGTAGGCGCGCCGGCAGCCCCGCCGCGCACCGAGCCCCGCACGATACAGGGCCCCATACGGTATGAAGCCCCACGCGATACGAAATTTCCTATCGTGCGGGGCATATTTTCCCGCCAAGCGGAACCGCCTATGCCGAGTTCCACACAACAGGAGACTTTACCTGCGGAAACGCAGCCTTCTCCCACACGACGCGCTTCCGGGCAGCATCACGCGGCGGGGCTTTAATGGGGCTTTTCCATCGTGTGGGACACACTTCTCTGTTGTGTGGGGCTGCTCGCCCCTTTTCCTGCGCAGTCCCGCACAATGAGCTGCATGACCTGCGGAAGCATGGCGCCTGCCCACACGATTGGCTCATCTCTGTAGAGGGTCCCTTTGCCGAGTCCCACACAATAGAGGAAGGCTCGCCCTGCTCCCACATAACGCGTCATGTGACCTGCGGATCTATCGAGAAGCCCCGCACATCGCGAAAGTCGAGCTCCACACAACAGCAGCGCTCACATTGTGTCGGAGGCTCTCATGGGAGCTCCCAAGCTGGCAAAGGCGTCCACGCCCTTGTCGTGCGGGGCATGGGCACTCGCTGCCCTCACATCGCCCCCATTTGAAGCGAATGCCAAGGGACTCACTTCAGCGCCTTGCATCTAAGACGGACATAGTCGGCATACCAGGCTCCATCTTGATACAGGCAAGGTCTCAGATCCTCCACCACCTCATCGATGATTTGCTCGGACTCTCGTTCGGGAATTCCTTCGAAGGGCTTCTTTATAAACATCCGAATCCAGTCATGAAGCCCATTCGCGCCCGTGAGCTTTGTCTTGCGGTCAAAGAGCAGCATGGTTCTCACCTCAAAGCCAGCCGTTTCCATCAATGAGGCGTATTCGCCAATCGTGGGGAAATAGAAGGGAAGCGCGTAGTTGCGACCATGCCTTGCAAACGCCTTCTCCAAACTCCTATGGATGAGCGCGTTGTTTCCTTTCCCGCCAAACTCGAACACAAATTGTCCGCCAGGCTTTAACGCCCGGTAGACGCATCCAAGCATGTCGGGCTGCCCCTCCTTGTCGATCCAGTGAAAAACGGCATTGGAAAAAACCAAGTCCACTGGTCGCTCCAATGCAAAGTCGCAGGCGTTGCCTTTGAAGAACTTGATATCCGGATGGTCCTGCCTTGCCTTGTTGACCTGGTCGATCGAGTCGTCCATGCCCGTCACGTCGAGGTCCGCTGCTTTTAGCCTTGCGGTAAGCGAGCCGTTTCCGCAGCCAAGATCAAGGCAGGTCATTCCTTCTCTAATATCAATCATGTCGAGAAGCGAGCTGCCATATTCCGCCACAAACGAGAAATGCCCCGCATAATCATCTGCGTCCCACTTGATGTTGCTCATAGCAATCGCTTCCGATTCTTCCTTGCGATCATGACGCCGAGCGCTGGCAAGGAGCCACGCTCTCACAGGGCTTGGTCCACTATCGCTCTAGCGATACCACGGTCTCGATGTGCTTCGTGTGCGGGAACATGTCGACGGGGGTAGCGCTGCGGACGTGCCATCCGCGGTTGTGAAGAAGCCACAGGTCGCGCGCTTGCGTCTGGGGGTTGCACGAGATATAGACGATGCGCTCTGGCTTCAGGTCGCTAGCTGCACCGAGAAATTCCGGCGTCGAACCAGCTCGCGGAGGGTCCATGAGAACCACGTCGTAGTTGCCGCGCCCCCGAGCGTCGTCGCATAGGTATTGAGTGGCGTCAGCCCTCACAAAGCGGACCCGCTCCTCAAGGCCGTTGAGCTCTGCGTTTCTGCGTGCATTTTCAACGGCCCCCTCGCCCTTCTCGACGCCTACCACCTCGATGCCGTCTGTCGTCTTCGCCGCACAAAGGCCAATCGTGCCAACGCCACAATATGCATCCAGCACGCGCATTCCGCTGGAAAGCTTGGCCGCCTTTAGAGCGATGCGGTACAGAGCCTCGGTTTGTGAGGGGTTCGTCTGATAAAACGCTGTTGCACCGAGCTCAAAATTGCATCCCAGCAGGCTGTCGCGCATGGTTCCAGGTCCATAAAGGCGCTGCGTGCGGCTTCCGAGCATTGCGTTGGTCCGGCGGTTGTTTACGTTTTGCACGATGCTCGTGATTTCGGGATTCTCGCGGCGCAACTCAGAAACGAATTCCTGCACATGAGCGATGCGGTCGCCGTTCGTTACAATAGTAAGCAGCAGATCGTCGGTGTATAGCGCTCGTCGAGCAATGGCATGACGCAGAAGCCCGCGCCCACGATCCTCGTTATAGGCGGGAATGCCCAGACGCTCGCCCACGCGCGCCACGTTGTTCAGTATCGGGCGAAGCTGTGGATGCTCAACGAGGCACGCTGCGCACGGCACAATTCGGTGAGTCCCCTGCGCATAAAAACCTGACCGAATTCTCGCGTGAGTCCCAGGCGCCAGGGGCGTTGCCGCTTTATATCGGTATCCGATGGGCTTCGCCATGCCCACCACCTCATCAATTGAGCAACCGTCTGCCCCGCAGATGGCCGAAAGCAGCTCAGAGACCGCCTTTTGCTTGCGCTCGAGCTGGATGGGGTAGGGAACAGCAAGCCATTCACAACCTCCGCAGGAACGGGCGATTGGGCAGGTGTACGTGCGATAGCCCATGTAGCAGGCTTCCTCTCACTCGACGATGTTTCTCATGAAACTTCTCATCAAACAAGAATATAGGTCGCGAGCGTTTGCGCATACTGCCGAAACGGGCTTGCTGTTGGCATCTTACTTCTCGGTTCAAAAAATGGCTGTTATGATGATGACCACTTGTGCGGGGCAAAAGCACTTGTATGAGCAGTCGAGAGGGCGTAAACTGCCTCATAGTTTTAAACGTGGGTCAAAACTGTCACTCCGACAGTCAATTCGTTCGGAAAGAGGATTTTCATGCAGTCAAAGATCGCACACGCCGCAGAGCGCAAGGCGTTCGGCGTAGCAATTGACCAGATTATCAAGGCGGCTTCGGGCAAGGACCGCGAGAAGAACCTGGATAAGCTCATCGATATGGCCGGCAACCTGCTGAAGGATACCGCCCCCGGCGCCACCCGCGGTCTGAGGAACGGCCTGTATCCCGGCTCTAAGTGGGAGAACTTCCTCTGGAACCTGATCGACGAGACGGATCCGCACGTTCTCAAGACCGTCGTCCTCAACGGTGGCTATGAGGCTGCCTTCCGCGGTCTGCGCAACACCACGGCAAATGCCGACAAGTACCAGTGCAACGTGCCCTGGATCATCATCTTCGACCCGACCTCCGCGTGCAACAAGCACTGCGTTGGCTGCTGGAGTGCCGACTACGAGAAGTGGGCAAACCTCACGTATGAGGAGTGCGACAAGATTGTCACGCAGGGCTCCGAGCTTGGCTGCCACCTTTATATGATGACTGGCGGTGAGCCGCTCGTCCGCAAGAAGGACGTGCTGCGCCTTGCCGAGGAGCACAACGACTGCGTGTTCAACATCTTCACGAACGCCTCGCTGATCGACCAGCCGTTCTGCGACGAGGTCAAGCGCCTTGGCAACATCGTCTTCTCCGTCTCGCTTGAGGGCTGGGAGGACACCAACGACGGCCGTCGCGGCGACGGATCTTACCAGGAGGTCATGAACGCGCTCGACCTCATGCACAAGAACGGCCTGATCTATGGCACCTCCGCTGCCTACACGCGCCTGAACTGCGAGGCCATCACCTCTGATGACTACCTCGACATGCTGATTTCCAAGGGCTGCCGCTACGCTTGGTACTTCCACTACATGCCCGTCGGCGAGGGCGCAAACGCCGACCTCATGCCTACCGTCGAGCAGCGCGAGTACATGCTGCACCGCATTCGCGAGATTCGCGCCATCGAGGGCGGCAAGCCCATCTTCGCGATGGACTTCCAGAACGACGGCGAGTACGTCGGCGGATGCATCGCCGGCGGCCGCGTGTTCTGCCACATCAACGCCAAGGGCGACGTGGAGCCGTGCGTCTTCATCCACTACTCCACGGCCAACATCAAGGACATGGACCTCATCGATTGCCTGCGTCAGCCGCTGTTCCAGTCTTACCGTGCGAACTACCCCTGGAACGACAACATGCTGCGCCCCTGCCCGATGCTCGAGAACCCCGAGATGCTGCCCAAGATCGTGCATGCCGCGAACGCCAAGTCCACGGAGTACGTCACCCCGGAGGACGTCGACCACCTGTGCGCGCGCACCACGCCGTACGCGAAGGCCTGGCAGCCTGAGGCCGACCGCATTTGGCTTGAGGAGCACCCCACCGGCAAGAAGATCTACGCGGACAAGATGTCCAACGAGAAGATCTCTCTCAAGGCAAAGTTGATTGCCGAGGAGGACGCCGCCGCCGAGAAGGCAGTCGCCTCCAATCAGGAGTAGCGAAAAAGGAAAATCCTAGCTATTGGAGACGGGACCGGGCACTCGCCCAGCCCCGTCTTTTCTTCTCGGGCGCCTTTAAAGATTTATCAACACGCTTGCCATACGCTTCCCGACGCTGCCCGATGTCTGCGAATGCCGCGCTGCTCAGTCGGGTAGGGTGATTTGCAAGCGCACTTGTGCGCGGAAGCAAAGGCACGGTGGCGTTGCCGTCGCGTTTTCTCCTCGGCGATGCCGCCTTGGCATGCGGCTTGAGGAGGAACCATGGCAACAAAGGGCGTTGAAAAGGTCAAGAATGTGGTCCTTGTGGGCCAAGGCGGCGTGGGCAAGACCATGCTGGCCGAGGCTATGCTTCACCTGACGGGCAAGACGACTCGTTTGGGAGGCCACGCCGGCACCAAGCCCACGCTGGATTACGATTCGGAGGAGGGCGAGCGCGGCTTCTCCATTTCGACTACTATCGCGCCTGTCGTCTGGGGCGATACCCGCATCAACGTGCTCGACGCGCCATGCTATCCCGACTTTGTCGGCGACGCCTACTCGGCCATGAGCGCCTGCGAAACGGCCCTGTTTATGGTTGACGCCTCCAGCGGGCCTGGCACCATCACAACGCGCCTGTGGTACGCCGCCGAGGACCTTTCCCTTGCACGCGTGCTGTTTATCAACCGTATCGACCGTCCTGACGCCGACTACGACACCGCAATGGAGTCGCTGCGCGAGCATTACGGCAACAGGCTTGGCGCGGTCACAATCCCGATGGGATCCGGAGAGTCTTTCTCCGGCGTCGTCGACGTTGTCCACATGAAGGCTCGTCATCTTGAGAATGGAAAGGCTGTTGTCGAGGATATCCCCGAGCAGTATAAGGCAGCTGCAGAGGATGCTCGCGCCCAGCTGACCGAGCTCGTCGTCGAGGCCGATGACGATCTTATGATGAAGTACCTCGATGGCGGCGAGATAACCCAGGAAGAGCTCGAGGGGCTACTTGGCAAGGCGCTTGTGGAGCGCATCTTTGTCCCCGTTTTTTCGGGTTCGTGCGTTCGCGAGGAAGGCGTTATTTCGCTAATGGACGCCGTGGTCTCCTGGTTCCCCACCATGGCTGACTTTGGTCGCATCCCGCTGGTTAACGGCGAGCAGCTTGACATCTCGCCGGATGACGATCGTCCCGTCGCGTTTGTCTTCAAGTCGCTGAACGATCCGCAGAACGGCAAGCTTTCCTTTGTGAAGGTTTTAGCAGGCACTCTGACGCCCGGACTTGAACTTATCAACGCACGCACGCGCAAGACCGAGCGCCTTAGCCACCTCTATCTTATGACCGGGAAGGAAACATCCGACATCCAGAGCTGCGCCGCCGGCGATATTTGCGTCATTCCCAAGCTCGAGGCTATGACCGGCGATACCCTGTCCGTTACGGGCAAGGTCGAGGCTGCGTCGTTCCGCTTCCCCAACTCGCTGTATCGCATTGCTATTGAGGCTGACAAGCGTGGCTCCGAGGGCAAGATCTTCGAGTTCCTTGAGAAGGCGGCTGACGCCGACCCCACCATCAAGGTCGCACGAGACGAGGATACCGGGCAGACTGTCATTTCGGCTATTGGCGAGGCGCAGGTCAGCGTGCTTCTTGACCGTCTTGAAGACCGCACTGGCGTGACCGCCCATACCGTGGCGCTCAAGATTCCGTACCGCGAGACC
Organism: Tractidigestivibacter sp.; assembly: GCF_050946515.1. Lineage (GTDB taxonomy): Bacteria > Actinomycetota > Coriobacteriia > Coriobacteriales > Atopobiaceae > Tractidigestivibacter. Next base: position 62,230 of record NZ_JBMNUX010000014.1, read on the forward strand.
ATTCGTCGCGTGGCATCCGCGCAGGGTCGTCATAAGAAGCAGACCGGTGGCGCCGGCCAGTACGGCGACTGCTGGCTCCGCATTGAGCCTAATCCGGGCAAAGGCTACGAGTTTGTGGACGAGGTCGTTGGCGGACACATTCCGCGCGGCTTCATTCCCGCGATCGACAAGGGCGTTCAGGAAACCATGAAGGACGGCGTGCTTGCCGGATATCCCATGATTGACGTGAAGGTCGCCGTATACGACGGCTCCTACCACCCCGTGGACTCCAACGAGATGGCGTTCAAGACGGCCGCGCGCATCGGTTTCCAGAAGGCCGTCGCGCAGGCCGAGCCGGTGCTTCTTGAGCCCATGGCCCACCTGAAGATTACCGTCCCTGACAGCTACGCAGGCTCCGTGATGGGCGACGTGTCCGCTTCGCGCGGTCGCGTTGAGGGCATGTCCGCAGCTACGGGCGCCAATGCCGGTGAGACAACCATCGAGGCAACCATTCCTTACGCTGAGGTCACCGACTACGCTACCCGTCTGCGCTCGCTTTCTCGCGGCACCGGCGAGTTCGAAATGGAGCTTTCCGGCTATGAGCAGGTGCCTCATGACATCCAGACCAAGCTTGCTGCCGAGTACGCCGAGCGCAGGGCTGCCGGCGAGAGGTAGGGCTTATAGACCGTAGGCTTGTAGTGACATAGCAGCATTGGGGCCGGCTCAAATCGAGTCGGCCCCATCCATTTTCGCGGCAAGAAAAAATCAGCAACCACTTCCGTTGTTTACCATTCCTCCGAAAGGGGTGCCCCATGGCCTCCGAACTGCTCGTTGGGTTTGAATCCGCTCTCAGCTTCTGGCGATCTGCCCGCATGGCGCGCCCCGGGGAGAAGGCTTCATCAGACTTGGAGTCGGGCGGGGTGTTCGGGACGGGCGGGAAGACTGTTGTCGAGCTTGCGCGTACTGCCCTTGGAATCTGCTGCTGCGAAGCGCCGATTGACGCTGTGCTATTGCCTGGGGGCAAACGCCACAACTGCCCTCTTATTAAGGACCATCATTGGGCGGGACCGACGAACGAAAAGATGCTCTTCCGCGCAGACAAAAGGATTGCCGTGTTTCGAATGCCGGCGGTGATAGTGCAGCTTGCTCGAATCTGGGACGAAATCGACGTCGCAACGGTTGCCATGGAGATGCTCGGCACATACGGGATTTCGAATCAAGAAGACTTCAGCTGGGCGGTCGACCTGCAACCGCTTGTCACGATGGGCGAGCTGCAAGACTACGCAAGGGTCGCGAGCGCATCGGGGGTCCGAGGGGCAAAGCGCGCGCAGGAGGCAATCAAGCTCTCCGTTCCAAACTCAAACTCTCCAAGGGAAACCGCTGTCGCGCTTTACCTAGGCTTGCCTCGAAGAAAAGGCTGGGCTGAGCTGGGCGGATTTGTGATGAACCAAGGGATCAGGCTCGCCGAGGAGCAAGAGAGGATTGCTGGTCAGGGAGTTGTGAAGCCCGACTTTCTTTGGGAATCGAAGTCCGTGTCCGTAGAGTACGACAGCGACCTGGAGCATCTCACGCCCCAGCAGAAGACGAAGGACGAGCGTAGAAGGAACGCCATGGAGTCGGCTGGGTACTGGGCGCCAACGCTTACCAATGGAATCGTTAAAGACGAGGACGCGCTCAACGCGTTTACCGCTGAGCTTGAGCGGAGAATGGGGTTTCGTCGGCGGGCATTAACTCGCGCAGAGTCGGAAAGACGGCATGACCTTGTGCGCAGACTGTTCGTGAAGGACTTTTAGTGCACCGAAACGTCCCTAGTTACACAAAAACGCAAGAAATTGCACCCAAGTGGGTTTAGTTACACTGGCCAAAGGTCGATGCCCAAATAGTCATGTTCGTCATGTCACAACATATTGTTGATGCATGATGAACAGACCACAAAATGTGGTAAAGCTACTTTCTGCTTCGCAAATCCTCGGTGTAACTAAGGGCACTTGGGTGCAGAAAACTGAATTTTTGTGTAACTAAGGCTAGTTCGGCGCATGGTTACGCACGGAGTCTTGGCTACGACGTCTCAAGAATCCCAATCAGTGCTTTGTGGTCGGTTCCAGAAACCGTTTCCGTCTGAAGGTCGCTCACAACAATGCCGGAATCCTTGGAGTACACGAAGTGGTCTATCTCAATGAATGACGGCAAATCGCCTCCCGATGGGTAGGTCATGTGAAAACCTTGGCCACTCTGCTCTCCGGCATCGACAAACGTATCGCCCAGAAGCTCGCGGAATCGCGCGTGATCCCAAGTCGAATTGAAGTCGCCGCAAATCAGGTATGCGTGGTCATATCCCGACAGCGATTGAATTACTGACAGCCCGGCGCTCCACTCGTCCTCGGCGCCGCGAACAGGGGAGTTGGGGTGAACGGCAACCACGCGCACGGTAGTGTTGCCAATGACGATGTCCGCAGCCGGCATCGAGCTCGTGTTGATTGGAAGCAGGTTGTCAGACACGTTTGACATGGGCTCGGCTGACCAAATGCCATTTCGTCCGCCATTGTTGATCTCCGACGCGCCCTCAGAGATAACGTAGTAGGGAAGCACGTCATTCAGGCCTGCGGCGGTCAGCTCACTTACCATGTCAGTCGTCAGCTCTTCGAGGCAAAGGACCTCGACGTTGTATTCCTTGACTAGGCTGACGATCTCTTCTGCGGAAGCGCTTCCGTTGTAGGTGTTGAGCGTCATGATGCGCGCCGCGCTGTCGTCGGTAGAGGCAGAAGCCTCTACGTTCGACACTGCCGAGTCGCTTACCTGTGACGTTGGAATGAAGTATCCGTAATGCCAGACGGTAGTCACTGCCAGCGCAAATACGCACACCGTCATCAGCACGCGCCGGTGCCAGAGACCGGACAGCAAGAGAATCACGAGCAGTGGAATAAAGAGCAGCGGTACAAAGGAGACGAGCTCTGGGATGGCCTGCCCCTCGGAGTAGCTTGACGGCAGCGCTCGAATTGCCAAGAGTGCAAGCACGGCAAGCATGACAATCCACAGAATGAAACTCAGGAAACCGTGTCGTGCTGGCTTGCGCTGCTTTTTCACTCGTTCCTTCCTCCTGCTGTGGCTTTCTGCATAATCGGACTCTCCATCTCGCTCTGAACGAGGGGATTGTCCTGCGTTGGGGTTTCTTCGCAGCGGTCTGGGGGTCGTGTCTTCAACGGATGACCTGCTTTGCGGTGCCGGAGCAGGCATCACGACCGTTCTCCCGTTGGCGACCGCTTCAGCGTCTTGGCGGGCCATCGGATCCGTACCATACAGTGGCCTTGCCAGTCTGGTGGGCTCTTCGTCTATAGGAGTTGCTGCGGCATCGCTGGCATCGTCGCCGCCAATTGGCATGGCTACGGTCTCTCCGCCCGTATCGACGCTCGGAGCCACCAGTTTCGTAGCTTCCTGGTCGGGAGGGATTACCTCGTCGGTTTGGTCGGATATCGGCCCAAGCCCGTCTGCTGTATCTCCCATTTCCATATTCCACTCGACATCAGGAATGGGGTCCCATGGACTCCGAGTTTCGTCGGTGCCGTCTCCGGGCATGGCTCTCCTTCCATTAAGCTGCGATTAACCATGCACAGTCATGCTATCAGCCCTTTGGGTCCAAGAGTACGAACAGGCCAAACTTCCTGTAACGTAAGCTTCTTACGGCAAATCGATTTCGTATTGTTCACATTGCAAACCGTCGAGCTTATTTCTTATAGAATTGCAGCATGAGCGCCCATCGGCTCGCCGAGCCGCGCTCTTCATTGACCCCGTCCAAGGAGGTTGCGCATCAGCGCATGGACATAGCCCTTTCAATCATCGTTACCTTCCTGCTTACGCTTGTTAACGGATACTTCTCCATGTCGGAGATGGCGCTGTCTACGGCCCGAAAGGTCATGCTTGACCACGATGCCGAAGAGGGCGACCAGCGCGCGGCCCTTGCGGCCAAGATGACCGAGGACCCCAGCCAGTTTCTTGCGGCAATTCAGGTGGCAATTACCCTTGTCGGATTCTTCAGCTCCGCCTTTGCTGCGACAAGCCTTTCCGACCCGCTTGGAAACTGGCTTGCCGGCTTTGGGCTCGACCCAGGCTTTGCGAACGGCCTTGCGACGGTGCTCATTACCCTCGTTGTGTCGTATTTCTCGATCGTGGTGGGGGAGCTTGTGCCCAAGCGCATCGCCATGGCCGACGCCGAGGGCGTCTCAAAGCGCGTCGCCGGGTTCCTCAATGGATTCTCCCGCGCCGTCAAGCCGCTGGTTTGGCTTACGTCTGCTAGCGAAAAGGGTCTTGCACGCCTGTTGCACATCAAGTCGACCGAAGACCGCCAAGAGGTCTCCGAGGACGAGATCAAGTACATGGTCACGGACTCCGACGAGCTTTCCGATGAGGAAAAGTCGATGATTCATGAGGTCATCGACCTCGGCGACACCATTGCGCGCGAAGTCATGGTTCCGCGCGTTGACATGACTGCCATGCCCGAGGACTCCAGCTTGAGCGAGGTCCTTGCCGTGATGCGCCGCACCGGCTACTCACGCATCCCCATCTACCGCGGCAGCGTGGACCGCGTGGTGGGCATTGCCCACATCAAGGACTTGATCTCCCCAATCATCGACGAGAAGCGCGGTGCAGACCGCATCTCGCAGCACATGCGCCAGGCCGATTACGTTCCCGACACCAAGGACATCATCCCGCTGCTCTCTGAGATGCAGAGCAGTCACGACCAGATGGTCATTGTGGTGGACGAATATGGCGGCACTGCGGGCGTAATCACGATAGAGGACATCGTGGAAGAGGTCGTCGGCGAGATCGAGGACGAGTTCGACCCTGACAACAAGTACCTCACGCAGCTCTCCGACCGCGAGTGGCTCGTCGATGGTCGCTTCTCCATCGACGACGCCATCGAGCTCGGCTGGCCGGTTGAGGACAACGAGGAGTACGAGACCATCGCCGGCTTCGTGCTGGAGCTTGCTGACAAGCTTCCGCGCCCTGGAGACGTTTTCGAGAAGGACGGCTATAAGTTCCGCGTGCAGTCCATGCGCGGTCGCCGTGTGGCAATGCTGCGCGTTACTGCGCCTGAGCCCAAGGTCGAGAACAGCGAGGAGCCCGAGGAAGAACAGCAGCCGACAGATTCCGTTGCGGCTGACGATGCCCACGAAAAGGAATCTTCTCGTGAAGAAAATGAGAGCGCATCTGGTGGCAAGAATGGGGAACAAGAGGGCTAGCGGCTCCGTCTACGGTGCCGGCGCGATGGCGCCCCACCAGTTTCATTACAATAATGGCGTGTCTGTATAATCGCCCGCATGGCGGGCTCGAAGGAAGGGGTCTTTTTCGATGAGCCAGGTCATTGACATCAAGAAGGTCACGATCGGCCCAAAGGACCTCTGCGCTCGCGTGCAGGTCTACCCTGAGGCCCCGCTCATGACCAGTGACGACCCCGAGGGCACCGCGCGCATCAAGCAGCTAATGCCACAGATTCTCGACCACGTTTGCATGGGCGACGAGGGGGAACACTTTGGTGATGCCGTCGACAATACCGAGCTGCCTCACCTGCTCGAGCACATGACGGTTGAGCTTCTCGCGCTCACTAACATGGCCGGCGATATCTCATGTGGTCGCACCTATCCCGTTGAGGACGAGGTCGATACGTATGATGTAGTGTTTCCTTGCGCGGACGACGTGCTGGTGACCTCCGCACTTTCCAGCGCCCAGTGGATTATGGAGTGGGCCTATACCGGCGGCGGCGAGCCCGAGCCTGATGTCAACGCTATCGTGAGCGGAATCGTTGGGCTGGTCGAGAGCGTCGGCGGCGCTGCCCCCACCGCCCCCGCAGAGTCGCAGCAAGAAGCTGCTGCCCAGGACACTGCTTCAGATGCCGAGATGGACTCCGAAGAGCCGACGGGCGAGAATGACGAGTGGGATGTGGAGGCCTCGGAAGACCAGGTCGCTGCCGTAGCAGATGACGGGGCCACTTCCGAAGCGCCGGTTACAGAGCGCGCGGACCAGCAGGCGCCCTCCGAGCAGCTTCCGTTGCAAGACGCCGCCACAGCCAGCCAGCCAGCTGCCACGGGCCCCGAGGCGGCACCGGCTCCCGAACCGCAATCTCAGCAAGCGCCCGCATCGCAGTCTGTCGAAGAAGCGGTGCCCGCTCCTGCCGACGAGGCGTCCTCTGAGGCTCCTGCGGCGGCCGAGTCCGAGGTATCCGCCGAGCCCGCAGCGGCGGAGCCTTCGGCAAGCGAGCCCGCAGAGCAGCAGGAGGCTTCTCCCGAGGTCGCCAAGCCTGCGGTAGACCAAAAGCCCAAGTGGGGCAAGGAGAACGGTCCGCGGCCGCGCCCCGTTCGCTAGCAATGGCAAACTGCCTGGCGACGTTCTGACGACCCAGGCTGCGAGTGCAGGAAGAAAGTCCGGCGCACACAGCGCCAGCAACTGACAGGAGGATGTCATGAGTAAAACCGCGAGCTTCGTTCTTGGTAGCCTCTTTGGCGCTGCCTGCGGCGTCGTCGTCGGCATTATGATGGCCCCGCGCACGGGCGCTGAGAGCCGCGCTATGGCCGCCGACGCTGTCAACGACGCTTGGGACTCCGCAATCGACACCTACGAGCGCGGCGCTCGCAGCGTGAACGACCGCGTGAGCGATTTCCGCCCCAGCGTTGATGCCAAGTCCGATGAGCTTCGCGCCAAAGTTGACCTTGCCCGCGAGCGCATGGATCAGCTTCGCGACTCGCTCTCTGACGCCGTCTCATCTACGTCTTCGCAGGTCAGCGATGCCATGGATACTGTGACCGACCGCGTTGCCACCATGGCTGGAGAGGCCGCAAGCGCCAACGAGACCCCCGCCGCCTCTGTGAACGTCGAGGTTGAGGATGCCTCCACTTCCACGGACCCCGCGCAGGAGTAACGCGCTTCTCGCCAACTGATTCATATTGAGCTTTCGGGCGGGGCGCCCAGCCTGGCGTCTCGCCCGACGCTGTTTTCCAACTCGGAGGACTTCATCGTGCTTACGATTTCTAGCTTGCAGGGAAAGAAGGTCTTTGTCGTCAAGAAGGCGCACGGCAAGGCCGCCAAGAACCCCAATCCAACAGCGCCGGGGCTTAAGGCCGGCGAGCGCTATGGCAAGCTGGGCAAGATCCACATGGCCGTTTTTTCCGACGACGGACGCTCGTTGGTGGGCTTTCTTGTCAAGCGCCCCGATGCGGCAGGAGTTGTGAAGCGCGATGACGTCTTCTTGGCCTATGACGCGTTTGCCCCTTATGAGAAGGGCGTTCGTGTAATTCGCGGAGACGACGCGTTCGACGAAAAAGCCCGTGAGCGTCTTGGCATTGCGGACAAGTGGGATTCATGCATCATGTGGGCCGGCATGGATGCCGTCACGCAGTCCGGACGTGAGCTTGGATATGTAGGCGATGCCGAGTTTGACGAGAGCACTGGCAAGGTCACGAAGTTCCTTGTGGGCGACGGTGGGATGGCAAATGCCCTGGTGGGGTCGTTAGAGATTCCGCCCGCAATGCTGATAGGCTATTCCAAGGGCCGTATGGTCGTCAGTGACAAGGCATCGGATCTTGAACTGAACGGTGGTCTTGCGGCCAAGGCTGGAGAGGCAACGGCGAAGGCGAAGATTCGCGGTCAAGAGTTTGGCCAGAAGGCTGGAAAAGCCACCTCGGAGGCCGTTGATAAAGGCTCGTTCGCGCTTGGCAAGGCAATCGGTGGCGCCAAGAAAGCGATTCGTGAGGCGCAAGAGGATGACGCGAACTCGGACGAATCCTCCGATAAGCCCGCTGTCGAGAAGAGCGCGGGAGAGCCTGCCTCGTACGCGTTCGGCAAGATGCTCGGAAATGCAAAGCGCGCCGTGCGCGAGGCGCAAGAGGAGGACGAGCAGAAAAAGTCCGACGAGCGTGCCGCCATGCAGCCGCAGATGCCTCCGGTTGAGGCCGAGGCGGTGCAGGTGTCAGAACCCGTTCCCGAGCTATCGCAGAAAAGCGATTCTAAGGCGCAAAAGAAGACCTATGTGGCAAAGTCCGAGGCTTCGGCTGCGACGCCCGCCAAGAAAGGCAGTAAAAAGGGTGAGGCGCCCGCCAAGAAGCCCGCGTCGTCTGAAAAGAAGGCCACATCGTCGGCTCCATCATCGAAGAGCGCGTCGACAAAGAAGAAGTCCGCCTCAGGAAAGAAGCAGAATAACCAAGGCGACCTCGGAAAGCAGGCTGCGCGCGCCTTCGGGGTGGGCTTAAGCCGAATGAATCAGGCGCTTTCCGGCTTCAAGGAAGAGTACGACAAGAACAGCAAGTAATCGTTGTGGCTTTCCAAGCGTCGGATGCTTTGCGCTTGGCTAGTCCCATAGTCCATCCACACTTTCACCTGGCGATTGCCAGAGGCTTCTTAACACGGCTTGGCTATCTTTGCGATGCGTCATGCGATAAAGTATTAAGCCAGCTTTATGGTTTTCGACAGTTTCGTGGATGGAGTGGCAATGACCGAAGGAAGAAGACGCGGCGCATGGCGTGGCCTATTAGCGACGTCCATCTTGATGGCACTGGTTGTGACAGGATTTTTCTTCGGAACCACAAAGAGTGCTTTCGCAGACCAGGTAGAGACCGTGCAGGAGAATGCCACTTCGCAGACGGTCCAAATGGAGACTGACGCCGCTGGCTCTTCCGACGCTACCACGGCATCCTCCGAGACTAGCTCGCTGGCTGCCTCTGAAACCGATACGAGCAGCGACGCTGACTCGACGGCTTCCGAAGTCGACGCAACAGTCGACGCAACGAACGACACTGAGTCGGATGCCAACGCCACCGCTTTGGTCGCGGCGACCGACGCCAATGAAGTCGCCACGAATGCGCCGACGGGGGTGCACTGAACTGGCTGAGATCCTTCGACACGAACGAGCGTTGGCTAGCGAAAGCCCATGCCTGATGGTGTCCCTATCGTAGTCCTTCTCATCTAGGCTGCCCTCTGGTTGATGCCTGTGTAGTACCAGTCG
>NZ_JBMNUX010000015.1:0-57354 GCF_050946515.1 Tractidigestivibacter sp.
TCCAGACAAACACCCAGCAAAAAAGTACTGCAGAGGGCTCCGTCGAGAACCGACGGAGCCCTTCGTCTGCCTGCAGGGGTTGTAGACGTCTCTCGGGGGGTTGAGGCTGGCTCGCCTACTCCCACTCGATCGTCGCGGGCGGCTTGGGCGTGACGTCGTAGGCGACGCGGTTGACGCCGGGGACCTCGTCGACGATGCGGCTGGAGATCTTGCCCATCACGTCGTAGGGCAGCTTCGCCCAGTCGGCGGTCATTGCGTCGCTGGACTCTACCGCACGCACCACGATCAGGCGGCCGTAGGTGCGCTCGTCTCCCATGACGCCCACCGAGCGGATGGACGGCAGGACGGCGAAGTACTGCCAGCAGCTGTGCTCGGAGTTGCGCTCGCCAGTCTCCTCAAAGAGGCGCTGGTTGTAAGCGTCGAGCTCCTCGCGAACGATGGCGTCGGCCTCCTTCAGCGTGGCGAGCTTGTCGGGCGTGACCTCGCCGATGATGCGGATGGCAAGACCGGGACCGGGGAACGGCTGGCGCCAGACCATCGAGGACGGCAGACCGAGCGTCGTGCCCAGCTCGCGGACCTCGTCCTTGAAGAAGTGGTCGAGCGGCTCAATCAGGTCGAAGTGCACGCCCTCGGGGAACGGGATCAGGTTGTGGTGGCTCTTGATCGTGGATGCCTTGCCGCCGGTCTTGCGCGCGCCGGACTCGATGATATCGGGGTAGATGGTGCCCTGAGCCAGGTACTTCACGCCGTGGAGCTCCTGCGCGACAGCGAAGAACTCCTTCCAAAACTGAGTGCCGATGATGCGGCGCTTCTGCTCGGGGTCGGTAACGCCAGCGAGCAGCTTGGCATAGCGCTCCTCGGCGTGCACGTGCACGAAGTCGACGTCAAACTGCTTGGTGAAGACCTCCTCCACCTGCTCGGGCTCGCCCTTGCGCAACAGGCCGTGGTTCACAAACACGCAGGTGACCTGCTTGCCGATGGCCTTGCTGAGCAGCGCCGCAACCACAGAGGAGTCGACGCCGCCGGAAAGGCCCAGAATCACGCGGTCGGAGCCGACCTTCTCGCGAATCTGCTGGATCATCTGCTGCGCCAAGTTGTCCATGGTCCAGTTGGGCTCAAAGCCGCAGACACCAAACAGGAAGTTCTCCAGGATCTTGGTGCCGTACTCGGTGTGGCGCACCTCGGGATGGAACTGGGTGGCAAACAGGCGGCGGTCGGCATTCTCGTAGGCCGCAATCGGGCAATTCTCGGTGCTGGCCGTCACGACAAAGCCCTCGGGCACCTGGTCAACGGCGTCGCGGTGGCTCATCCAGACGGTCTGGCCGACCTCTGGCGTCCCGTCGAGCAGGACAGACTCGCCATGGCGCGCAAGCTTGGCAGGACCGTACTCGCCCTTGTCGGTATGGCCGACGTGCCCGCCCAGCTTGGCGGCCATGATCTGTTCGCCGTAGCAGAAGCCCAAAATGGGAAGTCCAAGGTCAAAGACGCGTGCGTCCATATCGGGCGCGTTGTCGGCGTAGACGGAGGCGGGGCCACCTGAAAGGATGATGGCAGAGGGGTTCATGGCCCGGAGCTCTTCGGCGGTAATGTCGCAAGGGACAATCTCGGAGTACACGTGCAAATCGCGCACACGGCGGGCAATGAGCTGCCCATACTGAGCGCCAAAGTCAAAGACGGCTACGAACTGCTTAGGCCTTGCCTGTGCCATATGGTCTCCGTTTCTCCGGCAATACCGGCATGTTTTTCAAGCGTTCGACGCCATCATACCCCCTGTCACCGACGCAATGGAGCCGTCCGTTAGCACGAAACCGCTCTTCATGCCTTATACACGCCCATGCTGTAACATCCGACAAATACTCGTAAAGCCTTCTGATGCTTTACAGACTGATATGCAATCGGCGCTAGGGGGGCTTTTGGCCGAAAGAAAAAAGCACCGGAAGATGACCAGTGCAGAGCAGCGCGAACTTTCACGTAGTCACTACAGTGCAAACGAAGACCACTATGATGATCAGCTGCCAGCGCATGCCGCAAGCACGCCGCTGGTGAGTCAACGCGTCGAGGGGTATGACGAGCGTCACCCCAACGGCGATGACTTCGAAGAGGAAAAGCCTGCTCACTTTGCCAGCACGCCTCTGGTTCAGCAGTCGCGGTCTTCGCGATCGAGCAGCCCTGATGGCAATGAGGGCTTCGCAGACTACGATGACAGCTTCGACGATCTTCCCAACTCAAGCGTCGATGAAGACGATGCGCCGAGGGCCGACCGCAATAATGCCAGGTCACGCTCAGGCTCGCACAACCACCTGCGTTCCGCCACATATTCAAACACAGCCGGAACGCGCGCCGAAGGGGCAGCACACTACTCGCGCCGTCGCTCAAAGAAGCGCCACCCCGTGCTCAAAGGCATACTGATCACGCTTCTTGTGCTTGTAGGCGTTTGCGGTGCCGCGCTCGCATGGTATGTCAACGTTCTCAATGGCAAGCTTTCAGGAGATGTGACCCAAGATCTGCGAGACCAGCTTGTCTCCGTAGACTCAGAGGATCCCTTCTATATGCTTCTTCTTGGTGTCGATAAGAGCGATGAGCGCGAAGAGAGCTGGGGGTCTGACACTTCAAATTACCGTGCCGACTCAATCATCCTTGCACGAATCGACCCCAAGGGACAAACGGTAACGCTGATATCCATTCCGCGTGACACGATGGTCGACATGGGAGATTACGGAACGCAAAAAATTAACGCTGCGTACTCGTACGGAGGCGCGGCGTACATGACACAAGTCGTCTCGGAGTTTGCGGGCGTGGACATCTCGCATTATGCGGAGATTGACTTTGAGCAGTTCACGTCCATCGTCGACACTCTTGGCGGCATCGAGGTCACATTGCCCGTCGCCGTATCGGACATGGAATACGCGGGTATCGATTTGCCAGCTGGCACGCAAACGCTCAACGGCGAACAGGCTCTGGAGCTCGTACGCACCCGTCACGCCTATGACGAATACGGCGCCGGTGACTACTATCGCGCCGCGAACCAGCGAATGGTTATCACCGCCATTATTAAGAAAATTCTGCAAAGCGACGCCACGAGCTGGCCGACGCTTATCTCGCAGCTTGCAGATAGTGTTACCACCGACCTCGACGCCACCGAACTCCTCTCGCTCGTCAACCAATTCAAAGACCTCGACACCGACAATGACATCTATTCCGCACGTTGCCCGACAACATCCGAGTACATCAACGGAGTTTGGTACGAGGTTGTCGATGATGACGCTTGGCAAACAATGATGGAGCGCACGGACAACGGGGAGGATCCCTACGAAGAAGGTCAGAGCGACGAAACGGAGGGGATTGCCGGAACTGCGACGAGCGGCACCACTTCTGACGACTCGTCCTCAGATTCAACGGACTCCACGTCGAGCGAGCCCGTATACAGCGGGACCGTGCTCGTGCTAAATGGCACAACGACGTCCGGCCTTGCAAAGAACGCATCCTCTGTGCTCACAAAGGTGGGCTATTCATGCTCGACCGGCAATTCGAGCTCATCCTCGCACGAGAGCACTATCGTCGTGTATAACAGCTCCAATTCGACTACGGCTCAGCAAGAGGCTCAAGGCGTGGCAGAGACGCTGGGGGTTAGCGCCGAGCCCATCGAGAACGACGGGGCCTACTCCACCGAGACGGATGTAGTAGTCATACTAGGCACCGACTACGCCGACTCGCAGTAACGACATCGCCACAAGGCGCACGGGAAAACATAGGGGTCTCGGATTCCTTTAGGAATCCGAGACCCTTTCATTTCGTGCCACTTGAAGGATTGAGATGGAATTCAATACGTTGCTTTTCTAGCTCAAGGCGACAAGGGGGAGCAGAAACTGCTAGATGACGCGAGGAGGTTTGGCCCCTCTGCAGAGAATCTTCGGTTGTAGGTCTTTTGTGGCAGACCTGCCAAGTATCACCTCGCAGGTGCCATTTCTCTACCTGCGGCTCTACGAAAAGTTAGTCCGTTCGTACTCGACCCGTCCGGACAAAAAGACCTACAACCGAAGATTCTCCGCAGGGACCGGGACGCCCCCGCCAAGAGCCAGCCCCGCGCCTTTTGGCGCGGGGCTGGGCGGGCGGCAGGGCCGCCCATGAGGGCGGGCGGCTTGCCGTTAGGATTAATAAACACGGCTCCGGATGTCATCGACGTTTCCCCAGTTGGCGGATAGCGTGACGCCGCTTGGTGTTTATTAATGCGCGGCGATCTGACAAAGCCCAGCCTCTCCTGCTTCGCCAAGGATGATTAATCGAAATTGGGGTGGGGAATCTTCTCGACATCGAAGGTCTCGTTACGCATTTCCTCGTTGTAATACGGGAACGGCGCAACCTTGGCTCGGATTTCGGACTGCAAGCCGGGCGTAGTGCCCCAAATTACCGTGACCTCGGTACCCAGCTCAGCAAGCGTGGAATCTAGCCAGCAAAGAGAAATCTCCTGATGGTGATAGAAGTCAACGATTCTGCCCGAAGCAATGCCAACGAGCTTGCCGTCCTTCATGACCTTGTGGATCTTGAAGTTGGCACCATTGTCGCCAACGTTGGAGATGTCATCCCTGGGGTCAACCGCAGAATTAGTAAGCTGCTGCGCGAAGACTTTACCCACATCCTCGGCATTCCACTCGAGGGTTACGGGCTTGCGCGGCGGATTCTTAGCAATTTCCGCAAGGGCGTCCTTGCCGACGAAGTCGTGGTCCCAATTGATGAGATAGTCCCAGCCCACGTCAAATGGGGTTACATAGGCTGCATCTGGAACATCAGCCGCACTTCCCGTAGCTGGGAACGACGAAATGAGCCCAGCGCCCCACTTGGTCTCGGGAATAGATTCCCAGTACTTCTTTAGCTCCTCACCGCTCTCCCCCAACGGATACCTGAAGTGAATCCACTGGTTGGGATAGCCACCCTGCGTATGGTTCAAAGTGTAGTTAGGCCAAGAGAGTTTACGTATTCCGAACTCCTTGCCAGCCTCGTAGATGGCGCCGTAAACATCTTCAACATACTTCATGTCGCCGTGCATCTCGTAAGCCAGGCAACCGCTCATGCCAAGCCGGTGAATGGTAACGGGCTGACCAGCAATCTCAATGTGATCGTGCTGGGCGAACTTGAGGTGGTGCAAGTCCTTATGTGCGGCTTTCTCCATTATCTGCAACGACTTGGGGCCATCTATCTGAATGAAGAAGTCATTGGTAATCCACTTTCCGTGGACATCCAAGCCCCACTTGGGAGCCATGACCTCGACGTAGAAAGACAGGACAGGTGCCAACCAGTAGCTTCGGTAGAGATTCTCATCAAGGCGCATGAGCACGCCATCGGCCAGGAGCTGACCCCTGTCGTTGCAGAAGAGCGCATGGCGAGAGCCGCCAATCTTCAGACGCTTAAAATCGCGGTTTACGCAGACACGGTTGAGAAGGTCGCAGAGATCAGGACCCCAGACGTCGTAAACCGGCGAGGCGCACAAAGCATAGCCTAACCACGCAGTGTTGCGCGCGGCAAGGAGCTCGTCGCGTGGTCCAGTGTAAAAAGCACCCATGTACTTACCCTTGGGATTCTCGGACATATAGGGGAAGAAGGGCATGAGCATCAGCGCGCCGCTGTTAATATTGCCATCTGGTTCAAACATGTACACGCTCCAATCTGGCAGACTGTTGCGACTGCCAACAAGTTGCCTCCTTTGCGGACGTCGCTTTGGGAGGTTATGCAATATGAGCGTGGCCACGACTCCGTTTATTTCAGTGTATATAGCGGGATAGCGCAGTTGAACCGCTCTTTTTTGCCGCCTGTTATACTCTTCTTGAAGAACCGCCTTTCTTATAGGAAATAGATGCTTTATTTCTTTGCCCCCCCTCTTTCGGATGACCGACCACCCTTGATCGCGCTTATGAATAGCAGACCAGGAAGGGCTCTTGACGATGCGAATTGAATATTTAAGAGAATGCATAGTCGTAGCTGACACGCTGAGTTTTTCTCGTGCTGCTGAGTGTTGCTTTGCGTCGCAGTCAATAATTAGCCGACACGTTCGTGATGTAGAGCGTGAGCTGGGTGTCTATCTGTTTGACCGTTCGACCCACGGAGTTCGGCTAACCGCAACGGGCAAGGTGGCAATCGACGGCTTTCGCCGCGTGGTGAAACAATACGACCAGACCTGTGAGCAACTAGACAAGCTAGGCAAGAGTCTAATCGGAAGCGTCAAGGTGTCAGTCCCGTACTATTGGACTGCTTCTTATGCCGACCAGCTGATAGACGCGTTTCTTGAGCAACATCCGGACTGCAGCGTTTCAATTGTGCCGTGTCTGCCATTGGCAGGGTATAGGCAGATGCTGGAGGGAGAAAGCGATATTGCGCTAATGCCAGAGCTTACGTCGACCCCGGAAGGTGTCGAGTGCCTGCCCTTTGCCGACGATTCAATAAACGCGGTTCTGAACGTCAATAACCCGCTAGCAAAGAGGGGATCTATCAGCTTTTCTGAGGTGTTCAAGAGCGGATATACAGTCTTCCTAACTCCGGCGTATCGAAATCACCTACTCGAGATGCAGAAATGCTACGAATTCGCGGAGCGAGCTAATGCGCAGATTGGCAACATGGAGCAAATCGAAATGACGCCAATCTTGCTGAGAGACGCTAACGGAATAACGCTTGCAACCGCATCAGCAGGAAATATGGACAGACAGTACCTAACAACTGTTCCCCTTACCGGGAAAGACTCAACAATGCGACTCTGCTTCTACTGGCATGCAAATGTAGACAACCCTGCGTTGCTGGCGTTCATTAAAAAAGCTCGAGAGATGGCGAAAATAGAGCTGTAGCGTGCTGGGGCTTGGCCCCTCTGCAGAGAATCTTCGGTTGTAGGTCTTTTATGGCAGGCCTGCCAAGTATCACCTCGCAGGCGCCATTTCTCTACCTGCGGCTCTACGAAATGTTAGCCCGTTCGTACTCGACCCGTCCGGACAAAAAGACCTACAACCGAAGATTCTCCGCAAGGGCCGGGACGCCCCCGCCAAGAGCCAGCCCCCGCGCCTTTTGGCGCGGGGGCTGGGCGGGCGGCAGGGCCGCCCATGAGGGCGGACGGCTGCCGATAGGATTAATAAACACGACTCCGGGTGTCATCGACGTTTCCCCAGTTGGCGGATAGCGTGACACCGCTTGGTGTTTATTAATGCGCGGCCAACCAAGGCCAGACGTGCCAAACAGGACAAAGCAATGCCGCCTCGGACCAGAAATAACCGGACCGGGGCGGCAAAAGACTGCACTAGAGCGGCAGCAAGGACTTGCAGCTACACGTTGAAGCGGAAGACCATTACGTCGCCGTCCTGGACCACGTAGTCTTTGCCTTCCATGCGCAAGCGGCCAGCGTCGCGAGCACCTTGCTCGCCGCCCAGCGTCACATAGTCCTCGTAGCTGATGGTCTCTGCCTTGATAAAGCCTTTCTCAAAGTCAGAGTGGATGACGCCCGCCGCCTCGGGTGCCTTGGCGCCAATGCGAACCGTCCAGGCACGGACCTCCTTGGGACCAGCGGTGAAGAAGCTCTGTAGGCCGAGGGTATGATATGCCGCCTGAGCAAGCGTTTCGAGACCAGAGTGCTCAAGTCCCATGGACTCCAGGTACTCCGCCGCCTCTTCAGGCTCAAGCTCGGCAAGCTCCGCCTCGACCTCGGCACAGATGGGAATGGCCTTTTCTCCATCGATGACAAGGTCATCATGAAGCTGGTCTTCATCACAGTTGGCAACGTAGAGAATGGGCTTCATCGTAAGGAGGAACAGGTCGTGGGCCGCAGCGCGCTCGTCGTCGGTCATGTCCATGGTCGCGGCGCGCTTGCCGTCATTGAGCCATGCCTGCAGGCGCTTGGCAATGTCGAGGCGCGGCTGGTTCTCCTTGTCGCGCTTGGCCTCTTTCTCAAGCTTGGGGATGGAGCGGTCAAGCGAGCCTAGGTCAGCAAGGATGAGCTCAGTCATGATTGTGTCGGCATCAGCCTCGGGATCCACAAAGGCGCCGGTACGACCAGTTTCGCGCATCACGTTGGGATCCTTGAAGTAGCGCACGACCTCGCAGATGGCGTCGCAGTTGCGAATGTTGGCCAGGAACTGGTTGCCAAGCCCCTCGCCTTCGTTTGCGCCCTTCACAAGGCCAGCGATGTCGACAAACTCAACGTTAGCGGGCACGATGCGGGCGGGATGCACGATATCGGCAAGCTTCTGAAGTCGCTCGTCGGGAACATCCACAACGCCCACGTTGGGGTCAATCGTCGCGAAGGGATAGTTCGCCGCAAGGCCACCCTTGCGCGTCAGGGCCGTGAACAGCGTGGACTTGCCTACGTTGGGCAATCCGACGATACCGATGGAAAGTGACACTGGTTCTCCTTAGTCCTTGTCGTCAGCGAGCTTCTCAAGGGAGTCCGCCGTCTTGCTAAGCTGCTTTTTGCCCTTCTCCATAAGTTCCTTGGCCTCTTTTTTGGCCTTGGCTTTCTGGCGAGCAACCTCCTCGGCATTCTTGTCGACTACAACGAGCTCGGTAGCGTCGACCTTCGTCATGGTAAGGGCGTTCTCGGGGCAGATAATGGCGCAAGCGCCGCAGTTGACGCAGTAAGGATGCTGCACGTGAATGCGTCCGGAGTCGTCGAGGTCGATAGCGTGAGTGACGCACGCCTTGACGCAGTCGCCGCACGCGGTGCAAAGGTCAGGATCGCAGACAGGCACCTCGAGCCGGATATCCTTCGCGAGCTCGGCATCATGCTGAAGCCCGCCCATCATGAGCTTGCGGTTCTGCGTCAGCAGGCGCTGACGATTGCTCGTGCTCTTTGCGCCCACAGCGTTCTCGAGCTCGCGCTGCAAGTTGTCAAGCCGCTTTGCGTGGTCAGAAACCTTCTTGGCAACGGCCTGCGCGCCAGCCAGCGTGCGGCTCTTGCGCGTAACCACGGTCTCAGTCGCATGGATGGCCGAGCTCACAAACTGGCTGCGCTTGTACTCTCGCGTGAACTCGTGCGTAAGATCCTTCTCGTCAACCTCAAGGCCGACGGCACCCTTTGCCCACTCCTCCGCCGTTGCAATCGCGTCGGAATAGGTCTGCTCACCAGTGGTGGTACGGCACCGATCGCAGATGCCCAAAGGCAGGTAGACGCTCACGTTTGTGTAGTCAACGAGAATCGAGAACCACAGATCGCGAGAAATCATGCCCACGCAAGGAAGGCAAATCTCGTTTGGCTTGGGTATGCGCTTCAAAGCGCGCGTGCACGTGATGTAGCAGTCCTCGTAGGACGAGGCCACGCGCGCAATGTTGTCGTAGAGCTGCTTTGCCATATGGCGACGCGTGTTGAACGTCTCGGTGGGGCAGACCGCCTGGCAAAGCCCGCACTTGCGGCAGTCGTCCTCCGAGATGTTCACCGCCTTCTTGTGAATCGAGATGGCGTGAGTAGGGCAGACGTCTAGGCAGCGGCGGCAGGCGTCGTCTCGATCGGAGTTGCAGCGCAAGCAGCGGCTAGCGTTGGCCCAAGGCTTTTCCTTATAGCTTGCGGGGTCGAAGACCTTGCGCTTTGCGGGGTCCTCGGCAAGCGAGTCCGCAATGCCGGAAAGCGGGTTTGAGACCGCCTGCCAGTCGTCCTGAATATCAATAAGATCGTCGAGAAGATCGCGCTTCTTTTCGGCCACTGTAAAATCCGCCTCTCCTACCGATGGCACAACTAATACATTGTATCTTTCCCAGCAGTAGCGCAGGCCGAAGCTGCCCAAGACTCTAGCCAACGAGCGGCAACTTCGCAGCTACGATTCTGCGGATCGACTCGTCAATGCGATCATCGGTTATCGTGCCGGCGGAGACCGCGTCAAGCACGGCATTGTATGCCTGCGTGAAATCTGCGGGACCCAGCACCATGTCTTCTCCCGCCTGGATGGCCCTCACCGCAATCTCCCCAGCATCGCCAAAGCTCGTGATGGCACCCATACCGCACGAGTCGGTGATCGCGACACCCGTAAAGCCAAGCCGGTCGCGGAGGATGCCCTGGACCACGTCCGAGCAGATCGACGCGGGCGTGTCGTCACCCGACACGCCGGGACAGCCAAGGTGACCGACCATGACCATAGCGGCTCCGGCATCGATGGCGGCCTTGAAGGGGACAAGCTCGGCCTCTGCCAGCTCATCGACCGTCTTATCAAGAGAGATGGGCTCTGTCTCGAAGTCGCCGGTGGCAGCGCCAATGCCCGGGAAGTGCTTGGCCGTGCAAAAGATGCCCGCATCGGCAAAGCCTCTGACGGCCTGCTCGACCATCGAAGCCACAAGCTCTGGGTCGGAGCCAAACGAGCGCTTGGCCATCACCGTGGCGGAGGGGTTGTAGCAGACGTCGCAGTCGGGGGCAAAATCCGTGTTGAAGCCGAGGTCAACGAGGTAGGAGCCAATGTAGTTGCAGGCTGTGTAGGCATTTTGCGCGTCTCCGGTCGCCCCGACGTCGCACATGTTGCCCACGTCTTGAACGCCGAAGGAGCTGTTGTGCGCCACCCGGGCGACTGTGCCGCCCTCCTCGTCAACGGAGAGAAACGGGGGAAGCCCGCACGCGTCGGTAACGTACGTTGTAGTGTTTGCGAGCAGGGCCCTAGTCTGGTCGGGGTTCTGGAGGTTCTGCGCGAAATAGATGATGCCTCCGACCGGATAGCGCGAGTAGGCCTCTTTGCTCGTGTCGGCCGCGACGGTGACGGGGCTGACGCCCATGAGCGATTCCGGACGCACGAAGAAGAGCTGCGCGACTCTCTGCTCGAGGGTAAGGCCAGAGACAATCTCGTCCACGCGCTGCTGGGCGAGCTCCTCTTCACTGGGCTGT
This sequence comes from Tractidigestivibacter sp., assembly GCF_050946515.1. Lineage (GTDB taxonomy): Bacteria > Actinomycetota > Coriobacteriia > Coriobacteriales > Atopobiaceae > Tractidigestivibacter. The sequence goes on from NZ_JBMNUX010000015.1 coordinate 10,829, forward strand.
GACGCTTGCGGCACATCTTGCTGCGCGTCGTCTCCGGAGTCGGACTGCCCGGAGTCCTCCTGTTGGGATCCCTGCTCCCCAGTCGAGCAGCCCGCAAGCAGCGAGACGCCTGCGCCAGCTCCCAGCGATAGAAAACCCCTCCTTGTCAATGCGCGCTCTCCCCGCCGCATTCGCCCTCCTCGAACCACGACAATCGCTCGCTAGCATAGCCTCCTCAAGGCCAGCCTACAAGGGAAAGAAAAAGCCCGGCTCCATTGAGGAGCCGGGCTTAAGAGTCGCTAGAGGGACAGGCGATTAGTACATGCCGCCACCCTGGCCGCCCTGAGCGGCAGCCCTGGAGATGGCCTCCTCGATCGTGGTGTCCTTGGGCTCATCGGAGACGGTGGCCTCGGTGATAAGGATCAGCGACGCGACGGAAGCGGCGTTCTGGAGCGTGGTGCGGGTAACCTTGACCGGGTCGAGCACGCCCATCTCAATCATGTCGCCATACTTGCCGGTTGCGGAGTCAAGGCCCTGACCAGCGGGCAGGCCCTTGATCTTCTCGACCACGACGGAGCCCTCATAGCCAGCGTTGTTAGCGATGGTCTTCACAGGAGCCTCGAGGGCCTTGCGGATGATGTCGACGCCAATCTGCTCGTCAGCGTCAGCGCAGTCGACCGAGTCGAGCGCCTTGGAGGCCTCGACGAAGGCGACGCCACCGCCAGCGACAATGCCCTCCTCGACAGCCGCGCGGGTGGCCTGCAGGGCGTCCTCGATGCGGTGCTTGATCTCCTTGAGCTCAACCTCGGTAGCAGCGCCAACCTTGATGACAGCCACGCCGCCGGAGAGCTTGGCAAGGCGCTCCTGGAGCTTCTCGCGGTCGAAGTCAGAGGTGGTGTTCTCAATCTCGCCCCTGATCTGAGCGATGCGCTCGTCGATGGCGTCCTTGGAGCCGGCGCCGCCCACGATGGTGGTGTCGTCCTTGGTGATCTTGACGCTCTTGGCGCGGCCGAGCATCTCGGCGGTAACGTCGGAAAGCTGGATGCCGAGCTCCTTCATGGCAACCTGGCCGCCGGTCAGGACTGCGATGTCCTCGAGCATGCGCTTGCGACGGTCGCCATAGCCAGGAGCCTTGACGGCGCAGACGTTCAGCGTGCCGCGAAGCTTGTTGAGGATCAGCGTTGCCAGAGCCTCGCCGTCGACGTCCTCAGCAACAATCAGCAGCGGCGCGCCCTGCTTGGAGACGGCCTCGAGAATCGGCAGGATGTCCTGGATGTTCGAGATCTTCTGGTCGGTCATCAGGATGTAGGGGTCCTTCAGCTCGGCCGTCATGGTGTCGTTGTTGGTCGCGAAGTACGGGGAGATGTAGCCCTTGTCAAACTGCATGCCCTCGACGGTGTCGATGTCGATGCCGAAGGTCTGGGACTCCTCGACGGTGATGACGCCGTCCTTGCCCACAACCTCCATGGCGTCAGCAATCTTATTGCCAATCTCGGGGTCGCCAGCGGAGATGGTGCCGACAGAGGCAATCTGCTCCTTGGTGGAAATCTCGACAGCGGACTTCTTCATCTCGTCGACCACGGCGTCGACGGCCTTGTCGATGCCGCGACGGATGGCAATCGGGTTAGCGCCAGCGGCGACGTTGCGAAGGCCCTCGTTGACAATGACCTGAGCAAGCAGAGTTGCAGTGGTGGTGCCGTCACCCACGGTGTCGTTGGTCTTGGTGGCGACCTCCTTCACCAGCTGGGCGCCCATGTTCTCGATGGGGTCCTTGAGCTCGATCTCCTTGGCGACAGAGACGCCGTCGTTGGTGATCGTGGGAGCGCCATAGGAGCGCTGAAGGGCAACATAGCGACCCTTGGGGCCCATGGTGGTGGTGACTGCGTCAGCGAGGGTGTTCACGCCCTTGGCGAGCTTGGCACGCGCATCGGTGCCGAAAACAATGTCCTTAGCCATTTTTTCTGTTTCTCCTTATTGAGTGATTGCTGCGAAAAAGTTAGTCGTTAATGATGGCGTAGATGTCATCAGCACGGAGGAGCAGGAAGTCCTCGCCGTCAATCTTGACCTCGTTGCCACCAAACTTGCCATAGAAGACCTGGTCGCCAGCCTTGACGTCCATGGGAATGCGCTCGCCCTTGTCGTTCAGCTTGCCAGCGCCGACGGCGATAACCTCGCCGCGCTGCGGCTTCTCCTGTGCGCCAGAGGAGATGTAGAGACCAGAAGAGGTCTTCTCCTCCTTGGGAGCGGGCTTGACGAGAACACGATCACCCAGCGGTTGAAGAGTCATAGTTAGGAACCTCCTTTTGGGGTGCCCACGGCACCTGAGTTACCGGCTTTGGAGCTCTGTGAGCCCCCGCCTCCTGTCCAACGCTCATTTTTCTACCCAAGGATTCGAACTTGATGCACATAGAAAGAAAAAATCTTCCGAAATGGACTTAGATTTTCTGCCATCGAGCGCTTTATCCCCAAAGACAGCTTTCAGGGGGGCGCTTGCCCTCATCGCCATATGCTGGGAACATTAAGCTTACAATGGGTTCACATGGCAGTCCGTCAAAGAAACGGGGTATCGATGCGCGAGCTTGAGGAGAGAATCCGTCAGGAGGGCATTGTCCGCGAGGGAAACGTTCTTAAGGTGGACAGCTTCCTCAATCATCAGTGCGACGTTGATCTGTACAACCGCATGGGCGCTGAGTGGGCGCGTCGCTTCAAGGGAGTTCCCGTCGACAAGATCTTGACCATCGAGGCCTCGGGCATTGGCATCGCCTGCGCCACCGCCCCGCACTTCAACAATGTCCCGGTTGTCTTTGCGCGCAAGTCGCAGTCGATCAACCTCGATGGCGAGCAGTACGTGGCCAAGGTGCACAGCTACACGCACGGCAACGACAACACCGTGATTGTGGCCAAGCGCTTCCTGAAGCCGGGCGAGAACGTGCTTCTTATTGACGACTTCCTCGCCAACGGCTGCGCGCTTGATGGACTGATCGAGATCTGCAAGCAGGCAAAGGCAACTGTAGTGGGCATTGGCGTGGCCATCGAGAAGGGCTTCCAGCCCGGCGGCAAGCGCCTGCGCGAGGCCGGCTATGACGTTGAGTCGCTGGCTATCGTAAAGTCAATGGACGTCGCAACCGGCAACATCGAATTTGAGGCTCAGAGCAACTAGGGGCCCTAGAAGTTGGCCGGCTCTGCACAGCCGCATATGCAGCGGCCGCCCGCGGGGACAGCCCACGGGCGGCCGCTTTTTTGCACAGGGTACGGCGCCGGCTGGCGGCCCAGCGCGCATTCGGCAGGCTACAGCCCCTTGAGCTCCTCGAGCCAAAGCGTGGAGCAGGCGTCGGACGGCATGCGCAGATCTCCGCGAGGAGAGACCGCGGCCGAGCCAACCTTGGGACCGTCGGGAAGGCAGCTGCGCTTGAACTGCTGGGCAAAGAAGCGCCGGTAGAAGGTCTTCTCCCACTTGAGGATCGTTGCGTCATCGTACTCGGAGCCAAGCGCATAGCGCGCCAGCCGATAGACCTTGCGCGGAGAGAATCCGCGGCGAAGCACCTGGTACAGGAAGAAGTCGTGCAGCTCGTAGGGGCCAACAAGGTCCTCGGTACGCTGCGAGATGGTGCCGTCGCCCGTCGCGGGCAGAAGCTCCGGAGAGACGGGGGTGTCCAGGATGTCCAGCAATATGGAGCTTTCTTCCTCGTTTTCGCAGGTGTCGGCCACGTATCGCACAAGGTGGCGCACCAGCGTCTTGGGCACGCTCGCGTTGACCCCGTACATCGACATGTGGTCGCCGTTGTAGGTGGCCCATCCCAGCGCCAGCTCGGAGAGGTCGCCCGTACCGATGACCATGCCGCCCTCTTGGTTGGCGATGTCCATCAAGATCTGCGTGCGCTCACGAGCCTGGCTGTTCTCGTAGGTGACGTCGTGGTCGGCCTCGTCGTGGCCGATGTCGGAGAAGTGCTGGCGCACGGCGTCAGAGATGTTGACCTCGCGCAGGTCGGCGCCGATGACGTCGGCCAGCGTCGTGGCGTTTCCGTGCGTGCGGCCAGTTGTTCCAAAGCCGGGCATCGTCACGGCGATGATGCCGGAATGGTCGAGGTCGAGCAGGTCAAACGCTCGCGCAGTCACTAGAAGCGCAAGCGTAGAGTCAAGGCCGCCAGACACGCCCACGACGGCGCAGCGCGAGTGGGTGTGCTCAAGGCGCTTTGCCAGGCCGTGCGCCTGGATGGCAAAGACGTCCTCGCAGCGCTCGGAGCGCTTTTCGGCGGAGCTGGGCACAAAGGGGTGCGGGTCAACATAGCGCGTAAGCTTGGTCTCGCTCATGGAAAGCGAGAACTCCGTGGTCAGATACCCCGCCTCTTCGGGAGCGGCGGCGGTCTGGAAGCTGGACATGCGACGGCGCTCTGCAGCAATGAGCTGCATGTCAAGCTCGCTCGTTGCCGAGCCATCCCCAAAGGGTGCCCCCTCGGCGAGAAGCACGCCATTCTCGGCAACCATATCGTGACCGGAATAGACGACATCCTGCGTGGATTCGCCCCAGCCGGCGCTCGCGTAGAGGTAGCCGCAGACTAGGCGCGCTGACTGACCAACAACGAGGTCGCGACGATAGTCGGCCTTGCCGACGATGGCGTTTGAGGCAGAGGGGTTGCAAATCAGCGTGGCGCCGGCGAGCGCGTGGCTCACCGAGGGAGGGTTGGGAACCCAAAGGTCCTCGCAAATCTCAACGGCCACCGAGAGGTCGGGAACTTGGCGGCAGCAGAACAGCTGGTCGGTGCCGAAGGGCACGTTGCGCTCGCCCGCAACGCTTACCATCACGGGAGAGTCAGGACCCACGGAGAAGTGCCTGCCCTCATAGAACTCGTTGTAGGTGGGGATGTTGCGCTTTGGGACCAGCCCCAGCACGCGACCGGCGCACAGCACGGCCGCGACGTTATAGAGCTTTGCGCCCGCGCGGAAGGGCAGCCCAAGCACGATCAGCGCGTTGACGTGTGCGGTTTGCGCAGCAACGCGAGCAAGACCCTTCTCCGCGGCATCAAGCAGCGTGTTCTGCCAGAAGAGGTCCTCGCAGGTATAGCCCGTGATGCAGAGCTCGGGCAGCAAGATCACCTTAGCGCCGTCGTTGGCTGCCTCGCGAATGCATTCGAGGCACGACTCGACGTTATAGGTGACATCCGCGACGCGAACCTCCGGCGTCTTGGCGGCAACTTTCACAAATCCGTCCTGCATGGTGGCTCCTATCGCCTGCGAACCAGCTGTAATGCGTCTATCGTAGCCGTTTCACAGGTCATGGCGCGAGCCAGATGCGCCCAGGTCGGCCATCGGACCGTCCTCGACTGCCATCAAGCGCCAGTCAGCTAGACCTCCCAGCGAGGCGGAACGGGCGCGTCGGTTGTCGACCAGGTTCCCAGCGGGGCGTTGGGCTGCGCATCGAGCGTGAGCGGCGCGAAGTTGCCAGCGCGATACGAGCGCAGCGCCGCGACCGAGATCATCGCGGCGTTGTCACCGCAAGCGCGCATGGGCGGCACGGTCACGCGCACGCCACGTTTGCCGAACTCGCGCTTGTACGCCTCGCGGAGCTGCGGGTTCGCCGCTACGCCGCCGCCAACGCAGAAGTCGGAGACTCCCGTCTCCTCCACCGCGCGCACGGCCTTGGCCACCTGCACGTCGATGACCGCGGCCTCGAAGGACGCCGCAAGGTCGGGCAGGTCGATGGGTCTGCCGGCGCGGTTCTCGCCCTCGATGTAGGTGATCACGGCGGTCTTGAGGCCAGAGAGCGAGAAGGAATAGTCGCCGGAGTGCATCATGGCACGCGGGAAGTGGATGGCTTTGGGATTGCCCTTGGCGGCAAGCTTGCTGATCACGGGACCGCCTGGATACCCCAGGCCCAGCGCCTTGGCAACCTTGTCGAAGGCCTCGCCTACGGCATCGTCAATCGTCGAGCCAAGCACCTCGTAGTCGCCCCAGCCCCGCACGTGCACCAGCATCGTGTTGCCTCCTGAGACAAGGCTTGCCACGAAGGGCGGCTCGAGGTCGGGCGTCTCGAAGAGGTTCGCAAGCAGGTGCCCCTCAAGATGGTGCACCGCGATAAGCGGAAGACCCGTTGCCGAGCAAAGCCCCTTGGCGAACGCCACGCCCACCACAAGCGCGCCAACAAGCCCCGGACCTGCGGTGACGCCGACGGCAGACAGGTCGGAGGCGGCAAGCGTGTCGCAGCCGAAGTGCGCGCCGGCCTGCGCAAGCGCCTCTTCGTACACACCGACAATGGCCTCGACGTGCTTGCGGCTCGCAATCTCGGGAACGACGCCGCCAAAGCGCGCGTGGAAGTCGACCGAGGTGGCCACCACGCTCGAGCACACGGTTCCATGCGAGTCGACCACGGCCATAGCGGTCTCGTCGCAGGAGGACTCGATGGCAAGCACCAGGTCGCCCGCCGCCTCAAGCGCGGCCTTGGTCTTGGCCGAGCGCTCCCCCACGGCAATCGGCCACGGGCGGATGGAGGCGTGTGGCTCAACGCGTTCGCCCACGTGCTCTGCGTCGACGGAAAGCGGCAGCTCAGCGCGCAGAATCAGCGCGTCGTGAGCCTCGGCACCCGCTCCGTAGTATCCGGGACGGCGCCCAACCTCAGCAAAGCCCAGATGGGCATAAAGACCGCGAGCGGGGTCGTTTTTCTCGTCCACCTCAAGCGAGATGGTCTGGGCGCCCAGCATCTGCGCGTCATAGGCAAGGCGCGACACCAAGCGCGCGCCAATGCCCTGGCGACGGCGCGCGGCGTCGACCACGACCTCCTCTACCTCAAAGTCGCCTCCGGCAAGCAGCCCGCCCGCAAAGCCAATAATGTGGCCCAGGTCGTGGGCAACCCACCAGCTGCGGCCGGGCTGCGAGAGCTCCTCGTAGAAAAGCTTCTCTGACCAGGGAGTATGCGCCGTCCCCTCGTAAGTGACCGCCTCAAGGGCGGCTACTGCGGAGAGGTCGTTTACGGACATGGGCCGAAGCTGCAGGTGACGACCCGCAAGCGCGTCGTCCACGCCCGTCACGGCAACGCTTGCCGGAGCAGCAAGCCCCAAGCGGCGGCGCTCGTTCTCCTCGGCGTCAGAAAGGCGCGTGTAGATGGGCAAAACCAGCGCGGGGTCGCCATCGCCCAAAGACGGCCTCAGCTCGGGCGACGCGGCGGCAAGGAGAAGCCCCTCGCCTGTCGGATACCACGTCGATTCGTCGGTAAAGCGAGAGAAGCCCGCTGCCTCAAAGCGGTCGCGATACTTGAAAAGCCCATTTCCGGTAAGCGTGAGCTGGTCCTTGTCGGGGCGATTGGCCCATGTGGACACGCAGTCGTCCGCCTTAAGGACGGTCTCCGCCGGAAAGCGGCGATGGGCGCCGTCGCTATCCAGCTGATAGATGCCGGGATAGACCTCCTTGCGCATGGCGTCGTCCGCCACGGCGAGAAGTCCGCGCACGCCTGCAGACCAGGCAGTCCACGCCGTGGCATCCATAACAGACACGCCATAGAGCGGCTTAGAGAGGCCGCAGGCTATGCCCTTTGCCGTTGCGATGCCAATTCGCACGCCCGTAAACGACCCGGGACCGCGCCCTACGAGCACGGCATCGAGGTCGTCCATGGAAAGGCCGCGCTCATCGAGCGCCTCGAGCGCGCACGAGACGAGCTCGACGTTGGCCTTGCGGCGGCAGAGATGGTCACGCGAGGCCAGCACCTCGACGCCCGGCGCGCCTTCGCCAAGCCCAACGCGCGCAACGGCGCAGGCGAGCATGTCCGTGGACGTGTCGATGGCAAGAACGAGCGAGCCGCCCTTCTCGCCATTCACGGCAGCACCATTAGTTTTATCAGGCATTCAAACCCCCTGACGTGCGATTCTTTCACGGGTGATAGTGTAGCCTCCGCGCGCCAACAATACGCGCGGGAAGCCCCCGCCCCCTGATCTGTACGCACAAATCAGAAAAGATGTGATGAGGAGAAGGTGGTAGGGGCGGTGGGACTCGAACCCACAATCCTTTCGGCGAGAGATTTTAAGTCTCCTGCGTATGCCAATTCCGCCACGCCCCCGTAGTGTTGCACAAAGCCATTCGGCACCCTAGCACGTCCAGCCGGGCCAAGGTCCAAGACTACGCCAAAGGCCTCATGGTCGGCTTCCAGACGATTGGCGACTGCGTGCCAGCAAGCGCTGCGGCAGCAACAATCGAAAGCCCGAACAGCAAGTCGCTTTCGCTCACCGTAAGCGTATCAAATCCGGTCTGCTTCATAAGCTCGTCAATTGCGACCGCCCCGCCCAAGATGACAGGCGCCCTCTTGGGCTGGATGCCCGGAAGCGCCGCGCGGCTCTTAACGTCCAAGGTCGCCAGCTTCTTCTCAAGTGCCTGCACGTCGGCTCTCGAAAGCTCGTGGAGGTGCACGTAGGCGGGATCATAGGGGTCGAGCTCCGCGTCGACTGCCACGAGCGTGGTGACCGTGCCGCCCGTCACGACGAGCTTCTCTGGCTTGCCGAGCTTTTCGCCCGCCTTTTCAAGCGCCTCGGAGAAGAGCTTGCCGGCGCAGTCGTGAGCGCGAGCCAAATCGTCTGCCGAAGGCGGGTCCTGACGAGAGAGAAAGCGCTCAGTCAGGCGGCGGCAGCCAACGTTTGCGGAGTAGACCCACGAAAGGGCCAGCCCATCCTTGTTGAAGGATCCCACGGCCAGCTCGGTAGAACCTCCGCCGTTGTCAGCAACAAGGATTCGCTTGCCGGGAAAGTCGCGAGAGACGCCCAAAAACGTGAGCGACCCCTCAATCTCCCCCGGGATCACGATGGGGTCAAGGCCCAGCGAGGCCAGCGCGGCACCCAGCTCTGGAGAGTTCTCCGCATCACGAGCGGCGCTGGTGAGCGTGCAGCAAGCAGCCTGGGCACCGGACTTTTTTGCTTCGTCCACATAGCCCTTCACGCAGGCAAACACGCGCTCCATGGCCTCCTGCGCAAGGCGCCCCGTCTTGTCAACGTCTTGTCCAAGGTTGCAGATGGTCGACTGCTTGCCCAGGCGGATGACCTGCGTGCCCTCGACATCGGCGATGGCAAGGCGACAAGTGACTGTTCCGATATCAATGACCGCAACGCGATGCATTAGCTCTGCCCCTCATATCCAAAGATGAAGTCAAGCGCCGAAATGTACCAGGGGACTTCGGCGGAGACGACATCGCCCGAGCCTACGACCTCGGTAGTCTGGTCGTCTTCCTCAAGGCCTTCGACAACCACGCCCGTCTCGCCATCCTCCACATAGCCGCGCTTGCGAGCAAGGTCCTCGATGCCCTCGGTGGTTGTGAGCGTGTTGACATCTTCCGTGAGCTGCTCGTTGCTCTGGACAGACGCGTCATAGGTGGCCTGCAGGTCAAGACCCTCGCGCCATGCTTCATAGTAGTCGCACGCAGGACCGTACAGCATCACAAAGGAGGCAAAGATGACGACGAGCGTAATGACGAGCTTGCGATGGGCGCTAAAAAAGTTGCTCGCCCAGCTGACGCCAGCGCGGCCAGCGCTGCCCGCCTTCGTCACGTCGTCCTTCTTGCCCTTTCTTGCATTGGACGAGCTGTCACGCCTTGAGCGCGCCGACGCGCGGTCAGTCGCCGTCGAAGAGCTGCGACTTGTTGACGCTCTCCGGGACGCCCTCTCAGAGCGACCAGACCCGCTCGCACGCGACGTAGCGAGCGACGTTCGCGAGGTCGGTCGAAGCGTTGAGCTGCGACGCATGGCGATTGCGCCGTTGCCCGCGGCATCGCTTGCGACGCTAGCCTGCGTCGCACGAGTGCGCCTCGTTCCGAACGATGTTGTGGATGAGAGAGTGCCCATGCTGCTTCGATTCTTGCTCGTTTGCCTATCGGCGCGATCGGACTGCGCCGCGGGTTAGGATTAGTTATACCAGACGCCACCCGTCGATTTTCTCTGGGCGGAGCTTCTCCTCTTGCTTAGCACGGACCCACCATTCGTTGAGCTCGGCTGTCGAAAGGCTCTCGAGAGAGACGCCCTGCTCGCGTGCCTGGCGCTCCATGCGCAACCATCGCGCGCGGAACTTCTTGTTGCTTCGATCTAGGGCGCGCTCAGCGTCGATGCCCTCCATGCGAGCGACGTTCACCAGCGAGAAGAGCAGGTCTCCAAACTCCATCTCGCGCTCGGGCGTGCCGGGCTTCTCGGCTTCAAACTCCGCGCGCTCCTCGGCGACCTTGTCCCACACGCCCGATACGTCATCCCAGTCAAATCCCGCGCGCGCCGCACGAGAAGAAATCTTTTGGCACTGCATAAGCGCCGGCATCGACCTTGGCACAGAGTCGAGAAGGCCAGGCTGCTCGGGTGGCTCGGCCTCCTCCGCAGGCCCCGCGGAAGCCTCACGCTCCTCGCGCTTCACCCTTGCCCAGATGTCCTCGACCTGCTCGGGAGTGTCGGCGCTCACGTCAGAAAAGACGTGGGGATGGCGGCGGACGAGCTTCTCGTCGATGCCGCGGCACACGTCGTCGATGGCGAAGCTCCCCTCTTCGGAGGCTATCTGGGCATTAAGGACAACCTGATAGAGCACGTCTCCCAGCTCCTCCTGCACGTGCGCCTCAGCGGCGGAGGAGCTCGACGCGTCCGCGCTTGCCGTGGCGGCCATGGCGTCGGCGGCCTCGTAGGCCTCTTCAATCATGTAGCGCACCAGCGAGGCGTGCGTTTGCTCGCGGTCCCAAGGGCAGCCGCCCGGCTCGCGCAAACGGCGCACCGTGCCAACAAGGTGATAAAACGCGGACGCATTGCCCTGGCCTCGATCTTGCGCGGGGAGGGCTTCCTTCTCGCTGTCGTCGTTCTGGGTCATACTGCCTGTCTCCTCTTTACGCTCGGGCGCAGGTCGCCTCTGCTGTGATGTTACGCACGCTTGCGCCTAAGGGAATCCCCTGCGCGAAACTTGTCATAAAGATGTTCGACGCCGCGGGACCTTGGCTACTCGTCGCTCTCGTCGTCGCCGCCAATCTCTTCCAGAACGCCAAGCGCGGCGGGCATGACCTCCTCTTGCTTGACGTGGAAGGGGTAGGCAACCTTGTGCGTCTTGGGGTAGACCAGAGCGCCATGCTCCTTGAGCTTGGACGCAGTAGCGCGCGACACGTCGAGACCCTGGTAGATGAGCCTCCCATTCGAAAGCGAGACGGACGTGCAGCCCAGGCGCTGGGCGCGGATGCGCACCCGGGCACGGTCAAAGAGGTTGCGGCCGGCAAGCGGCAGGGCCCCGTAGCGCTCCTCGAGGTCGTGCTGCACCTCGTCCACATCGGAAAGCTCGGTCGCTGCCGCAAGCTGCCGGTATGCGAGCACGCGACGGTCGACCTCAGGCAGGTACTCTTCGGCAAGGTAGAAGTCGGCCGGTAGGTTGATGGTGACCTCAGGCTGCTCGACCTCCTTGGTCTCGCCGCGGGCCTCGGCTACGGCCTCGCCAAGCATCTGCGTGAAGAGGTCGAAGCCCACGTTGGAGAGGTTGCCGTGCTGCTCGGCGCCCATCAGCGAGCCCGCGCCGCGAATCTCAAGGTCGCGCATGGCGATGCGCATGCCGCTGCCAAGGTCTTGGTATTCGTTGATGGCAGTCAGGCGGTCGGTTGCCTCGGGGGTCAGAGGCTGGTCGGCCGGGAACATGAAGTATGCATAGGCCTGGATGCGCCCGCGACCAACGCGCCCCTTCAGCTGGTAGAGCTGCGCCAAGCCTAGGCGCTGCGAGTCCTCGATGATCAGCGTGTTCGTGTGCGGGTTGTCGATGCCGCTCTCGATGATTGTGGTGGCCACGAGCACGTCTATCTCGTGCTCTTGGAAGGCGAGCATTACGTCCTCTACCTCGCGCGCGCTCATCTTCCCGTGCGCCACGCCCACGCGGGCCTCCGGCGCGGCCTCCATCACTCGAGCCACCGCGTCGTCGATTGTGGTCACGCGGTTGGAGACGTAATATACCTGCCCCTTGCGTGCGAGCTCCTGCCTGATGGCGGCGGACACCAGGTCGGGGTCCCACTCCCCCACGTGCACCTTCACCGGAAGGCGGCCCGGCGGCGGCGTCATGATCAGGCTCATGTCGCGCACCCCGGAGACGGCCATCTGCATCGTGCGCGGGATGGGCGTTGCGGAGAGCGTGAGCACGTCCACCTGCTCGCGCATGTTCTTGAGCTGCTCCTTGTGCTGCACGCCAAAGCGCTGCTCCTCGTCGATGATCACCAAGCCCAGGTCATGGGGGTTGACGTCGGCCGAGAGCAGACGGTGAGTGCCAATGAGCACGTTGACGCTGCCGTCAGCAAAGCCAGCGAGGGCCTTGCGCTGCTGAGCGGGCGTCACGAAGCGCGAGAGCACGGCAACGCGCAAATCAAAAGGCGAGAAGCGCTCAAAGAACGTCTCAAAGTGCTGCTCGGCGAGAATCGTGGTGGGGCAAAGCACCATGACCTGCTTGTTGTCCTGGCAGCACTTGAACGCCGCGCGCAGGGCAACCTCGGTCTTGCCGAAGCCCACGTCGCCGCAGAGCAGCCGGTCCATGGGCTTTCGGGACTCCATGTCGGCCTTGATGTCGGCGATGGCAGACTCCTGGTCGGCCGTCAGCTTGTAGGGGAAGCTCGCCTCCATCTCGAGCTGCGCAGGAGTGTCAGGAGAGAACGCAAATCCCGTCACTGAAGCGCGGCGCGTGTAGAGGTCCACGAGGTCGAATGCCAGCTTCTTTGCGGACCTCCGCGCCTTGCCCGTTGCCCTCGACCAATCCGCCGTGTTCAGGCGCGTGAGCCGCGGGGACGAGCCGTCCGGGCCAACGTAGCGCGTGATGCGGTCAACCTGCTCGAGCGGCACAAAGAGCTTGTCTCCCGCCGCATACTCGAGCAGAAAATAATCACGCTCGCGACCAGCCACCTCTTGGCGCACGATTTGCGAGAAGAGCGCGATGCCGTGCGTAGCATGAACTACGTAGTCCCCTGGCTTGAACGGAAACGTGACCGTCGTAGGGTCAACGCGACGGGCGCGCCGGCGCTGGCGGGCCGTACGCGGCGTCAGGTCGGAAATCGACAGTACGGCAAGACCGGCGGACGGGACCACGATGCCGGCTGGAACAGGCGCGTCGATAAAGGTCACGCTGCCGCGCGGGATGGGCTTGGGCTTTTCGTTGGCGTCAGGCGACGTCACAGGCACCGAGTTCTCTGCGGCTGAGCCCAAAGACTCCGAGAAGGGAATGTGCTCGTCGGTAAGACGCAGCTCAAGAGACTCGCGAGCAGAGCGGTCGGGCGCTGCGAAGACAACGCTGTCACCGTCGTTCACCAGCTGCCTGATTGCGCCGATAAGCTTAGAGTCGGCGCCGGCAATGTTGGGCTGGCGCACTTTGAGCTCGGCGTCGACGATGCCTCCGGCGCGAAGGATGGAGGAAAGCGTCAGGCGCTGCTGCTTGCCAAAGTCGAGCTCGCGCGGGCTCGAGAAGAGCCCATCCAGCCTCACATGGGCGCCGTTGGCCGACGCTTCTATCTCGTCATAGGCGCGCTGGCAGTCGTCAAAGAGGGCGCGCGGCTCGGCAAGGACAACCAGCGCATCCTTCGAGACGTGATCGACCAGGCTGCCCGTCGACCCATAGAGCGCAGGAAGGTAGCGCTCAAGCGTGGGGTCGGCAGAGCGGGCCTCAATCAGCTCGAGGTCCGCGGCCACCTTTGCGTTGTCATGCGCGCGATTTGCCAGCGCGCGCTCGGCATGGGCGACGGTCTCGTCTGTCAGCGCCATCTCGCGGCAGGGCACGACCTCGACGGAATCAAGCTCGCCGATGGTCTGGCCCGTGGAGGGAACCATGCGGCGCACGCGGTCGATCTCGTCGCCAAAGAACTCGATGCGCACCGGAGAGGTGGCCTGAGCTGGGAAGACGTCGACCGTGTCGCCATGCACGTGAAACATTCCGGGAGAGTCCACGTCTCCGGCGTCCCCGGCATCGGTGTATCCCATTCCCACGAGCAGAGCCGGGACGTCCGAGAAGGGCAGCTCGTCGCCAACAGAAAAGGTGCTCGATACGAAGTAGCCCGATCCGGCGGGCGGGACGCGGCGCAGGAGCGCGGGCGCGGAGGCTACCACCACGCACTTCTCGCCAGCCGAAAGACGAGCCGCAGCGCGGCAACGAGCGCCAATCACCGCGTCGTCAGGCGCCTTGTCAGACCAGGGATAGTCCTTACGCGCGGGATAGCGGCACACAACGTCTTGGCCGAGCCATGCCGCAAGGGCGCGAGAAGTACGGTCGGCGGCTTCCTCGCCAGACACGACAAGCAAGCAGGGGCGAGGGTCGCGTGCCCAGATTGCCGCCAGCACCAGCGGTCGCGCGCTTTGCCCAACGGCAAGCGACGCATCCTCCCCAGAATCGAGCTTGCGCAGCAGCGGAGCAAGCTCGGAGTCAGAGAGCAGCTTACGAGAGACGCGGTTGACGAACATGAAAGGCAGACTCCTTGATTGGGTAATCAGTCAGAGCGACCTTTGCCTGTCTACCAGGGCAGCCGGCAATGCTCGCTCCAGCGGTCAAGCTCGAGGCTAAAGGCGTCGTCGCCCCTTGCGAAGAACGAGGCGTGGCGACCTCTGATGTAGCCCTGCTCGCCAAACAGACGCGCGCGAGCATCGGCGTTGCACTCGCCCTCGTCGCACGAGGAAAGCCCGCGATGCACAAGGCATGCGCGGGGCGCAAGCGTCACGCTATAGCCCGCCTCGCGAGCACGGAGACAAAAGTCACTGTCGTTGTAGCCTACCGCAAGACGCTCGTCATAGCCCCCAAGCTTCTGAAATACCTCACGGCGTACAAGCTGGCAGACGCCCGTCACCATGTTGAAATCCGACGGAAGCGCCGCGCTCAACAGGTAGCCGGGTGCGGTCCCCATGATATTGCGGTTCAGAAGCATGTTGCGGCCAGAGCCGTCGGCGACAACGCCCGCATGCCGCACGAGCCCATCCTCGCCAAGCAGCTTTGCACCCACGATGGCCACCTCGGGACGGTTGAGCTGGCCCACCATCTCGCCAAGCCAGGCCGCATCGACGGCCCGCACGTCGTTATCCAAAAACAGCAAAAGCTCGCCTGTGGTTCGGGCGACCCCATAATTGATGCTGGCGGAATAGTTCAATGCTGGCTGGCCGCCTTGCGTCTCCCCTCCTTCTGGGGACCGTCCAATCACGCGCACACGAGAATCAGCGGAAAGGCGACGGCAGAGCTCGTGCGTAGCAGGCTCAGCGCTCCCGCAGTCGATAATCGCGATTTCAAAATTTTTATAGTCGGTATTTGCAAGCAGAGAGCGTACGCAGGCCTCAAGAGAATTGGCGTGATCGCGATTAGGAAGAATGATGCTCACGCGCGGTGCGGGATCCGGCAGCTCGTAGCGGATGAGGAAGCTGCGTGGGCGAGGACCATCCTCAACGCTTGCGCTCACGCCGCAACGGGCAAGATGCGCCTGAAGCGCGGCTCGGCACCCCTCGTGGATGCCGGACTCGTCGCCGCAGCGATGCGAGAGAACGTGCGGAGTCTGTGCAAAGCTCGCATGGCTCTCAAAAGCACGCAGCTCAAGATCGTAGAGCAGGGTGGAGAATGGCCAGCGCTCGCAGGAGGCATCGCTAAGCCAGCCCACGCGGGAAGGAAGACTGCGCGAAATGAGGACCGGGCTGCCAAGGTAGTCCATGGAGCGCAACTTGCCGAGGTTGGCAAAGGGCCGCATCTGAGGAGCGGAAAGATGCCCGTTCGACATGGCGTCCCCATCACAATAGGCAATATCGCAGCCCGTCTTTTGGGCCACCCGCGCCAAGCACCAGAGCGCGCTTGGCTCGAGCCTGTCTTTTGGGCTCACGAGAAGGACGTGGGTCGAGCTTTCGTCGAGCGCCGAAAGAGCGGCATTGACCAGCGTGGCAGCATCGCCCGTCACCATGAGGTGCCGCGCTCGCCTTCCTCCCGAAGATGTTGCCGCCGCGCAATCGTAGGCCGCCCCAACGACAAGCAGCTCGCGCACGGGATAGGACTGGGCAGAGATGGTCGCCGCCGCCTTGGCGGCCTCGTCGCTCTGGCCGGACCCCACCGGTAGCACGACCGACACGGGCAAGACTTCCTGAGGATGCGCCACGCACAGCGAGCGCTGGCGTTCAGCGTCTGCCCAGGTAAAGCGATGGCGGTCAAACCAGAGCTCGTAGCCATTGTCGTTCTCGGCATCGACCGTGCTGACCGCAAAGGAGCTCCGAAGCTTGGCTGCGGCATGGCCAAGGGCCATGACGCCGGCCGCGGCACTGGGGGCGATCGCCCTGCCAAGAGCGGTTGGGTCTGTGCGCGCCGGCGATTCCCCGCGATCAAGGTCTGCAGCAATAACGACGCTCTCCGCCTCTTCCGGGCGGACGCGAATCGAGAAGGTAACGTGACGCACGGGGATGCCGTCATCGTCTGCCCCAAGCGCGTCATCGAGCACGATAGGCACCCCAGGCTTTTGGCTGCCATCGCTTCCCAGCACGCGAAGCGCGGGCGTGCCTTCGAGCGAGTCGGCTGCGTCGAGGCTCCTATAGTCAACGCGCACGCGCCACACATCTGCGCCAGAAGCGGGGACGACCTGCGTGACCTCGATCGTCGTTCTCCCGCTAGCCATACGATCCTCGGCATGGCGCATGGCCAAGATAAGCGTGGGGTCCCTGCGCTCGTAGCGGTGCGTCTCGCGCCGAAGGTCTCGCTCGACAAGAGGAACGCGAATTTGGCTGTCCGCAGTAATCACGGCGACGCCGTCGACGTCAAAGTGTGGAACAGCTACGACCCACCCGGCAAGGGCATCCCGGTCGATTGACGAGACGAGCAGATCTTCGCGTCCTGAGCCGCCAGTAGAGCACACGATCGTGGGGATGGGCTTTCCGGAAGAGAGCTCGAGATGCGCGCGGAGCACGCCGGCCGATCGCGGGGCGCGAATCGCAACATAGTCGTATAGATCTCCCGAACAAGCACCCAACAGCTCCATGTACTCTCCCAGCCCAACTATCCCAAAGCCGCTCCAAGCCATCCCATTATCCACGAGAAAGACGGCCTTTGAAATGCGGCGGCTTTCCAAGAGGTTGGAGGTCGGCAGACCGAAGCCGACGCATGCCCGAGCCGCAGCGACGTGGCGCCACGCAGATTGGAAGAATCGCAATCGGGCCTAACATCGCGAAGGGGGCATCCCGACTCTCGGAGGTGCCCCCTTCAACCCGCAAGAAGTTTTTCTGAGCACGGCTGGCCGCTAAGCGCGGTTGGACTCCTGCGCGAGCCTGCGGAGGTAGCTCGTAGCGGCCTCGACGTCCTCTCGGCTTGCCTTCCACGTCCAATTGCCCTCGGCAACGCCCGGAACGTTCATGCGGGACTTGTCGTCCAGAAGCAACACGTCCTGCAGCGGCATAATCACTACGTCGTTTTTGACCGCGGCGACCCGCTGCTCAATTTCCTTTGCTAGGGTGCAGGCCTCGGCTTCGTTGCCGCCAGTAAAGCTCTTTTCGCACCAGCCGACGAGCGTCTGGGTATCGTGCGTACCGGTATAGCAGACGGCGTTCGAGACGGGCGTGTACTCGTTGCGAACGTCCTGGTCGGCAAACTGGACGACGCTCATGCTCGGAATGCCAGTCTGTGCGATCAGGGCGCGGACAGCCGGAGTAATGACGCCCAAATCCTCTGCAATCAGCGGCAGCGGCCCAAAGAGCTCGTATGCCTTCTCAAAGAGCTCGGAGCCCGGACCAAAGGCGTAGCTTCCCTCGGTTGCGCGCTTGCCCTCGTCAATCGTGAAGTACGACGAGAAGCCAATGAAGTGGTCAAGGCGCACGTAGTCATAAAGCTTGAAGGTGCGCTGAAGACGGCGCAGCCACCAGTCAAAGCCATCAGAGCGCAGCGCATCCCAGTTGTACGTTGGGTTGCCCCACAGCTGTCCCTCGGGAGAGAAGTTGTCTGCGGGAGCGCCCGCCTGGCGAGCTGCGCGACCGTTCTCGTCCAGCACAAAGATGTCAGGTTCGCTCCAGACGTCAGCGGAGTCTGAAGAGACAAACATCGGGATGTCGCCGATGATCTTGACGCCCTTTGAGTTTGCGTATTGGCGCAGCTCGTTCCACTCGCGCTGAAACTCGAACTGCAAGATGCGCGTCTCCTCGACGCCCGAGACAAGCTCGGGGTCAGACGCGAGCTCCGAAGTGTAGCTGCGGTAGCGAGCCGGCCACGACTGCCAGGGACCGTCCCCCAGCATCGACTTGATGGAGCAGAACGTCGCATATGGAGTCAGCCAATAATCATTGACCTCACAGAACTCAATGAACTCGGTGTTCTCCTCGATGCCCTGGAGCCTGTCCAGAACTTCCTCGGGGCTGTACTCAAGCAAGAGCGGGTTGCCAGCGAATGCAGCAAGACCGGCATAGGGGGAGCCAAATTCGTCAGTCGGATTTACCGGAAGCACCTGCCAATAGTGCTGACCGCACTTTGCCAACCAGTCTACGAAGCGCTTTGCCGGCGTTCCGAGCGTGCCGGGCTTCCCGTCATTGGGAACCGATGTGATGTGGCAGAGCACGCCCATGCCGCGCTCAAGAGGCTTCTGCAGGCGCTCATGCGCATGAAAGTGAAGCACAGAGGTCCCGAGCGGCCAAAGGAAGACCTCGGCGCGACCATGCTCAACCTTTGGCTCCGCACCCGAGACGACGTCGGAGACCTCTGCCCCCGTCACGGTTGGAACCTGGACGGTATGGGCGTCGGAGAGGCTGCCGTTCACAAGGACGCAAACGCTGTCGCCATCGCTACGACGCCAGAAGCCGAAGACGTCATCCCCCACAGAGAAAGGCTCAAACTCCCCGTCCGTCAGCACGGGCAGCGTTTTTCTAAGGGCGATTGCGTTGCGATAGATGGTGAAGCAGTCCTTGTCGCCGCCATCCCAGGGGAAAGCGCCACGGTTGTAGGGGTCACGGAAGCCCTCCATGCCCTGCTCGTCGCCGTAATAGACACACGGAACGCCTGGAAGCGTCATCTGCAGAAGCGCGATGGTCCACAGGCGGCTCTTGGCAAGGGAGCGCTGCCCCTCGTCCAGGCGATAGCGCTGAGCTTGGTCCCCGCTTAAGGTGCTAGGGTCGGGCGCTCCGCCCAGCATCGTGAACAGGCGCTCGCGGTCATGGCTGCCAAGCAGGTTGAGCTCAGAGTAGAACGCGTCACGAGGATAGTTCTCGCGAATCTGTTCAAGCCGCCGCGCGAGCTCGGGCGCTTTGATCTCGTTGCGCATGAAGGCGATCAGCGCAGTGCGCAGGGGATAGTTCATAGTCCCGTCGAGCTCGTCGCCTTCAAAGTACTGGCGGAGCTTGCCGTATGCAGTCTTGTTGCTTGCGTCTTCCCAAACCTCGCCCAGCAAAAGGCCGTCGGGACGCTCGTCGAGAACCGCCTTCTTGATGTCAGCGATGAAGCCGTCAGGAAGCTCGTCAGCCACGTCAAGGCGCCAGCCGGCCACTCCGCTTCTCATCCACGTTCGGACAACGCCGTCGTGTCCGCAGATGAACTCGTGATAAGAAGGATCGTCCTCATTGACGGCGGGCAGGTCTGGCACGCCCCACCAGCTCTCGTAGCTCCCGTCATCATGAATCGAGTACCAGGAGCGATACGGAGAGTCTGGGCTTTGCCAAGCTCCCGTATCGGAATAGGTCCCAAACTTGTTGAAGTAGCGCGAGTCGCACCCGGTGTGATTGAAAACGCCGTCCAGAATCACCGAGATACCCATCTCGGCGGCATCGACGCAGAGCCTCCTGAGGCTCTCGGTGTCGCCGAGCATGGGGTCGACCATCTGGTAGTCTCCGGTGTCATAGCGGTGATTGCTTGCGGCCTCGAAGATTGGGTTGAGATAGATGACCGTAATGCCAAGGTCCTTCAGGTACGGGAGCTTCTCTCGTATGCCTTCGAGCGTGCCGCCGTAGAAGTCCCAGCGCAGAATCTCGCCCTTGTCGTTGCGGACATAGGTGGGCGGGGTGTTCCAGTCATCAATGAGCATGCGCTCCGGACCTCCGCCGCGCGGCTTGGAAAGCGCCTTCTCCGAACGCTCCCTCCAGTCTTTGCCACGGGCAAAGCGATCGGGAAATACCTGGTAGACAATGCCGTTCCGATACCAGTTAGGCTTTACTTTACGCTGGCGATACACCGTGATTTGGAACGAGGGAGGGTCTCCGTAGGCAAAGGCGCCCTCGCCGGTTGTCCATCCCTGCTGCGCCCCATAGCGCCAGACGGCGCCATCGGAAGCCTCGATGTCAAAGCTGTACCACACGACTCCCGTCTCCTCGGGAGTAAAGGTCGTAGAGTAGTGCGTCACACCGTCTTCCTTGACGCCGCGCATATCAATCAGGCGCTCTCCGTGCGCGTCGGTCCATACGCGCAAAGTGCAGAAAACGACGTCGTCGTCCCACACGTCAATGCCAATGGTGACGGATTTTCCCAGCTCAATGGCACCGAACGGATCGCGATATGACTTCTCTGAGGTAACGTGTCTGGCCTTCACGAGGCGGGCCTCTTCTCTTATTAGGTTCACCGGCGACAAACGCTGCCAGCGGTAGGCGACAAATACTAAAGGTCAAGTGTAGCTGTTTTCTGTTGGCGACCTAACAACATATCCCCGCAAGGCTCCTGGGCGCATATAAATATGCAAAGGGTCCCACCCCGAAAGATTGAATCGGCACTAGCCACCTCTTATTGCCGCAACCATCCCACGTGACCCTTTTCCGGCGGGAGACCGCGCCTTTCCCAGGGAGCTCGCACCCCAAGAAAAAAGCGGCGCCGCCCGAGAATGGCGGCGCCGCTTGTGAGGACAAAACGCTAAGAGCTGATGGACTAATCGCGACGCTTGTTATAGCGGATGACCTCAGGATGAAGACCGTGATAGACGTCCATATACTGGTTGGCGGCCTTCTTCCAGCTGAAGTCAGTCCCCATGGCCTGAACTTGAAGGCTCTTCCACAGATCGGGATCGGTCCAGAAGATCTCGCAAGCGCCAAGCAGGGTATCGGCCATTTCGTCCGCGTTCATGTTAGAGAAGCGGAAGCCCGTACCCTCGCCCGTAAACTTGTTGTAGGGGATGACGGAGTCGCGCAGACCGCCGGTCTCACGAACCAGCGGAAGCGTGCCGTAACGCATGGCAATCATCTGAGACAGGCCGCACGGCTCGAACTCAGAGGGCATCAGCAGGATGTCGCCACCGGCATACATGCGATGCGAGAGATCGGAATCAAACATGATCTTCGCGCACATCATGTCGCCATAGCGAGAGTCGAAGTAGCGGAATGCCTCTTCCTGGTCGGCGTCGCCGGTGCCCAAAATGGCCACCTGAACGCCGCGCTTCATGATGCCGTCCATGGCATAGCGCACCAGGCCAAGACCCTTCTGGTTGGTCAGACGGCCAACCATCACCACGAGCGGGCGAGTGGGATCCTGGCGAAGCCCCAGCTCCTCCTGCAAGGCTCGCTTGCACTCAGCCTTATTGGAAAGGTCGTCAGAGGAGTAGTTCGCCACAATCAGCGCATCGGTCTTGGGGTTCCAGATGGTGGTGTCGATGCCGTTGAGGATGCCGGTGAGGTTGTTGGAGCGGCGGCGGAAAATTCCGTCGAGGCCCTCGCCGTAGTACGGCATCTGCAGCTCGTAGGCGTAGCTCGGGCTCACGGTGGTGAGGGCGTCCGCATAGCACAGGCCGCCCTTCATGAAGTTGATGGAGTTTCCATCGCCATGAAGCTGGTCGCGCGCGGCAGGAATGTCGGCAAGACCCAGGACGTCGGAGAGCATGTTGTCCCCGAACTGCCCCTGGAACTTGATGTTATGCACGGTCATGACCGTCTTGATGTCCGCGCACTGCGGAGCGCCGCGGTAGAACTCGTTCAGAAACACGGGGCACAGCGCGGTCTGCCAGTCGTTGCAATGCAAGACGTCGCACGCCAGCTCAGGGACTTTGACTATCGCTTCGAGGATTGCCTTCGAGAAGAACGCGAAGCGCTCTCCGTCATCGCCATAGCCATAGAGCCCGTCGCGCTTGAAGTACTGCTCGTTGTCGACGAAGTAGAAGTCCAGGCCCTGAAGCTCGAGCTTCTCGATGCCGCAGTAGACGTTGCGCCACGAGAGCGGAACGTAGAAGTCTGCGACATGCTTCATCTGGCTGCGGTACTGCTCGGGAATCGTACCGTACTTGGGCAGGATAACCGCAACCTTTGCCCCAGCATGCTTAAGCGCGCGCGGCAGCGAGCCGGCAACATCGCCAAGGCCGCCGGTCTTGGCAAAAGGCACAGCCTCGGAAGAGGCGAACAGTATACGCAGCTTTCTTCTGTGAGCGCTTTCTGGCATGTTGTTTCTCCTACTCGCCCTTGCCCTTGATGAGCACGTCCTCGGGGGTGCCCCTGAGCTCGGTACCAGCGGAGACCGTATTGTTCCTGTCCACAATCGCGTTCTCAACGCGAGCGCCGCTCTTGATCACGCAGTCCTGCATGATGATGGAGCCACGGATGGTCGCGCCGCTCTCGACGATGACGTTACGGCCAAGCACGGAGTCGGCAACGGAGCCGTAGATGCGGCAGCCGGCGGAGACCAGCGAGTTGGTGACGCGGGAGCCGCTCTCGTACTTGGCGGGCGAGGTGTCGTGGGCCTTGGTCTTGATGAAGCGGCCCTCGGGGAACAGCTCGTCGTTGATGCGCGGGTCGAGCAGGTCCATGTTGGAGCGGTAGTAGCTCTTCTTATTGAAGATCGGCATCGCGTAGCCGTTGAAGTTGTAGGACTGGACGTTAACGCGACCAAAGTCGGCACCCATGGCCTCGAAGATGTCGAGGTAGTCGGTGGCGGCGTACCAGTCGAACATGTCAAGCAGCAGCTGGCGGCTGATGACAAAGCAGTCGAGGAACATGGTGTCGCCAAACGAGGCGCCGTGGTGCATGCCCGTCACGCGGCCGTTATCCAGCTCGAAGCAGGAGACGTCCTCGTCGTTGTCAGAGGCCTGCTTGGTGAGCACCGTAATGTCAGCACCAGAAGCGACGTGCGCGTTTATCAGCGCGTTGAGGTCGATGTTGTAGACAAAGTTGGCAGTCGAGAAGACCACGTAGTTTGCGGTGCTTCTGGTGAAGTACGCCTTGTTGTGCACGAGGTCGCGCAGAAGGAAGCGCGCGCCCGTACGAGAGGTGCCGAAGGCGGAGCCGGGCAGGATGAACAGGCCGCCGTTCTTGCGGTCGAGGTCCCAGTCCTTGCCGGAGCCAACGTGGTCAATCAGCGAACGGTAGTTGTACGGCATGACCATGCCGACGGTGCGAATGCCCGCATTGACCATGTTGGAGAGCGCGAAGTCGACAAGGCGGTAACGACCGAGGTACGGCAGGGACGCAACCGGGCGATTCTCGACAAGCGGGCTCGGCGACTTGGCCGAATAGTTGCAGGTAATAAGGCCGATGACCTTCTCCATCGCTTACTCCCCCTTCCCGACAACCACGTCGTTGCCAATGACGGCGGTGTCCTTCGTGGTGTCGACGCTGCCGAGGTTGACGTTCTCCTCGACGACTGAGTTTTCTCCCAGAATGGCACGCACGACATGCGCGCCCTCCTTGACGACAGCGCCAGGCAGCAGGACGGAGTCCTCGACGGTGGCACGCTCGCCGACGTAGGCGTCGGTCGAGAGAATCGAGTGGCGCGCGCGCCCGAACACGCGGCAGCCGTTGCCGACAAGGCAGTCATCAACGTCGCCGTCGCGACCGATGTAGGCAGGCGGACGGGTGGAGGCGTTGGACATGATCGGGAAGTCCTTGCTGTAGATGTCAAACTCGGGGTCGCGTCCCAGCAAGTCCATGCTGGTCTCGTGATAGCTGGAGATGGTACCGACATCGCGCCAGAATCCGTTGAACTCGTAGGTGTACAGGCGCTTGCCCTCTGCGAGCAGCTTCGGGATGATGTTCTTGCCAAAGTCGTGCTCGGACGTCTGGTCGACGGCATCTTCCTTCAGCGACTTGATGAGAAGGTCGGCGTTGAAGATGTAGATGCCCATGGAAGCGAGGTTCGAATCGGGCTTCTTGGGCTTCTCGGTGAACTTGAGGATGCGCTCGTCCTCGTCCTGCGTGATGATGCCGAAGCGCGAGGCCTCTTCCCAAGCGACGGGCATGACGGCAATCGTGAGGTCTGCGTTGTGACGCTTGTGGTTCTCGAGCATCTTGCCATAGTCCATGCGGTAGAGCTGGTCGCCCGAGAGGATCAGCACGTACTCAGGGTCGTTCTGCTCGATGTAGCCGATGTTCTGCGTGACGGCGTCAGCCGTGCCCTCGTACCAAGCGCCTCCCGTCTGGGTTGCGTAAGGCGGCAGAATGGAGACTCCGCCATCGCGCTCGTCGAGGTTCCACGCCTCGCCGGTTCCGATGTAGGAGTGCAGCAGATACGGACGGTACTGCGTCAGAACGCCGACGGTCGAGACGCCCGAATTCGCGCAGTTAGAAAGCGCGAAGTCGATGATGCGGAACTTGCCGCCAAACGACACGGCGGGTTTAGCAACGTTGCTGGTAAGGGCGCCGAGTCGGCTACCCTGCCCGCCTGCAAGAAGCATAGCAATGCATTCCTTCTTGCTCATAGGTCCCCCAATCCCTTCATCGATACGACCAAACCTTCTGATACCTAATGCCAATCCTGCGCCAGCCGAAAGCTGGCGCGGGAGTACTACCTACGCATCAATATGCCAGATGTCACGCGCGTATTCCCTAATTGTTCGGTCACTAGAGAAGTATCCGGCCTTGGCGGTATTGTGAAGCGCCGCCTTGTTCCAAGCAGTGCGGTCCTCATACGCGGCGGTGAGCTCGTCCCACGCCTGCACATAGGAGTGGAAGTCGCGCAGAACCAAGTCGGGGTCATTGTTTACCAGGAGGTAGTCATGGATGCTCTCGAAGTTGCCCGACAGGCGAGCGAGCGTGCCATCGGAGAGCATGTCGACCACGCGGCCGAGGCGATCGCGATCGGAGTTGTAAAGGTCCCAAGCATAGTAGCGACCAGTTGCGTGCAGCTCGTCAACCTCCTCGGTGCGCAGGCCGAAGATCTTGATGTTCTCATCGCCCACGAGCTTGGCAATCTCGACGTTGGCGCCATCGTAGGTGCCAAGCGTGATGGCCGCGTTCATCATGAGCTTCATGTTTGAGGTGCCAGAGGCCTCGGTGCCTGCCGTGGAGATCTGCTCGGAGATTTCGGCCGCAGGGTAGATCAGCTGTGCGCTGGAGACTGCAAAATTGGGCACGAAGGCAACCTTGATCTTGTCGTTGGCACGCGGGTCGTTGTTGATCACGTCGGCCACAGAGTTGATCAGGCGGATGACCTCCTTGGCGAAGGTGTAGCTCTGAGCAGCCTTGCCCGAGAAGATGAAGGAGGTTGGGCGAGGATCGTAGTGCGGGTCGGTGAGGATGCGATTGTAGACGTCCAGGATCTTGAGAACGTTCAGCAGCTGGCGCTTGTAGGCATGGAAGCGCTTGACCTGCACGTCGAAGACCGTGGAAGTGTCAAGCTCGACGCCCGTGGTCTGCTTGACGTAGGCGGCAAGGCGCTCCTTGTCCCAGCGCTTGGCCTTCTCCATCTCGTCGAGAAAGCCCTGGTCCTTCTCATAGGGAACGAGCTTCTCGAGCTCGAAGGCGTCGTCCATCCAGCCGTCGCCGATGGCGCCGGTGATGAGCTTGGCATAGGGCGGGTTGGCCTCGCACAGGAAGCGGCGATGCGACACGCCGTTGGTCTTGTTGTTGAAGCGCTCGGGATAGAGGACATAGAAGTCCTTGAGCGTGGTCCTCTCGAGGATGCCCGTGTGAAGGGCGGAGACGCCATTGACGGAGTGCGAGAAAATCACGGAAAGGTTGGCCATGCGCACCTGGCCGTCCCAGAGGATGGCCGTGCGGGAGAGGGCGTCTGCCCAGTTGTCGCCCTTCTGGGGGAAGCTCTCGCGATAGCGGCGGTCAATCTCTTCAATGAACATGTAGAGTCGCGGCATGAGGCTGCGGAACGTGTTGATTGGCCACTTCTCCAGAGCCTCCGGCATGACCGTGTGGTTGGTGTAGGAGATGGTGTTGCGGCAGATCTTGAATGCGAGGTCAAAGTCAACGCCACGCTCGTCGACCAGCAGGCGCATGAGCTCAGGGCCGCACATCGCGGGGTGCGTATCGTTGGTGTGGATGCACACGTGGTCGGCCAGGTGCTCCCAGTCGGGGCCGTACTCGCGCTCGTAGCTGCGCAGAATCGTCTGCAGACCGGCGGAGACAAAGAGGTACTCCTGCTTCAGGCGCAGGATGCGGCCATGCTCGCCAGAGTCGTTGGGGTACAGAATCGTGGAAATGGCCTCGACGTCAGAGCGGAACTTGTTTGCGCGGGCATAGTCGCCAGCGTTGAACGCGTCGAGGTCAAAGTTCTCCTCGTAAGGCTCGGCGCTCCAAAGGCGAAGACGGTTGACCTTCTTTCCGCCGTAGCCAACAATGGGCACGTCGTACGGGACGGCGCGGACAAGCTCGCCGCCCTCCTGCGTGAACCAATAGCGACCGGTCTCGTCCTCGTGGCGCTCGACATGGCCACCAAACTGCACGGTCACGGCAGCGGCATCGCGGCGAGCCTCCCAGGGGAATCCGTTGGCCAGCCAGTTGTCGGTTTTCTCAACCTGACGGCCGCCCTCAATGGCCTGGCGGAACAGCCCGTAGTGATAACGCATGCCGTTGCCGTAGCCATTAATGCCCTCATGTGCCATGGAGTCAAGGAAGCACGCTGCAAGACGACCAAGGCCGCCGTTGCCGAGGCCCGGGTCAACTTCCTGACGGCAAATCTCTTCGATCGAATCACCCATGTCCTTGACGCCCTTGGCAACCACGTCGCGAACGCCGAGGTTCATCAAATAGTTGTCAAGCAGCGGACCAAGCAGGAACTCGAGCGAGAAGTAATAAACCTTCTTCTCCCCGTTCTTATGAGTGTCGATGCCAACGTTGCGGGACTTCTTAGCGATGAGCGTAGCTAGCACCTGATAGCGCTCGAGCTCGGTGCACTCCTCGAAGGTCTTGGCAAGGTCTGCGTTGCAGGCCTCGCGGTACTGCTCTTCGAAGTCCTTCTCGTCCTTGAAAATGCTCTTGTTTGCCATGTGACTCCAATGGTTGTCCTGTGGGAACGTTCCCGCCATATAGTATGAACGAGTGCGGGCGATAGATGGGTTGCGATTGGGCCACCCAAAGGTAATTTTTCTATCTCCCACACCCGGCGGACAACGCCCTATTCCTTGGTTTTATTTGATGTCTTCTTTGCAGCGCTCCTTACTGAGGGCTTCTTGGCCGTCGTCTTTGACGCAGCGACTTTGGTGGCAGTCGACTTGGCCGCCGCCTTAGTCGCAGGCTTCTTTGCCGCGGGCTTCTTTGCCGCAGCGGTGGTCTTCTTGGCAGATGCGGGTGCCTTCTTTGAAGCCGTAGTCGCCTTCTTGGCGGCAGGCTTCCTTCCCGCAGCAGCGGCGCTCTTGGTCTTGGGCTTGGGAAGCTCGGCGGTCTTCTTGAACACGGCACCCGCTAGCGGCGGCACGCGAATCACGATGGACTGCGCGCAGCCGTTCCAGCCGACCTTCTCGGTCGCGTACTTGCCTGTGTTGAGCACTCCGGACCCGCCATAGACCTCTGCGTCGGAGTTGAAGAGCTCCTCGTAGACACCAGGCTCAGGCATGCCGAGGCGGAAGTCCTCGTGCGCGTTGACGTCAAAGTTGATGAGGATGACCAGGTCGTCGGCGGGGTCGTCGCCCTTGCGGACGAACGAAACGATGGACTGCTCGGCATTGTCGGCATCAATCCACTCGAAGCCGTCGCTCTCGTAGGAGCGCTGCCAAAGGGCGGGGTGCTCGTTGTAGAACTTGTTGAGCGCGGCGATGAACTTCTGCTGGTTGCGGTGCGTCTCGTACTCCTCAGTGAGGAAGTATTGGATGCCCTCGTAGTAGCGCCACTCAATGAACTGGGCGATCTCGTTTCCCATGAAGTTGAGCTTGCCGCCGGCGTGTGTCATCTGGTAGAAGGCGAGCGCCCTCATGCCGGCGAACTGGCGCCACCAGTCTCCCGGCATGCGCGTGATCAGCGAGCACTTGCCGTTGACGACCTCGTCGTGGGAGAGCGGCAGGACGAAGTTCTCGTTGAACTGGTACATCGTCGAGAACGTGATCAGGCGATGGTTGCCCGGGCGGAACGGGAAGTCGGTCTGCATGTAGTGCAGCGTGTCGTTCATCCAGCCCATATCCCACTTGAAGTTGAAGCCCAGCCCGCCGTCCTCGGGCGGATAGGTGACGAGCGGCCATGCCGTGGACTCCTCGGCGATCATCATCACGTCGGGGTGCTGCTTGCCGACGACGGTGTTGCACTCACGAATGAACGCGATGGAGCTGTCATCCTCCTCGGTGCCGCGGGAGTTGAACTTCTTCTGGCTGGGATCGTCGACGCCGAAGTTGAGGTAGAGCATCGAAGTCACGCCGTCCATGCGGATGCCATCGGCATGGAACTCATCGATCCAGTAGAGGAGATTGGAGACCAAGAAGCTGCGAACCTCGCCGCGCGAGAAGTCAAACTTGTGCGTGCCCCAGTTGGGGTGGACCTCCTTCTCGTAGAGCATGGTTCCATTGAAGGTGGAAAGCCCCTGCTCGTCAGCACAGAAGCCGCCCGGCACCCAGTCGAGAATCACGCCAATCCCCGCCTGGTGGCAGGCGTCAATAAAGTGCCTGAACTGGTCAGGGTTGCCGTAGCGGGAGGTGGGGGCATAGTAGCCGGTAACCTGGTAGCCCCACGAGCCGTCGAAGGGGTGCTCCATGACGGGCATGACCTCAATATGGGAGTAGCCCATCTCCTTGACATAGTCGACGAGCTCGACCGCGAGGTCGTCATAGGTGTAGAAGGTGCCGCGCTGGGCGGGGAACGGATCGCCCGGTCCAGGATAGGTGCCATCGGGGCGGGGGTCGCCTTGGGGCTCGTCGCCATGGCGCTTCCAGCTGCCTAGGTGGACCTCAAAGATGTTCAAGGGGCACTTGAGCTTGTCCGTGGCGGCGCGCTTCTTCATCCATGCGCCGTCATCCCACTTGTAGGTGCTCTGCTCGATGGTGCGAGAGGCGGTTCCCGGAGCCTGCTCGGCGTAGAAGCCGTACGGATCGGCCTTGTAGAGGAACTTGCCGTCATTCGTCTCAATCACAAACTTGTAGAGCGAGCCCGTCGGGACGTTTGGAATGAAGCCTTCCCATACCCCTCCAGAGGAGGTGGGGTTCAGGTAATTAGCGTCTTCGTTCCAATTGTTGAACTCGCCCACAACGCGAACGCTGCGCACGTCAGGAGCCCAGACGGCAAAGTGATAGCCATCTTCTCCGTTGTCGTTCACTGCACGGTGAGCGCCCATCTTGTTATAGCTGAGACGCCACTCTCCCTTGGCCATAAGGAAGAGATCATCATTGCTCAGATAGAGAGAACTGTCATGAGTCTGAGTTTGCATGCCCGCTCCTTCTTACGAACCCGCACCCGAATCCGCTTCCCCACTCGTAACGAAGCTAAAATAACGCAACAACGTCACTCGTTCTTCAATTATATTCCACAGAGCCTAACAATCGGCGAGCGGGGAAGGCACGTACAGGTTGAGGCTTTTCTGTTGAAATTGTTGAATGAATTGCAGGCAGAAAGGTTGTGCGATGGCACGAGAATCACAACGAGCAAAGCGCGAGAGGGCCGTTGAGATATGCCGGCGCATGGGTGAGCTGTATCCCGATGCCCAAAGCGCGCTTTCGTTCTCGAATCCGTTCGAACTTGTCATATGCGTCATGCTCTCGGCCCAGACAACCGATGCCGCCGTCAATCGCGTGACCCCCGAGCTGTTTCGCCGCTGGCCCGACGCGCAGTCGATGGCTGGCACAGACCCCGACGAGGTCGGAGAGGTAATTCGCACCATTGGGTTCTGGCGCGCCAAGGCACAGCACTGCGTGGAAGCGTCACAGATAATCGTGTCCGATTTTGGCGGAGAAGTGCCCCGCACGATGGAAGAGCTCACAAAGCTTCCTGGCGTAGGAAGAAAGACGGCCAACATCGTGCTCAACAAGGCCTATGGCGTGGTAGATGGCATCGCCGTCGACACGCACGTCTACCGATTGGCGACGCGCTTCGGGCTGACCAAGGCGCCGACGCCGCTTGCTGCCGAGCAGGACCTTCTCAAGATCTTGCCGCATGAGCTGTGGGGGTCTGTAAACGAGCAATGGATTCATTTTGGGCGCGACACCTGCACGGCACGCGCCCCAAAGTGCGCCGGCTGCCCCATGGCGGACATCTGCCCCAGCGCCGGGCAGCCAGACCGATACACGAAGCAACGCAAGACGAAGTAGGGCCGGTGTCCGCCCGGACCCCAGCCCCACACGTAAGCATTACTGCCTTGGCTTGCGAGCAAAGATGTGCATGAGAAAGCGCACAAGCGCGTAGAGCGCCAGCACCGTCGCGATGACGGTCTCAATCACCACGATAGGGCCAAGCCAAGGCACGGAGTAGCCAAGCTTCGCGAGAAGACCCATCGTCTGCTTCAGCGCGATTGCCGTGATCGCAAACGGGAAGGTGTAGGCTGCGTATGCCGGCGAGAAGTCCTTCCTGGAGAGCAGGCTCGGCAGCCTCACCAGCACGACGACGTAGAAGATCGTTGCCACTGCCTCAAGCACGACGAGCAGCGCAGCCGATGCCGGCGAGACCGACTGCACGTAGCCAGCCACGCACAGGCTGGCGGGCGCGGTCATGATGCAGAAGACGGGGCGGGCAGGCGCAGGCGGCTCCCCAACCTTTGTATAGCGCGCCACGATGACCACCGTGAGCGGCACGAAACAGATAAGACCGAACCAGAAGCAAATGGCGCCTATAAGCTGCTGCCCAAAGGACGGAGCGCACAGCGACGCAGCAACTATTCCCACGTACACGATGTACCAGCTGGGGAAGACCTTCTTCAGATCAAAGCGCGCGACGTAGGTGGCAGTAAACCACACGATCAGGCAGATGTGCAGGGCAAAGCCAATCCACCACAGCGCCGCCCCAAAGGCGACGGACAGCGGTCGAACGTATCCCGCAAGCAGCGTGAGCGCCATGGGGAAGGTTCCCGAGATGCTCGCGAGCAGGGGATTTGCCATGTCGCGCCTCAGAGAGCCGGAATCAGAAATGAGGTGAGCAATAAGCAGCACGCCGAGCAGAGCGGAGATAGCGCCGCACGCAACGTGCAAGGGCTCCCCATAGCTCTGGAGGAGATTGCCAAGCCCGGCAAAGCCGAGCATGACCCCGGCGATGGAAAGGGGGACTCGCTTAAGCAACGGTTTCCTTCCTCCTGAGCGGCTCGACGTCGCGAATGGCACGACGAGGCAGGGGCTTGCCTCCGCCCTCGGTCCCCGCGTCCAGGTTGGCGATACCCTCCTCGCGGCAGATGATCGTGGCTACCTTCCAGGCGCATAGGCCGGTGAACCAGATGCACTGCTCCTTGTGCTCGCCCTGCCCCATGTTGAACTCACGAGTGAGGACGCGGCAGCACAGGGCGTGCTTGCCGTTGGCGTCCTTGAACCAGTCGTGCAGCTCATGGGTCAGACTCATGCAGTGCTGGACCTTGGGGTCAGAGGGCCCGTTCTGCTCGGTGCGACCGTAGAGCAGCCCCAGGACGGCTACTCCTCCATTGGCGGCACCGCACATGCAGCCGGACTTGCCGACGCCGACGGACATGCCGGAGACCATCGCGATCACGTACTCGGGAACGTCCAGCCCGAACGAGTCGCGAATGGCACTCATGACCGCCTCGTCGCAGAAGAATCCGCCCTTGTAGTAGGACTCCGCAAGCCTCTGGACCTTGTGCGGGCTTACTTCCCGTACGCCGATTTCGAAGTTTGCCATTCCTCTCTCCCCTTTCCTTGTCCTGCCCGCTGCGGGAATAGCTTCTCCCGCCCCTTGCGGGAATCACATGGGGAATATTCTAATCGAGATAATTTAACTATTCAAATAGTAATATGCGAGCGGCAAAGCAGAGCATTCGCGCTGATAGGACGGCATACGCGACGGCTCCCCAACGGTCACGAAATGAGCCCCGCGACCTAGAGCGCGTGATGGCGCAGCAGACCGCGGGGCGCGGAGGACAAAACGATGAGCGGCTGGCTCTAGACGCGGCTGAGCGCCTGGTCGAGGTCGGCGATGATGTCGTCGACGCTCTCAATGCCCACAGACAGGCGGATGAGGTCTTCGGAGAGGTGGGCCGCCTTAAGCTGCTCGGGCGAAAGTTGCGAGTGCGTGGTCGAGGCAGGGTGGATGATGAGCGACTTTGCGTCGCCGACGTTTGCCAGATGCGTGAAGAGCTTCACGTTGTTCACCACGGACAGCCCTGCCTCGCGACCGCCCTTGACCCCAAATACGACAACGCCGCCAAAGCCGTGGCGCAAGATGCGAGAGGCGACCTCGTGACTGGGGTCGTTCTCAAGACCGGAGTAGCGCACCCACGCAACCTTCGGGTGGGACTCGAGGAACTTTGCAACGGCAAGCGCGTTATCTGAGTGGCGCTGGACACGCAGCGAGAGGTCCTCGATGCCAAGCCCTATGAGCTGAGCCGCATACGGCGACAGGGTAGGGCCAAAGTCGCGGAGCTTGTTGGCAAGAACGCGCGTCGAGAAGGGCGCGGCAGGCGCTGCGTCGGCAAAGACTATGCCATGGTAGGAGGGGTCGGGCTCGGTCAGCGTAGGGTACTTGCCCGACGTTTTCTTCCAATCGAACTTGCCCGTATCAACCACAGCACCGCCGAGCGTTGCCCCATGGCCGCCAATCCATTTGGTGAGAGACTCGATCACCACGGCTGCCCCGTCCTCGGAGGGGCGATACAGATACGGCGTCGCGAAAGTGTTGTCCACAAACACGGGGACGGGCTCTTTGAGCGAGTTGGCGGCAGCCACGATGGCAGGAACGTCGGCAACGTCTACCAGCGGGTTTCCGATGGTCTCGACGTACCAGAGCTTGGTGTTGGGCTTGGTTGCGGCCACGAACGCGTCGATATCGTTGTTCTCGACGAAGGTGGTCTCGACGCCGAGGTCCGCCAGAGTGTGCAGCAGGATGTTCCACGTTCCACCGTAGAGCGAATCAGACGCGACGACGTGATCGCCCGCGCCCACGATGTTGGTGATGGCGAGAATCTCTGCCGCGTGACCGGATGCGACAGCAACGGCGCCAGTGCCGCCCTCGATTGCAGCCACGCGAGCGGCAACCGCGTCAGTCGTGGTGTTGGTCAATCGACCGTAGACGTTTCCCGGCTTCGAGAGCGCAAACTTTGCGGCCCCGTCAGCGGCGTCGTCAAACTGGAATGCCGCAGAGGCGTAGATGGGAAGCGAGGAAGACCCCGTGACGGGGTCGGGCGACCAGCCGGCATGAACCTGCAGGGTCTCAAAGTGCTTCTCGGTGTCTTTGGCAAAGCTGGGGTCGAGTTCAAAGGCCATGATGTTCTCCTTTTGGATGGGCGGACGTACCGCGTGCTGGTTCGAATCTGGAGGCGCCCGGAACGCATGGTCGGTTGGCCATCGATCCGGGCTAGGTCATCTGTTTCACCGATATCTTCCTCTCCTTCTATCGGAGTCGCTGAATGCATACTACAGCAAATTGCACTGTTTACCAGCTAAATTGCTATTCACAGTTTCAAACACTTGTTATCTGTTTTACCGATAACTTTAGTTAGCACCAAGCGTAATCCTGGCCTGCAGGGCAATTAAAAGGCGCCCGCCCCACCATGGGGACGGGCGCCTTGGCTAAACGATCTGTCGAGCTAGCCGCAATTAGTAGTTGATTGCCTGCTCCTCGAAGTAGCTCTGCGGGTGGCCACAGACCGGGCAGACCTTCGGGGCCTCGGGACCAACGTGCAGGTGACCGCAGTTGCGGCACTTCCAGACCTTGACGCCCTCACGAGCAAAGACCTCGCCCTTCTCAACGCGCTCGGCGAGCTTGTTGTAGCGCTCCTCGTGGGCCTTCTCGATGTTGCCGACCATCTGGAACTTGGCGGCAATCTCGGTAAAGCCCTCCTCCTTTGCCGTAGCGGCGAAGGTGGGATACATGTCGGTCCACTCACCGTGCTCGCCGGCGGCGGCATCCTTCAGGTTGGTCAGCGTATCAGGGATATCGCCATCATGCAGGTACTTGAACCAAAGCTTTGCATGCTCGGACTCGTTGCCAGAGGTCTCGGCGAAGATGCCGGAGATCTGGTCATAGCCCTCCTTCTTGGCCTTGCTGGAATAGTAAGCGTACTTGCGGCAAGCCTGGGACTCGCCAGCAAAAGCCGCCTCGAGATTCTTCTTGGTCTGGGAATTCTCAAAATCAACTGCCATGACTGCTCCTCTCTCCTCCCCTTGCGGGGAATACAGGACGGACATGTCTTCTTCAGTCGGAAAAACCGACCCAGGAAGATACTAGCATCACACACGCCAAATGTTGCCGGCTTTGTAGCAAAAACCCTCCGCGGAAAGCTCGGCCAGCAAGTCGGCAACTTCTGACGCCGTAAGTGGATTTCTACCCGCTGCGAGTTCTTCGTTGCAGAGCTCCTCCAGAAGCACATCGAACGAAGCCCCACCGGCTGGTTCGGAGCGGTGAGCGAGCAGAACGCGCACCAGCTCAGCGCGCTTTTGCCTGTGAGAGCCCTCGAAACGAGACTGCCTCGCGTGGGAGCGCGAGCGCCTCGAAGGGTTGGGCACCGTTGCCTTGAGATGTGCCCCATAATCGAGAAGCGCATAGTACCAGCTGCGCGGATCGTCTTGAGGGTTACTGGCGTCCTTGGGACAGGTCTTTCGCACCAGCGGGACGAGCTCGGCATCGGGAACGCCCTCGGCGGCGGGATAAAGCTCGTGTAGAAAGACGGTCCGCACGTTTGTCTCCAGATAGACGCCTGGCAGGTCGTAGGCGAACGCCCTGATTCCGGCCGCCGTCGCTGCCCCAATGCCCGGAAGCGCGCGAAGCGCCGGCTCCTCAACGGGCATCTGGCCGCCTGAGGCAGACACGGCGCGCGCGGCGCGAGAAAGCGCCAATGCGCGCCTGTTGTATCCAAGCCCCTGCCACTCCTCAAGAACGTCGGCGGAATCCGCCGCCGCCAGCGCATCCACCGTCGGAAAGCGGTCAAGCCAACGCTGCCAGCGACCATCTACACGGGAGACCTGCGTCTGTTGGAGCATGACTTCCGAGATCCAAATGGCATAGGGGTCGCGCGTGCGACGCCACGGAAGATCTCGATAGAGGGCACGCCCCTGCTCAAGGACCCGCTCTCGAAACGCAGCCAAGTTCCGCTCGTCCTGCTGAGGCTTTCCAAAGACATTCTCGGCGTCAGATTCCAACGCTGCCGTCACACAGCCTGGGCATCATCGACCGGCGCCTCGTCGTCCTTGGCCGAGGCCACTTCCTGTGCCTGCACTTCGCGCGAGTTCACAAGCTCAAAGCCACCGGTCATTCGCGGCATAAGGCCATCGACCACAATCTGGTAGAGCGTGACAGAGGAGAAGTATTCGTGCAGCATCCGTTCCGCGTTGCACCAGACGGGATTGAAGCGACATTGCGGCTTAAAAGGGCAGGCGCTGCCGTCAGGACCGGCATAATCGCAGGTGGCAATGATAACGGGGCCTTGCACGGCCTCTACAATCTGCAAAAGCGAGGTCGTCTTGGGGTCGACGGCCAAGCGCATGCCGCCGTGGGCCCCGCGCACGCTCTCAACGATGCCGTTCTGCGCAAGGTCGTGCTGTATAGAGCGCGCAAACGAGTAGGGAATGCCATTCTCCTCGGCTGCGCTGCGAACTGACACAACACCGTCTCCGCTACGGACAAGTGCCGAGATCATGCGGAGGGCGTAGTCTGTCTTCCTCGAGATCTCCATTGCCATCCCTTCTCAACTCACGGCAGCGGCCTACCAACATGCTATAAGCCAGCGCTCGTTACTCCCAATCTAATATGTCCCAACCTCTCTCATGCGCCTCTTTCCGAAGCGTAGGGCCGGGGCAGACTGCATAGGCGCGCCCCGCAGAGGCAAGAAGCTCCTCGTCGGTATGGTGATCTCCATACGCATAGGAAAGAACCCAATTGCCTCTGCCAAAATGCTCGTCCGCCCAACGACGAACAACGGCCACCTTTGCATAGCCCTGCACAACGGGCCCGCGAACGCGACCCGTGTAGCGGTTGTTTGCGTCCTTCTCCATGTCTGTCGCAATGTGCGCGTCAACGCCAAGCGCTTCAGCGGCATCGGCGGTTATCGGCTCAAACGTTGCCGAAACAAGCAACGTGACGCAGCCCTCCTCGTGGCGGCGCTTTACCTCTGCCACGGCTTGAGGGCGGTAGCGCGGCAGCAAAACCTCATTGTGGAACTCGTGCATGATCTTGTCGACGTCCTCGGCATCCAGGCCGCTGAGCGAGGCAAAAATGATTTCGCGGGCCTCGTCCTGACGCTGAGGAAGGTGCAGCTTGTAGCGCACGCCCCACCAGACAAGCGCGGCAGCGCGCGGCACGCTCACCAGTCCCCTGTGCCATAGGTAGAGGGAGAAGAGCAGCCCGGACTGGCCGTCAATAGAGGTGCCGTCATAATCGAAGACAGCAAGACGTTTCTTTTTTTGCGCAGTCTTCTCTTGCATCGGCTCTTTAACTCCAGCGATTCACACGGCTTATGCTGTCATGGTACCCCAGCACAGATAAATAGGCTATAAAGACTATCGCAATTTGCAAGAAGCAGAACAAATTAAGCCAGTCTGTTAATTGAGGTTGGCGCGGAAAACCACGGCGGCAGGCGTCGGTAAAGAAGAAGCCCCGGTATGACACCGGGGCTTCCATGCGTTCAAAATGGCGGGATATGCGGGACTTGAACCCGCGACCTCCGACGTGACAGGCCGGCGCTCTAACCAGCTGAGCTAATACCCCGTGCGCATCAGCGCGTGAGCTATTCTACACAGAAGATTGGGTCCACGTCTAGTACTAATTTCAAAGTTACGGAAATTATTTTTTGGCCACTTCCGTGACGTTCTTCTCGCCAATGCCCCTACTCCAGAGAGACGTCTGTCGTATTGCCATCGGAGTCTGTCACGTGCACCACCGATCCGTCGAGCGTCGCCTCGGTTAAGGTGCCCGTGCCCGTAACGGCATTGCCAGAAGAGTCGACCACGCGCGTCGCGTCGGAATCTCCACCCAGCGTGTAGGCGATCACGTCCCAAGTGCCGTCGCTCAAGTTTTCGGGAACGATGATGACGGAGTTGTACATGATCAGCGTGACGGGGGTGCCAGACACGGTGAAGACCAGCGTGTCGGAGCTTGTCCCGTCATTGGCCACCACGCCATAGGTCCCGTCTTCCTGCTGCTGGATTGAGAAGCTCACGTCCTGGTAGCTGACGGAGGTGTCGGTCGAGCTTGTGGACTGCGACTGCTGCTGCTCAGTCTGCTGGGCCTGCTGCTCTTCAGCCTGCTGCTGCGCCGCTTGGTCCGCGGCGCTCGAGGAAACGCAGGAGACGATCAGGAGCACAAGGGCCAGCACAGCTATCGCCCCAATGACGATGGCGACGGTTCTGTTGGAAATGCGCTGCTGATGCTGACGAGAATAGCGAGGACGGTTGTCGCCGCGAAGGCGGCGGTCGTGGGCGCGCTTTGCCGCGCGGTCACGGGCGATATCGGCAGCCTCGGCAGCGTTCTCGCGCGTCGTCACACGGGCGCCTTGCCCAGAGGAGAGCGTACCGAGCGATTCCATGGGTGCAGAAGACGCCCGCGGGGCTTCCTCTTCCATATCCATGGGGACATAGTGACTCGAAGCGCCGCTGCCCGCGGCAGTTCGGGCGCTATCCGCCCTGACGTGCGCCTGACGAGGTTGCTGAGCACCGCCCTGCGGGGCGGCGTGCGACGCCGCGTGTCGACCGCCTGCCGCACGAGACATACGGGCTCGGCTCCGCCTTTCGCTGCTGTCGTCGTTTGCGTTTCTCATCGGAAAGTCCCCCTTGCGTTGCTAAACGCAGACAATTTTAGACCTCACGCCGCGCCTCAATTGCGCGACCAAGCGTTACCTCGTCTGCATACTCAAGGTCTCCGCCAACGGGCAAGCCGCTCGCAAGGCGAGACACGCGAACCCCCAGCGGCCGGATAGTTCTCGAGAGGTACGTAGCAGTTGTCTCGCCTTCCACGTCCGGGTTGGTTGCAAGGATCACTTCTTGCACCTCGCCAGAAGCGAGGCGCGAAAGAAGCTCGCGCACGTGAAGCTGCTCTGGACCAATCTTGTCCATTGGAGAGATCACTCCGCCCAGCACGTGATAGAGCCCGTGATAGCTGCCCGTCCGCTCGATTGCCGAGACGTCGCGCGGCTCTGAGACGACGCAAATGGTAGTCTTGTCGCGCGAGGGGTCCGAGCAGATATCGCAGGTATCCCGAGTGGCGTAGTTAAAGCAGATGGGGCAAAAGTGGACCTGCTCTTTAAGGTCGAGGATAGCGTGGGCAAGGCGGCGAGCCGTCTCGGCGTCAGATTCAAGCAGGTAATAAGCGATTCGCTGCGCAGACTTTGGGCCGATTCCCGGAAGACGCCCCAGCTCGTCCAGAAGCCGCTGCAGCGCGTGTCCGTCATTTGTTTGCTGATCCACTAGAAGAGCCCTGGGATGTTAAGGCCACCGGCCAGCGAGCTCATGGCCTGCTCAGAGCTTGACTCTGCCTGCTCAAGAACGTCATTTACAGCAGCGACTATCATGTCCTGCAGCATGTCGACGTCGTCAGGGTCAAGCGCCTGAGGGTCAATGGTGACCGACGTGAGCCGCAAGTCGCCCGTGGCAGTGACCTTGACCATGCCGCCACCGGCCGATGCGCTGAACTCTGTCGCTGCGGCCTTCTCCTGTGCCGCAACAAGCTGCTCCTGCATCTTTCGCGCCTGAGCCATCATCTGGTTGCGGTTCATGCCGCCCATGTTGTAGCCGCCTTTTCCTTTGGACATTCAATCCTCCTGGTCTGTGGTTTGAGCTGCGGATCATTCGTTCCTGCAAGCCGTATGGCATGAGCGAAAATCATACAAACGGCTTTCTTTGTACCCTACTTTGGCGACTGGTCATCGTTCGAGCCGTCAGGCTTCACCGTGACCTCACCAAACGCCTCGGTCAACATGGCGACGACGTCAGCAAACTCTGGCGGAAGCTCCGAGGGGTCAATCGTCTTGGCTTGGGCTTGAACCGGTTGTTGCGCTTCCGGTTGCGATGGCGGGGCGGAAGCGGGCGCTGGTTGGGGCGCGCCTTGAGGCTCCGGCTGAGACGTCGTCGCGGGCGTGGGCGACGGGATGGGCTCCTCGTCTTCGTCGAAGGGCGTGGCGGCCGCGTCGTCATAGGGCACCTGCTCGGATGGGGCGGGCGGCTCGGCAACCGCAGGAGCATCCCACGGCGTCTGATACGTGCTTTGAGCTGCGGCAGGTTGATGAGCGGGCTGCGGGGCCGGAGCAGACGCGGGTTGAGGAGCGGGCTGCGGTGCCGGGGCGGGCTGCGGGGCCGGGGCCGGCTGCGGTGCCGGAGCCGAAACAGGAGCCGAGGTCGAAGCAGGCGCGGCAGCGCGGGCGGGCTTCTCAGAAGTCCCCGCCTCGCGATAGACAACCTCGCGCGGACCAAAAATCGACTCTACAACGGGCGCAATGAAGCTCTTCAAATCCTTGCGCCGGAGCATCTTAAGTGAGTACGTCGACCCCTGCGGAAGCTCGACGATGAGCGTCTGACCGTCATCGGAAACGATGCTCGAGAAGCTTAGCGTCGCAGCTCGGGCGGCACTCTTGGTAGTAAGCGTCTGAACAACTTGCTTCCACTTGCGCTGGAGAGAGGCCGCGTCTTCTGGCGAGACGGCCGCAGATGCTCGGGATGGCTGAGGCTTTGATGCCTGCATGGGAGCCGGCACAGGCTGCTGCGAGACCTGCTGGGAAGCGGTGCGAGCAGTGGGTTGTGGCGCGGGGGCGGCTGATCTGGCGGGCGCGGGCTCCGCCGCGGGCTTCTCGACATGGGCCGCCGGGGCCTTTGGCGCTTGAGCCGGCTTCGGCGTCGGACTCTGTGGCATCGGACTCTGCGACGCCTTGGGGGCGGGCTTCTCAACAGCGGTCGGTGCGGCAGCTGGGGCAACGACGTCCCCAGACACGGAAGCAGGCGCCGTCGCGCGACCGGGCACCGAAAGCGACGCAACCTGGCGCTCGAGGGCGTCGACCCTTTCGGCAAGCGCCTCGAGCGTCAGGTCAGACTGCGGGCGCGCCATCCTGGTGAGCGCAATCTCAAGAACGAGGCGCTGGTTAGGGGCGGTGCGCATTTCAGCAGACGCATCGCCCAATATGGTGAGCACGCGAGCAAGGCGGTCAGGGGATCCGAACTCTGCCGCCTCGCTCGAGATCTGCTGGACCTCATCTGCGGTTCTCGTGCTCAGCGCAGCAGGACCTCCAATCAAGCAGACGTACATATCGCGCACATGGGCCGCAAGCTCCCGAGTAAATTGGAGCAAATCTCGCCCGTTGTTGGACAAATCGTCTACCTGCGAAAAGAGCGTCGGGACATCGCGCGCTGCAATTGCGTGCGAGAAATCTCCTAGCACGGCGCCATTGGCCTCTCCAAAGAGGTCCTGCGCCGCAGACAGAGTGATGTTGCCGTCGCCGAAAACGGAGAGCTGCTCGAGAGAGGTCAGCGCGTCGCGCATGCCTCCGCGAGCGTGGCGAACCACGAGCTCGAGCGCGTCCTTCTCGTACGAGAACCCCTCTTGCTGGCAGACATAGGCAAGATGCGCGAGCATTTCGTCATTTCCAATGGCGTGGAAGTCAAAGCGCTGCACGCGCGAAAGAATCGTAGCCAGAATCTTTTGCGGATCGGTGGTGCACATGATAAAGACCACATGCTCGGGCGGCTCTTCAAGGGTCTTGAGCAGGGCATTGAATGCCGCCTGCGAGAGCATGTGCACCTCGTCGATGATATAGACCTTGTAGTTGCCGCGCACGGGGGCGTAGTTTACGCGCGAGATGATTTCCTCTCGCACGTTCTCGACGCCGGTCCGCGACGCCGCATCAAGCTCGAGCACGTCGGGGTGCTCGCCCGCGGCAATAAGCTGGCACTCCTCGCACGTGCCATCGGGCAGCTGGTTG
The DNA here is from genome assembly GCF_050946515.1 of Tractidigestivibacter sp. GTDB lineage: Bacteria > Actinomycetota > Coriobacteriia > Coriobacteriales > Atopobiaceae > Tractidigestivibacter. Next base: position 51,833 of record NZ_JBMNUX010000015.1, read on the forward strand.
GGACCGTTGTCGCACATGAGAGCCTTGGCCAAGATCCGCGCCATGGTCGTCTTGCCGGTTCCGCGAGGACCACAGAAGAGGTACGCGTGGCTAACCCTTCCTTCAAGAACGGCTCTCTTGAGGGTCTCGACCACATGCTGCTGTCCGACGACCTCATCGAAGGTCTTAGGGCGATACTTTGTGTAAAGCGATTCCATGGTCCCTCCGGCAAATAGTTGCGTAGAGAGACAGTATACCCGCGCGAGGTGGGGGCTCCGTGGGAGCGTGAGCGGACGACCCGCGCGGTGCGCCGGCTGAGCGCCTGCCCCCTGCCCGACAGGTTGCGCGAGTTCTGATGCCCGCGCGATGGGCGCCACGCCCCTGCCCGACAGGTTGCGCGAGTTCCGATGCCCGCGCGATGGGCGCCGCGCCCCTGCTGCCAAGTTGCGCGACTTCTGATGCTCGACCGTGCCAACTTGCGCGAGTTTTGACGCCGTTTCTGCCAGGTTGTACGACTTTTGATGCTCCGATCGCCAAGTTGTGCGAGTTCTGATGCTGCAAAAGTCGCGCAACTTGGCGGCGCTCTATCGTGTGGGGATGAAATGGCTTTGCGTGGGACGCTGGCATCGACGCGGAAAAGGGAGCCCGCCGCCGAGAGAAAGGCGACGGGCTCCCCTCCGGAGTACTGAAGAGCGCCGCTCGGACGCCAAACGACGCACCCGAACGACTGGCAAAGCCCCTAGAGATCGACGTACTCCGACTTTGTCAGCGGCGAGACCTTGTAGGTAGAGGTGCGGTCGTCGTCAATCACGCCCGACCAGTTCATGCCGAACGCGAAGTCGTAGGTGTTGCCCTCGGAATCCGTGTAGCACTCAAGGTCGCGAGGAACGTCCTCGTCGTTCGCCTCGACGGTATCCATGTCGGCAGGCATCTGCAGCGGAAGAAGACCGGTGGGCTCGGTCTTTCCTGCAAGAATGTTCAGGAAGTCATCGCCAGAAGCATCAAAACCCATGAGAATTGCGTCGCAATACGGCTCAAGCTCGGAGAACACCATTGGACGGTCGGCGTTGATGCAAACGACTACCGGCTTGTCGCCCATCTGCTCGCGAACGCTCTGGACGAGCTCAAGGTCGGAAAGATTGCTAGCCACGGCAGACTGCCCGTAGTAGCTGCGGTTTTCCTTCACGCCGTCCACGATGTCGCCGGCAATAGACTCCTTGCGCACGTTATCCCCGTCAGCAACGTACTCGCCGTACTGAAGGGAGATGGGCACATATGCGGAAGTCTCCTGGTCATAGCCCAGCCCCGGCGTAGGGTTCTTGATGAACACGAACGCGCAATCGCAGTCGGCGGTCTCGTCGGAGGTGGCGCGCGTGATCTCGGTCCCGTCATAGGTGGGATTGCCGTCTGTGCCAGCTGGGCCTGCGGGATCGCCCTGCGTGTCGGTCACGATGTCAAAGAGCTCAGATGCCGCCGCCTCGGTCACGGGAAGCCCCTCGGTCGCAGCGGCGTATGCCGAACCCGGCGTGTAGGACATCGGGATGTAGACCTTGAGCTTGCTCCCGTCGCTTTCTTTAATCACATTGCCGGCGTTCTTGAGCATCACGATGGACTTGTCGATCGCCTCGCTCACAAGCGAGGTGACCTCGTCGCCCTCGACAACGCCGCCTGCAGCCGTAGAGTCGGCATACGGGCACTCGCCGAGACCGATATAGTACAGAGTGCGAATCACGCGTCGCGCGGAGGAGCGAACCTGCTCAAGCGCAGCGTCCTCCCCCACTTCGGCTGCATAGAGGTCATAGCCAGCCTTAAGGTCAACAAGGTCAAGGCCGCCACCAATCTGATCGATTCCGGCAGCCAGAATCTTCTCGTAGCGCTCGGGCTTCGTAGCCGTCTCCATGCCCCAAGGAGTGCAGACCATAGCCGTGCCAAGGTCCTCTGTAACGCCCCAGTCAGAGCAGATCAGTCCGTCGTACTCGCACTTCTCGCGCAGGATGTCATTCTTCCACTTGGAGAATGCCGTGCCCACGAGCTCGCCGTACTTCTCGTCGTCAGAATAAGCAATGGAGTAGGAATCCATGTACGAGGCCGTCTGGCCAGTCTGGGAATCAAGGTGCAGCCCACCGTCCACAAACGGAATCAGGTGCGCCTCCATGTTGTCGCCAGGATAGACGCAGTACTTGCCGATGGCGCTGTGCGCCTCACGACCGGATTCGCCAGCGCCGTCGCCCGGGAAGTGCTTGAGCATGTTGATGACCGACTCGGAGCCCCAGCCCTGGTCGTTGCCATCGTCGTCGTAGGTCGACTGCAGACCAGACGCATAGGCGTTGGTAAGGTCGCGAGAGAGGGCAGGATCCTCGCCAAAGGTGCCGGTGATGCGGCGCCAGCGCGGCTCCGTGGCAAGGTCCATCTGCGTGCCCAGCAAGGTGGCGACACCCTCGGCGCGGTAGCAGCGCGACTCCTGCTGAGAGACCCGCTTCACGAGGTCGGGGTCAAAGCTTGCCGCCAGGCCGAGCGTACTGGGGAAGCCGTAGTCCTTGGGGTTGTTGGAGATGTTAAACGGAATGCCGTAGGTCTTCTGCTCGCAGGCCTCTTGCAGGCTGTTGTTCCATCGGGCAAGCGAGCTTGCGGAAGCGACCGCGCCAAAGTTCAGCATGGTACGAATGCCAGCGTCGATAACGTCCTGCGTCGTGGGATTGGGATTGCCCTCGACAACCGTTCCTCCCCCGGTAATCTCGTCGGTGAGCGCGCCTGTCGAGAAGATCGATCCGTGCACCATAAGCGCGAGAGCCTCGTCCTCGCTGAGCTCGTCGGCAAGCGCAGAGGAGCGGTCGTCGGCGCTCTGGCGCCAGTCCTCCCACAGGTCCAGCTTCCCATTGCCGTTAAGGTCCTTGAACGCATAGCCGTCCACCTGAATGATCTTCGAAGTGTCCATCACTCCGATCGTGGCGCCGCCGTCCTGGGTGTAGCGGGTCCAGCCGTCGCGGGTCTCCTCGCTCGACCACTTTGCCTCGACGTCGTCGCCATCAGGGTCGATAGGGTACTTGTCTGCCGCCGGAGCCGCGGTGGCATCGCTCGTCGAGGAGCCCTCAGACGAGCAGCCAGCCAGAGAAATTGCCGCTCCCGCCAAGGCCGCCCCCTGAAGAAAGTTGCGCCTGGATACGTTCTTGCTCATTGCCTCTCCTTCCGATGTGGGTTCGCGCGCCTCTGCGGCAAACCGCTCCCCTCCACGCCGTTTTCCGTTTGCTTTAGGGTTCCATAGACGGCTCAATCGAGCCCAATCGTGGCAAGAAGTCGCCTTTCTCAGTCGTAAAGTGCAGGAACCGCCTTTAAGCGGACCGAGCGGAGAACGTTCATGCCCGCCCAGCTCAGAAGGGGCGTCAGTCCCCTAGAATTGCAGAAGGGAGATTGAGGGAGGACGATTGAGCGAGACGCTGAGGGTGCTCATCGTTGAGGACGAAGACGACGCAGCACAGACGCTTGTCGAGTATTTGCAGCGCTATGGAGAAGAGCGAAAGATCTGGGTTACGTCGACTCGTCTTGCAACGGCATTCGACCTTCCACGATCGCTAGACGCCTATGACCTCGCGCTTCTCGACATACAGCTGCCAGGCATCAACGGGATGGAGGCGGCAAAGGAGCTACGGAGCAGAGACGCCGTCACACCCATAATCTTTGTAACCAACCTAGCCCAGCTGGCGGTACGCGGCTACGAGGTCGACGCCCTTGATTTCATCATCAAGCCGGTAAGCTATCACGATTTCGCGCTTCGAATGGACCGGGCGATGCGGCGCATCCGCGAATGCACCGCCGGCCGAATTGCCGTTAGAACGCGCGAGGGCACGCACGTCGTCACCGTCCAAACGCTGGAATATGTCGAGGTAAACAAGCACAATCTTCTTTTTCACCTAGATGATCAGCAAACTCTCGAGGCGCGAGGAACGCTGCGCGAGCTTGAAGAATCAACCAAGGGCGGCACTCTGCTTCGGATATCAAAGAGCGTGCTGGTAAACATGGAGCATATTGACCGCGTATTGGGGACCGAGCTGGTAACGACCTCGGGCGTTCATTTGGTTATTTCAAGAACTCGAAGGCGCGAAGTCGTCGAGGCAATCACGCGCTACATTGGGGGACGCTGATGCTTCAGGCTTATCTCATGGACCCATGGCCGGTTGGCATTGCGATGCAGCTTGCCATCCCCTTGGCCATGCTGCTGGGAATTCGCTCGAGCCGCTGGGGCAGCACGGCCCTTGCTGGGGTCGCCGCTTATCTTCTCATCATGATTGCAATTACCTCAAGCGAGTGCATGCTGGTCATGGCCTTCAACGGGATGAGCCAACTGCTTGCACAATTTATTTGCTTTTCGCTTGTTGTCGCGATGCTAGCGCTGCTTATCGTCACGCTCTTCAGGACAGGCGTGTGGACCGCACTTTTCTGCGCCACCATGGCCTACGCGATGCAGAACCTCAGCTCTTCGGTCCAACTTTTTGCGACGACGATAATCGCGGGATTTTTGCACCATGATCCATTCGAAACGTCGATGCTCATGCGCGCGCTCATCACCGCTTTTTTCTGCGCGCTCGTGTATGTGCCCTGCTACCTGCTGCTGATTCGAAAGATTGACCGACGCGCACTAGACGCGACGGAAAATCGGAGGGTCCTTCTCATCTACATCCTTGTGTCGCTTGCCATCATTGGGTTCGATCTGGTGATAAAGGGGGCCTCCGAAACGGGCGTTGAGCCTCTTTACGCAATCCTCCTACGCGGCATCCACATTCTCATTTGCGTGTTCGTGCTGATTACGGAGTACTACGTGCTCTGCCAAGAGCGCGAACGCCTTGAGCACGCTGCCGTCGAGCAGCTGCTTTCAGAGCGCGAGCGCCAGCTTGAGCTTTCGCGCGAGAACATCGACGCCATCAACATCAAGTGTCACGATCTGCGCCATCAAATCCGTACCTTAGCAAACGGCCGTGCAGCGGTAGACGGCGACGCTCTAGACGACTTGGCAAACGAGGTCGCCATTTACGACTCCATTTATGACACCGGCAACGAGACGATTGACACGGTTCTGACCGAGAAAGGGCTGGCATGCGAGCGCGCGGGCATTACGCTCTCAGCAATTGTCGATGGGAAGGCCCTCGATTTTGTTGCATCACGCGACCTGTACGCGCTCTTTGGCAACATCCTTGATAACGCTGTGGAGGCAACCTCCGCGCTTCGAGACCCCGACCGAAAGAGCATCTCGCTTGTTGTGAAGCGTCACAGCCACATGGTCAGCATTCACGAAGAGAATTACTGCAACGGCAGACCGAGCTTTGAAGACGGACTGCCGGTTACGACCAAGCCTGACAAGGAGAGCCATGGCTTTGGGTCTAAGTCAATGCGACTGATCGCTCAGAAGTATGGAGGCGCCCTCGTTCAGGATTTCAAGGACGGAACGTTCCTTGTGACCGTAATGCTGCCCTTGCCCGAGTAAGCTCGCCACCGCTCCATATCTCCATATGCCAAGCTGCGCGAGTTTTGATGCCCGCGCGATGGGCGCC
>NZ_JBMNUX010000016.1:0-56245 GCF_050946515.1 Tractidigestivibacter sp.
GGGGTTGCAGCACCACGGGCAGCGAAAGGGGCAGCCCTTGAGAAACGCCACCGTGCGGATGCCGCCCCCGTCATGGAGCGAGAAGCGCTGGATGTTGGCGACAAGCCCGGTGGGCTCGGCGCCGTCTGCGGCCCCCGTGAGCTGCCCTTCGTTTGCCATGTGACGCCTTTCTCGCCGCGTTAAAGCACGTGCTCCGTCCTGTTGATGATATCGTCCTGGATTGCCTTGGAGAGCTCGACGAACATGGCTGAGTAGCCCGCCACGCGCACGACGAGGTCTTGGTGCTTCTCGGGGTGCGCCTGCGCGTCGAGCAGCGTCGCGCGGTCAACGACGTTGAACTGGATGTGCTGAATCTTGAGGCGCGAGAAACTCCTGAGGTAGGCCATCAGCTTCTGCAGCCCCTCCTCGCCGGCGAGCGTCGAGGGCGAGAACTTGACGTTAAGCAGCGATCCGTTGGTGTCGAGGACGTTGTCGAGCTTGGAGACGGAAAGCAGGCTCGCCGTGGGGCCGTGCTTGTCGCGGCCGACCATGGGCGAAAGGCCACCATCGGCCAGCTGCTCTCCCGCGCGTCGTCCGTCCGGCGTGGCGCCCACCGCGGCGCCCAGCGGGATGTGCGCCGAAACGGTGTAGCTGCCGGGCTGGAACGTGCCGCCGCGCACGTTGCGGTACTTGGCGACCTCCTCGCCGTAGTGCTGCAGGAAGTGGCGGCCGAGCTCGTCGACCTCGTCCACGTCGTTTCCGTACTTCGCGTAGCCGTTGATGAAGCGCTGGCGAATGACCTCGTCGCCGTCGTCGGTCCAGTTGCGGTCGAGAATCTGCAGGAGATGGCCCCACGACATGGCCTTCTCCTCAAAGACCACCTTCTTGATAACGTAGAGCGAGTCGGCAAGGTTCGCGGTGCCGACGCCCTGCACGCCCGACGGGTTGTAGCGCGCGCCGCCTGACGTGATGTCGCGTCCGTTCTCGGTGCAGTCGTGCACGAGCACGGAGAGGAACGGCGTGGGCGAGGTCTCGCGGTGCGCCTCGTCGCAGACGTTGCAGCCGCGCACCATGAGCGCCACGTAGCGGTCGATGGTCTTCTCCAGCGCCGCCTCCAAAGCCTCAAAGCTCTCGAACCCCTCGCGGTGCTCGTGCATCGTGATCTCGAGGCAGCGCATCATGTTGAACATGCTGATGTCGTGCAGGCCGTACATGCGTCCAGGTATGGAGAGCTCCACGCAGCCCACGACGCCGTAGTCGCGCGCGTCGGCAAGCGAGACCCCGCGGCCGACGAACGAGTCGATGTTGACCTCGTCGTTGAAGCACTGCGGCATGCCGTCGCCCAGGCGGATGATCTCGGCGGCCTTGTGCAGCAGGTCGTCAGGGGTGTTCTTGTGAATGCGGATGCTCAGGTTGGGCTGCGGCAGGCGTGTGTCGCGCTGCACGTCCAGGAGCAGCTGCGAGAGCTCGTTGGACGCGTCGTTGCCGTTCTCGTCCACGCCACCCACGACGATGTTGTAGCCGATGGGGAAGCCGGCGAAGAAGCGAGCGCTGTCGGTGGAGCGCACCGCGATGATCGTGTTGACCTTGAGGTAGAAGCACTGGATGAGCTCGCGAATCTGGGCGTCGGTGGCGCCGGCAGCCTTGGAGGCGCGGTAGTAGGGGAGAAGGTACTGGTCCATGCGCCCCAGCGAGAGCGAGCTGGCGTTGGACTCGTGCTGCAGCGCGACGGAGAGGAGCCAGACGAGCTGCAGCGCGTCGTAGAGGTCGCGTGCGGGCTCGGTGGCCACGTGAGCGAGGATGTCCGCGATGCGGGCGAGCTCGGTGGCGCGCTCGGGCGTCTCGGCGGGGGCGACGGTTGCGTGCGCGTCTGAGATGGGTTTGCCCTCGGCTGCCTCGCGAACGATGCGCTCGTAGCGGTGCACGTACTCGATCATTGCCTCGTAGCAGATGACGCCTGCCTGGTAGAACTCGTTGTCGGGCTCGGCCGCCAGGTGCTCGCGGAGCTCGGCGAGAATCGAGCCTAGGCCGCGAGTGAGCACCTCGCCGAAGTCGGCGATGATGTGTCCCTGGCCCTTGTCGGTCTGGGCGACGGCGAAGACGCGGTCCTTCTCGGCGGCGGCAACCTCGGCGGGGCGGTGGGCCGTGTACCAGTCGTTCAGCGAACGGCCGGACCAGTAGGGATAAAGCACCTCACGGTACGTCGCCTTGTCCTTCTCGGACATCTCGAAGGTGTCCTGCGGGCGCGTGGGGAACTCGTCCAGCTCGTCCAAAATCCAGTAGGGCGACATCTCGGGCGAGACGACGCCGGCGCGGGGACGCTCGCTGCGGTTGCCGACCAAGAGGTCGTAGCCGTCGATCACGATCTGGTGGTTCTCAAGGAGGTGGCGGAAGGCCTTCGCGCGGCGGATGATGGGCCGCTCGCCCTCCGTCTTTTGGTAGCTCTCCATGTAGAGGAGGCCGCGCTCCAACGAGATGCGGCGCTTCTCGGCAAAGAGGCTCTCTTTGATGTGTTTGGTTCGCGCAGTGAGCATGATGCCTCCAACAAGACGAACGGGTAGGTTTCTTTTCACTCTCAGTATATCCGATTTTATCCTATTTACAATAGAGTTCCTATCTATTATTATTGTTTCGTTCAGATTTTGGTTGAAATGCCCTGCCGAATACTCGAGACAGCTTGGAGCGCGCTATGGATGTCAGAATTTCTCCTTCTCTCATGTGCATGGACCTCATGCACATCGCCGACGAGATTGGCAAGCTCGAGGTCATCGCGGATGAGTACCATGCCGACATCATTGACTGGCACTACTGCCGCAACATGTCGCTTGCCCCCTGCTTTATCGAGGGGATTCGGGGGATAACGAAAAAGCCCATCGAAGCGCATCTGTATGTCGACAATATCGACGCCGAGCTTGTCGAGCTCTGCATGGACTCGGGCGCCAGCATCGTGACGATGCCGCCCGAGGTCATTGAGCGGCAGGTGTATAGGCTCAAGCGGCTCACCGAGGGCCGAGGCGTCGGCTTTGGCGTCTTCATCAACCCTGCCGTCTCGCTCGACGTGGTCGAGCCGTACCTTGACCAGCTTAACCGCCTGCTCATCTTGACTGTGGACCCGGGGTTTGCGGGTCAGCCCTTTGTCGAGTCATCGCTGCGGAAGATCGAGGCAGCCGCCAAGCGGCGAGACCAGCTGGGCCTTTCTTTTGACATCGAGGTGGACGGTTGCTGCAACGAGCGCTACTACCGTCGGCTACGCGATGCGGGTGCCGATATCTTTGTGCTGGGCGGGAGCGGCCTGTTCAAGAAGGACCCAGACACGGCGCGCGCCATTCAGATTGCGCGTGGCCTGCTCGAGCGCGAGCTCGCGCCGACGGCCACAGCAGCTCAGGCCGCGGAGTGTGCCTAGGCGCCTCATCAAGAGCTTAACGGCGCGAGACCCTGGCCAGGCGGCTGGCCCGGGTCTCGCGCTATTTTATTCTGAGTTTGGGGAAGAATTGTTCTATCGTGTTTTGTAGTAGTTCGGACTTTTCAGGACAGTGCGTGACGGGAGTGCCATGTTTCTCAAAGAGCGCCAGGACAAGATCGTCGAGATAATCAATGCGGAAGGGCGTGTGACGGTGCCTGACCTGGCATCGAAGTTCGGCGTCACGGAGGACTGCATTCGAAAGGACCTGAAGCAGCTTGACGCGCGTGGCGCGCTCAAGAAGGTCTACGGCGGCGCCATCAGCGTCGCAACCACCCCCGAGCGCAACGTAAGCAAGCGCATCAGCGTCAACACCTCCGAGAAGCGCGTGATTGCGGAGAAGGCCTACGACCAGATTGCGCAGGGCGACACGATTTTTCTCGACGTGTCTACCACCAACCTGTCGCTCGCCGAGATCATCGCCAAGGGCACTAAGCAACTCTCGATAGTTTCGAACATGATGGAGATTCTCCGCGTCCTCTCGACCAATCCAGCGCTCAACGTTTTAGGAACAGGAGGAAGCGTCAACACCGAGCTCGACGGCTTCATGGGCTCGATGACCCTCAAGACGCTTGAGCCCATGCGTTTTGACAAGGCGTTTCTCGGCGCCTTGGCCGTCGATTTGGAGGAGGGTGACGTGTTCACCTACGTGTGGGACGATGCTCTCATCAAGCAGCTCGTGCTCCACAACTCAGCCCGTTCGTTTCTGGTTGCCGATGCGCACAAGTTTGAGGCCACGGGCAACTACGCCTACGCGAAGATTTCCGAGTTTGATGGCGTGATTACCGACAAACCGAGCGCCAAGCTACGCTCGAAAATCAAGGCGCTCGGCTCGATGGTGATGTAGCTCCAGGCAAGGCGTACGTGCGGCGCTCGTTTTGCCGGCTGCTGACTGGTCAAGAAAAAGAGGGCCCCTTTGCCGGGGCCCTCTCTCGTCTCTGCGAAGGAGACTACATCTCGATGCTGAGCTCGAGAATCTGATCGTCGTCAGCGCTCTCTTCGATGGACTGGTCCTCAGTGATGGGCTTGCGCGCGATGCCCATGAGGATGGCTCCCACGAAGCTCCCGACGACAATGGCGAGGCAGTAGGCGAGCGGGTTGGTGGTGATGGGTGCGACGATGAATCCGCCCCAGGGCGCGGGATCGCCGGCGCCGAGCAGCATCGAAATCGCTCCACCGAGCCCGCCGGCAATCATGAGCTGGGGAATGGTGCGCAGCGGTGACTCAGCGGCAAAGGGGATGGCACCTTCGGAGATTGAGACGCAGCCCATGACCAGGGCGGCCTTGCCGGCCTCGCGCTGCTCGCTGGAGTAGCGATTGCGGAACATGAGCGTGGAGATGCCGCAGGCGAGCGGCGGGATTGCGCAAGAGACGCCGACGGCGGCCATGACCTGCATTGCCTGAGTAGAGGGGAGACCGGTGGCGGCGTCGACCGTGCCAACCATGCTCACGCCAAACGTGTAGGCGACCTTGCCGATGGGGCCTCCCATGTCGGTGCAGTCCATGGCGCCAAGGATGATGCCAAGAATGACTGCATTGCCGGTAGACATCGTGTTGAGCCAGTTGGTCAGCGCGCTCATGATTGCGGCAATCGGCTGACCAACGAGGAAGAGCATGACGCAGCAGACGGCAAGGGTATCGACAAGCGGGACGATGAAGATTGAGACGACCGAGCTCATCGACTTTGGGACCTTGATCTTCTTGAGATAGAAAGCAAGGATGCCTGCAAGAAGACCAGAGAAAAGACCGCCGAGAAAGCCCGCGCCTATCGAATTGGCGATGTATCCCCCAATGAAGCCCGGTGCGATGCCGGCTCGGTCAGCCATGGAGTAGGCGATGTAGCCCGAGAGCACCGGGACCATCAGGCCAAGGCCGGCAGAGCCAATCTGCGCTATGAGCCCGAGCGCTCCTTCGGTGGGGACTGAGTTGGTGCCTCCGAGTGCAACGCAGACGGCGAGCGTCACGCCGCCCGCGACGGCAAAGGGAATCATGTAGGAAACGCCGGTCATCACGTGCTTTTTGGTGCCTTTGAGCAGCATCGCGAGGTCAGACATCTGTGCCCCTCTCCCTAGCCGAGCTTTGCGATCAAGGTCTTGATGATGGAGCCGCCCTTTGAGATGCAGGCCTCGGTGCCCACGCGCACGATGGGCTTGCCCGCGAAGCGCTCCTCGCCTTTGATTCCGATGTCGTTGGTCAAAATGACGGCGTCGGCCGCGGCGATTTCCTCTGGCGTGAGCTCGTTTTCAACGCCGAGCGACCCCTGGGTCTCAACATGAATCCCGCAGCCGTACTTCTTGGCGGCGTCCTTCAGGCCTTGCGCCGCCATGTAGGTATGCGCGACTCCAGACGGGCAGGCTGTAACTGCGACGAACTCCATCACATGCTCCAATCTCTCCGATTTAAACGACACTTACTATCATTTCCTATTGTTTTAACGCGGTTCGAATTGTAGAGGTCTTCTTCGATGAATTCAACGTTATCTCTATTGTTCTTTATTGTTTTGTCGCTAAACGGGCGAATTTGACGGGTAATCGTAGCCTCCAAACGCGCTGCCGACCGAATTCTTCTCTCGAGAAGGTGTATAGGCGGGTCTTAGTTCCGGTAAATGATTGGCAGCTCATGGCATTACTTGGGCCATTGGTTCAAAATGGGTGGCATCGTTAGGTCGCATGGGAGGACGTGCCATGGCAGATTCAGAACTCGAGAAAAACGGCGCAGCTGAGAAGGGCACCCCTGATGAAGGTGCCGATTCTGCGAAGCGGCAAGCTGAAAATACGAGCGAAGACCCCGAGGCCACAGTGCTGATGGAGCAATCGGATGCGGATGCTCCGGAAGGCAATCCCGCAGAAGAAGGCTCCGAGGCGGCCTCTTCCGCTTCGGAAGGACCCGCTGATTCCGATGCGACGGTGTTGATGCCGTCTGACTCTGATGCGACTACGACTGCTTCCGATGACGAGGAGACATCGCTCATCAATGACGAGGACCTGACGCACATCATTACTCCCGAGATGGCGGAGAGAGCTGGCGGCAAGCACATGTCGCCAATCCCCACCAGCGACGATGACGATATGCCCACCATTGTGGTTCCCGTTTCGTCTCCCTCCTCGTCGGAGGGTCCCGACGGCATCGACGCCCTTGATGACCCGTATGCGCCCGTCTACAACGAAGCTGACTTCACCAAGCCCGTTGCGCCGGTTGCGATTGGCTCGCCTGTTTCTGAGGAGGGGATGAACGGGGGGCGCGTGCACATCATTGGCATTGTGCTCGTTGCCGTCTTCATTGCCGCTGTGGCCGGCTTCTTTATTTACCAGGCCTATCAGAACGAATACTGGGGCGGAAAGACTGTTCCCAACGTAATTGGCAAGACGGAGACCGAGGCGCTCTCGACGCTCTCGCCGCTTGGCTTTGACGTTTCGACCGAAGAGGCAGAGTCCGACGAGGCGGTTGGCACAGTCATTGCGTCTGATCCGGAGCCAGGCGTGCGTACCGACATGTCGCTGCATGTGACGCTTACCATTGCAAAGGCCCGAACGATCCCCACTGTCACGGGGCTGTCCGTTGATGACGCGAAGCAGGCGCTCTACGATGCGGGTGCAAAAAACATCAGCATCAAGTATCAAAGCTCAGACGAGACGGAGGGCACCGTGTTGAGCGTTGACCCCGGAGAGGGGGAGACGTTTGTCTCGTCCGACCAGATTACCCTGACTGTGGCCGAGCCCTACACGGTTCCTGACGTAACCGGCATGACGCTTGAGGACGCCGAGCAAGAGATTGAAGACGCGGGGCTTACCTACACGATCGCCTATGACTCCGAGACTGTAGTTGCAAAGTCCAAGCGCAATCAGGTTCTCTCGACTGACCCCGAGGCCGGCACCGAAGTCAAGGGCGGCACCACAGTTACCATTACGATGCCCGAGGCCAAGCTAACCAACTACTATTACCTGACCGAGTACTTTGACATCTCACCTGCAGACCTCGACGCCTATCTAACCAAGCAGGGGTTCTCGCTTACTGCGGGAACGACCCTCTCCAGCGGAAATGCGGCTGCGGTTTACAGCAACGACTCGATCACCATCGCAATTACCGACAACCCCGAGTACGAGACAAGCTCGAGCATCACGGGCAGCGACAACCCTCTTGAGAACGGCTCGCAAGTCGGAGGCGTTCGCTTGGAGGCGGCTGCGTCTGATCTGAGCTCTTCTGTGACAATCAGCACCACAGGCCTGAACGCGGTCATGAGCCTATGCAATCTGTCCAACCTTCTCTCGTCGTGCACCGATGTATCGGTTCAAGGTGACGCGACGATTGACAGCTCAGCGGACTTCATCTGCGGCTATGGCACGGCAGACGGCTATACATGGGTGATCGTTATCGGAAAGACCAAGTCTGAGGCAACGCAGGTGGTCGTCAGCGTTGTGCCGGAAAGCTACTACGAAGAGCTCGACCTCAGCGAATTCAACGATGACATCGCAAGCTACGTTGCGTCCCTCTCGTATCCCGGCACCAGCAGCGATAATGACACGTCGTCAACGTCGTCGGACTCAACGACGTCGACGACGACGAGCGAGACTTCACAAGGGGAGAAAACGAGTGGCAACTAGCGATAAAGCGGACAAGGAAATGCGCGAGAGGGGCGTTTCCGGAGCGTCTGTCTCCGGTGGCTTGGGTGCCGGTGCCAAGTCGCAGCGAGCACCTCGGTCGATTCCGGCGCAAGAAGACGCCGAGGCTCGTGCAGAAGCCGAGTTCATTCGTGCGGAAAACGAAGACGATGACGGCTACGATCCCTATTCAGACAGAAGGCCTGCCGCCGAGCCGCTCTTTGAGCGCGACCCGTGGGACTAGGCCTCCTCTTCGCTTGGCTTTTCGACCGCTCTAACCGGTTGCGCCCCAATTAATCTGCATGTATTGCCATACAAAGTAGACGACAACCGCCAGAACCACAATGACCACGATGAGGGCAATTGTGGAGCGGATGCGCGACTTGCGCTCGCGCGACGCAAAGATGTCGCGGCGACCCTTGGGAATCTCGAGGTACTGCCCATAGTGAAGGTCGCGCCGCAGCTGCGTCATCTCTGAGCGCGAGCGACGATACGAGCGGCCAGACACAAGCCCGCCACGGTTCGAGTAGCTTGAATCATGGGTAAAGCGCTCGCTGTCCTCATCGTCAGCCAAGTCGTCGATTGGCGCTACGGTGCGGTGCGCGGGGCGGGCACGCGTGTAGCGGCGGGGCTGAGCCTCTTCTCCCCCAGCCGGCTGCTGGTTCTGCTCGCCTTGCTGGGGCCCTTGGCTCGGGTCCTGCTCGTAGCCCTGCCGCTCGTAGCCCTGCTCACGTTGATCGTATTCTGCAGGCGCCGGGCTCTCGCCACCGTACTCCGGCATTGCGGTCTCATCAGCCGGCGCGCCCGTTGGGGCGGCGCCAACAGACGGCGCCTGATTGGTGTCAGTCCACTCGTCGCGGGATGCGCCGCTCTCGGCAGTGCTCTCCCGCGGCGTATCAAAGTCATCAACCATGCTCATGCAACGTGCCTCCGATTGCGGTTTTTGCATGTAGTGCTACCCATCATAAGACACGATAAGCAAAGTCGTTCCCTCGCCGGCAGGATTGCTCGTCATCGTCACGTCCCCAAGGGATTCTTGGTAAATATCTAAGTCAATAACGCTTAGAAATATTGAGTCAAAAATACTAAGAAAATCTTTGTCTGAGTGTTTAAACCCATGCGAAGGGGGAACATATAACTACGAACACCAAGGGCACCGCAAGAAAGAAGGCGCCCACCAACCCAGAAGGAGTGGTTACTATGGCAAGCATGGTTCCGTACGAGCGTTACGCAAGGGCTCTTCGCAATTGGCCGTTCGATGCATTCGATGACTTCTTCGACCAGCCGCTGAGCATCCCTGACACCTTCAGGATGAACGTCGAGGACAAGGGCGATGGCTACGTCGTCACGGCCGAGCTCCCCGGTGTCAAGCGCGATGAGATTGACGTCGAGCTGAACGAGGGCAGGCTTTCCATCTCCGTCGACAAGAAGGAGTCCGACGAGGAGAAGAACAAGAACTACGTCCACAAGGAGACCGGCGAGTGGAGCGCTACGCGTGGCGTGTATCTGAAGGATGCAGCTACCAGCGGCCTTACCGCCAAGCTTGACGGCGGCGTCTTGACGGTCAACATCCCCAAGCAGCAGGAGAAGACCAACGTCACGAAGATCACGATTGACTAACTTCGTAGCGTAAAGCAGCAAAGCTGCAGCATCAGAAGGGCCCGGCGCTCACGCGCCGGGCCCTTTTTTGTGGAAATCTTGGCAACTGCCCCTGCGGCTAGAAGAGCGAGATGGGCGCGTCCTGCGATGCGACGCAGATGCTCAAGTGACCGTCCGGCGTACGCGCTTCGGTAAACGTGCTGTCGGCGGCCTCGGCGCCCACTGCCTTTGAAAGCGTGCGCACAGCTATGCTTGGTCGATTGTTTTCCTGTGAGAGGTGCATGCCTACCACCACCTCGGTATCGTCGGTTAGGAGCTCTTGCAAAGCGGCCGCCGCCTGATCGTTTGAGAGGTGCCCCTTGTTGCTGGCAATTCGGCGCTTGAGATAGCCGGGGTAGGGGCCGGTTGCAAGCATGTTCTCGTCGTGGTTTGATTCGAGTGCCAGAATGCGGCATCCAACAAGCTCCGTCATGGCTTGGTCAGTGAGCATTCCCGTATCGGTGCAATAGCCAACGGCGTCATCAGGTGCATGACCGCTTCCCTCGACCTCAAAGCGAAAGCCAATGGGGTCTGCAACATCATGGCTGGTGGGGAAGACTTTCACCTGCATGCCACAAAGCTCCAGGCAGTCTGAGTGGTCAATTACCGTCGCGGGGAGCTCCGTCAAGTACTTGCGCGCGCCGAGCGTCCCCGCAGTCGCAAAGATACCCCCATTGAAGTGGTTGCAGAACACGGAGAGCCCGCTCACGTGATCAGAGTGCTCGTGCGTCAGAAGAACTGCCTGGACGCGCTCCATGTCAACGCCCAGCTCGTCAGCGCGGCTCAAGAGCGAGCGCCTTGAGATGCCGCAATCGATAAGCACCGAGCCACAGGGTCCTTCTACCACGGCGGCATTGCCCTTTGAGCCCGATGCAAGAATGTGCAGGTGAATCCTTGGTGTCATGTGTCTCCTTGCTAGGTTGCCGAATTCCAAGAGTACCGTTTCTTGCACGCGCACGCGTGTTCTACCCTCCGCGAGTAGAATCATCATGTTGGCATGAGAACCGTGTGTGGGGAGGGCTGACATGACAAGTGTGGCGAGAAGGTATGGCAACGGGCAGGTTCCGTTTGCACATCCAAGCCGCCAGACCGACGACGCGTTGCGTGCGCCTGTCGTGCTCATGGTGTCGGGCGGCGCTGACTCCACGGCCCTTCTCGTGCTGGCTGCCACCTCGGAGCTGGACATCTGCGATGGCCGCGGCAAGGCGCGTATCGCCCGCGAGCGGCTGCATGTGCTGCACGTGAACCACGGGCTGCGTGGAATTGATGCCGACGAGGACGAGGAGTTTGTTCGTGACTTGGCGGCTACCTATGGCATCCCGTGCACGATTCGCCGCGTGGACGTTGCTGCGCTGGCCTCAAAAGTTGGCGACAATAACGTAGAAAATGCTGGTCGAGAAGTGCGCTACCAAGAGGCGGCTCGGCTAGCAAATGAGCTGTCCGCCCAGCTGGGGACGCCGCGCTCTGCCGCGCGAATCCTGACGGCGCATACGGCAGACGATCGAGCTGAGACATTTTTCATGAATGCGATTCGCGGGACGGGGGCGTCGGGGCTCTCGTCCATTCCGCGCCGTCGCAACAGGATCGTGCGTCCGCTGCTTGACAGGACGCATGAGGAGCTTTGCGAGTTCTTGCGTATGCGCGGCATCGTCTGGCGCGAAGACCAGACAAACAGCGACACCCACTATCTGCGCGCCTTTGTCCGCCACGAGGTGATGCCCATGGTGGAGGAGCGTAATCCTCGCGTGGTATCGAGCCTGGCCACTACCTGCGACATCCTCTCTGACGAGAACGCCTATCTTGCCGGAATCGCTGGTCGTACGATGCGCGAGCTCACGCTGCGCCGCGGCGAGGGTTTTGTGGCCCTTGACGCTGCTCGTTTGGCGGCCTGTGACGTGGCGATTGCCCGACGCGTGGTGCGCATGGCAATACTTGCCGTGTGCCCCGACGTTCGCTTGGAGGCGCGCCACGTGGCTGATGCGCTGCGGCTTGTTGCCGTGGGGGCGGGGTCCGTTACCATTCCCATGGGCCTTGACGTGCGCGTTGAGCACGGGCTTCTCATGATACGGTCTCGTGCGGCCTCTTCCGCGCTTGAGGAGGGCTGGCTTGAGGTTCCGGGCGTCATGGACCTCCATGACGGAAGGCACCTCGTGGCCCGCCTTGTCGAGAAGCCGGAGGGAGCCGACCCCGTTGCCCTTGCGCGCTCACATGGGAGCGAGTTTGCGGGCGAGTCGGTGCTCTTGGATGCCGAGGCTTGTGAAATTGACCCACAGGCGGGAGGTCGCCTTTGGGTGGGCTCCGCGCAGCCGGGCGACGTCATGTGCCCGCTTGGCATGCATGGCCAGTCAAAGAAGCTCTCCGATCTGTTGGGAGAAGCGCGCGTGCCAGTGGCGGAGCGTCCCGCCGTGCCCATTGTGCGCACATCTCCCACAGGATCGGTGATATGGGTTGCAGGAATTCGAGCCGACGAGCGGTCGTGCTGCACGCCAACAACGAGGCAATTGCTAGAATTGAGCCTCCAAGGGCAATAGGCGGTCTGTGGCGAAGGGAAGCGTCCATGGAAGAAATGCATCCGGATATTGAGAGCATCGTACTGAGCGAGGAAGACATCAAGAGCATCGTGACCAAGATGGGGGCGGATATTTCTCGCGATTACGAAGGCAAGAATCCGCTGATCGTGGCCGTGCTTCGCGGTGCCTTCATGTTTACAGCCGACCTTATGCGCGCCATCACCGTGCCGTGCTCCGTTGACTTCATGGCTGTCTCGAGCTATGGAAATGGCGTTAAGAGCTCGGGCGTCGTGCGCATCGTGAAGGACCTTGACACTAAGGTTGAAGACCGAGATGTCATCATCGCCGAGGACATCCTTGACTCTGGCCTGACTCTTTCGTACCTCGTGAGGCTTCTGAAGTCGAGGAAGCCCGCCTCTGTTGAAGTGGCGGCTTTCTCGGTGAAGGACATACCCGGTCATACGCCGGCCGTCAATCCTCGGTACGTGGGAACCCACGTGCCCGACGCCTTTATCGTGGGCTATGGCCTTGACTACGCCGAGCGCTATCGCAACCTTCCGTACGTCGGCGTGCTCAAGCGCTCCGTGTACGAAAAGTAACGTCTGCAAGGAGAAACATCTGTGTCTGACAAGAACCCCCTTGACAAGCTTTCGACTCCCCAGGGAGGCGGCCCGCAGCGTCAGCGCAGCACGCTTGTCTCGCTGTTGATCATCGTGCTGATAGCTACGTACCTGATTTACTCGGGCTCCGGATCGCTCGGATCGAGCAACGTCGTCGAGCTTGCAACTAACGAGTTTGTAACTGCCGTAAAGCAGGACCGCGTGAGCTCGGTCACGTATCGGACGTCCGATGCAAGCATAAGCGGCAGCTATTGGCCGAACTCCGAGGACGTCGGAGACGACAGCAAGCTTGTGCAGTTCAAGTCGACCTACGTGGGCACGGACTCGCTTGATGAGCTTCTGGCCGACCATCCCAATACAAGCTACCGGATCGACACCTTTGACATGGAGGGGATTCTGGTCTCGATCATTCCCACCTTGCTTGTGGTGGGCGTCTTCATCTACTTCCTCTATAGGACAGGCGAGCAGAACAACCGAACTATGGACTTTGGCAAGACCAAAGCGCAAACAACGGCCGAGCAGCGTCCCAAGGTGAAGTTCTCTGATGTCGCGGGTATTGATGAGGCAGTTGAGGAGCTCAAGGAGGTTCGCGACTTCCTGAAGGAGCCCGAACGCTATCAAAAGATGGGCGCTAAAATCCCCCATGGCGTGCTTCTGGTTGGGCCTCCAGGCACCGGCAAGACGCTTCTGGCAAAGGCCGTGGCCGGCGAGGCGGGGGTCCCATTCTTTTCTATCTCTGGCTCCGACTTCGTCGAAATGTTCGTGGGCGTCGGCGCAAGCCGCGTACGCGACCTCTTTAAGCAAGCGAAGGCTGCGGCCCCGTGCATCGTCTTCATCGACGAGATCGATGCCGTGGGCCGCCAGCGCGGCGCTGGCCTTGGCGGAGGCCATGACGAGCGTGAGCAGACCCTCAACCAGCTGCTTGTCGAGATGGACGGCTTTGAGGACAACTCTGCGGTAATCCTGATTGCCGCCACTAACCGCCCTGACATCCTTGACCCGGCGCTGCTTCGCCCCGGGCGATTTGACCGTCGCGTGACAGTTGACCGTCCCGATGTTGCCGGTCGCGAGAAGATCCTGCGCGTGCATGCCGCAAACAAGCCCTTTGAGGACAACGTCGACTTCAAGCGCATCGCCAAGATCACCCCAGGCTTTACTGGCGCAGACCTTGCAAACTTGATGAACGAGTCTGCGCTGCTCGCTGCACGTCGCGGTCGTGACAAGATTGGCCAGGACGAGGTAGAAGAGGCGATGGAACGCGTCATTGCCGGTCCCGAGCGCAAGAGCCGCGTCATTTCCGAGAAGGAGCGCCATGTCATTGCCTACCACGAGAGCGGTCACGCCCTGGTTGGCCACATCCTTGAGAACTCCGATCCTGTGCACAAGATTTCGATCGTGAGCCGTGGCCAGGCGCTGGGTTATACCATGCAGATGCCCGAGGAGGATCACTTCCTCGAGACGCGCGACGGCATGCTCGACCAGATTGCCGTGCTGCTTGGCGGCCGCACCGCCGAGGAGCTCTTCTGCGACGACATCACCACGGGCGCATCGAACGACCTCGAACGCGCGACCAAGCTTGCGCGCGAGATGGTGACGCGCTATGGCATGAGCGATGAGCTGGGCACGCAGGTCTTTGGCGAGGCGCAGCACGAGGTCTTCCTCGGTCGCGACTATGCGCAGCACAACGACTACTCCGCCGAGACGGCCAAGAGGATTGACGACGAGGTCGAGCGCATCATGCGCGAGGCGCACGAGCGCGCGCGTGGAGTGCTGGGCGACCGCCGCGAGCAGATGGACACGATGGCAAAGGTCCTTCTTGAGCGCGAGACTGTCGAGGGCGATGCCGTCGACGCCCTTCTCGACAACAAGTGGGACGAATACCTTGCCAGCCACGAGGGCTCACAATCCGGCGAGGCCTCCCAGTCTGATGAGCCTGCCCAAGCTGAGGCGGAAAGCGCGGAGTGAAGCTGCTGTTCTGGGCGGCCTTGGCATAGCGAATAGACGAGGGGCGGCCGGGCGGTCGCGGAGAAGTTTCGTGTAAGGCACTTCTCGAAGGCTGCCCGGCCGCCCTTTGCTTATGACGCTTACAATGATGCTGTTTGTCGAGCAGAGAGGAGCTTACATGGAGCTCAACCAAAAGATGTACGCCTACGGGGCGTCGAAGTCGTCCATCCGCGAGATTGCGGCCTATGGTTCTGCGCGCAAGGCTGAGATTGGTGCCGAGAACGTCTATGACTTCTCGCTGGGCAACCCCTCCATTCCCTCTCCCGACGCCGTTCGCCAGTCCATCGAGCGCACCATCCAGCTGCCGCCGGTCAAGGTTCACAGCTACACGCCTGCCAACGGCCTTCCGTTTGTGCGCGAGAAGCTTGCGTCATCGCTGTGCCGTCGGTTTGGCGAGAACGCGGCAAATGCGGGCGACCTCTATCTGACCTGCGGCGCAGCCGCATCCATCTCGATTTCGCTCCACGCCATCACCAATCCCGGCGACGAGGTCATCGTGATCGCCCCGTACTTCCCGGAGTATCGCGTATGGATTGAGACCTGCGGCTGCACTTGCGTTGAGGTGCTTGCCGATGCTGACACGTTCCAGATCGACACCAAGGCGCTTGCCGCGGCAATCACCCCGCGCACCAAGGCCGTTATCGTCAACTCGCCCAACAACCCGGTGGGCACGGTCTACTCCGCCGAGAATCTTGCCGCCACTGCAGAGGTGCTGCGTTCTTGCGACCATGACATTGCCCTTATCGCCGACGAGCCCTATCGCGAGATCACGTACGGCGCCGTCGTGCCTTGGATTCCGAGCATCTACGAACGCACGATCGTGTGCTACTCGTACTCAAAGAGCCTGTCGCTTCCTGGCGAGCGCATCGGCTGGGTGCTCGTTCCGCCCACCAACCCCGACCACGACCCGCTGATTCCTGCCGTTGCCGGCGCTGGTCGTGCGCTGGGCTTTGTCTGCGCGCCCGCGCTTTTCCAGTACGTGCTTGCCGACTGCGTGGACGAGCCCACCAATGTCGACGCGTACGCCAAGAACCGCGAGGCGCTCACGAAGGGGCTCTCCGAGCTTGGATACACCTACATTGAGCCGCAGGGTGCCTTCTACCTGTGGGTTAAGGCCCTCGAGCCCGATGCCAACGCCTTCTTTGAGCGCGCAAAGTCGCTCGAGCTGCTGCCCGTTCCCTCTGACAGCTTCGGCTGCCCCGGCTGGGTGCGCGTTGGCTACTGCGTCAGCTACGAGACCATCGTCAACTCCATGCCTGCCTGGAAGAAGCTGAAGGAGCTTTACGCGTAAGATGACCAGCTCAAACAGCCGTAAGATCGCCTGCGACGTCCATACCCACACCCTCTTCTCGCGCCATGCGTACTCGACGCTCGAGGAGGACGTGCGCGCCGCCTCCGAGCAGGGCATGGAGCTTCTTGGCGTGACCGACCACTTCTCCAGCATGCTGTTTTCTGAGCAGACGATCCAGAACTGGCAGTACTTCATGAACCTCTGGGCGTGGCCGCGTGAGTGGCATGGCGTGAAGCTGCTCCGCGGCTGTGAGGCTGACATCGTCGACCTCGATGGACAGCTTTTCGGGCATGACATCGTTTTCAGAGAGGCTACGACGGGAGGCAAGCTTGCCCGACCGATCACGCTCAAGGACATGGCTTTTCGGCAGTGCGACTACGTAATTGCGAGCGTCCACGACAAGAGGTTCACTCAGGGCGTCTCCCGCGCGAAGATCACTGAGATGTACCTCAAGGTTCTCGCCGATCCCAAGGTACTGATTTTGGGGCATGTGGGTCGCACTGGGCTCGACTTTGACCTTAACGAGGTGCTTCTCGCCGCAAAGGAGCGTGGGAAGCTCATCGAGATAAACGAGTCGAGCCTCATCGCGCAGAAGCGCGCTGGCTCGATTGATAACTGCCGCCGCATTGCAGAGCGCTGCGCAGAGCTCGGCGTTTCTATCTCGTTTGGCTCAGATTCTCATGTCGCCTCGCTTGTCGGCCATCACGAGGCGACAGACGAGCTTCTCGCAGAGGTCGATTTTCCTGCAGAGCTAATTGCCTGCCGTGACGCTCAGGCGTTTACGTCCTTTGTCGAAACGGCTATCGGTCCGATGCGTCCATAGCGTTGTGAATGCATGATACATCCGCCCCGTTGGCTTCCCCAAAAAGGTGGAAAGCTGGCGGGGCGGTTTTTTTGAGCTAGCCTCTTAAGGACTAATTACGCAAATATCAGCCGCACGTTAGGAGCCTCTTCTGCCAGGCGCAAACGAGTTGCCTCATCGAGGTTCGAGTCAGTGATGAAGACGTCCATGTCTTCGAGCTTTGCGTGCGTTGAGAGGGCATTGACGCCAATTTTTGTTGAGTCAAGCAGCATTACGTGACGTTCGGAGGCGTGATACACGGCCGTAAGCCAGCTGCTCTGCTCGATCCTGTGCGTTGAGAATCCACGCTCGAATGAATACGCATTGGTGCACATGTATGCTGTTGGCACGTAGTAATCAATAAGCTGCGAGAGGGCCTCAGACCCCTCGGTGTAGTGGAACCCGAAACGCATGTCCCCGCCTATCTGAATGACCGAGCTGTCGGGAAGCGTCTTTTCCACCTCTAGGCTAATGAGCAGGTCATTGGTGATGATTTTGAGGTCGTGCTTTCCCCTAAGAGCCCGTACGAACTCAATGTTTGTGGTGCCCGCCTGCACGATGAACGTATCGCCATCGTGCACCAGCTGCGCGGCCGCATGCCCAATGCGCACCTTCTCGTCATGAGCTGATACGGCTGCGCTCGCGGGCGTTACCTCAGTGTTGTTGATGTCAATCTTGATGGCCCCGCCATGCGTCCGCTTTAGCTTGCCAGCTTGCTCAAGCTTGCGAATGTCCTTTCGAATGGTTGCGGCCGAGGTGCCAAAGAGCTCGCTGAGCTCGCTCACTCGAACGGTCGAGTTCTTATCGAGAAGCTCAAGAATCTTCCCCTGTCTCTCCTCCTGGAAGCAGGGGGATTTCTCAGTTGAATCATTGCCCATCGGGTCATCTGCTCCTTCCGATATCGGGCTGCTGTTACAACGATACCTCAAAACGAAAACGAATAAACCGAAATACATTTTGGCGATAAAGTGAACATATTCGAAAATAAACGGAATGTAAGAATCGAAAGTGTCTATAATCGAAACAGAAACGAACGCAAAAAGAAGTTCGTTTTGTTTCTCTTATCAGCGCATTACGGAAGGGACGGAAGTATGCTTGTCAATCTGCGAGATATCTGTGCAATTGCTGAGCAGAACAATATGGCCATCGCGGCGGTAAACTCCGCGAGCCTTGAGGCTATTCGTGCCGCTATCGAGGTTTCTGAGGAGACTGGTTACCCCATCATCATTCAGCATGCCGAAGGTCATGAGCAGCTTGTGCCTCTGAAGTACGTCGGTCCTATCGTGAGAACGCTTGCGGAGCGTTCCAGTGCGCAGATTTGCCTGAACCTCGATCACTGCGAGCACCTTTCTTACGCGCAGCGCGCCCTAGACCTCGGTTTTACCGGCGTCATGTTTGACGGCTCGGCCCTTCCCTATGAGCAGAATGTCGAGTATTCACAGCGCGTTGCCGACATGTGCGCAGAATACGGCGCAGGTCTTGAGTGCGAGCTGGGATCTATGGGCTCGCGTGAGGGAGGAGAGCGCGATGAGGGCGGCACCGCAGAGGAGGCCGGTGCCATCTACACCAATCCCGACCAGGCGAAGGACTTTGTCGAGGCAACGGGTCTGGACATCCTTGCCTGCTCCTTCGGCACCGTGCACGGTATCTACAAGGGCGAGCCGCATCTCAACTTTGACGTGCGGACAGAGATCCGCAAGCGCGTGAAGGTGCCTCTGGTCATGCATGGCGGATCGGGCGTTTCTGACGAGGACTACGTCAAGGCCATCAATGCCGGCATTCGCAAAGTGAACTACTACACCTACGGCGCCAAATATGCCGGAGAGGCTGCCTGCCGCGAAATCGATTCGAAGCGAGCAAAAAGCGATAGCGCAATTATCTACTGGCACGATTTGACGCCCGTCGCGTATGAAAGCTTTAAGCGCACCTTTGAGCACGTAGTCAAGGTGTTTGCAAATGGCGCGAACCCGGTTGCGTAGGCGGTGGCAAGGATGCGCAAATTCCTAATTGCATCGCACGGTCGCGTCGCGAGTGGCATCAAGAGCGCTGTCAAGATTCTGACGCGAGACGATTCTGCTATCACTGCGGTCGACTGCTATATGGACGAGTCGGACTTCACGCCTCAGATCCAGGCGTTCATTGACTCGGTCCAGACGGGCGACGAGGCGGTCATCTTTACCGATCTTCTTGGAGGCAGCGTCTGCAACAAAGTCATGACGTTGCGGCCTGAGGACTACGGCATCATTCACGTAACAGGCGTGAACCTCATTTGCGTCTTGGGGTGTCTGCTGTCTGATGACTCGCTGACGCCAGCCGTCGTTGATCAAATCGTGTCAGATGCCTCCGGGCTTATCCGAAGGGTCGAGTCGCCTGCAGATGACTCTGCAGACCAGGACTCCGAGAGCGACTTCTTTGCTTGAGCGTGACCTGCCGCGTATGGCTGAGTCACAGCACCAATAGGGGATGGGAAATGACGGAGCGACGCCCGCCGCTCCGTGGGGGTCAAGTTTAAGGAGAGGACCATGATTGTCCAGATTCGCGTTGACGATCGCCTGATTCACGGGCAGGTGGCCTTGTTGTGGGGCAAGGAGCTCAACACCAAGGGAATCATCGTAGCCAACGACCATGCCGCCCAAGACGCTACGCAGGCGGCAACGCTCAAGATGGCGTGCCCACAAGGGCAGAGGCTGCTCATTAGAAGCGTCGATGACGCTATTAGAGTTGCGTCTGACTCTCGTGGAGCATCCATGCGCATCTTTATGCTCACCCAAACCGTCGAAGACGCGTATCGCGTTGCTTCCGAGGCGCCGTCTGGTGTGGTCCAGGCCGTCAACATAGCAAACGTCGGTCGCTTTGACCGCTCTGATGATGCCGCAAAGACGCTTCTGACTACTGGCGTAAACCTCAACCCGCAAGAACTCGAAGCGGCGCGCAAGCTTTGCCAGCTTGACATTCCCGTGATTCATCAGGTAGGCACCACTGACCCCAAGACAAAAGTCTCCGACCTTCTCGCCAAGCTCGGCTAGCAGTCAGAAATATCCCTCTCGGGGGTCTTCATTCGTCAAGTTGATAAGACGGGAAAGGAGTTTTGCATGCTGCAACTAGCATTATTGGCGTTTCTCGCCTCGTTCATTTGCTACTTTGTGCAGTGGACGTTCGGTCAGCCAATGATTGACCAGCCAATTTGCGTGGGACTTGTGGCTGGACTCATCTTTGGCGACGTTACGACGGGCATCATTATCGGTGCCGCCATGGAAGCCATCTTCATCGGCAACGTCAACGTGGGAGGCGCGACCTCTGCAGAGCCCGTTACGGGTACCGTTATGGCCGTCTGCTTCGTCACGCATATGGGCATGGACCAAGGGGCGGCCATTACGCTCGCAACGGCTGTTGCAATCTTCGCAAACATCATCTACTCGCTCATCTTTAACGTCCTCATGTCCTTCTGGGCGCCGCTGATCGATTGGGCGGCAGACACGGGCGAGACCAAGAACGTCTTCATTGTGCACTTCGGCGGCGCGCTCGTTATGAACGCCGCCATGGCCATCCCCACTTTCTTGGGTGTCTATTTTGGCGCTGAGCCGGTTGCCAACCTCGTGAACGTCATTCCTGCCGCAGTTACCAACGGATTCAATGCTGCCGCTGGCTTGCTTCCCGCTGTTGGTATGGCACTCCTGCTGCGCATGCTTTGGAATAACAAGACGGCCATTTACTTTCTGCTGGGCTTTGTTCTTGTCTCGTATCTTGGCATGCCGATGGTCGGCGTCGCGGCTATTGGAGCCGTCGTGGTTGTCGTGACCGCCTATCGCGAGATGGACCTCATGGATTTGCGCAACAAGATCAAGTCGCTTCGTGAGACCGGAGTTGCTGCTGGCACACTCTCGAAGGCCGAGGTTGAAGAGGAGGACTTCTTCGCATGAGCACTGAAGAGCTAAGCAACCAGACTGCGAACAATGCGGCTGAGGAGAAGATCTCCGTTTCAACGAAGGACCTCTCTCCTGAAGACCGTAAGATGCTCAGGGGCATCTTCCTGCACTCCTTTAATATTTTTGCTATGTACTGTGGTGGCGCAAAGGCCGGCGCGTCCGGATTCCTGTGGGCTTTGGCCCCCGCGTTCGAGCGCTTTTACCCTGATAAGGAGCGCCGTCGCGACGCAATGAAGCGTCACTCTTCGTGGTACAACATCACTTCTAACGTGGGTACGTTCTGCATGGGTCTTGTGGCGGCCATGGAGAAGGAGAATTCCGAGAAGCCGGACTTTGATACCCAGTCTATCGACGCCATCAAGGCCTCGCTGATGGGACCCATGTCGGGCATTGGCGACGCAATCTTCTGGGGCGTCCTGCGTGTCATTGCCGCCGCTGTTGGCATGGCTCTCTGCTCCGAGACAGGCTCAGCTCTTGGCCCCATCGTCTTCCTGCTGATTTACAACATCCCGTCTATCCTCTGTCGCTGGTATCTCACCGTCTTGGGTTATCGCGTGGGCTCGAACTTCATCACGAAGCTCTATGAGGGCGGCTTGATGGACCTCATTACCAAGCTGGCCGGAATTCTTGGCCTGATCATGATTGGAGCCATGACCGCTTCGTTCGTGAAGTTCAGCTGCATCATCGAGATTCCTGCTGGTAACGGTGACCCCGTTCTTGTTCAGACCTATCTCGACACCATCTTCAAGGGGCTTGTGCCCATTCTCTATACGCTCGGCTGCCTCAAGCTGCTGCGAAAGAATGTGAATGTGACCTGGCTGATTATTGGCACGATGGTCATCGGTCTGCTCCTTGGCTTCCTGGGCATTTGCTAGTTGCAGCAATCTTTTTTGACATTTGAGACCGGACCGTGGCAAACGTCGCGGTCCGGTCGCTGCTTTTCTGATGGTCTCTGCCAATGCGGGGCTATGCAATAGCGTAAAAGTTAGTGACGCGTTACACTCAAGCTTGGTGAAAGAGGTCCAATTGGACGGAGAAGCGAATGACGCAGAGCGCAACGCTCGATAAGCTTGAGATTGGCAAGGACGCAATCGTTAAGTCTGTTGACACGACGGAAAAGACGCTTAGGCAGCACATTTTTGATATGGGGCTTACGCCCGGCACCGAGGTCACCATGGTCAAGTACGCGCCCATGGGAGACCCGCTTGAAATCAGCCTTCGCGGCTACGAGCTCACCATTCGGGCGGCTGACGCCGCGCAAATCTCTCTCGAAGATATCCATAACGCACACGACAAGGTGCGCTTTCAGACTGCCTCTGGCGTTACCAGCCACCCGGCCCTTGGCGAGGACCGCTATCGGTGGAAGGCCTCTGGGTCGGTCGTCCCCGTGGGTCAGCCCCTCACGTTCGCCCTCGCGGGAAACCAAAACTGCGGAAAGACCACGCTCTTCAACCAGCTGACGGGCTCCAATCAGCACGTGGGTAACTTCCCTGGGGTGACGGTGGATCGCAAGGACGGTCAGTTCAAAAACCATCCTGAGTGCACGGTCACCGACCTGCCAGGGATCTATTCTCTCTCGCCCTATACCGGCGAGGAGGTCGTGAGCCGCCAGTTCATCATCAACAGCAAGCCCGACGCAATCATCAACATTCTCGACGCCACAAACATCGAGCGTAACCTGTATCTGACGCTGCAGCTCATGGAGCTGGACGTTCCCATGGTCGTTGCCCTCAACATGATGGACGAGGTCACCGAGAATGGCGGCTCCGTGGACGTAAACGGACTTGAGTCGTTCCTCGGCGTGCCCGTGGTGCCCATCTCGGCTGCCAAGGGGGAGGGCGTCGACGAGCTCGAGGAGCATGCCATCCACGTTGCGCGCCACCATGACCGACCCGGGCGCATCGACTTCTGCTCTGAGGACGGTCCCGACGGCGGCGCCGTGCACCGCTGCATCCATGCCGTCGCCCACCTTGTGGAAGACCACGCTCGGCGCGCTGGGCTACCCGTCCGCTACGCCGCAACCAAGCTCATCGAGGGCGACGAGCTGGTCATCAATGCGCTCGGCCTTGACCAAAACGAGCTTGACGCCGTTGAGCACATCATCCGCCAGATGGAGCACGAATCAGGCTCCGACCGCCTGGCCGCGCTTGCCGACATGCGCTTTGCGTTCATCGAGGGCGTCTGTGCGCGCTGCGTAAAGAAGCCGGTGGAGAGCGCAGAGCGCGTTCGCTCCGAGAAGATCGACCGCGTGCTGACTGGCCGCTACACCGCAATCCCGGCATTTCTCGGCATTATGCTGCTCGTGTTCTGGCTCACGTTTGACGTGATCGGGCAGCGCCTCTCGGACCTCATGGACCTTGGCGTCACGGCGTTCTCAGAATGGCTTGACGCGGCGCTTACCTCGGCGGCCGTGAACCCCGTGATTCACTCGCTCGTGGTTGACGGCATCGTGGCCGGCGTCGGCGCCGTCATCACCTTTCTGCCCATCATCGTGGTGCTCTTCATCCTGCTCTCCATCCTTGAGGACTCCGGTTACATGGCCCGCGTGGCGTTCGTGATGGACAAGCTATTGCGTCACATCGGCCTTTCCGGTCGAAGCTTTGTGCCCATGCTGATTGGCTTTGGCTGCTCGGTTCCGGCAATCATGGCCACGCGCACGCTGCCGTCGGAGCACGACCGCAAGATGACCATCATGCTCACACCGTTCATGAGCTGCTCGGCAAAGCTGCCCATCTATACGCTGCTGTGCGCGGCGTTCTTCCCGACGAACGCCCCGCTCGCCATGGTGTCGCTCTACGTGCTGGGCATGGTCGTGGGCGTGCTCGTCGCGCTCGTGCTGAAGCACACGACGTTCCAGGGCGAGCCCGTGCCGTTTGTCATGGAGCTTCCCAACTACCGCATGCCGAGCGTCAAGACCACGATGCGCCTTGCGTGGGAAAAGGCCAAGGACTTCATCACCAGGGCATTCACGATCATCTTCCTCGCGAGCGTCATCGTCTGGTTCCTACAGACCTTTGACGTGCGCCTCAACATGGTCGCTGATCAGGCGGACAGCCTGCTGGCACTGCTCGGCTCCTTCATTGCGCCGATTTTTGCGCCGCTGGGCTTTGGCGACTGGCGCGCGGCTTCTGCGCTCGTGACGGGCTTTGCCGCGAAGGAGTCGGTGGTCGCCACGCTTACCGTGCTTGTTGGCACGAGCGTCGAGGCGCTCTCCACGCTCTTTACGCCCTTCACGGCCTACGTGTTTCTGGTGTTCACGCTTCTCTACACGCCGTGCGTGGCGGCCATTACCGCCGTGCGCAACGAGCTGGGCGGAAAGTACGCGCTGACCGTTGTGATTATGCAGTGCGGCATCGCATGGGTTGTCGCGTTCCTGTTTAGGCTCGGTGGCTTGGCGCTGGGTCTGGCCTAGCTTTCGAGAAGGCGACAAGATAACGCTCCCTCTCGTGCGAGATTCCCTTGCATGAGAGGGGGCGTTTTTCTCGCTGCTCTTTGCGCCTAGAGCTCCAGCTCAAGCTCGACGGGGCAGTGGTCCGACCCGAATACGGTGTCAAGAATTGCTGTTGTGGTCACCTTGGGCATGAGCTGCTCGGAAACCAAGAAGTAGTCGATTCTCCAGCCGATGCCGCGCTCGCGGGCGCGCATGCGGTAGCTCCACCAGCTGTAGGCGCCGGCAAGGTCTGGATGCTGCGAGCGGAACGTGTCAACGAACCCTGCGTCCAGAAGCCTTCCAAAGCTTTCGCGCTCGGCGTCAGAGAATCCGGGGTTCTCGTGGTTGGTGTCGGGGTTGGCAAGGTCGATTTCCTCGTGTGCCACGTTGAAGTCTCCGCAGGTCACGACGGGCTTGTCCTTTGCCAGGTCAGATAAGAAGTCGCGGTAGCTCGCATCCCACGCTAGGCGCGTCTCCAGGCGCTTGAGCCCAGGCTGCGCATTGGGCGTGTAGACATCCACGAACCAGTACTTGTCAAACTCGAGAGCGCAGACGCGACCTTCGTTGTCTGCCTCGGGCGCGCCAATCTGATGAATCTCTTGGATGGGCTTCTTGCGCGAGAAGACTGCGGTGCCCGCATAGCCCTTGCGCTCGGCATAGCTCCACGTTTGGAAGTAGCCAGGCAGCTCAAGCTGGACCTGCCCTTCTTGGAGCTTTGTCTCTTGGATGGCAAAGACGTCCGCGTCGACGGTACGGAAGATTTCTTCAAAGCCTGGGTCCTTCTTGAGCACCGCGCGCAGTCCGTTTACGTTCCAGGAGATGAGCCTTTCAGCCATGCTATCTCGATTCTTCTTGTGGGCTTATGCATTTGACACCAAGAGGGTAGCGCTTTGCTAGCCGCGGAGCCACTCCATCATGGCGGGAAAGTCACGGCGCGCCTGCTCGTAGCCCATCTCGTACGCTTGCTCAAGCTTTGGCTTGTCTATGGTCGTCGACTTGACGGGCATAACGTCGGGTCGGAACACCCATGCGCGACCATCTCGCTCGAGCTTCTCCAGGTGTTCCATTGCCGCGTTGTAGCGATCAGCGCGCGTGGCGAGAAGCTCGTAGATTGCTGGGTACTTGCGCGTAATTGCCGAATAGACGCGCAGCTCGTGCGGGGTAGGGGCCTTCTTGCGGTAGCCACGCGGTCGCGTTGCCACAAATACGATTCGCTTGAATCCCGCGTCTTCTGCCATGTGGGTTGGGAGCCCCGCCCCCTCTCCCAAGCCACCGTCAAACATGACGTGGCCATCAACGACGGTTGGATTCATGATGCCAGGAAGCGTGGAGCTCGCGCGCACGTGCTCCATCATGGGGATTGCGGCGGGCATGGCCTCTCTTCCCCACACCACGCTTTCTCCCGTGTCGGCTCTTACGCTCTGGATGGCGACACGCGCAGGATTTGCCGAAAACGTCTCCCAGTCAAACGGCATGACGCCGTCGAGCGTGCATCCGACGTAGTCGTAGTCTGCGTTGAAGTATCCATGCCCCGTGAGCATCGACACGACGCCGCCGGCTTCGGGACGCTTGTCGGTCAGCTGCATAAACGATGCTCGGACGCGCCACTTGTCACGGCTGACATAGTCAACCGTGTGGCTGGCACCTGCCGAGATTCCGCATACAAAGTCGAAGTAGACGTGGTTTTCAAGCAGAACGTTCACAAACCCAGATGTGTATGACGCGCGGTACCCTCCGCCCTCAAAGCACAGGGCTGTATCAAAGACGTTGCTCTCGAGCTGCTCACTTTCGTCCATCAGTGCGTCTCGTCCTTCTCGCCAAACAAGAACTCACGCCAGCGCGGCAGCTCGTCCATAGCCTGTTCGTGGCCAAGCATGAACGCGTGCTCAAGCTCGGGCTTGTTAAGCGTCGTGCGGCCTACGGGCATCTCGCGCGGACGCACCACGTATGCCTTGCCCGCGGCCTCGAGCTCCTGCAGGTGGTCAAGCGCTTCGTTATAGCGCTGAGGGCGCGTGAACAGGGCATTCCTTGCGTAAGGCGAGTCGCTGAACAGCTTCACAATGGTCTTGCGGCGCGCATTTGTAACCTCTGGCTTTCGATAGCCAGCGGGTCTGGACGTGATTACGAAGAACTTCTCGTAGCCATCGTCTTCGGCGATGTGTGTAGGAAGCCCGGCACCCTCGCCAAGCGAGCCGTCCAGCATGACCTGGCCATCCACCTCAATGGGCTTCATGATGCCGGGCATCGTGGAGCTTGCCCGCACGCAGGCCATGAGGTCCTGCATTGTCTGCATGTGGTCGCGACCCCACACAACAGTGCGGCCCGTGTCCTTCTGAAATGCCTGGATGCGCACTTCGGCGGGGTTGGCCTGGAACGTCTCCCAGTCAAACGGCATGGACCCATCCTCAATGCAACCCAGATAGTCGTACTCGGCGTTAAAGAAGCCATGTCGCTGAAGGAACGACCGAACGCCGCCCATGTTGGGGTTGTCGACGAAATCTACAAACGAGCGCTTCGTGCGCTTGAGGTCGCGCGAGACGTAGTTTGTCGCGACGGTCGTGCCTGCCGAGATGCCGCACACGTAGTCGAAGTAAATGCCCTGCTCTAGGAGGACGCCCACGACGCCCGAGGTAAAACTTGCGCGCATCGCGCCTCCCTCGATAACGAGGGCGCAATCAGTGACGTTGTTTTTTAGTACGGTCGGTTCGCCTTGTGCCTGATCGGCCATGGCACTCACTCCTTTCGGTGATAGCATCGAGGGATACATACCCCGTTCGAACGGGAGGAAACCATGGGTGGCGGCAGAACGATTACAGATCCCCAGCAAGCGGCGCAGGAGCTTTCCCGGCGCATCGACCGCGCGAAGAGCGTCGTGTTCTTTGGTGGCGCGGGCGTTTCGACGGCGAGCGGCATCCCCGACTTTCGGAGCGAGGACGGTCTCTATCACCAAAAGTTCAAGTACCCTCCAGAGACCATGCTGGGGCACGACTTCTTCATGACCCATACCGAGGAGTTCTATGACTTCTATCGTAACCGCATGATTGCTCTGGACGCAAAACCAAACCAGGCTCATCTCAAGCTTGCCCAGCTTGAGGAACAGGGCAAGCTTACGGCCGTTGTTACCCAGAATATCGATGGCCTTCATCAAAAGGCCGGCTCCAAGCGGGTCTACGAGCTGCACGGGTCGGTGCACCGCAATATCTGCCAGAAGTGCGGCGCAGTCTATTCTGCCGAGTGGATCATGGGTACGGAGGGCGTTCCTCACTGCGAGAAGTGCGGCGGTCTTGTGAAGCCTGACGTGGTTCTTTATGGCGAGTCGCTTGACGAAGGCACGCTGATTGGCGCGGCGAAGGCAATCGCTTCTTGCGACATGCTAATCATCGGAGGCACGTCTCTTGTGGTGTATCCTGCGGCGGGGCTTGTCCAGTACTTCAATGGCTCAGACCTTGTGATCGTGAATAAGCAGCCCACCCCTCAAGACTCCGCTGCTGACCTTGTTTGTGCATGCGACATCGCCAAAGCTTTCGATTTCTAGCCCCAACGCCCCGGCGTCGTTAAAATAGATTGGATTGTTGTACTGCGGGCACCGACCGTGCTTGCAGAAGTCGGGAGGTCGATGAATTTGCTCAGAGAGAACTACGCAACCTGGCAGTGCGGTAAGCACGAGCTTTCGCTTGCGCGTCCGCGCATCATGGGCATTCTGGACGTGACCCCTGGCTCTGCCTTGGGCGGTGGCGAGACGTATGACCCCGACAAAGCGGTCAAGCGTGGTCTTGAGTTGCTCGACGAAGGCGCCGACATCATCGACGTCGATGGGGGAACGACGCCTTCGGGAGAAGATCCCCTCTCGCCTGACGCTGAAGCGGCGCGCGTGGTTCCTGTTGTGCGTGCGCTTGTGGCTGCGGGCGCCATCGTGTCAATCAACACGCGCCATGCCTCCGTCGCAAAGATGTGCGTGCGCCTGGGCGCCTCGATCATAAATGACGTGACGGGCTTTACCGACCCCGACATGGTGCAGGTCGTCTCGGAGACCGACTGTGGCTGCGTAATTATGCACTGGGAGCATAAGGGGCTTGGCACTCACGTTTCGCGTCGCGTTGTCCAGCTGGATGACTCTCGCCCAACGCGCAGTCAGCCGCAGCGCGCCCTTTCCTCGCAGCATCGCTTTACTCTTCCCGACGAGGCCTCGATCATGCGACAGGTCATGGGCTTTCTGGGCGACCAGGCGCGTACGCTCATGCGCGCTGGCGTCAATCATGACCGCATCTGCATCGATCCTGGTCCGGGTTTCGACAAGTTTCCCGACGAGGACGTTGTCATTCAGCGAGCCACTCGCTCAATGGTCTCGATGGGCTATCCGCTTCTGTGCTCCGTGTCACGCAAGGGCTTTGTTGGCGCGGTGTCTGGCGTACAAGACGATGCCGACCGCGATCCCGGCACGTACGGCATCTGCATATCCTCTGTCGCCAATGGCGCCCGCATCCTGCGCGTTCATGATGTGGCAGGAGCTGCGCAGGCCATCAACTCGTACTGGGCCGTCTCTCATAAGGACTCGCGCCAGGGCTTTGTCTCGCTTGGCTCGAATGTGGGCGACCGCATAAAGTACCTCACGCGAGCCGTGCAGCTTATCGACGACATCCCTCTGACCTGCGTAGTCTCGGTGAGCCATGCCTACGAGACCGAGCCTGCCTATGGCATCGCGACACCTGTTGCCAACGCCGTGGCCGAGATTCGCACCGAGCTCCACCCGCTTGTCCTGATGGACCACCTTCTTGCGGTAGAAGACGCGCTGGACCGTACGCGCAACCCTGAGGAAGCGGGCCATGGTCCTCGCACAATCGATTGCGACCTTGCCTACGTTGAGGGCGAGCAGCATGCGGGCTCTAAGCTGACGCTTCCGCACCCGCGCTTGGGCGAGCGCGACTACGTTCTTGTCCCTATGGAAGACCTCATGCATGACCCCGTGCGCTTTCTTAAGCACGCTGGCGTGGACGTTGTCGATTCCGAGCAGCGCGTCGGTCACGTGACGGCAGATTTGGGTGAGATTCTGTGGGAGTAGCTGCGGCAAAGGCCACGGACGCAGCCCGCTCTGGCGCGGCTCACGGAGATGCCTTCTCTCATAGCGAGGGCGGAGAGCTCGAGATAGCCGTCGTTCTGAAGCCGGGCATAGGCATGAAAGACGTGCCAGGAGTGCCGTACGTGGTTGCGCTGGGGGCATGCGAAGGGCTTGACAGCCTGGGTGTCTCTGGTGTGGGCATCGGCTGGCCGGCAGACTTGACGAGCGAGCGCGGGCTTGTTTCTAGCGTGCGCACCGCCGCGGGCTATGAGGATGGCATCTTTGTGGTGGCATCCCTTGCGTTCAACCTGTCTGACGCAAACGAGGGCATGCCCTCTGAACAGCAGCTAGCTAGTGGAGTGTGCAAGGGCATTCTAGCGCGAGTGGACGACTGGGCTGCCAACGCGGCTGCTGGGCGCACGGCTGCGGGCTTTCTCGCGCCGGTGCTCTCCGACTACTTCGATCGCGTGCTCCTGATGGGCAAGCCGGTCGACGTGGTGTATCCCAACGGACGCGTTGCCATGAAGGGAACGCTTGCGGGGATTGACATCTGGGGTAGGGCCACGATTAAAAACGAGCTCGGAGGCGAGCTCGAGATTTCTCCCGAGCAGGCCTCCATCCGCGCCTCTCGCTAGCGCGGGTTTCGCTCTTCTCTCATCTGGTAGATATCAACGATTCCACGAAGCGTGAGCTCGGGGTCCACGGTCGTAAAGAGCGTCGTTGCCTTGCTGACGGTGCGCGCAAGGCCGCCCGTGGCAATAACGGGAGCCTCGGGAATGTCCAGCTCTTCCTTGATGCGGCCGACAAGACCTTCCGCCATGGCCGCGGCGCCTACGACGATGCCTGACTGCACCGCGGTCTCGGTTGTGTCCCCGAGCGCGTGGGCAGGGGCCTCGATGGGCACGCTCGAGAGCTTGGCCGCGCGGGAGAAGAGAGCCGAAGCCGAGAGCATGAGCCCCGGCGAGATGGCGCCGCCGCGGTACTTGCCGTCCGCATCGACGACGTCGATGTTTGTTGCTGTGCCAAAGTCGACCACGATAACGGGGGCGCCATAGGTCCTCTTTGCTGCGACGGCATTGGCAATGCGGTCTGCGCCGACGGAGCGGGGGTTCGGCATGTCAACATCGATGCCGCACCACTCTCCGGGAGTCAGCACCATCGGCGGCTGCGCGAGGTGGTCGGTGAGGCATTTTGACCACGCGCGCGTAAGGACGGGCACAACGCAGGCAAGCCCTGCGCAGTCAACGGAACTCAGGTCAAGACCGTCTTTTGAGAAAAAGCCGTGCAGGCGCGAGTCTAGCATGTCCGAGGTGTCGGTCCTGCTTGTTGACATGCGCCAGCCATGAACCGAGGCGCCTTCCTCATCAAAAAGGCCAATGGTGGTCTGCGTGTTCCCGACGTCAATCGCGAGAAACATGATTGCCTCCGTGGGTATGGTTGAGTTCCTACGTTCCCGCCACAGTGTATTCCATGAAACGGATCTCGTTCCCAGCATTTCTCCACACATGAGGTGTTGGCGAAGTGCTATATTTTCAAAGCTTGAGCGTCTCGGGAGACTGAGACACACCACCCCTGCCCTGGTCGGAAACCAGGGCCAAGAAAAGGAGTCCTGCCATGAAGCAAGGAATTCACCCAAATTACGTGGAGTGCACCGTTCGTTGCACCTGCGGGAACACGTTCAAGACGCGTTCCACCAAGAAGGAGATCGTCGTCGATCTCTGCGACAAGTGCCACCCCTTCTATACCGGCCAGCAGAAGCTCGTTGACACCGGTGGTCGCGTCCAGCGCTTCTCCGAGAAGTTCGGTGGCGCTGCTGCTGCCCAGCTGAAGCGTGCCGAGGAGGCCAAGGCTGCCAAGGCCGCCAAGGCCGCCCAGGAGCAGGCCGCTCGCAAGGCTGCCAAGGAGGCCAAGGCTGCCGAGAAGGCCAAGCGTGCTGCTGAGTACGCCAAGAAGGCCGAGGCAGAGGCCGCCAAGGCTGCAAAGGAGGCCGAGAAGGCCGCAGCCGAGCAGGCTGCCGAGGCTCCCGCCGAGGCCACCCCTGCAGAGGCTGCTCCTTCCGAGGAGAAGGCCGCTGAGTAGGCGCCCTTCTCGCAGGGCTGCTGCAAGACAGAAGAAGGAGGCGACTCTGTGGAGCCGCCTCCTTTTTTCGATGCATCTAACTGGGCATGCTATACAAATTTCAGACCGCTGCCGCCCTCGGCGGGCTTGTCCTCGCGGTCCGCGGGGCTTGCTCCTCCGCCCGCGGAAGGCTGCGTGCCGCTTGCGTTGCGTGCCTCGGAAGCGGTAGCGGCTGCATTGGCTTGGGCCTGAAGCTGCGCAATCGTTGTCTGCAAGCGCTGCTTGGCCTCCTCTTCGGTCTCTTTGGAGCGCGTCACATGCGCCTCGCTGATGACGACGTTGAGCGCCTTGTTGCGCTTTGCGGAGTCGAGCAGCGCATCCATCTGACCAGCGGCCTTCGCTTTCTTGAGAATCGCCTCGGCATCGGCGGGGGAGAGGCCCATCAGGTGCGGAAGCTCCGTCTCGTCCACCTTGATTTTCTTCTCGCTGGCATATGCGTCGAGGGCGGCGGCGTGCTCGGCCTCGACTTTGGCCTGCTCCTTCACAAGAGCCTCGAACTGTGCGGATGAGATGCTCATGCTGCGCAGCGCGTCATTGAGCGTGACGCCGGCCTGGCCTCCCGTAAGGCTAGCCATGAGCTCGCGCGCTATGAGGTTCTCGTACTGCTCAACCTGGTTTTGGGGGACCGACTGGCAGAGACGCTCGGAAAGCTTTTCCAAGCACTGCTCGGTAATCTGGTTTTGGACGGTTGTTTCGTTCATAGCGTCAAGCTCTTTGCGAACTTGGTCCTTGAGCTCATCGATTGTGGACGATTCGCCAAGGTGCTTCTCGACCCAAGAGGGGTCCTCGAGGTCCTCGCGAGTTCCGCCAGCCTGCTCGGCAATGG
This sequence comes from Tractidigestivibacter sp., assembly GCF_050946515.1. Taxonomy (GTDB): domain Bacteria; phylum Actinomycetota; class Coriobacteriia; order Coriobacteriales; family Atopobiaceae; genus Tractidigestivibacter. Next base: position 32,298 of record NZ_JBMNUX010000016.1, read on the forward strand.
CTGAAAGTGCCAGCTCAACTTCGTCGTCTGTTGTCAGAGGCTCAATAACCTGCACTTCGACGGGGTCGTACGACGTCAGCGTATAGAACGCCTTGTTGCCAATAACAAGCGGCTCCGGCTTCTGAATGATGGACATGTGACCTCCTGGTACTGCGACCTCTTCTGTTTGGTCGATACTCTCTGTCGTGTACCCCATTGTGGGTGCGATGCATGCCCAAGGCGAAAAAATTCGCCGTAATCTGGCAGGCCGTTAACGCGACAGACACGACATCCCAACGTACGCAGAGGGGTCCTAAGTCCTATTTCTTGGTTGCTGGACCTTGTCGTCCGCTTGTCCGTTGCCCGCCTGTGGACGCAGCAATAGGGAATGCCGCGTTACAGAGTGGTAGAAATCGGCAACAATAAAATGACTGGGCGCATTGTGTGTCTAGTTTGTAGGGGGGAACATATATGAGCGAAGATGGCAAGACCATTCAAACTGACGTCGTCATTGTTGGCGCAGGTCCTGCAGGAATTTTTACCGCGCTGGGTCTTCTGAGCAAGGGGGACTCCCGCTCTATCACTATCGTCGAGAAAGGCCTTTCAATCGAGAAGCGCAGCTGCCCCAAGCAAAAGCTTGGCTACTGCGTGCATTGCCAGCCCTGCCGCATCACGACGGGCTTCTCGGGAGCTGGCGCCTTCTCCGACGGAAAGCTCTCGCTTTCGCGCGAGGTCGGCGGCGACCTGCCTGAGCTCATCGGTCACCAGTTTGCCCAGGAGACCATCGACCGCGTTGACAAGATGTATCTCGACTTCGGAGCCGATCCGCACGTGGAGGGCGTAGGGCACCCCGATGCCGTTGCGGACATTCGCCGTCGCGCCATCAGCGCCGGCCTGAAGCTCGTCGACTGCCCAATCCGTCACCTTGGCACCGAGAAGGCGCGGGAGCTCTATGGGCGCATCGAGAAGCACCTGCTCGAAGTTGGCGTCAACATCATGTTTGAAACCGAGTGCCTCGAGGTCCTGATCGAGGACGAAGTTTGCAAGGGCGTCATCATCAAGAACAAGGACGGAGAGGCGCGCATCGACGCCAAGGAGACCATCATCGCAACTGGCAGACGTGGCGCCAGCTGGCTCGATGACATGTGCGAGGAGCATGGCATCGGCCACGTGGCCGGGCCAGTTGATATCGGCGTGCGCGTCGAGGTGAGAAACGAGATCATGGAGCACGTAAACGACGTGCTCTACGAGTCGAAGCTCATTGGCTATCCCAACCCCTACAAGAACAAGGTGCGTACCTTCTGCCAGAACCCTGGCGGCTTCGTGAGCCAGGAAAACTACGATGGCGGCCTCGCTGTCGTGAACGGGCACTCCTACAAGGAGCGCAAGAGCGACAACACCAACGTCGCCGTTCTCTGCACGCTCAACTTCAGGAGCCCCTTCGATAAGCCAATCCTGTACGCCCAGCGCGTGAGCGAGATCATCAACATGCTGGGTGCGGGCCACATCTTGGTGCAGCGCTTTGGTGACATCCTGGACGGCAAGCGCACCTGGCCGAAGGAGCTGTCGCAGTCCAACCTCGTGCCGACGCTGCCCGACGCAGAGGCCGGCGACATCACAGCCGCCATGCCCATGCGCCCGATGGTCGAGATTATCGAGTTCATCAAGGCGGTCGACCAGGTTGTTCCGGGGTTCGCCGCCTCCGAGACCCTGCTGTACGCGCCCGAGGTCAAGTTCTACAGCAACCGCGTTCAGATGGACGAGAACTTCGACACCAACGTGGCGCACCTGCACTGCCTGGGAGACTCGTCGGGCTGGACGCGCGGCTTGATGATGGCCTCCGTCATGGGGCTTCTCATGGGCGAGAAGCTAGCGGATCGCTAGACGTCTTACCGCGATACGAAGTTTGTAATCGGGGGCTCTCGTTGAGGGCTCTCGTTTTTTATGGAAGGCGAGGCCCCTCGTCCGTTGCGAGGTTATTGAGCCTCTCCGCACAACGGCCCGAGTGGACCCGTTAAACTTTTTTTGGGTACCGCTCGGACCGCGCGCAGCCTTTGCCGCATATACTCCAAATAGGCATGACCATGTGTCTGCTTTCACCCATGATTTCTGATGTCGGTTGCTTTCTTCCGACGAGATGGAGGAGACATGCAGGGAAACGGGCGTACTCTTCTCGCCTCCTTGGCACTTTCTGTTGCGTTTGCTCTTGCACTGGGACCCGCCCAGGCAATTGCGAGCGATGAGACGACTGCCCAGGCAAAAAGCGAAGAGGCCGTCATCGCAGAGCAGACGAGCGCTTCGGCCGAGTCAACGCTGGGCGATGATGCCGAATCCGTGACTGTCACAGAGAGCGGCGTCGCTTCGACGGCTACGGAGAGCGGCTCGACCTCCCCCTGCGCCACCGACTCTGCCACGATTGGCGAGGTCGCCACGACCACCGACGTTGTTGAATCGACCGGCGCTGCGACCACCGACGAAGCCGCAACGGTCGATGCCGCTGCAGCCACTGACGATGCCAGCGCGACCGATGCCGTCGCGAGCGCCGACGACGCCGCGGCGCCCACCGACGACGCCGAAGCGACCGACGCCGCCACGAGCTCCGACTCAATCGACGATGAAGCCTCGAGCACAGGTGCCACGCAGGCCGAGGCTCCCTCTCTCGCGACCGACGGGCAGTCGGAGGCTGACGCAAAGAGCACCGAGATCACCGACCAGTCCACCATCGCCACCGACAATGCCTCCTCAACCAGCGACGTCTCTTCTGATGCGACCTCCGCTGATGCGACCGCCGCCGTTGCTGTCCGCGCAAAGACTTACGCTGTCGCCGCCAAGGCCACCACCAGCACCAGCACGACTGAACAGGCCCCCGTAAGCGACGGCACCTATGTCATCAGAACCCACACGGGCGACGATATGGTTCTTGACGTCTCTGAGGGCAAGATGAAGAACGGCGAGAATGTCCAGCAGTATGAGTACAACGCAACGGCTGCCCAGCGCTGGACGCTGACGCGCGACGCCAAGACGGGGCTTTACTCAATTACCGCTGCCGGACATAGCAACCTTGCGCTCGCCGCCTCGGGAAACACGAAGGGCTCTAACGTAAGCTTGGGCAAAGCGACCGGCTCTGCAAGCACTCGACTTTGGCGAATCGTCCGCTCGGCTAGCGGATTTACGATTGGTCTCGCAAACGGCTTGGTTCTCGATGTCGATAGCTGCTCGTCTGACAACTCCGCAAACATTCAAGTCTACAAGGCAAATGGCTCTGCTGCCCAGCTCTTCGACCTGCTTCTGGATACCCCTGTTGGCAAGAGCGAGCAGACCATCCCCGATGGAGACTACGTTATCCACTTTGACGTTGACGAAAACAAGGTGCTTGATGCCGACTCTGGCAGCACCGAGCCGGGCACGAACGTCCAGTCCTACGAGAGCAACATGACGAGCGCGCAGCGCTGGCACGTGAGCTACGACACCAAGGCTGGCTACTACAAGATTTCGTCTACCAAAGACTCGTCCGCCGTTCTGACGGCTAACGCGCTTGACTCGACCGGAAACGTCAAGCTTGGCGATGCGACGGGCTCTTCTCGCCAGTATTGGTCCATCGTGAAGTCCGGGGATTGCTTCTCCGTCGTCTTGGCAGCAGACCCCGATCTTGCGCTTGACGTCCAGTGGGCTTCCGATGAAAACTGCGCAAACGTGGACGTTTACGCTCGCAACAACACCTCAGCCCAGCTGGTTGAGTTTCTTCAGAAGCCAAACGTCATTGGCTATCAAACCGTCAAGGACGGCACCTATCTTCTGAGAACGGCAATCAGCGGCAAGCGCCTTCTTGACGTCGACGGCGTCTCTCACAGCAGCGGGGCAAACGTCCATACTTGGGAGGCAACCAAGGCAAACAACCAGCGCTGGCATCTTGTGTATAACGGTGACGGCTTCTATAGGATCGTCTCGGTCAACTCCGGAGACGCCCTTGATGCCGAGAAAGGCAACCTCGTCTCTGGCACAAACGTCCAGCAGACGCGCCGTCCGTCATCAACCGACAGCTCCCTGTGGGCCATCAAGAAAAATAAGGATGGCACCTACACGCTTATCTGCAAGGCAAACGGTCTTGCGCTCGACGTTACTAGCGGCTTGGCCGCTAATGGCGCAAACGTCCAGTGCTGGAAGTCAAACGGTACCGCCGCGCAGCGCTGGACCCTCTCGAAGGTCGATACGCTTGCAGAAGGCCTGTATACCTTCGCCGCGTGGAGCAATGGCTCTCAACGCATCGATGTCGCAGGCGCATCCACGAAGTCCGGTGCCGTCATCCAGACCTATGACAACAACGGCACAAGGGCTCAGGTGTTCCAGGTTGTCAGCCTTGGCAATGACAGCTACCGCATAAGGACGGCTGCTTCTGGTGGCTGGATTACCGCCTCCGGCAGCTCCGTTGTTCAGAAGGGCAACCACGCCACCGCGACAAGCAAAGCGAATACGTGGAAGGTCGTCTGGAATGGCAACTACTTCGTCTTCGTAAACGCTGCGACGGGAAAGGCCCTTGCACCCTCTGGCGGAACCGCCTCTACTTCAAACTCGCTGACCACCTCTAAGGCAAGCTCCAAAGGCTCTCAATACTTCATTCCTTGGAGCACAAAGCTCAAGCTCCCTACCGGCGCGTTCGTTATCCACAGCGCGCTTGGCACCGTGCTGGACGTGGCGGGCGGTGCAACAAATAACGGTGCAAACGTCCAGACGTGGAAGTCAAACAATACGCTTGCGCAGAAGTTCACCATCGAGAAGGTCGGCGACCACTATCGCATCATCTCTGCTGTATCTGGCCGTGTCCTCGACGTTGACTCTGGGCTCAAGTATAGCGGCGCAAACGTGCAGACCTGGTCTTGGAACGGCACCAAGGCGCAGCTTTGGGACGTCGCGATTGCAGATGGCGGTCGCTATTCCCTCATAAACGTTGGGTCGGGCAAGGCGCTTGACGTTTCTAGCGGGTCTTCGGCCGCGGGCGCCAACGTGCAGCAGTATGAATACAACAGCACCAAGGCCCAGGCGTTCTGGTTTGAGAAGACGACGATTCAGCGCTACAGCGGCTACCAGCTTCGCGCATACAACAACGTCTGCTCGATGGGAAGCAGCACCAGCTACGCCATCATCTGCGATAAGACAAACAAGCGCGTCATGGTGTTCCATCGCTCCAACGGCGATTGGAACCTCGTTATGGACAGTATCTGCGACATCGGCAAGCCGAGCACCCCGAGCCCCGAAGGCACCTACAGCGTGGGCATCAAGGAGTACAGCTTCGGCCACGGCTACACTTGCTACTATGCGACGCAGATTACTGGCAACTACCTGTTCCACTCCGTCCTCTACTATCCGAATTCCTGGAACGTAATGGATGGCCGTCTGGGCATGGCAATCTCCCATGGCTGCGTTCGCATGCCGACGGACAATGCATACTGGATGTATAAGACGGTCCCTGGCGGATCGAGAATCCGACTGTATTGGTAGCTGCTGAATCTCTTGCCCGTTTATTTAGAGGGTTAGGCAGTTTTTGGCGTCTCGCTCAGCTAGCGCGTGTGCGCTGCGTGAGCGGGGCGCCGTCGCGTATATGGTGGTCTTTGCGGTGGTAGACTTTCAACGTTGACTAACTATGCTGCGTCACCGTCGCGCTGCGACGCCGCGGCCACCGTAAGGAGAATCACCATGCGCGACAAGCTTGAGAAGCTGATTGCCGCGTACGAGGAGCTGGAGAAGAAGATGGTCGACCCGGCCATCGTCTCTGACCCCAAGGAGTACGCGCGCATCGCAAAGGAACATGCAAACCAGGCGGACCTTGTGGCAAAGGCCCGCGAGTACCTGCAGGCGCTCGACGACATCGACGCGGCCAAGGAGATGCTGCGCGAGACCTCCGATTCAGACGAGAAGGAGATGCTCCAGGAGGACATCTCCGAAAACGAGGCAAAGCTTCCCGGTCTTGAGGACGAGATCAAGATCATGCTGATTCCTGGCGACCCCAACGACGAGAAGGACACCATCGTCGAGATTCGTGCAGGCGTTGGCGGCGACGAGGCGGCAATCTTTGCCGGCGACCTCTTCAATATGTACCAGCGCTTCGCCTCTTCTCGTGGCTGGAAGACCGAGGTCCTCGACGCAAGCCCCGGCGAGGCCGGCGGCTTCAAGACCATCGAGTTCAAGGTTACGGGCGACAAGGTCTACTCGGTCATGAAGTACGAGAGTGGCGTCCACCGCGTGCAGCGCGTCCCCAAGACCGAGAGCCAGGGTCGCATCCAGACATCCACGGCAACGGTGGCGGTGCTCCCCGAGGCCGACGAGATTGACATTCAGATCAATCCCGAGGACCTGCGCATCGACACGTACTGCTCCTCCGGCCCTGGCGGGCAGGGCGTCAACACGACCTATTCGGCCGTGCGAATCACGCACCTTCCTACCAATACGGTCGTGCAGTCGCAGGAGCAGCGCTCGCAGATTCAGAACCGTGAGGTCTGCATGCAGATGCTGCGCGCTCGCCTCTATCAGATGGAGCTCGAGAAGCAGCAGGCAGAGCAGGGCGCCGCGCGCCTTTCGCAGATTGGTCATGGCAGCCGCTCTGAGAAGATTCGCACCTATAACCAGCCGCAGGACCGCGTCACCGACCACCGCATTGGGTTCAATGCCACCTATAGCGGCGTTCTTATGGGCGACCAGCTCTCAAGCATCATCGAGGCGCTGGCTGCGGCGGATCGCGCAGAGAAGCTCGCCGAGGCGGTGTGAGCTCGCGTGCCCCAGCAAACCTCCGTACAACAGAAGACTGAGCCCTGGACCATTCGCCGCATACTCAACTGGACCGTGGGCTATCTTGAGCGCAAGGGCGACGAGCATCCGCGCCTCTCTGCGGAGTGGCTGCTCTCCAATGCCACCGGCCTCACGCGCGTGCAGCTGTACATGAACTTTGACCAGCCGCTTAACAAAGAAGAGCTCGCCCTCATGCACGACGGCGTTGCACGCCGCGGCAATGGCGAGCCATTGCAATACGTTACGGGCGAGATGCCCTTTCGTCACATCGTGCTTCGCTGCGAGAAAGGCGTCCTCATCCCGCGTCCCGAGACGGAAATCCTTGTGGATGCGGCTTTGGAGGGCGTCGACATGGCAACGCTGACGTTCCCCGCAGTCAAGGAGCAGGTTGCAGCCGAGCCGTCGCCAGAGTCCAATCAGGCGGTCACTTCTGAGGAGAAAGAACAGCCGTCCGAAGAGCACACCTCCTCTTTGGCAAGCGAAGAGGTCGATCAGCCCACAAAAACCGTCGTTGTCGTTCCCGAGGGATGCCGCGTGCTTGAGATTGGAACGGGAACAGGCTGCATCGCGCTGTCGCTGGCAAGTGAGCGACCGGGGACGCGCGTGGTGGCCACGGACCTGTCGCCCGATGCCATCAAGCTCGCTACCCGCAACCGCGATGCTCTGAACTTGCAGCACGCAGTTTCAATCGTCGAGTGCGACCTTGCTTCTGGCGTTGACCCAAAGCTTATGGGGACATTCTCGGTGCTCGTGTCCAATCCGCCCTACATCCCTACTGACGTGCTGAAAAACGAAGTCCCTGCGGAGGTCAAGGACCACGAGCCAGAGCTCGCGCTTGACGGAGGTCCCGACGGTCTCGACGTATTCCGTCGCATCCTCGAGCTTGCGCCCGCTGCTTTGGCGCCGGGCGGCATGCTCTGCTGCGAACTTTTTGAGGGCCACCTCGATGCAGCCGCCGGCTTGGTGCGCGAGCAGGGCGGCTGGAAGTCCGTCGAGGTCCGAGAAGACCTTACGCACCGTCCACGCGTCCTTGTCGCCATCCACGAGTGATGATGGGGGAGTTATGGGAGAGGTCCTAGCCGTCAGCCAGCAGCGCCCGAGCGCAGAAGCTGTTGCAAGAGGCGCTCAGGTACTGCGCACGGAAGGCGTGCTCGTTCTTCCCACCGACTCCGTTTATGGGCTTGCCTGCGCGGCGACGCCCCAGAACCCCGCCCATCGGCGCATTTTTCAAATAAAGAAGCGCGACTTCTCTCAGACGCTTCCGCTTTTTGTGGCAGATGTTGCCGATTTGATGGTCTACGCGACGGGCGTTCCCAAATGGGCCCAAGAGCTGGCGCGGCGCTTCTGGCCAGGAGCGCTCACGCTTGTCGTGAAGGCGTCGGACAAGATTCCCGCCGAGTATCGCGCGCCCTCCGGGACCGTCGCCCTGCGCTGTCCTGACTCTGTGCTCGCTCGCGAGCTTACGCGCGAGGTCGGTCCGCTTGCGCAGACGAGTGCCAACTCGCATGGCGCTCCTGCGGCAACCTCTGGCGCAATGCTAGAGCAAGGCATTGTAGACGCCGCGGACCTCGTGCTCGATGGGGGGCAAACCCCATGCGGCACGGCATCGACGATTGTGGACTGTACTTCTCGAGAGCCGAAAATCCTTCGCGAAGGAGCCCTTTCTGCCGGCGAAGTTTTCTCGTCGCTCGAATAGCAGCCAGCTCCTGACGTGACGGTTGCGCATATCCTGCAGGCACCCCACAAGCATGTCATACGCTTCTGAAAGATTGCCATTTTGCTGCGCGCCTGTTAGTTTTCATAGGGTCTCAAGGGGTGCGTGCTAACCTCTTGTCTGTAAGCTGCGTCGCTTCTTGCGGCGGCGCTCCTGCGTGTGCGTATAACCGTAGCTTTTCGGAGCCCGCGGGTTCCGACGTGTATGTACTGTGCCTATTGGCGGGTGGGGTCCCGCTGCGGCGGATCTCCCCCGAGGCTGCCCAACCATGAGGAGGACACCATGTACCTCGAGCACTTGAGCGCGTCTGATCCAGAAGTTGCCTCTGCAATCAAAGATGAGCTTGGTCGCCAACGCGGTTCCATCGAGCTTATCGCGTCCGAGAACTTTGTCTCGCTTGCCGTAATGGAGGCCGTGGGCTCGCCGCTTACCAATAAGTACGCCGAGGGTCTTCCCGGGAAGCGTTATTACGGTGGCTGCTGGGCAGTGGACGAGGTGGAGAACCTCGCGCGGGAGCGGGTGAAGAAGCTCTTCTCCGCAGGCTATGCAAACGTACAGCCTCACTCTGGCGCGCAGGCCAACTACGCTGCCATCGCCGCTTTCTGCAAGCCTGGCGACACCATCATGGGCATGTCGCTCGACAACGGTGGCCACCTTACGCATGGCTCGCCCGCCAACTTCTCAGGCAAGCTCTACAACGTGGTCTCTTACGGCCTTGACCCCCAGACCGAGCGCATCGACTTCGACGACGTGGCTGCCAAGGCCGAGAAGTACAAGCCCACGCTTATCATTGCTGGCGCCTCGGCATATCCTCGCGTCATCGATTTCGAGCGCTTTGCGCAGATTGCGCACGACAACGGCGCCGTTCTGATGGTCGACATGGCGCACATCGCCGGTCTTGTTGCCACGGGCCGTCATCCTTCTCCCGTTCCCTACGCCGACGTCGTCACCTCTACCACCCATAAGACCCTGCGCGGACCTCGCGGCGGCATCATTCTCTGCAATGACCCTGCCGTCTCGAAGAAGATCAATTCTTCGGTGTTCCCCGGCACCCAGGGCGGTCCCCTCGAGCATGTTATCGCTGGCAAGGCAGTTGCTTTTGGCGAGGCGCTGCAGCCTTCGTTCGCTACATACACAGACAACATCCTGGCCAACGCAAAGGCGCTCGGTCGCGGCATGCAGTCACGCGGTCTTCGCCTCGTTACTGGCGGCACCGATAACCATCTGCTGCTTGTTGACCTTACCCCCGCAGGCGACGTTACTGGTCGCGATGCCGAGCAGGCCCTTGAAAAGGTGGGCATTACGGTCAACAAGAACACGATTCCCGGCGAGACCCGCTCGCCGTTCGTGACAAGCGGCATCCGCGTTGGCTCCGCAGCGGCTACGACGCGTGGCTTCACCGAGCCTGAGTGCGAGCGGATTGGCCAGCTGATTGGCGACGTCGTCACCCATATCGACAGCAGCTCGACGCTCGACCTCGTTGCCGGTGAAGTAAAAGAGCTTCTTGACGCCCACCCGCTCTATCCTGAGCTGTAAAGTACTTGCGGCGGCATTGCCACAGAACGTCTTACGACAAGGAAGGGAAGCACATGGCCGATTACGACGAGAGCAGACTGACGGTTGTGGACCATCCTCTGGTCCAGCACAAGCTCAGCATTCTGCGAGACAAGAATACGGGAACAAAGCAGTTCCGTGAGCTTGTGACCGAGCTTGCCATCTTCGAAGGCTATGAGGCCATGCGTGACTTCCCGCTCGAGGACGTTCGGGTTGAGACTCCGCTCGAGGTCACGACCTGCAAGCGTATCGCCGGCAAGAAGGTTGCCATCATCCCGATTCTTCGCGCGGGTCTTGGTATGGTTGACGGCATCCTGACCCTTGTTCCTTCCGCCCGCGTCGGTCACGTTGGCATGTATCGCGACCCCGAGACTCACGTTCCTCACCAGTACTATTGCAAGTTCCCGCCCGACATCGAGAACCGTACCTGCCTCGTGGTTGACCCCATGCTCGCCACCGGCGGCTCCCTTACGGCGGCCATCCAGTTTCTGCGCGAGGCGGGCGTGAAGGACATTCGCTGCCTCACGATCGTCTCTTGCCCCGAGGGCGTTAAGGCGGTTCTCGACTACGACAAGGACGTGCGCCTCTATACCTGCTCGGTTGACCGTTGCCTGAACGAGGATGCCTATATCCTGCCTGGTCTGGGAGATGCCGGCGACCGCATCTACGGTACGAAATAGCGCAGCATGTTTTTTTCGGGCCCGCGGCCGACTGACTGGCCGCGGGCTCTCTTTTTTTGTCGCTCGACGGAAGAGAGGGGGCGTCACGGCACATGGATCTTTGGGTTGTCATAGGCGCGTGCTTTGGCCTTGCGGCGTCGGTCCCCTTCTTTATTGTTCTTGCGCGCGCGAGCAGAAAAAACGAGGCACCCATGGCGGCGGGGGCGGGATGCGTTCTGGTGTCGTTTCTCGTCCTTACCCTTGCCATCGCTGCGGTTTCGAGAAAGGACCCCTCTGCGGTTCTTGCTTTTGGGACGTCCTCGTCAATTACGCTTCTCGTGAGCGTTTCGGTGAGCGGTTTTTTAGCGTGGAAGAAGTCTCGCACCTAACAAATACGCTGATAATTGATGGAGTTTTCTTTTGAGGTCTGGTCAGTTTTTGAACAAGGTTCATATTTTTGGAACGTTTTCGTAGAGCCCACAATCTAACGTGCTACTATGCGTTCTGCCTTATTGGGTTTGCGGAGAGCGCCAGTTACAATAATTGGACAACGCTTTGCCAATCTGATAGAGGTTCGTGGAAAGTGGGTAACACTTTCCCGATGGTAGAATGAGGCCCGCTGCTGCGGCTCCGAGCGCACTCTCCAAGCGTTTGAGGCCGTGCAAGACTGTGTTGCGGGAAAGGAAGGACAAAATTGGACGCGCTTTCCAAGCTACCTGACGCGATGGATGAGCTGCTTAACAGCTTTCTATCCCACGCCATTGTTGGCGACACCAATGTTGGTCTCACCCAATACATCTTCTGGATGCTTGTCGCCATCGCGCTTCTTCTTATCGTGATGTTCGTCTTTAAGAAGAAGCAGTCCGAAAGCCTTGTTCCGAAGGGGTTCTTTGTCAATGGCGTCGAGTCGCTCGTTGAGTTTGCGCGCGACGACATGTGCAAGTCGATTCTCGGCGATACGTGGAAGAAGCACTTCCCGTTCATTGCCACGCTGTTCTTCTTCATTCTCTTTAACAACATCGTGGGCATCATCCCCGGCTGCCATCCGGGCACCGGCACTATTGGCGTAACCGCGGCGCTTGCCCTCTGCTCGTTCGTCTACTTCATTGCCGTTGGCATCAAGAGAAAGGGTCTGGGCGGCTACCTCGCAAGCCTCGCGCCCGCCGGTCTCGCGATGCCGATGCGCGTCATGGTCTGGATCATCGAGCTCTTCTCTACGTTCCTTCGCCTGATTACGCTGGCCGTCCGACTCTTCTGCAACATGTTCGCCGGCCACGTCGTCATGGGCACCTTCGCCATCCTCGCCTCGCTCTTCTTTGAGCCGCTGCTGCAGGGCTTCTCTGCCGCGGCGCTTGGTAGCGCGGCTGGCTCGATCTTCTGGGTGCTTATCCTGATTGTCATCTATCTGGTCGAGATCCTGGTTGCTGTCATCCAGGCCTACGTCTTCACGCTGCTCTCGGCCGTCTACATCCAGCTCGTCGAGCAGGACGAGTAACAAGGGGCAACCCGGCGGGCATCCCATCCCGCCTCTTGCATAGCACGGATATAAAAATCGCCCAAGCAAACAGATGAAAGGGCGAGCGACAAAGGAGGAATTGTGGGAGTCATCGGTTATGGTCTCGGTGTTATCGGCGCTGCTATTGGCATCGGCCTTGCCGCATACGGCGCTACCACGTCTATGGCACGTCAGCCCGAGGTTCAGGGTCGTCTGTTCACGGTCTTCATTCTGGCGTCCGCATTCGTCGAGGCTCTTGCCCTGATCGGCTTCGTCGTCACGCTGATCGCTTAACGCAGCGATTGATAACGACGGAACCGCAAGGTAGGAGGAAGTATGAACAGGAACACTAAAGGGCGCACACATAGCGCAGCGGTTGCGGGGCTCGCCATCGTCGGCGCGTTCGCAACGCCCGCTGTTGCCCTCGCCGACTCTCCGAGTGGCGCTGACCTCCTGATTCCAAAGCCTGCGGAGTTCATCCCCGCGCTTATCGCGTTCCTCGTCATCTGGTTCATCATGGCCAAGTTCGCGTGGCCTCAGGTGCTCGGAATGATGGAGAAGCGTCAGCAGAAGATCCAGGATGATCTCGACTCTGCCGAGAAGTCCAAGATGAAGGCTGCTGAGGAAGAGTCTGCCTACGAGCAGAAGATTGTCGACGCCAACCGCCAGGCCGAGGAGATTATCTCTAAGGCAAAGAAGGAGGCCGAGGAGGAGCGCTCGCAGATTCTTGCAAAGGCCCAGTCTGAGGCTTCTGACATCATCACCAAGGCACATGGGGCTGTCGACTCCGAGCGCAAGAAGGCAATGATCGAGCTCTCCAGCTCTGTCGTTGACCTCTCGGTTGAGATTGCCAGCAAGATCATCGGCAATGACCTTACCGTTGAGCAGCAGCGCAAGCTTGCCGAGAAGTACCTCGCGGAAGTGAGCTCTACAGATGACAAGTAAGATGGACCACGAGGACAAGGTTGAGGCCTACGCCCGTGCGCTCATCGAGGCGGCTCGAAGCGAGGGCAGGGCCAATGCCGACCTCGTTCAGTGGCAGCATGCCAAGAAGTTCTCTCCGGAGGTTCTCGAGACGCTTGCAACCATGCAGGCGGAGGAGGACACCGACCTTATCAACGACGTCGCACGTCGTTACAAGGCCATCCTCGACTCCGAAGACACCACCATCTCGGTAACGGTTACAACCGCCGTTCCCATGGACGATGAACTTCGAAACGAAGTCCGCACCGCTATGACCGAGCAGCTTGATGCGCCCATCTACCTTGTCGAACGCATCGATCCCAAGATTATTGGTGGCATTGTGATTGAAGCCCGAGGCCGTCGCTACGACGCTTCGGTTCGCGCGCAACTTGCCAACATTCGTAAGACCCTCTCGGCTAGTTTCATCGGAGGTGATGACTAATGGCAGATAGCACTACGCCTCAGATTGACGGCACCCCTATTAGCTCTGAGCGCATTATGAAAACGCTGCGCAAGGAGCTCGCTGCAATCAACGCAACGGTTGACCAGCAGGAGGCGTCCGTAGTCACGCAGGTCGGCGACGGCATTGCGTATGTTTCCGGCCTGAAGTCCGCTATGTCCGGCGAGCTGCTTCAGTTTACGAGCTCTGCTACGGGCAGAAGCGTCTACGGTCTTGCCCAGAACCTTGAGGAGGACCGCGTCGGCGCAGTTCTGTTTGGCGACGTCGACTCCATCAGCGAGGGTGACGAATGCCGTACCACCGGTCACGTTATGGATATCCCCACCGGTCATGCCATGCTCGGTCGTGTGGTGAACCCCTTGGGACAGCCCATTGACGGCCTTGGTCCCATCAATACCACGCATCGCCGGCCCATCGAGTTCAAGGCCCCTGGCATTATGGAGCGCCAGCCTGTTTGCGAGCCGGTTCTTACCGGTCTTCTCGCCATTGATGCAATGGTGCCAATTGGCCGTGGCCAGCGTGAGCTCATCATTGGCGACCGCAAGACCGGCAAGACGGCCATTGCAATCGACACCATCATCAACCAGCGCGATACCGACATGATCTGCATCTACGTGGCCATTGGACAGAAGGCCTCCACGGTTGCAGCCATCAAGGAGTCGCTTGCACGCCACGGCGTCTTGGACAAGACCGTCATCGTTGCTGCTACGGCTGCCGATTCTGCTCCTATGCAGTACATCGCTCCTATGGCTGGCGCGGCAATTGGCGAGTACTTCATGTACAACGACGCAAACGGCAACCCTGCCGACAAGGATCACCCCGGCGGTCACGTGCTTGTCGTTTACGACGACCTGTCCAAGCAGGCAGTTGCCTATCGTCAGATGTCGCTTACGCTTCACCGTCCGCCTGGACGCGAAGCCTATCCTGGCGACATCTTCTACCTGCACTCTCGCCTTCTCGAGCGTGCCTGCAAGCTTTCCGACGAGAACGGCGCCGGTTCGTTGACGGCTCTCCCCATCATCGAGACGCAGGAAGGCGACGTTTCCGCCTACATTCCGACGAACGTCATTTCCATCACCGACGGTCAGATTTACCTGCAGACTAGCCTCTTCTTCCAGGGTCAGCGCCCTGCAGTCGACGTGGGCATCTCTGTTTCCCGCGTTGGCGGCGACGCGCAGTACAAGGCCATGAAGCAGGTCGCTGGCACGCTGCGCCTTGACTTGGCAAGCTACCGCGACAAGCAGGCGTTTGCTCAGTTTGGCTCTGACCTTGACGCCACGACTCAGTATCAGCTGAATCACGGCGCGCACATGATGGAGCTTCTGAAGCAGGGTCGTTACTCCGCCATCGCGGCTCCCGACGAGATCATCGCAATCTTCGCGGGCAAGGAGGGCTTCCTCGACGACGTCGACATCGACCACGTGGCTCTGTTCCGCGATGGTCTGTCGAAGTACATGTCGAATAACCATCCGCAGCTTCGAGCGTCTGTGCTGAACGGCAAGATTGACGACGATCAGTCAACTCGCCTGCGCACGCATATCGCTCACTTCAAGGAGCAGTTCCTCCTTGAGCATCCTAACAAGGCTAAGGCCACCGACGTGACCAAGGCCTCCGAGAATGTCACGAGCGATGACGCCGAAACGACGAACAAGGGCCAGGAGAAGTAATAGATGGCCAATCTTCGTGAGATACAGCGGCGCATGAGCTCCATCAAGAGCACCATGCAGATAACTCGAACCATGGAGATGATCTCCACGGCGAGGATTCGCAGGGCGCTACGTAGAGCCGAAGAGGCAACGCCATACAAGGATGCAATCACGCACATGCTCGCAAACGTTGCTTCCGCCGGCTTTGATGACAGCCAGCCGCTGCTTCAAAAGCATTTGACCGAGAAGAACGTCCTGTTCATTCTCATCGCCTCTGACCGCGGTCTTGCCGGCGGCTTCAATCTGACGCCTGAGCGCGAGGTTGAGCGCCAAGCTGCTGAGCTCGAGAAGAAGGGCATTGCGTCCGAGGTTATTACCTGCGGACGAAAGCCTACGGAGTACTTCAGCTATCGCAAGCACCGTCCGGCGATGTCGTTTGTGGGCATTTCCTCTGAGCCCACGCAGGATGAGGCTGAGCGCATCGCATCTTACGTGATGGATGGCTACTCCCAGCACCGCTTTGATCGCGTTGAGATTCTTTACTGGCATGCGAAGAACCGTGTTGATCAAACGATGGTCGCCGAGCAGCTCCTTCCGCTCACGCAAGACCTTATGATGCCTAACCAGCCTCGCACCCCAGAGGCTCTGTCGGCAGTCGGACACACGCTTTACCCCGACTATACGTTTGAGCCCTCTGCGCAGGAGGTCCTTGGTTATCTGATCCCGGCCTACATCAGGACGGTCATCTTCCACGCGCTGCTGGATTCAGCCGCTGCAGAGCATGGCGCCAGGCGTCGCGCAATGCAGTCGGCCACTGACAACGCGAAGGAGGTTCTGTCGTCTCTCAGCCGCACCTACAACCGAGAGCGCCAGGGCGCCATCACCACCGAGCTGACCGAGATTATCGGCGGTGCATCCGCATTGGAGGAGAACTAATGGCAGAAACCACCGAAGAGAATCGCTCCGCCCTCGAGGAGGCAGCGTTCAACAAGCTCAACAAGAGCGTCGGCATCGGTCATATCACCCGTATTGTCGGTCCTGTCGTCGACGTCAAGTTTGATGATCAGGTGCCAGGCATCTATACGGCATTGATTGTCGACGATGACACTCCCATCGGGCACGTGAATACGGTACTTGAGGTTGAGGCTCAGCTTCCGGGCGACGTTGTCCGTACCGTGGCCATGTCTTCTACTGACGGTCTGCAGCGCGGTTTGCGCGTCAAGGACACGGGCAAGCCCATGATGATGCCCGTCGGTCCCTCCACGCTTGGTCGCGTGTGGAACGTTATGGGTCAGCCCGTAGACGGCAAGCCCATTCCTGACGACGTGCTCTACTACCCAATCCACCATCCCGCTCCGGCGTTCGACGAGCTCACCACTAAGACCGAGATCTTCGAGACGGGCATCAAGGCCATCGATCTTCTCGAGCCCTATGTTCGTGGTGGCAAGACTGGTCTGTTTGGCGGAGCAGGCGTCGGCAAGACCGTTCTGATTCAGGAGCTCATCAACAACTTGGCTCAGGAACATGGCGGTACCTCGGTGTTCACGGGCGTTGGCGAGCGTACCCGTGAGGGAACCGACCTCTATCTTGAGATGACCGAGTCTGGCGTCATCAACAAGACCTGCTTGGTCTACGGCCAGATGAACGAGCCGCCTGGAGCACGTATGCGTGTCGCCCTTGCGGGCCTGACGACCGCGGAGTACTTCCGCGATCAGGGTCAGGACGTCCTGCTGTTCATCGACAACATCTTCCGCTTCTCCCAGGCCGGCTCCGAGGTTTCCGCATTGCTTGGTCGTATGCCATCTGCCGTTGGTTACCAGCCTACGCTGGCTACTGAGATGGGCGAGCTGCAGGAGCGCATTACCTCCACCAAGGAGGGCTCCATCACCTCGGTGCAGGCCGTCTACGTCCCCGCCGACGACCTTACCGACCCTGCTCCTGCGACTACGTTCACGCACCTGGACGCAATGACGGTACTGTCCCGTTCCATCACCGAGCTGGGAATCTACCCGGCCGTGGACCCTCTGGCGAGCTCCAGCTCCGCCCTTGACCCCGAGGTCGTTGGCGAGGAGCACTACCGCGTGGCCGTGGCCGTGCAGGAGATCCTGCAGGAATACTCCGACCTTCAGGACATCATTGCCATTCTTGGTATGGACGAGCTTTCCGAGGAGCAGCAGCTCACGGTCTCTCGTGCGCGTAAGATTCAGCAGTTCTTGTCCCAAAACTTCCACGTTGCCCAGAAGTTCACGGGCAACCCCGGTGTTTACTGCACCGTCGAGGAGACGGTTCGCTCGTTTGGCGAGATTATCGACGGTAAGTGCGATGACCTGCCCGAGCAGGCGTTCCGCTTTGCTGCTGGCATCGACGACGTTCGCCGTCGCGCTGCCCAGATGAAGAAGGACACGGACGAGAAGTTCGAGAGCTAGGAAGAAACGCATGGCAGAGCTTAACTGTCAGTTCGTACGCCCGGACAGGCTCCTTTATGAGGGGCCTGTCGCGAGCCTCGTTCTTGTAACCCATACCGGTGAGCTGGGCGTTTACCCTGGTCACGCATCCGAGATCTGCTCTCTTGGCGACGGCGTTGTCCGTCTGAATCTTCGCGAAGAAGATGGCGGAGGTGTCGCGGGTGTTGTGATTTCGGGTGGATATGCTGAGATTAACCCAAGTGGCGTTATTATCTTGGCTGACCACGCGCGCAGGGTCGATGATATCGAGCCTGATGTCGTGCGCGAGACTCGCGACAAGGCCCTCGACAAGCTCAATGAGCTTTCCGAGAAGGATGGCCGCCGCAAGTATTGGGAGGACAAGGTCAAGTGGTGTAATCTGCTTTTGAAGCAGGTTAATCAAAGCTAAAGGCGGGTTCAAGCCCGCCTTGGCCTAGCGGAGGAACATGGACGTCATAAAGGTCGAAGGTGGGCACCCTATCACAGGCGAAGTAACGGTTGAGGGTGCAAAGAACTCTGCGCTCAAACTTATGGCAGCCACAATCATGGCGCCTGGGGTAACCACGCTGAAAAACGTCCCCAATATCTCCGACGTCCACGTCATGGGCAAGGTGCTCAAGCGCCTTGGCGCTACGGTTGAGGTAGTCGACAAGCATACGCTTAGGATCGATACTTCAAATGTCGATAAGTGGGAGACTCCCTACGAGCTTGTTGTCCAGATGCGCGCCTCTACTGCCGTGATGGGCCCTCTCATCTCGCGCTTTGGCAAGGCCGTTGTGGCCATGCCCGGTGGCTGCGATATCGGAGCCCGTAAGATCGATATGCATATCCAAGGTCTTGAGGCCCTAGGTGTTGAGTTTGAAATCAATCACGGCAATATTCACGCAAGTACACCGCATGGCATTATTGGCGATACGGTAACGCTTGCCTTTGCAAGCGTAGGCGCCACCGAGAACCTCATGATGGCCTCTGTGTATGCCAAGGGGACTACGATTATCGATAACGCCGCTCGCGAGCCAGAGATTGTTGACCTGGCGAACATGCTCAACGAGATGGGCGCAAAAATTCGCGGAGCCGGATCCCCTGTCATTGAAATTGAGGGCGTAAAAGAGAGCCTTCATCCAGTTACCTATTCCGTTGTCGGTGACCGTATCGAGGCCGGCACGTTCCTCGCCATCGGCGGTCTTGTGGGCAACCCCGTTACCGTGCATGGTTTTGAGCCGATTCATCTCGGTCTTGTCCTCAAGAAGTTCGAGAAGATGGGCCTTTCGGTAGAGCGCGGAAATCACGAATGCACAGTGTGGCGCGAGGGCCCCATTATTCCGACCGACATTCAGACGCTGCCCTTCCCGGGCTTTCCAACAGACATGCAGGCGCAAACCATGTGCCTTCTCGCCCTTGCAAAGGGTTCGTGCGTCATAACGGAGAACATCTTTGAGAACCGCTTTATGTTCGCCAGCGAACTCCAGCGCATGGGAGCAGACATCTCGATTGAAGGGCACCATGCAATTGTCCATGGCGTTCCGTCCTTCTCGAGCGCGCAGGTAAAGTCGCCTGACCTCAGGGGCGGTGCGGCCCTTGTGATGGCTGGTCTTGTTGCCGACGGAATCACTACCGTTTCGGCCATTCATCACATTGATCGCGGCTACGAGAACTTTGTCGAAAAGCTCGTCTCCCTGGGGGCTCACGCTGAGCGCGATATCGTGCCCGATGAGGAGGCCGCGCTCGCGGATTAAGTCCGCGTCTGGTGAACGGAGTCCCAATGAGCAAGCACATGAGGCAATCTGATTTGCCTGAGGAGGAACCTGCCGAGGACGAGTCGTCAGCGGACGAGTTCAGCCGCTCAAGCGCAGGCCTCTACAGCAAAAAGCGCCGCCGACGGAGCCGTCGCTCTGCAATTATCCGGACCGTCATCATCGTCTTGGCGCTCGTGCTCGTTGGGGGCGGGGCTGCATTTGCCTATTGGGTCAACAACGTTCAGACGCGAATGAACAACTCTCAGGTAATCACAGAGGACCTCGAAAATAGCCTCGCCGATACTACGGAGCCGAGCGACCCCTATTACGTGCTGCTCCTCGGCACCGATGGTCGCCCCGGAGAAACCAATTATCGAGCCGACACCATCATCCTCGCCCGCATCGACCCTCCCAACAAGCGCGTGACGCTTCTATCCATTCCCCGAGACACAATGGTGGAATGGAAAGGTACCACGATGAAGATTAACGGCGTGCATACCTATGATGGTGCCGCCGGCATGGTCCAAATCGTGAGCGAGAAGTGCGGAGTAGAAATTTCTCACTACGCAGAGATTTCTTTCGATGGCTTGGCAACGCTCACTGACGCCCTGGGCGGCGTCACCGTTGACGTTGACACCTACATGTACGATGACGAGAACTTTGACGATGTCACCGAGCTGCAGCCTGGCGTTCAAACGCTGAACGGGGCCCAGGCTCTCTTCTATTGCCGCTGCCGTCATTTTGAGGACGGGGACTACACGCGCATGCGGCATCAGCGCACATTTATCAAGGCCATGCTCAACCAGATACTTGCGACTGATGACCCCGCGACTATTGTGAGCTTGGTCGATGCGACGGCCGACGTTATCACGACCGACCTCTCGGTGTCCGAGATCGTCTCCCTTGCCTCCGAGATGGAGGGCATGGACACGGAGAACGATATCTACACTGCCTATGTGCCCTCTAGCCCCCAAACGGTTGATGGGGTTGCCTACGTTGTCGCCGATTGGGACGCCCTTTCTGAAATGATGAAAGTGATTGACGAGGGCGGAGATCCCTCTACCTTCAACGTCGATACCTATGGCTATACCGACGAGAGCACTACGTCTTCGACAGACGAAAGCTCGACGGATAGCCAAACAAGCACGACCGAGAGCACGTCTGACGATACGTCGGCATCATCCAGCGGCAGCTCGACTACCACGGACGCTACCGGAACGTCTAGCTCGGACCAAGCTGGCACGCCGCCCAGCTCAAGCCAGCAGAATGTCTCCGTGCCCGTATCCCAGACACAGACGACTGCGCCGAGCTCCTCGGGATCTGGCTCCCAATCTGGGGGAGGGACAAGTGTCTCCTCGCCTGCGGATGGGTCAGGCTCTTCTAACGAATAGACTGTTCTCGATGTAAGACCATTGGGAATAATGAAGCAGCGGTTAGTTGCCGCTTGTGACGAGCGGCTGATGCTGCGTGGCAGTTTTGTACAGGGGGATATAAGTATGGCTTCTTCAACGAGCTCAGTGATGCCGGAGGGGCATGCGCTTACGCGCGCAGGTGAGGATTACCTCGAATCCATATATCGCCTCTCTCTTGCTCAGGGCGACGGCGAGGGGGTCAGGTCCGTTGACGTTGCTGAGCAGCTTAATGTGTCGAAGGCGAGCGTCAACAAGGCCATTTCCCTTCTGAAGGAAGAGGGGATGGTCAACCAGAGTCGCTATGGGCGAGTGACGCTTACGGAGAGTGGTCGTGCCTATGCGCGTACGGTCTGGCGTTCGCACCGTGCGCTTAGGGCTTTTCTCGAGACGACGCTTGGGGTTGAGGACGAGCGCGCCGATGCCGAGGCATGCCTTATGGAGCACGTCCTTTCCGAGGACACGCTTAATCGCCTGATCAGGTATCTCAGCAATCAAGGCATTGAGATTCCTGAATAAGTGCCTCTGGGATCTCTGAGCGTATTATTTGTTCGTACCTCTACGCAATTAGAGCGTATTGTTGGAAAAATGGGTTAGCCCTACGGGGCCTGAACGAAGGGAACAAGAGGAAAATGAAGGCAATCATCCCTGCTGCAGGACTTGGAACACGATTTCTTCCCGCCACTAGGTGTATGCCCAAGGAGCTTCTCCCCGTTCTGAACAAGCCTATCCTTCAGTACGTCGTTGAGGAGGCGCTGGAGCCCGAGGGCGTCGATGGGGTCGTTATTGTGAACTCGCATGACAAGCCAGAGATCGAGCGCTATTTCTCCGTTGACGAGAACTTCGAGAACATGCTTCGCAGCCGTGGCAAGGACTCTGCGGCTGACGAGGTTCATGCGGCTGCATCGCTGCCCGTCTCATTTGTGTACCAAGACGAGCCACGCGGACTTGGCCATGCCGTGCATTGCGCCGCCGAGGCAGTGGGGGACGAGCCGTTCTTTGTGCTGCTTGGTGACTACTTCGTGCCGGATCGTCAGATGTGCGTTCGAATGGAGCAGGTTTCCCGCGAGCACAATGGCGCTTCGGTAATTGCGGTCGCGCCCGTGCCTGCCGACCAGGTAAGCCGCTACGGCATCATCGCTGGAGAATGCGTGGGGTCGCTTCCTGGCACTGATGCGACCGGTGAAAACGAGGGCGCGGTCTGGAAGATTTCCGGTCTCGTCGAAAAGCCCAAGCCTGAGGACGCCCCGTCGCACCTTTTCATCGTTGGTCGCTACCTTCTTTCCCACCGAGTTATGGATCTTCTCGCAACGCAGACCCCGGGTGCCGGCAATGAGATCCAGCTGACCGACTCGATGGAGCGCCTGCTTGCTGAGGAGGATATGTACGCGCTGGTTGTTGACCCCGATGAGGGATGCGACACCGGTACCCCCGTGGCTTGGGCGGCAACGAATGCGCGCATGGCGCTTTCCGACCCTGAGCTTGCCGTTGCATTCCGCGAGGAGCTTGGCGAGAGGGGTGCCGCACTCCTTGGCTAATCGTGCCGAGATAATCCGCTTTGGCAGCGATGGCTGGCACTCCCGTTTCGATGCCGGCTTCTCCGAGGAAAACGTTTCTCGCGTGGCAGCGGCGCTTGGGACTTTGTGGGAGCATGAGCGTCCGTCTGGAGTTGTGTTTGTTGGCTATGACACGCGGCACAACTCCGCAAAGTTTGCGCGTACGGCTGCGGAGGTCATGGCCTCAAAGGGGCTTACCGCGATTCTTTCAGACCGACCTTGCCCTACGCCCGTTGCCGCGTGGACCTGCTCAAAACGTGAAAACGCCATCGGCGTTGTTATGGTTACGGCAAGCGAGCTTTCGTGCGAATATGGCGGAATCATTGTTCGCGGGGCCGACGGAGGTCCGGTGTCCCGGATTTTCCTCGACGCCGTTGAGCAGGAGATATCCTCCGAGCCATGCTTCGAGCGCGGGGAGATTGCTGTCGAGAATTTTGTCTCGCCTTACATCGAGAACCTAGTAAGTCTCGTTGACGTGAAGACCATAAGGGACGCGCGGCTTTCCGTTGTTGTTGACCCCATGTACGGCGCGGGGACGGGGATCCTTTCGCAAGCTCTTGAGGCGCTCGGGTGCTCTGTCACCGAGATTCACGCGGATCAGAAGGAGGATTTCGGGGGCATTCATCCAGAGCCCGCAGACCCTTGGGCGGATGATTGCGAACAAGAGGTACTAGATACGGCTTCAGATCTTGGCATTCTTCTTGACTGCGATGGTGACAGAGCCGCAATTGTCGACGCGCAGGGCAACATACTGCTTCCACACGAGCTCTCTCCGCTTGTTCTTGGGCACGTCGTCGAAGATCGCGGCATGCAGGGGCGAGTGGTCACAACGCTCACCTGCTCTGCAAGGATCCAGAGGCAGGCCGAGAGGCTTGATTGCGGGTACACAACCGTTCCTGTTGGGTTCTCCCGGATTTATCGAGAGATGCTCGATGGCGACGTAGTCATGGGCGTCGAGGAGTACGGGGGCATGTCGTTCCCCGGGCATCTTCATGAGAGAGACGGACTCTTGGTAGCACTCCTCGTGGTGGAACTTGTCGCCCAGAAGGGGGAGGGCGTACGCGAGCTTGTGACCGCTATGGGGGACAAAATCGGCCACATGCGCTATACGAGGAGAGATATACGCCTAGATTCGGCGGCAACCCAGGCGTTCAGGAACATTCTTCCGGGATTGAACCCTGCGAGCGTTGCTGGCAGGGAGCCTGTAGAAGTGAGCCATGCCGATGGTTTGAGGCTCACGTTCTCAGACGGTTCCTGGGTTCTCATGAGGCCGTCACGAGCGGACTCGGTTGTGAGGGTTTACTCCGAGGCGCCCGACGAGGGGGAGCGCGATAGGCTTCTCGAGGCGTCGTGCGGAATAGTTCGAGCTGGCGCATAGAAAAGATGGGACCGTGCGGGGGCCCGGCCGGGGACAGCCCGGCCGGGCCCCCTTCCCTCCCGCGCCCCCCGTTTGTGGAGGTCCCGTGGAGGCGCGCTTCCCCGCCCCCTCGGGGCGCCGAGGGGCGTATAGTTCTTCCTCGCGCACTTGCGACGCGCCCTGCGCGGCGGTGCGC
>NZ_JBMNUX010000017.1:0-49746 GCF_050946515.1 Tractidigestivibacter sp.
GAAATGCCCACCGTGCGCGACCCCTGGCGAGCGCGCGAAACGAGCCCCTCGGAGTCAAGGGCGTTGACGGACATCGAGACCGTCGGCTGCAGCAGTGCCAGCGAGTCGACCAGCGAGGTGATCGTGTTGTCGCCATCTTCGTTCAAAAGCAGGCTCAAAAGGACAAGGTCGCCGGCCTTCATAAAGACGGACCCCATGGCATCGACATAGCGCATTATGCGCTCTGGAGAAGTGCGCGATAGGGGCTGACCGGCAGGGATTTGCTCTCTCGTCTGAGCTGAAAGCGACTGGACGAACTCATTGCCCTTCTCGGTAATCTTGCAGACCACGTTCCTGCGGTCGACGTCTCCCTCTCCCCGCTCGATGAGGCCAGCCGTAACAAGGTGGTTGGTTCGATGCGTCATTGTTGGGCGAAGCGCCTGCTGGTATTCGGCAATAGCGGACGTCTTAACTGGCTCCCCCACCGCAGCAAGCCGGCAGAGGATGGCAAATTCCTCGAAGGTGATCCTGCTATCGGACGGCAAAGCCTGACGAACGGCGTTGTACGCTCGTCTCACAGACATGTACTCACGCAGATCCACAAGCCCACCTCCAGATACTTTCAGCACTTTCCGCATCGGCTCATAGGTGCGGAAAGAGGAAAAGCTACCTAAATTCAATAGGCTATTTCTAGTCTAAGCTTTCGAAAGTGATTGGGCGCGAAAAAGCGAAAAAGAATGGCGCATTGATGGAAGTTTTTATCTCCTACTAAACATCCCAAACAATGCGCCATAAAATATCAAACTTTGTTGTACAGCTTGGGCTGTACGTCTTAGAGTCCGGTTGGATGCCGCCGGAAAGATAAAATGTCTTACATGCTCTGAGGAGCCGAGACGCCGCAAAGCTCAAGAGCCAGGGCGAGCACGCGGCGCGTTGCGTCGCACGCAGCAAGCCTTGCGCGAGAGAGGCCCTCGTCTACCGGACGGCCCTTGCTGGGCAGAACCTGGCAGACGGTATAAAACGAGTGAAAGTCCCCAGCAAGCTCCTCGGCATAGTGGGTCAGGCGGAATGGCGCGCGGTCGCGTGCGCAGCCCTCGATGAGGCCGGGGAATTCGGAGAGCTTGCGGGCAAGCGTGGTCTCGGTAGGGTCAGTCAGAAGGGCAAGGTCATAGTCGGCGCCAATCGCACGGTCTGCCACGGCGTCCATGCCGAGCTTCCCCGCCTCCTCGAGCGTCACGCCCGCGCCGCGACGCAGAATCGAGCAGATGCGCGCATGCGCGTACTGTACGTAGTAGACGGGGTTAGTGTTGTCCTGCTTCTTCACCTTCTCGATGTCGAAGTCGATCATCTGGTTGGACGACTTCGAGATGAGCGTGTAGCGCGCTGCGTCGGTGCCGACCTCGTCGAGAAGCTCCTGGTAGGGAACCATGGTGCCCTTGCGCTTGGACATGCGCACCGGCACGCCATCGCGCAGCAGGTTCACGAGCTGGCCGAGGAGAACCTCGAACTGGTTGGGATAGCCAAGCGCCTCGCAAGCGCACTGGACGCGCTGGATGTAGCCGTGGTGGTCGGCGCCCCAGATGTCAATCACGTGATCGACGCGCTGGAACTTGTTCCAGTGGTAGGCGACGTCGGAGGCGAAGTAGGTGTACTCGCCGTTCGTCTTGATAAGGACGCGGTCCTTGTCGTCGCCAAGCGCAGTCGCGCGGAACCACAGGGCGCCGTCCTCGTCGCGGTAGAGGTATCCCATCTTGTCGAGCTTCTCGAGGGCGCGATCGACTGCCGAGGTGCCATCCTCCCCCTTCTCGTAGAGGGTGCGCTCGGAGAACCATACATCGAACTTGCAGCGGGACTGGTCGAGCGTCGACTTGATCGAGCCAAGCATCAGCTTGTAGCCGCGCTCGCGGAACTCCATCATGCGCTCCTTCGGGTCTGCCTCGACCCAGCGGTCGCCGTCGGACTCCATGAAGTGGCGCGCGACGTCGATGATGTAGTCGCCGCCGTAGGCGTTGCCTCCAAGGTGCTCGTTGAAGGCGTCCATGAACGGATGGGCCTCGGGATGCTCGTCTTTCTCGTCGGAGACATAGGCCTTGCGGTCGTCGAGGAGAGCCGCGACCGCCTCGTCGAGCGAGCAGCCGCGATCCCGCATCACCTGAGCAAGCTGCAGATAGCGCTCTGCAACGGAGTTTCCGAAGACGTCCATCTGGCTGCCGTGGTCATTGATGTAGTACTCGCGCTCGACGTCGTATCCGGCATGCTCCATCACGCGGCAGAGCGAGTCGCCAAGGGCCGCCCAGCGGCCATGGCCAATGTGCAGGGGGCCCACCGGGTTGGCCGAGACAAACTCGACCTGCACCTTCTGGCCTCCTCCGATGTTGGAGCGGCCAAAGTCGTGCCCCTGCTCGCGAATGGTGCGGAAGACCTGGTTGCCGGCGGCAGTGGAGAGGTAGAAGTTGACAAAGCCGGGCCCTGCCACCTCAACGCGCTCGACGGCGGGGTCAGACGCCATGTGGTCGACGATTGACTGCGCGATGGCGCGAGGCGACCGGTGAGCAAGGCGCGCCGACTTCAGCGCGATCGTAGAGGTCCAGTCGCCGTTGTTGGCATCAGCCGGTCGCTCGAGGCCCAGATCGTCGACCTCAAACTGCGGCAGATCCCCAGCTTCCTGGGCGCTCGCGATGGCATTGCGAACAAGCTCTTCGATCTTCTCGGGCATAGCCCCAACCTCCTGCAAAATCAATCCGTGCGCTGCGCGCGCTCATACGCAAGAAGTGTAGCAGAGCGAGAAAAGAAGCCGCCCCCCTCAGGGGGGCGGCAACAAGGAATGCTAATAATGGGCCCTCGAAGGGACTTGGGAGCCCCCTTCGCCGTCCGGGCATGTCGGCCAGAGCTGCCAGAGCTGCTACTCGGAGTCGCCGCCCCTGCTGGACTGCTTGCGCTCTGCGGCGGCCAGGTCGTGGCGCAGGCGCACAAGACCGCTCTCCAGGCCCACGGGATAGACCTGCGGGTTCAAGAAGCGCGTGATGGCAGGGTCGAGGTGCATGATCGCGTTGTGGCAGCGCTCGCGCGCCTGCTCGATCGTGTCGGGCTCGCCGTTGCGCACGCCGTCCTTCACGTAGCAATGGAGCAGCTCGCGCGGGGTGCCCTTGAGCTCGTAGGTGGTGTATGCGTCAAGGATGTCCTCAACGTAGGCGACATCTCCGGGCGTCGAGGCAGCAACGTCGTCCACAATGATCATGTCGCCCACGGGGCAGTCGTTTGCGTCGTAGTAGCGAAGGACGTGCTGGACGCCAGGAATGGTGCGCTTGTAGGACATCTCAGAAAGCTTCATCGTGGGCCGCCAGGGCTCGTCGGCAGACTTTCGCGTAGCCGAGAGCTTGTAGACGCCGCCAAGAGACGGCTGAGGGTCGCAGGTGGCGAGCTTGGTGCCCACGCCGAAGGAGTCGATAGGGGCGCCCTGGGCATAGAGAGACTGGATGGTGTACTCGTCGAGGTCGTTTGACGCAGAGATCTTCACGTAGGGAAGCCCGGCGTCGTCAAAGGCCTTGCGGGTCTCTTTCGTCAGCTTTGCGAGGTCACCGGAGTCGATGCGGATTGCCGCGAGCCTCTCGCCGCGCTGCTCCATCTCCTTGGCGACGACAATTGCATTCTTGATGCCTTGGTGCACGTCGTAGGTGTCGAGCAAAAGCACGCAGTTCTTGGGGCTCGACTTGGCGAAGGCGCGGAAGGCCTCGAGCTCGGTCGGGAACGCCATCACCCAGGAATGGGCGTGCGTGCCAAAGACGGGGATGCCATAGATCTTGCCCGCAAGCACGTTGGACGTGGACGAGGCGCCAGCGATGTAGGAGGCGCGGGCGACGGCCAGCCCTCCGTCAGGACCCTGCGCGCGGCGCAGGCCGAAGTCGGAGACGGGATGCCCCTCGGCAGCCTTGACCACGCGCGCGGTCTTGGTTGCGACGAGCGTCTGGAAGTTCACGAGGTTGAGAAGCGCCGTCTCGATGAGCTGGCAGTCGATGAGGGGTCCCTGCACGCGCACCATGGGCTCGCGCGGGAAGACGATGTCGCCCTCCCTCACGGCATGCACGGTCAGGTCGAGGTGATGGCCGCGCAGGTATTCAAGGAAGTCGCGCTTGAACATGGGGCCGCCGCCGGGGGCGTCGAGGCTCGCGAGGTAGTCGATGTCCTCGTCCTCGAAGACGAAGTTCTCCACCAGATCGGGGATCTGCCCCATGCCGCAAGCGACGGCATAGCCGCCGTCAAAGGGATTCTCGCGGAAGAACACATTGAAGGTCGCCTGGTAATCCACGAGACCAGACTCCCAAAAGCCCTGGGCCATCGTGATTTCGTAGAGGTCAGTGTTGAGCGAGACGTCAGTTGGCTTGGTTCGATCGGTGAGCGACATAAATCCTCCCGTTTCAGGGGCGAGGGCCCCAAAGCTCTAGGGTCGTTTGGCCTGGCCTCGTCCAAGACCGCACGGCCCCTTTGTTAACAAGCAGCCCCCTCGGAGCGCTTCACGCTTGAGAGGGCCGCTAGAACTACCCAAAGAGCGTCATCAAGAAAAGAACCACCGCGATGGCGACCACCGCTAGGATAACGATTTTCTGGCCAAGAGGCATCTTCAAATCGTCGTCGTCCGGCTCCATGAGCTTGCGGCCGCGTTCGCGCTGCTTGGCAATGCGACGCTCCTCCTCAAGCTCAGCAGCGGACTTGGCCTTCTCGGCCTTAAGGCGCTCGAGCTCGGCGCGCTCCTGAGCGGCTCGAGCGGCCTCCTCGCGCTTGGCCTTCTCTGCGCGCAGCTGTTCGAGCTCGGCGCGCTCCTCGTCAGAAAGGGGTGTCTGGTCTGCCATCGTATCTCCTCCCGGGACGCCTGCGCGCCCCTCGGAAATCTTGCTTGTGCTTTTCGCTAGTCTCCTATTTCGCTCGTACCCAATTCGGGCCCCTCAACACCCGTCGCGTCGAATCCAGGCACGAAGCTCTCTGAGACGGTGCCGCCTTCCTGCCACCAAATGTTCTCGAAGCCCAGGTCGTCGGCGTGGCAAAGCACGATCTCGTACTCCTCGTCCGAGACGGCGCGCGCAAGGTCTCCGCCGGCAGCGCGGCAGCGGCCGTTGGGGGTGTACTGGTTCATGACCGAGACGTCCACGCCGTTTCCCGCAATGTCCCAGACGCGGTCGAGAACCGCGCAGGAATCGTCGACGTGACCAGGCAAGACCAGGTGGCGCACGATGATTCCGCGCGTCATGCGCCCGTCATCCGCAAGGGCGCGTCCGCCGGCCGCGCCGACCTGCTCGACCATCCGAGAGAGCGCGGCGGCCGCAACGTCGGGATAGTCGGGCGCGCCAGAGAGCTTGCCAGCAAGGCTCGGCGAGGCGTACTTGAAGTCTGGGAGCCACACGTCGACGACGTCGCCCATGGCGGAGACGACCTGGGGAAGCTCGTAGCCGGACGTGTTGCAAACGACGGGCAGGTCAAGCCCAGCATCCTTGGCGAGAAGGACGGCCTCGCGCACCTGAGGGGCAAAGTGGAGCGGCGTCACCAAATTAATGTTGAGCGCTCCCTGCGCCTTGAGCTCGAGCATCATCTGGGCGATGCGCGCCGTGCTCACGGGAAGGCCGAACCCTTCTTGCGAGATGCGGTGATTCTGGCAGAAGACGCAGCGGAGCGGGCATCCCGTGAAGAAGATCGCGCCCGAGCCCGACTCGCCCGAGATGGGAGGCTCCTCCCAGAAGTGCAATGCCGAGCGCGCGACGCGCGGCTGCGAGGTCGAGCCGCAAACGCCAACCTTGCCGGAAGCCCTGTCTGCCCCGCAATGGCGGGGGCACAGCTCGCACGACTCATAGGCCCGCTCTGTAAGGTATTCGTTGGAAGACAACCCGCACCTCGATACGTTTGACCCGCTCCTAACGGTGCCAACTGTAAACCTTTGCCGCAGTTCTGGGTACCCAAAAGGGACTTCGGCCTCTGATGGGTCGACCTTCTTGGCCGCCGAGCAAACCCATGCGCCACGCCGCTGCATAACAAAAAAGCGGACCGAGGAACCCCGGTCCGCTGACAGGTCATGGTGGAGATGAAGGGATTCGAACCCTCGGCCTCTGCCTTGCGAAGGCAGCGCTCTCCCAGCTGAGCTACATCCCCATGCGTTCGCGCGTAGGGTATTGTCGCAATTCTCGAAACCGATGTCAACGATGGATTGAAAGGCGACAAAATCAATCAAAGCCGCCCCCTGCGGATACGAAAATGAACCCACCTCTCATAAGGTGGGTGTCCTCAACGCACGTTCCGGCTTCCTCAACAAAGGAGGATTTCCGTCTCGACGCGAGATCTTGGACTCCCTAATAACGCTTGTCGGTTCACCCAGTTTGTCCCGCAGGGGGTCGGCAATCTCACTGTAGGGCAACCGTTTGCTCGAAACCAGTCTTGACATGCGCCGTGGTCAAGGCAAGATAGATGTGTTGGTCAATTGCGTGGCCCCTATATACTCAAACGCTTCCCCGCACATCCCTTATAATTTACTTTCTTGTATCATGCCGAAGGATGGGCTAGCTGGATTGAGGGGAGGTTGCTGTCGCCATGCGAAGCTACTGGCTTTCTTATTTGGCCATGTTTGCCATAGCGCTGCTCGTTACGCTTGTGACGACTCCCCTCGCGAGAAAGTTCGCCATTCATGTTGGCTCAGTTGACTACCCAAGCGCGCGTCGCGTGAACAAAGAGCCAACTCCGCGCATGGGCGGCATCGCAATATTCGCTGGAATCTCAGCCGCATTTGTCGTGCTCATTATTGGAACCTACAATTTCGGCTGGCCGGTGCTCCTCTCCCCCTCTCCGCACCTCACGATTAATTACTCGATACTCGCATTGGCATTTGTCGCGATATTTCTGACTGGGCTTTTGGACGACAAGTTCTCCCTCACCCCGCACGCGAAGCTCGTAGGGCAGATTATCGCCGCGTGCATCGCTGCGGCGAGCGGCCTTGTGATTGGCGTCATCGTCAACCCGTTCTCTCCTGGCGAGTACATCAACTTGGGATGGGTCGCCTACCCGCTGACAGTCATCTACCTTGTGGCCTATGTGAACATCATCAACCTAGTGGACGGCCTCGACGGGCTTGCCGCAGGAATTTCTGGCATCGCAAGCACTACCATGTTCGTCCTCTCCATCTGGGCGGGCAGGCTTGACGCTGCCGCGCTTGCCGCCGCCGTCTCGGGCTCTACGCTGGGGTTTCTTCGCTACAACTTCCATCCCGCATCGATTTTCATGGGTGACTCTGGATCGCTTACGCTTGGATTTGCGCTGGGCACCATCTCGCTTCTCTCCGTTACCAGAATCGCCGGACTGACGACAATCATCGTCCCTTTGGTCATCGCCGGAATCCCCATCATTGACACGTTCTCGGCCATCGTCCGTCGGACGCGCGCCCACGTGAAGGTGAGCCAGGCAGATCGCGGCCACATCCATCATCGCCTGATGGCTGAGGGCTACGACCAGAAGCAGGCTGTTCTCGTAATGTATGCCTGGACCGGCCTTCTGTGCATTGGCTCGCTCGTGATGACGCAAGTTGAGTTTGCCCCGCGCGTCATCATCTTTATCGTGCTTCTGATTGCTTCGTTTGCCTTTGCGAATCACCTGCATCTATTCGATCCGGTGCTCCTCCACCACTACGACCCGGCAACCGGCGACGACGAGCTCGTCTCCCCTGGCGACCCTGCCTTCGACGAGGAGGAGAAGCGCGAGCACGAGATTCGCGAGGCCCATCGCCCGCACCTTGGCGAGTAGAGCCGCCGCAGCTTATCGCCGCACCTCTGCGCCGCTCCGCATGTCGGCGCGCTGCTAGGTTGCGCGAGTTTTGCTGCATCAGAAGTCGCAGAACATGGCGGACCAGGCCCTCTGCGCCATAGTGCGGGTCCGACCCCGAATCGACTCCGCGCGTTGTGCGAGGACTAGCAACATTCCCGCAGGTCGTAGGTCGCGTCGTGTGGAATCGGGCGACTCGTCCCGGCCGCTGCCCCCATTGTGTGGGACCGCCTTGAATGCCATCCACGCTGTGCCATTTCTCTACCTGCGGTTTCTCGAAGCCCTTCTCGCCTGGTGATCATCGAGCGAGCCAAAAGCCCCACACTATGCGGCGAGCAGCAGAAACAACTCGCGCTGACCCACACAACAGTCAAGATCGTTTCTTTGACAGCCCCGCACAACTGCCCGCTGCCAGGTTGCGCGACCTCTGATGCTGGGGTCTGCCAAGTTGCGCGACCTCTGATGCCCGTATTGCCAAGTTGCGCGACCTCTGATGCTCGGCATGCCAACTTGCGCGACCTCTGATGCTGCAAAAGTCGCGGAACTTGGCAGCGGGCAGTCGTGCGGGATGCGATGGCTGGGTTGTGCGGGACGGCGCCTTACGTCAGCGGTGCAGCAGGCACTTCCCGCGATACAAAAAGCGCCCCGCAGAAAGCGGGGCGCGTGCGTGCAGAGCTATTCGAGAAGAATCCCTGGAGGCTCCACCCTACTCGGCAGCCTCGAGAGCCTTCTTGGAGACGGCAGCGAGGTCGGCGAAAGCCTGCTCGTCGCTGTAGGCGATCTCGGCGAGAACCTTGCGGTCAAGCTCGACGCCGGCAAGCTTCAGGCCGTGCATGAAGGTGCTGTAGGACATGCCGTTCATGCGGGCAGCGGCATTGATGCGCTGAATCCACAGAGAGCGGAAGTCGCGCTTCTTGTTGCGGCGATCGCGGTACTGATACTGGCCAGAGTGCTGGGCCTGCTCCTTCATGCCACGGAAGGTGCGGGAAGAGGTGCCGTAATAACCCTTGGTGCGCTCGACTAGGGTCTGACGCTTCTTGCGACCAGCCATTGCGCGCTTAACACGTGCCATATGTAATCAACTCCTCGTTGGAAAAATCCGGGACGCGTTGCGCGCCTAGTTCTTAGAGCCCATGCGCTGGGAAACGACCTTGACGTCGCCCTTGCCGAGCGTGGTCTCCTTGCGGAAGCCACGGATGCGCTTCTGGGACTTCTTGGTCAGAATATGGCTCTTGAAAGCCTTCGCACGCATGATCTTGCCAGTGCCGGTGCGGCGGAAACGCTTGGCGGACCCCTTGTGCGTCTTCATCTTAGGCATGCTACTTCTTCTCCTTCTTCTTTTTATCGCTCGGCGCATCGTCGCCGTCCGGCACGTTGTCAAACGCGCCCTTGATCGGGGCGACGAGCATATGCATGTTGCGGCCCTCCATCACCGGCTGCTGCTCAACCGTTGCGTAGGGCTTGAGATCCTCGGCAAGCCTGTCGAGAACGACGCGCCCCTGCTCGGGGTGAGCCATCTCGCGACCGCGGAACATGATCGTGATCTTGACCTTCGCGCCCTTCTTGAGGAAGCGCATTACGTGGCCCTTCTTGGTCTCGTAATCGCCCACGTCGATCTTGGGGCGGAACTTCATCTCCTTGATCTCGACCTTGGCCTGGTTCTTGCGAGCGGCCTTGGCCTTGCGATCCTGCTCGTACTTGTACTTGCTGTAGTCGAGCACCTTGCACACCGGCGGGTTGGCGTTAGGGGCGATCTCCACAAGGTCGAGCCCCTGGTCCTCGGCGATGCGCAGTGCGTCGCGCACCCCAAATAGACCCAGCTGAGAGCCGTCGACGCCAATCAGGCGGCACGTACGGGAAGTGATTTCCCCGTTGATGCGAGGACCATCGTTTCTGGCTATCTTGTACACCTTCCTCTCTCGGTGGCGCCTTCGCGCCACATGAAAAACCCGAATGCCAAAGCAGCATCCGGGAAGACAGGGCACTCGGCCCCCGCGAATATCACGTTGTCTTACCAGACAGCTGCCCAGAGGCGCCGTTCAGGTGGGAACCTCAGAACATGGTTCCGCTTCTCATAATCACACAGAGGACAGAATAGGGCGAATTCGTACGATGCGCAAGCCCCATCTCTGCCTTCACATCTCGCCCACGCAATCGCGCGCTGGCGAGAAGAAAGAGCCTTGCAAGAAAGAATGGTGCCCGGGGTGGGAGTCGAACCCACACTCCCTTGCGGGAAACGGATTTTGAGTCCGTCGCGTCTGCCAATTCCGCCACTCGGGCATCCGCCTTGCAACTTGGAAGAGTATAGCAGAGCCTAGCTCTGAAGGCCGGGATTCTCTTCGAGCTCGCGCTTCATCATGGTATTCGCCCCGTGGCCGCAGAGCACCATCGACGAGGGGTCGATCTCGTGTGCCAGGCGCTTGAGCGAGTGCGCCATCTGGACGGGGCTTCCAGTTGGCAGGTCGGTGCGACCAAACGAGCCGGCAAACAGCGTGTCTCCCACGAAGGCGACGCCCTTGGCCGAGCCCTCCCCAATCAAGACGATCCCGCCGGCGGTGTGGCCGGGCGTCTCGATCACGCGAAAGCGAGCAGTGCCAACCTCGAGCACGTCGCCCTCGCCGACGGTGCGGTCAGGAAGCGGCGGCTTCGTCTCGCCCGGATGGTTTCCGCTGCCGTCCATGTCCTGGGCGATGCCGACGTCGGCCGCGCTCATCACAAACTCCGCGCCCGTGGCGGCCTTGAGCTCGGACACGCCGCCCACATGGTCCCCGTGGCCGTGCGTGCACACGATAAGGCGGACGTCCACGTCGGCGAGCGCCTGAGCGATCTGGTCGCCGGCGAAGCCGGGGTCGACCACCATGCACTGTCCTTGAGAGACATAGGCGTAGCAGTTGGTCTGAATGGGGCCAACGACGTACTGGCGAATCTGGTCTTCGCGTCCGGGCTTGCCGGAATGCGCGCCCTGCCCCTCTCGCAGGTCTTGCTCGTCTGCCACGCTATACCCTCCGTTTCATCTGGTTGGAGCCCTCGCCGGGCATGATGCGGCGCGCGTCGTAGACGCTCGGGACGCGCGAGACCGTCGCCAGCAGGGAGTCCAAGATGCTAGCGTCGGAGATCGCCACCATGAAGCGCAGCCGCGCGATGCCCTGCTTGCCCGTCTGCGTGGCGGCAGAGAGGATGTTGGCGCCCGCGTCGTTGATGGCGATCGTGACGTCCTTCAGAAGCCCCATGCGGTCGGTGGCCTCCACCACGATCTCGACCCTGAACTCGGTGGCGCCCGACGTGTCCCACTCGACCGGGATCATGCGCTCGGGATGCTCCATCAGGCTCTTTACGTTGGGGCAGTTGGCGCGGTGCACCGAGACGCCGCGGCCGCGCGTGACGAAGCCGACGATGTCGTCGCCTGCGACGGGGTTGCAGCAGTGCGCGAGGTGCACGAGCATGTCGGGGTCGCCCTTCACGACAACGCCGCAGTTGCTCTTCTTCCGGCTGCCCTTGGTTGTCTGCGCAATGGCGTACGAGGACTCCATGAGGGGCTTGTTCTCGCTGATGGCGCGCTCGTAGGCCTTCTCGCGCTCTGCCTCTTTGCGCGCGGCCTCGATGCTCTCGGGCGAGTTCTCCTCGAGGATCTCCTCGACGCGGTTTGCCACCTGGTTCGCGGTCTGCTTGCCGGTTCCGATGCCGGCGAACAGGTCGTCCACGTTGTGGTAGTCGAACTGCGGGTACACGCGCTCGAGCGCCTTGGTGGTGCGCTGCGTGGAGATGCCATAGCCGCGGCGGCGCAGCTCCTTCGCAAGCTCCGCGCGGCCCGCCTCGGCGTCGTCGGCGCGGGTCTCTGCCGAGAAGTACTTGCGGATCTTGGCGCGCGCGGACGGCGTGACCACGATCTGCATCCAGTCGCGGCTGGGCTTGGCGTTCTTGTTGGTCAAGATCTCGACGCGATCGCCCATGGAGAGCTTGTAGGTGAGCGGAACGACCGAGCCGTTGACCTTGGCACCCACGCAGTGGTTGCCCACCTCGGTATGGACGGCATAGGCGAAGTCGAGCGGCGTGGAGTCACGGCGCAGGCTCATGACCTCGCCCTTTGGCGTGAACACGAATATCTCGTGCTCAAAGAGGTCGACGCGCAGGTTGTCGAGGAACTCGTGGGGGTCGTCGATGTCGTCCTCCACGGCCCAGTCGAGGCTCTTCCTGATCCAGTTGATCGTGGAGTCGATCGAGCGGTCCTCGGCCGACATCTTGCCCTTTGAGTTGCCGGCCTTCTTGTAGAGCCAGTGCGCGGCGACGCCGTACTCGGATGCCTCGTGCATCTCGTAGGTGCGGATCTGGATCTCGATGGGCTTGCCGTCGGGGCCGATCACGGTTGTGTGGAGGCTCTGGTACAGGTTTGCCTTGGGCGTCGCGATGTAGTCCTTGAAGCGGCCGGGCATGGGGTGCCAGAGCGAGTGGACGGCGCCGAGAGCGGAGTAGCAGTCCCCCACCGTCTTGGTGATGATGCGCAGGGCAATGAGGTCGTAGATGTCGGAGAACTCGCGGCCCTTGCGCGTCATCTTCTGGTAGATGGACCACAGGTGCTTGGGGCGGCCGGTGATCTGGTAGCCAGAAAGGCCCACGCGCTTGAGCTCGTCGTCCAAGGTCTTGATGGCGGCCTCGGTGTCGTCCTCGCGCTGCGCGCGGCTGTCCTGCACCATGCGAGCGATGCGGTGGTACTCCTCGGGCTCAAGCCAGAAGAAGGCCAAGTCCTCGAGCTCCCACTTGATTGACGAGATGCCCAGGCGGTCGGCCAGCGGGGCGTAGACGTCCATGGTCTCGCGGGCCTTGAAGAGGCGCCGGTCGGGCGGGAGCGCGGCCAAGGTGCGCATGTTGTGCAGGCGGTCGGCAAGCTTGATGATGACCACGCGGATGTCCTTGGACATGGCGAGGAACATCTTGCGCAGGTTCAGCGCCTGCTTCTCGTCCATCGAGGTCACCTGGATCGAGGTGAGCTTCGTCACGCCGTCGACGAGCTCGGCCACCGTGGGGCCGAACTGCTCGGAGAGCTCGTCGAGCGTGGCGGGCGTGTCCTCGACGGTGTCGTGCAGAAGGGCCGCGCAGATCGAGTCGCAGTCAAGGTGCAGGTCGTGCGCCAGGATCAGCGCCACCTCCACGGGATGGTTGATGTAGGGCTCGCCGGAGCGACGGCGCTGGTCGCGGTGGAACTCAGCGGCAAAGCGGTACGCGCGCTTGACCTTGTCAAGCTCCTCGGGAGTCATGTATACGGCGCAGCTCTCCTCGAGCGTGCGATAGTTGTCGGCATCGGGAACGCGCTTCTTCCTGCGCGGGCCCTTCTTGGGAGAAGCCGGCGCAGCTGGCGATGCGGGCGCGGCAGGAGCAGGCGATGGCGTCGCAGCCGGCGCGGCCTTCTTCGAATCGGCGCTGTCGGAGTCAGCCGCGGAAGCCTGAGGCGTCTTTTCTGGCACAGAGGGAGAAGCGCCCTTCTCGGCAGCCATCTCGGCATTCTTCTCGTTGTCCATAGCCCTTCCTTCCGTAGCGTCCCACGTCGCTACCGCATGTCAACTCGCGTGCCAAAGCTCGGCGTTATCGGCCGGTTGATGGCAGAGAGCAATTGCCCCTCAGTACATGACAGTACCCATTCGCCGAACTCGTTGTACGCCTGGCGCTGGCGAATCCCCTCGAGGTAGCGAGCAGAGTCAGCCAGGTCGGCATGAGCCGGCGATGAGACCATCATAATCTGACGAGAGGCTCCATACCCCTCGACGTTCAGAAAGCCAAGCTCCGAGAAGACCCCGATGCCGCAGGAGACCGCCCCCGCGGGCACGCGTCCAGTGGCGTCGGCGGCTATGGCAATCTGCTCGTCGGTTGCGACGATGCCGCCCGAGACGGAAAGCGAGCGCAAGGTTCGATAGATGGTCACGAGCTCGTCGCGGTC
Source organism: Tractidigestivibacter sp. (assembly GCF_050946515.1). Classification (GTDB taxonomy): domain Bacteria; phylum Actinomycetota; class Coriobacteriia; order Coriobacteriales; family Atopobiaceae; genus Tractidigestivibacter. The sequence continues at coordinate 13,700 of NZ_JBMNUX010000017.1, forward strand.
GGGAGCCGACATGGAGAGCACGCGCTCCCCCGCCGCAAAGCCGCGCGAGCCAAAGAGCATGCGCACGAACGCGGGCTTGCCGTCGCGACCGGCGCGCCCGCTCATCTGGTTGAACTCGACGCGCCCCAGCGGCATGTCAAAGAGCACGACGTTGCGCACGTCAGGAACGTTGACGCCTTCGCCGAAGGCGCTCGTGGCCACGATGCAGTCAAGCTCTCCATCTCTGAAGGCGCGCTCGACGCGCACGCGGTCGGCGCGCGGAAGACCGGCGTTGTAGAACGCGATGCGCTGCCCCCTCTCGGGCACCTGGTGGCGAAGCATGCGGGCCAAATCAACGGTGCGCTTGCGCGAGTTGGCGTAGACGAGCGTCTTTCCGCCCGCCGCGACAATCGAGGCAAGCGCGTCGTCTTGGTCGCGAATGCCGCGCTGGTCATCCACCATAAGGTTGTCGCGAACCGTCCCGTCCACGATCACGTCCGTCTCGGATATGCCGCAAAGCGCGCAGACGTCTCGGGCAACCTCCGTTGAGGCCGTGGCTGTGACGGCAAGCACTGAGGGCTCGCCCAGAAGGGCGCGGATGGCGGGAAGCGTCGAGTACGCCTCGCGCGCGCCAGGGCTCTTGGGCGAGGCATGGTGCGCCTCGTCAATAACCAGGAAGCCGACCCGACCGGATGCCGCAAAGTCCTTCGCGTGAATGGCGAGAAACTCCGGCGTCGTAAGGATGACGTCTGCCGACCCGCCGGCAAGCGCGCGGAAGATGCGACGGCGCTCGGAGGAGCTCGTCTCTCCGGTGAGCACCTCTACTCCCAGGCCCAAGGGGGAAAGCTCGTCTGCAAGGTGATGGGCCTGGTCAGAGACGAGGGCGCGAAGCGGATAGACGAAGACGCTCGCCTGGTGCCGAAGGATGGCCGCTCGAGCGGCGTGAACGTGGAAGATGAGCGACTTCCCGCGGCCCGTCGCCATCACGCACAGGCAGGAGCGCCCCTGAGAGAGCAGGTCGAGCGACGCGCGCTGCGCCGGGAGAAGCGAGTGGTCGCCGATAAGGGCGCGGACAAGCCCGTCGGTGAGCTCTTCCTCCGAGAGAGAGGCAAGCGTTTGCCGAGAGGGCACCTGCGCATCGGCGCGCGAGTCATCGCGAGCCCTCGTCGCGGATGCAGGGGCGCCCGCCGCGCGCTGGAAAAGCCCGTCCACGAAGGCTGGGCCTGCTGCGGGCGCGTCGTCGCGGTAGATGATGTCCTTCACCATCAGCTTTGCCTTCGTGCGGCCCTGCCACGTCTCGTCGACGGCCTCGAAGACAAGGTCGACCACGGCGTCCGTGGCGCACGCGCGGGCACACTCGGGAACGCGAAACATGATGGCAGGCACCGAGGACACGCCGTCGGTGGCAATGAAGCGCAGATGCGACCCATCGGCGCCCACGCGGGCGCGGTTCTTCATCGTGACTGCGCGCGCGGCAAAGAGCGGCTTCTTGTTCCCCTGGCCAAAGGGCTGCAGCGCCTCCAGCGAGCCAATCGTGGCAACGTTGAGCTCGCCCAGGCGAACCGTGGCCGTGACCTCGCCGCGCGTCTCGAACTGCTCGTCGGGAAGCTCGTCCAAGACCTTCTCCATGCGCTCGCGGAACTCGTCCAGACGGTCCGCCTCGCAGGTGACGCCGACGGCGCCGGGGTGGCCGCCAAAGCGAATCAGCATGTCAGAGCACTGCTCGACGGCATGAAAGAGGTCGACGGAGCCCACGGACCTGCCTGATCCGCGCGCGACGCCGTCCGAGATGGTGAAGAGTATCGCGGGCACGTGGTAGCGATTGACAAGCCGGCTCGCCACTATGCCCTTGACGCCTTCGTGCCAGCCCTCGCCTCCCACGACGATGATGCGCCCGCCGGACCAGGTGCGCTCGACCTTCTCCACGGCCTCGTCAGTGAGCTTGGACTCGATCTGGCGGCGCTCGGTGTTGATGGCCTCAAGTTGCCCCGCCAGCTGGGCGGCATCGGCGGGGTCGTCGGTCATGAGCAGGTCAAAGGCCACCTCGGTGGTGCCCATCCGTCCCGCCGCGTTCAGGCGCGGGATGATCGAGAAGGGCAGCGTGTCGGCGGCGATTTCGGAGATGTCCTGATTTGCGACCGCAGCAAGCGCCACGAGGCCAGGGCGCCGGCCGCGGCGCATGAGCGCAATGCCGTCGGTCACGATGGCGCGGTTCTCCGCCGAGAGCGTCATCATGTCGGAAAGCGTTCCCAGCGCAGCGAGGTCGGTGTAGTCGCGCCAGAGGTCAGGCTGGCCAAAGCGGCGGCAGAGCTCGCACAGCAGCTTGAGGGCGACGCCCACGCCGGCAAGCTCGTGAGAGGGGCCCGACTCCGCAAGCTTGGGGTCGGCCACGGGAATGTCGGCGGGGACGAGCTCGGCAGGCTCGTGGTGGTCGGTCACCACGACGTCCACGCCATAGTCGCGAAGGCGCGCCGTCTCTTCTCCCGAGGCGATGCCGTTGTCCACGGTAACGATCAGGTCCGGCTTGCCGTCCAGCAGCACGCGGTCAAGCGCCGCGCGCGAAAGGCCGTAGCCCTCGCCAAAGCGGTGCGGGATGTAGGGGCGGACCTTGCCGCCAAGCTGCCTGAGCCCGCGCGTGAGCAGGCAGGTGGAGCTCATGCCGTCGACGTCGAAGTCGCCAAATATGGCGATGTCCTCGCCGGAGCGAATGGCCGCCTCGACGCGGTCGGCCGCGCCGGAAAGGCCGGGGACCTCGCTGGGGTCTGCCCAGTCGCGCTCGAGCGAGGGAGTGAGAAACTCGTATGCCCGCTTCGCGTCGGACAGGCCTCGAGCCACCAAGACGCGTGCGACGAGCGGGCTCACGTCCAGCTCGCGCACGAGCCTCTTCTCGGCGTCGGGGTCAGAGCCCAAGACGTCCCAACGGCGGCTGTCATCAAGGCCAGGCATCAGCTGTTCGCCTGGGACCCCGCGGCCTTCTCGTCCGCCGGCTTGGCCTCGGGGGCGTACTTCTGCTGGAGCTTCGCCCACTTGGGCTCCTTCGTCTTCCAGATGGCAAGGAGCGGCGAAGCGACGGCGAAGCTGGAGTAGGTGCCCAAGATCTCGCCTATCAGGATGGCGAACGCGAAGTCCTTCAGCGTTGAGCCGCCGATGGCGAGCATGCAGATAACCGGCACGAGCGTGACGATCGTCGTGTTGATGGTGCGGACGATGACCTCGTTGATGGAGTAGTTGCAGATTTCATAGTAGGTGTGGTGCACGCCGTCCCTGAGCTGCTTGGCGTTCTCGTCCATGCGGTTGAACTCGACCACGGTGTCGTAGAGCGAGTAGCCCATGATGGTGAGCAGGGCAGCGATCACGTTGGGCGAGATGTCAATCTGGAACCAGGCGTACACGCCGAGCGTGATCACGAGGTCGTGCATCAACGCTATGACGGCAGTGATCGACATCTTGAACTCGTAGCGGATCGAGACGTACGCGATGATCAGCGCGATTGCCACGAGGAAGGCGATGACCGACGAGCGCGTGGTGTCGGCGCCCCAGTCGGGGCCGATGGTGGTGACGGTGTAGTTGTCGCTCGACAGGCCAAGCGACTCGGCGACCGTCGCCGCGTGACCGCTTGCCGTGGTGGGGTCGGTGGTGTCAGAGCGAACCAAGAAGCCTGCCGACCCCTCGGTCGTGGAGGTCTGGACGGTGGCGTTCTGCTCGCCCGCGTCCTCGAGCGCCGCGCGCATCTGCTCGATGGTGATGTCGCCGGTGTTGTAGAAGTCGATCTCGGTGCCGCCGGTGAACTCGATGCCAAAGACCAGGCCGCGGAAGACGAGGCCGACGACGGCCAGGATGATGAGGATGGCGGAAAGCGTGAGGAACTGCTTGCGATGGCCGATGAACTGGATCTCATGGCTGAAGTGGCTACGCACGAGCCTCACCCCCCTTCTTGGAGCCGACGGGCTTCACGCTGCGCGCGCCACGGTTTGCCGCGGCCTGCTCGGCGCGGCGGGCGGCCTCGTCGAGGTCCTGGTTGATGCCCCAGAACTTGGGGTGAGCGGGAATCACGTTGACGGCCAGAAGGCGAAGCGCCGGGGCCTTGAAGCAGAACATGGTGACGATGTCGCATACGACGCCCAAGGCAAGCGTCAGGCCAAAGCCCTTGACGGTGCCCGCGCCAACAAAGAAGAGGGCGAGCGCGGTGACCAAGGTCACGATGTCTGCATCGAGCGAGGTGCGAATGCCGTGGGACGCGCCGGTGACGGAGGCGTTCTTGACCGTCTTGCCCATGCGGATCTCCTCGCGGAACCTCTCGAGCACCAGGATTGACGAGTCTGCCGCCGAGCCTGTCGTGAGGACCATTCCGGCGAGTCCTGGCAGCGACAGCGAGAAGAGCCCTTGGCTTGAGAGCAGGGCGAGAAGCCCCAGGTACAGGATCGCGAAGACGCCAAGCGAGCCTAGCGTGAGGAAGCCGAGGCCGCGATAGAAGAAGAACAGGTACACGATCACGATGGCGACGCCGACGACGAGGGCGAGCACGCCCTGGCGCAGCGAGTCCTGGCCGAGCGTCGGGCCGACGACGCGGCTCTCGGAGTAGGTGAGCGTGACGGGAAGCGAGCCGGAGTCAAGGACGGTCTTGAGCGACTGCGCCTCTTCGAGCGTGAAGTCGCCCGTGATGGAGACCTGGCCGCCAGAGATCTCCTCCTGCACGGCAGGCGCGGACTGGACCACGCCATCGAGCACGATGCAGATCTGGCCGTTGCTGGGAGCAAGCTCCTTGGTTACCTCGTCAAAGATCTCGGCGCCCTCGGAGTTGAACGTGATGTTGACGGAATAGGTGCCGACCGATGAGGACGACTGCGAGACGGAGGTCGACTCGATGTAGGAGCCGTCAAGGAAGGCGGTGTAGGTGCCGTCCTCAAGCTCGACGTTCTCGGTTCCCGCCTGGATCTTGGCGAGCGCCTCCGCGTCGCCGATGTCATCCATGCGGACGAACTCCAAGTGGCCGGTCTGGCCGATGGTCTCGACTGCTGACTCTGCGTCGGTGGCGCCAGGGATCTGGACCAGAATCGAGTTGGAGCCCTGGATCTGCACCGTTGCCTCGGACGCCCCGAGGGTGTTGACGCGCTTCTCCACGATGGACTGGGCGGTGCTCATCTCGTCAGCGGTGGGCGCAGACCCGTCCGACTTAGTGGCCGTCAGGATGACCGAGACGCCGCCTTGGATGTCAAGGCCGGTTGTGATGCGCTCGGAGAGCGGCGTGAACCCGATGACGCACACGACGCAAAGGACGGCGAGAAGCGCGAGCGTGGTCACGTACTTGCGCGAAGTCGCCGGCATGCGGCGCTTTGCCCTCTTTGACGACTTGGAGGAAGAGCGACCAGAACGCTTCTTGCGCTTACTCGCGCCTCCCTTGGTTTCGGTGGCGTTCCACCGGTCGATGCCCGTTTTGGGAGTATCGGCGTTGTCCTTTTTGGCCATGAGTCAAACCTTCTTGTCTCTGACCTTGGCCGTGGAGCCGCACCCGACGCGGCCATCTGGCACAAGGTCGCAGTTGGCTAACCGTGCCATTATACGTATTCTTCGCGGGTGGGGTCCTACCGCGGCGGGGTCTCTATCCGGTTTGCACGACCCGCGCCCGTAACGCGCGGCTCCAAAGCCGGGTCCCAGCCGAGCTCTGCCAGGACCTTTTTGGCCGAATCATTCAGGCGCGCCCGGCGCCAGGCTGCGCGACCTCTGATGCCCGCGCGGCTGCTGCGGCGCGCCCGGCGCCCTGCCAAGTTGCGCGGCCTCTGATGCCCACACAACGGCGCGCTGGCAGGTTTCGCGACCTCTGATGCCCGCCCTTGCCAGGTAATGCGACTTCTGATGCCCGTTTTGCCAGGTTATGCGACTTCTGATGCCCGTTTTGCCAGGTTGCGCGACTTCTGATGCTGCAAAAGTCGCGCAACCTGGCAGCGTCCTGTTGTGTGGGAGTGCAAAAGAAATGATGACGCCAATGTGTGGGGCGCACTTCTCGCCCAGCTCTTCTAGCTGGGGATTCTTCGGCTCCCCAATCCCGTCGTGTGGGACGCGGCGAGGCGCGCCGGGCGGCCCTCGCGTTGTGTGGGGCTTCTCGTCTCTGTCACGCGCCCTCGGGCAGAGCCTCTTCGCAAAGCCGCAGGTAGGGAAATGGCACAGGTGCAGTAGCATCCAGAGCATCCCCACACAATGGACCGAGTGACCGAGAAGGGCTGCGCAGACCCGCACGACGCGGCTCGCGACCTGCGGGAACGCCGCGGACTCCCACACAATGCGCGGCGCCAATTCCGCGCCGGTCCCACACAACGGGCAAGGTCGGCTCGGGCGAGGCCAGCGCGACGGGAGGAGCCCCGCGTCCGCCGTGCTGAACGCGGCCGCCGTGCTGAACGCAGCCGCAACGTGGCGCGCTACCAGTCCTCAGCGGCGGGGAGGCTCATCCATTCAGAGACGAAGTCGCCGTAGGTGCCCGCAATGATCGCCTCGCGAGCTCGGCGCATCAGGTCGAGAAGGAAATACAGGTTGTGCATGGAAAGCAGGATGGAGCCGACCATCTCCTTCTGCTTCACGAGATGATGCAGGTACGCGCGGCTGTAGCCACCGGTGCAAACCGGGCACGTGCAGCTGGAGTCAAGCGGGCCCGCGTCGTGCTGGAACCGCGCGTTCTTCAAGTTCAGGCGCCCCTCGCTCGAGAAGGCCGTGCCCATCCTGGCCGTGCGCGTGGGCAGCACGCAGTCGAACATGTCGATGCCACACGCCACGCCGCGCACGAGCGTCGTCGGATTTCCAACGCCCATCAGGTAACGGGGCTTCTCGCGAGGCATGTACTGGCTGACCAGCGGCTCCAAGCTTTCGAACATGGTCTCGTGGTCCTCGCCCACCGAGTAGCCGCCAATGCCGAATCCCGGGAAGTCGCCCACGTCCAGCAGGTGCCGCAGCGAACGGCGCCTCAGCCCAAGGTCCATGCCTCCTTGCACGATGCCAAAAAGCGCCTGGTCAGACCTGGTGTGAGCCTTCCAGCAACGCTCGGCCCACATCGCGGACAGCTCGACTCCGCGCTCGACCTTCGCGCGCGGGGCCGGATAGCCGACGCACTGGTCGAGCTGCATCACGATGTCGGCACCCAGCTTCTGGGCGATCGCCATGTTCTCCTCGGGCGTCCACTCAAACCAGCGGCCGTCGTAGTCAACGGCGCGAAAGCGCACGCCATTGTCGGACAGCTTGCAGTACTCCTCGTGGCTGAACACCTGAAATCCGCCGGAGTCCGTAAGGATTGGCCCATCCCAGCAGGTGAACTTGTGGAGCCCGCCCATCTCGGCGACAAGGTCCTCGCCGGGTCTCATGGCAAGGTGATAGGTGTTCGCCAGCACGATCTTGGCGCCCAGCTCCTTGAGCTGCGGGACGAGAACCCCCTTTACCGTGCCCTTTGTTCCCACCGGCATGAAGATCGGAGTCGGAACGTCGCCATGCGGGGTATGCAAGACGCCCGCCCGTGCGTGCGTCGTGGGGTCTTCGGCAACGATGTCATAGGTGAACCAGCGAGAGCTATCGGTGCTTTCGGGCATGAACGTGACTTCCTTACAGATCTGAGTAGCCAACAAAAAGGCCCGGGCGCGTGCCCGGGCCGAACAAGCGCGTATAAAGTGGCTTGATCTACTCGCCGAAACCAGAGTCAACGAGAGCGACGAGGGCGTCGCAAGCCTCCTGCTCGTCAGGACCGTCGCAAGAAATCTCGATCTTGGTGCCCGTAGCGAGACCAGCGGCCAGAATCATCATGATGGACTTGGCGTTAACGGGAGCGGTGTCCTTGTCGACGTTCTTGATGGTGACCTTGCTCTGATACTTCTTGGCCTCAGTCACGAAGACAGACGCGGGACGGGCGTGAAGGCCAGTGGCGTTGATGATGGTGGTCTGCTTAGAAACCATGGTGCACTCCTCTTCCGATGCTCTTAAATTATTCCGGGCACCGAACCCCCTGTGCCCAGCAATCTTCTTCCCAGTTTACACACATTTCTTCATTTCGTGAATATTTCTCTACACTCTTCTGAAGGGGAGGGCCTTCCGCCGGAAAGGTTTTTGCTGGGTAGGATTTCTTCAGCGTCGAATTTGGCTCAAATGCCAACACAACCAGCCGACATGAACAGAGCTCAACATTCTGTATCGTTAGAGGACTGCTCGAGAAAATCGCCACGGCCCTGATGCACAATAGAAGCCGTCGGTGTCGGACCAGGCGCCCGAACCGTGACAATTGACTTTTCCGCGTGCCTCGGCACGCTCTTTTTTGAGAGGAGCCAGCAACATGGCTGACCAGCAGAAGCAGGAAACGACCAATCGAGAGCGGAGCAATACCGGCGCAAACACAAACAAGAAGAGAGCCTCCAAGGGCGAGAAGAGCAAGGCAAAGGAGAAGGGCAAGTCGTCGAGCGCAACAAAAGCGACCTCCAATGGAGCCTCAGCCGCCGCTTCGGCCGCAAAGGGAGCTGCCGCCTCTGCAGCAAAGGGAGCCGGCAAGACAATCGCCGATGGATTTTCTGCCATGCGCGACGTGCACGCGGCCTCGCGAGAGCACTCGAACGCGCGCTCGGAGCTTGAGAGCATGGAAAAGACCCTCGAGGAGACAAACCGCGTGCTCAAGCACCGCACAGACATCGAGGCAAACTACGAGAAGATCGTCTCCGAGCACACCGCGGCGCTCAACGACGCGCGCGAGCGCATTGCGCAGGGGCGCCAGAACATCAGCACGTTAACCAGCGAGAAGAGCGACCTCGAGGCTCGCCTTGAGCTCATGAAGGCAGACGACGAGGCAAAGATCAGCCCGTTTCGAAAGCTTGCGGAGTCCGCGAAGGGGCGTTCGGAGGACGCGTCGCGCACCGTTGCCGAGGCCAAGCGCGCCGTGCGCAACGCCGAGAACCAGGTGAAGGACGCGACCGAGCGCCGGGACGAGAGCGTCGCCTCGGCAAACCACACGCTTGACAGCTCCCAGACGCGCCTCCACAAGGTGCAGTCCGAGCTCGACAAGCTGCTGGCCGACCCGAACGCGCAAAAAGCGGCAATCAAGCAGGCGCAGGACGAGCTTGCGTCCGAGACCGCGCACGTCAACGCCGCCAAGGCGAACGTCGCACGCGCGACGAACGAGGCGCAGAGCCTGGTCGACAACGCGCAGACGCACCTTTGGACGCAGAACCAGTCCCTAGAGACTGCCCAGCGCGAGGCTGCGTCCGCGCAGTCAGAGGCAAAGGATCGTCGCGAGGAGTACGAGCGCCTCAGCAACGAGGCCGCGGCTCGCCAGAAGAAGCTCTCAGACCAAATCGAGAAGCACGAGACGGACCTCAAAGCGGCGCAGGAGTTTGTCGCCACCGCAAAGAAGGACGCCGCAGCAGCGAAGGCCATCTTGGACGAGGCGAACCAGATTCACTCGACCCCCGAGTCGACGGCGCAGCTTCAGCAGGATGTGGTCAAGCAGCAGGCAGCAATAAGCCAGCAGCGGGCCCAGGTGAAGTCGCTCGACACCGCCGAGCAGGACCTGCGAAAGCGCACGCGCACGATTCGCATCATCTTCATCGTGGTCATCGCGGTCATCGTGCTTGCGGTGTTGATGCTTACGAGCGCGGTGCTCTAACGCGGCGGCGTAGCTAGCAGCTCTCGCCAAGGAGAGAGCGCCCCGCACGGCAGTTTCACATCGTGCGGGGCGCCAGGTTTGTCGCGCGGGCTCAGCTTACTCCTCGTGCTTCTCGCCGTCTTCCCTACTCGATAAACATCGCGTCACCGAAGCTCAGGAAGCGATACTTCTCCTTGATTGCCTCTTGGTAGGCCGCCATGATCTGCTCGCGCGTGGCCAAGGCCGAAACAAGCATCATGAGCGTGGAGCGCGGAACGTGGAAGTTGGTTATCAGCGCGTCGACCACGTGATAGGTGGAGCCGGGCATCAGGTAGAGGCTCGTGGTGGCGTCCGCGCGGGCGACTATGTCGCCCTCCCCCGTGATTGCCGCAGAGTCCGGGGCATTTTCGAAGCGCCGCGCGGTCACAGGCGGATTTGAGGCGGGAGCTTCCGGCTCCCAAGCGCTCTCGAGGGAGCGAACGGCCGTCGTGCCCACGGCTACGACGCGATGGCCCGCCGCCTTGGTCGCGTGCACGGCGTCGACCACCTCCTGCGGAACGTGATAGCGCTCGGTGTGCATCACGTGCTTGGTGGGGTCGTCCTCCTCTACCAGGCGAAACGTGTCTATGCCAACCTCGAGCTCGACAGTCTGCCAGCCGACCCCCTTCTTGCGAATGCGGTCGATGAGCTCGGGAGTGAAGTGAAGCCCCGCCGTGGGCGCCGCGGCTGAGTGCTCCTCGTGCATGGCATAGACGGTCTGGTACTTCTCGGGGTCCCCGTCATACTTTGTGATATAGGGCGGCAGCGGAACGTGGCCGGCAGCGTGAATCGCCTCGTCCAGGGTTCGATTGCCCTGGGGCTCAAAGCGCACCAAGCGGCCGCCGCGGTTGTCCTCGAGAAAGTCAATGATCTCGCCGGTGAGAACGACCTCGGCCGACATGGGGGCCTCGATTCCGCCGGCGCGAAACTCGACCACGTTGCCCGGCTTCAGCCGTTTGCCCGGATTGACCAGGCACTCCCACACATGGCCCATGGGGTCGATGTCCTCGCGGCGCTTGAGCAGGAGCGTCTGAGAGACGCCTCCCGTCTCGCGCTTGTGGCCAACCAGGCGCGCAGGCATCACGCGAGTCTTGTTTGCGACGAGCAAATCGCCGGGATCGAGGTAGTCGATGATGTCGGTGAAGACGCGGTGATCGACGGAGCCGTCCTCGCGATGGAGCACCAGCAGGCGACAGGAGTCCCTTGGGTCAGCGGGCGACTGGGCAATCAGCTCGTCGGGAAGTGGATAGTCAAAGTCATCGGTGCGCATGTGCAGTCCTTCTCTGGTCGTTTGTGCGACTGCCTATGATAGCCCACACGCCGCCGTTGTTGCTTTAGAGGCGTTGTCGGCGTCCAAGCGAAGCCCCGCCCTCCCATCACCCCATTGTGTGGGACCGACGCTCCACGCAACGTCACGATGCCAGGTTGCGCGACTTTTGCGGCATCAGAAGTCGCGGAAGTTGGCAGGTCGGGCATCAGAAGTCGCATAACCTGGCAAAAGCGGCATCAGAGGTCGCACAAGTTGGCAGCGCCCGGCATCAGAACTCGCGCAACCTGGCAGCGCAACCTGGCAGCGCAACCTGGCAGTGCCCATTGTGTGGGACCGGCGCTGAAATGGCCAAGGCCGTTGTGCGGGGGTCGAGCGCGTTTCCACAGGTCGCGGGGTGCATCGTGTGGGTCCGCGCCGACGCCGACCTGCTGTCGTTCTATTGTGTGGGACTGTTCTGAATGCCACTCGCCAAGTGCCATTTTTCTACCTGCGGCTTTGCGGATTGCCACTCTCTAGGAACCCGCTACGGGGGCGAAAAGTCCCACACAACGCGAAGGTCATTCGGAATCCCATGCCACGCCCCACACGACGGAATTCCAGTGTCAGGGAAACCGCAGGCAGATAGGTTGGTCGATGGAAGAGCCCCACACGATGCGCACGGCCATCTCTTCGCCAGCCCCACACAACGTGTTAGCTGGAACCCCCTGCCGACCCCTGCCAAGTTGCGCGACTTTTGCGGCATCAGAAGTCGCAGAACCTGACAGCTCGGGCATCAGAAGTCGCATAACCTGGCAGAAGCGGCATCAGAGGTCGCACAAGTTGGCAGAGCGGAGCATCAGAACTCGCACAAGTTGGCAGCGAGGGTCGAGCGCCCGTTGTGTGGGCATCAGAGACCGCGCAAGTTGGCGCTGGCAGTGTGCGCAGCCCTACGCGCGAGCGCCCGCGGCAGCGTCGGCGTCGGCGGCGCGCGCAGCAGCACGAGCTGCCTTGCGCTCGTCGCGGGCCTGGTGGCGCTCGACGGCGGCCTCGGCCGCAGAGAAGCGGCATCCGCAATAGTTCTGTCGGTACATCCCCAGCTCGCGAGACTCGCGCGTGGCCTGTGGATAGTGCGGCCGAAAGTCGCGCCAGACCGCCGTCAGGCCGTTTGCGCGCGAGAGCTTCTCGAGAACGTCGTGGCACTCGTCAAAAAGCTGGTAGGGCGACACGGCAAGCGTCGTCGAGACGTATGAGAAGCCCTTCTCGCGAGCGACTCGGCATGACTCTGCCAAACGAAGCGCGTAGCAGGCGCGGCAACGACGCGACCGGTCGAACCCCGCCGGAGCGACCCCGCGCTCCCACGCGTCGCGGTCGTCTCCGGCAATGATCACTTGGACGTGCGCAACGTCGCGAGCCCACGCTTGAAGCGTGTCCAGGCGGCGCTGCCACTCGGAAACGGGCTGAATGTTGGGGTTTGTCCAGCAAATCGTCGGCTCGAAGCCTTCCTCGCGCAGGAGCTTCACCGGCTCGAGCGAGCAGGGCCCGCAGCAAGCGTGCAGCAGAAGCGGCACCCTTCCCTGCGCCGGCCGCTCCGACCAAGCAGGCCGCGCGCCATTACTTGGCGTCTTTCCCCCATCGCGACCGCTCACCTACTTGCGCCCTCCTTCCGGCTTGGCACCCTCCGGCTTGGGGGCGTCCTTGGCAACAAGGTACTGCTCGAACTGCGAGCTCGCCTCGTCGAAGTTGCTGGGCAGCACGACGGTGCTCGATCCCTTTGCAGCGTACTGGCTCATCATGTCAATCCACTGAGTGAACTCGAAGAGGCGGTTGGCCTCCTCCGCAGTGAGCTCGGAGCCCTGGATCGTGTCGATTGACTCTTTGATGCCGCGCGCAATCGCTACGCGCTGGTCTGCAATGCCCTTGCCCTCGGCAGCCATGGCCTCCGCCTTCGCGCGGGCGGCGATGACGGTCTTTGCGCGGGCGGCATTTGCGTCGTTGGTGGCCGACTCGAGGTTGTTCTTGGACGCGATGATGTGGTTCATTGACTCCTCGACCTCGGCAGGAAGCTTGATGCGGGTAATCAGCGTGGTCACCAGCACGTATCCGTAGCCGAGCATCTTCTGTGCCACCACCTCGTCGATCGCTTGAGCGATTGCGTCCTTCTCGGAGAAGACCTCGTCGAGCGTGCGCGCCGGAATCTGCGAGCGCAGCGCGTCTGCAAGGTAGTCCTGCATCTGGCCGACAGGGTCCTGCAGCGTATAAAAGCTCTTATAGATTCCCGACTGGGCGCCGGCGTTGGCGTCAGAGTAGTCAACGTGGTACTGGATGGAAACGTCCAGCTCGATGGTCACGTTATCCGAGGTCTTTGCATCAAAAGTCATATGCTCGTCCTCGGTCATCAGGCTTACGTCATGCGTGGTGTCAATGAACGGCGCCTTCACGTGGAAGCCCGGGCCGGCAAAGCCCTGAAAGCGCCCAAGGCGCTCGATAACCGCAACGTGCTGCTGGCGCACGACGTATCCGGTAGACAGCACGGCAGCCAAGATGAGGACAATCAGAATGATGAGGAACATGGCCCGACCTTTCGCAGTCCCCAAGGGACCCACGGTCGCCCGGCCGACTGGCTCGGCAGGCACGACTGCCTCTAAGGCGTGCTCATACTCTACCATGCGAGGCGGACGGTAATTCTCAGCCGGTTGTAATGCTTTTTGTTGGGAAAATCCTTCGGCCGTCGCAAGAAAGTGCCAGCTCAACGGCCGCATTCTGCCGACGCTCGAGAACGCGCCGCACGTTTCTGCCATCTGAGCGCTGGTACCACCGCTCGGCATCTTCCATGGAAAGCCCGCCCGACGCCTTTCTGCGCACAAGCCGCTCGTGCAGCAGCCGCTCGTCAGCGGCGAGAAACACCGTGTCGTCCGCCAGCTTCGAGGCCTCGTTCCAAGGGGGCTCGCAGCTCAGCAGCCAGTTGCCCTCAATCAGAGCAATCGGCGCGTCCACGGCAAGCGCGTCCTCCCGCACGTCGTGGATACCACGGTCATAGGTGGGCCACAGCACGCGCCCTCCCGCGCGAAGCTCGCAGAGCTTCGCTAAGAAGCGCTCGTAATCAAAGGTTTCGAGGGTTCCCTTCACGTCGCGCATAAGAACTTTTCGCCCATCGACGACGCAATCGTGGGTCTCGAGAAACTCTTGATGAAAGTGGAAGCCGTCGAGGGGCAGCGCCTGAAGAGAGGGCTCGCCTTCCCTGGACGCAGAGACGCTCTCGAGCGCGTGCGCCATGGTCGACTTGCCCGAGCCCGGGGGAGCTGCGAGAAAGACGACGACGCGCCGGTTGGCCGCCGCGCGCTCGGCCGCCATGCGCTCCCAGCGCTCGATGAGAGGAACGAAGACCTGTTCAACGGTGTCGCGCGTGTAGGTCGCGCTGTGCTTCACGCCGTCGACGACCAGCGAGAAGGTCACCGCTTCGTCGCCGCACGCCGCCGGCCAGACGTCGCCTCTCGCCGCGTCCGCCCCGTCGCTCATCGCACGTCCTTCTCCCCCATTGCCTCGTCGAGCGGCTGCTCCTCAAAGCGCACGCCGCCCTTGCCGTCGCTTGCAAGATAGAGCGCATGCGTGAACCCGCAGTCGATCGCCTGCTTGACGGCCACATCCAAACCTCCAAGGACGCCTTGCGTAGAGTGCGCGTCGGTCGACAGGATGATCTGGCCGCCCATGCGCCTGAGCGCGCGCAGGAGCTCGGGGCGCGGATAGCAGACCTCGCGATAGCCGCGCGCGATGGCGCCGGAGTTCACCTCGAAGGGCTTGCCCTGCTCCACCAGAAGCTCCATAGTCTCGAGCGCTGGCTCAAGGTACTCGCGCGACGACTCGTCGAAGTACTTCCCCAAAGGAGAGGCGCCCGCCCCGTTGAACTTTGCGACAAGGTCGAAGTGCCCGATGAAGTCGCAGCCCGTGCGCTCGACGACGGTGGCCTCCACCTGGTAGTAGTCGCGCGTGAGGGCCATCCAGTCGCCGCCGTAGCAATCGCGGCACAGCTGCTCGAAGAGCTCAGGCTCGTTGTCCACGCTGGGGCCGCGCCCATCGTTTGCCGACACAAAGTGCGTGGAGCCGATCACGTACTGAGCACCGGGGCAGCACGCGCGGCCAGGCCCGTAGAGCGTATCAAGCTCGACGCCCAACAGCACGTCCATCCGCCCGCGCCACTCGTCGGCGACGCCCTTCACCTGGGCCACGTACTCGTCCCAGTCCATGTGGATGTCGTGGTCCATGTGCCCGGAGAAGCCAAAGTGCCCAAGGCCGGCGTCATAGGCCGCCTGCGCCATCTCGCGCGGGGCGTCATGGCCGTCGCAAAGGCAGGTGTGGTTGTGGTAGAGGCCTTTCAGCATTGCGCGCCGCCCTTCTCGCTAGTCCTTCTCGTCTGCCGCCAAAAGCACGATTCCGGTATCAGAGTCCTTGACATAGGCGCAGTCGGGCTCCTTCCAGGCCTCGCGCGCCATCAGGATGTCGCCGGCGCATCCGCCCAGGTGAGACGCGGCGCCGACGCATGCCGCAATGGGAGAGCCCGCCGCCGCGCCCACAGAAAACGTGGCGATCGTCACGAGGACCGCCGGCGCCAGAAGCACGACCGTCTCGCGCGGGCGCGTAAGGACGGCGCCGTCCGTGGCGGTGTACAAAAACGCGTCCTTCCAGCCAAAATGGATGTGGCAGGACGGGCACAGCAGCTTGAAGAAGAGCGCGTGCACGAGCTCGTGGACCGGCAGGGGCACGATGAGAAGTGCAACAAAGAGCAAGACCGAGCCCAGCACGCCAAGGCCGCCCTCGCCCATCCCCATAAGCGTGCAGATGGCCGCAGACACCGCCAGCGCCACGCAGAAGAGGACGACGGAGAGGCGCGTGAGGCGCTTCTGGAACGCCTTGTCCTCAAGCACGTTGATGTCAGCAATCTTTCTCATTCAGCAAACTTTCTCATGGGGCCCCAATCTTTCTCCTAAGGCTCTAGACTACCATGCGTGTGGGATAATCGAATGCCACATGAACTGTCGAAGGAGTGCCTCGAATGCCCGATTCTCGTCCTACGTTTCCCAAGCGCGCCGTCATCACCGGCGGCATGCCCTATGGCAACAAGAACCTGCACTTTGGCCACATCGGTGGCGTCTTTGTGCCCGCAGACTTCTTTGCCCGGTTCCTTCGCGACCGCATTGGCAAGGAGAACGTCATATTCGTGTCCGGAACCGACTGCTACGGCTCGCCCATTATGGAGGGCTACCGCAAGAAGGTGGAAAGCGAAGGCTACACCGGCACTATCACCGACTACGTGCGCGCCAACCACGAGCTGCAGCGCAGCGCCCTCAACGCCTACGGCATCAGCCTGGACATCTTTGAGGGCTCCGGCCTTGAGCCTACCAAGCCCGTGCACGCCGAGCTCACCGACAAGGTCATCCGCCGCCTGTACGAGCGCGGCTACCTGCACAAGATGAGCACGCGCCAGTTCTACGACGTGAAGGCGGGCCAGTTCCTGAACGGCCGCCAGGTCATCGGCCGCTGCCCCGTGCGCGGCTGCAAGTCGGAGAAGGCCTACGCGGACGAGTGCGACCTCGGCCACCAGTTTGACCCCGAGGAGCTCATCAACCCCGTGTCTCAGCTGACCGGCACCACCCCTGAGCTGCGGCCCGTTGACAATTGGTACTTCGACCTGCCCGCGTTCAGGGACGACCTCGACGAGCTCATGGACGAGTGGGACGCCGACCCGCAGGTGCGCGACATCGTCACGAAGACCGTGCGCGAGAGCCTGGCCGACCCGATCGTCTACATCCAGACCAAGTTCCGCGACGCGTTCTCGACCTGCGAGGGGCAGCTTCCCGAGCACAGCGTGAGCGAGGCGGAGGGCAACCAGTCGTCCTTCTCGGTCAAGTTTGCCAACTGGAAGGACCGCGACCGTGCCCGCGAGGTGCTCGAGGCCAACGGCATCCGCTTCCGCACTGGAAAGACGCTGCTTCCGCTGCGCATAACCGGCAACATCGAGTGGGGCGTGCCCGCGCCCGACCTCGACGGCACGCACGACCTCACGGTTTGGGTGTGGCCCGAGAGCCTGTGGGCGCCAATCTCGTTCGTCCAGACCGTGCTCGCGCAGGACGCGAAGAGCGGCGCCGGGCGCTACTCGTCCGACGACTGGCGCGACTGGTGGTGCGCCGACGACGCGCGCGTCTACCAGTTCATCGGGCAGGACAACATCTACTTCTACTGCGTGGCGCAGCCGGCCATGTGGAAGGCGCTCGACTGGGGGCTCTTCCAGGACACGCCCGTGGCGAACTACCACATACTCTTTATGAACAAGAAGGCCTCGAGCTCCGGCGCCATCAAGCCGCCCATGGCCGAGGAGCTGCTTGAGTACTACACCCCCGAGCAGCTGCGCTGCCACTGGCTGAGCCTGGGCCTCGACCAGAAGGCCGTGAGCTTCTCCCCCAAGGCCTTCGACACGAGCGTCTCGCACAAGGACAAGAAGACCGGCGAAGAGGTGCTGGTGAAGGACGACCCGCGCGTCGTGGACCCCGCCCTCAAGGAGAGCGCCTTCCTGACCAACATCTTCAACCGCCTTGCGAGGAGCTGCTTCTATGGCGCGCAGAACGTTTGCGCAGGTCACCTGCCCCGCATGGAGGCTGACGACGACGTGCTTGACGCTTGCCGCAAGGCAACGCTCGACTTTGAGAAGTGCGCGTACGGCTTTGACGCGCACGGCGCGCTGGCGGTTGCGGAGGAGTTCTGCCGCGCGGCCAACAAGCGCTGGGGCGACGAGTCCAAGGCCGCCAAGGGCGACGACGCCGCATACGAGCACGCTCTGGCCAATGCCTTCGCCGAGCTGCGCACCGTCACGCTGCTGATGCATCCCGCCGTGCCGTTTGGCTGCGAGAAGATCTGCTCGTATCTGGGCTTTGAGCCCGAGTTCTTCTTCAGCTGGGAGAACGCCTTCGACACGCCGGCCCAGCTCGCCGCCAAGCTGGGCGAGAAGCCCGAGGGCCACGCGCTGGTTGAGCTTCCGCCTCGCTTCGACTTCTTTGAGAAGCACCCCAGCCAGAGGTAGGGCTTTGCCTCAACGTTGGGAAACCGGGGCCGCGGCGCTGCGCATTTTCGGCGCGCCGCGGCCCCGCACTTTGTTGCGGTCACGCCGCTTCGGCGCCGCGCCTGCACCCGTCCGCACCCGCGCCTGTGCCCGCCCGCACCTGCCAACTTGCGCGACTTCTGATGCCCACACGACGGGTTTGGCAGACCGCTGCCAAGTTGCGCGACTTCTGATGCTCAGCTCTGCCAACTTGTGCGAGTTCTGATGCCGTTTCTGCCAGGTTGTGCGACTTCTGATGCCCGACCTGCCAGGTTATGCGAGTTCTGATGCTGCAAAAGTCGCGCAACCTGGCAGCGATCCAGCCCGGACCGTCGCAGGACTTGGTCCCAGCTGACCCGGCGCCCACCTTGGCAGCGATCCAGCCCGGACCGTCGCAGGACTTGGTCCCAGCTGACCCGGCGCCCAACTTGGCAGCGAGCCAGCCCGGTGACCAGAGACCATCCCACTCCCCAGCGCACGCCCGTCAAGTCCGACCGAGCCTACTTCCCCATAACCTGAGATGCCTCGTCATCGTTGGCCGCTTGATAGAAGACGTGCTCGAGCTTCTCGCACAGTCGCTGATTCTGGTTGAAGTACCACGCCCCCACCTCGGCAAACGCTCCTCTGTACTCCAAGTCAGGCCAGTTCTTGTCCTCGCCCTTCTTGATCGTGTACTTGGGCAAGAAGATGAACTGCGCGGGCGTCAGATTGCAGGTCGTGATAATCGCGGTGTCGTCAATCACCAAGAACTTCGAGTGCACGCGCGGATTAACGAAGTAGCTCACGGTGCCGTTCTGCACGTTATTGAGCTCGTCGGCAAACGCCTTGAACGCAGATGAGTTTCTCGGTCGGCGATTCCTTTGGTCAGTCTTGCCGCCATAGGTCTGCGAGAGAAAGCTGGTCTTGACCCCGCGATTTGCCGCGTCAAGCGCGCTCTTCAGAATGCCGTCGACGGTCTTTCCGCCCTCCTTGTATTGGTAGGCCGAGACGTGCTGCGCACAGATCAGAATCCGATCGCTAGCGTTATCGAGAAGGTCACATATACGGTTTCGCGCATAGTGAGGCGAGTCGGCGTAGAAGGGTGCCTGGAAGACAAGCGCGCCCTTGCGCCCAGGGGCCTTGCGCATGGCCGGGTAATAGGTCAGGTAATCGCGGTAGCCGCGCGACTCGTCAAATTCCCGCTCATCAATTGAGCAATCCTCGAAGTCCGAGAAGAACTTGCGAGCCACGGCAACTACAGACTGGTCATCGATGATAGTCAGCAGGTTGTCCTTGACCTCGTCGCGAACGCAGAAGTTCGAGCTGGTCAGCACAGCCGCGCCGGTACCGTCTTTATATTCGATAAGGGCGAGCTTTGCGTGAAGGCTATAGAGAAGCGGAGACTGCCCGCGCACGAACGGCTTGATACTCTTGCTGCGAATGAACATGTGCGGGAAGACCAGCAGACGGAACTTGTCACAATTGCGTGAATATTCCTCCGCTTTTTCATACACGTCATTTGCCAGGGAGCGCTTTGTCTCCTCTTCGCTGACGGTATTTCCGGTCTTGTACGAAACTATCTGCGCTGGGCTCTTATCCTGATAGCCGTCAAGCGGAATCGACGTAACGGTAACGTCAATCCCCCGGCGCGCGTAATCCTCAAGACGCTCGAGCAGATATAGATTATTGAATAGATAGAGCACGAGCTTGATTGAGGAAATTGAGTCGGCGCGGTCGTCTATGTACTTCAAGAACTTATCAAGCAGCCGCGGATTGCAGCCCTCGGAGTAGTAAGCATCCGGTTCGTCGTAGTTGGAAGGGCCGTCCGTGTAAAGGTATCCCATTGCTACTCCCCCCAAAATTGGGCGCTAAGCAGATGTTGACATGCTACTACTCTGCCGCATCGGCGGAACCATCAAAATGGCAAGCGAACTTGGAGCATCGACTGGGCGCGCGATTCGGTAAGATTCAAGCGCGCAGCCCGGGCGGGACTCAATGAGGTCACGTGTGCAATCTTCCTGTTTAACAAGGCGCAACACGACGGGAGAAAAACCAGCGATAATAATGCCATGCGCCAGCGCGCGCATTGGAGAGGAGACACCATGAAGGAATTCTTTGGCACGCAGATGCCCAAGCTGGGGTTTGGCCTCATGCGTCTGCCCCGACTTGAGGACGGCAAGACCATCGACGTCGAGCAGTGCGAGATCATGACCGACAAGTTCCTCGATGCAGGCATGCGCTACTTCGACACCGCGTACGTTTACGAAGGCAGCGAGGAGGCCGCCGCGAAGTTCCTGGTAAATCGCCATCCTCGCGACAGCTACTACCTCGCTGACAAGCTCAACGCCAGCAGCTGGGCCGCAAAGTCAGCCGACGAGGCTCGCCGCGAGCTGCAGGTTTCGCTCGACCGCACCGGCGCGGGCTACTTCGACTTCTACCTGCTCCACGCCCTCTCTGCCGACAGCCTCAAGTACTACGACGAGTATGGGATCTGGGACTTTGCCGCAAAGGCAAAGGAGCAGGGTCTCGTCCGCCACGTGGGCTTCTCGTTCCACGACCACCCCGACGTGCTCGACAAGATCCTGACCGAGCATCCCGAGGTGGAGTTCGTGCAGCTGCAGCTCAACTACGGCGACTGGGAAAGCCCCAGCGTCTGCTCGCGCGAGAACTACGAGGTCGCGGTCAAGCACGGCAAGCCCGTCGTGGTGATGGAGCCGGTCAAGGGCGGACTGCTTGCCAACCCGCCCAAGCAGGTGCAGGACATCCTGCGCGCCGCGAACCCTGACGCCTCGATCGCCAGCTGGGCAATCCGCTTTGTCGCCAGCCTGGAAAACGTAATGGTCGTGCTCTCCGGCATGTCGAACATCGCGCAGATGGACGACAACCTTTCCTACATGCGCGACTTCCAGCCGCTGAACTCCGACGAGCATGCGGCCGTGGAGCGCGCAAGCAAGACTTTGGCCTCAATCGACCAGATTCCTTGCACGGGATGCCATTACTGCACTGGTGGCTGCCCGCAGCAAATCGACATCCCGTCGATCTTCTCGGCAGTCAACAAGAACATGGTCTACGGCGACCTCGCCGGCGCAAAGCGCAGCTACGCCATGGCCACCAACGGCGACCACGGCAAGGCGAGCGACTGCATCCACTGCCTGCAGTGCGAGAACGCCTGCCCGCAGCACCTGCCGATCACGTCGCTTCTCGAGAAGGCCGCGGACACGCTGGAATAGAGCGCAGCGCGCGCTTTGAAGTGACAAGAGCGGGAGCCCCGGGACAGGACGGGGCTCCCGTTTTTTCGCAGACAGGCGAGGCGACCCAGCTGCCGTGCCAGGCTCAGCTCGCTCCGTTCTCGAACGACTCGTCGAGCCAGTCGACGTCGGGGCGGCAGACGAGGCGGGCGTCGCAATAGGCCATGCGCGGCGTCAGTATCGTCTGACCGATGTAGGAGCCAGACGCAGTCCTCTCCAAGACGAGGGCCATGTCGGGCTCGGCGTCTTCCGTCAGGTCGAGCGGAAGCAGCAAGTTGACGCTGTTCGCCCGCGGATAGTACGCGGGCACTGCCGTGCGATAGCTCCACTTGACGCGCTCCAGTGCGAGGTTAACGGCGACGTCCAGCGCATTTTTCAAACGCATCCAATGCACGCCGTCGTTCGGCAGCTTGCGCTTAAGCTCGTCGAGCGCCGCGCGCCCTTCGCTTTCCGCCGCGGTCGGGTCGTCGACAGCAGAGAATCCCCTCTTTACCAGCGCAATCAGCTTGGGACTGTCATAGAGTTCGCGCTCGAGGAAGCTTTGCGGAAGGCGGTCAATGTTATCAAGCAGGATGTGCTCGTAGTCAAGGACCGGCACCTGGCTGTCGTCGTAAAGCACGTCCTCCAGACGCTTGAGGTACCGGGCGCGCTGGGGTAGCGGGTTGAACGTGCGCACCAGACGGTCGCCCACGCGCTCCTCCCCCGCACAATAGAATCCGATCAGCTTCCAGGGCTGCATGCCCGGTCGGTCGTTTGCCTCAAAGCAGGCATAGATCGACTCGTACGAGCGGTCTACCAGCCCCGTGTTGTACGCCGCAAATCCGTCGCGGGCGTTCTCGCACACTTTCTCCTCGTGAACGAGGCGCCAGAACGTGTAGCGCAGATAGCTGTCAAGAATCGCGTAGCGCGGCGAGCCGTCCTCGTCGCAATCGGAGGGAGAGAAGTCCCAGCGCTCGGGAAGCGCCTTTTCGGCGAGCCTAGGCAGCCAATCCTTCCAGCAGTAAAGGTAGGCCCATTTGCGCAGGTCACACACATCAGCTGAAGCGTCCTCGTCCTGCCCGCGAACTGGATTGGTGACATCTGAGCTCATGAGTGATCCCCTCTCGGCGAGTGCGTGCCCATGCATCCGATTGTAGGCGCGGCGCGCAAGTAGCGTGCGGGCGAGTTGGCGCTCCTCTGCCGCCAAGAGGCGGCTCCGGTGCGCCGAACTCGCCTTAGTGCAGACTTTGGCTACCTTCGTGCGCCGAACTCGCCTTAGTGCAGATGGTCAACGGGACCGACAGCGACCACGACGGGCACCGCAAAATCGGCGCGCCTCGTCTACCAGGCATTTTATGTAGTTTGAACTTTGATGACGCTAATTGGGTCCGCCATGGGGCCCGCACTAAGGCGAGTTCGGCGCAGGGGTGGGGGGAACACGTCGCACGAGCGCCGGTTCGGCGCAAGAAAGCCCCGCGCGCAAAGCGCGCGGGGCTATGCTTGGGACGATGCCGCCGTCGAAAGGAGCAGCCATGTCAGCAGAGAGAACCGAAAGCAAGTACGTCACCGTCGCGGATGACGTGCAAATCCATGTGTGGGACGCCGGCGACGAGAACGCCCCTGCGCTTGTTTTCGTTCCTGGTCTTACGTTTTCAGGCGAGGTATTCAAGCACCAGCTGGAGCACTTCAAGGGCACGCATCGCGTTGTGCTGGTAGACCCTCGCGGCCAAGGCCTCTCTACCAAGTGCCCCTTCGGCAACGACTACCACACGCACGGCAAAGACCTCATTCGCGTAGTTGATTCGCTGGGCATCAAGAAGCCTACCCTCGTGGGCTGGAGCTGCGGAAACCTTGAGGTGTGGAGCTATCTCGAGCAGGCGGGCGTAGACTCCGTGGCAGGAGCGGTCACCGTCGACATGAGTCCGCTCCCCCATAACGAGGACCCCTCGGCATGGACCGAGGGCACCCCGGAGGAGCTTTCGGAGATCATGACGCACACGCTGGTTGACCCAGAGTCTGCCCACGGCTTCTGGGACGAATACCTGCGAGAGGTCATGTGGCAGGGGCCGCTTGATCCCGACCTCTACGACTACTTCATGGACATGGGCGCGCGCACGCCGTACTGGGTCACGCACGAGCTCTTCGGCGACGCCATCCTTTCCGACTACCGCGCCGTAGCCCAAGAGGCCGCACGCAAGATTCCGACGCTCATGTTCATCGCCGAGCACTGGGCTGATATTGCCGAGCCGTTCTACAACAAGCTCTGCCCGGAGACCCCTACCTACGTCATGGGCGGGCACCTGATGGCAGTCCAGTACCCCGATCGTTTTAATGCGCGGCTTGAGCAGTTTCTGAAGACAGGAAAGTAGGTCGAGCGCCCCCGACGGCAGGTCGCTGGCGAAAAGAGGAGGGCGGGACCCTGTCCCGCCCTCCTCTTTTCTGCTGCGTTGCCCTGCGAGGAGTCATTACGCAGAAATCACCCAGGATTCTGGATGACCCGGCGCTTAGAGACCTAATGGTAGCGGTAGCCGACGGTTCCTGGCGAAGCGCGGGGCAAACGCGATGGCTTTGCCCTGCGAGCGCTGTCTGTTGCACCGAACCCGCCTTAGTGCGGGCCCTGCCAAAGTTTTTGCACCGAACCCGCCTTAGTGCAGGCCCTTCGCTGGGTCGCAAGAGGGAAAGCGATCTCGTGCAATTCTGCCGCGAGTCATCTACCTGCGGTTTTATGAAGTTCAATGATTTATGACTCCGCTCGGACCCGCCAGAGGGCCTGCACTAAGGCGGGTTCGGTGCACTGTGCGGGCGGGCACCTGCACTAAGGCGGGTTCGGTGCACTGTGCGGGCGGGCACCTGCACTAAGGCGGGTTCGGTGCACGACTGACCACGGACTAGGGCGAATCCACCGCCCGCAAAGGTGCTCATCCGGCAGACAAGCTAGCGCGACATCCCTAATACCATGCCGCTCACGTACGGAATCAGCCAGATGGCCCACACGACAATCGAAAAGCGATGGAAGTTGCGGCGCGCCTGCTCAGTTCCGACGGCAACCGTGCGTGTCGCCCAGATTGCATGGAAAGCCATCAGCGCAATGGCCACGGCGCCGGTGACGGCATGCAGTCCCAGCTGGAAGGTGCCGCCCGCAAGCTGCCCCATCATAGAGGTGCCCAGCGTGTCGCAGGCAAGACCCGCCCAAAAGACCACGACATGCGCAACCTTGAGATTGCCGGTCCGTCGCTCCCAAAAGACGCCAATGGTGTAGAGGACAAGCGCTGCGGTAATCGCGACGATAGAGACAACAAGCGTGGTGGACATGGCGAAAGCTCCGTTTCTAAGCGCGGGTAAAGGAGGCGATTGGAAGCCTCACCAAATCGCCGACGTCCGCTGAAATAGTTGACATACAGATAGCGCCGGAACGCATTCTTGCCGATTGCGCGGGCGCTGTAAAGCGCCCGCGCAGGGTCCATAAAACCCGCGCTTAGCCTGCACGCAGGCCTCGAGCTCGGTCGCGAGCAGGAGCCCTCGGCGACGGTCGTCTGGAGCGGGCTTGCCGGCTGGAGCGAGCTCCCCCTTCTGTGGAACGTCTTCCCGTACCACCCCTATCGCACGAGAGACAAGAACACCAACCGAGCGCCCAACCCCACCGAGATTGCGATTGGCAGAGGCTACGTGCTCCGGCTCATGGACATCTTCGAGATCGAGGCAGACCAGGTCTGGTGCATAGGTCTCGACGCATGGCGGGTGATGTTTCCCGGCGTCTCGCACCGAGGAAACGAGCACTACGTCCGCATGCCTACCGACAAGGGCGAGGCCATCTGCTTGAGGCAGCTGCGCGAGCTCGGCGCGAGGCTCGCGGCGTCCGAGCCCCGCGCCAGGCACTAGTCATCGTCATCGTCTTGGCCGTAGAGGTCGTCTAACCAAGAGTAGTCGCTTTCGTCAGGCTCTCCCCTGAGGGCGAGCTCGGCGCGCCTCCTCTCAACTTCGCGCAGGTTGAGGGCATCGTCGCCGTCATCGAAGAACTCGCGCCTCTCAAGGTCTTCCAGGCGCTTCTTTGCCGCCTCGGCATACTTTCGCAGCTCGACCCAGCTCTCGGGCACTTCGGTCGGGGCGTCCTTCTCGCCGTCGAACCAGCACTCGAAGTCGCTTGTCCTGAGCGTGCCCTCGCCGCGAATCGTCAGAGGGCACATGCGGTGCATCCATGGCTCGATGGCGATAAGGTGCACGTTGCCGTCAGGGTCAGTCGTGCGGATCTCAACCTCGTCGCAGGCCTCGTCCCCGCCCTCCTCGTACTGATAGAGGCGCACCTCGAAAGGACAGCTGGGGTCGAGCCTGCACTCCTGGTAGAGCTCGTAGATCGAGATGGACGGCCGTTCCCCCTGCATCAGCACGTCGCGCAGCTCCGCCCCGAATCGCTCCGCGTCCTCCGAGGCGGCGATCGGCCTCGCCGAGGTCACGCGCATGCCCATCTCGCGCTCGTCGTCGCGCTCGAAGGTCACCACGAACGTACGAGTCCACGTTTCGCGAATCGCGTTCGTCTGCGGATTCCAAGCGACGCCCATGCACGCCGGCAGCCCTAGCCGGCGCAGGCGATTCTTCGAGAAGGTGTGCGTAAGCTCGATGCTCTCCTCGCCGCCCTCGAGCCATGCGAGCAAATCGTCCGCACGCTCGGAGACCACCTCACCGATGGTTGACCGCGCGGTCTCATCGCTTCCGAAGGTCGCGGCGCCCTCCTCGCGGAACCTTGGCTTCTCCTCGCCCGGCCACCTCATGGTGTCGCAGAAGTCGACCGCGGGCTTAAGGCGGTAGCTCCAGTCATCGCCGCTCCCGAAGTCGTACTCATTCGCAGAGACCACCCACTCCACGCGCGACAGGACCGCCTCGTCGTTGGTGGAGCGCATCACGGCGGAGAGCAGGTCGCACTCGGGAACGCCCACGGGGATTTCGGGGAAATAGCCAAAGATGTCAGACTTGAAGAGGGCGTCGTCCTCGTCGGTCCAGAGCAGCCCGGCGCGCGCCTGCGTGGCGAGAAGGTCTGCGCCCGTCGGAAGGGGCAGCTTGGAGCCGTTCCCTGCTGCATGTTGGTTGCTGTTCTCCATGAGTCCCTCCTATGCGTCGAACATCGAGCGTCAGCCCCGTCAAGCCGCCCTAGTTCCCATCATCCCTGCCATCGTCATTCGGGGAGGCGGGAACGTAGCTGTTGAACTTGACCCCGCAGGAATCGAAGACCTTCTCGATTTGCGGGCCTTTCAGGTACTTGTCTTTCCGCAGCTCTTTTGCAAGCGTGAACAGCGCCATTTCGTGCTCCTCAAGGATCCTTCGCGCCTCGGAGAACTCGTATAGAAGGTACGCATTCGCCCGGTCCATTGCCCGAGAGGGGATGGGCTGGCCGCTCGGATAGATTGCCATGCCGAAATTCACGTCAAGCCCGAGATCACACAGGGCGTACAGCAAGTGCCCGGTTGCATATGAGAGGTCGGACTTTGCACTGCTGCTAATGCCCTCTGAGAACCCCTTTCCTGCCTGGGCGCCATAGTAGATGCATTCCGCCGCCCTTCCGCCGAGAGCCACCCGCACATCCGCAAGGATGTCCCCCATGGAGATGTTCAGCCCTTCTCGTTGGTCGAACTTTGTCAGCCCCAGATAGCTCGCGCGCGAGATGGTAGTCACGCTATTGGGATGAAGGCCGCTCACATAGGCGACGAGCGCATGGCCGCTCTCGTGAATCGCGACGTCATCCTCGGTGGCAGCGTCAAGCTCATACGGCTCGCCCAGCTCATGAAGCTCGAAGCGATCGCGGAGCCAGGCGTCATCGTCCTTCGGGGCGACGGCGCTCGCGGAAGAATGGCCCGCGAGAAGCGCCTCTCTTCCCAGATAGTTGATGAGGTCGACGATCCTCGCAGGGCTCCATCCCGCCGTTTCGTTGACGAGGTACAGGACGCCCGCCTCGCTGATCTTCGGCGTGCTCGGTCCTCCTTGCTCGGAGCCCTCCGCCCCGGCCGGCCCTCCCTGCATGGCGCCGGCAGACTTGCCGGCAGAAAGCACCGGAATCTTGCCGATAGTCCTCCGAATGAGGGTCTCGCGGCCCTTCGCGTCCGGGATGGTGACGAGGATCTGCGTGTCAAAGCGCCGCATCGCCGCCGCGTCAAGCTTATCGGGAGCGAAGTTGGTCGCCGCAAGCACCACCACGGGCCGAGCGTCCACCCTCTTGAAGCCATCCATCTCAGTCAGGAGCGCGTTCACCACCGCCTGGCCAGAAACGCCGAGGCGCTCCCTCGGCTGGGCGATGTTGTCAAACTCGTCAATGAACACGATCGCGGGGGCGTACCTGCGCGCGACGCCAAAGATGCGGTGGATTTCGGGGGCCCCGCCCGCGAGAAGCTTGTTGGCCTCGGTGGGAATGAAGACCGCGTCGGCGTCGTGCGCCATCGCGCGCGCCATCATCGTCTTTCCTGTGCCAGGCTTGCCATGGAGCAGGACGCCGCGGGGCATGTTGAGCGAGTTGCCGAGGAAGCGCGAAGGGTCCTTCAGGCATAGGGAGACCTTCTTCAGCGAATCCACCGCCTGGGCGTTGCCAATGACGTCGTCAAAGGAATCAGAGGGGATGCTGAGCCCGCAGAGGATGTCGTTTGCGTCTCTGGAGTCGGGGGCGGTGCTTAGCGAGAACTCGTTCAGCAGGATGGTGAGCGTCTCGTTTGGGCCAAATCCCCCGCCCTTCGAGGCGCGAGGCATGGCCGCCGAGTACTTGAGCACCTTTCTCCTGCGCGTAAGGTCGAAGACGTTCTTCTCCTTCACGGAGTCGTCGATCTTGTCGCGAAGGTCGTCAAAGAACGAGTCCTTCTCGGTGTCGAGAAAGTCCCGAGCCCCTTCCTTCAGGAAAATCTGGCGGTCGGCCTCGCTTGGATAGCGCCAGCCGCCGCGAGGCCTGATGATGAAGATCGGCATGTCGGGCTTCTTCGCGTGGAGGTGCTGGAAGAAGCGTCGCCCATAGGTCTTGATGTCCATTGCCCCGTAGTATCGGACGGCCTTGCTCGACGCCTCCTGACCAAAGCCGATGTCGATGAGAGCCGCGTCGAAATGGCCCACCTTGTCGCACACGTCATCGTACTTTGGGTATTCCGCCGGGTTGCTCCCAAACCCAAGGTCATCGGGATAGTGGAGCTCGAGCTTGACGCCGTCGGAAAGCGAAACCACCCGTGGATTGCCCGCGAGCTTGTCACCCTTCGCCTTGCTCTGCTCGGCGAGGCAGAAGACCCTCATGAGCTTCTTGCCCGTGAAGTACTCCTTGATTTGTTGGTCTTCGATGCCCTCTAGGTCGACTTTGAAGGCGACCTTCCGAGGCTTTGACCTCGCCTCTTGAGGCTTCTTGCTGCTGGCGTTGCGATCATCGTCGTCGTGCAGGGCTTGAATCAGCTTGCCCATGTATCTTGTGACGAACTTCCTCGCGTCCCCGCTCACGCTGCGGGCATCCGAGAGGCCGCCCGAAGAGAGAAGCAGCGCCGTGGGCACGTACTGGTCATGGGTGATCTCGATGCCCGAGGTCTGCTGGTACTGCCTGCTCGCCTTCTCGAACTCTTGGTCGCAGATGTCAAGGAGGTCGCGGGAGCCAAGGCGGTTGAACATGATCACGGTGCCAGCGGCAAGGCGAGAGAGGAGTGCGGAGGGAATGGCAGACCTCCCCCCGCTTCCCTTGTCCTTCCCAATGGCGTCGATAATCGCATGCTTCGAAATGCCCGAGAGGTCAGAGCCCGCCTCGCCCTCGTAGGCGCTTCTGCCAGCATTCGTGGTGAAGATGAGGATGGTGTTGGAGAAGGGGACGTCCTCGCCGTAGTAATTGTCGTAGAGCGTGCCCTCCTGGAGCACCTGCAAGAACAGGTGCTTGACCCCCTCGTCAGCCTTCTCGATCTCGTCGAAGACGATGACGGAGCGCGGATGCTTCATCACGTAGTTGGTGAGGTCGCCCGGCCGCGCCGCCCTGTAGGTCTTGGGGAAGCCGATCATGTAGTTGGCGCATTCGTGGCCCATGTAGCCGGTCATGTCGAAGCGGCGGTAATCGAAGCCGTATCCAGCCAGCTCCTCAGACGCCAGCTCGGAGAGAAAGGTCTTCCCCACTCCCGAGGGGCCGCAGAACATGAACACTCCCAGGGGCCTGCGATCGTCGCGAGTGAGGCTGCTCGGGTCCTTCTTCGAACGAATGAGCATGTTCCTCAGGATGGCGTTGATGCCCGTGCAGAACTCCTCGATTGGCCTGGACTGCCCTCGAACCGACCCTTTGAGCCTCGCGCGCATTTGGGAGCAGAGCTGCGTGATGTCATCGTCATTGGAGAATGACAGCGGGGCGTTGTCATGAAGGTAGGTCTTGGGGTCAAACTCCCTTGTCGACAGGAGCTTGTTCCAATCAATCTTCTTAGTCTCGTCGTGAATGCGCGAGTTGATGATTGAGCCGATGCGATTGGCCTCGGAGGATTCCTTGCCTCCGACGATTCCCTGACAAAATGTCTTGAACTCGACGATCTCGCAGGAAAGGAACCTCGTTATCCCTTTTCTGATCATCCTTTGAACAATTTCGGAACTCAGGGAGGAGGTCTGGCCTTTCACGTCTGGCGAAGATGCCCGCGAATCTCCGCCAAGCACGAGGACTACGCGGTCGCCCTCATCCCGAACGTCCTGGGGGACGAGCAAAACGCGCGTGTTCGCGTAGAGGTCGACGCACGCCGACCTGCACAGCTCGGGATCATAGGGCTTGTCCAGGCTGACTGTCACTCGGAAGTAGGGCGAGATGCCCGTCTTGGGAGTGGTGCCTGACGAGCCTCTGCCAGCCGGCTTCGCCTTTTCTGGCGCGCTGGCAGACTTTGGGGCAGGGTCCCAGGGCAAATCGTACTCGTCTAGGTTGTTGGGTTTATTGGGCTCGTCGGACATGTTCTTGCCTCCAATGAAACATTGAGCGTGGCAATGCTGTTTGGCACACTTCGAACGCAACCCTCGCGAAGCTCATGGCGGAAGAGGAGGCACGTATATCAGCGTTGCTTAGGACGCCGAAATTTTGCCATCGTTTCCCAGCCGCAGATTCGTGCCTTAATGATAGGTGAATCGAGCCGTCCCTCTCCGCCAAGATAAAGTTTTTTCTGTTCTGCGGTAGAAGGAGAGTTGCGAAGAATTGGCTAGTCTCCCTTCTGGCATTGTTCGAATATCTGTGCCACGAGCTCCACGTTATTGAACCTTGAGAACATCGTTGAGCCCTTGCGCATCATTTCGACGTTCAGTCGGTAGCAGCAATTCAGCACGTACTCGTTATAGAGAAGCCGCCTCAGCTCCTCCAAGCTGCCAAAGTACACGCTTGTCACGTCGCTGGCCACGCCGTAGCTGGTAATTTGCAGCTGCGTCCCGTTTGGCAGCCCTGCGCTCCGGCGGCGCGTTCTTAGTCCCCAAGAGAGATTTTCTCTCATGTTGAGAAATCCCCAAGGAGCAAAGTCGTCCTCAAGAACGACGAGCGTCTCAAGGTTTTGGCAGCTAATTGCCGCGCACCGGTCTCCCCTGCCCGTCGACGGAAGGGCGGTTGCAACCCACCAGCCTTGGGCAGTCGCATCGGGGGCAGGTATCGTCTCTCTGACATAGCGCGCGAGAAGTTCGTCCTTGAGTACTACCGAAAGGAGCATCCCGAGCTTGGCGCAAGCGACCCTCAGATTCCATGGGACATTTCTGGGGAGCCCGACGAGCTCCTTCCAATAATGCAGTCAGACATCGTGCTGAAAAAGGGCGGGCGTGTCTTTGTCGTTGACGCCAAGTACTACACGCATACCACGCAGGAGCGCTTTGGAAAAAGAAGTCTCCACTCGGCGAACCTATATCAAATATTTACCTATGTGAAGAACATGCAGGCAAGCCTGCCCGCCAGCTCTTCCCCTGTGATGGGCATGCTCCTTTATGCAAAGACGGACAATGACCCTGCCGTTGACAGTCGCTACGTCCTGGGCGGAAACCCAATCATGGCAAGGACGCTCGACCTCAATCAGGAGTTCTCTACGATACGAGCCCAGCTGGACGCAATAGCGACGCTTTTGGATACAAGCGAGTAGAGCAGAACAAGAGAGGGGTCGCCGGTTTACTGACGACCCCTCTTCTATGAAATCTTCCTTCAGCTAATTGCGCGCCGCCGCATCAAGAATGTCGTTCGACTAACAAGTGCCAATCACCACTTAGGAATCAGAGAGTCATCTATCGCATAAACGTCCTTATAGCGATAAAACCACTTGTACTGCACTCCCCTTGAAATGCCGCGCAATGCGTATTCACGCTCTGCCGAGGACGTATCGCTGAAGCCCAGAGTCTCGAGCGTCCTGCTGACGAGCGAGTCCTTAAGAGACGGCGAGAAGTCCTCAAG
Organism: Tractidigestivibacter sp.; assembly: GCF_050946515.1. Taxonomy (GTDB): domain Bacteria; phylum Actinomycetota; class Coriobacteriia; order Coriobacteriales; family Atopobiaceae; genus Tractidigestivibacter. The sequence continues at coordinate 45,236 of NZ_JBMNUX010000017.1, forward strand.
AACATCCAAGGCTGCCGCAGCCACTTCTTCGTATGGAACCTCCCATATCTTGCGCACATCCTCAGGTCGCGTTGGCACGCGGTAGTGCTGATAGCTCTTTGGATCTTGGTCTCTGCTCCAGACAACTACATTGTCGTCGGCTGAAATCCTTTTTGCGTGGGCAATGAGCAAGGCGGATTGGCATTTGGCCATCACGCTTTTGTTCGAACTATTGACTCCAAAGACCTGTGACGCCTTCTTAAACAGAGACGTACTGTATATAGGGGCTTCGACAGCTATGATTTCGTTCATGACGTCAGCAATCTGTTGATTGCCTCTTGCCATGAAAGCGGTAAGTCCTTTGCCGCCGGAAACCGGAGGTATCACGGCGTGGACGTATTCAATTTCCCTATGGCCCAGCCTTCTAGGCGTTGGCGCCTTGCTCGCGGACGACACTGTTGAACCGTAGTGCTTAGCCGCTGCCCTTGCGTTACTTGGAGTGACGAGGTTCTCCGAGTGCTCTTTTACGCGGGAAGCTGGCTTCCTTTTTTGATGGTCCCGCCTCTTTTCCTTATTAAGCGGAGCAGGTGCACTTGTTCCCTTTCTGCGCGGAGCCGGGGCGCTTACTTCCCCAAGCGGAGCAGGGGCTCTTGCGGCAATCTTCCGTTCTGATGCTTCTCTACCAATATCCGCAGTCGATTCGTCATTCTCAGCGAGACGCTCGCCAAGGCCCTCTTCAACTAATGAGAATGTATTGTCGCGTGGCTCCTTCTTGGCATCCTCAAGCACCGTGGAGAGCCAAGCCTCAACATCGTGTACAACCTTGTCGGAGTTTTCCCACCAATCAATTGCCCAGACTCGAATGACCTTCCACCCTAGATTCTCGAGTAGCTTTCGCTGGGCAATTTCCCTGTCTCGGGTCGTCTTGGCTACCTGGTAAGACCTTCCGTCAAGCAGGATGGCAGCAAGATACCGATTCTCGTCATTAGGATCAACCACACCAAGGTCAACGCGGAATTGGCTCGTTCCGACGTTGTAGTGAATCAGGTAGCCCGCTTTCTCAAGCTCGCTGCCAAGCGCCTTGCCAATGGCATCTTTTTCTGAATAACGCACATCAGTATTGCTGAGCGAAGTGAAGTGACCATTCTCAGCATATTCAAGGAAATGACGCAACGCGCTGGCGCCACGTGACGAAGTCCTATTCAAATCGATGTCTGTATAGCTGATTGAGGAAAAGACCACCATCTCAGTGCGAGCTCGCGTAACAGCTACATTTAGCCTCCTATATCCTCCCTCTCTATTGATGGGTCCAAAGTTCATGGACATGGTGCCATTTTCATCAGGAGCATACGTTATCGAAAAGAGAATGACGTCTCTCTCGTCACCTTGTACGTTCTCCAAATTCTTGATGAAAAGAGGCTCATCGCGCTTGTTTGCCCATTTCTCAAGTCCCGAATTATCGATGCAAGCCTGCTCGAAGAGATCCTGAATGAGTTTCTGCTGCGGGATGTTGAAAGTGACGATGCCGATGCTTCCTTTATAGCCTTGTTCGTATCGCTGCTCAATCTCGTTCACGATTGCCTTTGCTTCGGCGAGGTTGTATCGCCTTGAGGCGCCACGCTCAAAAATCCCGTTGACCTTTTTCATGCGAACTCTACTGACGCCATCGTCTGCCGAAGGGAACGTGAACATTGAGCCGTCATAGAATTCCCTGTTGGAGAATGAAATCAAGCTCTCGTGATGGCTTCTGTAATGCCATCTCAAATACGTCTGAGGCATGTTCAGGGCGATGCAATCGTCAAGCACCGACTCAAGGTCGGCAACTTGGTCATACTCCTCGTCGTCAATCTTTTCTTTGAAGAAGCTTGTGGGAGGCATCTGCTTCGGGTCGCCAACAATGATGGCCTCTTTGCCTCTAGCGAGCGCCCCGACGGCCTTGCAGGTCTGAAGCTGAGACGCCTCATCAAAAATGACGAGGTCAAAAAGCTCTTTTCCAGGTGCAAGATACTGCGAGACCGAGAGCGGGCTCATCAGCATGCAGGGGCAAAGCGACAGCAAGATATTGCCGCAGTCTCGGAATATCGAGCGAACTGTCACGCTCCTCTTCCGATTTCTCAGAGAGCGTTGCAGAGTTGCAGCTTCTGTACTCTTGGTCGCTTCTTCGACTAGGTTTGGGATATGGCTCGCAATGCGATGACGGAGTTCTTCCTTGGACAGTTCCTGTAGCTCCGTATCAATTCGGGCGTATTGTTCAATAAGACCGTCAAGTCGCGAACCTGTGAAGGAGTTCATGCTCTCTGAGCTGTCGAGGCCGTACCGAACCATTGATTTGGTTATTCCGCACTTGTATCGCTCGAAGGTGTCGCTTTCGACCTTGTTGTTGCCCAGATAGTCAATGAGCTCATGCAAGCCAAGCCCAAGAGCCTCGGCACGGGCTTTGTTCCAGTTCATCCATTCGCGCAGCTCGCCAAGGTGATCTCGCAATGCTCTGCAGGCTTCCAGCTGGGAATCTATCCACGCCCCTTCATCGAGAGCGAACTGCCCAACATATTCTTCGACCTTGGCGCGACTTGCGTTGACCTTTGCAAACCCTTCCGAAAGCTCCTCGAATAAGTGCAAGGTCTCGTCTATGTCACCTGTCCAAATGCGACGAAACTTCTCGATGGAGCCATCAGCTTGGAGCTTCTTTGTGTTGGACAGAGCGGTCTCGGCATCTTTCCAGCTAATCGTTCCATCAGAGTTTCGAAATGGTCGTAATGCTTCGCGCTGTCTTTCTACCCCCTCCTCAACGGCAGAGCTAGCCTTATTCCACTTAGCTAATTCATCGATGAAGACGGACACATCACCCGCCGTTATCGCGCCCTTAGAGCCTAGAGACATCTCAATAAGAACTTTTTTGACAGCCTTCTTCCGGAAGAAAAAGTTTTTTGAATTCGCCTCTACCCAGCGGCTCTTTAAGTCGTCAATATCCATTGAGAAAAAGCTCTCAGTATGAGTCTGAAGCAGCTGATTACGAAGCTCTGAAAGAGCCTGATTCTGCTCAACTAGACTCTCAAGAGAATCAGTCAATGATCTAAGGTCATCATCGACCACCCAAGGGGTAGGAATCTTTGCGACACTCTTTATGACAGATTCCTCGTTTAGGAGTGCAGTAATATCGTCGAGCGTGCCTTTCGAGGTTAAGTGCAATGCATTGCTGGTCTTCTCCCAAACCACTGAGAAGGCTTCGAGCTCTGATTGCCAAGAGTCAAGCAATGCTGGCAAATCAATAGTAATGGCCTGGCGATAGACAGTGCCCGTTACTGCCGAAAGCGGGCTTTCATTGGTGGGCGCGACGGTCTTACCAATGCGAATAAGATTCTCCGCTGCATCCATCTTCGTGTAATAGTCTTCGCGGCTCGTAAAGGAATTTGCCACTGCCCAGTTGCCCGGAAGGGGCTCATAGCTTTCCGACTGTGCCACATATTCGCAGATAAGATCCCTGAGAGAAAAATCAGCTGCATTCCGCTGCTGAAGCTGGCGCGCATATGAGTCAAGCTGCCCCCGAACGCTCTTGTCCTCGGCAGACTTGTCGCGATAATTCTTATAGCTTCTGGTGTGGGTCGCTTTGGTGGAAGCCGAGACTTGGTCTAGGACATGATTCTTAGTCGCTTTAGCGGAATGAACCTCAAGACAGAAAGGGTCAATGCCCAACTTCTTTAAACGGTTCTCGACTACCTCCAGTGCCGCCATCTTCTCCGACACAAACAGGACCTTTTTACCTTGAGCCAGAGCGTTGGCAATAATCAGTGTGATTGTCTGGGACTTGCCAGTTCCCGGAGGTCCGTGAAGAACAAAGCTCTGCCCATCCAAAGCCTTCCTAATTGCATACATCTGTGATTGGTCCGCAGGCTCAGGAAGAAGAAGGTCAGTGGGGTCTACCGACTCTTCTTGATTCATCGGCTCAGGAGTCCACGTAAGCTTGCCGTCCAACAAGGATGAGACGATTTTGCTCTTTCGCAGCTCGTCTTCATGATTCCGGATGTCATTCCACATGACAAACTGCGAGAACGAGAAGACGCCTAAAGTACCGCTCTCAAGAACTTCCCAACCAGGCTGATACATCACCTTCCTACGAAACGTATTGAGCACAAGCCTTACATCTACTTCGGATTCCTTCATTGGCAGAGGGTCAAACCCATCAAGGGAGATTCCGCATGAAGAGCGAAGGAACTCCACCAGCGACACGTTGATGGACGGGTCTTCGTCAAGCAAAGAAAGCTGATAACCAGACCGCGCCGAAGCCCTCGAAAGGGAAACAGGAAACAGCATGATTGGTGCGAGTCTCGTCTTGTCCTTGTCAATAAATTTCAGCGTCCCGATTGATAGGAATAGCGAGTTTGCACCAATCTCTTCAAATGACGACTTGAACTGGCTGAGATCCTTCGACACGAACGAGCGTTGGCTAGCGAAAGCCCATGCCTGATGGTGTCCCTATCGTAGTCCTTCTCATCTAGGCTGCCCTCTGGTTGATGCCTGTGTAGTACCAGTCG
>NZ_JBMNUX010000018.1:0-47488 GCF_050946515.1 Tractidigestivibacter sp.
CGTGAAGAAGAATGCCGCCTGGGTGGTATCGGTTCCGCATTGCGTCGCGATGTCGCCAAGCATAACGACGCCGACGATGCCGAAGCTGCACAAGAACATCGAGCTGATGGACATCGCAACGACCGAGCGCATCGCCTTCTTCTTGTAGTCAATGCCGCCTGTCTCTGACATCTTTTCTCCTTTCGTTTGCGCTCCCCTAGCGACATGCCCGTCCGAGCGAAGCGGAGGGCTCTTTAGCCTTGATTGTTCTCTCCGGAAGGACCTGGCGCATTGTTCGCAAAGACAGGAACGGACGCCCGATTTGTCGCAGTGGAATAAACGCCCGCGCAGCGCAGAGGCAACTAGCGCCCGATTCTTAGATAAGAACACTTGTACGTATGAGTGGCAGGGTGTACACTGTCTCGAACAGAGGTTCGCATCCGAGGGGAGGCTTCGTGGACACCCTTGATAAGCTTGGCATCCTTGCCGAGGCGGCAAAGTACGACGCCGCATGCACGTCCTCTGGGTCAATCCGCGGGCCCCGCAAGGGCAAGATTGGCGTCGCAACGCCCGCCGGGTGCTGCCACTCCTTCACGCCGGACGGCCGCTGCGTCACGCTGCTCAAGGTGCTCATGAGCAATGCCTGCACCTACGATTGCGCCTACTGCGTCAACCGCCGCTCCGCGTCATGCAAGCGGGCAACCTTCACCCCGCGCGAGCTTGCGGAGCTCACCGTCGACTTCTATAAGCGCAACTACATCGAGGGGCTCTTTCTCTCGTCCGGCGTCCTCGGCACCCCAGACGAGACGTCAGAGCGCATGATAGAGTGCCTCAAGATCTTGCGAGAAGAGCTGCGCTTCAATGGCTACGTGCATGCCAAGGTGATCCCTGGCACCTCTCCCGAGCTCATCGACCAGCTGGGGCACCTAGCCGACCGCCTGTCCTCAAACCTCGAGCTGCCAAGCTCCGGTTCGCTCACGCTGCTCTGCCCCGACAAAGACGCCAAGTCGGTCACAAGACCCATGTCGCAGATCTTCCATACGCGCGAGCAAGAGGCGCTTGCGCTCTCGGACGGAAAGACGCGCGGTCGCGCGCGGCTCTCGGCTGCCGCCCCTAAGGGCAAGGGAGGAAAGAGGCTGCCAGATGCCGACAATGCCAGCAAGCGCGTGCTTGCAAGCGCAAACGCCCAAGTCGAGTGCGCTCCCCCGCCCTTGTACGCCAACGGCTCTCGTCTCACGCTTCGGCAGAACCCCGGCATCTCTCCCAGCAAGCGCCGCTTTGCGCCAGCCGGGCAGTCAACGCAGATCATCATCGGCGCCACGCCCGAGGACGACAACCGCATCCTGACGCTCTCAAACGCGCTCTACCAACGTTTCGACCTCAAGCGCGTGTTCTTCTCCGCTTACATCCCCATGATGGACGACGAGCGCCTTCCAGAGGTTGGAACGCCGGTTCCCCTGCGTCGCGAGCATCGCCTTTACCAAGCTGACTGGCTCATGCGCTACTACGCGTTCAAGCCGGACGAGCTGGCAACGCCAGAAGAGCCTTGGCTCGACCTTGACATAGACCCAAAGCTCGCCTGGGCGCTCAGGCACATTGACCTCTTCCCCGTCGAGGTCATGGACGCTCCGCTCGAGCTGCTCTTGCGCGTGCCCGGCGTAGGGCCGGTAGGCGCGCGGCGCATTGTTGCCGCCCGCACGCGCGCAAGGCTCACCTTCGAAGACCTCAAGCGCATGCGCGTAACGCTCAAGCGCGCTCGCTACTTCCTAAGCTGCTCGGGGCAGCGCGACCCATCGTGCCCGCTTGATGAGGGGCTCATCCGGCAGAGGGTGGTGAGCGATGCCAAGCAAAGCGCCTATAACAAAGCGAGAAGGCGCGCTGAGCAGCCAGAGCAGCTCACCTTGTTCTAGACAGATCACTCAGCTCAGGCAGGCTCTTGAGAGGCAAGGGCAGGCGGCGCTTCTGACGCAGCCCTCCTTGGAGGGGGTGCTCTCGGCCGTAGGCGTAACCTATCTTGCGCACGCCGATCCCGCGCGCGTACGCCTTGCGCGGCAAGACTGCTTCCAGCCCATGCTGGGAGAAGAGGCCGTCGACATGGGCCCCGCCATAGACGACGGCGCCCTTGGGCTTGCCCAGCGCGTGCTCAAGGGCGCAAAAGCCCATGGCGCATCCACCTATCACCTCATGCTGGCATGCGCGGCAGATGACGAGTCAATGCCCGAGGTAGTGCATCGCTACCTGCGGTTGGCCTTCGCACGCGGAAAGGAAGTCCGCTGGCTCGTCTCTGACCCCACGGTGGTCGCGTTCACCGACCTTGCGCGGCGCGTCTCGGGCGAGGTGGAGCACACCAAGCAGTTCGTGCGCTTCTCGCATCTGTCGGATGGCTCGTGGGCGGCAACGTTTAGCCCAAAAGACAACACCATCCCGCTGACGGCTGGCCATTTCGTGCGACGCATGACAGAGGAGCGATTCTGCATCATCGATCCTCGCCATCACGTCGCTGCGTTTCACAGGGAGAAGAGCAAGCAATCCACGCTGGTCACACTCGACGATGAGCTTGCCGAGCAGCTTTCAGGCAGAAACGACCTCGCAGACGACGAGCGCTATGTCCGCGCCATGTGGAAGCGGGTCTACGACGGTCTTTCCTTTGAGGGGCGCGGCATCGAGGGGCGCGGCTACGACCTCAGAATGCACTTCATGCCAAAGCGATTCTGGGAAGGCCTTCCCGAGCTCGACCCGAGCACAGACAATCCCGGCACCTATGTGCCCGAGCGCTATAGAAATGAGGGCGCCAACAGAAGCCGTGGCGACAACGCGGCAGGCCAGGCCGCGGGCAGAAAGCGGGGCATGATCGAATGACGGAGCGTCAGTCCGCCTCAGCAGCCCCTAGCCAAGACCTTCGCCAACAAAAAAGAGAGGCTCCTACAGGAGCCTCTCTTGCATACAAGCCGTTATGACCAGTGGCGAAGCGGAGCCTAGTCAAGGTCGCCAAAGTCGCTCGCAGAGCCGTTCGGCGTGGGAGACGCTACCTTGGGCTGCTGCGCGGAGACGTTCACGGAAGAAGAGGACGAAGACGCCATAGAGCCAGAGCCATTGAGCGAGGAGGAAAGCGTCTGCTGCGGGAACACGGCGTCAGCATCATCCATAAAGTGCTGCAAAAGCTTCTTGTACTCTGAACGGAAGTCCTCGCGGGACTGCTTCAGGCGATCGATCTCGTCCAGCTCGTTCTGCTTCTCGGCAAGCGCCTGACGAATGACCTCGCGGGCCTTCTGCTCGGCCTCGGAGCGAATCTGCTCGGCGTTGTCACGCGCATCGGCAACCATCTTGTCGGCGCTCTGCTGGGCAACGATGAGAACCTGAGAGATCTGGTGCTCGGTAGGAATCATGCTGTCGGACTGGGCAACGGGCGCAGGCGCCGGTGCGGGCGTGACCTCGACGTTCTCGTACGACGCGGCGTTGCTCACCTGCTCCTGAAGGTTTGCGACCTGAGCCTGCGCGGCGGCAAGCTGCTGCTCAGAGTTGTTCAGGCGGCCCTTAAGGTCTGCAATCTTCTGAAGCATGGCGTCGACCTCACTGGAGAGCTGCTCCAGAAACGCGTCAACCTCCTCGGTGTCATAGCCGTGCTTGGAGGGAGAGAAGGTCTGCTGCTCGATATCTGCTGGTGTGATTGCCATCTTTTTCCCTTTCGCTATCTCTTTCAGACGCCGCCTGAAGCGGGTCATCACATCGAACAAGTATAGCCCTTTGGGCATGATACCCGATATGCGGCAAATGCATCTACATGCAACTTCATTAACGAAACGCGCAACCAAAAACTTGCTGTAAGGACTCGTTGCGCATATCCGAGCCCCAGGCGCTACACCAAGATCATCAGAATAAGTCGTTCAACCAGCTCCAGCGCAAGAATCGCCACGATGGGCGAGAAGTCGATGCCGCCAAGCGGCGGGATGAACCTTCTGAAGATGCTCAGCCAAGGCTCGACGAGCCTTCCGATGGCATAACGAAAGTCATCGACGATGCCCGCTCCGCGAGGAATCCAGCTGAGGATGCACCACACAATAATCAAGATGTTGTAAATCCTGAACAGGTTAACCACAAGGTTGGCAAGCTGATACATCAACGCTCCTACTGCTTGTCGGATGGGGAAGCCAGCTGGCGCGTGCGCTCAAGAGCTGCATCGACGCCGTCGCAGGCACACTTGAACATGCCGCACTCCATGGCGCGAAGACCAGCGGCGGTGGTGCCACCCGGCGAGGTGACCTTCTCCATATAGGCGCGAGGGTTCTCGCCAGAGCGCAGGAGCTGCTCGGCCACGCCGCGCATGGTGGAGAGCACCATCTGCCGGCACGCAGCGGCAGGAAGGCCGTGCTCGACGCCCGCGCGCGTCAGGTCGTCTACGAGCAGCGCCACGTAGGCGGGGCCACAGCCCACGACGGCTCCCTCGGCATCAAGCTGGTCCTCGCGAAGCACGGACGCCGTGCCAAGCGCTGAGAAGATCTCCACGGCCAGGTCGAGGTCCTCTTTTGTAGAGCAGGTGCCCGCGCACACCGCCGTGGCGCCAGAGAGCACCTGGACGGGAAGGTTAGGCATGGCGCGAATGACCCTCGACTCGGGAAGGCAAGACTCGAGAGAGGCAATGGCGACGCCCGCGGCAATTGAGATGACGAGCCTGCCGGAAAGCCCCTCCCTCTGCGCGGAGAGGACGTCGGGAAGAATCTGGGGCTTCACCGCAAGGACGACGACGTCGGGCTGCTGCATGAGCATCTCGTTGTTGTCCTGGAAGGTGCGGATGCCGAGCTTGGCAAGCGGCTCGAGACGCCCCGCAGACGGATTAGAGACGAGCACGTTGGCCGCATCGGCTGCGCCGGAAGCGACAAGGCCCGAAGCGATGGCGGAGCCCATGGAGCCAGCGCCGATGACGCCGACCGTGGCATTGATGAGTTGTCCCATGAGCTACCTCTCCAGGTCGCCGTCATTGACGAGCTTGTCAATGTCGGTCTGAGAGAGCTGGATGCCCTTGGGGAGCACGGCGAACACGCGGTCGCCGAGCGCCTGGACCTCGCCGCCGATGCCAAAGGACAGGCCGTAGCAGAAGTCGAGGATGCGCTTTGCGGTCTCGATGTTGGTCCCCTTGAAGATCAGGATGACGGGCTGGTTGGTGCGCACGCGGCGCACGACGGACTGCACGTCTTCGTAGGAGACCGGGCGCAGAACGTATGCAGGGAGCTGACCAGACGTCACGCGCGAGGACGTCTTGGGCTCGCTGGCCGTAGGCGTGCCCACGCTGGTGGAGTAGGACGCGTCGTAGGTTGGCGCCGTGTACGAAGAGCCCGACGAGGGCTGTCCATAAGAGGAGCTTGAGGGCGTGTAACCGCCGCTATACCCATCGTCCTGCCAGCCGGACTGAGAGGCGCGCGAGGGCATGTCCTGCCCGCGGTCATAGTCGCTGCCTCCATTTTGCGACACGGGGCGACCGGAGCGCGTATAGACCGAAACGCTCTCCGCCTCGGGTCGCGAGGTGTTGCCCAGGAGCTTGGTGGCGCTGCTGGTAGGACGAGGCTGGCCGTAGCCGCGGTCGCGCGGGGCGTCTTGGTCGTCGTATTCGTCGTCGTAATATTCGTCGTCATCGTAGTAGTCGTCGTCTCGGTGCAAACGATTCTTGATGTTATCGAGGAAACCCATGATGCCCTCATTCCTCCGCGCGGGCGCCTGAGCCCCCGCTTGCCATAAAGTCCGTCTAACGCGTTACCGGTGCATAGTTGGGATCGAAGACCGTCCTGCCAAGTCGAACGATCGTGGACCCCTCTTCAATTGCGATGGGGAAATCGTCGCTCATGCCGCAGGAAAGCACGTCCAAAGAAAGCCCGCTCCTTGTTGCCAGCTCGTCTCGAAGCTCGCGAAGGCCAGAGAACGACCTTCTCGCCGCATCGGGATCTGCCGCCGGAGCCATGTTCATAAGACCGCGGATGCGCATGCCTGGAAGCGCGGCCATGGCCTCGATTGACTGGCGGGCCTCCTCCGGCGAGAAGCCAGACTTGGACTGCTCCCCCAGTATGTTGACCTCGACGAGCACGTCACTCACAACGCCCTTCATCACAGAGCGCTTTGAGACCGCCTCGGCAAGGTGCATGGATGAGATGGAGTGAATCAGCGTGACGTTTCCGACAACCTCCTTTACCTTGTTGGTCTGGAGGTGGCCGATCATGTCAAAGCGCACGCCGGCCATCTCTGGGTGGGCGGCCACGCCGTCAAGCTTGCGCACAAGCTCCTGAGGGCGGTTCTCGCCAAACGCGCGATATCCGGCCTTCCAAGCAAGCGCGACAGCGTCGACGTCCACCGTCTTGGACACCGCGAGAAGCTCAATCTCTTTGGCGTCACGACCGGCGCGGCGCGCCGCCTCGTCGATCGCCTGAAGAATCTGCCGTCTGCGCGAGGAGAGAAACGCGAAATACTCCTCCGCATTCTCGCTATCCAAAACAAACCCCCAATCCTGCGCGCACGTTCGCGCGCCTAAAGCATTGCAGCTATCGCGCCATGGCGGCCACACGAGCCGCCGGAGGCGCGGTAGGAAAAGAACCTGTCTGTCGCCGAGGCCGTCGATGCGTCGACGCAAGAGACCTGCTCGCGCGAGACGCCTGCCTCGGCAAGAGCATCCATGACCGCAGCGCCAAGGTCGAGGTGACGCGGCGAGACGAGCACATGGCTGCCAAATGCGTCCGAAAAGCGCACGGCGAGCTCTTCCGAGACCTCGTAGTCGGCGCCGCCAATGTGCGGCCCCACGTAGGCGAGAAGCTCGGAGGGGCCACAGCCGACCTCGTCCATGAGCGTGCGAGCGGCCTTGGCCGAGATCTTGGCTATCGTCCCCCGCCACCCGGAGTGCGCGACGGCAAATCCTCCCGGCGCCACGATGATTACGGGAACGCAGTCAGCAAAGCACAGAAGCACGGGCACGCGCCTTGCCGTCACCACGACGGCATCGGCTCCGGAGCGAGCCGAGCGCTGCGCGGCGGCCACGCTCGCATCGTCGCCTGCCCTCACGACGACCACGTTGTCGCCATGGACCTGCTTGGGGTTCACGAGCCTTTGCTCGAGGCCCTCTGCCCCGATTGCGGCAAGCGCGCGGCGGCGATTCTCGGCAACGGCGGCAGGGTCGTCGCCGCATGCGTCGCCTAGGTTGAGCGACGAATAGCCACCTGAAGAGACGCCTCCCTCTCGCTCCGTAAAGGCGAGGGTGACCCCATCGGGAACCGACTGGTCTCCGATCAGGGTCACTCCGCGCGAGACGTATCGTGTGAGCGAGGGGCTGGTCATGGCTCTAGATGCGGCTGTGCTTCAGGAAGTCCGGGATGTCGAACTCCTTGTTGTCGTTGGACGAGCCGGAAGAGGGGCGAGAGGCGGCCGCGGGCGGATTGTTGTAGCTGCGCTGCTGGGAGCGAGAAGAGCCCTTCGAAGAGCTCGGGCGCGAGGCCGGAGTGATGGTGGGCAGCGGCTGCTGGATGTTGGAGTCGCTGAAGCCCGTGGCGATGACCGTCACGCGAACCTGGTCGCCCAAAGACTCGTCGACGACGGTGCCGAAGATGATGTTTGCCTCGGGGTCGACGTTCTTTGCCACGAGGTCGGCGGCGTCGTTGATCTCCTGGATGCCGAGGTCCTTGTTGCCGGCGATGGAGAGCAGGACGCGCGTCGCGCCCTCGGGCGAGGTCTCGAGCAGCGGGCTGGAGATGGCCTCGGCGGCCGCGTCGGTGGCGCGGGAGTCACCGGAGGCGGTGCCGATGCCCATCATGGCCGTGCCGGCGCCCTTCATGATGGTGCAGACGTCTGCGAAGTCGAGGTTGATGAGGCCGGGGACGGTGATGAGGTCTGTGATGCCCTGGGTGCCCTGGCACAGCACGTCGTCTGCCATGCGGAAGGCCTCGAGCATCGTGGTCTTCTTCTCGGAGAGGTCGAGCAGTCGGTCGTTCGGGATGACGATGAGCGTGTCGACGTTCTCGGAAAGGTTCTTGATGCCCTCGGCAGCCGAGCCTGCGCGCTTGCGGCCTTCGAAGGTGAACGGCTTGGTGACGACGCCGACGGTCAGCGCGCCCACGTCGTTCTTGGCGATGTCAGCGACGATGGGGGCTGCCCCGGTGCCGGTGCCGCCGCCCTCGCCTGCGGTGATGAAGACCATGTCGGAGCCGGCAAGAGCCTGCTTGATTTCGTCGCGGCTCTCCTCGGCAGCCTCCTGGCCAACCTCGGGGTTGGCGCCAGCGCCAAGGCCCTTCGTGATGTCGGTGCCGATGTGCACCTTGATGTCCGCATCAGAGATGGCAAGAGCCTGGGCATCAGTGTTGATGGCGACGAACTCGACGCCGCGGATGCCCTCCTCAATCATGCGGTTGACTGCGTTCGTGCCGCCGCCGCCGACGCCGACGACCTTAATCACGGCGAGATAGTTGCTGGGGACCTCGGTGTCCTTCATCGTTTCCTCCTCGTTGGCTGGGCCCCTTTGGCCCCATAGCCATCTTTTCTGTGGCGCACTGCTGCTTCGTCTCTTACGGTCCAACTAAAACTGCCCGCAGAGTCGCTGGTAGAAACCCTAAACCTCAAGTTAAACCAGATGGCTGTTGCAAAGCAGCGTATATTTGCACAACCCAACCCCGTTCGTCAACAATTTTGTGCAAATGGTGAAAACCCCTGCTAGATACCTATTTTTTAGGCGGCAAAAAGTTTCAAGTATTAGTTGAATGTACCCATTCCCAAGACCTTCGCGCAGGGCCTTTCGGAGGACGTCAATTCTCCAGAAGTTGAGGCTTTACTCGGTGCTCCCAGAGGCTGAGGTTGAGTCTGTCGAGGAGTCGCTCGTGGTGCTTGAGTCGGTCGTGGACGTCTCCGAGTCAGACGTGCTCGAGCTGTCCGACGTGTCAGACGAGCTCGAGTCCGTGGTTGAGGTGGAGCTCGTGTCCGAGCTCGTAGTCGAGCTGTCCGTCGTGTCGGAGGTCGTGCTGGTGTCAGAGGTGCTCGACGAGTCGGTCGATGTCGTCCCTCCGAGGGCGCCAGAACCGGACGTCACGTTGGTGGAGTCAATCTTTCTGTACGAGGGGTTCGACGGCACGCGGACGTTGATGTAGGTGATTTGCCCAGAGTACTCGGAGATGAGCTCCTCGATGACGGTCTCTTTCGCCGAGATGTTCGTTGGCGAGCCGAGCGAGACTTCAATCCCGCTGGAGAGCACGCACGAGATGCTGTCGACGCTCGTCGCCTCAAAGCTCACGATCTGGGAGGCAAAGTCGGAGGAGAAGCCGTCGAGGTACTCGTCTACCGCAGCAATCACGTCATCCGTCGCGGTCGCTCCTGCCACGGGGTTCACCGTAGAGGGCACGCCGGTGATGAGGATGGCACCCACCGACGAGGCCATCTCAAGCGCCGCGTCGTCAGTCGATTGGCCGTCAGAGACCTCGATCTGGGCCGGCTCGATCCAAATGTTGCCCTCCCCCAAATACCATGCAACAGAGCGCGAGCTCATGACAACGACGGCGGAAACCTTGCGCTCGTTTATCGTGATCTTGAGCGTGTTGGGGAACTCTCGCGTGATGGTAACCGACTCGACCCAAGGATTCTTCTTGAGGCTGTTGCTAATCGCTTCCTCGTCAACGTTGAGAAGCGTCGTTCCTTCCTCTATCTTTGCCAGGTTCTGGATGTCCTCCACGCTCACGTGCTCGGAGGGCTCCGTCTCTATGGTGGTGATCTCGAAGACAGAGGTGTTTCTCAGGATGAGATAGGCGATTAGGCCAATCACGGCCACAACGACCACCACGGCAAGCACGCGGCCAACGATGTTGACGAGCCCCTCGGTCTTTACCTGTCTGGCGCGCGCTTGCCTGGCCTCGCGACCGCTCTGGGGGCGAGTCACAGGCGCGCTCGCGCGATTGGACTTGTTGTCAAGAAACGCAGGGCGCGTGCCGCCGCCCTTGCGAGAAGAGCCGTCTTGTGCGACCGGCCGCGCCTGCTTGCTCGCTGTGCCGCGTCCTCGCGCCGCGCTGGCAACGCTCTGCCGCTTGGGCAGCTCCAGCGACGACGAGCGCTTCTGGCGCTGGGGTCGAGAGCTTTTCCTCGTTGCGGAGGAAGACATCTTCAGCGTTGAGGCTGAGCGGCTTGACGAGGAGGTCGAGCCGCGCCTGGTAGCGCGCGTGTCCTTACGCGGCGTGGGCTTTCTGCTCTGGTCGCTTGCCACAAATCCCCCTACGCACCGAATCCAAGAAGCTTTACCTCGGGCTGAAGATCAACGCCGTACTTCTCCTGCACACAGCTATGGATGTGGGTCATCACCGCAATGACGTCGTTTGCGGACGCTCCCCCATCGTTGATGATGAAGTTGGCATGCGTGCCAGAAACGACGGCGCCACCCTGGCGATAGCCCTTGAGGCCGCAGCCCTCGATCATGAGGGCGACAGAGCGGTCGCCGGGGTTCTTGAAGACCGAACCGCAGGACGGCTTGCCCATGGGCTGGGTGCTCCTGCGGCGACGGATGCGCTCCTCGATGTCGGCAGAAATCTTGGCGTGGTCTCCGGGCTTGAGCGCGAGCGTTACCTCAAGAATGATCTCGTTGGTGGGAAGCGACGTCGTTCGGTAGCCCCACTCGACCTGCGAGGCGGGATAGCGCACGAGCCCCATTCCAGGGCGGAGGCACACGACGTCCTGCACGACCTCGCTGATCCACTCGTGGCGCGTGCCGGCGTTCATGCTGATTGCGCCTCCGACCGTGCCGGGAACGCCGGCAAGCGGCTCAAGGCCCGAAAGAGACCGCCTCATGGCCTCGGTCACGACCTTTATCAGGGCCATGCCGGCGCCCACGCAGACCGTGCCATCGTCTGCGAAGTTCATGCGCGAGAACTCGCGGCCGAGCACGATCACGCATCCCCCATACCCACGGTCGGACACCAGCACGTTGGACCCTCGCCCCAAGATGACCCATTCGACGCGCTCTTCTCGCAGAACCTCAAGCGTCTTGAGCAGGGCCTCATAGGTGTGCGGGCACACGAGAAGCGCCGCTGGACCGCCAATTCGATAGGTGGTGCGACGAGAGAGGCGCTCGTTTCTGACAACGTCCGCCTCGATTGCCCCCGAAAGGCTCATGTATGCGTTATAGACGCCCATCACTTGCTCTCCGAACCGCTCTTCTCGTCGCGCTCATGCATGGCCTCGATGAACAGGGGGCCAATCTGGGTGACGTCGCCCGCGCCCTGGGTGATCAGCAAGTCGCCAGGCTGCACGGTGTTGCAGAGGTTCTCGATAAGCTCGCGGCGATTGGGGACGTACTTGACGTCGGGCACGACGCCCGCAGACTTGACCTCGTTGTAGACGGTCTTGCCCGAGATGCCGGGGATGGGCATCTCGCCGGCCGAAAAGACGTCCATGACGCGAAGGACGTCCACATTGTCAAAGGCGTGGGCAAACTGTGACGCCAGCGCCTTGGTGCGGCTGTAGCGGTGCGGCTGGAAGACGCAGACGATGCGCTTGAAGCCAAGCTCTGAGGCGGCCTGCTGCGTGGCGGCGATCTCGGTGGGGTGATGACCGTAGTCGTCCACGACCGTGACGCCGTCGACGTCTCCCACGTGGGTGAAGCGACGGCGGGCGCCCTTGAACTCGGAGAGCTCGCGCGCTGCGTCTTCCACGTTGGCGCCGAGGACATCCGCCACGGCAATGGCGGCGGTGGCGTTCAGCATGTTGTGGCGTCCGGGATTGGACTTGATAGTGACAGGCACGCTCTTGCCAGAAGGGAGCTTCACGTCGAAGCTCATGGCAAGCGAGTGAGGGGTCTCTTTGGGGCGCGGCACGCAGACGTAGTCGTTGTCCTCGTTGAAGCCGTAGGTGACCACGTGGCGGCCCGTAGAGTGGGCAAGCTCGACAAAGTGGGGGTTGTCGCCCATGACCACGACGGTGCCCTCAGGTCCCACGAGGCTCATGAACTTGCAGAAGGCCTTCTCGATGTTCTCGAGGCTGCCATAGTGGTCGAGGTGGTCGGCCTCGATGTTGGTGATCACGACGACGTCGGGGTCAAGGTAGAGGAAGGAGCCGTCGGACTCGTCGGCCTCGCAGACGAAGTACTTTCCCTCGCCGTTCTTGCCGTTGGTGTCATAGCCCTCGACGACGCCGCCAATCAGGAAGGACGGGTCCCAGCCAAGGCGGTCGAGCATCGTCGCAATCATGGAGGACGTGGTGGTCTTCCCATGCGTGCCGGCAACGGCCACGGTCACGCGATCGAGCGAGAGGTAGCTGAGCATCTTGGCTCGCGGCCAGATGGGAATGCCTAGCTCGCGCGCACGGACGACCTCGGGATTTGTCTCGGGGATGGCACTTGAGGTGACGACGACGTCGGGCGAAACGTTGTCGATAGTTGCCGCGGAGTGACCGATGGCGACCTCTATTCCGGCATCCACAAGCTCGCGCACGTAGTGGGAGTTCTTGAGGTCAGATCCCGTGACGGTGCAGCCACGAGAGTTGAGCACAAGTGCGATGCCGCTCATGCCAGCGCCGCCGATTCCGATGAAGTGGACCTTGGAAATTCTCTGGTCAGAGGTGGTATCAGCCATGTGAGAAGCCCCTTTGCTGAAGTTGAGACCCCGACGCGGCCGCGTCGGGGGAACCTATCATCTAGCCTATCTACTCTAGCCGAAAATGCCTGCCTTCCTACTCGCGGAGGGCAGGCAACACGGACTTAGCAGCAATAAAAGAGCTGAGCGCCGGCAATGGCGTGCTAGGAGCGAGAGCCTGCTGCGCGCTCTACCTCGTCTGCCAGCGCCGCTGCAGCCCGAGCCTGCCCCAGGCCGCGCGCGGCCTGGCGCATGCGCTGACGCTTCTCGCCGTCCTGAAGAAGCTCCAGAAGCCCCTCGCCAAAGGCGGGGCCGTCGAGCTTGTCGTCAGGCACAAGGACCGCCGCGCCAGCGTCCACCAAGAAGTGCGCGTTGGTTGTCTGGTGGTCTGCCGTCGCCAGCGGGTAGGGAACGAGCACGCTCGGGACGGCAAGGGCCGCGATCTCGGCAATCGAGGACGCGCCGGCGCGGGAAAGCACCAAATCAGATGCGGCGAGCGCCTCCCCCATGTTCGAGATGTAGGGCACGACCTGCCAGCGCTTCCTCTCTTGGTCAGAGAGCGCCAGCTCGTCCACGACGTCGTCGTAGAGCTCCTTGCCCGTCGAATGCACCACATAGACGTCTGGGAGCGCCAAGATCTTGTCCTTGAGCGCAGCCACGGCGTCGTTCACGTGCTTGGCGCCAAGGCTTCCGCCAAAGACGAGAAGCATCGTTGCGTCGTCGGGAATTGAGAACGCAGAGCGACCGGCCTCGCGAGAGGCGCCAAGGACGCTCCTTCTCACGGGATTTCCGGTGACTACGATGGCAGAGTCGGCAGCCTTGCCCTCGAAGGCGCTCTTTGCCTGCGGCAACGCGATACAGACGCGACTGGCATGGGAGGCAAGCGTGCGGTTGGCAAGACCGGCGACGGAGTTCTGCTCGTGGAGCACGTAGGGCACCTTGCGGTGGCGGCACGAGTCCATCAGCGGAAGCTCGACATAGGCGCCAAAGCCAACCGCCACGTCGGGCACGCCGAGCTTGTCAAACGTGCCCTCAATAACGGAGCGGGCGTGATGCTCGCGCACGAGGGCCGAGACGAGCGTCCATGGCCGCGACCGATCAAAACCAGTCACGACGATGGGCGTGAAGTCAAATCCAGCCTGCGGGACAAGCGTTCCCTCAAGCTTTGCCGTCTGCCCAAAGAAGCGCACGTGATGGCCGCGCGCGCTGAGCTCCTCGGCAAGAGCGAGCGCAGGGTTGATGTGGCCAGCCGTACCTCCAGCGGCAATCGCAACCTCGAGCTTCCTATCTGTCACGCCTGTCTCCCCTTCCGTTGTTCCTAGTGCTGCGGCGACTTGACGAGCTGCTCCCCCGCAGGCGCTCGGTTGCGCTTGGCCCGAGGTCTATGCGCTCGCGCCTGCCTGCAGACGTCGAGCTCCGAGCAGAGCGACCGGAGCGGCTTGATCCAGATCTCGACGCGCCTCCGCTCACGACCCTGAAGCTGCGCCTTCTCTCGCTGTCGTCATCAGACCGGCTGCGGTCTCTGGCGGAATCATCAGGAAGCGACCTGCGGCCTCTGGGCGTGCCGGCGCTGCCGTAGTAGTCGGCGGAGCCATGCGAATAGCGAGAGGAGCGCGGGGTCGGCGTGCCGACAAACGAGCCGTCGATGTCAGGCTCCCCCGACTCGTCGCCGCGCGCCATCTGCCAGCTTCTCCTGCTTCTCTCATAGTCGGTTTCCGGCAGGCTCGACGAGCGCGAGACGGACACGAGCATGCCCACAATCATGACGCACGAGATGATCGTGGAGCCGCCGTACGAGAGGAACGGGATGGGCTTGCCCGAGAGCGGGATTATGCCGAGCACGCCGCAGACGTTGACAAGCAGCTGGACGATGATGAGCGACGTGCAGCCCGCGGCGATGAGCCTGCCGCACATGTCGGGCGCATACCGCGCGATGCGGAACCCCGCCCAGGCAAAGATGCCGAAGCCGACGAGCACGCCGAGCGTTCCCACAAGGCCGCACTCCTCGCCAATCACGGCGTAGATGAAGTCGTTGTAGGCCATGGGGAGGTAGGAGTACTTCTGGCGGCTCATGCCGATGCCGACGCCAAAAAGCCCTCCCGACCCAAAGGCATAGAAGCCCTGGATGAGCTGGTAGCCCGATCCATAGGGGTCTTCCCAGGGATCGAGCATCGTAAGGATGCGCTGGCGCGAGTAGTCGTCCTTGAGCGACATGACGACTACGCCCACTGCGCCCAAGACGAGAATCCCGATCACAAGCCTGCGGTCCATGCCCGCAAGGTATGCCATAACGAGGAGCGAGATGGCGATGATGATCGTGGAGCCCTTGTCGGGCTGGACCAAGATCATGACCAGCGGCACGCCGACAAAGACGCCGAGCCTCTTCGCGAACGTTGCTCCGTCCAGCTCGTGTCTGTCGTAGTACTGCGACGCAAGGTTGGCTGCCATGAGCACGACCGTTATCTTGGCAAACTCGGAGGGCTGCAAAGTGAAGGGCCCGATCGAGATCCAGCGAGATGCGCCATAGGCATCCTGACCCGCGATTGGGGAAAACACGACGGCCAAAAGCACGAGGGTGATTGCGTAGAGGGTATAGATCAGGCGCTGCGACCACAGGTGATAGTCCTGCGACCCAATGATGAATGCGAGGACAATGCCGGCGATGGCGAAAAAGACCTGGCGCTTGAGGTAGTAGGCGGGGTCGTAGTTGGTGCTGGACGAGCTCATCGCCGTTATCGAGGAGGCCGAATAGATCATGACGAAGCCAAAGCACATGAGGGCGGCCGCAACAACGATCAGAATGATGCGCGGCTTCATGAAACGCGCCGGAACGCCCAATATTTCACGGTCGACGTCTTCCTCGCGTCTAGAACGGTCGCGGGACGCACGCCTGGCCGAGCGGCCTGACCTGCCCGAACGGCTGCGCGTTGTGCTGCGCTCAAACGAGTTCGAGCGGGCACGACTGGTAGAGCCACTCCTCCCAAGAGCAGCTGCACCCTCCCCTATGCCGTCATAGTAGTTCCTCACGCACGTACCTTTCCTGCGCTCACCCGCTCGGCGACCAGCTTCTTAAAGAGCTCGCCGCGCTCCTCCATGTTGTGGAACTCGTCAAACGACGAGCATGCCGGCGAGAGAAGAACGACGTCTCCCTCGTGGGCGCGCTCGCAGGCCTCTGAGAAGGCCTCGCGCATGTGCGGCGCGCGCACGACCTCGAGGCTCGTTGAGTGCGTGCGGCCAATCTCCTTCTCGAGCGCCTGGGCAATGCGCTCGCCAGCCTCTCCGTAGCAGACCGCCACGCGGCAATGCGACACGACGGAGCGCGCCAGCGAGCCAAGCTCGGTGCCCTTGTCGTGGCCGCCCAAAAGCAGGTCGACCGTGCCAGCCGGAAACGCGGTCAGGGCCTTCTCGACCGCATCGGTGTTGGTGGCCTTGGAATCGTTCACGAAGCGCACGCCGCCCACCTCGCCGCAGGGCTCGATGCGGTGCTCGAGCGCCGAGAAGGCGAGAAGCGCCTGGCGAACCTTGCTGGCGTCGACGCCAAGCTCAAGGCCGATGGCGGAGGCAACGAGCGCGTTCTCCACGTTGTGCTCGCCCTTGATGGGCAGCTCGTCGACGAAGACCAAGGCGGTGTCGTGACCGTCTAGGCGCACCACGAGCTTGCCGTTATGCGTAAACGCGGCGCAGGGCGTGCCGGGGTCCTTGTCAACGTCAACATGGCACACGCGAAGTCCGCGCTGCTCGAGGCGAGACGCGATGGCGCGGCACCAGGCGTCTCCGTCATAGACGATGGCGAGGTCAGAGGGCGTCAGGTTTGCAAAGAGCTTCTCCTTGGCGGCGGCGTAGGCCTCCATGGAGCCGTGCCACTCAATGTGGTCGGGCGTGACGTTCATGATGGCGGCCACGCGCGGATGGAGCTTGCTTGTGGTTGCAAGCTGGAAGCTCGAGAGCTCGCCCACGAACCAAGAGCTCTCGGGGCGCCCGGCCAGGCGACTCGTGATGATGGTGCCGATGTTGCCTACAGCCTCGGCGTCCATGCCGCCCGCGCGCAGAATCTGCGTGGCGAGCGTGGTCGTCGTGGTCTTGCCGTTGGTTCCGGTGATGCCCACCCAGTTGCTCGGGCTCTCGCGATAGGCGAACTCGGGCTCCCCGACCACGTCAGCGGCGTGCTCTTTGGCCGCGCGGAAGAACGCCGAAGGCTCGGGGATGCCCGGAGAGACGATCGCCAGGTCGTAGGAGCCCTCGATCTGCTCGGTTCCCAAGACGCAGCGCACGCCAAGGGCCTCGAGCTCGCGGGTGACGTCGCCCTCGTGAGAGGACTTCCCGCCATAGAGCGTAATCGAGCTCACCCGCGGCCTTCCAACCGCAGCAAGGTAGCGGCACACGGCGGCTCCGGTGCCACCGATTCCCAAGACGCAGACGTCGCCGAGCTGAGGCAGCGCGCTCTTCTCGTCACGAGCAGACATGAGATACGCCTCCCTTAGGCAAGCTGGAAGTACAGGGCAAATCCAAGGGCCGCGAACGCGGCGGAGACGATCCAGAAGCGGATGACGACCTTCGTCTCGCTCCAGCCCTTCTTCTCAAAGTGGTGGTGCAGCGGCGCCATGAGGAAGACGCGCTTTCCCGTCGCCTTGAAGCTGATCACCTGAATGATGACCGAGAGGGCCTCGATGATGAAGATGCCGCCCATCACAAGAGAGCAGATCTCGGTGCGGGTGAGAACCGCGAGCGCCGCAAAGGCAGCGCCCATGGCAAGAGACCCCGTGTCGCCCATGAAGATGCTCGCGGGATAGCTGTTGTACCAGAGGAACCCCACGCAGGCACCCGAGATGGACGCGGCGAAGATGGCGAGGTTGACCTCGTCATAGCTGAAGGCGACCATGGCCATCATGAGCATGACCACGAGCACGCAGCCGCCGGCAAGGCCGTCCAGGCCATCGGTCAGGTTGACGGAGTTGGACATGCCCGCCATAAGCAGAAAGACAAAGAGGACGTAGAGCCAGGGGACGCGGATGTTCGTCTCGCCTATGTGGAAGTCGGTCGTGAGCACGCCCAAGTCAATCGAGCCACCACCCGGGAAGCGGATGGCGGGGTCGATGTTGCAGATGTTGACCGCGCAGAGGCAGAAGACGACCGAGATCAAGATCAGGCCGATCATCTTCTGCGAGGGCGTAAGTCCGAGCGAGCGATGGTGGGCGACTGACTCGATGTCGTCCAGAAGGCCGAGCGAGCCGGTGACCAGCGTGGCAAGCACGGCCAAGATCAAATCAGAGGTCCAGTCCGCGAGAAGGGCGCAGGTCAAGACCACAGAAAGCAGGATGATGACGCCGCCCATCGTAGGCGTGCCCTGCTTGATGAGGTGACGCTGCGGGCCGTCAGCGCGAATCTGCTGGCCGACCCCCTCGTGCTTCATGAGCCTGATGAAAAACGGCATGATGATGGCGCAGATGAGCGCCGAGATGCCTACGGCAAGAAACACCTGGTAGGTTGGGTAGGCGGGATTTCCGATCATCGAGCAAGCACTCCCCTCGCAAATGCGTCCAAGCCAGCTGAACGCGATGCCTTCACCAGAACAAGGTCGCCCTTTTGGAACGCGGGGGCAAGTGCCTCGGTTGCGGCCTCAACTGTCGGGAACATGTTGATGGCGTCCTCGGAGGCGCCCATCGTGCGGGCGGCCTCGGCCATCTGGGCTGCCATGTCAGTGCCAATGAAGGCGAGCATGTCGAGCCCCTTGGCTGCGGCATAGGCGCCCACGTAGCCGTGAAGGCGCTCTGCCTCGTCGCCGAGCTCTCCCATCTCGCCCAGCACAGCCACGCGGCGCCCATCTGCGGCCATCTCAGAGAGAACATCGAGCGCGGCGCCCATCGAGCTAGGGCTCGCGTTGTAGGAATCGTCAATCACACGTACGCCAGACGCTGAGGTCTGGACGTCCAGGCGCATGCTCGTTGCCTGCATCTTCTCCATGGCGCTGCAGGCGTCGTCGCGGTCAAGGCCAAGCGCGTCGACCACGGCCAAGGCAAGCAGGAAGTCTGGGACGGCCTGCTTGCCCCGCACGGAAAGCGCTACGTGGCGGCTCCAGCCGTCAGGCATCGAGACCGTAAGCTCGGCCGTGCCCTCAGGCGTCACCGTGACGTCGGACGCACGGACGGCGTCGGTCGCGGCGGATCCGACGAGCTCGGTCGAGATCCCCGCAGGCTTCGCAAAGCCGTCAACTATGAACTGCGTGTAGTCGTTTGCGCTGGTAAGAACCAGAAGAGGCTTCACCCCGCAAGACTCGACCATGCCCGTGACGATCTCGGCCTTTGCGCGCGCGATGTTCTCGCGGGAGCCGAGAAGGCCGATATGGCTCGTGCCCACGTTCGTGATAACGGCAAGCGTCGGCGCGCAGCAGGCAGCAAGGCGGTCGATCTCGTGGGGATGGTTCATGCCCAGCTCGCAGACGAGCACCTCGGCGTCATCGGGCGCGCTCAGCACCGTAAGCGGAAGGCCGATCAAGTTGTTGAAGTTCCCCTCAGTGGCGTGAACGCGCTTGCCCGACGCGATGCCAGCGCGCAGGAACTCCTTCGTGGTGGTCTTGCCGACCGAGCCCGTGACCCCTACGACGAGCCACTTTGGATGGCGGCTCCTCCACTCGTGGGCAAGCCGGAGCAAGAACTCCGTGCAGTCGTCGCGCTGGGCACGCACGACGGCGCAGCCCTTCTCCCGAGCGAGACCCAAGACTCCCTCGGCTGGTTCCGCAGAGAGCACGACGCAGCTCGCGCCAGCGTTGATTGCATTGGCGGCAAACGCGTTGCCGTCGACCTTCTCGCCAGGGAACGCCACGAAGACGTCTCCCTTCCCGACAGAGCGAGAGTCAATGGTAACGGACCCGCTCACAGAAACGCCGGCACCCTCGAGGATGCTGGCGCCTGTGACGAGCGCAAGGTCCTGGACCGAAATCCGAATCAAAGTTCCTCCCAAGCCTATTCAGACGTAGACGTTGAAGACGTTGATGAGGTGGACGGAGCAATCCCTAGGTCGCTGACCGCCTCCGTCATAATCTCTTTGAAGGTCGGCGCAGCGGACGAAAGCGCAAGGTGCGGGGTGCCGTTAAGGCCGACGTAGACAAGGACCGAGGGGTCGTCGGCATTCGCAAAGCCGCAGAGCGACGAGACGTACTTGTTCTCGGCGTAGCCGCCTTCCTCGCTTGCCTGCTCGCCCGTGCCGGTCTTGCCAGCGATGTCGTAGCCGTCAACCTGGCCGTTCTGGCCAGTGCCCTCGGTCATAACCGTGCGCATCATGTCGGTGACCTCGTCGGCCGTCTCCTTCGAGATGATCCTGTCACCCGAAGGCCAGTCGACCTCTTCGCCTCCCTTCGAAATCAAGAAGTGTGGCGTATTGGGGATGCCATCGTTGGCCACAGCGGCAAATGCACGCACAATCTGTATCATCGGGACGGCAAGCCCCTGGCCAAACGACATCTGTCCGCAGGTCGAGCCGTCGTATTCGTCCAGGCTCTTGACAATGCCAGTGGATTCGCCGGGATAGTCGATGCCCGTCAGCTGGCCGATGCCAAACTTCGCGACGCCTTCAGAGAACCGTTCGGCGCCGATGACCTCCTGTCCCAAGAGCGCGGCTCCTGGGTTGGAAGATCTTCGCAGGATCTCGCGCACCGTCATGTCCATGTCGTAGTCGCGACCGTCGTCGTCGGTTACGTAGTCGTCGCCGACAAGCAGCGCCGCCGGCACGTTATAGACGGTGTCAGCATCAAAGAGCCCCAGCTCGACTCCTATGGAGACGGTAATCACCTTGAACATGGACCCAGGCTCGTACGACGAGGTGACCGGCTTGAGCTGAAGCGACTCGGAGCTGGTGTTAGAGAGGTCTGTGATCTTGGCCAGCGGAGTAGAGCACATGGCATAGATCTCTCCGGTCTTGGGGTTCATGACCACGACCGAGCCGGAGTCCGCGTTGTAGGTCTCGGCCGCCTCGGGGATGACCTCCTCGGCCTTTTGCTGGATCGAGATGTCGATTGAGATGACGATGTCCTCGCCGTCCTGGGCCTCTTGTATCTCAGAGACGCCGCCGGCAATGGGGGTGCCCGTGGCGCCGGTCTCGATGGTCATCTGCCCGTCAGTGCCGGAGAGAACGTCGTCGTAGTAATACTCAAGGCCAGTGATGCCACTGCCCTCCGAGCCCACGACGCCCAGCACCTGGCCGCCCACGTCTCCATAGGGATAGACGCGCTTGGTGTCGTCCAGGAAGTAGACGCCCTCCAAGTCTTCGTCATCAAGGCGCTGCTCGATCTCGTCAGCGATGTCAGTGTCCACCTGCTTCTCAATGTAGGCAAAGGTGGTGTCGCTCGTGAGCGTTGACGTGTAGTCCGAGACCTCCCCGCCAAGCTCGTCGGCCAAGATCTCGGCAATCGCGGAGGGATTGGAGACCGCCTGGGGGTTGCAGTAGATAGTCTCGCAGTCGACGCTCATGGCAAGCACGTTGCCGTTGCGGTCGTAGATGGTGCCGCGCTTTGCGTGAAGCGTCACCACGTTGGTACGGTTTTCCTGGGCGGCAGCGGAAAGCTCGCTGGCGTCAATCACCTGCAGATAGACGAGGCGTGCGGCAACGCACGCAAAGACCACGAGCATGCAGATAAGGATCATGCGCGGCCCACGCTCGCCGCCGCCCGGGCCCGAACCGCCCGGAATGGACGTACGAGTGCGCCAACGTGCACGAGAGGCCTCGTCGTACGAGGCCTCAGGCATACTCCGCCTACTTGGACGGCTCTGTCCCCTGTCGTAAATCACAGATAGAAGTCTACGCTTCGGAGGACGACGATTGGCTGGCATCAGAAGCCTGCGCAGCATCCCCATTAGTCGTCGAGTCGTCAGTCGTAGCTGTGTCGGTAGCCGTTGTGTCGGTGGAATCGGCAGTGGTGTCGGTGGTGGCGTAGGTGGTGGCGTCGGTGGTGGCGTCGGTCGAGCTCAGGTCGATGACCTCGCGATCCGTGGACAGGACCATGCCGTAGTTCTGGGTTGCGATAGTGTTGATTCGGCTGGACGAGGAGAGCACAGAGCGCTCAACTTGCAGGTTGTCATTATCTGCCTGAACGTCAGTGATCTGCTCCTTCAGCGTGGCGTTGTTCTTCAGCGCAGTGACCGTCGCGGTCGACAGATACACGCGGCCGAAGCACAGCGAGATAAAGACGGCAAAGCAAACGGCAAAGCGCTTGATGTTAAGGAGGAACTGCTGGCTGACGCCCGCGCGAGCCCTGGCGTCCAGACCGCCGCCGGGGACGACAGAGAACGACGGGCTCTGCTCGGGCTCGAGCTCTGTCGCGCGATTGGCGCGTCTTCTCTCGAGACCGGCCTCGTTCAGTGCCTCTGAGCCTTGATACCTCATGTTGTTACCTGCGTCCCCTGCTCGTGTTTCAATGACGGTCTTGCGTGTGTGGTGCGTTGGTGGTGCGTTTAAGCTGCGTTTTTGTTTCGTGATGCTGCGTTTGCCGTGCTATGCATACGGTCTTGCGACCGGGTGCACCTCTGTTGGCGCGCTCGTGACGTCCAACTTGACCGCCACGCGCATGAGCGCGCTCCGTGCTCGCGGGTTGGCCTTGACCTCTGCCTCGTCCGCGACGAGCGGTTTTTTGGTCCTGACCTCGACTATCGGCACGTGCCCGCATACGCACACCGGAAGGTCCGGCGGGCATATGCACCCTTGGGAGAGGTCTGAGAAGACGTGCTTCACGATCCTGTCCTCGAGCGAGTGGTAGGAGATGACGCAGATCCTGCCGCCCGTGTTCGCCCAGCGGACTGCCGCGCGAAGCCCCTCCTCCAGTGCGTCGAGCTCGTGGTTCACTTCGATGCGCAGGGCCTGGAAGGTCTTGCGCGCCGGATGGCCGCCGTGGCGGCGAGCCGCCGCGGGTATTGCTCGCTTGATGGCGTCGACCAGCTGAAACGTTGTCTCGATGGGCGCCTTCTTGCGGGTCTCGACGATCTGGTGGGCGATGCGAGACGCGAACTTCTCGTCTCCGTAGACGCGAATGATCCGGGAGAGGTCGGCTTCGTTGTAGGTGTTAATGACCTCTGCTGCGGTTGGGGTGTCTTTCCCCGGATCCATCCGCATGTCAAGCGGGGCATCCTCGTTGTACGAGAAGCCCCTCTCGGGGATGTCGAGCTGCGGCGACGAGACGCCAAGGTCAAAGAGGAAGCAATCCACTCCGGGAACGGCCGCCTTCAGAAGCAACGCGTCCAGGTCGCGGAAGTTGCCCTTCAACGGAAGAAACTCCGCGTTGGGGACCTCCTTGTCAAAGCGGGCGGCAGCGGCGGATAGCGCCATGTCGTCCTGGTCGATGCCAATGGAGAGCCCGTCGGGGGCAATCCTTTTGGCAAGCTCCACCGAATGCCCGGCCCCGCCCAAGGTGCAGTCGCAGACGACTTCGCCCGGCTTTGGGTCGAGCTCGGCGAGGGTCTCGTCGAGCATCACGGGAATGTGCCGATATTCGCTTGTCAAGATTCCACCCCCTAGTCGAACAGGAGCGAGTCGAGGTCCTCATCCAGGTAGCTGGACTGGAGCTCTGCCCACTTCTCGGCCGAGAAGATCTCGAAGTGGTCCACGTTCCCCACGATCTCGAGGTCCTTCCCCAGGCCAAACTTCTTGCGAATGGCCTCAGAGACCTTGCTCATGGCGATGCGGCCGGCGGAGTCGATGTCCACGGTGGTCGTGAGCGCCGAGAGCTTGCGGCGGGTTTGGTCCTGCTCGCGGTCCATGGGGTTGAACCCGTTGGGGAAGAAGCTCATGACCCACTTCTGATGGCCCTCGGGGGTAAAGCCGCACAGCGCTCCGTGGAAGGGAACCAGGCAAACGCGATCATCGAACTGCTTGCGAAAATCCGCAGGGAGGGTGAGACGAGACTTGGCGTCAAGTGTGCGGTTGTAGTGGTCGGTCAGGTACATCTCACCCTCCTTTCGGTGTCGCGGTTGCGGGGCATGCCCCCACGTTGCGTGAAACTAACTATAGGGATTTCTGCCCCACTTCTCAACACTTCCACCCACTTTTCTCCCCCGAACGGGAAGGTTTAACACTGGCTGCTACCTGTATGTTGTTTGAATACAAGATGTTGCGAGAACAGATGTTTGGCTCACAAGCGGTGGCCCCTCCCCTAGCCTGCTTTGAGGTGGGAGGCGGTGGGAGATGTGTGTCGGAGCTGTGTTGAGATGCCGCCTGCCGACGTCGCGAAAGTTCCACACATCGGCGCGCCAAGATCCACCGCCCCCACGCGACGGGGCTGCAGCCCCCGGCGCCCACGCGACGGAGGTTGCAGCCCCACACAACGGACCGCTGCCAGGTTGCGCGACTTTTGCGACATCAGAAGTCGCAGAACCTGGCAGGAGCGGCATCAGAAGTCGCGCAAAGTGGCAGAAGCGGCATCAGAAGTCGCATAAGTTGGCAGCGACGAGCATCAGAAGTCGCAGAAGTTGGCACGCGGGACGCCCTTTGCCATCGTGTGGGACCGGCGCCGAATTGGCTTGCTCAATAGTGTGGAAGTCCGCAACGTTTTCGCAGGTCGGAAGTCGTGTCGTGTGTGGTCGCGCGATTCGTCTCGGCTGCCGGCTCTATAGTGTGGGACCGTCCTGAATGCCATCCTCGCTGTGCCATTTTTCTACCTGCGGTTTCTCAAAGCCTTTCTAGCCAGGCGCTCATCGAGCGAGCCAAAAGCCCCACACAATAGAAACGCCAGACGCAAGCACCGCGACAACCCCACACGATAGGGTTTGAGAAACGACGAGATGGCAGGTAGACGAGCTATTTGATAATTGCGCCCCGCACAATGGGCAGCGGCATTCTTTCGACGGTCCCACACGTTTGCACGCGTGCATCAGAGGTCGCGCAACTTGGCAAGTGAGGCGGGCGCACTTCTCGGGTACGCAGCGGAGGCAGGCGCTTCCCGCCCTCCTTAGGTTTGCCTTCTTTGCCTGTGACCTCCCTGCCGTGGCGATTGGCGCGCGTCTTATTACGTATGCAGGTACATTTAGCCGCGTCGCATGCAGGCGACGCGACCATCCCGCACAATACGGACTGCAAGGGCGCGAGCCACCTCAGGCGCGCTTCCCTTCTTCCTGGCGGTGGAGGCTTGCCCCACAAAGCAGAGATTGCCTCATCCTTATCAACGAAAGCCTGCTCATCGTTGGCGACTCCCCCCCCTCGGCCGTCTCGTAAGTCAGTTCCCGCCTTCGCAGGTCTCTGCCTGAAAAGCTTGGAATCTTAGGAGCCATGCTGGCCAGGCATTTAGCCGCGAGAGACTGCCCGAGCAGCGGCAAGGCATCACTCTATCGTATGGTCTCTCCCAGAATGCTACGCGCCACATGCCAATTCTCTGCCTGCGGTATTGTGGAGGCCATTCCGCCGAGAGTCTGCTTCGGGGCGAGAAGCCCCTCGCAATGCAAGAATCGCCCAGCGCCCTTTGCCGCAGCCAGCACTATGGAGCCTAGCCTAAGGAAGCTGCTGATAGGAGGACTGGGCAAGAAGGGCTTCGCCACACGACAGGCCATATCAATTCTTTTGCAGCCCCACACGACGGACCGCTGCCAGGTTGCGCGACTTTTGCAGCATCAGAGGTCGCGCAAGTTGGCATGACGGGCATCAGAGGTCGCGCAAGTTGGCATGACGGGCATCAGAAGTCGCATAAGTTGGCAGCGACGAGCATCAGAAGTCGCAGAACTTGGCAGCGGTCGCGTAGGGCGCGTAGGGCGCGGGGGCACCGGAACGCCACGGCGCACTGACGAATGCGCGGCGTCTCAGTATGCAGCGGGTGCATAGCGAAAAGCAGAGATGTGCATTGTACTTTGCTCATCCGCTGAACCAGAATTGGAGACAGAAAGACGAAGAAGCGTCCCCAACAGGAGGAAAAACATGATCAGCTACAAAATGAACGACGGCAACAGCATCCCAGCCCTCGGCTACGGCACATTCCTGATGTCTTCTGCCGAGGTCGCCGAGCACCTGCCCGAGGCCATCGCCGCCGGCTACCGTCACATCGACACGGCGAACGCCTACTTCAATGAGGTCGCGGTCGGCAAGGCAATCCGCGAGTCCGGCATCCCGCGCGAGGAGTTCTTCGTCACCTCGAAGCTCTTCCCCCAGAGCTACGGCGCGGACGTAATCGACTCCGAGATTGACGCCACGCTCGAGCGCCTTGGGCTTGACTACCTTGACCTGCTCCTTCTCCACCAGCCCTACGGCGCCTACACCGAGGCCTGGAAGGGAATGGAGCGCGCGAAGGCTGCCGGCAAGCTTCGCTCGATTGGCCTTTCCAACTTCAACCGCGCCAAGATGCAGCAAATACTTGATGTGGCGGACATCACGCCGCAGGTGCTCCAGATCGAGATCAATCCCCGCAACAACCAGCACGCAATGAAGGAGTGGCTGGCACCCAAGGGCGTCGTCTTCGAGGGCTGGTACCCGCTCGGCCATGGCGACAAGGCGCTTCTCCAGATGCCCGTCTTCACCGAGCTTGCCGAGAAGTACGGCAAGTCAACGGCGCAGATCATCCTGCGCTGGCACGTGCAGGAGCAAAACGTCGTCTTCCCGAAGACCAACAACCCCGCCCACATGCGCGACAACCTGGACATCTTTGACTTCGAGCTGACCGACGACGAGATGGCTCGCATCAACGCAATCCCCCAGCAGCCCTACTACAAAGTCCCCGACGAGGCTCCTGCGTTCGTGCTCGCGCACAACGATTACAGCCAGCAGCACTAGCCCAAAGCGAACGGGGCAGGGGCCCTCGCACGCAAGCGTAGCCCCCAGGCGCCTGGGCGCCAACTTTGGAAAGCATTTGCCTCCAGGAGCGGCAAAATCCAAAGATGGTGCCCAGGCGGCATAGCAGAGAGAAGTACGTGAAGGCGGCCGCAGCGACAGCGGCCGCCTTCCCTACGAAACGTGCGCTCGCGGATGCGCCGCCAGATACACCGACCTCACGTGAGTGCGGTCCACGTGCGTGTAGAGCTGCGTCGTCGCAATGTTGGCGTGGCCCAAAAGCTCCTGCACAACGCGCAGGTCGGCGCCGCCCTCAAGCATGTGCGTCGCGAAGCTGTGACGCAACGTGTGGGGGTGCAGCCCCTCAATCCCAGCCATGCGCCCTGCTCGCTCGACAATCTTGTGGACCGACTGGCGAGAAATGCGCCCCCCGCGCTGGTTCAAAAACACCGCTTGCGTGGGAGTGCGTCCCACCAGAAGGCCTCGCCAGCTCCCCAGATATGATCCAAGGGCCTCGGCGGCAGTGCCTAAGATGGGAATGACCCGCTCCTTCGACCCCTTGCCAAAAACGCGGATGACCTCCTCGTCTAGCGCGACGTCGCGAAGGTCGAGCCCACAGAGCTCCGAGACGCGAACGCCGCAGCCATAGAGCACCTCGAGCATCGCGCGGTCCCGCTGGCCGGCCGCCGTCTGGGGCCAAGGCTGGTCGAGCAGGGCGCTTGCTTGCTCAATTGATATCACGTCAGGAAGGCGCTGAGGCTTTGAAGGCAGCGGCAGGTCTGCGGTCGGAAAGTTTTGGCAAATCTCATCCGCGACCATGAACCGATGGAAGCCCTTTATCGCAGAGACCGCGCGCTCGACGGACGCCGGGGCAAGCCCCACGTCTTCCAACGCGGCCTCGTGGGCCTCGATCATCTGGCGCGTCACCTCTTCGGGCTGGGTCACGCCCTGGTCGGCGAGGTCGGCCAGATAACGCGAAAGGTCGCGACCATAGGCCGCGACCGTATTCGCAGAGCAATTTCGTTCGACGCTCAGATAGTCCAGATACTCCTGAAGCGCCTGCGACAAATCCATAACGGCTCGATCCATTCAGCCGGCGTGTTGCCGGCAACAGCTGCCGCCCGATGCGCCTGACGCTAGTCGGTCGGGTTTACCTCGTGGCGGTCGACGCCCTCATGGTGGCCGATGCTCGCGCGCACGAACTCGCGGAACAGCGGCGCGGGCTTGGTCGGGCGGCTCTTGAACTCGGGGTGCGCCTGAGATGCGACGAACCACGGGTGCATCGACTCGGGAAGCTCGATCATCTCGACCAGGCGGTTGTCGGGCGAGAGGCCCGAGATGACCATGCCGGCGTCGGTGAGCTGCTTGCGGAATGCGTTGTTGACCTCATAGCGGTGACGATGGCGCTCGTAGATGAGCTCCTCGCCATAGGCCTCGGCCGCAAGCGTGCCGGGAACGACCTTGCAGGGGTAAGCGCCCAGACGCATGGTGCCGCCCTTGTCGGTGACGTCCTCCTGGTCGGGCATGAGGTCGATCACGGGATAGTTGCACTCGGGCTCAAACTCGCTGGACATGGCGCCAGGAAGGCCGGCGACGTCTCGGGCAAACTCGCATACCGCCATCTGCAGGCCAAGGCAGACGCCCAGATACGGAATCTTGTTCTCGCGAGCATAGCGCGCGGAGAGAATCTTGCCCTCGGTGCCGCGCAGCCCGAAGCCGCCAGGAACCAGAATGCCGTCGGAGCCGTCGAGAATGTCGTTCACCGTCTCCTCGGTGATCGTCTCGCCGTCGACCAGCTTGATATCGACGTGACGGTTGTAGAAGACGCCGGAGTGGTGCAGCGCCTCGATGACGGAGAGATAGGCGTCCGGAAGCTGCGTGTACTTGCCCACGACGGAGATCTTGGTCTTCTCGGGCAGCTCGTTCGCGGCGTGAAGGGAGCGCGTAAAGTTGTTCCAGTCGGTCATGTCGCGCTCGCGCGGGTCTAGGCCGAGCTTCTTGCAGACGATCTCGTCAAAGCCCTGCTCTGCAAGGTGCATAGGCACGTCGTAGATGGACGGGCAGTCGGAGTTCTCGAACACGCAATCCTCGTCGACGTCGCAGAAGTGGGCGATCTTGGCGCGGATGGGCGCCTCGACCTCGTGGTCGGAGCGGCACACGATAAGGTCGGGCTGGATGCCCATGGAGCGCAGCTCCTTCACGGAATGCTGCGTCGGCTTGGTCTTGACCTCGTGAGCTGCGGCAATGTAGGGAACCAGGCTCACATGGATGACGAGCGTGTTGCCGTGGCCCTTCTCCTTGCGGAACTGGCGCATGGCCTCCACGAACGGCTGGCCCTCGATGTCGCCGATGGTTCCGCCAAGCTCGGTAATCACGACGTCCGCCTGGGTCTGCTCCTCAATGCGCAGGAAGCGGTTCTTGATCTCGTTGGTGACATGCGGGATGACCTGCACGGTGCCGCCCAAGAAGTCTCCGGCGCGCTCGCGCTGGATCAGCGACTGGTAGATGAGGCCGGTCGTAAAGTTGGACTCGCGGGTAAGGTTCTCGTCGATGAAGCGCTCGTAATGGCCAAGGTCGAGGTCGGTCTCCTTGCCGTCTTCGGTCACAAAGACCTCGCCATGCTGGAAGGGGCTCATGGTGCCAGGGTCAACGTTGAGGTAGGGGTCTGCCTTCTGCATCATGACCTTGTAGCCGCGAGCCTTGAGCAAGCGACCAAGCGAAGCCGCCGTAATTCCCTTGCCGAGAGAGGATACGACGCCGCCGGTCACAAAAATATGCTTTGTCATGTGGGGGCCTTCCCGTAAGAGGTTGTCTTTTCTACGGGTCTTAATACTAGCGCGAGACGAAGGGGCGCGGGGCTCCGCTCACCGAGTGGACACAAGTTGTTTGTCGGGTGTCTAGAAATGGCGCGGCAAGAAGGGCGGCAGGCGGCGCGACCCCCATCGGCGCGACCCCCATCGGCGCGACCCCCATCGGCGCGACCCGTGCTACCTCGCGAGCGCGCGCCAGTACGCCACCGCAATCTGCGTGCGGTTCTTGAGGCCCAGCTTGGCAAGGATGTCGCTGATGTGGTTGCGCACGGTGCCCTCGCCCATGTAGGCGGCCTCGGCCACCTCGTGGTTGTCAAGGCCGTCCGCCACCAGGCGCACGACCTCGCGCTCGCGGTCCGTGAGCTGCGGGAACATGCTCGCAAGGTCGGGCTCCTCGCGCTCCGTGCGCCCGCGCAGCGACACCGCCCGCTCGAGCACCTCTCCCTCCATCACCGATTGCCCGCGCATCACCGAGCGCAGCGCCGGCGCAATCGTCGCCACGTCCTGCTTGATGAGGTAGCCGCGCGCGCCGAGGCGCAGCGCTCGCACGATGTACTCGTCGTCGGAAAACGTCGTGAGGAAGACGATGCGCGCCGCAGGGTCAGACGCAAGGATCTGCTCGGCCGCGTCAAGCCCGCTCATGCCGGGCATCTGGATGTCCATGAGCGCCACGTCGGGAGAGACCTCGGGCCACAGCCGCACGGCGTCGGAGCCATCCGTGCCCTGCCCCACGACCTCGATATCCGGCTGCGCGCCCAGCACGATGGCAAGCGAGCTCACAACCACGGCGTCGTCGTCCACGATAATGACTCTCATCGGTCGTTCCCCTTCCTCGGGATGCTCGCATACACCACAAAGCCACCGGCAGTAGGCGAGAAGTCCGCGCTCAGCGTGCCGCCAAGCGCGCGCACGCGCTCCTCCATCGACTGCAGCCCCATGCCGCCCGCGCGCCCGCCGTCTTGGCCAGGCGCCGGCGTCTTTCCGTTGTCGGCGACGGATAGCCGCCAGAAGCCGGGATGCTCTACGAGCTCGACGCGCACGCTCGTGGCGCCTTCCGCGTGGCGCAGCGTGTTAGAGATGGCCTCGCGCGTGACGGCGAGCAGGCACGCCACGACGGCAGGGCTCGCCTCGCCCGCCGCAATCTGGCAGGTGAGCGAGAGGCCCGTGCCAGCGCATGCCTCTTCGGCAACGTGACGAAGCTGCACGGAGAGGTCGCACGCGTCGTCCGCCATGCCGTGGACGCTCGTCCGAAGCGTGTCGAGCGCCTCGTGCAGCGTGTCCGCCACGTTTGAGAACTCGCCTTCTACCCGTGAGTCATTTGCATGCACCACCTTGTAGGCCTCCACCTGCACAATGGCACGCGTGATAAGGTGCCCCACATTGTCGTGGATGTCCCGCGCGATGCGGGCGCGCTCGGTCAGGGTGGCGAGTCGTGCGTCGTACTCCTGGCGATCCTGCAGGTCGCTCATCCGCTCCTCAAGCTTCTGCGAGCGCGCGCTGAGCTCGTCTCGGTCGCGGAGGTTCTTCTCGCGCTGACCAATCACATGACCCGTGCGCAGCGAGAGCATGGCGAAGGCCGCAGAGGTGAGCAGCGCCGAGGCGAGCTCGACAGCCGGAACGCCACGCGCGGCGGCAAGGACAAGCGGCACGGCCACAACGCAGCAGACGGCAGGTCCTCGCGACGAACGGGCAAGATCGTAGGTGGCGAGGGGAAGAAATGCGATCCCCTGCGGAAACAGACAGGCAAGGGCACAGTACGCTAGGGGCAAGATGTCGCATGCGACGCGAGAAGCGCGGTGCTGCTCGCCCAGCCCAAAGACCTCCACGAGGGCAGAGAAGCCCACGGCAACGAGAAACGACACTACCATCCCCACGTCAACCGACACGAGCGCGAGCGCCGGCAGGCAGCAGAGCAGCACGATGACCTTGTCGATGAGTCTTTCCATGATTGAAATTGTAGCGTGACGGGACGGGCGCAAGATTCGCGAGGCAGCGACCGCGCATCGAAGCCCTTTCGACGAGCCGAAAGGCACCGGAACGCAACTTTCCCAGCGCAGAGTTGCAGTTGAGCAAGTTATGTATGGATTTTTCTGGGCGCAAGACGTCCTAGACCACCTGAAGAAGCCAGACAACAGGCGTATTGCTCGCTTAGTGCACGGCTTCGGAGCATCACCGCGAAGAAATCTATACATAAGTTGATCAAATGCAACAGCACCCAAGAAATACTTGCTCTGCCGCCTCCCGCAAGCTGTAAGCCAAGCCCTCCCGGCACAGGTTGCCCGTAGGACGCCCCAAGCCAGCCCCGCAAACTCGTGACAAATGTCATGGCTGCATAGAGGTACGAGGTGACGCCGCACACTCCCCTCCAGCCCGCCCCGGGCATACGCTACAGACAACACGATGGGAAGGAATCGACTATGGCAGACATCATCTCAGTGGACGGGCTGGTGAAGCGCTACGGAGAGCTGGTGGCCCTTGACCACCTGGACCTCCACATCGCGCAAGGCGAGATCTTCGGGCTTCTCGGCCCCAACGGCTCGGGCAAGACCACGGCCATCAACTGCATCCTGCAGCTCTTGACCTACGACCGCGGAGACATCAAGCTCTTCGGCGAGCCCATGACGGCCGACAGCTACGAGCTCAAGCGCCGCGTCGGCATCGTGCCGCAGGAGGTGGCCCTCTTTAGTGAGCTCACCGCCCGCGAGAACATCGACTACTTCTGCTCGCTCTACGTAAGCGACACAAAGCGCCGCCGCGCGCTCGTAGACGAGGCCATCGAGTTCGTGGGGCTCGAGAAGTTTGAGAAGTTCCGCCCCAAGAAGCTCTCCGGAGGTCTCAGGCGGCGCCTCAACATAGCCTGCGGCATCGCCCACAAGCCAGAGCTCATCTTCTTCGACGAGCCCACCGTGGCCGTGGACCCGCAGAGCCGCGCGTCGATCCTCTCGGGCATCGTCGAGCTCAACCACGCCGGCTCCACCATCGTCTACACGAGCCACTACATGGAGGAGATCGAGCAGATCTGCACCCGCGTCATGATCATGGACCACGGCCGCTCTCTTGCCATGGGCACCCCCGACGAGCTGCGCCGCTCGATTGGCACCGGCGAGAAGATCACCGTCGAGTGCGACCCGCTCGCCGAAGACGTGCTTGAGAAGGTGCGCGCGCTGCCGCATGTGCTGACCGCCAGCTGGGCGGACGGCGAGCTCATGTGCTCCTGCGAGACCGCCGAGCACAACCTCGTGGACGTCGTGAGCGCGCTCACGGACGCGGGCGTCGCGTACGGTCGCATCACCTGCGAGCCTCCGACCTTAAACGACGTCTTTCTCGAGATCACCGGTCGCGAGCTCAGGGACTAGGTGAGGACCATGTGGAGCACCTTCAAGGTCACGGTCAAGACGCTCATGAGAAACCCCAACACCTACATCTGGTGCCTAGGGTTTCCCGTGGTCCTGGCCACGCTCTTCTTCTCCATGTTCGGAGGGCTAAGGACGCTGAACATGGACGAGCCCGTGGACGTCGCCGTCGTTGCCGACGACGCATGGGACAAGTCCGATTTCTCGCAGGTCGTCGACACCCTCGCCGAAGACGACAGCGACCAGCTCTTTGTGGTTCATGAGGTGGCGAGCCTCGAGGAGGGCGAGGAGCTCATCACCTCCGAAGAGGTCGCCGGCGTCTATTCGGTGGACGCAGACGGCAACCCCCAGCTCACGCTGCCCCCTGACGCCAGCGACAACAGCATACAGATCGACAGCACCATCCTTCAGACTGTCGCGGACTCCTACCTGCAGAACGTGGCGCTTCTCACCAGCATCGCCGAGGAGGATCCCATGGCGCTCGCCGACCAAGACAAGGTCGAGAGCGCACTCGGCCTCGAGACGTCGATCGAGAGCGCCCGGATAACCCACGAGGTGCCCGACGAGACCGTGCGCTACTACTACGCGCTGCTCGGCATGGTTGCCTTGTTCTGCGCCCAGAGCGCGCTTGTGGCCGTGTGCCGCGTGCTTCCGCAGGAAAGCGCCCTCGGGGCGCGCCGCTGCGTGGCCGGAACGAGCCGAGCCGTGCAGCTCATCGGCATCGTCCTCGGCAGCTGGGCCGTCTCCTACGCGTGCATGGTGCTGGCCTTTGCCTACATCCGCTTCGTTGGCGACGTGGGCTTCGGCGGGCGGGAGGGTCTCGTCCTTCTCGGCCTTGTGCCAGCAAGCCTCATGGCCTCGGGCATCGGAACTTTGGTCGGCGCCCTCCCCATCGGCAACGCCATGGCACGATCGGGCATCATGACCGTCATCAACATCGTGTGCAGCGCGCTTGCCGGTCTCTATGGCGAGGCCGTCATGGAGTTTTCCGACCAGCTGGTGCGCGATATGCCCTGGGAAGCATGGGTCAATCCCGTCAAGCTCTCGTCGGACCTCTTCTACAGCCTGTACTACTACGACGTCCTCACGCCCTTCTGGTCACGCTGCGTCGCATGCCTTATCTTTGCCGTCTTGACCCTCGGCGTGTCGGCTCTCATCTTCAGGAGGCAGCGCTATGAGCACCTTTAAGGCTGCGCTTCGCGTCGCGGCGCACCACCCCATCTACATCTGCGTCTACCTTGTTGGGCTTTCGCTTATGGGGCTGTTCGTCATCCTATCAGCGTTCGGAAACGTCGCTCTAACCACCCATGACAGTTTCGACGCCCGCGTCGCGGTTGTCGACCAGGACAACTCGGAGCTCTCGCACGCCATCTATGACAAGATCGGCGAGGACGGGACCATCGTGGAGGTGGGAGATTCAGACTTCGCCCTGCAGGATGCGCTGGCAACCTCCCAGGTCAACTGCATCGTCGTGATTCCGGAAGGCTTTGGGGACGACTTCGCCCAAGCGGCAAAGGACGGCGGCGAGCTTCCCGCCCTGCAGATTGCAAGCGGCACGCGCCAGGACGCCACTGCCCTCGTGAGCACCGAGCTCAGCGCGTGGCTGCGCCTCATAGGCGCCGACATGGCGCTCCAGCCAGAGGCGAGCGTGTCCGATATCGTGGACAACGTGGCAAGCGCCGCCGACGAGTCGGTCGAGACCCGCGTCGTGGCCAACACCCAGACCACTACCGGAGCGAGCGCGTTTGGGTCGTACCTGACCTTCTCGAGCTATGCGCTCTGTTCGAGCGTCGTGGTGTGCGCAGGCGTTGTCTTCTCGACGCTTGCCGACAGCGACCTTCGGCGCCGCATGCTCGCCTCGCCAATAACCCCGCGCGAGACGAACGCCTCGACGCTCGGGGCTGGCATCGTGATGGCGGTCGTCGCATGGGCCGTTACCTGCGGCGTCGGAATACTTGGCCTCATGGGCTACCTCACGGACGTCACCGCAGGACAGGTAGCGCTTGCGGTCCTCGCCATGCTTGCCTATGCGATGGTGCCGCTGGCAGTGGCATTTCTCCTGTCGCAGTTCTCGGCAAGCGAGGACCTCATCAATGCCATCGGCAACATCCTCGGCATGGTGATGTCGTTTCTCGGCGGCGCGTGGATCTCGCTTGACCTCATGAGCGACGGCATGCGGACCGCCGCGATGTTCTCGCCCTCCTATTGGCTCAAGCGCGCCGTCGACTCCGCGCTCACGACCCCCAACGCCCAGAGAATCGCGGCAGACGTGGGCATCATCCTGCTCTTCGCCGCCGCGATCGCCTTGGTTGGCATCGCCGTCGGCCGAGCGAGAAGGCAGACCGCCACGGCGTAGGCGAGAAGGTCGCCCCTCAAACCAGAAAACCGCAGCCGGTCGCGCAACGTTGCGCGACCGGCTGCGGTTACTTTCTAGACGAGGCGGTCTCTCTAGAGGTACTTGCGCCAGTCGTCCTCTTCCTCGTCCTCGTCTGCCTGCTGCTCGGCGCGTTCGCGAGAGCGCTCGGCCTCAAGCTCGGCGCGACTTCTGTAGGGGGCATCGTTCTTCTCGGGGAAGGTCGCGAAGGCATGCTGGAAGACCTCGAGGTTCTCGTCAGCGCGACCACGAGGAATCGAGAAGGTCACCTTCGTGGCCACATGCTTGCCGCTTGCGAGCTCCTCGCGGAACATCTCGGCCACCTCGGCCGCATCCCATCCAAAGACTCCGCAGCCATACGCGCCCAGCACCAGCTTGTCATGGCCAAGGGAGTCGGCGATACCCATCACGAAGGCTATGCGCGAGCGCATGTGCTCGGAAAGCTGCGCATCGCTCACGTGATAGCGCTCGCGAGCGAGCTTGGCATTCGGGGCCGCAACCACGATCACGTCTGAATACGAGTGAAACTTCTCGCGCTCAAAGCGCACCGCCGGCACTGCCAGGCCACGGTTGCGATAAAGCTCGCAATTGATGTTGTGACGGCGGTTCTCGGCATACCAGTCTGCCTTCTGAGAGAGCACGTTGTAGAGGAACGAATCAGCGCAAAGCGCCTCCTCCTGAGCCCAAGCGCCGCGCTCATAGCCGCCGCCCGGGCTCACGAACGACGCAAAGTCGAGCACTGCCATGTCGCAGCGGCTCGCAATGCCACGGCCCAAGCGAAGCACCGCCGAGCTGCTGCTCTCGTCGACGACCTCGACGGTCGGCACGTTGGGCTCGTGCTCGGGAGTGGCGGGGAGCTCTGAGAACTCCTTGACGCCAGCAAGCGATGACGCGATTTCGCCAGCGCATGACTTCTCCATCGCCGCGATGTGCGCCGTTGCCTGCTGCGCGCGGCTGGGACCGCGCCTGCCCCCTCGATGGCCCTGTTGGCTTTCGCCACGCCTGTTGTCCCTCGGCATGAAATCCCCCTCCGCAGAGCTGAAAAACGTCTCGAACCTGCAGAAACCCTACCACTTTTCGAACGATCAGGCTTGCGGGCAAGGCCCCAAGCGGTGCGGCCGCAGACGCCCGGGCGGGACAGGCATGGCGGCGCCTGGGGCGACGCTCATCGATTGGCTGTGGCCCATTGTGCGGGACCGTACTGGGCTGTGGCCCATTGTGCGGGACCTGACCAAACGCCGGTCCTGCGCGAACCCACACAATGGAAGGCCTTTTCTGCGGAAACGCCTCTAAGACCCACACGACGGCAGCATGGTCAAAGGAAACGTTTCATTGTGTGGGATTCGGCTCGTCCCATTGTGCGGGACCTCTCGAAAAGTTCCGCACGACATGGCTCTCGACCTGCGGAAATACCATGAATCCCCTCACGATAGGGAGAAGGGCGACGCGCTGGTCGCCCGGCAGCCCCACACGATGGAAAGACCCGCCGAGCAGAGCCACACGATGGGGGCAACGACCTGCAAAAACGCGAGCAAGTCCCACACAGCGGAAGAGCAGCGCCCCACACGATGGAACGCGCGCCCCTTGCGCGCCCCTTTTCTATCCTCGCGCGTTGCCGAGCATCTCGCGCGCGTGCGCCATCGAGGCCTCGCTGGTGTCCCCGGAAAGCATACGAGCGATCTCTGCCACGCGGTCCTCCCCCGTGACCTCGTCGATGAGCGTCTCAGGCGAGTCGCCGGAAGACTTGTGCACCAGATAGTGGCGATCGGCAGCCACGGCAACCTGCGCCAAGTGCGTGACGACGATCACCTGGTGCGTTCGGGCAAGGTCAGCGAGCACCTCGGCAAGCGCAACGGCGGTCGCGCCGCCCACCCCAGCGTCCACCTCGTCAAACACGAGCGTCTCGACGCGGTCGGCATCGCCCAGCACAACCTTGCAGGCAAGCATCACGCGGCTGACCTCGCCGCCAGAGGCGATCTTTCGAAGCGGCCTTGCGCTCAGCCCCGCAGCCGGACGATACATGAACTCGACGCGGCTGGGCCCCGCCTCGGTCCATTGCTCGCGTGGAAGTTGCTCTACCTTGACATCAAGGGCGGCCGTTCCCATCTCGAGGCGTGCCATCTGCTTGGTGACAGCCTTTGCCAGCCGCGGCGCCTCGCGCCTGCGCACGCCATCGAGCGACGCCGCCGCCTTGGACAGGCGCTCCTCCGCGCGCTTGAGCTCTTTTTGCGCGCGGCGCTCCGCCTCGCCGTCGTCCTCGCTGGCTGCCACGACCTCGGCCGCCTTGGCGCGGCGCTTGAAGACGTCCGCCATGGTTGGGCCAAAGCTGCGCTTGAGACCCTCGAGGCGCGAGAGGCGCGTTTGCATGCGCTCGAGCTCCTCCGGGTCAAACTCCACGCCTTCAGCATATTCGCGCAGCTCAGAGGCTACGTCTTCAATATCGATGAGCGAGCTCTCAAGCGTGTCTGCGTACTTTCCCAGCTCCTCGTCAAAACGCGCGCCGCTACGAAGCGAGCGAATCGCCTCTGACAGCTCGTCTGCCGCGCCGCCCTCGGAGGATATCGCCTCGTGCGCGTCGCCAGCGGCGCTTGCAAGCGCCTCGCCGTGCTCCACCTTAGGAAGCGCGGCCTCGATCTGCTCGTACTCCCCCTCTTTGGGGTCAACCTCGTCGATGCGCTTGAGCGTGAACTCGGCCTCGTCCAGCCGCTCGTTGGCGGAGCGCCCCAGTTCGCGGACGCGATCCAGCTCGTGGGCCGCGTCACGGGCGGCGGAAAGGGCCTCCCGGTAGGCGGAAAGCGCCTCCTGAGCCTCGTCTCCTGCCCATGAGTCAAGGATCTCAACATGCGACTGCACCGAAAGCAGGCGCTGGTGCTCGTGCTGACCGCAGAGGTCAACCGTCGACCCCACGCCGCTTGCCAGCTCGCGGACCGACCCCATGCGACCGTCCACCTCAACGCGGCTTCGGCCGTCCTGGGAGACGCGGCGCCGCACGACCGTGCCGTCCGGGTCTCCCCCGCGCTCGTAAAAGCGGCCCTCAACCACAAGGGCGTCCGACCCCTCGCGAACGGCGCCGGCATCGGCGCGCTCGCCAACCAGAAGCTTGAGGGCCGAGAGCAGCGCAGACTTGCCTGCGCCCGTCTCGCCCGTCAAGACGGTCATGCCGCTCGCCGGCTCAATGGTTGCGTCCTTGATGAGGGCAACATTCGTTGCGTGCAGCTCGTCAAGCATTACTTGCCCACCCTGCCGTAGAAGACTCGCGAGACCGACCCATAGAAGCTCTGGGCGCTATGGTCCAGCAAGATGATGTCGCCGGGCCCCCTGCGCACGGTTGCGCGCACGGGAACGCCCAAAGGATTGTTTCGCACGTTCTGCCCGTCTGCAAAGAAGTGGCGCTTTACGGGACGCTCGGGGCTCATCTCAATCACGACCACGTCCGAAGGGGCGGTAAGGAAGGCGCGGGCCATGATGGTGTGCGGGGCTATGGGCACGCACACCATGCCATTGAACTCGGGGGTCACGATGGGACCGCCCGCTGCCAACGCATATCCGGTAGAGCCCGTTGCGGTCGAGACCACAAAGCCATCGCCACGCAGGGTGTCGATGTGATTGCCCGAGACGGACACGTCAAACTGCACCATGTCGCCCATCCCGCCGCGCGAGAGGGCAAAGTCGTTCAGCGCAAAGCTCTTGATTGTGTAGCTGGTGCCGTCCGAGCACTCAAAGACGGACTCTATGTCCAGCGTGGCGCGATGCGATGCGTGCATCTTTCCCGCAAGCGCATCGCTGACGGTTTGAATCAGGCGGTCAGGGCCGTCGGCGGTAAGAAAGCCAAGGTGCCCATACGAGATGCCCAGGATTGGAATTTGCGAGTAGCCGACGATGCGCGCGGCACGAAGAAGCGTGCCGTCGCCCCCAAGGGAAACCACGAGCTGGCAGTCATTGGCGGTTTCGTCCTCATCCGAGAACCTCTTGAGGTTGCTCGCGCGCTTTGTCTCGATGCCTTGCCCTTCCAGCCACTCCTCAAGGACGTTTGCGCCCTCGATTGCGTCAGGACGAGAATGGTTCGGAATGATAAGGACCTTCACGCAGAGCCTCCAACCTAGTGCCAAAAATGCCACGCGAAAAAAGCGCGACGACATCAGAGTGTATACCCCGGATGTTGGCGAAAGGCCGCCGGCTTCCCCCATCAAGCGATGAACGGAAATGCGAGGCACCGCCGGAGCGCCGCGCAGAGGCGCCTAAGAGAGGGCTCCTCGGGCGTCGACCACAGCGCCCTCGGACACGACGCGCTCGAGATCAAGTGCCGTCGGAGCAAACCCGCGCTGCCCCAATAGCAGGTACTCGACGTTTCCCTTGTGACCGCGCACGGGGCTTTGGCAGCAGGCGACGGGTCCAAGGCCGGCCTCGGAAAAGGCCTCGGCGACGCGCCTGAGCGCTTCCAGCCGAACGGATTCGTCACGAACGACGCCGCCTTCCCCCACCTCGTCGCGAGCGGCCTCGAACTGCGGCTTGACCAAGGTGAGAAACGCCCCGTCCGTCTCAAGAAGTTCGAGCACAGCCGGAAGCACCGTGATGACTGAAGTGAACGAGACGTCGCACACGGCGAGCTGTATGGTGCCAACACGCTCGGGTGTGGGCACGTCAACGATGTTCGTGCGCTCAAGAAGCGTCACGCGATGGTTCTGGCGAAGCGTCCAGTCAAACTGCGCGTACCCCACGTCCACGGCGAGGACCGACTTTGCTCCGCGCGACAGGAGGCAGTCGGTGAAGCCTCCTGTCGAGCAGCCAACGTCCAAGCAGGCAAGGCCGGCCGGGTCTACGCGAAAGGCGTCAAGACCACGCTCCAGCTTGAGGCCACCTCGGCTTACGTAGGGGGTTCGACCGCGCACGTGGAGAGCAATTCCTGGAAGCACCTGCTCGCCGGCAGACTCAAGGCGACGGTCGGTCGTCGAGACCTCGCCCGCCAGCACGGCGCGCATGGCCTCTTCTCGCGTATGGAAGAAACCCTGCTCGACGAGCTCTTCGTCGAGCCGGTGACGCTTTGCCACTATGAGTCAGCGCCCGCGGTTTCT
Source organism: Tractidigestivibacter sp. (assembly GCF_050946515.1). Taxonomy (GTDB): domain Bacteria; phylum Actinomycetota; class Coriobacteriia; order Coriobacteriales; family Atopobiaceae; genus Tractidigestivibacter. The sequence continues at coordinate 39,889 of NZ_JBMNUX010000018.1, forward strand.
GGGGCGTCTTCGGTGCCGCTGCCTTCAGCGCTGTTGTCGGGCTCTTCTGGCTTGCCAGACGTGGCAGAGGCGCCATTTGCGCCAGAGGGGTTGGCCAGGCGCGCTTCCTCCTCGGGAGTGAAGTCGGTCGCATCCACAAGCTCTACCGCCTTCGAGCCGAGCGCGATGGCCTCGTCAAAAAGGTCGAGGGAGCGCTCGAGCGACACGTCCTTCGCGCGAACAGCGTCGACGATATCGTCGAGACGATCGCTTATCTGGTCGAAGGTCTGGTACTTTGACGTATCAGTCTTCGCCACGCGGCTCGCCCTCCTCGACGGATGCGGAGGTGTCTGCAGAGACAGTAGAGGCAGGCTCCGATGCGGCGGGCTCCGCAGGCGTTCCTGGCTCGCTCGCCTCGCCCTTCTCGCCACCCGTCGCCGCCAGCTCAAGCTTTGCCTTCTCGACAACATCGACTCCCGCGCTCAGGTCGTCAACCACACGGCCGAGAAGCCCGTTCACAAAGCGCGGGGACTCGTTTCCGCCAAACGCCTTGGCGATCTCGACGCACTCGTTGATCGTGACGGCGGGCTCGACGTCATCCTCTTCGAGAATCTCGTAGAGGGCCAGGCGCAAGAGGTTGCGGTCGACGGCCGGCATGCGGTCCAGGCTCCAGCTAGTGGATCGGGTGGCGATCACTGCGTCGAGGTCGTGTTTCATAGCGTCCGCGCCAAGCGCCAGCTCACGACCATAGTCGTCGAGCGGGTACTCGGAAAGAGCATAGTCGCCGGAAAGGACGTCCTCGACCGTGCGACGATTTGCCTCAGCCTGGAAGAGAAGCTGAAGGGCTTGACTGCGTGCGAGCGTGCGCCCGCCAAAATGAATGGACAAGTTACTCCTTGGGAAAGACGAGGCTGTCGATGCAGACATCGACCGCTGAGACATCGACGCCAATCTGCTCGGTCACGGCTTCGGCAACCTCGGCGCGCACGTCAGCCGCAAGCTTGGTGAAGGGGTATCCGTAGAAGACCGCCAGGTGCACCGTCACCTTGAGGGCACCATCGACGACCTCAGACTCAACGGCAGCCTCCGGCGAGACTGAACGGCTGGTGAATACGTTGATCAGGCTCGAAGCAATGTCGTTTCCGCCGACAGAGGCGACTCCCTCGACGCGCTTAGCGGCAAGCGAGACGACCGTTGAGATGACGCCCTTCGAGATGCCGATGCCAGAAACGTAGAGCTCGTTTTCGGCCATTGCAAACCTCCTTGCTCACTGCCCGCTCATGTCAGCCGGGCCGACAACTTCAAACACCTGTCAGTATAGCGGTTGAAAGATGATGTTCCATCCAAGCACCGCTTGACAAGAGGACCCGCGCGGCGAACACCGTGCGGGCCCAAAATCTACAAATGCGAAGGGCTTAGACGCGGGAGACAAACTTGCCGTCGCGCGTGTCGACCTTGATCTTCTCGCCCTCGTTCAGATACATGGGAACCTGAATCGTGGCACCGGTCTCGATAGTAGCAGGCTTGGTGCCGCCCTGGACGGTATCGCCCTTGAAGCCAGGGTCGGTCTTGGTGATCTCGACCTCGATGAACATGGGCGGCTGAACGCCGAGCAGCTCGGTGTCGGCGTAGAGAAGCTGGCAGTTGTCGTTCTCCTTCAGCCACTGGGCGTTGTCACCAATGAAGTCAGTGGAGACAGGGATCTGCTCGTAGGTGTCGTTGTCCATGAAGTAGTATGCGTCGCCGTCGTTGTAGAGGTACTGCATCTCCTTCGTGATCAGCTGGACGCTCTCGAACTTGGTGCCTGCGTTGCAGGTCTGCTCGATGGTGCGACCGGCCTTGAGGTCCTTGATCTTGTAACGAACGAAGGCGCCGCCCTTGCCAGGCTTGACGTGCTGGAACTCCACGATCGTGTAGTACTTGCCGTTGATCTTGAGGCCCATGCCGTTCTTGAAATCTGCGGTGCTGATGGTTGCCATTGGTGTCTCTCCCCTCACGACCCTCTTCGGGGGGTCAGTCGACAGAACGGTACAAAATTATAGGCATGCAGTAGGGATATGCGCTCCACACGTTACGAGCTGCGGAAAATTCGCACGAAATCCCACACGATGCCTACGTTTACGCTTGAGCTGCACTTTTTTAGTTGCCGCGAAGGTGCTGAGGATTAGTCCTCGGAATCGTCACCGGCATCGGTCTCGGAGGCGTCGGTCTCCTCCGCCTCGTCGCCCCGCTTGCCAATGCGACCACCAGTGCGATTCCAAACGCCCTTGAGTCCATAGCCAATGATCTTCGCAAACGAGGGGGAGCGCTGAAGGCGGTCTTCGGGCACATGCTCGCGAACGGCTCGCAGCGTAGCGATGTTGTCGCGCGTCGAGAAGTCGAAATGACCGGCCGACTTGGTGAAGATGGCAAAGCGAGTGATCTTCTTGCCCACGACCTCGGCCGAGATGTAGTCAATCTCTTCCCAGGGGATCTGGATGTAGTCCTCGGGGTTCTTCTCGTTGTAGTATTCGAAGGCCTTGTCGCCAATCATCACGTCGCCGTAGCTTGATAGCCCGCGCAAGAACGTTGCCTTGATGGTGAATTCGACTTTTGTGTTCTGGGATTGAGCCACTAGGATACCCCCGAGGTCGGCTGTACTGGAACTTTGATAGTATACGTCGTTCAAGGCCGCTGATGCCCACACAACGCACCGCGAAGCCCCGCCCCTCCGCGGACCGCGCTGCCAGGTTGCGCGAGTTCTGATGCCCACAGGACGTGCGCTGCCAAGTTACGCGAGTTCTGATGCCCACAGGACGTGCGCTGCCAAGTTGCGCGAGTTCTGATGCTTGGGCTTGCCAAGTTGCGCGACCTCTGATGCCCAATCTGCCAGTTTATTCGACTTCTGATGCCCGGCATGCCAAGTTGCGCGACCTCTGATGCTGCAAAAGTCGCGCAACCTGGCAGCGACGAAAAGCGTAGCCCCTTCCCTATCTGCAGCTTCTCCAGAATGCTCCCCATCGTGTGGGGCTTTTTCGTGTGGGGCTTTTCGCCCTGAAATGATCTTCTCGCGGGAAAAGTCAATAAAAATGCAGCCAAAGTACCTAGTCACACTGCAAGCAGCCCCACTCAGCGTGCCTAATAACATGGGAATTTCCCCGCTGGGACCGAAGCCGACCCTCCTAGCCCTTCAAGGCTTTCATGGAACAATAGAATGTATCTGAAGACAATCCAAGAAGGGTGGCACAGACGAGGAGACTCAGAAGTAAGCACGTGAAACAGATGATCGCGATAGGTTCTACGCGCTGATGCTAGGCTTTTTCAAAATCATTGAGATGACGTCGGATGGAGACTCTGATGGAGCAGTACAGGGACAAGCGAACGATTACGAGCCTTGGCGACGTTGCGAGGGAGTGCCCGTTCTGCGGGGGCACCGACATATGCCTCGTCGAGAGGAAGGTCAACGGCGTCGGCGCGACGTACTACGGCGTGAGGTGCGTGAGCTGCCACGCAAACATCGAGTCGTGCTTCTTCGAGCGCCCATGGGACGCCATCAACGCCTGGAACGGCGGGGACGAGGGGCGCTACTGCGACCGGGCGCATCGCGACGAGCAGTAGGAACAGGGACAGCGGCTTTGCGCCGCGGCAGAAGATTTCGAGAGCCATCGAGACGATGACAACAGACTGGGGTTGGAATGGAACAGCGCAGGAACATGCAGAAGCTCACGATGCTCGGGGACGTGGCGAAGGAGTGCCCGTTCTGCGGGAGCAAGAAGATTTACCTCGTCGAGAATAAGGCCGACGCGAAGAGCGCGACGTACTACGGGGTCACGTGCGTCGACTGCTTAGCCAGAACCGAGTCATGCTTCTTCGAGCGCCCGTGGGAGGCAATCAACGCCTGGAACGGCGGGGACGAGGGAAGGTACTGCGACAGGAAGCACCACGACGAGCAATAGAAATAGGGACGGCGGCTGGATGCCACCGTCACGGTCGCGCATTCTCATCCCTTCGATGAACTACGTGAGCACACCGTCGTCAACGAAGGCGGACGTGATCTCATCCCTGAAGGTTACTTCGAAGTAACCGCGAGTCTTTTCGCAATTGTGACCTTCCCTATCGTCAAGACAAGCAATCCCAGACACTCAGTTCAACAAAGTTACTTAGCTTCTGAAAACGTCCCGACGGTCCACCTACCAGGTGATGCGACTTCTGATGCTAAGCGCTGCCAGGTTGCGCGACCTCTGATGCCCGTTTTGCCAACTTGCGCGACCTCTGATGCCCAACCTGCCAGGTTACGCGACCTCTGATGCTGCAAAAGTCGCGGAAGCTGGCATGGGTCGGTCCACCTGCCAGGTTACGCGACCTCTGATGCTGCAAAAGTCGCGGAAGCTGGCAGCGGGACCGCGAGCTGACCGTTGTGTGGGACCGGAACGCCATCTCGGCGCTTGTCGCGGCACAAAAAAAGGACCGCACCAGTTGCGTGGTGCGGTCCTTGCTTTACCGGATATCGTCGCTAGGCGTACCCGTCGTCGAGGCTTACATGAAGCCGCAGAGACGACCAAGGATACCGAAGGCGAACAGGCAAAGGATGATGGTGATCGGGGAGACCTTCTTCTTGAGCAGCCAGCAGCACAGAAGCGTAAGGCCAAGAGCGCACAGACCAGGGATCAGGGAGTCGAGGTTGTCCTGAAGGGTCGTGGTCTTGTACTCATTGAGGCCAGCGGAGCCGAGCTGATCGTAAAGGGTCAGTGCCTCCTTGATGCCGTCTGCATCGCCGGTGATGGTGCTCCAGTCGATGTAGGCGCCCTCCTGCTGCGGGATCGTAGAGACGACCGGGGTGAAGGAGATGGAGACCCAGCGCTCGACCAGTGCGCCGATGACGAACATACCAAGGATGGAAGCGCCCTCGGTAACCTTGCCGAGCAGACCGCCGGAGAGGTCCTGAGAGATGGAGGTTCCGACGTTATAGCCGAACTCCTGCGTGTACCACAGGAAGGCAAGACGAATGACGTTCCAGAGCACGAAGAACAGGATCGGGCCCATGATGGAGCCGCCCATTGCCAGGGAGGCACCAAGAGCGCCGAGAATCGGTCGAACCGTGTACCAGAACACAGGGTCGCCGACGCCGGCCAGAGGACCCATCATGCCGACCTTAACGCCCTGGATGGCGACGTCGTCGATGGGGGCACCGTTGGCGCGCTCCTCCTCCATTGCCAGCGTGACGCCGATGACAGGGGCGGAGACGTACGGGTGCGTGTTGTAGAACTCGAGGTGACGCTTAAGGGCCGCCTTCTGGTCCTCAGGATCCTTGTAGAGGGCCTTGATGGCCGGGATCATTGCGTAGCACCAGCCGCCGTTCTGCATTCTCTCGTAGTTCCAAGAGCCCTGCAGATACTGGTGGCGGTTAAAGACCTTGAGACGAGTGGACTTCGAAAGCTTAATCTTGCCGTCCTCAGTGGTCTCGATTGCTGCGTCCTTCTTATCTGCCATGTTTTTCACACTCCTTTTCTGGCTTCGCGGATTAGTAGTTGTCCAAGATGTCGCCCAGCGGGTCGGCGGATCCACCGCCGCCGCCAGCGCCAGCCTGCTCCTTGGCGTAATCCTTGAGGCCCAGGTAAATCAGAGCCATGCAAACGCCGATGGCGCCGAGGGCGATAAGGGTGAGCTCAGACAGAGCAGCAAGGACGAAGCCGAGCACGAAGAACGGCCAGACCTCCTTGGTAGCCATCATGTTGATGACCATGGCGTAGCCGACTGCAGCAACCATGCCGCCGCCGACGGCCATGCCGCCGGACAGCCAGACAGGCATTGCGTTCAGGGCTGCGGTAACGGCCTCGGACGGAATGAAGCAAAGGGCAGCGGCGGGGATGGCGATACGAAGACCCTGCATGCAGATAGCGACGATCTGCCAGATCTCGATGCCGCGCATATCGTCCTTCTCGGCGCAGGCGTCCATTGCGTGCACGATGGCCGTTGCGATGGTACGGCAAATCATCGTGAGGAACAGGCCTGCGACGGACAGAGGAACGGCCAGTGCGATGGAGGTGTTGATGGCCTCGGTGGCGTCTCCGCCGGAGTTAAGCGCGAGGACCATAAGAATGGCGGACGCGACGGAAGCGAGAGCGGCGTCAGGGGCGACGGCTGCGCCGATGTTAGCCCAGCCAAGGGCAATCATCTGAAGCGAGCCACCCAGCATAATGCCCTCGGTAAGGTGACCGGTAACGAGGCCGATCAGCGTACAAGCGACCAGCGGCTGGTGGAACTCCCACTCGTCGAGGATGCCCTCCATGCCGGCGAGGAACGCGACAATGATGACGAGCAGAACGGAAATTCCTGACATTATTCCCTCCTTTTACTGAGCTTGAGCGGCGAGCTCTTCCTCGGCCTTCTTGATAAGGCTGTCGAAGTTCTCTGCCTTGTCTGCGGGGACCTTACGGACGTCGAACTCAACGCCCAGAGACTGGATCTTCTTGAGGCAGTCGACGTCGGCCTGGTCCATGGCGAGTGCCTGGTTGACGACGACCTTGCCCACGGAGTGCGCCATCGAGCCCAGGTTCAGGGTCTTGATGGGCACGCCGCCCTCAATGGCGCGCAGAGCGTCCTGCGGGGTCTCGAAGAGCAGCATCGCCTTGGTGGCACCAAAGCGCGGGTCGTGAGCGACCTCGATGATCTTCGAGATGGGGACGACGTGAACGTGAACTCCTGGAGGCGCAGCCTGAATAATCATGGTCTTGCGCAGCTGATCCTTCGACACGCCATCGGAGCAAACGATGATGCGGTCGGGATTCGTCTGCTTGGTCCAAGTGGTAGCCACCTGACCGTGAAGCAAGCGCGTATCGCAGCGGGCAAGGACGACCTTGATGTGGCCGTCGCCCAATACCGTCCCCTCGGGGATGGCGCCAGTCGGAGCGGCGGGAGCAGCAGCAGCTGTGGCGGCAGGCGCCTCATCCTTGGGCTGCAGCTCCTCCGGCTTGATGCGGATGCCGTTACGGGCCTCTGTGAAGATGTCCTTGGCGATGTCCGCTGCGGTGGCGCCGTCGTCCATGCGATCGCCGTAGGCCTGAATCAGCATGGGCAGGTTAAGACCCGTGAGCATGACCCAGTCCTCGTGATCGCCAGCGAGAAGACCGTTGACCTGGTTGAAGGGCGTAGCGCCCCACAGATCGACGAGGAAGAGCACGTGCTCCTGCTCATCGAACGAGGCAACGGCAGCCGTCAGCTTTGCCTTAAGGTCGTCGGGGCCCATGTCGGGGGTCAGGGTGACTGCAGCAACATTTTGCTGCGGCCCGAAAATCATCTGACCGGACTCCATGATTCCCTCGGCGAACTTGCCGTGGCTAGCTAGAACGATACTGACCATCTTTCCTCCTTACAAATCTCTCGTGTTACCGACAGTTACCATGGAATATGTGAAGAGGCCTCCACGAATTCTGCTTTGTGTCTCCACGCATGCTCCATGACGGCTACACAGTATACGACACCGAGCCCCCAATCGTCTTGCGAATCCAAAAATTGGGTGAACTGGCTGAGATCCTTCGACACGAACGAGCGTTGGCTAGCGAAAGCCCATGCCTGATGGTGTCCCTATCGTAGTCCTTCTCATCTAGGCTGCCCTCTGGTTGATGCCTGTGTAGTACCAGTC
>NZ_JBMNUX010000019.1:0-38307 GCF_050946515.1 Tractidigestivibacter sp.
ACTGGTACTACACAGGCATCAACCAGAGGGCAGCCTAGATGAGAAGGACTACGATAGGGACACCATCAGGCATGGGCTTTCGCTAGCCAACGCTCGTTCGTGTCGAAGGATCTCAGCCAGTTCACTCGGTCGTTGCGATGTCCATCAGCTCGATGTTCTTGTGCAGCTTCGGCATCGTCGGCGTCGTTATGCTTGGCGACATCGCGACGCAATGCGGAACCGATACCACCCAGGCGGCATTCTTCTTCACGTTCTTTGCGCTTGCGCAGATCATCATGGCCGCAAACATCGGCGCCGTCATCGCAAGGATTGGAACGCGTGGCACGATCATCCTCGGCGACGTCCTGAATATCGTTGCCTACGTGCTGATGGCTACGACAAGCAATATCTACGTCGTGTGGGTCTGCGGCTTCATCGGCGGCCTTGCGATGCTCTTCGGCTGCGGAATCGTGCTGCAGATCTTCATCACGCAATGGTTTACGGGCAACACCGGCAAGCTCGTCACGTTCTCGGCGATTCCTCAGCTCATCGGCACCGCGGTGTTCTCGCCCATCCTTGCTACGCTCAATGCCAACTTTGGCTACTCGGTGGCGCTGGGGGGCAGCGCCATCGTCCTGAGCGGGCTCGCGCTGATCATCAACGCGATATTCGCCATCAAGGCCCCTGCTGACTACGGGACCACGCCCATCGTCTTGGAGGGCAAGTCCCCTGAGAGCGCCTCTGACGGTGCCGCCCAGCAGTCCGCCTCCCAGTTTGAGCTGGCCATGCCCAACAGCCAGATCGTCAAGATTCCGAGCCTGTGGCTCGCGCTGCTCGTCCCTCTGACGCTGACCTTTGTCCTCACGATGGTCACGAGCAACGCCTCGCTTATCTACCAGTCGATGGGCAACACCGCCATCGACGCGGCGTTCGGCGTCTCTGCTGGTTCCATTGCTGGCGCTGTCATCGTCCCAGTCTTCGGTAGCCTGAGCGACTCCATCGGTCCCAAGAAGACCATCACCCTCATGGCTGCCGTTGGCTGCGTCGACTGCCTGTGCTTCTGCATAGGGCTCTTCGCGGGCTTCGTTGGCATGATCGTCTTCGCGGTGCTCTTCCAGGTGTGCAACATCGGCTCCTATTTCAGCAGCATCGTTATGCCGAAGCTCTTTGGCACGAGCAAGGCCCCTACGCTCATTGGCTGGGGCACCACGGCCTCGTCGCTCGGCGGCATGTTCGCCGCTCCTGTTGCCTCCGCGCTCGCGGCGGCCTCTGCGGGAAGCTACGTCCCGATTGTGCTTGCGTGCGCGGTGTGCTTCGCGCTGACCATCGTGATCGTGAACGCGCTCTTGTCCGACAAGGTCGCTGCTGACATCCGCGAGCGCGACAAGCGCTACGTTGCTGAGCATCCCGGGGCTGCAGCCAGCGCAAAATAGCGCGAGCCCATGCGTGTATAAGCCCTTCTCGGCGCCGCCCCCATCTTTCGGGGCGGCGCCCTGCTTCATGGGTCTCGCGCGGCTCTCTTTGCCCTATTGATCGTGCTGCCTCTCGCAAAAGTAAGAGATTTCATTTGAAAGCACGAGGTTGGCGCTTGTCGTGTCGTCTTCGAGGTCGACGCCGAAGAGCTCAGAGATGCGCTCGAGCCGATAGCGCACGGTGTTCCGGTGCACAAAGAGGATTTCGGCTGTGCGGTTGATGTCCTTTGAGTAGCGCAGATAAGTGGCCAGGGTGGCTCCGTACTCGGTGTCGTGCTGGCGGTCGTAGTCTTTGATCTGCGTCCAGACGGGCAGCACGTAGTCGCGCAGCCTCGTGTGGTGCGAGACGTCCTCGAGGAAGTCGTAGATGAGGTAGTTTCTGTAGTCGTAGAGGGCGTCGCCCGGCTTGAGCCTCACGCCGTAGCTCATCGCGTGCTCGGCCTGGCGGTAGGCAAGCTTGAGCCCCTCGACGCTGTCGAAGGAGAGCGAAACGGCGGCATGCCAGCCCTTCTTCTCGGTGCTTTCCGTGGCCGTCTCTATGACCTGCCTTATCTCTTCCATCTCGGATTCGTGCTTGAGAACTATGACCACCCTTGTCCCCCGGAGGAAGTTGAAGGTGCCGGGAAGCGCCAGACGGACGATGGATTGAATTTTGGTGAGATAGAGGTAGGGATGGTCGAGCGTGGGGTTGGCGACAACGATGACGTGGCTGTCCGTGCCCACACGGGAGCCCATCGCTCGCTCTATGTCAAAGAGCAGCGAAGGGTCGTCCTCGCTGCTGTCGAGAAGGCGGTTCACGAGGGAGAAGGTGACCTCGCGCTCGTCGCTTGGCTGGAGCTTTTTCTGCAGGGTCCCGAGCACCTCGCAGGCGTAGGCAATCAGCGGGAGGTCCTCCTCTGAGAGCGGACGCTCCTTCTCAAGCGCCCCAAACAGATACAGCGGCACGTTGTCGACCTTCACGAAGAACGAAGCCCACGAGAGGTGGAACGTGTCATCGCCCATTTCAACGAGGATTGGGTAGTGATAGCTCGACGTGAGGTCCGAGAAGGTCTCGGTGTAGACGCTCTTTGCGAGGGGCGGGTGGGTGCCGCTTGTCCTCGACACCTTCACCATCATCTGCTCCCAGTAGTCCTTGTCGCTGAAGTCTATGCCGTCCATGTGCGTGTCATAGAGCGCAACGGCGCAGTCCAGGGCCTTGGCCACAACGAGCAGGGCATCGTGGGGACGCCCGTTGGCAAGAATCACGTCGAGAAGGCGCGGGGCGACCTTAGCAGCGCGTGCCATGCCGCGGATGCAGGCCTCGGCGGACGTTCTGAGCGCGTCCTCGTCCGCGTCTCCGGGGACGAGGATTGCGTTTGCCATGCTTCCGAGATGCGTGTCGAAGTCGAGCGGGTCGTCGCAGACGATGAGGAAGTTTGCTGGCTTGTGAAGCGCCGCGGGATAGTGGGAAAGCTCGCTCGCGCGTGCGAGATACAGGATGCCAGCAACTGGCTCGCGCGTGGGGTCGCTTAGGCGGCGCAGCTCATGGACGTCTTGCTGGTCTCGATTGTTCATGCGCAGCGTTGCCCCAAAGTCCCCGAGATGCGCCGAAATCATTACCAAACCAAGACTGACGATGTCCCTCATGGTCACGACCTGCCTGTTGTCAAATCGAACAAATTAGGCTGAGCGATTTTCGCGTACATACAGAGGTAACTGCGAAAACTCAACGTATTCTAATTATTAATCCATACAAGCGTTTCCGCAAGAACTCTCGGAATCCAAGCCCGTAACGGCTTGAGCACAGTAGAAATCGGAATCGTGAAAGGGGAGGAAAAGCCATGAGCATCTTTCATCAGCAACCCAAGGAGCTAGACTTTCGAGACAACAAGTGGGGTCATCCGGAGGCGCGATTTGCATACCTCCCGGCGTTCGACCCCTCGCAGCCTGACCCATACGGCTACTACGAGGATGACTCGATGACCTATGAGGAGAAGCTTGCCGCCGAGAAGGTCCTTGCCGACCAGGTGAACGTCTTTGGCATCCCCGACGACCTTGACGTGAGCCTTACCGAATACGATGTCCCCGGCTGCCCCGAGGAGCCTGACACGCCCTGCAAGGCGCGCGTCTATACGCCTGCCGGATTGAAGGGAAAGCGCAACCCCGTGCTCTTTGAGATCCCGGGCGGCGGCATGTACTCTGTGTGCATCAATGACCCCGACTGCGCGCGTTGGGCCGTGAAGTTCGGGTGCATTGTCGTGGTACCGATTTACCGCACAGCGCTGCAGGGGAAGTACCCCGCCTCGGTGAACGACTGCCACGCGGTCTACGCTTGGGTGTCCGACCATGCCGACGAGCTCAAAGCCGACCCCGACAACGTCGTGCTTCACGGCTCGTCCACGGGAGGCCAGCTCTCGGCGTCGCTTCCGTTCCGCATCATGCGCTACGGGTTCAGCCCAAGGGGCGTCGTTTCTGTGCTGCCGGTGCTCGACGTGCGTTGCGCCACCGAGTCCGAGCACATGTTCCCAGGCCTCTCCAACGAGATCGAGGAGCACAAGAGCGCCGTGCGCTGGATGCCCGAAGGCTTTAACCCCGCCCTCGTGCTGCCAGAGGCCTATGCGAACCACGCGAGCGTCGACGACTGCATTGGCTATCCTCCGCTGTTCATGCACACCACCGAGTTCGATACTTGCCGCGACCCGGCAATCCAGTTTGTGCAGAAGGTCGAGAAGGCGCGCTCCTTCGCAGAGTTCCACCTCTGGGGCGGTCTGTCCCACTGCAACAAGAACTTCTCCGGCGAGCCCTGCCCGCCCCTTGACGAGATGAACGAAACGATTGACCGCAACATTGCCACGTGCTTCAGGTGCGACCTGCGTCGCCCCTGGGTGTATTCCGACGAGAAGTAGGTCCTGCGCCATGCGAGCATGCCGAGCAGGTTGCTAACAATGTTCAGCGGCTTGGAGCCGCATCAAGAAAGGAGCCAGCATGGCTGACTACGAAGTCATAAGGAACGAGAAGGTAACGCTCGTCGATCCTCCTAGCGATACGAAGAAGACGTTCATCCCTTCTCCGCCCTCGATGGTTGAGGTCAAGGTCAATCCTCGCCCGGTCGAGATCGTGCTGGGAAGCCCCGTTCCCGACGAGGCCGCCCTGGGCGCCTGGGCCGTCGAGAACAAGGTGGTTGTGGCGCTGCCCGCGGCCTCTGACAACGATGCGCTGGTCGATGTCGTGAAGTACCTGCAGTCCAGCAAGAAATCCTTGAACATCACCGACGAGATCCGCGTTGGCGCTGTTGCCGGCAGCGAGGAGGCGGCCTCCGCGTTCGTCTCGTACTACTCCGACGAGTACGGCGAGGACCTTGAGGACGCCGGCGCCTTCGAGGCGTAAGCATCCGCCGCGTATTGGGACATTTGCCCGGCGACCAGCGCTCTGGTCGTCGGGCCTCTTTTTGCGATGGCATTTCTCGATGAGAGCGTCTCAGCCGCAACAAGATCCGCCCCGCACGCTAGATTGTGCGGGGCGGATCTGCGTTCGTGGGGTAGTTGCTTTCGAGGTGCTACTCCTGCTTCTCGAGCCAGGCGTAGGTGTTGTCGATGGCTTCGCCTACCGTTGGGCTCTTGGCAATGACGTCGAACTCGATGTCGTCGTCGAGGTCGAGGTTCTCGCCGCCCAGGACGCAGATCGAGACGCATTTGAGCGACGCGACCCCTAGCTCGGCAAAGGTTGTCTCGCGCGTGATCTCGGAGGGATCCTTCTCGTAAGTGTCGGCGACAGCATTGATGATCGCGTCGGTGACCTCTTCCTTGGTTGCCATTGTTGGCTCCTCTCGTTTATTGGTTGGCTGTTTTTTGCCTGCCGCTACTGCTCCACGGTCCAGGGGCGGCGCAGGTCATAGGTGAGGCAGTCAGAGATTGCGCCAAAGACCTCCGCGTAGAAGCGCTCTGAGAGGCTGCCCTCGCTGGAGTTGAAGAGCGTGGCGTGACCGGCTCCGCCCCAGATGTGCAGCGTCGTGAAGACGTTTGCCTGCAGGCACTTGCTTGCGAACTCGATGGCAGGGTCGCGGTCTTGGTCGGATTCTCCGGCGTTCACGAACATCGGGCAGAGGCCGCGGCACTCATCGACGGTCGCGTGGTTGGCGAAGGCCTCCGGGCCCAGATAGTCGAGGCCAACGTTCTCGGCGCCCACATAGGCGGTGTACATGGCATGCGCCAGGCGCGCGTCAGAGCTCGACTTCACAAGCCGGCTTGACGGGTAGCTGCCGCGGTCGTCGATCATGGGGTCGCAGAGCACGCAGCCGCGCGGAGTGATGCCGTAGCGCTTCAGGCGGAAGGCGAGCGACGCAGCGAGCTGCGCGCCAGTGGAAAGGCCAAAGACCACGCAGCGGTCGGCGTCGACGCCAAGCATGTCGGCGTTGTCGATCATCCACTGGTAGGCGGCGTGGCACTCGTTGATCTGCAGGGGGTAGCTGCCGTCGAGCAGCGTCGAGTACTTCGGCGAGACGACGACGGCGTCAAACTTCTTGCCCCAGCGCAGAAGCTGCGGGTACAGGCGCGGGTCCTGCATGAAGAAGCAGCCGCCCATGATGAAGAAGATGACCGGGCGATGCTTCTTTTTCTTGTCGGGGATCACGGCGTAGACGTGGTGCGTCTGGTTCGGGTCCTCGGGCGAGCCGGGGCACTCGAACTCCTCGAGGTGGCCAAAGCCCTGGCCCTCCTCCATGAAGTCGGTGCCCTTGAAGGGGTCATAGCCAAACTGGGCCATGAGCTGGGCGGACTGGTCGGTCAGCTTCTTCAGGCGCTTGCGGCGCTTCTCGACGTCGGCTTTGGGGTCAAGGCACATGTTGACGGCGTCGGCATTGCCCGCGCCCCAGAGGTTGACGAGCTCAGGATGGCTCCAGCGCGCGTCGTCACGGTTGTTGAGGTCGTTAGTGTGGTACTGCTCGACAGTTGGCTTCTTGAGTGACATCGGTGATGAGCGCCTCCTTACTCCTTGACGGGGACCTTGAGCTTCTTCTCGAGGGTTGCGTTGGATTCGTCCTGCGGGCGGGCATGGACGTAGCCGCGCTCAAGGTCGTCGATGATCCAGCCGAGCATCTTCACGCAGCTGGGGATGACCTTCTTCTGGTAGAACTTCGCGGGTCCCATGTCCGGCTCGATGGCGAGGACCTCCTGCTCGCAGATTGGGCCGGCGTCTACCCCGTCCGCGCACCAGAACCAAGTGGCGCCGGTGTAGGGCTCGTTCAGATGGAAGGCCCAGTTGATGGCGTCGTTGCCACGATGGCGCGGGAGCAGCGACGGGTGGAAGATCAGCGTGCCGTACTTGGGCATGTCGATTTCCTCCTGGCTGAGGAACTTGCGCAGGAGCGGCGCCACGGCGACGTCGGCGTCCTCGCGCTTGTCGACGACCTCCACGTCCTCGCGCTTGTTGAGGTAGCGCAGCACCTTGTGGACCATGACCTCGTCAGTCGGGCCATATACGTAAACCTTGAATGCCATGTTCTTCTCCCTAGCCTCTACTGTTCGTCCTCATAGACCCACGGGCGCCGCAGGTCGTACTTGATCAGGTTGTCGAGGTTCCAGTTGACGACCTCGTTCAGGTGGTCGATCACGTCCATGGGCTGGCCGGTGTAGTTGACGGCCACATGGTTGATGCCGCCCCACTCGTGGATCTCGCAGAAGGACTGCGCCTGCAGGACCTTGTTGGCAAAGAGCAGGGCACCGTCGCGCTCGGTGTCGAACTCGGCCACATGGAAGTAGATGGGCGGATAGCCGATGCAGTCGTCGACGGTTGCCTGGTTGGCGAAGGCCTCGGGGGAGAGCACGGAGTAGGCGAGGTTCCTGTCGCCCAGATAGCGGCGGAACATCTTGTGGGCCTCGCGATAGTTGGACATGCCGGGGGTCATGCGGGAGCTCATCGTGATGCCGCGGTCGTCGCACATGGGCATGACGGCGACTATGCCGCGCGGGCTGTAGCCAAGCGGCATGATGCGGAACGGCAGGCAAGTGGCGAGATGCGCCCCGGAGGAGAGCCCCATGATGACCACGCGGTCAGGGTCGATGCCCAGCGTCTCGGCGTTGTCGACCATCCAGGCGTAGGAAGCATGGACGTCGTTCAGGGCGGCAGGGTACTGGCCCTGCAGCGCGGTGCGGTAGAGCGGCTGGACGGTCACGCAATGGTGGCGCATCGCGTAGTCGGCGCACTCGGCGTCGCTACGCACGCACACGTACATGCCGCCGCCGGGGATGTTGAAGATGACCGGGGCCTTCTTTGAGGTCACGTCGTTCGGGCGGATGACGACGCACTGGGCAGGGGTGTCGGGCTCCTCGGGGCAGCCAGGGACGTCGTAGACGCTCACCTTGACGGGGACGTCGTCACCGAGCTGCGGGGTGGGCATAGATGCGAGGAACTGGCGCTCATGCTCGCGCTTCTCCTCCATCGACATGTTGGGGTCGTCGTAGTAGCCGAAGACGTCGTCTTCCATTTCCTTGTTCCAGTTGGGGACGTCCTCGGGGTGCGCCCACTTGGGGTCACGGCAGTCGATGACGCGGGGCTTCTGCTTGAAGATGCTCATCTTTGCTCCTTTGCAACTCTTCTCGTGCCTTCTCCGCTTGGGTGAAAGCCTTTTCTACGCTGCTGCTTGGAGTTTAGGGAGGGCATGGGGCTGCGCGATAGGTACCGAAGAACAGAGCTTTGCGGGCAAATTGTTCAATCTGACAGAGTCGACGGACGGGAGGCATGTGCGGGCGCGGCCGCCAGATATTTCGCATATAGTAGCGACGAAATGAGGTCGGATTGAGGGATGGAGCAATGGGCGACCCGCGCAAGATTGGAAAAAATGACAAGGCTCGCGTACTGTGCTTTGGCGACTCGCTAACGTGGGGGTATGTGCCTGCGGGGATGGGCAGGCGCTGGCCGTGGGGCGTGCGGTGGACGTCGCTTGTCTCCGAGGCCGTTGGGTGCCAGGTGATTGAGGAGGGGCTGCCCGGTCGAACAACCTGCGTGCGCGATCCGCTGATGCCGTTTGGTGCCGCCATCGACTACGTTGACGCCTGCGTGCTGAGCCAGCTGCCGCTTGATCTGATCATCACGATGCTTGGGTCGAACGACCTCAAGGACTCCTACCATCGCAGCGCTGAGGACATCGCCGCGTCCGTCATGGAGGTCGTGGCGCACGAGAGGAGGCTTGCCCCTGACGCGAAGATGCTGGTGGTGAGCCCGCCCGCGCTGGGCGACTTCGATACGGTTGACGACCCGGCCTTCGTCTCGGCCTTGAGCGACGCGAGCGTGCGCGAGTCAAAGCGGATTGCGGGATGCCTGCAGCCGCTTTGCGAGGCTTCTGGGTGCGCCTTCTTTGACGCCGCGACGGTTGCTCACGGAGCGCAGCCTGACGCGATGCACCTCGACCAGGAGGGCAACCGGCGGCTGGCCGACGCGCTCGTGCCCATAGTGCGCGCGCTATTGCGCTAGGCGCCGCGCGCCTTTGTGTTGATTTCGGCTGCCTCGCCTGACGTTTTCCGATGGGTCGGAATTGGCGCTTGGGACCCAAGCTGGCGATCTGTCTGGCTCTGAAAGACTTGCGATAGGGTGCCGAAAGATGGTGGGGAGTTTCCCGCGAGGTCCCTCTGCTAGCCTTGTCCTCCACATGGGGGAGGGGCGGCATGGGCATCTACCTGGGGCACGAATCGGCACTTCGCTATTGGCTGACAAAGAGAGGGGACGAGTGCGTCCCGGACCGCCTGCCGCTTGCCAATATTGCTGATGGCACCGCAAGCCTTAGGGACCTCGAGGCGGCCCCTTTGCCTTTCGATTTTTCAGAGCGCCGTCCGCTGAGCGTCTTGGTTGCGTGCCAGGCTCGGCTTCGAAAATCGAGCGAGGTGTCCGCTCGCGTGCTGAAGGCGCGGCTGCCAATGGGGTCGTTTTGCGAGCTGGCAGGCTCGACTGCTGTGGCGTCGCCGGAGCTGACCTATCTGCTCATGGCTCAGGACTCAAGCGTGGTTGACGCCGCGATAATTGGTAGCTATCTGTGCAGTGGGTTCTCGATTGGCGAAGACGGGCGGGGATATGTGGGGTCAAGAGAACCCCTGGTGACTCCCAAGGAGATTTCGAACTACCTAGATAAGGTGCCCGGAGCTTATGGCATCAAGACGGCCCGACGGGCGTTGAAGTACGTGGTGCCAAATACCGCTTCGCCAATGGAGGTGCTGTTGGCTCTCTCGTGTTCGTTGCCGCCGCTTCTAGGGGGAAGGTCGATGCCGCCCGTCATTGCAAACCAGAGGATCGCCGTGCCAGATGAGCTTCTGAAGCTTGCAGGCACGGACAGCCTGTACGGGGATTTGTTCTTTGCCAAGGTCAAGGGCGACCTTGAGTACGACAGCAATGAGTACCATACGGGCAAGTTTCGTAGCGACCATACGTTTGCCAGGAGAAACGTTATCGAAGCCGCTGGGGTTAAGGTGGTGTCGGCAACCTGGGGACAGATGCGAACGTTTGAAATGTTCAATACGTTTTGGTGGCTTGTAGAGAGAAACTTTGGTCTGAGGCACCATTCGTTCAATGAGAGGCAGAGGGCTGCCCAGGAAGAGCTCTATCTCCGGTTCACAGACAAAGAGTTTCGCCTTTTTTGATGATTCTGCAATCGTGAGGGGTTGTTGGCAGGCAAATTGCCGGCGGTTCCGGAAGCCCCTGCAGAAAATCTTCGGTTGTAGGTCTTTTATTGCAGGTGGGCTTAGTATCACCTTGAAGGTAGCATTTATCTACCTGCGGATTTATAAAAAGTTACCCTCTTCGTACTCGAGGGGTGTCAGTAAAAAGACCTACAACCGAAGATTTTCTGCAGCGGGTGGGAGGGAAGGTCGCTCTGAAGGTTCGGAGCAGGCGAGATGGAAGCGAAAAGCGCGAGCAAGCGCTCAAGATAGAGTGCGAAGCGGGCCCGATAAGCCGGGTTCTGTCGTTGGACGACCATTTATCTACTGACGCCGTCGCCGGCGCCCTCTAGCGCGCAACCCGAGCGCAGTGCGGGCCACACCATGGCGCTCCTATTTGCGTTTGCTCCGGAAGGGGCTTACCAAGCCGCCGTGTTGCCACGACGCTGGTGGTCTCTTACACCACCGTTTCAGCTTTTCTCTCACCCGCCAAGGCGGGCAGCGGGAGTCTTCTTTTCTGCGGCGCTTTCCGTCGGGTCACCCCGCCTGGCCGTTAGCCAGCTTCCTGCCCTATGGAGCCCGGACTTTCCTCATGCTCCGGACAAGCCGGAGCCCGCGGTCGCCTGGGCCCGCTTCGCGAGGGAAGATTCTACCACGCCGCAACCGTCTGCACGAAGCGGCTACAATTGCCACATTGGCAGACGGGAGGACGCATGGACCAAAGCCGGCAGGGTTACAAGACGCTAGCGGCAGGCATCGAAGCGGTGGGAGAGTTCGAGGATCGTCGGAGCCGCTTCATCGCCCAGCTTGCCCACGTCGAAAGCGAACGCGAGGCGGAAGAGTTCATTGAAAAGGTCCGCGCCCGCCATCACGACGCGCGCCATAACGTGCCGGCTTGGATTCTGTCAGACGGTCGCGAGCGCTGCTCGGATGACGGGGAGCCCAGTCGCACGGCGGGCATGCCAACCTTGGACGTTCTGCGCGGCGCAGGTCTTGCTGACGTCTGCTGCGTGGTCACGCGCTACTTTGGCGGAACGCTTCTTGGTCCGGGAGGTCTCGTTCGCGCCTACACGGCTGCAACGCAAGCAGCGGTGGCAGATGCAGAAGACAATGGCAACGTGGTAGAGATGATGCTGGTCACTCCCGTCGTTTGCCAGATTCCATATTCCGCGTTCGACCGCGTCCAGCACATGGTCGCCCAGGCGGGAGGCCACGTGCGCGACACCGTCTTTGCCGAGGACGTCCAGCTAACCTGCTCGTTCAAGGCAGGCGAAGAGGAGGCCTTCGTCTCGGCGCTCACCGAGTTCGCCAATGGCGAGAACCTTTGCAAGGTGGGGGAGCCTCGCTTCGGTCAGTTCTAGCGTGCTGGGAACCAAACAAAAGAGAGGGGCGCGGCTGGACCAGCCGCGCCCCTCTTGCCATACATAAAAAAGTGATACTAGAACTTGAGCCCCAGCCCCTTGAGGTGCTGCTCAAGCCCGGCTGCGCCCTCAAAGTAGTACCCCTTCATACCGGCAACCTCGGCACCGCGCACGTTGTCGGGGTTGTCGTCCACAAAGACGCAGGTCGCGGGGTCAAGCGCATAGCGCTCGCACAGCGTCTGGTAGATTCTGGGGTCGGGCTTCATGATGTGCTCGAAGGCCGAGACAACCCACCCGTCCATGTACTTGAAGCAGGGGATGTAATCCTTCTCGCGCCAGAACCTGAAGCCTGCGTTGGAGAGCACGTAGCAGCCGTAGCCGGCCTCGTGCAGGCGACGCACAAGCTCGTTTGTCTCTGCAATCACCGGCTTGTGCTCGTGCCAGTGCAGCAGGCACTCGTGGAGGTTGGGCCACAGTCGCTCGGGCAGGCGCACGGCGGCCATGCGCTCCATGGTCTGCTCGCTGATCACGCCGGCGTCCAGCAGCGGCCATGAGGGGTTCGAGAAGAACGCCTGGTTGAGCGCCTGCGCGTCCTGCTCGTTGTCGGTGAAGTTGCGTGCCAAGATCATGCCGTCAAACACCATGAGCACCCCGCCCATGTCGAAGACGACATTTCCTACCTGCGGCTTGCTGAACTCGGACATGCGGTCTCCCTTCGCTGCCACGCTCTAGTCGCGCCTGTTGATGCCAAGGCCGGCCGCGATGCCGTCCCAGGGCTCTACGTCCACGACAGGTCCCTCGTCCCAGTCGCGCAGCACCTCGGCGGGCACGAACTCGCGGCGCACGACGACCTCGCCGCCATAGACGCGGAACCAGTCGGCGCTCATGTAGAGGTAGCCGTCCTTGCAGGCGTCCTTGCCCCAGCTGTTCTCCACGCGCCAGGCGACGGGCTTGCCGTCGCCGTCGAGCTCGACGCCCTGGAAGGTCATCGCGTGGGTGAGGGAGGTCTCGCGCACCTCGAGCATGTCCTCGCGGCTCATCTTGAGCCCGACGCCAAAGAGGCCCTCAAGGTCGACGCCGTCGGTGGCAAGCACGCCCGGGAAGTCGTCGATGTGGCGCGGGTACTCCTGCATGACGTCGCAGCTCATCGAGACGGGCACGCCCGCCTTCAGGCTGGCGACGGCTGCCGCCTCAAGCACGTCCTGGGGCTCGTTCAGGAACTTGTTGGGCCGGCCGCCCTTCACGGAGTCGGTCACCTTCACGTGGTAGCTGGTGCCAAAGACGCGGTTGCCTCCGGGCATGTACACCAGGTCGACGTAGTTGGCGGGGTCAAAAGGCACGTAGCGCTCCGCGAACTCGCGCGGGGTGATGCCGGCATCGCGCAAGAGCATCGCAGGCTTCTTGTCGTCGTCCTTCTTGTCGCCCTCCTTGGCGTCGTCAGCACCCTCCTCGGGCAGGATTGGGGTCAGCTTTGAGGCGTCTACCTTGGCGTTCTTGCCCACCTTGACCTCAAGGTCAAACGTCGCGGGGGGCTCGCCCAGGCACACGGACAAAAGCTGGTAGACGTCGGCCATCGCCTTGTCCTTGATTGCGCGCAGCTTGTCCTTGCTCTCTCCGGCGGCCGCCGCGTGGCGGATCTGGCACGCGGCGCGACGCGTCAGGCGCTCAAGCTGGGCGTCCATCTCGGAGGAGTTCTTGCTGCAGGCGGTCTCGGGCATCACGTCCTTGGGCACCAGGCCCCACTTAGAGATCAGGTTCATGGCAAAGCACCAGTACCCGCCGTCGCCCACGCCGTAGTCGAGGACCTCTAACAGCTCGCGGTCGTCCTCAGGGCGGTCGGCAAGCGCTATCACGTTCTCAAGCATGGAGTTTGCCTTCTCCAGCTTGTCATAGAACATGCCGAAGGCCTGCGAGAACTCAAAGTTGTCGACGTCCAGCAGCTTGATCGTTGCCGCGCGCGCCACGTTGAACGACGAGAACATCCAGCAGCGACCGGACTGGCGCTGGTTGGTGACGTTGCCGGTGTGCGCGAGCATGACGCCATAGGTGTCGTGGTAGGTGCGCATGCGCGAGACGTCGCGGGCGGCAGCCATCACGTTCATGCTGGTCACGGCATTGCGCGCAACGCGATTGGCGCGGTCTGCCGAGAAGGACTTGCCCTTCTCGGCGGCCCAGCTGGGATCAATTGTCGTATTGTCGCTCATCAAAACTCTCCCGATTCCCTTTCGTTGTTCCTTTGGTGTCGCCGCAAGGCCGCGTGCCGCGAGGCCGCGTTCCTACCCGCGAACGCGTGCCAGCGTGCCCATGGGGTCCCACGGGGCCAGAACCTTGGGCTCCTCGGTCTCGTAGGCGCGGCGCTCATCGTCGGTCAGGTACTTCTTGTCAACAACCACCTGGTAGACGTACTCGTCAAACCATGCGTCGGTCAGCGTGTCGAAGCCCTTGCGGCCATGGTCCTCGCCCCAGGAGTTCTCGACCTTCCAGAGCGCCGGCTTGCCGTCGTCGTCAAAGCGCACGCCCTCGAAGACCATCGCGTGGGTCATGACGCTCTCGCCGTAGTCCAGGCGCTCCGCCTTGTTCATGCTGCCCTCGATGGGGAAGCCAAAAAGCCCGTCCACGTCCAGCGCGGCGGTGTCCATGATGCCCTCTTCGTGCAGGTACGACTGGTCGACATCGCAGCCAAACCACACGGGCAGGCCGTCCTTCAGCTGCGCCACGGCCACGCGCTTGAG
The DNA here is from genome assembly GCF_050946515.1 of Tractidigestivibacter sp. GTDB lineage: Bacteria > Actinomycetota > Coriobacteriia > Coriobacteriales > Atopobiaceae > Tractidigestivibacter. The sequence continues at coordinate 14,166 of NZ_JBMNUX010000019.1, forward strand.
CTCGTCGGGCGGAAGGTTGAGGTAGCGCACGCCGCCGTCCTCCACCACGTTGCCAAGGCGGCTCACGGTGTAAGTGTGACCGAAGGGCTTGTCGGCGGTCGGCGCGCTGATCAGCGAGACGTAGTCGTCGAGTCTCATCCCCACCGCGACGTCGAAGAACTCCTGGGGAGTGTAGGTGCCGGAGAGCACGACCTTGCCGTCCTTGTCGCGCAGGCGCACGGGGAACTTCGCGGGCGGCTCGCCCAGGCAGGTGACTAGCAGGTGGTACACGTCGCCCATCATTTCCTTTTTCATCTCGCGAAGGTCCTCGAGCGAGGAGCCCGCCTCGTGCGTCTCGCGCAGGCGCTTGGCGGCGCCGCGCAGGTAGCGCGTGAGGTAGCTGTCCATCCCGCTGGTGTTGCGCGAGCAGGCGGTCTCGGGCATGGCCTCCTTGGGGACCACGCCGTACTTCTTCACGAGGCTGCGGAACATGTCCCACTGGCCGCCGTCGCCGACGGGGTCGGCGAGCAAAAAGGCCATCAGGCGGCCGTCGAGCGGCTCGTCCAGGGTGTCGAGGATGTTCTCGAGCAGCCAGTTGCTCTTCTCGACCTTGTCCCAGAACAGCGGGTAGGCCTGCGAGAGCTCGAAGGTCTTGAGGTTGTACTTCTTGATGGTGCGGAAGCGCATGGTGTTCAGGCTCGCGAACATCCAGCAGCGGCCGGAGTGCTCTTGGTTGCAGCGCTCGCCGTTATCGAGGTCGATATCAAAAGTCATAGCGTTTGCGGCGACGCCCTCGGGCACGCGCGCGGCCTTGCGGATTCCGTTTGCGCTCACGGCGTTCTTTGCGACGACGTTTGCGCGCTCGGAGAAGAAGTCCTCGCGCGCCGCGGCGATGTCGTCGGCGGTGACGCTTTTCATCTCGTCCATGGTCAATCCTCCTTGCCTCGGAGCGGACAGTCATACGCATTTGAGCATATCACGGGGCGCGTGGCCAGCCCGTGATAGAATCGCGCCAGCAAGAAGAGCAGGGGAGAAGAGCATGAACACCATCTCGGAGCAGCGCCTTGTTGGCCGGCTTCCCAAGTCTGCCTGGACCGTCATCTCGACGCTTGAGGCCGCGGGCTACGAGGCCTGGGCGGTTGGCGGCTGGGTTCGCGACGGGCTGCTTGGCCATGACGGGCATGACGTGGACGTGACCACCTCTGCGCCGTGGCAGAAGACCGAGAGCGTGCTGCGCGCCGCGGGCATCGAGGTCCACGAGACGGGCGCAAAGCACGGCACGGTGACTGCCGTCGTGGACGGCGACCCCATCGAGACCACCACCTATCGCGTGGAGGGATCCTATTCCGACATGCGCCACCCCGACGAGGTCCGCTTCGTGACCGACGTGCGAGAAGACCTTGCGCGCCGCGACTTTACGGTTAACGCCATGGCCTGGCACCCCGAGCGCGGGCTTCTCGATCCCTTTGGCGGCCGGCGCGACCTTGAGCAGGGCGTCATTCGCGCGGTCGGCAACCCCACGGAGCGCTTTGGCGAGGACGCGCTGCGGATTCTGCGAGCGGTGCGCTTTGCGTGCAGGATGTGCTTTGCGATCGAGCCCGCCACGCAGCAGGCGCTCGTGGCGTGCGCGCCAGAGCTTGACCTGATTGCCCGAGAGCGCGTGGGGCAGGAGATGGATGGAATCCTGAAGTCCGGGCACGCCGCATGGGCGCTGCGGTCGGAGTTCGACGTGCTGGCGCGCGCGGTACCCGAGCTGGCGCCCCTACGGGGATTCGACCAGCGAAACCCGCATCACGAGTTTGACCTGTTGGAGCATACGGCTCGGACCTGCGAGGGCGTCGAGGAGTTCACGGGCGGCTGCGCGGCGCAGGCGCTTCGGTGGGCGGCGCTCTTCCACGACGTCGAGAAGCCCAGCTGCGCGACCGAAGGCGAGGACGGCGCTTGGCACTACCTGGGCCATCCCACCGAGAGCGCAAAGACGGCGCGCCGCGTAATGGAACGGCTGGCTATTCCGAAGGGCGAGTGCGCGCGTGCGTCCGCGCTGATAACGCTCCATGACCGCGAGCTCTCGGCGTCTCCGCGCTCGGTGCGCAGGCTTCTTGCCGCCATCGAGCGGCTGTGCCCGGGGGAGGCGCCTCAGCTGGCGTTCGAGCTGCTCGACCTCATGCGTGCCGACCTGCTTGCCAAGGGGGTCCCAGAGGCGGAGCGCCTTGCGCAGGTTGATGCGTTTGAGCTGGCTCTTCGGGCGGAGCTCGCACAGGGCGCGACGTTTCGCGTGAAGGACCTTGCCGTGAGCGGCTGCGACGTGATGCGCGAGGCGGGCGTCAAGCCAGGCCCCGCCGTGGGGGAGGCGCTGCGGGGGCTTCTCGACGACGTGGTCGCAGGGAAGGTGCCTAACGAGAAGGGTGCCCTTCTTGCTCGGCTGCGCGAAAGGTCGTGAGGGAAGGCGGATGGCCGCAAGTTGTGAAGAAGCGGCCATGGGAAAAAATCCCAAAATGACGCTTGCATCCAGCGGCGGTTTCCCGTATAGTCTTTTCTCGCGCCAAGGCGCACAGGACAGACATTAATTGGGATGTCGTCTAGCGGTAGGACAGCGGATTCTGGTTCCGTCAACGGGAGTTCGATTCTCTCCATCCCAGCCACGTCCTGCCCAACTGAATATGGCCCGTTCGTCTAGCGGCCTAGGACGCCGCCCTCTCAAGGCGGAGATCAGCAGTTCGAATCTGCTACGGGCTACCAAGAAACCGCAGGTCATCGGCTAAGCCGGTGACCTGAATTCGTATCTAGGGCAAGCGTGCGCCAGCCAACTTTGCCGGGCTGCGATGGCGTGTGCTAGCGGACGAGGGGTTGGTGCCCACGCCACGAAAGCCCACGCCGCTGATCACCTGCGCGCCCACGCAAACCAGCGCGTGCGTCTTGATGCCGGCGTCCTTGTTGCGGTGCTCGCGCTCTGTGCCAATCACGACGCCGACGATCGTCGCCGCCAAAAGCCGCAAGAAGACGGCCTCGCCGCTCCAGCCCTTTGCGGTTTCGAGAAGCCCGACTAGCGCGTTCCCAAGCATCAAGCACCCCTGGTTTCATCAAATCTTTAAGAGAGAGACAAACAACCCATACTAGGGAACTGCTTGGCTTTTTCAGCGAGAAGGGCGAGCGTGTCTACAAGCGGCGCTCTTCGGGCGTGGAGGCGGGCGTCTGGGCTGCGCCTATGCGCACCCGATGCATCCGTCGCACGCGCCGTCGCACGAAAACGCCTGCGCCGTCGGGGTTGCGGCAAGGCCGCCCTCGGCCGTCTCGCGCAGGGAGGCGGGAAGCGCGTGGCCGACCTCGGACATCGCGACGACTGCCTCGTCAAACGGAACCAGGCTCGTGATTCCTGCAAGCGCGAGCTGAGCAGAGCACATGGCCACCGAGACGCCCATGGCGTTCCTTGCCTGGCAGGGGTACTCAACCATCCCTCGCACGGGGTCGCACACGAGCCCCAGCGTGTTGGCGATCGCCAGCGCTGCCGCGTCCAGGCACTGCGATGCGCTTCCTCCGAGCATCTCGACCAGCGCGCTTGACGCCATGGCGGTTGCGGCGCCGACCTCTGCCTGGCACCCTCCCTCGGCGCCGGCAACGGTGGCGTTGGTCGAGATGATGGCCCCTATTGCCGAGGCGTTCCAAAGCGCCTTCTTGACCAGCGCCTCGTCTGCCCCGACGGACTCGGCGACCGCCAGAATCGACCCCGGCACCACGCCCGAGCTTCCCGCCGTCGGCGCCGCAACGATCACGCCCATCGTCGCCGAGCGCTCCAGCGTGGCCATCGCCATCGCGATGCCGCGCGTTGCCGTCGCGCCCATGAGCGCGTCGCACACGGGGGTCTTGCCGGACATGCTCACGCGCAGCGCCTCGCCGCCAATCATGCCGCCGAGCGAGCGCTTGGGGTGGCTTATCGCCTCGACCGTCTCGTCGCGCATGACCTGCAGCACGCGGTCGAGCATGGCGTCGACTTCGGAGCCCGCAAGCCCCTGGGCTGCCGCGATGCCCAGCTCGCGCCCGCGCATGAGCTCGCCTATCGAGAGGTCATTCTTCTCGCTCAACGCCACGAGGTCTGCGCCGGTGGCAAAGGCGTACGGGGCGTCCTCGTCAGCGTCTCCAATCGCGGGCCCTGCTCCAGGAACATCAACTTGCGAAGCAAAGCCAACGTGGGGAACCTGCCGCAGAAGCTCAATGAGCTCCTGGTCAACGGCCTCGTCTACCTCAAAGACGGTGTATGCGGCGCCTCCGCGCTCATGGCGAAACGTGCGCATGGTCGCGATGTTCACGCCTGCGCCGGAAAGCACTGCGGTCAGCGCGGCCAGGACGCCGGGGCGATCCTCGTGCGCCACGAACACGGTGGGCATCTCGCCCGCGATGTCTACGGGCACGCCGTCGATGGAGGAGAGGCGAATGCGCCCGCCGCCGAGCGACTCGCCCATGACCGAGATCTCCTTTCCGCCCTTGATGCGCATGCGAATCTCGACGGTGTTGGGGTGAAGGGTCTCGTCCTCTCCCTGCTCGATGATCGCGAAGTTGAGCCCGGCCTCGCCGGCAAGCTCGAAGGAGCGGCGAACGCGCACGTCGTCGGGGGCAAGCCCCAAGATGCCCGCCACCAGCGCGCGGTCGGTGCCATGGCCTGCGTGCGTGCGCGAGAAGGAGTTGTACAACAAGAAGTCGACGCTCTCGAGCGGCTGGGGCGCCAGCGAGCGCGCCACCAGAGCGATGCGCAGGGCGCCAGCGGTATGCGAGGAAGACGGCCCCACCATGACGGGACCCAGCACCTCAAATGCGGACATCGTGACCATAGCAACTCTCCCTCGTAAAAACGGCGCCAGCCCCGACCATGCGAGACTGGCGTCGCAGGCAGACAAAAGGCGGCTGCCGAGCTAGTTTGCCATCGGCAGCGCGCGGTCCAGGCGGGCAAGCACGCAGTCGCGGCCGAGCAGCTCAAGCGACTCGCCGAGCGGCGGGGAAACCTGGTTTCCGCACTCGGCAACGCGCACGGAGCCGTAGAACTTGCGCTTGTTGGAGCCGACCTTCTCGGGCAGGGGCTCCAGCGCGGCGTCGATCGTGGCGGCCTTCCAGCTATCGGCAGGAATTGCGGCCAGGGCCTCGCGGGCGGCCACAAGCGCATCATGCGCGCCTTCGCGCTCCAGGTTCTTCTTGACGCTCTTCTCGTCAAAGGTCACGCTGTCGCCCTCGTAGAGGAAGCGCGCCTTCCCGATGACGTCCGGCGCCACGGTGGTGCGCGGCTTCAGGATGGAGGAGAGCAGGTCGTACCAGGCGTCGTCGTGGGCGAGCGCGCCGTCGGTCTCAAGGCCGGCGGACACGAGCTGCGGGATCAGCACCTGGGTCGAGAAGGTGCGGTCGTCCATGGCCATGAGGTAGGCCTGGTTGATGGCGTCGAGCTTCTTGGGGTCGAACGTGGAGGGGTTCTTGGACACGTGGTCGAGCGAGAACTCGCGCGCCAGCACGTCGCGCGGCACGATGGTGGTCTCGCCGTCCAGCGACCAGCCGAGAAGCGCCAGGTAGTTCACGAACGCGTCGGAGAGGTAGCCCGCGTCGCGGTACTCCTCCACGCTCGTGGCCCCGTGGCGCTTTGAGAGCTTCTTGCCGTCAGGGCCCAGAATCATCGAGATGTGCGCGAAGGTGGGCACCGGCGCGCCGAGCGCCTCGTAGACCATGACCTGGCGCGGCGTGTTGGACAGGTGGTCGTCGCCGCGGATGACGTGCGTGATGCCCATCATGGCGTCGTCGACGACGGTCGCGAAGTTGTAGGTGGGGGTGCCGTCGGAGCGGAAGATGATGAAGTCGTCCAGCTCCTTGGCGTTGAAGGTGACGTCGCCGTGCACCGCGTCGTGAACGATCACGTCGCCGCGGTCCAGCGGCACCTTGATGCGAAGGGTGTAGGGCTCGCCTGCGGCGATGCGAGCCTTTGCCTCCTCGGGCGGGATGTTGCGGCAGGTTCGCTGATAGCCCTGGAAGGGGTCGTGGCGCTCCTCGGCGGCTTTCTTGTCGGCGGCGAGCTTCTCGGGCGTGCAGAAGCAAGGGTAGGCCTTGCCCTCGTCCCACAGGCGCTGCGCTGCGTCGCGGTAGAGCTGCATGCGGTCGGTCTGCTTGTAGGGGCCATAGTCGCCGCCAACGCCGGGCCCCTCGTCCCAGTCAAGGCCCAGCCAGCGCATGGCGCGCAGGATGACCTGGGTGTTTTCCTCGGTGGAGCGGGTGGGGTCGGTGTCGTCGATGCGCAGGATGAACGTGCCGTGATTTGCGCGGGCGAACGCCCAGTTATAGATTGCGGTGCGCGCGCCGCCCACGTGGAGCTTGCCGGTGGGGGAGGGCGCAAAGCGCACGCGCACGGGAGTGCTGTCAGCCAAGGTGGAACCTCTCGTCTCGAGCCTTTTCATGAACGCGCTCTAGTATAGTCACTCGTGGGGTCACAAAGTCTACTTCACACGCTTTACGCGCTGCAGCCTGCGGTTTGTTTCCCGCTTGCCTCGATTTTCTTTGCTTGCCGCCCAAGATTTTTGAATTACTCTCAAAAATCGAAAGTGCTGATGCTATCATCAATCTGTTATGAGTTCATTCATGGTGGATAGGGGCCCATGAACATGGCGTTGCTAGACGAGAAGACGACGGCTGAGCTGGCAGCAAGCTTCAAAAAGGCCAGCGCGGTGGCAAAGACCAATCTTGAGGAGAAAGTAACAAAGCAGACGACGCGGCTTCGCAGCAGTGCCAAGACGCGCAAGAGCGCAGCGACGCGCGAGCGCATCATGGCCGCCGCGACCGAGATCATGGTCGAGCGTGTGAACACCGACTTCCAGATGAGCGAGGTCTCCACTCGCTGCAAGATGTCCAAGGGCGCTCTCTACTATTACTTCTCCGACAGGGACGCGCTGGTAGAGGCCATTTTTGACCGCTCCATCGAAGAGCTTGTCAACGCCGTGGAGCAGGCCGTCTCCGAGGCCAACTCCGCCATCGAGGCGCTCGTGCGCCTGACGCACGTCGTCACCGAGCGCATGAGCTCCGGAAGCCCGCTGGCGCTTGCCCTCACGCGCGAGGTCGTCGACGCCAACAACAACGTGATCCCAACCGTCGAGACCCACTTCGCCCGCATCATCTCGATTATCGGCGCCCAGCTCGAGCGCGCGAAGGTCGAGGGCGTCATCCGCCCGGACGTCGACAGCAGGATTGGCGCGCTTGCCATCTCGGGCTCGTTCATCCTCCCGTCGCTCGCGCTTGAGGCCACGGGCCCCAAGGGCGAAGAGGAGACGAGCGAGCTTGCCGACGCCCTTATCGACGTCATGCTCAACGGTATGGGCACTGCCCAGACCAAGGCCGAGATCAACGCTGCCCTCAACCGCGTTGGGAAGGATGCCGAGTCCGGAAAGGACGGGCCTTCAACTTCTGGCGATTCTGCGTCAGGCGACGGCAAATAGCACCGCTCGCCGTTGGCGCCGTTTCAATTGTCTATTCTTTGACGGGTCTTGCGCCCAGGTAGAAAGGAACTGTACATGCCTAGCAAGAACTACGTGTTCACCTCGGAGAGCGTAACCGAGGGCCATCCTGACAAGATGTGCGACCAGATCTCCGATGCCATCCTCGACGCAATCTTCTCGCGCGAGCTTGAGCTTCAGAAGGCTGGCGACCCCAAGGCCAACGTCAAGAACGTGCGTGCCGCCATCGAGACCTTCACCACCACCGGCACCATCGTCGTGATGGGCGAGGTCCGCACCGAGGCCTACGTCGACGTGCAGAAGATCGTCCGCGACACCGTCCGCAAGATTGGCTACACCCGCGCCAAGTACGGCTTTGACGCCGACACCTGCGGCGTGCTCAACCTGATTCACGAGCAGAGCCCCGACATCGCCCAGGGCGTCGACGGCACCTTCGCGCGCGCCAACGACCAGGACGCCATCGACAAGATTGGCGCCGGCGACCAGGGCATGATGTTCGGCTACGCCTCCGACGAGACCGACGTCCTTATGCCTATGCCCATCTACCTGGCGCAGCGCATGGCCAAGAAGCTTGCCGAGGTCCGCAAGGAGGGCACCCTCACCTACCTGCGCCCGGACGGAAAGACCCAGGTGACCGTCCGCTACGAGGACGACAAGCCCGTGGAGGTCACGGCCATCGTCGTGTCAACGCAGCATGCCGCCGACGTCAAGCTTTCCGAGATCCGCGAGGACATCATCGAGAAGGTTATTAGGCCCGTTCTCGACGAGGTCGGCATCAAGTGGGATGACGCCAAGATCTACGTCAACCCCACCGGCCGCTTCGTGGTCGGCGGCCCCATGGGCGACACCGGCCTTACCGGCCGCAAGATCATCGTCGACACCTACGGCGGCATGGGTCGCCACGGCGGCGGTGCCTTCTCTGGCAAGGACCCCACCAAGGTCGACCGCTCTGCAAGCTACGCCGCCCGCTGGGTTGCCAAGAACGTCGTGGCTGCCGGCCTGGCCCACAAGTGCGAGGTCGAGCTCGCCTACGCCATCGGCATCCCTGACCCCGTTTCCATCATGGTTGACACCTTTGGCACCGGCTCCGTCGACGACGAGGTGCTCTCCAAGGCTGTCGAAAAGGTCTTTGACCTGCGTCCTGGCGCCATCATCCGCGACCTCGACCTGCAGCGCCCGATTTACGAGAAGACCGCTGCCTATGGTCACTTTGGCCGCGACGACGCCGACTTCACCTGGGAAAAGACCAATCGCGTCGACGAGCTCAAGGACGCTGTCGCCCAGCTGCAGTAGGCTTTGCCGCGCCGGCAGCACAGCCTACCAATCGGCTCTTTGACCTGACGACCCTTCCTTTGCCTTCGAGAGGAGTGCGAATGCGCGCCTCTCTTCTGGCAGGGGAGGGTCTTTTTTGTCTTTCGAGGTAGCCGGTCGACGAATTGGCACCCTGTTAGCCGCGCCGAAGTGCGTTTGGGTGCGCTGAAGTGCCCTTAGTTACACAAATCTTGGCGAAATTGCACCGAAGTGCCCTTAGTTACACTGGGATATGGCGAGCCCTCAAGTAGTCGGCAAAGAGCATGCCCAATATATTGTGGTTAGTTGGAAACCAAACCACTATGGGTAGGAACGCTACTTTTGCCAGCCTTGAAACCCAGTGTAACTAAGGGCACTTCGGTGCAAAAATCTCAGAATTTGTGTAACTAAGGGCAGTTCGATGCAGAGCAGGCGCCGCGATGCGGCGCCTGCTCTGCCTAGTGACGTTTGATGCGAGCTCTAGGCCCTCTCCGCGCGGGCGATGAGGGCAAGCAGCTCGGAGGTCACAGCCTCGGGCGCACACTTGGGCAGGACGTGGTCCGCCTCTGGCACGACAACGCGACGGGCGTCAGGTATGGCGTCGAAGATGCGCTGCGTCTCTGCGGGATCGATGCAGTCGAACTCGCCGACCATCACGGTGACCGGGCAGGAGATTGCGGAGAGCGACTCCGCGGAGATGTGGGGCTCTTCCAGCATGAGGCGCATGAGCTGCGCCGTCGTGCGGGCTTCCGTGGCGCTCGGCGTCACAATCGTCGTGTCGACGTCGGCGGGAGCGCTGTCAAGCCATGCGGCCCAGGCCTCGCACTGGCGCGCGGTGCCTTCCATGTCCCAGTCGTCCTCGGCAAGCACGCCCTCGGGCGTCAGGTTGGCTCCCATCGAAAGGAGGGACGCGACGCGCTCTGGATGGTCTCGGGCTAGAAGAAGCCCCTCTATGGCTCCATCGGAAAATCCGACCACGTGCGCGCGGTCCACGCCGAGAGCGTCAAGCACCCCAAGCGCGTCTTCAGCCATCAGCTCGTAGGTCAAGCGCGCGGTTCCGCGAGTAGATTTGCCCTGCGCTCGCGAGTCGACTCCGATGGCCGAGCGCCCCTGCGCGACAACGGCGTCAATCTGGGGTCCAAATATTCCGTGCTCCTCGCCGTTTCCGTGTAGGAAGAGTACGGGCGTGGCGTCCGCCTCCTTCACCTGGCTCTCGGCATAGAAGAAGGCGGCGATCTTGGCGCCGTCGGGCGTCGGCACGCTGCGCGCAATGCGCGGCGCTGTGCTCGGGCGCTGGTAGTAGCTGGGAAAATGCGGCTGCGGAGGCACGGGTGTGGGTGTCGTCGCAGTAGAATCTGGCATGGTCATGGGACTCCTTTCGTAATGCCCCTAGCATACCAGCCGCGTAGCCACACGCCCCGCGCCTGCTCCTACATGATCTTGGTCTCCTCGAGCTTGCGCTCGAACCACGCGTTCAGCCTGATGACGGGCTTGCGCAGCACAAGGCCCAAGAACAGCGACGGAACGATAAACGCTGAAAGCGCCAGAAGCTCGATCCAGAAGTCGTTGGCATAAAGCCCCGCAATCGCTGCGCGCATCGCGTTTTCTGCATGCACGAACGGCAGCCACGGATAGACCGCCTGGAACGCTTGAGGAAGCATCTCCTTGGGGAACGTGCCGCCAGAGCCCGCCACCTGGATAACCATCAGCAGGACGGCAATCGCCTTGCCCACGTCGCCAAACGAAGCGGTCAGCGAATAGATCACGTTCACGAACACGATCGACGACACAAACCCGCAGAGCAGGAAAAGCCCCGGATGCACGCACTGGATCTGCAGGAAGTACAGGTCTCCCAGACAGATGACGGCGGTCTGCATGAGGCCGATCACGATGAAGAACGCAAGCCGGCCAAAGTAGGCCTGCCACGGTCTGCAGCCAATCTCGCGCTTGGCGGCCTCGGACGGCGCGGTCTTGACCAGCGCGCAAAGGATGACGCCGCCAATCCAGATGGCGAGCACCGTGTAGAACGGCGCCATGGCAGAGCCGTTGTTCTCAACGGGGAAGATGGCCGTGCGGTCCATGGTGACCGGCTCTGTGATGAAGGCGGCAAGGCTGTCCGGCCCCGCGCTCAGGATCGTGCGAATCTGGTCGATGTCGCCCGAGCCAAGCGCCGCGGAAAGCCTCTCGTCGAGGCCTCCCAGCTTGTCGTTGGCGTCGTCGAGCGCGTCGGCCGCCTCGCCAAGCGCAGCCGCCAGGTCGTCCAGGTTGCCCCTGGCCGAACCGGTCGCGCTGTTCAGCGACGATACCGTGGCATCGATGGACGAGCTTATGCCGTCCGCTCCGTCCGCCAGCCCGTCGATCTGGTCGGCCAGGCTGCCGAGGGAGGAGCCCAGGTCAGACTCGTAGGCCTGCTGCACCGCGTCGACGCCGCTCTCCGCCTGGCTGACGAGCGCCTTCAGCTGCGCGCGGCTGGCCTCGGCATCAGTTTTTGAATTGCTCAGGTCATCTTTTGCCTTGCCGAGCTCGTCCGAGAGCTCGCTCAGGTTGTCGATGGTTGTCTTGAGCGAGGCGTTGAGCCCCTCAACCTCAAGGCGCACCTCGTGAACGCGCTGGTACTGCACCGTGGTCTGGTCAAGCGTGTCCTCGTAGCTGATGACTTTGTCAAGCAGCGTCGCCGTGTCGCCGTCAAGCGAGTCGTAGACGCCCTGCAGCTCCGCGGTGCGCGCGTCCACGATGTCCTTTGCGTTCTGCAGCGCGTCCGCGGCCTTGTCCGTCTGGGTGCCGGCGGCGTCAAACGCGTCGTCAATCGCGGAGTCGACAGAAGAGAGGCTGCCCTTGCTCTTTGCAAGCGCGTCGTTCACGGAGTCGGTGGTGCCCGAAAGCGCCGAGTCGACGTCGCGGATGCCGCTCGAGCTGGTGCGCAACAGGCCGCCCGCGTCGACGGTCGCGGCAAGCGAGGAGGACGAGTTGCTCGACGAGCTGTCAAGCAGGTCTGCGGCGCTAGCAACGATCGCCTGGTAGGAACGCACGTTGTCGGCCGTGGCGCCAAGCTGGTCGCGCGAGTCGCCAATCACCTGCGACAGCCGCGCGGCAAAGCTCTGCACCTGGTCGTCGTCCATGTAGTCGCCGACCTGCGAGAGCACCGACGTCGCAACGTCCACCACGGCCGCCGAGAAGGTCTCGTTGATCGTCTGCTGCGCCGAGGTCGACGCCTTGTCGGTCACGATGGATGCAATCGCGTTCTCCTTCTCGTTGCTGTAGAAGAGCACCTGCGGGTGCGTGGGGTTGTCGGAGAGCACCGTGAACATGTCTCTCGAGAAGGACTCTGGAATCACAATCGCGGCGTAGTACTTGCCGGAGCGCACGCCCTCGATGGCCTCGTCCTCGCTTGTCACGGTATAGCCAATGGCCGTAGAGTCGCTGAGCTTCGAGACAATCCGCTCGCCCATGTTGACCTCGACGGGCATGAGGTCGCTCGAGTAGCCCTCGTCGTTGGTTGCGAGCGCGACCTTGATGTTCCCGGTGTTGTCGTAGGGGTTCCAGCTGCCCGCGATGTTGAACCATGCGTAAAACGACGGGACGACGATCATGCCCACGCACACGACGAGGCTCACGGCGTTCATGACGATGTGCTTTGCGTCGCGGACTATGAACTGCCAGATCTTCCTCATCGCTCGTCGCCTCCCTTCGCCGCATCGGCGTCTTGGGCGTCGCCACTGTTCCCAGGAGCGCCGGCTCCGTTGCCGTCGCCTGTAGCGTCACCGCCGCCCGCGCCGTCGCCGCCGCCCGCGCCGCGCCGGCGCTCGATCACGTCGCGCAGCAGGTCGTGCGCCGTCACGTTGTCAAGCCGCATCTTCTCGATCGGCGCGAAGGCGAGAAGCTCGCTCTTCAGTGAGTCGCTCATCATGTCGTAGAGCTCCTCGGGGGACTTGTCGGCAAGCGCGGTCTTCTCGCCAACGCGGTTGTGGAGGTACTCGATGACGATCAGGAAGGTGCAGATTATCAAAAGCGAAAGGATCCAGAGCGTCAGCAGCACCATCTTGAACGGCAGCACCAGCATCAGCACCAAGAGCGCCGGCGGCACCACGAGAAGGGCCAGGATGGAGCGTCGCACGAGCACGGGGTAGCGCAGCTCGAAGTTGGCCGCGCGCGCCACAAACGTCTCGCGGTACTTCTGCGAGTTCATGAGCGCCTTGATGATGGTGGTCAGGCGGAAGCGCGACTCGTCCATGCTGTAGTGCTCGGTGACCATCATCTCGGTCTCGTCCAGGCGCCGGTCGAACAGCGCGTTGATGTTCAGCAGGTAGCGGCGCAGCGTGACGCCGATGAAAAGCGAGATGGGGAACAAGAGTCCCAGCACGAACAGGTTCCAGCCGTAGTAGTAGCCGTAGAAGCCGGCGATGGCCTCGCGCATGGCGTTGATGCCATAGGTGAAGGGCAGCCACGGGTGCAGCGCCTGGAAGAAGCCCGGCATCATCTCGATGGGGTAGGTGCCCGACGAGCCGGGGATCTGCAGCACCACGAGAAGCACGCCCAGCGCCTTGCCGATGTGCTTGAAGGCGATGGAGAGCGCGTAGATGAAGTTGACGTAGCAGAAGCTCTCGACGATGCCGGCAAAGACGAACGCTGCGGGCGAGACGCACTGGATGCCCAGCAGAAGGTCGCCGACGCAGCAGACGACGGCCTGCACCAGCCCGAGCAGGCTCAGCAGCAGCCCGCGGCCAAAGTAGCCCTGCCAGGGCTTGTAGTCGCCGACGCCCTCCTTGTCGACCTCAAGCTTGTAGATGGCCACAAGCACAAAGCCGCCGACCCAAAGCGCGAGGTTGGTGTAGAAGGGCGTGACGCCCGAGCCGTAGTTCTCAACAGGATAGATGGGGGTCTCGACCAGCTCGGCGGGGGACTGCATGAACTCCGAGACGCTCTCGGGGTCCATGTCCATGAGGTCGCCCAGAAGCTGCAGGTTCTCCGCGCTCTGAAGGGCCGCCACGTCGTCGGCGACGCCGCCCAGCTGGTCGGACGCGGTGCGGAGAAGCCCCGCGGTGTCTGCGATGGTCCCGTCGCAGCTTGCGAGCACGGCGTCAAGCCGGTCGAGCGACGACTGAGCCTGCGAGACGACCAGCGGCAGCGCGTCGAGCGAGCCCTTGAGGCCGCCGCCCACGTCGGCGAACGAGTCGAGCGCGGAGGAGAGCTGCGGCATCGTCTGGCCGTCGATGGTCGAGCGGATGTCGTTCAGGGCGTCGGCGGAGGTCTGGATCGCGTCGTTGACCGACGAGGAGAGGTTGCGCACGTTGTCGGTGCCCGACTTGATCTCGTCCGAGAGCTGCTGCAGCTGGCTCAGGTACGCCTGCTGCTGCTCGTCCAGCTGCACCAGGTAGTCGATCTGGGTGTCAAACTCGTTTATCACGTCTTGCTGGTAGGAGAAGGACGCGTCGGGACCCGAGATGCTCGCAATCACGTCGCGCTCGTCGGTGAGCGTCGCCTTGAGCGAGCGCGTGGTGTTGTTCGCCGCCTCGATGGCCGAGATTGCTGCGTCGATCTTGCTCGTTGCCCAGCCCACGTCGCCGGCGATCTGGCCGATGTCGTAGCTTGCCTGCGACGAGATGCCCGACACCTGCGTGGCGCTGTCCCCGATCGCGGCGCCGATGGAGGCGAGAAGCGCCTGGGACTTGCTGCGCGTGGTCGAGAGCGCGCCGAGGTCGTCGGCGAGCGTCTGCGAAAGGGACGCGGTCTGCCCGGATACCTGGTCGAGCGCCGACTGGGCGTCGGAGATGGCCTGGCGCGCCTCGGTGATGGTCTGGCGGGTCTGCTCAACCTGGTCGGCGGCGTCGCCAAGCGAGCCGGAGACGTCGCGGATATCGGTCACCACGCTGCCGGCCGCCTCGTCGATGGCGCCCGCCGTGTCTCCAGCCGCGCCCTTGACCTTCTCGGCGACCACCTTCGAGACGGTCGAGACGAAGGTGTTGTTGATCGTGTCCTCGATGGTCGACGCGCCGGTGTCGGTGACCTTTGGCGCAACGGCGTTCAGCTTCTCGTTCACGTAGTAGGTGATGTGGGCCTTGTCGGTCTTGCCGTCAAGGACTCCCGCCAGGGTCTGCGTGAAGTCCTCGGGAATCACGATGGCCGCATAGCAGCTGCCAGACTTCACGTCCTCCAGCGCCTGGTCCTCGTCCTCGAACTTCCAGCCCAGCTGGGTGTTCTTCTCCAGCTCCTCTTTCACCATGTCGCCCGCGTTGATGTATCCCATGCCCTCGACGTCGGCGCCCTTGTCGTTGGTCGCGACGGCCACGCCCACGGTGCTGGTGTTCTCGTAGGGGTCCCAGTTGGCGATGATGTTGAACCATGCGTAGAGCGAGGGGATTATGCACACTCCCAAAGTGACGATGAGCGCTACGGGGTTCTTGAGGATTCGCTTGAGATCTCGCCAGAAGATGGCAAATGCCTTGCGCACGGAGCCTCCAACTTTGGTCAGATTAACAGCTGTTAGTGCTCATTAGGACATGCTGAAAGAAGCCTGTATAGTCTACCGCGATGAGGGCTCGTTTTGAACCTGGTTTAAAAAATATATCGAAGTCAAGGAGATGCTCGCGGCGGAACCACTTGCCGCCCGTATCGTTTGCTTGGCGGCTTGGTTAACTTTTTCTCCAACAGATGTGGGTACTTTAGAAAAAGAGTTCTCTCGGGGTGGCAAAGCATGCCATCTACGTGGGGAAATAGCACATCAATATGTTTAGGAGGCACCATGTTCGACATCAATGGCAAGACTGCGGTCGTCACGGGCGGAACCTCGGGCATCGGCCTGGCCACGGCCAAGGCGTTTCTGGAGAAGGGCGGCAAGGTCGTCATCGCCGGCCGCAACGAGAAGCGCGGCGCCGACGCCCTCGCCGAGCTCAAGAAGGTCTCGCCCAACGTCGAGTTCAAGCAGACCGACACCAGCGACCCTGAGCAGGTCAAGGCCCTTATCGCCTTTGCCGTCGAGAAGTTCGGCTCGCTCGACATCATGTACAACAACGCCGGCATCGGCGACGGCGCTCCTGTCGACAAGATGGAGGACGAGGCCTTCCAGAAGCTCATCTCCATCAACCTGACCGGCGTCTTCTACGGCATCAAGTACGCCGCTCAGGAGATGGAGCGCGAGGGCCATGGCGGCGCCATCGTGAGCACCTCCTCCATCGAGGGTACCGTCGGCGACCCCAACCTGCCCTCCTACAACGCGGCAAAGGGCGGCGTCAACATGCTCACCCAGTCCGCGGCGCTGGCCCTTGCAAAGTATGGCATCCGCGTGAACACCGTGAACCCCGGCTACATCTACACGGGCATGGTCAACGAGCAGACCCTGGGCAAGGAGGGCATCGACTACCTGGTGTCCCTGCACCCGCTGGGCCACCTCGGCCAGCCCGAGGACATCGCCCACGGCGTCGTCTTCCTGGTTGAGAACGAGTTCACCACGGGCACGCACCTCTACATCGACGGCGGCTACACTGCCCAGTAAGCGCTGCTGCGCTACGCAACCGCAAGCCGGACGCTCGCATTTTGCGGGCGCCCGGCTTTTTTCGCGAGAAGCTCTGGTGATACGCGCAGCTCGCGCTCGCCTTTGCCGACGTGCCTACTTCGCTGCCTTAGACCCGCCGAAGACGTCACTCATGTCCATGGAGTCAAGCGCCGCGTCGATTGCGGCCACCTCGTCGGCGGAGAGCTCGATGTCGCCGGCGGCGGCGTTCTGGGCGAGGCGGTCCAGGTGGCGCGAGCCGGGGATAGGCACAATGTAGGGCTTCTTGCAGCACATCCACGCGAGGGAGACCTGCGCGGGCGTGGCGTCGTGCCGCGCCGCGAGGGCGGCAAGAAAGTCCGTGAGCGCCTGGTTCTTGTCGATTGCGTCGGCGTCAAACTGGGGCATGCTCGCGCGGTAGTCGGTCGCGGGGTCAAACGAGGCGGCGTCGCCCTTGGTGACCGCGCCGGTAAGAAATCCGTTTGCGAGCGGGCTGAACGCGATGAAGCCGATGCCGAGCTCTTCGAGGGTGGGGAAGAGCGACTCGTGCCAGCGTGCCATCATCGAGTAGCGGTTCTCGATCGCCGCGACCGGACAGACGGCGTGGGCGCGGCGCAGGTAGCCCTCGCTTGCCTCGGAGATGCCCCAGTTGAGGACCTTGCCCTCGGCGATGAGCTCTGCCATCGTGGACGCGACCTCCTCCGGCTCTACGTTGGGGTCGATGCGGTGCTGCAGGTAGAGGTCGATGTGGTCAGTCCCCAGGCGCTTGAGCGACCCCTCCACTGAGGCGCGGATGGTCTGGGGGCGCGAGTCGAGGTGCAGCGGGTAGGGCGCGCTGTCGTGCTCGTAGTCAAAGTGGATGCCAAACTTGGTGACGATCTTGACGCGCTCGCGCCTTGCGCCCTTGAGGGCGCGCCCCACGAGCTCTTCGTTCACATGCGGACGTCCGGCATAGCCATAGGTCTCGGCGGTGTCGATCAGGGTGTAGCCAAGGTCGTCGACGGACGTCTGGATAAGGCGGATCGCCTCGGCGTCATCGAGCGCGGGGCCGTATCCGTGCGAGAGGCCCATGCGTCCCAGGCCGATGGCGGATACCTCGAGGTTCTTCGATAGGTGCTTCTGCTTCATGCTCTCGTCTCCCTGCGCAATCTGTTGGTGGGCTTCCGGCGGGCGGTCGCCGGGCGTTGGGTTCCACCTATATTCTGGGAAGGCGAGAGCGAGAAGTACAATGCCGGGCGCGCCGGTCTGCATGCACGTGGGACATGGTCGAGGGGTCGCGCAGGCGAGCGCGCGCCTACGCCTTGCGCACCTCGAGCAGGGCGGCCAGGCTCTTCTCGAACTCGCCCACCCAGTCCAAGGTCCCCTGGCTTATGCACCAGAAGCAGAAGTAGCCGGTGAACATACGGTCGGCGGCCTCGCAGAGCCTCTCGGGGTCGGAGCCGTTGCCAAACTCGCCGCTTGCCTGGCCGCGCGCGATGATCGCCGCCATCGTGCGCTTGAGGTAGGGGCGCTCGTCCAGGCTGTGGCGGTCCTCCTGCAGGTTGGTGATGAGCATCCTGCGCATGAGCTCCTGGCCGGCGGCCTCCGTCTCGTCCTCGATCGTGGCAAAGCAGATGCGGATCTGCTCCCATGCGCTGGCGGTGCCCACGAGCTCGGACAGGCGGTCGTTCAGGCGCATCGAGACGCCCTCGTAGAAGTCGACGATAAGGTCGTCCTTTGACTTGAAGCGCGTGTAGAACGTCGGCTTGCTGATGCCGCACGCGTCGCAGATGTCCTGCACCGTGACGTTGTCAAAGCCTCGCTCGCGAAAGAGCTTGAGCGCCCTGTCCGAAATCTCTTGCCTGTCCAAGGCCCAGCCCCTTCGCTCGTCGTGGCCAAATTGAATTCAGACTGTTGAGAGTCACCATAGCCGAGGATATCGCAACCTCGCGTGTGCTCCTCTCGCCGACAGAATCTTACCGCAGTAAAGAAATCCTTTATCATGGGTAAGGCTGCCGCAAGGCATCACGTCGCCGGTCGAATGGCACGGCGCCTTTACTTCGGAGAGGGGATCGTATGGACTACAGCAACCTGTTCACGCCGTTTTCCGTGGGAAGCATGCGGGTCAAGAACCGCATCGGCATGAGCCCCATGGGCACCAACTCCGCCTTCACCAACGGCAGGAAGGACGCCCAAGAGATCGACTACTTCATCGAGCGCGCCAAGGGCGGCGCCGGCATCATCTTCATGGGATGCCAGATGCTCAACGAGAAGGTCGCGCAGGGCTCCATGGAGGGCTACCTTGACTCGTTCACCGTGCTGCCCTCGCTTACCTCCGTCTGCGACGGCGTCCACCGCTACGGCGCAAAGATTGTGTGCCAGGTGAGCCCCGGCACCGGCCGAAACGCCTTCCCGGACACCTTTGGCAACCCGCCCATCTCGTCCTCCGAGACGCCTTCCGTCTTCAACCCCAACATCAAGTGCCATGCCCTCACCAAGGACGAGATCGCCCAGATGATGGACGGCTTCCGCTTTGCCGCGGGCGTCGTGCGCGACGCGGGCTACGACGCCATCGAGATCCATGCGCACGCAGGCTACCTCATCGACCAGTTCATGAGCCCCGTGTGGAACAAGCGCACCGACGAGTACGGCGGCACCCCCGAGGGCTTCGCGCGCTTCCCGGTTGAGATCGTCCACGCCATCAAGGACGTGGTGGGCGACTCCATGCCGGTGATCTTCCGCATCTCGCTCGACCACCGCTTTGAGGGCGGCCGCACGATCGAGGACTCCGTCAAGCTGCTCAAGATCCTGGAGCGCGAGGGCGTGGATGCCTTTGACGTGGACGCCGGCTGCTACGAGACGCTCGACTACATCTTCCCGCCAAGCTATCTGGGCGAGAGCTGCATGAGCTACGTGTGCGACGCCGCGCGCAAGGCCGTGGACGTGCCGCTCTTCACGGCGGGAACGCTGAACCCCGACGCCGCCTCAAAGCTCATTTCCGACGGCACGGTCGACTTCGTCAACTTTGGCCGCGCGCTCATCGCGGACCCCTACCTGCCCGCAAAGCTCAAGGCGGGGCACCCCGAGGACGTTCGCCCCTGCCTGCGCTGCAACGAGTATTGCATCGGCCGCATCTGGAACAGCCACACCAAGCTCAGCTGCGCCGTCAACCCCTCCGCGATGGAGGAGGTCCGCTTCCGCCTCGAGCGCACGCAGAGCCCCAAGAACGTCGTCGTGGTGGGCGGAGGCGTCGCCGGCATGGAGGCGGCGCGCGTTGCCGCGATCGAGGGCCACAGCGTGACGCTGCTGGAGGGCCGCGACCATCTGGGCGGCACAGCGGCCGACATCTGCGGAGCCTCGTTCAAGCTGAACATCAAGAAGCTCGTCGCCTGGTACAAGACCCAGCTTGCCAAGTACAAGGTGAACGTGCAGCTCAGCCACCCCGTGACGGCAGACGATGCGCTGCTTGCCTCCGCTGACGCCATCATCGTGGGCACGGGAGCAAAGCCCGTCGCGCCGCCGATTCCCGGTCTTGACGGCGCAAATGTGGTGGGCGTGCTCGACTTCGAGCGCGACACCAGCCGCGCCGCCGGCGAGCGCATCGTGGTTTGCGGAGGAGGCGCGTCGGGCCTCGACTGCGCGCTCGAGCTTGCCTCAGACCTTGGCAAGAAGGTCACCGTGGTGGAGATGCTTCCCGAGTGCGGCAAGGACGTCTTCTTCATCAACAAGATCACGCTCATGAACCGCCTGGCAGAGAGCGGCGTGGAGCTTCTCACCAAGAACAAGGTGGTCTCCATCGACGAGGGCGGCGTGACCGTGGAGCTCGAGGACGGGACCCAGGAGCACCTTGACGCGGACTGCGTTATCGACGCCTTCGGCATGCGCCCAGACACCGAGCTCGCCGACGCCATCGACGCCCGCTACCACGACAAGACCCGCGTGGTGGGAGACGTCCGCCGCCTGGGCAAGCTGGGCGACGCCATCCGCGACGGCTTCTATGCGGCAAGCAGCCTGGACATGGACCTCTACGTGTAGGCACCAATATCAGAAAGTGAACCAAGAGGGAAGGGCGTTGCAGAAGCGATGAGCCGCCGGGCGCTCGCGGGTGCGTGCGTCCGGCGGTCTTTTGCTGGCAAGGACGTCATCGAGACGTGCCTTTTCTAGGGGAGGGCTCGGCTCCAGCTAGTCTCTCAGCATCTCTCGCATCTCGTCCTGCTGGCGCATCGCGGCGAAAGCCTTCTCGTAGAGGGCTAGGGCAAGCCCCTCGTTCAGCGCGCCCGTGTAGTACAGCGCGCCGAGCTGGCGTGCAGCTCCGCTCGATTTCTGGTTGTCAATGATCCTGAAGAACTGGTAGGTGTCCGTGAGGAAGCTGACCACGAACGTCCGCTCGGGATCTGAGTTCACAGAGCCGTTCTGGATGAACGTGTCGCTGAGCTCGTTGAGCATGTCCCAGTCTTGGGCCATATCCTCTAGGTCCGCCTCAGACAGAGGCTCATCTTGGCCGGGCGCAATCTGCCTGAGCGCCTGCTTGCCCTCGTCGGAGAGAACGAACTGACTATTCAAGATAATGCCCATGGCCGTTCCTTTCCCAAGATCGTCCGAGCGGGCTTCCGCCAACCCGCCCTTCTGGCTGCCAGCGCCGCTCGTGGGTAGAATCAATGGCAGGAGATTCGCAACGAAGGCTTTCGGGAGGAGGGCGCCAATGCTTGCTCTTGTCGTCATCGTGCTGTGCGTTTGGCTTCTGGCCGAGCTTGCCTTCGGGGCGCCCACGCCTGACGCCCGTACGCCGCGCGTAGGCGCCTCGGCGTATGGATGGCTCGTGGTGGGCTCGATCGTCTTCTCGCTGGTCATGGCGAGGCTTGGCTTCCCGTTTGTCTTCCTGGTGTTTCCGCCCATCTTCTTCGTGTTCGGGTCCGGGCGAAAGACGCGCTAGTTAGGCATGCCGAATGGCGCGAGGCGTGCGGAGAAGTACCGGCAGGCGCTTGCAATATTGATGAGCTGACGGAGTGCCATGCGCCGCAAGGCGGACGGGCGGCGTGCCTTTACGCCTGCTTCATCAGCTGGTCGGTGAAGCCGAGGTCGATGAGGGTATGGTATGCCGCCATGACCTCGTCGGGCACGGGCTGCTGGGTCTGGTAGCCCAGGGAGGGGTAGACGAGGATGCGCTGGAGGTCGCCCACCATGAGGGCGATGAACTCGTGCTTCGAGATGGGCGCATCGGTCTCGTAGAAGGCACAGTAGTCGCGGTAGCCAAGCGGCGGGGGAGACATCAAAAAGTCAAGCTCTGGCCACTGTGCCTGGAGCGTTGCCTTGGTCCTGAGCTCGCGCGCGGGGCGGTCCACGACGATCACCCTCTTGCCGGAAAGCCCCTCGCGCCTAAGGACCTCCTTCGAGTTGCGGATGTTCTCGCCCGTGTTGGTCGAGGCGGTCTCCGTGAGGATGGCGTTGTCGGGCACGCCCATTGACCTCGCGATTCTTGCGAAGCGGAGCGCCTCGGGCTCGCTCCAGAGCTTTGATGTGACCTTGCCGAGGCCGCCGGTGAACAGGATCTTGTCCACCACGCCGGAGAGCTGGAGCGAGGCTGCGTGCTGCGCGACGTGCTCGTCGTGGTTGCCCAACGCCAGGGAGAGCTCGCAGTGCTCGAGCTCGTCGTCTATGCGCTCGAACTCGAAGAGCGTCTGGGCTGCCTGGTCTATCGCGCTGTCGTTCGGGGTCTGCATGGGTGCCTTTCGAGGGTGTTGGGCTTCTTGGCTTGGTGCGCTCCCATTATCGCAGAGACATCTGGAGCGCGCGTCGGTTGCCTTTCGGTCTTGCCGGCTGATGCCGCCATTTCTGAGAAGGCCAAGACCGTAGAATTGAGGGCGATCGCAATCATCGCGCCTTTCGCCGACTGTAGCTGGGAGCCTCATGGACAAGCTCGAACTATACCTGCTCTTTATCAACCTTTTGACGTTTGCGCTCTTCACCATCGACTACCTGCATTGGAACAGGACTGGCAAAGAGCTCTTCAACCATGCGACGCTCGGCCTCTTTGCGGTTGCCGGCGGGGGAGTGGGCATGCTTGCGGCGTTTCTCGTGTGGGACCGGAAGGTCGTGAAGGACAACGTCGCCTGGCGCTTCATTGCCATCCTCTCAATCATCGTCTGGTGCTTTGTCGTGGCGTTTTACTACGGCTACCTCACCTTCGACGTGAACCAGCTCTTCACCGGAATTGACCCGGGCTTTCTGCGCGGGCTAGGCATATATCTGCTGGTCATCAATGTGATCACATTTGCCGTCTTCGTCTACGACAAGCGGCAGGCACTGCGCAACGGCTGGAGGGTTCGCGAGTTCGTGCTGCTTGGCCTGTCATTGCTGGGCGGCGCGCTCGGCGGGCTCATCGCCATGCGCGTCGCGCACCACAAGACTCGCGTCTACTACTTTGTCATCGGCCTGCCGCTCATGATCGTGATTCACGTCGCCTCGTTCATCGCGCTCCATGCTGCGGGGGTGTTTTAGGGGAGCGAGAAGGGCACTGCTAGCGAATGCTTCAATTCTTTTTGCTGGTATTGATACGCCTGCCAAATGCTTCTACTTGTTTTCTGCAGTTGAGTATCCACTTCATATGGATGTAAGGATTTCTACTTATTAAATAATGTTGTGTGCTATTAGGTGGCGTTTCCTCGAAATGTAAGAAACGACGCTTCGCTTTTTCTGAGAGACGTTTGCGCTAACAGAAAACTTGTAGTCGCTGAAACTTGCCATATCTGAGATGGTCCGATATTCAGGAGCATACACATTCTGCTGATAGAGAGTCAGATGATAATTGGGCGGCTCGCAAGCCAAGCGGAAGTTGATTATTGGCGCTAGAGAGGGCTTTTTCGAAGGACATATTTGTGTCCGGACCCTTTGCTAGAATCATAAATGTATAAGTTGGCTGGCTTAATCTGGGAAGTCATCTTAGATTTGTTTCACTATCCATTTGTCTGCGAGAGAGGTATTGCATTGGGGCAAGAGACCGACACTCAAGATAATGGGAAAGAAGTTGTGTCGAAATCAACCGCCATACTTGCAGACGGCTTTATGGAGGGCTTTGAGCGACACTATCCTACCGAGATCCTCGAGACTCTTCTTTGTGATCGAACTACTGGGAAAAACATCATCTGGGCAGATGGAGAGTATGAAGCACTTGGAGAGGGCTATTCTCCAGAGGATGAAATCACTTTCGATGCAATATCTGGCACAAATTCTGGCGTTATCAAGCCACGGGTTCTCAAGGCTTTGGAAAGACAATCTCGTCGTACAAAAACTCGCGCTGAGGTTTTCACTCCATCTTGGCTGGTGAATGAGATGAACAATGCCCTCGATGCTGACTGGTTCAGACATTCGGGGGCGTTCAATAGGGAAGTCGGTAATACTTGGGAGACGAACCACAATAAGGTTGTTTTTCCTAAGGTAAAGGGTCGCGGTTGGCACGATTATGTCACCAGTACGAGGCTTGAAATAACCTGTGGAGAGGCGCCGTTCCTTTGCTCTAGATACGATACAGTCACTGGGGCAACAATACCCGTTAATGAGCGTATAGGAGTACTTGACAGGAAACTTCGCATCGTAGGCGAGCGAGCTCGCTCTTATGATGACTGGACAAAGTGGGCTCTCGCGGCTCTGCGGTCGACTTACGGCTACGAGTACCAGGGAGACAACCTTCTGATAGCGAGAGTTAATATGCTTGAGACGTTCACCGAGCATTATGAGTCGCGTTGGGGGCAGAAGCCTGCAGAGCAGGATTTGAGAAATGCTGCATGGGTTGTCTCGTGGAACCTGTGGCAGATTGATATGGCTGCCCAAATTCAGACACGTTTGAAGCCGAGCTAACGAAAGCCCTAGGATGTGCCGAAAGGCACGGAAGGGCTATTGCCATGAGCAAGACGACGAGAAGGAAGTACGACCCCAAGTT
>NZ_JBMNUX010000020.1:0-23724 GCF_050946515.1 Tractidigestivibacter sp.
TGCGCGAGTTTTGATGCCCGCGCGATGGGCGCCTGCCAAGTTATGCGACTTCTGATGCTCGACCGTGCCAACTTGCGCGAGTTTTGATGCCGTTTCTGCCAGGTTGTGCGACTTTTGATGCTCCGATTGCCAAGTTGTGCGGGTTCTGATGCTGCAAAACTCGCGCAACTTGGCAGAGGGGCCTCGCGCGAAGAAGCTAAGTCACCGCACGAGCGGCCATCCCCTCTTGTCAGGTTGGCGACCCTTACTGGCGCTTTTGAGCAAGCCTCTTGGAGAAGCTCGTGTCAGAATGGCGCGCCCAGAAGAAGTAGATTGCGACGGACACAACGCAGGCCAGGGACACAATCGCCCACATCGCCGAATAACCCATGCTCGTAATAAGCACGCCGGCCACGCCGCCGCCCAGGCCATAGCCAATGTCATAGCCGCAGAGGAACGTGGAATTGGCGGATCCGCGCGTCTCGTCGGTGGAAGTGTGAACGGCCATCGACTGCAGGGACGGCTCGAGGCCGCCGAACGCGTAGCCAGCAAGCATTGCGGACAGGAAGAACGTGGGCGTAGAAGGCGCAAACGCCAACAGCAGGAAAGCAACGAGCATAGCTGCGTTGCAGGTATACACAAAGAACGCCTCACCGCGCTGGTCAACAAGCTTGCCAAGCGTGACACGAACAAGCAGAAGCATTGCCGACATAATCAAAAAGTAAATAGATCCGGAGGGAAGACCCTCATTTGTTGCATAAATTGCCACGAAGTTCTCAAGAGCGCCGAAGGTGAACATAAAAACGAGCATAGTCACCGTAGCGGGAAGAGAATCGCGGTTGATGATAGTGCGTAGGTCGAGCTTCTTGTGAGGCACGTCGACCCGCGGCGCGTGGACAAACGAGAAGAGGATAAGTCCGGCAACAGCGATGAGAGCCGCCACGCCATACAGCACCTGGAAGCCGAAGTTCTCCATCAGCGTAAGGCCAAGCGCGGGAGCGATTGCGGAGGCGAGAGCCGTGGCCATGCCAAAGTAGCCCATGCCCTCAGCAAAGCGAGGTCTGCAGATCACGTCTGACGCCACAGTTGCCGTAGTCGAGTTAGAAAACGAAAGGCCCACGCCATGGATCATGCGGAGCACGATTGCCAAAGAGAGCACGGGCACAACGATGTAACCAGCTGGCGCGAGCCCCATAAGCACGAGTCCGATGACAAGCGCGACGCGACGGACTCCGTTGTCCAGCCACCAGCCAATGAAGGGTCGGATAATAACTGCAACGAACGAGAAGGCCGCGGCGCAGATGCCCGCAATGGCTTCGGTGCCGCCGAGGCTTTCGATGAAATACGGAAAAGTGGATAGGCTCATGATGTGGTTGGTGAAGACGCAAAGGTTCACCAAGATGATGAGCACAAGGTCACGCGTCCAAAGCTTGGGCTGCGTCGACGCTGTAGCAGATGCAGATTTTTGCATTAAAGCTCCTCCCGGACGAACATGAATCGGCCGTCCGAGAGCTGCTGGCTGCGCGGGCGGCGTTTAGGATCAATCGGACTTACGCCGCACGGCAGCTCATTGACACGTCAATTATAGCCTTTGCCTCCACCAAGGCTGAAAACCTTCACGATACGGGGCAAGGGGCGGGACGGACAAACGAGACGGGCGGTCTCCATATAACTGAGAGGCTGCCGAGACATGCCGAGATTGGATGCTCAGTTGTGCAAGTTTTCGAAGCTTCAGATTTCGGCACTTCGCGTCGCTGCCAAGTTGCGCGAGTTTTGATGCTCGACCAGGCCAACTTGTGCGACCTCTGATGCCGATTCCTGCCAAGTTACGCGAGTTCTGATGCTCCGCCGCCAAGTTGCGCGAGTTCTGATGTCGCAAAAGTCGCGGAACTTGGCAGGGGGCTCGCTGCCGCCGCATCGTGTGGGACTCCCGCCGCGCGGGCTCGCTGCCGCCGCATCGTGTGGGACTCCCGCCGCGCGGGCTCGCTGCCGCCGCATTGTGTGGGACTCCGGACTCCAAACTCCGGGGCGCGGGGGGCGTCGGGGCACAAAAAGGCGACCGCCCAGGGAGAGGGGGCGGCCGCCATTGTTCGCCACGACAATACGAAGTATTCAGGGGGCTACTTCTCGTCGGGCGTCGAGTTGTCCTTGCTCGCGACAGAGGCATCCTTGTCCGCGGCAGTGCCATCCTCAGCGACGCCATCACCGCCGGCGGCAGCCTGCTCGGCCTTCCAAAGCTTGTGGTTCTTGTGCGCCTTGTAGCCAAAGAACGCAGCCAGGGCGATCAGCGCCGCGGACCCGCCGTACAGGGCCTTCTGCCAGTTGGCAAGGCCGTACGTAATCTTGGAGCCCGGCACCAGCCCCTGCATAGCATTGGAGTTTGCAACCGTATACAGCACGTTGTGCATGCCGTTTCGCAGCTGGTTGACCACCGTCGCGGAATTGGTGCCCTCGTACTCGCCGGTCATGGCGGAGTAGGTCAGCTCGAGGTCGCCGCCGGCCGCCAGCGCCTGGTTCTTGTTCATGTAGCCGTAGAGGTTGAAGTCGGTAATCACCGACCCGCGAAAGCCCCACTCGGTGCGCAAAAGGTCGGTGAGCAGTGACTTTCTTCCGCCAGCCCACTCGGCGCCAACGTAGTTGAACGAGCTCATGATTCCCGTGCATGCCGGAATGGTCTTGGTACTGATGGTCCCCTGGTCGTCCGAGATGTACTTCATTTCGCACTCGGCTTCCTTCACCGTAATCTCGAATGGGCGCAGGTAGATTTCTCGCGCGGTCTGCTCGGTCGCCCAGGTACAGATATGCTGCACGCGATAGGACTCCTGGTCGTTCAAGGCGAAGTGCTTCACCATGGCGTAGCAGCCACAGGACGCGGCGCCGGCCACGACCGCCGCGCCAATCTTGCCGGCAAGCAGCGGGTCCTCGGAGTAATACTCAAAGTTGCGCCCGGAAAACGGCGAGCGGTGCGTGTTCATTGCGGGAGCATACCAGCCGTTGTAGCCCGAGGCGAGGGCCTCCTGGCCGACCATCTCGCCCATGCGTCCCATGAGCTCGACGTTCCAAGTCTGCGCCATAACATACTCTGAGCAGTACGAGCAGTTGCCCGTCGGACCAGTGAGCGACGTGAAGCCAGCGGGACCATCGGGCTCGGCCGTCGCAGGCTTTCCGATGCTCTCGACCTCGGGAGTGTTGTAGGCGTCGTCGTTCAGGCAGGCCGCCATGTCCTCAACGGTCAGCTGGTCAAGAATCTGGTCCCAGGCCTCGTCGTCATAGTCCTTTCCGCGCAGGTCGATGAGCTGAAGGCCGTTGTCAGCACCGGTCGTGGGCATCGAAGCAGAGGAGTCAAGGTTGTCGTCCAAGCTCCACTCGGCAAACTCGATGCCGCAGTCAGATGCGCTCTTGTCCTCGGCGGCCTCGGGGAAGGTGCCCTTGAAGTCAGAACGGGACATGACCGTGACGTTGTTCTTCATGTACTCGGTCATATCGTCAAAGTGGTTGGAGATCTTCTCGCCAGAGGCAGAGTCGGTAGTGAACTTCTCGCCGCTTACCGAGACGGTCTTCTCGTCCACCACGGTGTGGGAGTCAGTGCGCAAGCTAATCACATAGTCGCCGGAATCAAGGACCCAAGCCTGGTCGTCGGAGCTATACGAGGCCATCAGGCGCGTGGGGAAGCTGACCTCGACAGTCTGGCTCGCGCCGGGATCGAGAAGGTCGGTCTTTGCAAAGCCGCCGAGAACAACGGCTGGCTTCTCAAGGCCGCCCTCCTCGTATGGAGCGCTGTAATAGATCTCCACAACTTGCTTGCCCGCAACGCTTCCGCTATTGGTCACCGTGACAGATGCCTTGACCTCGTCGTTAGCAACCTCGGCAGAATCGAGGGTCTCGTCGAAGGTGGTGTAGGACAGGCCGTAGCCAAATGGGAAGACAACGGCATCGTCGTAGTTGAAGCCGTCGTAGTTGCCAGCTTCAGCCTCAGCGGCTGCCGTCTCGTAGTAGCGGTAGCCCATGTAGACGCCCTCGGCGTACTCGACAAAGTAGGCAGTACCATCAGAAGGAGTGCTGTTAGCGTTCGTTGTGTAGTAGCCTTCTACGTCCGTATAGCGCTTGCCGCCGAAGTTCTGAAACGTCGGGTCTGCGGTGAAGTCGGCCGCCCAGATGTCGGTGGTCTTGCCGGAGGGGTTCACCTGACCGGCCAGCACCTGGCCGACCGCGACGGATCCAGATGCGCCAACCGAGCCGATATGCAGAATTGCGTCGACCGAATAGTCTCCCTCCATGAGCGGGCCGCACTCCATGGTGGTCGACATGTTGAGAAGAACGACGACCTTGTCGCATGCCGACTTGGCCGCTGAAATGAGGTCCTTCTCCTCTGTCGTCAGCTCGAGCTCGTGCTGCCCGTCGACGTAGTTTGCCGTCTCGGCGTTGGCGGTGAAGTTCTCGGAAACGCCAGAGTCAACGGCGGCCTTGAGGTCGCGCGACAAGTCTCCGCCCTCTCCGCCGCCTCGTCCGAGCACGATTACCGCAGTGGTGCCAGAAATTGAGGACTGCACGTCAGAGGGGTAGTCTGCCCAAGGAATCTCGCCGATGTAGTAGGACGCCGTAGACGGATCGTCCATCGTGATAGAGGCCTTTGCGTAGTTGGAGAAGTTGTCGTTGACCCAATTGAACATCGTGTCGTTGATGGTGAAGCCAGCCTGGCTTATGCCCTGGTAGAGGGTTACGCAAGAGCTGGTGTCAACGGTCCCGGAGCCAGCTCCGCCATAGACGGGGTCGGCAGCGTAGCGACCCATCAGGCTGATTGGGGAGGCGGTATCAAGGGGCAGCGCATCGCCGTCGTTCTTCAGAAGCACGATGCCCTCGCCTTCAATTTCGGTCACGATTTCGTTGCCCGCCTCGGTCGCTTGGTTGCGACCACGGTACACGGAGTCATAGTAGTTTGAGTCCCAGTTCTCGGATCCCTCGACCTGCTCGACCGTTGCCGGGCGGCCACCAAGGTAGTGGCTCAGAAACGAGCTGAACTTGTTCGCGGCCACGTTAGCCGCAGCCGTGACGCCCAAAAGACCAACAGAAGCGACAGTTGAGCCAATGAATCTTCTGCGGGTAACACTCTTGGGCTGCTTCTTTGTAGCGTTTTTCTTGGCCATGTTTTCCCTCCCGTATCCATACGAGCCCGAGCTCCTTTTTCGAGCTAGGACTCGGTTCCCTTGCGAGGTTGAGACTAACCGCGCTTGCCAAATTGGGAGGAAAATCAACGCATCCTGTCGTTTGCGCGGCGTATCTTGCACCTCTCGCCTGCCTAAGCGGCAGTTTTTGCTTGAAGACGCCGGCACCGTGATACGTGGAGGTTTTTCGAACGGGCCCGCATGCCGTGCTAAAGTCGACTCTGCGTGTAGCGCACGCTACTACAAGTGCAAGGCAAAGCGCGTGGTGAGCCATCTGGCTGCCACGCGCTTTTTTGTGCAAAAGAAAGGAAGAAAAGCATGCCAAAGAACCGCGCTCAGGGAATTATCTTCGGAATTCTTATGTCCATCACCATGGCATACGGCATGGAGGTCTACAACGTCGCATGGAAAATGGGCTACCCCACTATGGCCGGCGGCTTTTCGAACATGACCAACGACGTCTTCCTTAGCGCGCTCGCCGAGGCCGCATACATGTGGCTGTTCGTGTTCCTGTTCTCTAACCTTTGGGGCAACCGACTGGGCTCGCGCTTGGCGTCCCGTCTGGTGGATCCCGAGAAGGACAACGCATTTCTATGCACGCTCGTGCGTTCGGGCTGCACCGTGCTGGTGATGTGCCCCACGATGAGCATGGTCGCGTCAATCCTCTTCAATGTGATCCTTGCCGGAAACCCCGTTACGCAGCTGCCTGCCATCTGGGTGGGCACACTGTTGAAGAACTTCCCCATGGCGCTGCTGTGGAACATCTTTGCAGCCGGCCCCGTGACCAGGCTCGTCTTCTCCAAGTTCTTCAGCCACGTGGGCGAGAAGGACACTCCGGCCGTCGTTGAGCCCGCGCGCGAGAGCGTTACCGTTAGCGAATAGCGCGCTTGCCCTGGCGCCCGGGGCGGTCTGGCAGCCCCTGGCGCCAGGTTCCGGCTGCCAAGTTGCGCGAGTTCTGATGCCCGCACTGTATGGCGCTGCGACCCGGCTGCCAAGTTGCGCGAGTTCTGATGCTCGCCCCTGCCAACTTGCGCGACCTCTGATGCTCGTTTTGCCAGATTCCGCGACTTCTGATGCTCGATCTACCAAGTTGTGCGACTTCTGATGCTGCAAAAGTCGCGCAACTTGGCAGCGACCCAATGTGTGGGACCATCAGAGAAATTGCGTTGCCGGTTGTGCGGGACGCACTTCTCGACATGTCAGCCTACCTGCGGTTTCTCAGTATTTCAAAACATATTGTGTGGGACGCGGCAAAAAGCTCGGAAAGTCCTTTCTGTTGTGTGGGACTTTTTGCTCTTGCGGCGTGCTGCCTCTGAAAGGGACCACGCATAACTGCAGGTAGATAAAAGGCACATTACATGTAGCATTCATGGCAGCCCCACACAATGGAGCGAGTGCTTGAGCGACGCTGCGCAGCCCCGGACGACGCGTAATCTCCCTGGGCGTTCGATCCGCCGCAGGCATGGTCACCGTCCACGAGGAGAACTATTTCTCAGGCGACCTGCTGATCAAGGGCGACTTGCCCGTCTCCACGAAGGGGGACCCGCTGAGCCACGGCTATGGGTTCAGGTCCATGCGTACGATCGTTGAGCGCTATGGCGGCGCCTTGACCTGCGGGGCACAGGATGGGGTATTCCACCTGAACGCGATAATCCCTGCTCACACGGAAAAGCAGATGTAGGCGCATGATTGGCACCAGATAGCGGCCCGCCCATTTGCGCCAGCTTCATTCCCTCTGTTCAGGCGCGGGTAGCCCGTTCGCCAACAATGAAGAATGGGCCCCGGCACGATGCCGGAGCCCATTGGGAGCCCGAGTAGGGAAGAAATGGGAGGAGTACATACCCGGGCGCTGCACGGCACCCGTTTTTGCGTGGGAGGAGGCGCCGCCAAGTAAAAGGTACTCGTCAGGAATCCCGAAGAATCATCTTTGTCACAAGATGCGCTTTTGTTGACACAAATTGCGCAGCGACCCACGCAAAAGGCTACTTGGCCTGCTCGGCCTGCTTCTTGTTCTTGATGCGATTGCGGATGAGACCGGCGACCGTAGGAATGATGGACACGAGGATGATTCCCACGATCAGCAGCTCAAAGTGTTCCTGCACCACTGGAATGCCGCCGAAAAAGTAGCCGAGCAGCGTGAACATCGTGGACCACGTAACGCCACCGAGCACGTTGAAGACGACGAAATTACGCCAATGCATGCCGCCCATGCCTGCGATAAAGGGCACGAACGTACGGATAAACGGGAAGAAGCGGCCTAGGAAAATGGCAAGATGACCCCACTTGTCCAGAAAGGCCCTGCTCTTCTCCATTCGCTCGGGGGTCATCGCCTTTACCTTGCCGGAGGCGACGATCTTGGTCCCGAAGAAGTGACCAATCATGAAGTTGCACTGGTCCCCCAGGATGGCGGCAGCCCAAGCGGTCGCAAGAAGGGCAACGATGTTGAAGCCGCCCCCCTGCGCAAAAAAGCCCGCAGCAAAGAGCAGGGAGTCACCCGGAAGAAACGGGAAGAAAACAACGCCCGTCTCGATAAAGACGATGAGGAAGACGCATCCGTATGCCATGAGAGGGCCTGCGGCGATCCAGCCGGCAATGGCTCCACGCGGGTCGCTCAGCAGGTTGGCGATGAATTCAACGAAGCCCATGGAATCCTATCCATACTGTATCGGCATGAAAAAAGCGCGCTCGGTGGGAGCGGATGCCCGCCAGAGGCCCCTTATGGCTGCTGCCTCCCGGCCCTGACCAGGTTCGAGGTGTTGCGTCACCCGCACCCATCCAACGCGCTGCTGCTAACTCTAGCAAAGATATCCGCCAACCATGAAAAGACCACGTATCCTCGCAGACGGAGCGCTGGCGAGGCCTTGGTCGGTCCCGGCGTCGTGCCGTTAGCGCAGGGTCATCGTCGGCAGCCCTCCGCGCAAGGCCCTCTCTACTAGACGGGGGCCCACAGACTGATCAGGTCTGAGGGCCCCCACTTTGGCAGCTGCCAAGCCATAAATGAGCTTACGCAGAGGGAAGCGCAAGGCATTTGCCAGTCACGCTCCCACTTTCTGCACACTCATATCATTCCCTAACCCCCGGTGCTTATCCCATGCTTCCTGCCAGACGGCGCGTTTCTCTCAATGAGCGTTTCGTCGCGACAATTCGCACACAAACAATCACGCAGCCTGCAATTGGGGGTACGATTCCTACGTTCGTGTCGATTTCCAAGGAGCAGCAATGTCAAAGAAGCAGTCATCCAAGGCAAAGGCCGCCGAGGAAGCCCGCCAAGAGAAGAGCGACCGCAAATACGGCACCCCGCTCTTCTCGCTAACGTACGAAATGAACGAGCTTGAGTTTTCGCGTGCCGCGACCCTTGTGTACTCCGATCGCATCAAGGACGCCCTTACAGCGGTTTCGATTGTCTCGATCGTCCTGATGATCATGTCAATCATCCAGAATCCCGATGACTTGTTCCTCGCAATGATCTTTGTCGTTCTCTCTGTTGTCGCCACGGCGGTCAGCTCTAGTTGGCCCAGCATTACGGCCAATCGCGCTCGAAACACTTCGCTTGGCCTTGTGGGCGAGAATAATCGTCGTCACGTTGTCGTTACCGCCGATAAAGTGGTCGAAGAGGGGCCGGACGACCGAGTTGAGGAAATTCCGATTTCTGACTTGTCGGCATTCCGCTGGAATGACGACTTTTGCGTTGCTGCGTTTAGCAAAAAGCGCTTCATCTATGTCCCCCGCTCCGCAATGAGCGAAGGCCGTTACCGCAACCTGCTCCGCTACTTCCAAGAGAAGCTCGAAAGCAAGTAGACCACAGGGGGCCGCTCGCGCACTTCCCTCTCTCCTTGCAGAAATATGCGTGCGCAACTGCCGACATGGCGTGCTGGCGTGAGCCGGCGCGCCATGTTTTTTCACGGCTGCCCCCCCTCCGCCAGTACAAACCCAACCCTCTGGCGGGACAGGCGCGATTTTCCCTTCTTATCGCTGTAAGGTGGGGTAACAAACCAGCGATCGGAGGCATCATGGGCATACTGGCCGCGTTCGCACTGCCGCATCCGCCCCTCATCATTCCCGAGGTCGGGCGTGGCTCTGAAAAGAGAGTGCAGAAAACAATTGATTCGTGCGCAGAGGTTGGTCGCAGAATTGCCAAGCTGCGCCCTGAAACCGTTGTCATTTCTAGCCCGCACTCCGTCATGTATTCCGACTACATTCACATATCTCCGGGGCGCCATGCATCAGGCAGCTTCGCAAACTATGGAGCACCTGAGGCGCGCTATGAGGCGCATTACGATATGAAACTGGTCCAGCGCATCTGCGACCTGGCAGACGATGCCTATCTAGCCGCCGGCACCGAGGGCGAGCGCGATCCCAGCCTTGATCACGGGACAATGATCGCCATTCATGCAATCGAGGACCTCGGCGGCTATCACAGCTTCCAAGTTGTGCGCATGGGCATCTCGGGCCTTTCCCCCGCCGAGCACTACCGTCTAGGAATGATCGTTGCCCAGGCGGCAGAGGAGCTCCATCGTCGCGTCGTATACGTAGCATCTGGAGACCTTTCGCATAAGCTGCAGCCAGATGGTCCATACGGCTTTGCCGAGGAGGGTCCCATTTTCGACGAGAAGGTCTGCGACGCATTCTCAACCGGCAACTTCCTCGAACTTCTCACCATGGATCCATCGCTTTGCGAGCGAGCGGCCGAATGCGGTCTGCGCAGCTTCCAAATTATGGCGGGCGCGCTCGATCGCACGCCAGTAAAAGCTGAGCTGCTCTCGCACGAAGACGTGACCGGCGTGGGATACGGGGTAGCATGCTTCACGCCCACTGGCAAGCCCGGCTCGGCTCCTGAGCGCAACTTCCTCGATCAGTACGAGCAATGGCACAAGCGTGACATGGCGCAGCGCCGTAACGAGGAGGATCCATACGTGCGCCTCGCCCGCACAGCGCTTGAGACATGGGTCACAGACAACCGTCGAATAAATCCTGGAAGCGATCTTCCCGAAGAGCTTCTGACCACACGTGCTGGCTGCTTTGTCTCAATCAAGAAGAACGGGCAGCTGAGGGGCTGCATTGGCACCATCCAGCCGACGCGAGCAAACCTTGCATCCGAGATTTGCAGCAATGCCATTAGCGCCGGCACGCGCGACCCGCGCTTCTTGATGGTTGTGCCCTCTGATCTGCCCGAGCTTGTTTACGACGTAGACGTGCTGAGCACCCCCGAGCCCATCTCTTCTATTGCTGAGCTTGACCCGAAACGCTACGGCGTAATCGTGAGCTGCGCGGACGGTCGGCGCGGACTGCTGCTGCCCGACCTCGACGGCGTCGACACGGTCGACGAACAAGTTTCGATTGCCGCGCGCAAAGGCGGGATTGACCTGCGCTCTGACGACTACACGCTCGAGCGATTTGAGGTTGTGAGGCACACATGAGTAGCGCAGACGTCGCGGACACAGATGCCCTGACCTGCGACGTCTGTCCGCACCACTGCAAGATCAGGACCGGCGGGCTTGGGTTTTGCCGCGCCCGAACCGTGCGCGACGGTCAAATTGTGCCTGAAAACTATGGTCGCGTGACCTCCATCGCCGTCAATCCCATAGAGAAGAAGCCAATCGCCGAGTGGCACCCCGGATCAAAGGTCTTGTCCGTGGGAAGTTACGGCTGCAACATGCGCTGCCCCTTCTGCCAGAACTACGAGATCTCGCAGGTGGGAGCAGACATGGTGGGCTTCGGTTGGCAGGACATTGCTCCCGAGGAGCTCGTCGCCACAGGTGTGCGCCTTGCCGAGGACGACCCCAGCATGATTGGTCTTGCCTACACCTATAACGAGCCGCTCATTGGATGGGAGTACGTGCGCGACTGTTCCACGCTGGCGCACAAGTCGGGGCTCGCGAACGTGCTTGTCTCAAACGGATGCGCCCAGGAATGGGTTGTGGAGGCGCTGGCGCCGTTACTTGACGCAGCGAATATTGACTTGAAGTGCTTCTCGCGAGAAGGCTACGCAAGCTTGGGCGGCAACTTTGACGCCGTCAAGGCAACCATCCAACGACTCGCTGAGCTTCCAACCTGTCATCTTGAGGTGACAACGCTGATTGTTCCGGGAATCTCGGACAGCAAAAAGGACATGCGCAAGATTTCTCGATGGCTTGCCGACTTGGACCCAGAAATCGTGCTCCATGTAACGCGATTCTTCCCGAGATGGCGCATGTCAAGTGGAAGGCCAACGCCCGTTGCAACCGTAAGAGAGTTGGCCGAGGTGGCGTCAGAGAGCCTAGAGCACGTGCATGTGGGAAACTGCTGGTAGAGGGCTATCGCCATAGGATACTGAAAAACTCGGGCATGGAGACCGCTGGCAGACGACAAGGAGCCGCACGCAAGCAATGAAGGAGAGCGCATGTGCACAGCAATCACCCTGACATCCGAGGCAGGCACCAGCTATTTTGGTCGCAACCTTGACTTCGGCTTCCCGACTGACGCCCATTTGATTTCTGTCGCGGCGGGCTCCCGCTGGTCGAGCGTGGCTAACGGCCAAACGGTCGTCAGCCCGCTTGCATTTGCGGGACTGGGGCAGTTTGGCACGGGCTATCCGGTCTTCCTGGACGGCGTGAACCAAGCCGGGCTTGCCGGAGCGGCACTCTACTTTCCAGGATATGCCAGCTATTCGGAGCCTAGCGAGACATCTGAGAAATCTCAGGTTGAGGCACTCGACCTGCTCAGGCTTCTTCTTGGACAGTGCGAAGACCTGGAGAGCGTACGCGAAGTCGCAGAAAAGGTGCAGGTCGTTGGCATTCCCAACTCCGTGACGCACCAGACAACTCCAATGCACTGGATCTTTGCTGATCGCAGCGGGTCGTGCCTTGTCATCGAAATCGAGAAGGATGGCTGCCACATACTGGAGGACCCCGTGGGCGTGCTTACAAACAGCCCGGACCTTGAGTGGCACCTAACCAACCTGCGCAATTACCTGCAAGCAACGCCCGAGCAGCCAGCCCCAGTCTGTTGGTCTGGACTTTCGCTGTCGGCGCTAGGGCAAGGTGCGGGAACAAGCCGGCTGCCCGGAGGATATACCCCGCCAGAGCGTTTTGTCCGCGCGGCTTTTATGCGCGCCAACGTGAAGGTGCCTGCAGAAGAGAGCCGCGCCGTTGCCGCGTGCTTCCACGCGCTTGAGCCTGTTGCGCTTCCGCTCGGCTCGGCAAGCGATCCCCACGGTCGCGACTTTACGCAGTACACAGCCTTTATCAACACGGATAGCTGCACCTATTACCTGCGGACCTACGACAACCCCGAAGTTGTGAGCGCGTCGCTGGACGAGTTGCTTGCAACCAACATTGCCCCTGACCAGACTGGCGCCTGCGACCACGGATCAATTAACCGACCGACCTCGTTCCCACATTTCTAGGAATCCCGCTGGGTTGCGCGGCGCTCCGCTTGCCATTGCCAGGTTGCGCGTCTTCTGCTGCTGCGCACCGCCAGGCTGCGCCACCCCTGATGCCGCTATTGCCAAGCTGCGCGACTCCTGATGCCGCAGAACTCGCGCAACCTGGCAGCGATGCATTGTGTGGGACTGCGCCGCTATTGCTTGGGCACGACAGCCGCGGCTCCGGTCTCGTTCTTTGCTTTGCGGCGAGTAGAGCGACGTTTCTTTACATCAAGCACTATCTTCACCGCAACGACAGCGTCGGCAATCGCCAAACCGGTGCCAATGAAGTTGAAGCCCTCGCTCTTGATTGGCCTCTCGATGGTCGTGTAGGTTGTGCTCTCGTCGTCAGAGCCAACCGTAGGCGTGAGCTGCTCGATCTCCTCGTTGCGCACAATGTTTGTCGCGCGAGCATTCAGCCAAATGTAGAGCACGTCTTTCGTCGCACGTCTCAGAGAAAGGACCTGTGAGGCGGCGCGTTGCCGTTTCTTTGCAGCTTCCGTATCGCCCGAAGCGCTCGACTTTGTGGAAGAGCTCGAATACAAAAGGTCGTCAATCTCGTCCTGCGAGTAGCCATACTTCAGCGATCCGTTGTTGAAGATGCCGTCCATGTAGAGGTCGCCGCCTGCAGCAAGCTGCTGATCAGCGTTCATGTATTCATGATGGTCCGCGTAGTCGGTAATCACGCACCCCTGGAAGCCCCATTCGTCGCGCAGCACGTACTGAAGCAACCCAAGGTTGCCTCCTGACCACGTTGCCCCCACGCGGTTGTATGCCGTCATGATGCCTGTGGCGCCATTGTCGCGCACGCAAATCCTGAACGCGCGCAGGTAGATCTCGCGAAGACTCTGCTCAGTGAGCCACGTGTAGAGCGAGTCGCGATACGAATCCTGGTTGTTCACGGCCATGTGCTTGATGTAGCAATACGTTCCCGCATCCATGCAGCCTTGCACGACTGCCGCGCCCGTCTCGCCAGAAATAAGCGGGTCCTCCGAGTAGTACTCGTAGTTGCGTCCGCCCAAAGGCGAGCGATGGATGTTCACGCTTGGCGCGTATATCCCGTCGACGCCCATGCACGCAGCCTCATAGCCAAGCTGACGGCCATATGCGCGTGCGAGCGACTTGTTCCATGTCTGCGCAAGGACCGTGCCGTTAGGATAGCCAACCCCCGTGGTCAGCTGGTTGAATGAGCCAACCTGCGATGGGCCGTCCAAGTCGCGAAGCCGCTGCTTCCCTGCCGAATCAAGCGACGACGTCCCCAAATACCCATGCAAAACGATGCTCTCCATTTCCTCGACGGTCAGAGAGTCCAGCAGGTCATCCCAATGAGAGTCGTCGTAATCAAGGCCCAGCTTCATTCCCAAAGAGGTGAGCTCGCCGTCTTGCGAGACAGACGTAAGCCCCGTCAGCTGAACGCGCGTACGTCGAGAAGGGCTGGTGAGCTCGTCGGTCGCATCAAGGCTCGACTGCAGCCCCATCGCCTTTGCCATGAGCTGGTTGTCGCGGTCAAGCTGGTCCTCGTCATACAGGTTGAGCGACGCCACGTTGTCGGTCATCCGTCGATCGGGGTCGGTTGTCGAGGGAAACGTGCCTTTGAAGTCCGCGCGCGTCAGATATGTAATGTTTGCGCCCGAATTCGAGCCGTCAATGGACACGCCGTCCCATGCGGAGTTGCCCGTGAAGTGGTTCGAGACGTCCGCGCCGGTCACATAATCAGTCCCGCAATCAATAGTGCTCTGGATGGTATAGGTGACGGTGGCGTTCTCGCAGCTAGCTACCGTGTGGGCGTCGCTTGAGAGCGACATCACGTAGTCGCCGCGCTCAAGCTCGTAGCCAGCGAAGTTGTCGCCATCTGCGTCATAGCAGTCGTACGAGGCAAGGTCATCCACCGAGAAGGTCAGCGTCAAGTCTTGGCTCTCTCCCGGAGCAAGAAGCTTGGTCTTCTCGTAGGCGACAAGCACCTTGGACGACTTCTCGATGCTGCCCGAGTAGTACGGCGGCGTGCAATAGAGCTCGACAACGTCTCTGCCGGCAACGTCGCCAGTATTGGTTACGCGCACTGTGCAAGAGACCTTTGAGTCTCGGTTGATGTCCTCGTTGTCTCCCGGCGACCACGAGACTACCTCCCACGAGAAGCTCGTGTACGACAGCCCGTAGCCAAACGGATATTGGACGACGCCCTCGTATCCAGAGCCATGCTCGTTCGAGACGTCATCCCAATAGCCCTCCGCATCGGCGGTCTCATACCAGCGATAGCCAACGTATATTCCCTCGACGTAATCTACGAAGCGCACGGAGTTGTACGTCTCGATGGTTCCGACGTTGCTGTTCAAGGTGCCGTCGGCGGGATAAAGCCCCGCCGATCCCGTATACTCGCCCTCGCCGCGCGAGCCAGAGTTTGCGTACGAGGCCGCGCTCTCGAAGGAATACGCGTACGTATCGGTCGTGCGACCCGAGGGGTTCACGCGCCCCCACAGCGCATCGACCACAGACTCGGCGCCAACTTCGCCGGTGCAGCCAACGAGCATCGCGGCATCAATGCCGTCAATGGTCTCAAGCTGGCCCAGCTCCATCGTATTTGTCGAGTTCACAAGTACAATAACGTGCTCATAGTTCTGCCCGACGTAGCGCAGGAGGTTCTCCTCTTCGCGCGAGATGGACAGGTAGCTGCGAGTTGCGTCGATGCTGACGCTGCCACCCGACTCGGTTATCTTGTACTGCATAGAGGTGCAGTCGATGCTTTCGCCGGCGGTGCGAGAGATTACGACAATGGCAGTATCGGAGTAGTTCTTGGCGTTCTGCAGCAGGTCTGATGTGTAATAGGTCGAATCGTTGATGTCCGGCTCGTAGAGGCGGCAGTAGTCGAGGTCGTGCGAGTTGAGCGCGCTCGTGTAGTCGCGCGTCCCATGGAACGACTTGTACATGTCTGTGAGCTGGGTGTTGTACTCAACTCCTGCCGCCGTAAGCGCCTCAAGCAGGTCTTCCGTATCGCCAGCAACCTGCCCGGAGCCCGAGCCCGCAGAAACCCACTGGGTAGATGCCCAGCCAAAGACATTCACCTTGGTGGTGTCAGACGAGATGGGAAGCGCATCATCGTCGTTCTTCAGAAGGACGATGCCTTCTCCCTCGATGCTCTTCGCGAGCTTCTGTCCGTCCTCCATAGCAGCATCGTAATTCTGGGAGCTGATGTCCACATGGTCGCCGCCAAGGTACGACATGGCCGTGTCGCCCAGCACATACAGGGCAACATTGGCAGCAGCGAGCGCGGCAACCAGGACAACCATGAGAGCCTTCCCGAGAACGGAGAGAACGAGGCGCCTCTTCTCGGCGGGCGTGCGCGGAGTCGGGCGCTTTTTCCGATCCCTCTTTTTACGTCTAAGTTTCACGAGTCTCCTTGTATGTACCCGTCCGCTTCTGGCGAACCTCTACGGAACCTTTTCGAACGCCCTCTTTACACGCCCCTGACGAACAGGCCTCATGATGTGAGCGAGTGCGTTTCTCGTCATGCCCCAGTTTATGCGAGTTGCGTCCGTATTTGTTACTGCGGACTCACGTGTTACGCGTTCGTGTACAATTGCGGCGCGCATGCATCAAGATTGGCATGCGCGCGGTCATCACAGTCAAAGAGAAAGGTATTCATGAAACCCCGACCTCACAGTCGATGACCGTTCGACGTGCTCGAGCCGACCACGCCGAACGGAGTGAGAAGTGACGCTTTGGCGGCACGGCTTGCGTGGTGGGCCAACACTGCGCCTAACGCTAAGGAGCACGTATGATTTATTTGTCCCAACTTCTGGGAAACCCGGTCTTGGACGTCAACGGCGAGAAGATCGGCACCGTCTCTGACTTGGGCATTGCTACGGGAGAGGTATTCCCGCGCGTAACCAGCCTGGCCTTTATGGGGCCTGGTCGCACGCCGTTTATGATTTCGTGGCGCAAGTATGTGGACTCGTTTGATGAAGACGTAGTGCATCTCAAGGTGCCCGCCACCGACATTCGATTCTCCTACCTGCAGCCCGACGAGGTTCTTCTCGCCCGAGACATTCTGAATAAGCAGATCGTCGATACGCGCGGGATGCGCGTCGTTCGCGTTAACGACCTGAAGCTCTCTGACACCAGCTCTTCGCAGCTGCGCCTATTGGGCGCCGAGGTGGGCGCGCGCGGCCTTTTGCGCTCGCTCTCCCCCCGCCTTGAGAGACTCGTGCTGAAAATTGCCCGCGCCTTCGGCAAGTCGATTCCCGAGAAGATCATCGCGTGGAACTACATGGACCTCGTCGAGCGCGATCTTTCCGACGTGAAGCTGTCAGTCTCGCACAAGACGCTGGACGACATGCACCCCGCCGACATAGCCGACATCATCGAGAGGCTCGACCCGCGTCTGCGCGGCCAGGTGTTTGCGCAGCTCGACGACGAGCAGCGCGCCGGCGCCATGGCAGAGCTTGACGACGACCAGATGGCCGCAGAGCTCATGGGCACCATGGACGAGGCTGGCGCCGCTCGAGTCCTGTCTGAGATGGACCCAGACGATGCAGCCGAGCTGGTCTCGGAGCTTGACTACGATAAGGCCGAGAAGCTCCTCAAGCTAATGGGCGTACGCGAGCAAAAAGCCGTCCGGCAGCTGCTGGGCTATCGCGAGGACACTGCCGGCCGCATCATGACTTCCGAGTTCGTGAGCCTGCCCGAAGACAGCACCGTCGCTGACGCCGTCAGGACCATCCGCGACTTGGACGAAGACTTCGAGTCCGTCAACTATGTGTATCTGACCGACGAGGAGGGCGCACTTTCCGGCGTGCTCACCATGCGGGCGCTGGTTGCTGGCGAGGATGGCGACAGGCTGTCCGACCTTGCACAGACCGAGGACCTGATTACCGCAAGCCCCGAGGACGACCAAGAGGACGTCGCCGAGGACATCTCGAAGTACAACCTGCTCGCAATGCCCGTTGTGGACGAGAAGAACCACATGCTGGGCATTGTCACGGTCGATGACGCGCTTGACGTCCTTGAGGACGAGCACGAGGAGGACCTCGCCATTGCCGGCGCCCGCCAGAGCGACTCGGACGATTCCACCTCAGACCACCTGCTGAGCCGTGTGTTCTCCGACGAGGTGTGGTTCTTCTTCTGGATGCTAGGGCTCGGCATTCTCTCCGCGATTTCGCTTTCCGCAAGCGGCAGCGTGCTGCCCGGCTTGGCGCTTGGTGCGCTGATGCCCATCTGCCTGCACGTGGCAGGGACCATGAGCCGCTACGTCACCAACTTCATGCTGGAGTACGACGAGGACGACGAAGACGCCCCCTCTATGCTTGGTTTCACCTTCAAGGGAATCGCCGTGGCGGCGCTCTATGCGCTGGTGGTGCTGCTTGTGGGCTCGAGCATCGTCAACGCGATCGGCGCGGCTGGCTCCGCCGCCGGGTCCGCAAGCGCGCTGATTTCCGCCGAGTT
The DNA here is from genome assembly GCF_050946515.1 of Tractidigestivibacter sp. GTDB lineage: Bacteria > Actinomycetota > Coriobacteriia > Coriobacteriales > Atopobiaceae > Tractidigestivibacter. The sequence continues at coordinate 17,983 of NZ_JBMNUX010000020.1, forward strand.
TGAGAGTGCCCTGCTCGCCCTTGCCAACATTGGCATCCGCGACGCAGCCTTTGTCGTGGTCGTCACGTTTGCAACCGCGCCGCTCTACCTCATGTACCTGCGCAGACGCGACCGCAAGGGCAAAGACATCAATGGCTTCTCGTTGAATCTGTTTGCTCTTTTTGTCTCTACGGTGCTGTATGCCGTTGTCGCGGCCATCGCGATGGCTCCCGGATTGGGGGCGTAGTGAATGACCAGGATGACCAAGAAGACCGAGAAGAAGCGGGCGCCGCTCGACAGGCGCAGGGTTCTTGCGGCCATGGGCCCGGGAATGGTGGCTGCGCTGGCGGGCGCGGACGCAGGCGGCGTGGCAACCTACTCAAACGCAGGCGCCGAGTTTGGCTTTGGCCAGCTGTGGACCGTACCTGTGATGTGCGTGCTTTTGATTGTGGCGCAGGAGACCGCAGCGCGCATGGGCTGCGTTACGGGCAAAGGCTTTGCATCGCTGATCCGCGAGCAGTTTGGCGTACGCCTCTCCGCTCTAGCAATGCTTGCTCTTTTGATTTCCAACACAACTGTGACGCTGTCTGAGTTTGCTGGCATTGCGTCTGGTATGGCACTTTTTAACGTGCCGTCATATGTCAGCGTGCCAATAGCCGCAATCGCCATCTGGATGCTTACGATGAGCGGCTCGTACCGGCGCATCGAGAAGATCTTGCTGGCCATCAGCTGCGTCTTTGTGACCTACGTCATAGCCGGCATCATGGTGAAGCCAGACTGGGGCGACGCCCTTAACGCCACATTCATCCCGCGCATCTCGACGAGCCCGACGTACGTGTCGCTGCTGGTCGCAAACGTCGGCACCACAATTGCGCCATGGATGATCTTCCTCGCCCAGAGCAACGTGGTCGAGAAGAACGCACACGAGGAGGACATCCCCTACCAGCGCATCGACACCGTTACGGGCGCAATTGTCGCAAGCATCATTTCGTGGTTCATCATCCTGACCACGGGCGCCGTGCTCTACCCTGCTGGCGTGCATGTCGACAGCGCCGAGGCAGCCGCAAGCGCACTGGCACCTCTGGCCGGAGAGTACGCGCAGGTTCTGTTTGGAGCCGGCCTTGTCGGAGCGTCCGTCTTGGCGGCTTGCGTGTTGCCCGGCATCACCTCAAGTGCCATTTGCGAGGCATTTGGCTGGGAGCGCGGCGCCGACCGCAGCTGGTCCGAGGCGCCCGCCTACCGCGGCATCATCACGGTAATCATCGCATTCTCTGCCATCGTCGTCTTAACCCCCAACGTCAACCTGTTTGGCATCATGATGCTGGCGCAGGTCATTAACGGCGTGCTGCTGCCGGTTCTGCTCATCTTTATGGTGCTGATTGCGAGCGACAAGCACGTAATGGGCAAGGACGCCAACGGACGCGCATGGAACGCCCTCACGTGGTTCACGATTGTTATGGTGATCGTGCTGACCGTAATCATGTTTGTGCTGCAAGCAATGGGGGTTTAGTCGCGCACATTGCATGGAGCGGCTCCCCCCCCCTGCATTGCCCTGTTAGATGATTGTTTCTCGCAATGTTTCCTATTCCGGGATAATAGCGCTGCCCACGAAACGTTCGCGGCATGCCTCATGCCCCTAATAAGAAGCCCGGGATCGCAAGCGCGGTCCCGGGCCAATTACGTTAGCTCATTCGCTCATTCAGCGGGGCTTATGAGCGACGGTGCCTGAGAAGGAGGCTCCCCACGATGGCAGCAACCCCGAGCATTACGAGAACGACGGGCAGGGTCGCGTTCGTGTCCCCCGTATCGGGCGTCGCCGCCAAAGGCGTGGCAGGCTTCTGAGCTGATGTTGCGGCGTTAGTCGTTGTTGTGGTTTCAGTCGTGGCTGTGGTGTCAGTGGTGGTATCAGAGCCGCCATCAGAGACATCGGGGTTCGTGCTATCAGGATTCTCGGGAGTGTCGGGGTTTTCAGGATTCTCAGGAATCTCCACGCGCTCCCACTGGGCGACGTAGGTCACCTCGGGGGAGTCGACGGTGTCGGAGACCTCGGGCGACCAGCCCGCGAAGCGCCAGCCGGGCTCGCCGGCGGGGTTGCCGGCGCTGTCGGTCGCGCCCGCGTAGGCGGGCGTCTCGTCGCCCACGTACAGGCCGGAGTCGTGGACGTCGTCGTCGAAGGTTCCGTGCTCGCCCTTGGTGTAGGTGACCTTGGCGCCCACGCGCTCCCACTGGGCGACGTAGGTGGTCACGCCGAAGGACACGGTGCTGTCGACACCCTTTCTGAGCAGCGTCTCATTCTCATCCGCTACGCTCAGCCCGGTCTCGCCATCGTCGGTCGAAGTGCTACCCTGCTTCACCCAGCCCGTGAAGCGCCAGTTCTTCTCGCCCTGCGGAAGCCCGTCGTTGACGGCATTGGAAGTTGCGTCATCGAGCGCGCCGGAGTACGTCGGCGTATCGCTCCCCTCGGCGACCGTGGAGAAGACAACGTCGTCAAAGGTGCCGTGCTCGCCCTTGGTGTAGACCACCGAAGAGGAGGCCAGCCCTGCATCCACGGTGGCGACAGGCTCTCCGCCTTCAGTGCTTGTATATTGCACTGACGTCTTGGTTGCGCTTGTCTGGTCATCGCTTGCGGTCACCACTGACGGTCGGTTGCCCGTCTCGGTAGTGGGGCTAAACCGGTATTTGGTCGTGTCGGGGTTCTCGACCGTGACCTCAAGGCTCGTTGTGCGACTGTCATAGTACGTGTCAGGATCGAACGGCTGACCCACTGCGTAACTCTCCGTCGCGGTAGTCCCGCGAGCATAGGCAAAGGAGTAGTACCCGTTCTCATCTGTCGTGGTAGTAAGCTCGTTCGACGAGCGATCGTAGCCCTGTGCCCAGTACTCAGTCGCTCTGACCGTGACTCCCTCAATGCCCGTCTCGCCGTCGTCCATGACGCCGTTGTTGTTGGCGTCGTTATAGACTATGCCTTCCAGACGCCCGGCCGTTGTCTCGATGGACTCCGGCTTGAGGCTGGACGAGTAGAACGTCGTGGAGCCCAGAACGTAGCTTGCGACGGGAGTCCACGTGCTAATTGCCGCTGGGTCCATAACGGAGTCGTCTGCGGTAAGGGTGAAGTCAAAAGTCTGCGTATAGTCCACGGGAAGCGCGCCATCGCAAGACAGCAGAATCATGTTGGCACCCTCGGGACCGTCAAGCACGTCGTAATCGGATGCTGATGGCACCTGGTTGGCGCCAAAGGTCTTGCCGTCGTGGACCTTAAGATAGCTAATCGTCCAGCCTTCCGGCAGCTCGCTCGCAAGGACCGCGCGCAATCCGACGCCATAGACGCCCTCGGGCGAGAATGCGTCACCGAGCGAGGAGCCCTTGTTGGGAACCGGGATGAACACATGGGCGTTCTCAATTGAGGTGCCTGTGAGGTTAGAGACCTCAAGGGAGTATGTTGCCTCGAAATCCTGGTCGACCACGGCGCGCGTATTGGTGGGGTCAGAGGCATCATAGACGAGCTCCTCGTTCAACGGAGAGCCGCTCTTAGTTACAGTCATTGAGTTTCCGAGCTCCAGGGCCTTTCGCTCCTGCACGTAAATGGGGCCGCCGAAGCCGACGAGCGTGCCGGAGTTGTTGATCTGGTACGGGTTGTAGGCGTTGTTGCCCCAGGTGTACTCGGTCGTCTCGGCGTCCTTGTCCTGCCCTATGAGCAGGATGTTGCTGCCGTAGAGGGTCTGGGGGGACATGTCGGGGTCCGTGGAGAGCGTGTACGAGACGGTGAACATCTGCTCGCTCATGTCAGCGTTGTACTTGCCGATGGCCTTGGTGTTCTCTCCCGCGCTAAAGCGCCAGATGCGCGAGCCATTAGTGGGCTTGGTGCCAACCTGGTCGGTGTCGGTGATGTCCTCGCCCTTGATGTGGTTGCCGTCAATCGTGACGTCCTTGACCGAGCAGCCCTTAGGCACTACGAGGTAGACGGCATAGTCGTTGACCCAAGCCGTGGTTGACCCGTAGGCCTTAATGTAGGGCGCGACGCCAATCATGGCGCTGACGGTGATGTCGTCGCCGGCCACGACGTGCGTGGTGGCGTTGTAGTATCCGTTCCGCGTCCACAGAGAGACGCGCTTGGTGTCCGTGGTGGCGGAGGTGAGGCTAGCAGACTTTGTCTCGTCAGCATTGTCGGTTGGCCAAATCTCAACGCCGCTCGCGGTGGAGCCCTTGCCATTGTAGGAGCCCCAGAGCGCGAGACGCGCGTTCTCCACGTTGTCCGGGGCGTCGACGTCGGGGCGCGCATAGGAGTGGTAGTCACTCTGAAGCTTGCCTACCTCGTAGACGACGCTCGTGATGGGAGAGTCGTCGGGCATAGAGACGACCGCGTAGCCGGTCATATTGCCCGAAGGCACCTCGTTGAGCTTGGTGGCGACCGTCGCCAAATCATAGGTCTGGCCATTGAGCTCGATCGTCGAGGCGTGGTCATCGTAAAGTGGGACAGTAACCGCGCGCACGGTGAGACCGGAAGCAGGGGTTATCTTGAGAGTGTAGCTCTCGGTCTGGGCGCCCTCACGCGCGCCGGTCGAGCTGAGGTCCCCGGCGGCGAGCATGGTGTTTTGCTCGACGCCCTCGTTGTCATACCAGTCATAACGGGCGGGCCAGCTCACGTCCGAAATCGACACTTCGGGATTGGAGTTGCGCATGCGATAGGTGAGCGTAGGCGTGCCTGTGATGGGCGCGTTCTCCTCGTCTCCGTAGACGCTTGCCGTGAAGTTCTTGAACGTAACGGTGTAATCCTTGTCGTCGGTCGAGAAGACGGAGGACGGGAAGACAGCCTTTGCACTGACCTCTCGGCTGCCGACATTCCAGCCCGCTGCGTCCTCAACCACGTAGTGGACGGAGGTCGTGCCGTCGCCGTTGTCATTGGGTTCGGTTGTCGCGGTAGCGGTGCGACCCCAGACGCTAACGTCAGTGATCTCGGCGCCAGTCGGGTAGGTTAGGTCGAACTCGACCTTAGTGACGCTCCCGTTGGTGCCCCACACGGGAAGCCACACACAGGTAGCAGCACGCTCGGGGTCTCCATCGAGGCCCACGTACGGTTTCGTGTCGTTGCCGCTATAACCCTGAAGCGTACCTCGACCGTCAATCTTGACCTTAGTGGTCGAGACGCTCTGGCGCGTCGCGCCGACGGCGTCGCCATCCATGTCACCAACGGCGGCAGCAATCTGCGCCACGGAGCTCTCGTAGGTCTGAGTGTCGTTCGCATTGAGGAAGGCCTGGCTGGGAGTAAAGCTCATCCAGGCACCGGCGTCGACTACGTCCGAGCTGCCGGTCATGATGTGGTAGGTGACGGTGCCCGAGTTGGTCTTGTTGGATGCGGTCCCTCCCTCGGCAGCGCTGAAGGCGAGCACCTTGTCGAGCGAGGTATGGGAAAAATCGGTGCCGGCCTGGTTCCACGAGCTGCCTCCGGGGGGCGTTGCCCACGTTTGCCCACCAGGGGATGGTGACGCTTACCCAAGTGGAGTCGTCGCCGTCGTCCTTCTTGACGTTTACCTTGAGGTAGTACTCCTTGCCGGCGGTCAGCTCGGGAGTATCGCCTGCCAGGAGGTCTGCCACAAGGGTGGTCCTGTCTGCCTCATAGATGGCAAGTTGCGAAAAGTGTGATATGGCTGCCCAAATTCAGACACGTTTGAAGCCGAGCTAACGAAAGCCCTAGGATGTGCCGAAAGGCACGGAAGGGCTATTGCCATGAGCAAGACGACGAGAAGGAAGTACGACCCCAAGTTC
>NZ_JBMNUX010000021.1:0-22438 GCF_050946515.1 Tractidigestivibacter sp.
CGACTGGTACTACACAGGCATCAACCAGAGGGCAGCCTAGATGAGAAGGACTACGATAGGGACACCATCAGGCATGGGCTTTCGCTAGCCAACGCTCGTTCGTGTCGAAGGATCTCAGCCAGTTCACGGAGTAGGTGAGGCAGCGGCGCATCAGCGCAAGGAGCCGCTTTTGGGTGAACTTTATCGGCAGGGCGGAATAGATGAACTTTTTATCCTTGTCGATGGAGTTCAGGAGGTACTGGGACACGGTGCGCGTCTCGCCGAACTGCGATATCTTGATGCTTCCGCATTTCACCAGGTTGACGAAGCCGTGGTAGTACTCGTCGTTCGCGAAGAGGCTGAAGAAGCCGCGCGAGTCTATGATCTGGTTGAAGCTGAGCACCACGACGTTGCCGTTCTCCACTATCTCGCGCCAGAGCGCCTGCTGCCCGGCGACGATCTCTTGGTCGGTCTTGCGAACCGAGTCGAGCTCAAAGAGGTAGACGTACTTGCGCTGGCTGTTTGTGCGGGAAGGCATTGCGTGTCCTTTGCTGCGGGGGACGAGTTGCTGCGAGTATTTTGGCGCATTTGCCGCGCGGCGTGCCGGCGGGAGCCGCCCCTGCACTCCCAGCCCGCATTCCATTGCCTCCCGTCGTGTTAGGATTTCTGCCAAGCTTTCCTTTCTGGCGTCCGGACGGCGGTGAGGGAGGGGAGAGGCCCGGATGGATGACGGTCGAGACAAGAACGCGCAGGCGGCGCGGGCTGGCTCGGGAGCGCCGGCTCAGGGCGAGCCGGCGAGCGCGACGGAGCCGACGAGCCAGGCTGGCCAGCCCTCCTCGCGGGGCTCCTTCAAGGCGTTCGCGCTCGACTTCGCGCACGAGTTCAGCAGGCGGCACTTCAACTCGCACGCCTCCAGCGCCACGTACTTCTACTTCCTCGCGATCGTCCCCATGTTCATCTTCGCCTCAGCGCTGCTGCCGCTCACGGGGATGTCGGAGGGCGACATGGTGCGCGCGGTAACCTCCGTGCTGCCGGACAGCGTGAGCAGCCTGGCGGCCACGGTGATCAGGGAGGCGTACGAGCAGTCCTCCACGCTGATCCCCATCACGGCGCTCACGCTTTTGTGGACCTCCATCCAGGGCAACATGGTGCTGCTGCGCGGCATGAACAACGCCTACCAGGTGCCGCACGAGACGCGCCCGTACTGGAAGCGCCTGCTCATCGCGTTCTTCTGGATGACGCTGCTGCTCGTGGTGTTCCTCGTGCTGCTGCTCCTGGTCTTCAGCGGGGCCATCCGGTCGTTTTTGAGCACCTACCTTCCCGACGTGTCGCTGCGCTTCGTCAGCCGCTCGCGCGTGTGGGTGGTCTGCTTCTTCTTCATCGCATGGCTGCTGGTGGCGCTCTCGTACTGGCTCATGCCCAACCGCAAGCACGACTTCCTCGACCAGGTGCCCGGCGCTCTGGTGACCACGGTTGGCTGGTGCGTCTTCTCGGCGTTCTTCTCCATTTACGTGAACGGCGTGAACAAGTTCACCACCTTCTACGGCAGCCTCGGGACGCTTGCCATCGCGCTCTTCTGGATGTACTGCTGCTTCTACATCCTGCTGGTGGGCGCGTTCGTGAACTGCTACTTCGAGAAGGACATCCACCGCGCGACCGAAAGGCTGCGGGCGCGGCTGCACCTGCGCAGGCGGGGGCGGTAGGGTCGGACTGGGCGCGCGAGCGAGCCAGCCGTCAGTTGCGCGCGATGCGCTGGTCGCTCTGGCCGACCATGGTCGAGAGCGAGAAGATCGCCTCAGCCATCTGGCGCGGGCTGTAGGTTTCCTCGTCCTGCAGCCAGTCGTAGATCATCTGGTAGGTTCCCGTGCAGGCGTAGCGGATGTAGAGCCGATGGCGTCGCACCCGCAGGCTGGACTGGGCCTCTTCAGGCGGGATGTTGTGCTGCTTGAGGTAGAGCCTCTCCGACTCTTTGCATACGCCCTGGACAATGCGCCCGTTTTTGTAGAGGACCTCGAACAGCCTGCGATTGGCGCGGATGTACTCGAGGTACTTGGTCAGGAGCTGCAGGTTCTCCGAGCTTTTCTCCGCGGTGAAGTAGGTGACGTGGGAGAGGAAGTCGCCCTCGAGGTCGTCGACCACGTCTGCCAGCGATTCGTAGTGCGAGTAGAAGGTCGAGCGGTTGACGTCTGCGTGCTCGCACAGCGCCGTGACGGTGATCTTCTCGAGCGGGCGCTCTGACATGAGCTCCACGAGCGCGTCCTTGAGCGCGGACTTGGTGAGCCTGACCTTCCTGTTTTCCATCGAAACAGACACTTCCTCACGTTTCGTTGCGTTGGCAACAAAAGTCATCGAGCTGTTCGTTGATGCAGCTCGGCAGCCCTTTCTAGACTACATGACGAGAGTGGATTTTCTTACGGACCATAAAAGATTGGAGCATCATGAAGGACTGTTTTGACCTTACCGGTCGCGTTGCGCTGATCACCGGAGCGTCCTCCGGTCTTGGTCGCGAGTTTGCCAACGCCCTTGCCAGCAGGGGAGCAGACGTCGCGATTCTCGCCCGGCGCAAGGAGAAGCTCGACAAGGTGGCCGAGGAGGTCGGGGCCTACGGGCATCGCGTGCTGCCTATCGTCTGCGATGTCACCGATCACGAGGCCTCTGCCGCCGCCGTCAAGCGCGCGCACGATGAACTGGGTGCGATTGACATCCTTATCAACAACGCCGGCACCTGCGACGTGGTGCCAACCGAGGAGATTACCGAGGAGCGCTGGCACAAGGTCATTGACGTCAACCTCGAGGCCGTTGTGTTCATGACCAAGGCGACCATCCCGTACCTGAAGGAGAGCAAGCACGGTCGCATCATCAGCATTGCGTCCATGTACGGTCTCCGTGCCAGCGTAACGGCTCCGATTCCCGCGTACTGGGCATCCAAGGGGGCCATTCCGCAGCTCACGCGCGGCTGGGCTTGGGAGCTCGCGCCGTATGGCATCACCGTCAACGCCATCGCCCCCGGCTTCTTCCTGTCCGAGCTCATGCCCGGCGATGATGCTACCTACCAGCAGCTCGTTGACGCGCTGATTCCGCTTAAGCGCATCGGGCACCCCGAGGAGATGGACGGTCTGGTGACGCTTCTGGCCTCCGACGGCGCGAGCTACATCACCGGTCAGACTATCTCCATCGATGGAGGCAAGACCGCCATTTAGGCGGGCGCGCCCCAGTGGCGGCGTGCCCGCCGCAGCGGCGTTCCGAGAGGCTTTCTGCGCCGGCATCGGCTTCATCCGCGAGGACGTGCGTCCTAGCTTGGTGGGGCGGTGCCGGCGCTGTTCTCTTTGCGGGCGACTGTACGTACAAGAGTGTTTTTCACGGCATTGGAGCTATTAATTTCACAATGGTGTTTAGGTCTGTCCCCGCTGCTGGTGGTCTGGACAAGATTCTAACGATTCCTCTTTCCTTCTTCAGGCGGACTCTATATTTGTTTCCGGCCTATGTGTTGTGATTCACTTAGCAGTACATAAGTGGTTTTCGATACACGAAGTAGAGGAAATCATGTCTGTGCGCTATCGAATCGGCATTGATGTCGGGCTCCGTTCAGTAGGTCTATGCGCAGTTGAGATTGACGACTTGTCGGATAATCCCCTCAGCGCGATACCCACGAAGCTCTTGTTGGAAATCACTCCCATTTGCAGATGATAGACTGAGTGTTAAGGGTCATCCCCGTATGCGCGGGTTGGAAATCACTCTCAAGCACGGTTGAGAAGATAGACGACGGCCTATTGCTCGCTATTAATTCTGAATCTCGGCTATTTGTCAGATAGAAAGAGGAATACAAGCAGAAGTCGTCCCTTATTATCAGAACCATGCCGGTTTTACATGGGGGCATGCTGACTCGTAAGCGTGCCGGCTCTGAGTGGCGTTGCTCACGTCGTATTGATATGCTTGCCCCTGTTGTTTGCCGTCGTTCGTGACGTTTATGACGTTCACCTGTCGTTTGCACTCGTTCGTGACGTCTGTGTCGCTGTTCTGCCGTTCTTCTTCTGAAACGTTTCCTGTCCCGCCTCTCCTCAAGTAACAGTCGCCGCAAAGGGTGCCGACGCGGGGAAATGTGCACCCCTCAAGGGGTATCCTCATAGTGTTCCGTCCGCTCCGGCGGGCGGCGGTGCTACGCGATCGAGGGAGACAGCATGGGTGGTTTCAAGCGCTTTTGCATGTTCATCTTCTCGCTGTCAGGGCTCTTGTGCCTGGCGGCGCTTGCCCTCACTTGGGTGGGGCCGTGGACTGACCAAGCAAGCGCCCTGATGACGGTGGACGAGTACTTTATCACGCTTGAGGTGCTGTTCTGCATCACAGTGCTCGGGCTTCTCGTCATGCTCTTCCGCTCGATCTTCTCGCGCAAGGTGCGCACCATCGAGATCACTACGGTCGATGGCGGCGTCATCTCCGTCTCGCGCGACGCAATCGCCTCGCAGGCAAAGCACATCGTCGAGGCGGACGGGACTTGCACCGCCAGCCGCGTCACCGTCAAGGCAAAGAAGCGCGGCCACGTGCGCGTGCACGTGAAGGTGCTCCCGCACGAGAGCGTGGACGTCGTCCAGAAGGGCTCGCAGCTTCATGAGGAGCTGGCCACGGGGCTCGTGGCGGTCTGCGGGGACAAGCTTGAGGACGTGAGCCTTGAGTTCGTGGTGCCCGAGGAGGTCACCTCTACCGAGGCCGACGCCGCTTCCCAGGACTCCGGCGACATCAGCGTCGAGCCGTCCTCGTACGTCTCGTATCCTTCCAGCGACGCTGGCGAGGAGGACGACGCCTACTCCGACTCCACGATGGAGACGCTGCCTGCCACCGATGCCGACGCCCAGGGCGTCCCTGCGCCCCAGTCAACGGGCGAGATAACGGTTCCCATGGGGTCCTCGCGCGATTCGGCATCTGACCAGAGCAAGGAGGCCTAGCGACATGGCCGACGAGACAAAGAAGGCTCCCCGCGCGCGGGTTGAGCAGGAAGAGGGGCCTCGCCAGAAGCAGGCTGAGCAGAGGTCGGAGAATGCGGAGCCTAGGCCTGTCGAAGGCGGCGCGGCGGGTTCTGCGCCTGCGGTCAATGATGGCTCCAAGCAGGCAAGCGGCACCGTGCTCGAGCGCTTCTCTGGATGGCTCACCAAGAGCTTCCCCGGTCACGAGAACGCCTTCTTGGGAGGCGTCTGCGGTCTTGTCGTCGCAATCTTGATCGCGGCGATAGGCTTCTGGTGGACCCTCTTGGTGGCTCTTCTGGTTCTTATTGGAGTCGCGATTGGCCAGCAGGCCGACGGAGACCCCAAGATCATCCGCGCAGTAAGCAAGTTCTTCCATGACCGGAAGAGCCAATAGGAAACTTGAACAATCCGCATCCGAATAGAGGAGCTAAACATGCCAGCAAACGAAAAAGACGCAACAACGTACGATGTAGCCCCTACGCATGTGGAAAACGCCGACGCCATGGAGCTTGAGGGCGACGGCGGCCAGGAGATCGACCTCGCCGACGACGCTGACTCTGAGGACTCCCTCACGTTCTCAAATGGAGTCATCGAGAAGATCGTCGCCATCGCCATGCGCGACGTCCCCGGCGTGGTGGGCATGAAGGGCAGCTGGTTCAACCGCGTGCAGGACGCGTTTGGCGCCTCCGACTCCACAAAGGGCGTCACCGTCGAGGTCACGCCCGACAGCGCCGTCAAGGTGAACGTTTCAGTGCTGATTGAGTACGGAGCCTATGCGCCGCAGGTGTTTGAGGACGTCAAGCGCGCCATCGTCAAGCACGTTACGGGCATGACCGGCCTTGAGATTGCTGGCGTCAACCTTCGCATCGAGGACGTGCTGACCCCCGAGGAGTACTCGCGCCAGAGCACCGCGGCCAACAACACCGCGGCTGCCCCCGCGGAGGGCGAAGCAGCCTCGACTGCCACGCCGACCGCCTCTGCCGACTCTGACGCCGCCGAGCCTGCTCCCGCCGCCGCGCCATCGCCCCAGAAAGGCGAGCCGTCCAAGCCCGACACAGATTCCGCGACCGCTTCCAAGAAGAGCGCCGTCGCCAAGGAGGGCTAACGCATGAGCTTCAGAAGCTCCGTCGCCGTCGGTCTTGGCCGGGCAACAACATGGGCTCTGAGGTCGGTCCTGCATCGCTCCGCGTCCCAAATGCCGGGTCGCGTCGCCATGGCAATCGACCCCACAGTCATATCCGACCTCGCCGGAAAGGTGGGGGAGGGCTCCGTTGTCGTCTGCGGAACCAACGGCAAGACCACAACGAACAACATCATCGCCAACGCCATCGAGCGCTCCGGTCGCACGGTGCTTTGCAACAGGGCTGGCGCCAACATGGCGCCGGGCGTCGCCGCGGCTCTTCTGCCTGGGTCAAGGGCGGACGTCGCCGTGATCGAGGCCGACGAGCTCTCGACGCCTGCGATTCTCTCGCAGCTGCATCCGCGCTACCTCGTGCTTCTCAACCTCTTTCGTGACCAGCTCGACCGCGCCGGGGAAATCGACCGCGTGCAGGACACCATCGTTAAGGCGCTCGCCTCTTCTCCCGAGACGAAGCTGCTCGTGTGCGGCGATGACCCGCTCTCCATGGGCGTTGCCGTCCGCGCAAAGGCCCAAGGCACCGAGGTGCTCTCGTTTGGCATCGGCGAAGACCTGCACCTGCCGCCCGACCGCGTGCCCGAGGCGCGCTTCTGCCAGGTGTGCGGCGCGGAGCTTGAGTATGACTACCGCGCCTACGCCCAGCTGGGCGCGTTCCGCTGCCCCAATGGCGACTTCGCGCGCCCGAAGCTCGACTTTGTCGCCACCGGCGTGGTGGTCGACCCCAGCGGCGTGTCGTTTGAGGTGTCGTTCTCGGACGGCACCGGCGGGCACGTGAGCGCTGGCTTCGGCGGCGTGTACATGGTGTACAACCTGCTCGCCGCGGCGTCGGTCTCGCACCTGTTCGGCGTCTCGCCGGAGCAGTTCCAGGAGGTGCTGAACGACTACCATCCCGAGAACGGACGGCTTCAGCACTTCTCGATCGGCGGGCGCGAGGTCATCTTGAACCTGGCGAAGAACCCCACGGGATTCAACCAGAACATCTCGCTTCTGCAGACAGACACCCGCGACAAGGCCGTCATGTTCGTGATCAACGACGACTTCAACGACGGCAAGGACATCTCGTGGATCTGGGACGTCGACTTCGAGCGCTTTGCCGACGACCCCAGCCTGATCGCCTTTGCCGGCGGGCACCGCGCCAACGACGTGCAGGTGCGCATGAAGTACGCCGGCATCAAGGCGCCGGTTGTCTCCAGCGTCACCGAGGCGCTGGGGCGTCTTGGCGACACCCCGCTCAACAGGCCGCTCTACGTGCTTTGCAACTATTCGGCGCTCTGGCCGGCAAAGGCCGAGCTTGAGAAGATGGGGGCGCGCCATGTCTAGCACAGCCGACCACTTTGGCGCAAAGGCGTCCGGGCGCACCCTCAAGGTGGCGCACCTGTATCCCGAGCTGCTCAACCTCTACGGCGACTCCGGCAACATCCTGTGCCTGCGCAAGCGCATGGAGTGGCGCGGCATCACGCCGGACATCATGGAGGTGCACGTAGACGACAGGCCGACGTTTGCCGACGTGGACATCGCCTTCATCGGCGGCGGCTCAGACCGCGAGCAGAAGATCGTGTGCGACAAGCTGCTCGCCGAGCGCGACGAGCTTGCGGCGTTTGTCGAGGACGGCGGCGTGCTTGCTGCCGTCTGCGGTGGCTACCAGCTGCTTGGCTCGAGCTACCTCATGGCTGACGAGAAGGTCGAGGGCCTCTCGCTCGTCGACCTCTACACCGACCACGACGACCCGCGCCTGATTGGCAACATCGTCGTCGAGAGCGAGGTCTCGCCGCAGCCGATCGTGGGCTACGAGAACCATGGCGGCCGCACGCACCTGGGCGAGGGCGTCAAGCCGCTGGGTCGCGTGCTCTACGGTCACGGAAACGACGGAAAGACCGGCTACGAGGGCGTTCTCTACAAGAACGTGCTGGGCACCTACGTGCACGGCCCTCTGCTGCCAAAGAACCCCGGCGTGGCAGACTGGCTCATCTCGCGGGCGCTCGAGCGCAAGTATGGCGACGGCTCGCTCGAGCCGCTGGACGACACCGAGGAGCTCGCGGCAAACAAGGTGATGTACGACCGGCTGATGTCTGGCCAAGTCGAGGAGTCGTAGCTGCTGGCGCTCGCCGGCGAGAGGAGCAAGGATGGGCAAGGTCGTTGTGTTCGGGTCGCTCAACATGGACCTTTCCGTTGAATGCGACGCATTTCCGCAGGCTGGCGAGACGGTGCTTGGGCGCGGCTTTGTGAGCACGCCGGGCGGCAAGGGCGCAAACCAGGCCGTCGCCGCCGCGCGCATGGGGGCCACCACGCACATGGTGGGAGCCGTGGGCAAGGACTCGCTGGGAACCAAGATGCTGCAGTCGCTGGTGGATTCCGGCGTGCTTCTCGAGCGCGTGCAAGCCATGTCTAACGTGCACACCGGCACGGCCACCATCGTGCGCTCCCACGGCGAGAACCGCATCGTGGTCGACCCGGGCGCCAACGCGCTCGCGCAGGTTGACCAGGTCTGCCATGCCATAGAAGACCTGGAAGGGGAGGGCAACGTCTTCCTGACCCAGCTCGAGTGCAACCTCGCGACCACGCTCGACTCGATTGCCTATGCCAAGGAGTTTGGCTTCTACACCATACTGAACGCGGCGCCTGCCTGCGAGCTGCCCTCCGACATCTACCAGTTTGTCGACCTGATCTGCGTGAACGAGGTGGAGTGCGAGGCTCTTACCGGAATTTCGCCCGACACCGAGAAGGGCTGCACGCACGCCCTGATGAAGCTGAGCGCTCGCGGCGTGAAGACGGTCATCATCACGCTGGGAAGCCGCGGGTCCGTTGCCCTTTCTGGCGACGAGATGACAAACGTGAGCGGCTTTGAGGTCAAGGCCGTCGACTCCACGGGCGCAGGCGACGCCTACCTGGGCGCTCTTGCCGCATGCGTGGCGTCTGGCAGCAGCGTTGAGGGCTCGATGCGCTTTGCGAGCGCTGCCGGCGCGCTTGCCGCAACGCGCGTAGGGGCCCAGGCCGCCATGCCCACGCGCAGCGAGGTGGAGGCGTTTCTCGTCCAGCGTGAGCAGCGCGACGCCTAGATCGTGGAGCGCGGCGGCGGACAGTCTGCGTGAAGCGTTTGTCTGGCAGGCTGGAACCGACAGCGTATGTGTTAGTCTTTCGAGACGGGGCTCGGCCGTAAGGGTCGGTCCCGTCTTCATTCAGGCCCGTGATGTGCCCTTGGCCGCATGGGAATTGGCGGTCGAGACGTACGGCCGCCCCGGTTCTGGAGGTGGCTGAGGCTTCGTGTGGGTCTCGTTTGCGCTTGCTATTCTATTTTTGGTGGTCATTCTCTACGTGCCCGGTCTTTTGGCGCTGAGGTCGCTTGGTCTTTCATGGGGCGATTCCATATGCGGAGCTCCAGTCTATGGCGTTGCCGTTGTCGGCATCAACAGCATCGTGGCGTCGCTTCTCGGGGTTTCCGCGTCTTGGATTACCGTCGTGGGGCCGGGCGCTGTGGTGGCCATCGTGATGTATTCTGTGCACGCGCTTATGCACAGAAGATCGGGTGCCAATACCCAAAAGAGCAAGGTCTCCGCAAAGCCGGCTGATGAGCTTCTCGCCGTTTTGGCATACGTGTGCGTCGGGATCTTGGCTACGTTTCTGCTGTATGTGCTGTCAATGCAGTCCCCTGACGAGTTCTTGCAGATGTACGACAACACCTTCCATTTGTCTCAGATTCGGACTTTTGTCGACAGAGCCGACTTCATGCCCACCGGATCGGCGTACTACCTTGCGAATGAGGAGCAGCCCTACTTTGTCACCTCCTCGTTCTACCCGAGCCTCTATCATTCTCTTTGTGCGCTGTCGGTACAGGTGGCCGGCATCTCGGTCATGGCCTCTGAGAATGCCGTGAACATCGTGACCTGCGCATTCGTGTTCCCCACGTCTATGTGCTGTCTGGTTCGCCACCTCTTTCCCGAGAATCGCCTCTGCATTTTTCTCGGGGCAATCCTTTGCGTTGCCTTCACTGGCTATCCGTGGTGCTTTGTCGTTTGGGGGCCGCTGTATCCCAACTTGGTGACAAATGCCCTTGTGCCAGCCGTGATGACTGCCTTCATAGAGCTCACGCGCATTGAGTCGACCGCCCGCGTCCGCGTGCGCTCGCTTGTAGAGTTTTTCGTCGGCTGCGTCGCTATCGTTTTGACCCAGCCGAACGGCATATTCACCATGGCGGCAATTCTCGCCGCCTACCTTGTTTGGGACGTGGCGGGGCTTTGCCGCCGTGCTCGCGAGAACGGACGTCGAGCGCCGCATCCCGTCCTCGGCGGCACGCTCACGTTCGTGCTAGTTGCTGCCATCTGGTTGGGGTGCTGCGCTCTGCCTGTCATGCGGTCTACCGTTACGTTTGACGGCTGGACAGCGACTTCGGGCATGAAAGCCGCGGCGGTCTCGGTCCTCGACCTGTCGATGCAGATGGGTGTTCCCCAGTACCTTCTCGCCGCGCTCGTGATTGTTGGCGCAATCGTGGCGCTCTGCGACAAACGGCTCAGGTGGCTGCCCTTCTCGTACGCCTTCTTGGCCATTTGCTACGTGATTGATGTGTCGCGCGACGGAATACTCAAGCACATCTTGGGAGGGTTCTTCTACTGCGACCCGCACCGTCTTGCAGCGAACCTCACGATTGTCGCCATTCCGCTTTCGGCGCTGGGCTTTGCCTGGCTGGTTTCCGCGTTGAAGAAGCTGCTTTCTCGCAGGGGAAGCCATGCTCGCAACAACGGCGCGCTTCCCGAGGTCCTGAGCTCAGCGCTGATTCTCGCGGTGGCGCTCGACGCATATTTCCCGCTCTACTTGCCCGGCAATGCTCGCAGGAACACGAGCACGCCGTTCGGCTCCTTGGTCAACACGCTTGACTACGAGTGGCATGACGAGAGCAACCGAGTTCTTACGGACGAAGAGCTTGCCTTTGCTCGCAAGGCAGAGGAGCTTGTCGGCGAGGACGAGCTGATTATCAACTCGCCGAACGACGGCAGCGGCCTTTTGTATGCCCTCGACGATGCCAACCTCTTCTATCGTCCCTTTGCCGTTGCGAGCAAAGAGAACGAGGAGGAGGCAAGCTGGACCATTCGCCACAGCCTGAGCAGCTACGGCAACAGCCAGGAGGTCAAAGACGCCGTCGACAGCCTTGGCGCCCATTACCTGCTTGTTCTTGATCAAGGGTCCGACGATTCTACGGGCGAGACGCGCGCTCGGCTGTGGAGCTACTATCCCGACCAGTGGGAGGGCATCGAGAGCGTCTCTGACGACACCCCTGGCTTTACCGTGGTGCTCTCAGAGGGGGACATGCGGCTCTACAAGATTGGGGACTAGTCGGTGGCTTGCGCGAGCTCATCCTCGATGGTTGCCAGCTACTTGGTGCACATAGTGGTTTTCAGGCCATGGAGCGGACGGCGCGGCTAAACTGCGGTATTGTTTCGCTTGCGGTCCCTCGCTTGCGACCTCTCGCCCTTAAAGGCACTGACTTCGCGAGACACCGCTGATATGGTAGATGGAGCACTGGCGAAGCCTCGCCAGCGTGCCTAAGATGTCGTAATGCGTAGCATCTCGCGCCGTCGGCTACTTTCTGGCGGTGGAGTCTAGAAAAAATGGAGGTTCTTGTGAGCGAGACTGCACCAATGGTTTCCGTGCTTATCCCTATTTGCAACGTCGAGAAGTACCTTGACCAGTGCTTGGGGTCTCTGAAGGCCCAGACCTACACAGATTTTGAGGCAATCTGCATCAACGACGGCTCCACTGACTCCTCGGCCGACATCATTCGCTCCTACGTCGACTCCGACCCGCGCTTTCATATGATCGACAAGGCCAACTCGGGCTATGGCGACTCCATGAACAAGGGCCTTGAGCAGGCGCGCGGCAAGTACATCGCCATCCTTGAGTCCGACGACTTCATGGACCCGGACGCGCTCGAGTACATGGTCGGAGAGGCCGAGCGCCAGCAGCTGCAGATTCTCAAGTGCAACTTCTGGCTGTATTGGTCAAAGCCCACGGCCGACCACACCTGGCGCCACAACCTCTACTTTGAGCTGGCCACGCCCGAGATGATTCTGATGGGCCCCCACGCACCCATCGACTTCCCGTCAATCTTCTGGGCCAAGGCGTCCATCTGGTCGGCGCTTTACCTTCGCAGCTTCATCGAGGAGAACCACATCCGATTCCTCCCCACGCCTGGCGCGTCTTTCCAGGACACGAGCTTCACGTTCAAGGCGTTCTCTTGCGCGAAGCGCCTAGCATATTCGGGCCGCGCATTTCTCCACTATCGCCAGGACAACGAGAAGTCGTCCATCAATTCGCCTGGCAAGGTCTTCTGCCTGTGCGACGAGCATGCCGAGATGAAGCGCTTCCTTGACCACGATCGCCCGGACCTGAAGCCCGCCCTCGACCCGGTTCGTGCGTACGTGAAGTACCTCAACTACCGCTGGAACTACGAGCGCCTGTCCGTCGAGCTCAAGCCGCAGTTCTTGGAGCGCTTCTCGCAGGAGATGCGCGAAGAGGTCGACCGCGGGTGCATTCCGGCCAAGCCCTACAAGAAGCGTCTTCCGCTGGGAGGCGCCGACTTTGGCGACTTCAGGTATTTCGACGAGACCTCGATCCAAGAGGTCCAGGACATCATCAACGACCCGAGCTTCTTCGCGGCGCACGAGGCCAGCAGGACCAGCCCAAGCAAGATCGAGACGTTCAAGAACTATTGGAACGCGGGCGGGCTTCGCTACGTGATGCACGTCTTTGACATTAAGTAGCTGGCAGGCGCCTTTCGGCTGCTGCTGGCCGCGCTCTGTTTGGGTTCCGTCTTTCTGGCATCTTTGCAAAGGGGCAGTTTCGTGAGTCGCATCTCTGTGGTCGTACCTTGCTACAACGTTCAGCAGTACCTCGATTGGAGCCTGGGGGCCCTTGAGGACCAGACGTTCGGCGACTTCGAGGTCATCTGCGTCAACGATGGCTCGACCGACGATACGCTCGAGGAGCTCCGGTCGTGGGAGGCGCGGGATTCTCGAATCCACGTGGTTGACCAGCCCAATAGGGGAGTTTCCGCAGCTAGGAATAATGGCATCAAGCATGCGACGGGCGAGTTCCTCTTTACGCTTGACGCAGACGACCGCTTTACTCCCGATGCGTTCCAGACCGTGGTCGACCGCTTTGACGAAACCGGGGCGGACATCGTCACCTTTGGCGGAATGCTTTGGCCCGAGGGAGCGCAAGACCCCTGGAGCGAGGACATGCTCTCGCCCCGCGACGTTGTCTACGATGAGTTCTCGACGGACGTCCTCTTTTCTGAGAAGTCGTGGCCTTACGCGTGGAGGACGGCCGTCCGGCTTTCTTTCATGCGCGATGCCGGCGTTCTTTTTGACGAGAGCCTCCGCTTGGGCGAGGACACGCAGCTGCAGTTTGCGCTCTATCCGCGCGCCAAGAAGATTGCCTTTTCTTCTGCCAAGCTCTACCAGTATCGAGTGACGCGCGACGGCTCGGCCATGTCTTCGGCGCTCACGGACAGGCACGTGATGATGCTCAAGCACGTGGGAATTGTCGACAGCATCCTGCGCGACTGGGAGCGCGGGGGCTTCATCGAGGGTAACGGTCCCGATATTATCGGCTTTGCCATGCGCTTCGTCCAGCGCGATGCGCTGAGGCTGAGCGACGACGAGTACCAGGAGGTTGCCCAGGCGCTGCTCAAGGTGCTGCAGAGGTACTGGAGCGCAGAGGACGTCAGGAGCATGGAGCCGCGCGGGCACTTGTCGCAGGCAGAGAAGGACATGGCGCTGACCACGTGCTACCGTCCCAGGGCGAGCAAGCTTACCAGAAGGTTTGCCCTATACGAGAAGGATGCCGAGGAGCAGGGGAGGCGCGCGGCGCTCAAGATGCTGCTTCATACCGTCCGCAAGGAGCTGCCGACCCGCTAGTTGCCCTGGCGCCCCATGAGGTGCTCGCGAACGGCACGGATCTGCTCGGGCATCAGACCGCATTCAAGCAGGTAGTCGGCAGGGGTACCGTAGGCCTCGCAAAGGCGAAGGTAGACCGTCTCGATAATGTGCTTGAACTGGATCGTGCTGTTCCACGAAGGCTTTGCTCCCTGCCAGAGATAGGCGTCAACGGATTCCTTGCTGCCAAAGGAATAGATATAGTCAGCGATGATGTAGTGCTTGTCGATGCCCGCGGCGCCTAGCAGCAGCATTGCCGTAATGCCCGTGCGGTCCATGCCGGCTGCGCAGTGAAAGAGCACGCACTCGTCGTCATTTGCCTCGGAAAAGAAGGTAAAGATTTGGCGGACGGCTTCGTGGTTGCCCAGCATCCGCAAATATCCGCTGGTCAGGTAGTCGTCTTTGGAAGAGACGCGGTCGAGGCGCTTGTCGTGCAGGTTCTGCCCGTAGAGCGGGATGTTTACGTAATTGATTTTGGACGAAGAGGCAAGGCGGTCGGGCTCGCGATCCACCTCGTACTGGCTGCGTAGGTCAACCACGCGCCTAACTCCGTATTTCAGCAGGTAGGAAAGGTCTTTCCCACGCAACATTGATGTCGAGCCGGAGCGCAGGAAGCGGTGCGTCAGCGTGGTTCCGCCATCAGGAGTGGGGTAGCCGCCCAGCTCGCGGCAATTCTCGGCAACGGGAAGTGTGACGCCGCCGTCAGGGATTGGGAGCGGCTGGCCGTTGGCGTCTGTGAGGGGCGCAATGTTGGCTTGGGCGCTCGAGCGGTGACCATTCTCGCCATTCGCCTGCGAGCGACGAGGCTCCTTACCGAACTTGTGGAACAGCTTGCCCAACGACATGGATCCTCCTTTGCCGCCCGCTGTTGTGTGGGCTTTTACGAGTTTAGCGGAGTGCGGCGACCAAGGGCGTAGGTGATGGCAGAGAGGGCCGAAGCTACAAGCGCCAATATGGCGCCAACGGCTCCGAGCTGGGCTAGGCCCGCTGAGGAAACGACGGTCCCGCCGACGGCCGTGCCAAACGAGATGCCCACGTTGAAGGACATCGGCTCGAGGGAGCTTGCCAGCGTGAGCGCTTTGGGGTGGCGGCGGCGCGCGACGGCCATGAAGAGCGAGATGCACGAGATTGAGAAGGAGTACATCAGAAGGGCCATCACGAAGATCAGGATGATTGCCTCGGGCATTGCGGGTCCCACAAGGTAGATTCCCATGAGGGTTGCCGCTTGGAGGATGAACGTTACGACGAGGGCGCGGATGCCAAAGCGCGAGTCGATCCAGCCACCGAGCAGGTTTGAGAAAAACGTTACGGCTCCGTAGGCCATGAGCGTGGCGCTTGCTTGCATGGTGTCCATGCCCAGGATGTCCTGCAGGTACGGGGTGATGTAGCCATAGAGCGTGTAGATTGAGCCGACGCCAAAGACGAAGATCAGAATGCCGGAGATGACGCAAGGCTCGGCGAGGAGGCGTGCCTGCTCGCCAAAGGTGGCGGGCTCGTCGGTGGCGCCGGTGCGCGGCATGAGCGCGATGAGTGCCGC
The DNA here is from genome assembly GCF_050946515.1 of Tractidigestivibacter sp. GTDB lineage: Bacteria > Actinomycetota > Coriobacteriia > Coriobacteriales > Atopobiaceae > Tractidigestivibacter. Next base: position 15,541 of record NZ_JBMNUX010000021.1, read on the forward strand.
ACAGGTCGCGACCGCCATCACGAGGGTGCCGTACATGGCGTAGTGCCAGTCCAAAGTGTCGGCTAGGATTTTGCCGACAGAGGTCACGATGATCATCGCTACTGAGAAAGCGGCATAGACGATCGAGAGAACGATGGAGGAGCGCTTGGCGTCGACCAGCTCGGGGATGAAGGTGACGCCGACGGCTAGCAGTGCGCCGGAGACCGATCCCAGAACAATTCGGGCTGCCAGCAGGACCTCAAAGTTTTGCGCGAGCGCGCTCACGATGTTGCCGATGCAGAAGATCGCTGCGTAGGCTACTAGCAGCTGGAAGCGTCGGAAGCGTCCCGTTGAGAGGGTGAGCAACGGAGTTAGCACAGCATATGCGAGGGAAAACGAGCTGATGAGCTGCCCTGCCGTCGAAAGAGAGACGTTGAAGTCCGCTGCCAGCTCGCTTTCGATGCCGATGACCACGAACTCCGAGCAGCCAAGAGAAAATCCAAGCAATACAAGGAGCGCGACGCAAAGTCGCGCCTTACCAGCGCTGATTGATGTTGATGACATGGTGCCCCAGACGAATTTTTGCCTATTGCCGCGTGCAAGGGTACCACGCGCCGCCAGGCGCGCTCGCGGTGTCCTTGTTTGCCCTGGAATTGGCCATCAGCGTAGCCAATCGGCATGGCGGCACTGCACCGAACTCGCCTTAGTGCAGACTTTTTCTTCCTCGCTGCACCGAACTCGCCTTAGTGCAGGCCCTTGACGGGGCTCTGGCGGAGCATCGTTTCTTGAAAGAAATCGTGTAACCCATCTACCTGCGGAAACGTAGCTTGCCATTTTCGTGTCGAGTCAAGTGGGCGGCGCAAGCGCTTGGGAGGGCCTGCACTAAGGCGAGTTCGGTGCAAAGGACGGAAGATTTTTCGCACTAAGGCGAGTTCGGTGCACGAGCGTCCTCCCTAGTGTCCGTTGAGTTCTCTAAGCGCCTCGCTTGCGAGCTCCGGTCCAAACAGCTGCTCGCGAAGATTACGCCGAAGATCCAGCGCATGGCTGGAAAGCGCGCGCCTCCTGAGCCCAAGCGCTACCTCAAGCTCTCTCAGGTAGGCGTTGAACGCAGAGTTGCTTCGCAAGATGCCATTCGTTAAGACGAACACCCGATATCCCATAGCTTCCAGAGTCTGCCGCCTGCGCTCGTCGGTCGTTTTGGCGCGTGAGGTCAGGTGGTCCTCGTCGCTGTCGTATTCCTGCGAGACCTTTTGCCTGGTCCAGCAGAAGTCAGGGGATATGGTGCTCTGACCTGCCAGGCTCTTGTACTCGTCAGGCACGTGGATGGGCTCGTTCATCACAAACCCGCCGAGCTCGGCGCCACCTTTGCGCCTAGAGAGCTTCATGAACACGGCGACGTCCGTTTCGCGCGGGGAGTTTGACCCGGGCGTCGCGAGCTCGAGCGCATGGCATGCCCTTGTTGCGCCTCGGACGCCAGCCGCCTTGGCCGCAAGGGCATACTCTTGAAGCTCGGCATACGAGACCAGGGGCTTGATGTCCTGCACGCGGCTTTCGTCTGCCCAAGGGGTAAGGCCGTAGGTCCCCATCATCTCGTTGGCCACTTGCGCAAGCTCTATGTCTGTCATGACCATGCCCAGCTGGACAAATGTGGCTGGCATTTCATAGAAGCTCACGCCTTGCCCCATTCCCAAGAGGTCGCCTCGCTTGGTGACTCCCGACCAGACGTGCTCCTGCGCGGAAACGAGGCTCGTACGCTTGCCGATTGAGGGCACAACAATATGGAGGGGCCGGTCGGCGTTGCAGCACCTGAGGGCAAAGCCCACGCGCTCGGGGACTGGCAGCTGCTGCGAGCCAAAGACGTGTCCGTCCGTCGCAAGCGCGGTGCCGTTGTCGCCCAAGCCCGCGGCCCTCACCGTGCGCCAGAATGACAAAGCTGACTCAAAGCCAACAAGAAGCTCCCTCTCCGCCATAGGCACCCCCTCCTTGGTGGTACCTAAGCTACCCAATAGCTCGACCTCACAACGGCAGATCAAGCAATCTTACAGGGAGCTGCTAAAAGATTCCGAGCGGCCATCGCGCGCCGCGGCCTGAGAGCCTATCAGCATGCAGAAGAAGATCATGGAGTACTGCGGCTCCAAATAGAGGGGAAGCTTGAGCGACGACCACGTGGGAAGCAGGATTACCTGGTCGCAGAGCTTTCGCAGGGGGTGCTTTTCTGTGTTCGTGATCAGGGTGATGCGCGGCCGCCGCTCTGGCTCGATGGTCGACGCCGTCACCAGAAGCTGGCGGAACGTGTCGTTCTTCGACGAGAAGATCACCACCTCGTCCTTGTTGGTGGTGCAGTGCAGGGTCTCGACGTCGTAGCCAAGCTCGACGTAGTGAGCGGGCATCGTGTCCTCCATAAGGCGGCCGACCAGCATTCGGGCGGGAATGCTGCTCTGTCCGCTTCCCAGCACGTAGACGTTCGTGGCGGCGGACATCTGCTGGTAGAAGTTTCGGAAGGTCTCTGCGCCGACGCTTTCGTATGTCGCCTCCATAAGCTGGTTGAGGCAAGCTCTGTAGTCCAGCTGCTGGTTTGACTGGTCGCCGAACCTTCGAAGGGTCAGCGCCTTGTGGAGCTCCATGCGAAAGTCCCCGTAGCCCGCATAGCCAAGCTTCTTGCAGAAGCGGCTGACGGCGCTCTGCGACACGCCATAGCGACGGGCGAGCTCGTTGCTCGTGCATCCAAGGATTGCATCGGGGCTCTTTTTCACGATGCGCCCCACCGCCTGCTCCGCTGGCGTCAACGAGTCCTTGTGGAGCTCCATTTGGTCAAAGACATCCATCAGGAAGTCCCCTCGACGTGATTCCTGCTTGTTTCCGGCGCTGCCGGCGGCGCCGCAGTTGCCGCTGCGATGGGTGCCGAGACCGGCGTATTCCATTATTGTCCAGCTTTCCGCGGCGTCAAATCACTGCAGGCAGAGGCGGTCAATCCACGCGAAGAGATCGGCGAGGTCATAGTCTCCGCTGTGGGGAAGCCCCCAGGGAAGCGCGAAGTCGACGTCCTTGCCCGCGTCCATCAGTTTGAGGGCAAGAATCGCCGGGATGGAGAGCGAGGTGTCGCGGTCATGCGAGCCATGGCGAATGCGGAAGTGCTGCGCGCATCCGGGCGAATCCACAAAGCTCAGCGGATTCATCATCCGGACGATTTTTGGGTCCGCGAGCTCCGCGTCAACGGTGCTGTGCTCCTGCGAGAAGGCGGTGAAGTGGCGCGCGTAGACCCGCTCGTCGCCAAACTCCTGGTTCTCCGGCGTCCCGAGGTCAAGCCCGTCGAAGGCGGGGCAAGGCTTCATGCGCGTAATGGACCTTACGAATGCAGGCCAGTCAAGTCCGGTTACCTGCCCATTCTCAATGGAAAGGCAGCTTTGACGGTCAACGTTGGCGCCTTCGGTCATGAGCGCTGCCAGCCGCGTCTCGGAGTCGCGGGTGTCAAGCTCCCTTTGGGCCGAGGCACAAAGAAGCCCCGTCAGATAGTCGAGAAACGCCCCCGTCCCGTCCTGCGCCAAGGTGAGCGCCGCGCCCGACTCGTCGGTAAGCCCCAGGCTGTTCACGTAGGCCGGGAAGGCGTCTGCGAGCTCCTCGGAAATCGCCATCTGCCGCGGCGTGAGCACGGAGTCGTCGCTCAGCTTGACCACCTTGCCGTCCCGCTTGCGAAAATGGGTGAAGTGGCAGTCGGCGATGCCCCTGAACTGCCATTCGTACGCGGCGTCGGCGTGCTCAAGGTTGTGGATAGGGCAGTAGCAGCTTGCTGCGAAAACGGCGTCGGACTCGTCCATGATGGCGTCAATGCGCTCGAGCTCGCTGTCGTAGAGGTCCACGTCGCCAGACGTTCCGGCAAGCGCCGAGTGCGCGCCGCCTGCCGAGGTGCCGTTTGTGACAATCCTCTCCAAGGAGCCAGGGATCGCCTCGCGGTTGTGGCGCAGAAAGCGGATGCCAGCCTTCAGGTCAACGATGAAAGCGGGCGCGCGGCCAACAAGGCGCCCCGTCGCAGTCGTTGCGCTCTCGGTCGTGCTGCCCTCGAAGAACTCGCTCGAGGCCTCGCCTGACGTGCGCCCTCTCACGCCGATTCCTGCCACCACATAGCCGTGCGCCAGAGCCTCGAAGACAGAGTTCGTTGCGCTGAAGCGCCCCGGTCCCGGCGTTGCCGCAGGTCCGGGAAGGTAGCCGCCAACGGTGCTCGGCACAAAGACCGGAGCCGTGTGGGAGGTGTAGCCAGAGACTGACCCGCCAACGAAGTACTCCTCGGGAGCGTAAATGTTGATGCGCTGGATGGGGTCGAGGGGTCGCGCGCAGTAGGGGTGGTTTAGAAGTGCGCGAATCCGCAGGGTGCGCCCGTCAAGTGAGAAGGTCATGGGCTTGAAGTCGTTGGCGGAGATGGTGAGCGCATTGTCAGTCATGAGGTTCCTTTCCAATGGGGCCGACCAAAAGGCCGGCCCCGCTAGCATACGTTCTTGGCGCGAAGGTTTTGCGCGACGCGCGGGCCAAGGCGATCGCCGCGCCCGGCAGAAGGACTACTCGCCGATGACGCGCTTCTCGGCCTCGAAGTCGTACGCGAACCACTGGATGATGAACGTCGCGACCATGCCGACTGCGATGCCGATGCAGCAGTTGATGAAGTTCGTCGGGTCACCAGAGGGGTCGACGTAGTTGGCAAGCCCAAACAGGCCGGACCCGCCGAAGACGTAGATCTTCCCCTTGAGCGCGCCGATGATGGCTCCACCGATGGCGCCGCCCAGGATGTTGATGGCGTAGGGCTTCTTCAGAGGGATCAAGATCGAGTACATGAGGGGCTCGCCAACGCCCATGACCTGCGAGAGGAACGACGGCAGGGCAAGGTCGCGAACCTTCTTGGAGCGGGTGCGAAGCGTGATGCAGAGGCCCTGTGCCATGCCGATCATGGGACCGATTCCGCCAGCTGCCATGACGTAGTCAAAGCCGGCAAGGGCGATGTTGGAGAGGCCGAGGGAGATGACGACCCAGTGCAGGCCGAACATGACGAGGACGCCAAAGCCGCCACCGATAAGGGCGCCGCCGATAAGTCCGCCAACAAGGCCGGCGTTGAAGAGCGCGGAGATGAGCATGAAGATGACGCCGCAGATGCCCTGGACGACGGGGCCAATCACGAGGTAGGTGACGGGGACGCTGATGGCAAGAACCAGAAGCGGGGTAAGGAGGTCGCGGATCATCTCGCCGAGGTGCTTCTTGAAGAAGTGCTCGAGCTTGGACGCAAACCAGACGGCAATCATGATGGGCACGACGGAGGAGGTGTAGCCGCTGCCGGGCATGATCACGGGGATGCCGAAGAAGGTGTTGTAGTAGTCCATCTGGAACGGGGTGCCCTCGAAGAGGGACCCGGCAACATCAAGAGTTGAAGCGATGTTCACCATGTCGGGGTAGACCAGGGCGGCGCCGATTGCGGCTCCGAGGAACTCGTTGCACTTGAAGTGCTTGGCGGAGGTGTAGCCAAGCATGATGGGCAGGAAGTAGAAGAAGCCGTCGCCGGCAGCGTACATGATCATGTAGACGCCGGAGGTGGTGTCAAGGACGTTGAGCGCCGCAAAGAGGGCGGTTAGACCTTTGATGATGCCTGCGGCCGTGAGGACGGGCAGCGTCGGCATCAGGATCGAGGACATGACTCCCATGAGCCTGCTGACCGTGTTGTCCTTCTTGTCGTCTGCATTGGCAAGGTCGTTTTGGCCGGGGTCGGGCTCGACCTCGCCTTCGCCCTTGATGTCGTACTGGTTGAGAATGGCGTCGTAGACGCTCGTGACCTTGTTGCCGATGACAACTTGGTACTGACCGCCGGCCTGGATAACCGTCATGACCCCGTCGGTGCTCTGGAGCTTTTCGGTATCTGCCAGCTTGGGATCTGCCAGCGTAAAGCGCAGACGCGTCACGCAGTGGGTGAGGCCACGCACGTTCTGGACGCCCCCGACGCCTTCGACGATGGTTTTGGCCAAAGCCTCGTAAGAATCTGCCATCTTCTCTCCTTCGTCCTTGGTACACAGCCAGTGTTGGTGAACAGCTGATTCACTCTCTTGTGAATGAAAATAGAATAACAATTCAACAATTTTTGAATCATTGACTCAATTTCAGCGAACGGCGGCTTTCTTCGGGCGAATGGCAAGGGCTGAAAACGGTGGCAAACAGAGAAGTTCCTCCCGCATGCGTGTTACCGTTTGACGTGGATGGCGAGTGAAGGGACGCGACCATGGACTACATCGCTCTGAGCAAGGAGGTCTCCTACGCGCTGCGCCATGCTCCCGAGAAGTACGGCCTTGTGCTGGACGAGCAGGGGTTTGTTCCCATAGATCAGCTGCTGTCGGCGCTCAACAAGGAGGGTCGCTACGGCCGTCCCGTGACGGAGGACGACTTGGCAGAGATGATTGCTCGCTCGGCCAAGGCGCGCCACGAGATGCGTGACGGGAAGATTCGCGCCCTGTATGGCCACTCCGCTTCGAAGCACGTGGTAAAGGAGCGCACAACCCCGCCGCCCACGCTCTATCACGGGACCGCGCGGCGTTTCCTCGACGCCATCATGGCTGAGGGGCTCAAGCCCATGTCGCGCCAGTACGTGCACCTCTCCGTGGACATAGAGACTGCCGTGAGCGTTGGCATGAGAAGGGACTCGCACCCGGTAGTGCTTGTTGTAGATGCGGCGACTGCCTCCCGTGATGGAATCAACTTTTATGTCGGCAACGACAAGGTGTGGCTTGCGGACCCCATCCCGGCACGGTATCTGTCAGTGCTAAGAAGGGGAAACTGAAGCGACTCCCTCCACCCGCGCGCACTCGTGCTACACTCAACCACGTAAAACGGGGAGCTGGGGAAAGCCTGGCTGAGAGGCGGCGCGCGCGTCGCGACCCGAAGACCTGATCCG